>NZ_JBIWFX010000010.1:0-92850 GCF_044763225.1 Kitasatospora sp. NPDC096147 | reverse complement strand
GGTTGGTGCTTGCCGCTCGGCACCGGGGCTGCCTGCAGGGAAGTCAGGGGCGCGGGGAACTGCGCGAAGGGGAACGCAACGACCGTGTGCCGGGGACGGACGCTCACGTGCAAGTGAATCCCCGTACCCGGCACATGGGTCCCGTTCTTCCGACTCGCGCAGTTCCCCGCGCCCCTGACCGCCCTCCGGGCGGTCCGAGGGCGGTCCGAGGGCGGTCCGGGGTGGCCCGAGGGTGGTCCGAGGGCGGTCCGAGGGCGGTCCGGAGGGAGGGTCAGCTTGCTGCGTGGGCGGCTGCTGCGCGGACGAAGCGGGTCGCCAGCTCCGGGGCGCCGGCCCAGTGCAGGTGCAGGTAGGAGGCGTGCACCGAGCCCTCGACGAAGCCCTCGGTCTGCGGTCCGGCCGGGCCGCGCCAGCCCCAGGCGGGAGCCGGCCCCGCGCCCGGCTCGCAGACGGTGCGGTGGAACTCGTGGCCGCGCAGCCGGGATCCGACCGGAGCCAGCACGCTGTCCGTCAGGGCGACCGCCTCCCGGTACCCGAGGGTCAGCCGCTCCGACATCCGGGCCGTGGTGTCCACCACCCCGCACATCGCGGCGCCGTCCAACTCCCGTCCCAGGTAAAGCAGTCCGGCGCACTCGGCGGCCACCGGGGCGCCCGCCGCAGCCAGCTCCCGGATCGCCATCCGCAGGCCCTCGTTGGCGCTCAGCTCGCCCACGTACATCTCCGGGAAGCCGCCCCCGATCACCAACCCTGCCGTCCCGGAGGGGAGTTCGGCGTCCCGTAGCGGGTCGAACGGCACCACCTCGGCCCCGGCCGCCGCCAGCAGCTCCGCGTTCTCCGCGTAGGAGAAGGAGAACGCGGCCCCGCCCGCCAGCGCCACCCTGGGGCGTCCCGGCACCACCGAGACCTCCGCCGCGGCCGACCACGGCTCGTCGGGCAGCTCCGGTGCGGTCCGGGCGAGCTCCAGGACGGCGTCCAGGTCGACCGAGGCGCCGATCAGCTCACCCATGTCCCGGACGGCGGCGAGCGCCGCCTCGGAGCGTTCCACGGCCGGGATCAGGCCCAGGTGCCGGGAGGGCGTGGCCACCGTCGCCGAGCGCCGGACGGAGCCGAGCACCGGGATGCCCCCGCCCTCCTCCAGCGCCTCCCGCAGCAGCTGCTCGTGCCGGTCCGAGGCGACCCGGTTGAGGATCACCCCGGCCAGCCGGACCTCCGGGTCCCAGGAGGCGAAGCCGTGCACCAGGGCGGCCACCGAGCGGGACTGCGAGGAGGCGTCCACCACCAGGACCACCGGGGCCCGCAGCAGTTTGGCCACGTGCGCGGTGGAGGCCAGCTCGCCGCGCCCGGCGGCTCCGTCGTACAGGCCCATCACGCCCTCGACCACCGCGACGTCCGCTCCGGCGGCGCCGTGCAGGAAGAGCGGGGCGATCCGGTCCGGGCCGCACATGAAGGCGTCCAGGTTGCGGCCCGGGCGGCCGGCGGCCAGCGCGTGGTAGCCGGGGTCGATGTAGTCGGGGCCGACCTTGTGCGGGGAGACGGCCAGGCCGCGCGCGGTGAGCGCGGCGATCAGGCCGGTGGCGACGGTGGTCTTGCCGGCCCCCGAGGAGGGGGCGGCCACGACCAGGCGGGGGATGTTCACGATCCGTGCGTTCCTAGGGTTCTGAGCGTCCGGTGCATCCCGTGCACCCGGTGCATGCGGTGCTTCCGGCGCGTCCCGGCTACCACTCGATGCCGCGCTGGCCCTTGCGGCCGGCGTCCATCGGGTGCTTCACCTTGGTCATCTCGGTGACCAGGTCGGCGAGTTCGAGCAGTTCGTCCTTGGCGTAGCGACCGGTGATCACCACGTGCTGGTTGCCCGGGCGGTTCTTCAGCACGTCCACCACCTCGGCCACGTCCACCCAGCCCCAGTGCATGGGGTAGGTGAACTCGTCCAGCACGTAGAAGCGGTACTTCTCCGCCGCCAGGTCGCGCTTGACCTGCTCCCAGCCCTCCTTGGCGGCCTCCTCGGAGGACTCGATGTCGCGCTGCACCCAGGACCAGCCCTCGCCCATCTTGTGCCAGTCGACCGGGCCGCCCTCGCCGGAGGCGCCGAGCACCTTGAGCGCGTTCTCCTCGCCGACCTTCCACTTGGCCGACTTGACGAACTGGAACACCCCGACCGGCCAGCCCTGGTTCCAGGCCCGCAGGGCCATCCCGAAGGCGGCGGTGGACTTGCCCTTGCCGGGGCCGGTGTGCACGGCGGTGATCGGCTGGGTGCGGCGCTGACGGGTGGTCAGGCCGTCGTCGGGGACGGTCTCGGGCTGGCCCTTGGGCATGGGTTCAGGCTGCCTTTCGCAGGGAGGAGGAGGGGCGGTGCGCGTGCACCAGGGCGGCGACGCCCTCGGCGCGGAGCTCGTCCAGGGTGACGGCGGGGCCGCCCAGTTGGTCGGCCAGGGTGCGGGCCAGGCCGAGCCGGACGTGGCCGGCCTCGCAGTCCAGCACCAGGCTGGCGGTGCCCTGGGCGGCCAGCAGCCCGGCCGCCCGGCCGGCCTCAGCGAGGGCGTCCTTGCCGCCGGTGGCCCGGCCGTCGGTGACCACCACCAGCAGCGGGCGGCGGTGCGGGTCGCGCATCCGCTCGATCCGCAGCGTCTCGTGAGCCCGCAGCAGGCCGGCCGCCAGCGGGGTGCGGCCACCGGTCGGCAGCTGCTCCAGCCGGGCCGCGCCGACCTCCACCGAGGAGGTGGGCGGCAGGGCCAACTCGGCGCCGGAGCCCCGGAAGGTGACCATGCCGATCTTGTCCCGGCGCTGGTAGGCGTCCATCAGCAGGGAGAGCACGGCGCCCTTGACGGCGGTCATCCGCTGCCGGGCCGCCATCGAGCCGGAGGCGTCCACCACGAACAGCACCAGATTGGACTCCCGTCCCTGGCGCACCTGTTCGCGGAAGTCGTCCTTGCGCAGCCGCAGCGCGCGCGAGTCCCGGCCCCGGGCCACCTGGTGCGGAGCGGCGGCCTGAAGGGTGGCGCTCAGGTGCAGCCGGGACAGCTGGCCCTGCGGGCGGCGGGCCCGGACGGTGTGCCCACCGTCGGTCTCGGCGGGGGAGCGGCGCCCCTGGGCGCCCTTGCCGGTGCCGGGCACCTTGAACAGCCGGGTCCGGTACGGCTCCCCGGCGGAGGCCACCGGGGCGTTCGAACTCCCGCCCTGGGAGGGCACGTTCGGCTCCGGAGCGTCGGGCGCCTCGGAGCCGGCGCGGCCGTCCGGCGCGTCCCCCTGCGGCTCGGGCGCACCGCCGCCGTCCGGTCCGCCGCCGTTGTCGTCCGGTCCGTCACCCTCGGGGCCCTGCGGGTCCTGCGGCGGCTCGGGCTCGTCGCGGTGCTCGTCCAGGGTGCGGTCCAGCTGCTCCTCGTCCAGACCGGGCGCGTCGAAGGGATTGCGCCGCCGCCGGTGCGGCAGCGCCAGCTGGGCGGCCTTGCGGACGTCCTCCTCCAGCACCTCGGTGCGGCCGTCCCAGGCGGCCAGCGCGACGGCGGTGCGGGCCATCACGATGTCCGCCCGCAGGCCGTCCACCTCGAACGCGGCGCAGACGGCGGTGATCTGACGCAGCGCCAGGTCGGTCAGCTCCACCTGAGGCAGCAGCTCCCGCGCGGTGGTGATCCGCTCGGCCAGCGCGTCCTCCTCCGCCGCGAACCGCGCCGCGAAGCCCGCCGGGTCGGCGTCGTAGGCCAGCCGGCGGCGGACCACCTCGGCCCGCTCCACCGGATCCCGGGTGGCGGCGATCTCCACGGTCAGCCCGAAGCGGTCCAGCAGCTGCGGCCGCAGCTCGCCCTCCTCCGGGTTCATCGTGCCGACCAGCAGGAAGCGGGCCGCGTGCCGGACCGAGACGCCCTCGCGCTCGACGTAGGAGCGGCCCATCGCGGCGGCGTCCAGCAGCAGGTCCACCACGTGGTCCTGGAGCAGGTTCACCTCGTCGATGTAGAGCACGCCCCGGTGCGCCCGGGCCAGCAGGCCGGGCTCGTACGCCTTGACGCCCTCGGCCAGCGCCCGCTCCAGGTCCAGCGAGCCGACGATCCGGTCCTCCGAGACGCCGACCGGCAACTCGACCAGGTACGCGGCCCGTTCGTCCCCGGTGGCCCCGTCGTGCGGGCCGTCCGGGCACTGCGGGTCCCGGCCCGCCGGGTCGCAGGCGAAGCGGCAGCCGGGCACGGTGGTGATCGACGGCAGCAGCCCGGCCAGCGCGCGGACCATGGTCGACTTGGCGGTGCCCTTCTCGCCGCGCACCAGCACCCCGCCGACGGCGGGGGAGACCGCGTTCAGCAGCAGCCCGAGCCGCAGGTCGGGCATCCCGACGATCGCGGTGAAGGGGTAACGCACGTCGGTCATCGCTCGGTCTCCACGGTGTGCGGCGCCCCCGGCGGGACGAAGGGCAGGCCGGCCGGTGCGCCGGATTCGATCATTCTCCACAGGGCATCCGTGTCGGCATGCTCCTCGATCAGGTCCCCGAGCCGGTCGAGGCGCTCCTCGCGGGCCGCCGCGAACGAGGTGTCCGGCGCGGGCACGAACGCCCGCCCGGCCAGCCGGGCGACCATCCGCAGCAGCTCCCGGCGGAAGCCGTCGTTCTCCAGCGCTCCGTGCCAGGTGGTGCCGTACACCGGCCCGACCCGGCAGCCGTCCAGGAACGATTCGGCGGACTCCTCCACCGTCACCACGCCGTGGTGGATCTCGTACCCCGCGACCCGCTCGCCGAACGCCTCGCCGACCGGCCGGGCCAGCACCTTCTCCCGGCCGAACACCACCCGGGTCGGCAGCAGCCCCAGACCGTCCACCCGCCCGGCCTTCGACTCCACCTCGTCGACGATCTCCCGGCCGAGCATCTGGTACCCGCCGCAGACCCCGAGCACCGGCAGGCCGGCCGCCACCCGCTCGCGCAGCACCGGCTCGATGCCGCGCTCGCGCAGCCAGGCCAGGTCGGCCACGGTGGCCCGGGTGCCGGGCAGCACCACCAGATCCGCGTCGGCCAACTCCTCGGCCCTGGTCGCCCAGCGCACCAGCACGCCCGGCTCCTGGGCCAGCGCGTCCAGGTCGGTGAAGTTCGACAGCCGGGGGAAGCGCACCACGGCCACCCGCAGCACGTCCTTGCCGACCGGCCCGCGCACCGCGCCCCGGTCCACCACGGTGGTCAGGTCCAGCGAGTCCTCGGCGTCCAGCCACAGGCCCGGCAGCATCGGCAGGGTGCCGAGCACCGGACGGCCCGTCAGGTCGTGCAGCATCCGCAGCCCGGGCTCCAGCAGCCGCGCGTCACCCCGGAACTTGTTCACGAACCAGCCCGCCACCAGCGCCTGGTCCTCGGCCGAGAGCAGCGCCAGCGTCCCGTACATCGCGGCGAACACCCCGCCCCGGTCGATGTCGCCGACCACCACCACCGGCAGCTTCGCCGCCGTGGCCAGGCCCATGTTGGCGATGTCCCGGTCCCGCAGGTTGATCTCGGCCGGCGAGCCGGCGCCCTCGCAGACCACCACCTCGTACCGGCTGCGCAGATCCGCCAGGCACTCCAGCGAGCGCTCCAGCAGGTACGGCTTGCGCTCCCGGTAGTCCATCGCCCCGACCTCGGCGACCGGCTTGCCGAGCAGCACCACCTGGCTGCGGGCGTCCGCCCCGGGCTTGAGCAGCACCGGGTTCATCGCCGCCTCCGGCTCCACCCGGGCGGCCTGCGCCTGCATCGCCTGGGCCCGACCGATCTCGGCGCCGTCGGCGGTGACGAAGGAGTTCAGCGACATGTTCTGCGCCTTGAACGGGGCCACCCGCACCCCCTGCCGGGCCAGCCAGCGGCAGATGCCCGCCGTCACCACGCTCTTGCCCGCGTCCGAGGTGGTCCCGGCGACCAGCAGTGCGTTGCTCATGTGCTCCTCCTCCTGTGCAGCGTGCGGTGGATGACGGTCCGTCCGAGCAGCGCGGCGCCCAGCGCCAGCACGCCGACCCGGCGCGACAGCGCGCAGGCCCGCTCGATGTCCGGCACGCCGACGGGGCGCAGCTCGGCGCCGAGCACCGGCCGGTGCTCCACGCGGTCCCCGTACCGCAGGGTGCCGCCGAGGCGCACCCCCAGCGCGCCCGCGAAGGCCGACTCCGCCTGCCCGGCGTTCGGGCTCGGGTGTGATCCGCCGTCACGCCGCCACACCAGCCGGGCCGTTCGCGGCTCCGGCGCGGCGGCCACCGTCAGCAGCGCGGTCAGCCGGGCTCCCGGCCAGCCCGCCAGGTCGTCCAGCCGGGCCGAGGCCCAGCCGAACCGCAGGTGGCGCGGCGAGCGGTGGCCGACCATCGCGTCCATCGTGTTGACGGCCCGGAAGGCCAGCAGCCCAGGGGTGCCCGCCAGCGCGCCCCAGACCAGGGCGTTCACCACCGCGTCGGCGGTGTTCTCCGCCACCGACTCGACCACGGCACGGGCGATCTGCTGTCCGTCCAGCCCGCTCGGGTCCCGCCCGCACAGGTGCGGCAGGCGCTCCCGGGCCGCCGTCAGATCACCCGCCGTCAGGGCCGCCCCGATGGTCCGGGCCTCCCTGGTCAGCGAGCTGCCGCCGAGCACGGTGAAGGTCGCGGCAGCGGCCAGCGCGGCCTCGGCCACCGGGCTGCGGCGCACCAGCCGCCCGGCCAGCACCGCCCCGGCGGCCACGCCGCCCGCGCAGACGGCGGTGTACGCGGCACCCACCGCCCGGTGGTCGCGCCAGATCCGGCGCTCCAGCGCCGTGGCGGCCGAGCCGAACAGCGCCACCGGATGGCCGCGCCGGGGGTCACCGAAGCGGGCGTCCGCCAGGTAGCCGGCCGCCGTGCCCAGCAGAAAAGGGGTCAGACGACGCACGGTGCGGGCGAGTCGGCGTGGCTCCGGGCAGGCGGCATCAGTGCGTGTCCTCACTCAGGGTCCGCGCCCTGGCTCGACGTAACGGGGGTGAGAGTCTCCTGGCTTCCGGGTCGGACACACCCTCGGGCCTTCCCACAGCCGCCTGGGCGGGCCGTCGTGACCATGGATCGAGCGTGCTCCCCGGTGACAGTGGCGGGACCGCGCCGGATTCGCACCGGCTTCCTCTGCTTGCCTCCGATTGGCTGAAAGATCCCACCACGGGCCTCGACCGGGCGTCAACAAAGCCCGTCGAGGGTTTGGTCACACGGTCGCCCGCCCCACCGTGCAGCACGCCCGGCGGCGGGTCAGGCTGGCGGTGGCGCGGCAGCGTTGCCGTGGCTGACCCGGAAGAACAAGAGGACGGCGATGACCGATCTCGGCAAACTCCTCAGCGGCCTGCTCGGTGGCAGCGGCGGCGGGAACGGCAGCGCGGGCAACCTGCTCTCCATCCTGCTCGGCTCGCTCGCCGCGAACGGCGCCGGGCGCGGCAACGGGCTCGGCGCCCTGCTCCAGCAGCTGACGGAGGGCGGGCTCGGCATGCAGGCCAAGTCCTGGGTCGGCACCGGGGACAACCACCCGGTCACCGGCTCCGAACTCGCCGCCGCCCTCCCGCCCGGCGAGCTCGAGATGCTGGCCCGCAACGCCGGCATCACCCCCGACCAGGCCGCCGACACCCTCGCCACCCACCTCCCGGCCACCGTCGACCGCCTCACCCCGAACGGCGAACTGCCGACCCCGGCCACCATCGAGGAACTCTTCGGCAAGCTCCACTGACCTCGCGGCCGCCCCGCCCTCGCGAGGAACGCACTGCGGTCACCCCGGTGCCGCGAGGAACGCACTCGGTTACACCGGGGGCGCGAGGAACTGCGCGAAGGGGAACGGCAGCACGTGCAACTGAACCACCGTCAGTCAGTTGCAGGTGCTGCCGTTCCCCTGCGCGCAGTTCCTCGCGCCCCCGGCCGCACGTTCTGCCTCGGTGCCCGGCCTCGCGTTCTGTCGCCGCCCCTGGCCGCACGTTCTGCCTCGGTACCTGGCCTCGCGTTCTGTCCCCGGGCCTGGCTTCGCGTTCTGCCTCGGTGTCGGCCCCGCCGTCGTTATCTCCCAGCCGACTCGGGTGATCACCCGTCAGGGGTGGTGTGAAGCTCCAACCCCGCGCCCGGGCCCGGGAGCGCGGTTCGTGCGTTCAGCGGGTGCAGCCCCGGACACGGCCGCCCCTACGGTCTGGGGCATGCGCCGCAGACCGCCCCCGCCCTCGCCGGTCCCGTTCTCGCCCGCCGCCGCACGGGCCCACCGGACCGGCCTCGGGCTGACCCCGGAGCAGGTGGCGGCCGGGATGGCCGCCCACGGGGTGCGGCTGCTGCCCACCCACGTGATCGGCTGGGAGAGCGGGGAGTACCGCCCGGACGAGGCCGAGTTCATCGCGCTGGCCCGAGCCCTGTGGTGCCCGCCCGCGCAGCTGATGGGCACCGCCCCGGGCAGCCTGCGCGACTTCCGGGTGGCCAGGGAGCTGAGCCAGGAGCAGGCCGCCCGCCGGATCGGGATCACCCTCCGGGCGTACGAGCAGGCCGAACTGACCGGCAGTTGGCCCGGCGACCCGGAGCAGTCCTACGAGCTGGCCCGGGTGCTCGGCCTGACCCTCCGGGCCTTCGCGCGGGTGACCCACCGTCAGGACGCCTTGGAGAAGTGCCTGCGCCAGTGCGTGGACGGCCGCTGGCAGAGCCAGGTGAAGCCGGTCGCCAAGCTGGTCCCGCTGCCGCGTCCGCTGCTGGAGGAGGTGCTCGCCGAGCTCCAGCAGGACCACGTCGTGCCGCAGCACTGGGGCACCGCCACCACCCCGGCCGCCGAGCAGCCGCCGGACCTGCCGCCGCTGGAGCGGTTCTGGCAGCTGCTGTCCCGTCACCCCACCGACCTCCCGGTCTGACCCGCCGTCTCCTCCCTTACGGCGGCGCTCCGGTGGCACCGGGCCCCGGCCCCCGGTCGAATGGACCGCAACGTCCGAGACCCGTACCGAGTACATCCGGGAGCGCCATGCGTTGGGGAACCGCGGCCATGGTGGCCGCCACCGTCGTCGGGGCCGGTGGAGCGGCCGTCCTGCTGATCGGCCGCCGGGCCTCCCAGGGCGTGGTGAAGCCCGGCCGGCCCGAGCCCGGCAGCGCTCCCGAGCTGCGGGTGCACGACCTGGCCCCGGGCGGCGTGGTGCTCACCCGCTCCACGGCCACCTCCCGGCCCGGCCGGTACGCGCTGGAGTGGCCGAACGGCGGGCACGCGGTGGTCGGCGAGGTGCTCGCCACCGGGCCGCAGACCGTCACCCGGCGGCTGGAGAAGGTGGACGGCGGCTCGCTGGACCCGGGCACCGAGGTCGAGTTCACGCCACGGGTGCTCACCGGGGACCCGCGCTCCGCCCTCGACCTCGGCTACACCGACACCATCGCGCTCGGCGAGCTCGGCGACCTGCCCGCCTGGTACACCCCGGGCAAGCGCGGCACCTGGGTCCTGCTGGTCCACGGCCCGGGTGCCGACCGCACCCAGGCGCTCCCGGTGCTCCCGGCCCTGCGCGCGCTCGAACTCCCCACCCTGACCGTCACCTACCGGGGCGACCAGGGGGCCCCGGAGTCACCGGACGGTCTCAGCCACTTCGGCGACACCGAGTGGGAGGACGTCGAGGCGGCGATCCGGCTGGCCCTGGAGAGCGGCGCGGGCCGGGTGATCCTCCACGGCTGGTCGGTCGGCGCCACCATGGTGCTGCAGGCCGCCGCCCGCTCGGCCTGGCGGGATTCGATCGCCGGGCTGGTGCTGGACTCGCCGGTCCTGGACTGGTCCCGGACGGTCCGCCGCGAACGCACCCGGGCCGGCGTCCCGGCCGCCGTGGCCGAGCTGGGCGCCCTGGCGGCCGAGGGCCGCGCCGGGGTCGACCTGGCCGGCTTCGCCCGGTTGGCCTCCGGCACCGACCTGCACGTGCCCACCCTCCTGCTGCACAGCCCGGACGACTCCATCGCGCCCTACGCGGCCGCCGCCCGGCTGGCCGGGCTCCGGGCCGACCTGGTCAGCCTCCACCCCGTCCCGCACGCCGAGCACGCGGCCCTGTGGAACGCCGACCCGGCCGGCTACACCGAGATCCTGCGTCGCTGGCTGACGCCGCTCCTGTGAGGTCCGCCCCCGGCCGGGCGGCACCCGCCCGGCCTCGGCCTTCGCCGCCGCTCCCCGGACCCGCCACGGCCTCTCCACTACCGGCAATGACCGAAAAAATGACCTTCTCGGTCGGGTTTGCACCGCTCGCGCGAAAAGCCGATGTGACAGGAGGCCCACACACGGGGAAGACTGCACGGCGTGACGTCTCGGAATCCGCGCGACCGTGATGCCCCGCTCCAGCCGAAGACCGGCACCGGTGCGACGGTGACCCGTCTCCCCGGACCGGCCCGCCGGCCCGACACCGTGCAGCCGGGCGCCCCCCGCCGCCGCACGCCCGCACCCAAGCCCGGACGGGGCCGGGTGCCGGTTCCGGACGGCCTGCCCGCCCCCGCCGAGCTGGCCCCGCTGGCCCGGCGGATGCTCGCCGACGCCGTCCGGATCGCCCGCTGGGCGGGCGAGCTGGGCGAGGTCGACAAGCGCGGCGAACTGCTCCCCGACGATGCCCGGGCCGCCGGGAAGGCCCTGGCGATGACCGTCGGGGCCGCCGCCCGGGCGTGGGGCCAGGCCCTGCTGGTCGGTCTGGTGGAGGCCCGCGAGGGCGGCGCCGCCCCCGGCTGGCGGCTGCATGCCTGGGAGCACGACGACGAGGCCGTGATCCGCGGCTGGTCGGCGCTGTTCGACGCCTGGACGCTGGTCGCCCCGATGCCGCCCGCCGCCATGCGCGGCGTCTTCGCGGTGCTCGCGGGCCAGGCCGTCGACCAGGCCCCGCAGCTGCTCTCCTTCCTGCACCTGGTGGACGGCCCGGTCCCCGACAGCGAGCTGCTGGAGCTGCTCCGCCGGGGCCTGGACGAGCGCCGGGTGGCGGCGGGCACCAGCCCGCTCTCGCCCGTGCCGCACGCCGCCTCCGCCGTCTCGGCGGTTCGCGGCACCTGCCGCGAGCCCCAGATCGACACCCCGCATGCCCCGGCCGAGGTCGCGGCGGTGCTGGACTGGATGCTGGACGGCCTGGCCGCCGTCGGTGCCCTCACCCGGCACGACGAGGCCGCCGAGCTCTCCCCGCTGGGCCACTGGGCGGTGCGGGCCAAGCTGGAGGAGATCTGCACCGTCGCGCAGACCGCCGCCGGGCACATCGAGCAGAGCGCGCTGGAGCTGCTGGACGCCTGCGCCAACTACTCGCCCGGTCCGGCCAGGGCCGAGTACCGTGCCTGGGTCGCGGCCCGGCCCGTGGACCGCGCGGTGGCCGAGCTGCTGGACGCCGCCCGGGGCGAGGACGCGCTGCTGCGCGGCCTGGCCTTCGAGGCGCTCCGGGTGGCCGGCGGCACCGCCGAGCAGGGCGTCCGGGCGGCCGTGGACGAGCCCGTGCTGCGGCCGTACGCGCTGCTCTGGCTGGCCGAGCAGTCGGACGAGGCCGGAGTGCTGCCCTCGGACGTGCTGACCGCCGAGGACGCCGCCTGGCTCTGGGTGGACACCGCCGCGGCGGTGCTGGACCACGGGGAGACCAGCCTGCTGGTCGGTCACGTGGAGGGCGCCTCGGCCGGCGAGCCGGTCCGGCTGTTCCACCGGGCGCGGCAGTCCGGGCACCCCAGGGCGGCCTCGGTGCTGACCGCCGTCGCCTCGGTCCACCCGGACCCGGTGGTGGCCCGGGCGGCCCGCCGCAGCGCCTTCAGCGTGCACGACGGCGGCGCGTAGCGTCAGGACGTACGAGGAAGGCCCCGAACCGGGATCCCGGTTCGGGGCCTTCCTCGTACGTCCTGACGCGCGGTCAGCAGCCGCGCGACTCCGCGCGGCGGGCCCGCACGTCGCCGACCTTCTGGCCGACCTTGCGGCGGATCACCAGCAGCGGGGCCATCGCGGCCAGCGTGATCTGGGCGATCGCGCCGATGTGCATCAGCGTGTTGCCACCGGGCAGGCCGGCCGCCCAGGCGGCCAGGCAGCCGATGGAGACCACGATCCAGCACAGGGTGGCGGTGGCCAGCATGCCCTGCGGCTTCGGGTACTCGATCCGGCTGACCATCAGGTAGGCCACGCCGAAGATCATCAGCAGGCCCGGCACGAACGGCGGGTCGAGCAGCACGATGGCGATCACCGTCATGGCGCCCATCGGGCAGGGCATGCCCTGGAAGATCCCGGGCGCCATCTTGACCGCCGAGAAGCGGGCCAGCCGGAGCACCACCGCCAGCAGCACGGTGAGCGCGATCAGCGCCGAGAAGCGCTGGTCCGAGCCGGGGCTGACGATGCCCCAGACCGCGACGAAGTAGGCGGGGGCGATGCCGAAGCTGATCAGGTCGGCCAGGTTGTCGAGCTCCGCACCCAGCGCCGAGGAGCGCAGCTTGCGGGCCACCAGGCCGTCGAACAGGTCGCACATCGAGCCGATCAGCAGCAGCGTCACCGCGGTGGCGGCGCTGTGCTTGTCCGGCCCGGCCGCCGAGGCGCCGGTGATGTGCGGCATCAGGACCCCGGTGGTGATCGAGTAGATCGCCAGGAAGCCGCAGACGGCGTTCCCCAGGGTCAGGAAGTCGGCGGTCGAGAGGTGCTGGGGCGAGCGGGGAGCGCGCAGCTCCCGGTCGCGGGCCCAGCGGCGGCGGCGCAGCGCCGTCTCCTCGTCGTCCAGCCCGACCAGGGTCTCAGGATCAGTCACGGTCAAGGCGCGTCACCCCGGCAGTGGTCTTCTGGCCGACCTCGACGCCGACCTCGACGCCGGCCGGCAGGTAGGTGTCGACCCGGGAACCGAACCGGATCAGACCGATCCGCTCGCCCTGCTCGACCTTGGTACCGGCGTCCACGTACGGCACGATGCGACGGGCCACGGCCCCCGCGATCTGCACCATCTCGATGTCGCCGAGCTCGGTGTCGAAGTGCCAGACGACACGCTCGTTGTTGTCGCTGTCCTTGTTGAACGCGGGCACGTAGGTGCCGGAGACGTGCTCGACGGACGTCACGGTGCCGGGCAGCGGCGCGCGGTTGACGTGCACGTTGAGCGGGCTCATGAAGATCGCCACGCGGGTGCGGCCGTCCGGCCAGGCGTCGATGGACTGGACCACGCCGTCGGCCGGGGAGATCACCCGACCGGTCCCGATCTCCCGCTCGGGGTCACGGAAGAACCACAGCATGCCCGCGCTGAGCGCACAGGCCGGTACGGCCGCCGCGGCCCACTTGCCGCTCCGCCGGGTGAGGGCGGTGGTGATCGCGGCCGTGGCCAGGGTGGGCACGAACCAGGGGGTGGCTCCTCGCGCGATGGTGACGCGCGGGCGCCGACCGTTCGCCGGGGCGAGGGCATCGCCAGCCGGAGCGGAGGAGTGAGGGGACGGGCTGATGGGCATCGAATACCTTAGTCGCGGGCCCCGGCCGGCAGAGCTTGGCACCTGGACGGGGGCCACCGCGGGGATCGAGTGATAAAGGGACGGCATGCTGTCCCGGTGGATGGTATCGGGACCAGGCGGTAGGTGGGCAAGCCGCCTGCTGAGCTGGGTGTCCGGTGCGGTGCCGATCCGTGCCTGCTGTGTGTACGACCGTAACGCGACGGGCTGCGGTTCCCCAAGGGCCGGGACTCGGCTCGTGACCCACGTCTCAATACGAACACGGCTGACGGGGCGTCAATCAAGGGCGTGTGGAAGCAGCCGTAGGGCGTGTACCCCAGGGGTACACGCCCTACGGTCCGGACCTGCGGTCAGTCCGCGATGCGGTACTCCTCCAGCAGGCGGCGTCCCACGATCATCTTCTGGATCTCCGCCGTACCTTCACCGATCAGCAGCATCGGGGCCTCCCGGTAGAGGCGCTCGATCTCGTACTCCTTGGAGAAGCCGTAGCCGCCGTGGATGCGGAACGAGTCCTCCACGACCTCCTTGCAGTACTCGGAGGCCAGGTACTTGGCCATCCCGGCCTCCAGGTCGTTCCGCTCGCCGCCGTCCTTCTTGCGGGCGGCCATCACCATCATCTGGTGCGCGGCCTCGACCTTGGTGGCCATCTCGGCCAGCTTGAACTGGATCGCCTGGTGCTCGGCGATCCTCTTGCCGAAGGTGGACCGCTGCTGGGCGTAGGAGATACCCAGCTCGAAGGCGCGGCGGGCCACCCCGCAGCCGCGGGCGGCCACGTTGACCCGGCCGACCTCGACGCCGTCCATCATCTGGTAGAAGCCCTTGCCCGGGACGCCGCCGAGGATGCGGTCGGCCGGGATCCGGACGTCCTGGAGCACCAGCTCGGTGGTGTCGACGCCCTTGTAGCCCATCTTCTCGATCTTGCCGGGCACGGTCAGGCCCGGGACGGTCGGGTTCGGTCCGAAGCCCGGCGTCTTCTCGACCAGGAAGGTGGTCATGTTCTTGTACGGGGTGGAGCCGCCCTCGTCGGTCTTGCAGAGCACCGCGACCAGGGTGGAGGTGCCGCCGTTGGTCAGCCACATCTTCTGGCCGTTCAGGACGTAGTGGTCGCCGTCCCGGACGCCCTTGGTGGAGATCGCCGCCACGTCGGAGCCGAGGCCCGGCTCGGACATCGAGAAGGCGCCGCGGATCTCGCCGGCCGCCATCCGGGGCAGGAAGTACTCCTTCTGCTCCCGGGTGCCGTGGGCGTTGATCATGTGGGCCACGATGAAGTGCGTGTTGACGATGCCGGAGACGGACATCCAGCCGCGCGCGATCTCCTCGACCACCAGGGCGTAGGTGAGCAGGGACTCGCCCAGGCCGCCGAACTCCTCGGGGATGGTCAGGCCGAACAGGCCGAGCTGCTTCATCCCCTCGACGATCGCGGTCGGGTACTCGTCCTTGTGCTCCAGCTCGGTCGCGACCGGGATGATCTCCTTGTCGACGAAGTCCCGCACGGTGGCGAGGATGTCCCGCTGGATCTCGGTCAGGCCGTCGGTCTGTGCGAGGCGTCCCATCGTGCGGCTCCAGGAAAGGTCTGAGGGTGGTGGGAGTTGCGGGCCCCGCAGGCGTGACTCTGCGGGGCCCGTGGACCGGGAGAGGGGCCGATGACGGCGGCTCCTCGGCCGGGGTCTGGGAGGCCGCTCTAGGAGAGCGGCTCGGGGCGGCCGGGCTGGTCGCCGCCGCGCTCCTTCAGGTATTGCTCGGTCGGCACCATCACCTTGCGGCGGAAGACGCAGACGACCGTGCCGTCCTGCTTGTAGCCCTTGGTCTCGACGTACACGATGCCCCGGTCCGGCTTGGAGGTCATGTTCTTGTCGAGCACCACGGTCTCGCCGTAGAGGGTGTCGCCGTGGAAGGTCGGCGCGATGTGCCGCAGCGACTCGATCTCCAGGTTGGCCAGCGCCTTGCCGGAGACGTCCTCGACGCTCATCCCGAGCAGCAGCGAGTAGATGTAGTTGCCGACGACGACGTTCTGGCCCTGCACGGTGGTGGTCGCGTAGTTGGCGTCCATGTGCAGCGGGTGGTGGTTCATCGTCAGCAGGCAGAAGAGGTGGTCGTCGTACTCGGTGACGGTCTTGCCGGGCCAGTGCTTGTAGACCGCGCCGACCTCGAACTCCTCGTAGGTGCGTCCGAACTGCACGTCAGGCCTCCGGGATCTCGAACTTGGAGGTGCGCTGCAGGCCGGCCGCCCGGCCCTTGCCCGCGATGACCAGGGCCATCTTGCGGCTGGCCTCGTCGATCATCTCGTCGCCGAGCATCGCCGAGCCCTTGGCGCCGCCGGCCTCGGAGGTGCACCAGTCGTAGGCGTCCAGGATCAGCTCGGCGTGGTCGTAGTCCTCCTGCGAGGGCGAGAAGATCTCGTTCGCCGCGCCGACCTGGTCCGGGTGCAGCACCCACTTGCCGTCGAAGCCGAGGGCGGCGGCGCGGCTCGCGACCTCGCGGTAGCCCTCGGGGTTGCGGATCTGCAGGAAGGGCCCGTCGATCGCCTGGAGGTCGTGCGTCCGGGCGGCCATCAGGATGCGCATCAGGATGTAGTGGTAGGCGTCGGCCGGGTAGCCGGGCGGCTGCATGCCGACCACCAGGGACTTCATGTTGATCGAGGCCATGAAGTCGGCGGGGCCGAAGATGATGGTCTCCAGCCGGGGCGAGGCGGCGGCGATCTCGTCGACGTTCACCAGGCCCTTGGCGTTCTCGATCTGCGCCTCGATGCCGATCCTGCCGACCTCGAAGCCCATGGTCTTCTCGATCTGGGTGAGCAGCAGGTCCAGCGCCTTGACCTGGGTGGCGTCCTGCACCTTGGGGAGCATGATGCAGTCGAGGTTCGGGCCGGCGCCCTCGACCACGGTGATGACGTCCCGGTAGGTCCAGTGCGTGGTCCAGTCGTTGACCCGGACGACCTTGGTCTTGGTGCCCCAGTCGCCGTTGTTCAGCGCGTCCACGATGTGGTGCCGGGCGCTCTCCTTGACCAGCGGGGCGCAGGCGTCCTCCAGGTCCAGGAAGACCTGGTCGGCCGGCAGGCCCTGGGCCTTCTCCAGGAAGCGCGGGTTGCTGCCCGGGACGGCCAGACAGGAGCGGCGGGGGCGCAGACGGTTGACGTTGCTCATGAGGGTGGGTCAGTCCTTCCGGTTCAGCCGGTCGCGGCGGTCGAGGTCGCGGCCCAAGGCTGGAGCCTGTTGGCCAGCCGGATCTCGTCGACGATCCGGCCGATGATGGTGGTGATGCCGAAGTCCTTCGGGGTGAAGACGGCGGCGACGCCGGCGGCCTTGAGGGCCTCCGCGTCCGCAGCCGGGATGATGCCACCGACGATCACGGGGACATCCTCCACCCCCGCCCGCCGCAGCCGGGAGAGGACGTCGGGTACCAGCTCCGGGTGGGCGCCGGAGAGGATCGACAGGCCGACGCAGTGCACGTCCTCCGCGACGGCGGCCGAGACGATCTGCTCCGGCGTCAGGCGGATGCCCTGGTAGACCACTTCGAAGCCCGCGTCGCGGGCCCGGACGGCGATCTGCTCGGCGCCGTTGGAGTGCCCGTCCAGGCCGGGCTTGCCGACCAGCAGGCGGAGCTTCCCGGTGCCCAGCTCGGCGGCCGTGGCGGTGACCGCCTCGCGGACGGCGGCCAGCTCGCCGCCGGGCTCGGCCGGCACCGCGACGGGGGCGCCGCCGACCCCGGTGGGGGCGCGGTACTCGCCGAACACCTCGCGCAGGGCGAAGGCCCACTCGCCGGTGGTGACCCCGGCGCGGGCACAGGCGAGCGTGGCGGGCATCAGGTTGGCCGTGGTGGTGGCGGTCTCCTTGAGGGCCGCCAGGGCGGCCTGGGCGGCCGTCTCGTCCCGCTCCCGGTGCCACTGCTGAAGGGCCGTCAGGACGGTCCGCTCGGAGGCCGGGTCGACCACCATGATGGCGGTGTCGAGGTCGGCCGTGAGCGGGCTCTCCTCGGTGGACTCGAAGCAGTTGACCCCGACGATCTTGTCCTCGCCGGACTCGATCCGGGCCCGCCGGGCGGCGTGCGAGGAGACCAGGTTGGACTTCAGGTAGCCGGACTCGACGGCCGGGATGACGCCGCCCATCTCCAGCACCTTGGCGATCTCCGCCTCGGCGCCGGCCAGCAGCTCGGCGGTCTTGGCCTCGATCACCGCGGAGCCGTTGAAGATGTCGCCGTACTCCAGCAGGTCGGACTCGAAGGCCAGCACCTGCTGGATGCGCAGCGACCACTGCTGGTCCCAGGGCCGGGGCAGGCCCAACGCCTCGTTCCAGGCCGGGAGTTGGACGGCCCGGGCGCGGGCGTCCTTGGAGAGGGTGACGGCCAGCATCTCCAGCACGATCCGCTGGACGTTGTTCTCCGGCTGCGCCTCGGTCAGGCCCAGCGAGTTGACCTGCACGCCGTAGCGGAACCGGCGCTGCTTGGCGTCCTCGATGCCGTACCGCTCGCGGGTGACCTTCTCCCAGAGCAGCGAGAAGGCCCGCATCTTGCACATCTCCTCGACGAAGCGGACGCCCGCGTTGACGAAGAAGGAGATCCGGGCGACCACCTCGCCCATCCGCTCGGCCGGCACCTGGCCGGAGTCGCGGACGGCGTCCAGCACCTCGATCGCGGTGCACATCGCGTACGCGATCTCCTGGACCGGGGTGGCCCCGGCCTCCTGGAGGTGGTAGCTGCAGATGTTGATCGGGTTCCACTTGGGGATGTGCCCGACCGTGTAGGCGATCATGTCGGTGATCAGGCGCACCGAGGGGCCGGGCGGGAAGACGTGCGTCCCGCGCGACAGGTACTCCTTGACGATGTCGTTCTGGGTGGTGCCGGTGAGCTTGGTGACGTCCGCGCCCTGCTCCTCGGCGACCACCTGGTAGAGCGCCAGCAGCCACATGGCGGTGGCGTTGATGGTCATCGAGGTGTTGGTCCGCTCCAGCGGGATGCCGTCGAACAGCGTCCGCATGTCGCCGACGTGGCCGACCGGGACCCCGACCCGGCCGACCTCGCCGCGGGCCAGCACGTGGTCCGAGTCGTAGCCGGTCTGGGTGGGCAGGTCGAAGGCGACCGAGAGGCCGGTCTGACCCTTCGCCAGGTTCTTCCGGTAGAGCGCGTTGGAGTCGCTCGCGGTGGAGTGGCCCGCGTACGTGCGCATCAGCCAGGGGCGGTCCCGGTCGGCGGCCATCAGATGTTCCTGAAGCGGTTGATGGCCGGCAGGTGCTTCTCGCGGAGCTCGGCGTCCCGGACGCCCAGGCCCTCCTGCGGGGCCAGGCAGAGCACGCCGACCTTGCCCTGGTGCTTGTTGTGGTGCACGTCCAGGGCGGCCTGGCCGGTCTCCTCCAGGGTGTAGACCTTGGAGAGGGTGGGGTGGATCTTGCCCTTGGCGACCAGCCGGTTGGCCTCGAAGGCCTCGCGGTAGTTGGCGAAGTGCGAGCCGACGATGCGCTTGAGCGACATCCACAGGTAGCGGTTGTCGTACTGGTGCATGAAGCCGGAGGTGGAGGCGCAGGTGACGATGGTGCCGCCCTTGCGGGTGACGTAGACCGAGGCGCCGAAGGTCTCGCGGCCCGGGTGCTCGAAGACGATGTCCACGTCCTCGCCGCCGGTGAACTCGCGGATCTTGCCGCCCAGGCGCTTCCACTCGCGCGGGTCCTGGTTGTTATCGTCCTTCCAGAACCTGTAGCCCTCGGCGGAGCGGTCGATGATCGCCTCGGCGCCCATGGCGCGGCAGATGTCGGCCTTGGCCTCGCTGGAGACCACGCAGATCGGGGTGGCGCCGCCGGCCAGTGCGTACTGGGTGGCGTACGAGCCGAGGCCGCCGCTGGCGCCCCAGATCAGCACGTTGTCGCCCTGCTTCATGCCCGCGCCGTTCTGCGAGACCAGCTGGCGGTAGGCGGTGGAGTTGACCAGGCCCGGGGAGGCGGCCTCCTCCCAGGTGAGGTGCTTGGGCTTGGGCAGCAGCTGGTTGGTCTTCACCAGGGCGATCTGGGCCAGGCCGCCGAAGTTGGTCTCGAAGCCCCAGATGCGCTGCTCCGGGTCCATCATCGTGTCGTTGTGGCCGTCGGGGGACTCCAGCTCGACCGAGAGGCAGTGCGCGACGACCTCGTCGCCGGGCTTCCAGGCGTTGACCCCGGCGCCGGTGCGCAGCACCACGCCGGCCAGGTCGGAGCCGAGCACGTGGTACGGCAGGTCGTGACGCTTCGTCAGCGGCGAGAGGCGGCCGTAGCGCTCCAGGAAGCCGAAGGTGGAGACCGGCTCGTAGATCGAGGACCAGACGGTGTTGTAGTTCACCGAGCTGGCCATCACGGCGACCAGGGCCTCGCCCGGGCCGAGCTCGGGCAGCGGCACCTCGTCGAGGTGCAGGGACTTGCGGGGGTCCTTGTCGCGGCTCGCCTGGCCGGCGAACATCTGCTCCTCGTCCTTGTGGAGCGTGACCGCCCGGTAGGACTCCGGCAGCGCGAGCCCGGCGAAGTCCGCCGAGGTGCTGTCGGGGTTGAGGATCGCGTCGAGGATTTCCTTCATGGCTGCCTCCGAAGGCGTACCTGTGTGAGGGCGCACAGGGCGTCTGGGGGAGCCGGGAGCGGACACCGGCTTCGCTGTGGTCGGTCTGGGTGGGTTTGCTGCGAGAAGTCTGCTGGCTGCGACGGCTGGTGGTGTCGCACCTGGCACGGCGCGCCGAGGTGGGGAGCCGCGGCGCCGCGCTGGTGAGCAACAAGGTAGTGGCACCCTGTGCCACTCGTAAAGACACCGCGTGCCACCAGTTCGAGTGAACCAGCACACGTTCGCCGGCGCCCGTCGGCGGGCACGGCGAAGGCCCGTCCCGGGATCCCGGGACGAGCCTTCGGTACTGCTCTGACCTGCGGTGACGTCAGGATGCGGGAGCGCTGAGGGCTGCCTTGATCCGGTCCACCACCTGCTCCAGCGGGGCGTCGGTCCGGGTGACTGTGATGAGCACCTCACCTCCGCCGCCCCCTGGTGCGGCACCGAGTGCACCCGCCGTGATGACGTCGAAGGACGAGGACGGTGTCACAGTGGCACCGGGTGCCACACCCGTGCCGCGCCGCCTCGTGCCGTTCGGCGCGGTGGCCCAGAAGGTGCCCCGGATGACGTCGAAGGAGTGGTCCAGCTGGGCCTCCACGTCCCCCGAGCCGCCGGCCCGCAGCCAGCGCCGGAGCACGTGGTTGTGGGCCGCCACCACGGCCGCCGCCGAGACCTCGGCCAGCATCGAGTCGTCGTCCCCGCCGCGCTGCCAGCCCGGCGGGATCTCCTCGGCCGCGTCGAAGCGGCCCAGCAGGTAGCGGGTGAACAGCCGCTCGTACCGGGAGACCACCGCGATCTCCCGCTCGCGCAGCGCCGGGACCTGACGGATCAGCTGGTACCGGGCCACCGAGACGCCCGGGGTGGAGGCGTACATCCGGAGCACCTCCTTGATGCCCCGGCAGACCACGTCCAGCGGGTGCTCCTCGGCCTCCGCACTGGCCAGCAGGTCGGCCACCCGGACCAGGGTGTCGTCGTGGTCCGGGAAGATCGCCTCCTCCTTGGACCGGAAGTACCGGAAGAAGGTCCGCCGGGCCACGCCGGCGGCGGCGGCGATCTGGTCGACGGTGGTCTCCTCGTAGCCCTGGGAGGAGAACAGGTCCATCGCGGCGGTCGCCAGGTCCTGGCGCATCTGCAGGCGCTGGGCGGCGGCCCGGCGGCTGCCGGCCCCGCTCTCGGGGGCCGTCCGGCCGCCCTCCGGCCGCTCCGGGGCTGACGTTTCGGATGACTGTTCCCGGTCCATGCCCGGAACGCTACACGTACCGGGTGGTCCGCCCGCCGGCTTCGGCCGCCGCAGCGGCGGCACCTGGCCGGCCACCGCCGGACGCGGCCAGCGTCCGCCGGTGGCGCCGGGGCCCCAGGCGGGCCGGACGGCGCGCACCGGGGCGGCCGGCCGGCCCTCGGGGAGCGGTGCCCCGGCGGCCGGTTGACGGCCCGTCACCGGCGGAGGTGGTCGCGGAAGCCGCGACCGGTCTTGCGGCCCAGGCAGCCGGCCGCCACCAGGTGCTCCAGCAGCGGGGCGGCGGCCAGGCCGGGCTCCCGGAACTCCTGGTGCAGCACCTTCTCGATGGTCAGCGAGACGTCCAGGCCGACCACGTCCAGCAGCTCGAACGGACCCATCGGGTAGCCGCAGCCGAGCTTCATCGCGGTGTCGATGTCGTCCACCGTGGCGTAGTGCTCCTGGAGCATCCGGACGGCGTCGTTGAGGTACGGGAAGAGCAGCGCGTTGACGATGAAGCCGGCCCGGTCGCCGCACTCCACCGGGTGCTTGCTCACGCTCGCGCACAGCTCCAGCACGGTGGCGGTGACGTCGGGCGCGGTCAGCACGGTGGAGACCACCTCGACCAGCTTCATCGCCGGGGCCGGGTTGAAGAAGTGCATCCCGATCACGTCCTGCGGCCGGGAGGTGGCGCTCGCGCAGCTGATCACCGGCAGGGAGGAGGTGGTGGTGGCCAGCACCGCGCCCGGCCGGCAGATCTTGTCCAGGGTGGCGAACAGCTCGCGCTTGACCGCCAGGTCCTCGGCCACCGCCTCCACCACCAGATCGGCCTCGGCCAGCTCCTGGTACGAGCCGGCCGGGGTGACCAGGGCCAGCGCGGCGTCCCGCTGCTCCTCGGTCAGCCGGCCGCGCTTGACCGAGCGCTCCAGCGAGCCGGCCAGCTGCGCCTTGGCGGCGTCCGCCTTGGCCTGGCTGCGGGCGGTCAGCACCACCGCGTACCCGGCCTTGGCGAACACCTCGGCGATGCCGGTGGCCATCGTGCCGGAGCCGCAGACGCCGACCGTGCGCACCTCGCGCCCGGCCGGGCGCTCGACGGCGGCGGCGCCGGCCTCGGGCACCACCCGGGAGGAGCCGGGGGCCTGGTAGGTGTAGAAGCCGCGCCCGGTCTTGCGGCCCAGCAGCCCGGCCGCGACCAGCTGGCCGAGGATCGGGGCGGGGGCGTGCAGCCGGTCCCTGGACTGCTCGTACATCGCCTCCAGCACGGTGCGCGCGGTGTCCACGCCGATCAGGTCGAGCAGCGCCAGCGGGCCCATCGGCAGGCCGCAGCCCAGCCGCATGGCGGCGTCGATGTCCTCCCGGGTGGCGTACCTGGACTCGTACATCGCGGCGGCCTGGTTGAGGTAGGCGAACAGCAGGCCGTTCACCACGAAGCCGGCCCGGTCCCCGGCCGCCACCGGCTCCTTGCCCAGGTCGCGGGCGAACTCGGCGGCGTCCTCGGCGACCTGAGGCGCCGTCAGCACGGTGCGGACCACCTCGACCAGCTTCATGGTGTGCACCGGGTTGAAGAAGTGCAGGCCGAGCACCCGCTCCGGGCGGCTGGTGGCGGCGGCGATCCGGGTCACCGAGAGCGCGGTGGTGCCGGTGGCCAGCACCGTCTCCGGCGGGCAGATCCGGTCCAGCTCGGCGAACAGCTCGCGCTTGAGCTCCAGCTGCTCCGGGACCTCCTCGATCACCAGGTCGGCGGTGGCGGCGGCGTCCAGCTGGTCGCCGACCGAGACCAGCGAGAGCAGCGCGGTGCGCTGCTCCTCGGTCAGCCGCTCCCGGCGGACGGCGGCGGCGGTGGCCTGCTCGATCCGGGCCAGCGCGGCGGCGGCCTCGGCCGGGCCGGCCTCGATGCCGATCACCCGCCGGCCACTGCGGGCGACCGCGACGGCGATGCCGGCACCCATGGTGCCGAGGCCGACCACGGCGACGGTGGGGAAGGGACGCTCCATTGTCCTGACTCCTTGTCATGGGAGCCGCGCCGCCCTCCCCGGCCCGGCGCACGGCTCGTCGTCGAGCGGCGGCCCCGGAGGGCTGGGCGGGGGAGGAGGGTGTGGCGGCGCGGTGGCGGGAGATGACGGTTGCGGCGTCACGCGGGCAGGCCGGTCCGCTCCGGCTCTGACGGTGAACTGCCGTGGTGCTCAGGCGCACTGAGAAGATGGCGACCCAGGTGAAGGTCCCGTTGCCGGGTCCGCGCGAGGTGCGATGGCACGGGCGGACGCGGCCCCGCCGGTGCGGCTCCCGAAGCCCGGCGGTGGTGCGTGCGGTCACTGTAGCGAAGTTACCCCGAGGTAGGAAGGGTGCGGGCGGGGGAAACGCGAAGGCCCCGCCTCCCGGAGGGAGGCGGGGCCGGACGGGGCGCGTCGGGTCAGTGCACCAGCACCGGGACGGCGTCCTCCTGGGCGGAGCCGGGGGCCGGGGCCTCGGGCTTGCCCGTGTTGATCAGCACGCCGGCGATCGCGGCGGCCAGCACCATGATCCCGAAGGACCACCAGATGGCGGTCTGGAAGCCGTGCACCATGCCGCCGAGCTTGTACAGCTCGGGGCCGGAGGCGGCCTGGGCGACGTTGTCCTTCAGCCAGGCGGTGGTGGAGCTGGCCGCGATGGTGCTCAGCAGCGCGGTGCCGATGGCGCCGCCGACCTGCTGGGAGGTGTTGACCATGGCCGAGGCCACGCCCGCGTCCCGCGGCTCGACGCCGTGGGTGGCCAGGCTCATGGCCGGCATGAACGAGGTGCCCATGCCGAGGCCCATCAGCACCAGGCCGGGGAGGATCAGGGTGGCGTACTTGGTGTCCACGTCGATCTGGGTGAGGATCAGCAGGCCGACCGAGGCGGTCAGGAAGCCGGGCACCATCAGCAGGCGCGGCGGCACCTTGGTCATCAGCCGGGCACCGATCTGGGTGGAGCCGATGATCATGCCCGCCACCATCGGCAGGAAGGCCAGGCCGGTGGTGACCGGGGTGTACTTCAGCACGACCTGCAGGTAGTAGGTCAGGAAGAGGAACAGGCCGAACATGCCGATCACCGCGACGCCCAGCGCGGCGTAGACGCCGCCCCGGTTCCGCTCGGTGACCACGCGCAGCGGCAGCAGCGGGGCGGAGACCTTGCTCTCCACCACCACGAAGGCGGCCAGCAGCACGGCGGCGGCGATGAACAGACCGATCGTCAGGCCAGCGCTCCAGCCGTCCTTCTCGGCCGTGGTGAAGCCGTAGACCAGGGCGACCAGGCCGCTGGTGACCAGCAGCACGCCGGGGACGTCGAGCTTGTTGCGGTTGCGGCTCCCGGCCGGCTCGCTGATCACCAGCACCGCGCCGGCTATCGCGACCAGGGCGAACGGGATGTTGACGTAGAAGGTCCAGCGCCAGTTCAGGTGCTCGGTGAGCAGACCGCCGAGGATCAGGCCGATCGCGCCGCCACCACCGGCGATGGCGCCGTAGATGCCGAAGGCCTTGGCGCGCTCCTGGCCGGAGGTGAACATCACCGCGAGCAGCGAGAGCGCGGCCGGCGCGAGCAGCGCGCCGAACACGCCCTGCAGGGCGCGGGCGCCGAGCAGCATGCCGGTGTTGACGGCGGCGCCGCCGAGCGCGGAGGCCAGCGCGAAGCCGACCAGGCCGACGATGAAGGTGCGGCGGCGGCCCCAGAGGTCGGCGACCCGGCCGCCGAAGAGCAGCAGCGAGCCGAAGGCCAGCGCGTAGGCGGTGATCACCCACGAGCGGTTGCCGTCGGAGATGCCGAGGTCGGCCTGGGCCCAGGGCAGGGCGATGTTCACGACGGTGGCGTCGAGGACCACCATCAGCTGTGCCAGGCCGATGAAGGCCAGGGCTTGCCAGCGGCGCGGGTCGGGCGCCGTGTTGGTACCGGACAAGGGGTTACCCACTTAGGTGCGAGAGCGTGCGAAAGACGAGCGGTGTGCTGGGACTGGGACGAAGTCACGGGACGCGCTCGGGCTCTGGCCGGGCGCGGGTTTCCGGTGGAACGTCGGTGCTACGGGCGCTTGAGGTCCTCCAGGGCCGCCGGACGGCCGGGCAGTTCGGAGCGGGCCGGGGCCCGCATGCCGTCCAGCAGGAGCATCAGGTGGCGGCGGGACCAGCCCCCCGCCGTGAGGCAGCCGGTGCCGGGCAGCGGCCTGGTCAACTGGGTCACCGCGACAAGGTAGTCGCCGACACCGACATCGGTGCGGAACACCCCGGCCCGCTGGGCCCGGGTGATCACCTCGGTCACCAGGGTCATCAACTCCTGGCCGGCCTCGGCCAGTTCGGGATGCTCCGGATCGGCGTGCTCGCTGACCAGCGGGCAGAGCGCGCTGATCTGCTCCTCCGCGCTGGCCATGGTGAAGCGCACCACGGCGTCGAAGGCGTCCGCCTCCTCGGCCATCGCGGCCCGGGCGTGCTCGGAGACGCGGCGCATCACCGAGCAGGCGACGTGGTGGACCAGCTCGCGCCGGTCGGCGAAGTTCCGGTAGACGGTCGCGTTCCCCACCCCGGCCCGGCGGGCGATCTCGTCGAGCGGGACGTCGGGTCCCAGCTCCACGAGCGCCTCGCGGGCCGCGGTGATGATCCGCTCCCGGTTGCGGGAGGCGTCGGCCCGCAGTCGTGGTGCACTCGCCCTGGTGGCGGTGACGGTCATCGGTCCGGCTCCTCTCCGTGCCCCCGTTACCGGGGACGGATTCCCCGGATGTTCTGAACATAGCGTCAAACGGGGAGGCTGTCCCCGGATATTTCGGCCAGGAGTGTGTGCTGCGTCACGTCTGCTGCCGCACTCCTTGACAGGGCCCGGCCACTGTGACGGAGCCGCTACCCGATGGAGTGGCACCGCACCGCCGGAGGAGTGACACCGGCCGGGCGGCGGGCCCGGGCGCGGGCAGCATGGGCGCCATGAACAGCGCACCCTCGCGCGCCGAGCGCGCCGCCCGGGCCCGTCTCGTCGCCTCCCGGCTGACCGCCCAGGGCGTGGACGGGGTGGCCGTCAGCTGGGTGGACAACTCCGGGATCGGCCGGGTGAAGACCTTCCCGGTCGGGCAGTTGGAGCACGCCGCCGAGTGGGGCGTGGGCGCGGCGCCGTGCTTCGACGTCTTCCTGCTGGACGACTCGGTCACCTCCAGCCCCTTCACCCGGGGGCCGGACGGCGACCTGCGGCTGGTGCCGGACCTGGACCGCCTGGTGCCGCTGGCCGCCCAGCCCGGCTGGGCCTGGGCCCCCGCCGACCGGTACGCGCAGGACGGCACCCCGCACCCCGGCTGCCAGCGCCGGTTCGCGGCCCGGATGGTGGACGCCGCCGCCCGGCGCGGTCTGACCCTGAGCACCGGCATCGAGGTGGAGTGGGTGGTCACCGACCCCACCGGTGCCCCGGCCACCACCGCCCCCGCGTACGGGATGCACCGCTTCGCCGACTTCTCCGACTACCTGCGCGACCTGCTCCGGGCGCTCGGCGAGCAGGAGTTGACGGTGCTCCAGCTCCACCCCGAGTACGCGCCGGGCCAGTTCGAGGTCTCGGTCGCCCCGGACGGACCGCTCGGCACCGCCGACACCACCGTGCTGGTGCGGCACACCGTCCGGGCCGTCTCGGCCCGGCACGGCCTGCGGGTGAGCTTCGCCCCCGCGCTCTCCCCGGAGGGCGTGGGCAACGGCGGCCACCTGCACCTCAGCCTCTGGCGGGACGGCCGCAACCTCGGCGCCGGCGGCGGTGGCCCGTACGGGCTGCACCCCGCCGCCGAGCACTTCCTGGCCGGGGTGCTGGACCACCTGCCGGCCCTGCTGGCGCTGGGCGCCCCGAGCGCCGCCAGCTACCTGCGGCTGCGCCCGTCCCGCTGGTCCGGCCCGTACCGCTGCTGGGGCCTGGAGAACCGGGAGGCCGCGCTGCGGCTGATCACCGGCTCCACCGCCCGGCAGGCCAACGCCGAGGTGAAGTGCTTCGACGCCACCGCCAACCCCTACCTGCTGGTCGGCGGGGTGATCGCGGCGGGGCTGGACGGGCTGGACGCGGGCAAGCCGCTGCCCGGCGAGGTGAGCGGCGATCCGGCCGAGCTCGGCACCGTGGAGCGGCTGCCGGCCGGGCTGGACGAGGCGGCGGACGCCTTCGAGGTCTCGGTGGTGCTCCGGGAGGCGCTCGGCGCCCAGCTGCACGCGGCGGTGCTGGCGGTCCGTCAGGCGGAGGCCGGGATGTTCGCCGACCGGGCCCCGGAGGAGGTCATCGCGGCCACCGTCGGCCGGTACTGAGCGCGGACCGGCCCGACCGCCGCACCGCGTACCCGGCCTGACGCCGTGTCGAAACGCCTACCTCCCGGTAATGCCCCGTTCGTTGCTCACAGCTGACGGAGAGCGGGCGCCGTCCTGGCCGCACCCCGGGACGGCTCCCTAGTGTCGTTGGTGAAGGAACCAACGGACCGGAGGAGAGAGCGCCATGGGCGTCAGAGGCGTCAGGGGGTAGGGGCGGCCGGCTCGCGCAGCCGCTTGCTGTGCCGGGCGACCCGTACCCGGTTCCCGCAGGCGGTGGTGCACCACTCCCGGCGGGCGTGGCTGCGGACGAAGTAGAGGATGCAGCCCGGTGCCCGGCAGGCCCGGAGCTGCTCGGCGGCCGGTCCGGTGAGCAGCTCGACGCCGGCGGCGGCGATCTCGCCGAGCGCGACCAGTCGCAGGTCCGGCTCGGTCCACCGGGGCGCCGTCCCGGTGCCGCCGGGGGCGAACTCCAGCCATCCGGCGGCCAGTCGGGCGGTGCGGTTCACCGTGTCCAGGGCGGCCGGCGGCGGTGCGGCCTCGGACACCCGGGCGGCCGAGAGCTCGCGCAGCGCCGCGCGCAGCTCCAGCAGCCGGGCCAGGTGGTCGGAGTCGGCGGGCTGCCGGTCCAGCAGCCGGGCCAGCTCGGGGCGCAGCCGTGCGCCGAGCCGGGGCAGGCAGGCCCGCAGCCAGTCGTCCAGGTCGGCCGGTCCGGTCAGGGCGTCCACCAGGCTGCCCCGGGTGCCACCGTGCACGTAGGTGGTGTTCACCAGGTCGAGAGCGAGCGGCTCGCCGGTCAGCGGCAGCCGGTCGACCGCCGTCGGAGTGCTGCTGCGCTGCCGCGTCGTGCTGCTCATGGTCCCCATCATGCCTTTCCGCCGGTCCCGTTCGAACCGTCCCGACGTCGTCCGGTCCGGTTCCGGTCTCCGGGACGTGAGATGCCCGCGCCTCCAGCTAATGTGTAGCATGCCGAAAAAGCATTAGCAGAGACTCAGGCAGCAGCAGCGTCCGCGACGATCCCGATGGAGCCCGTCATGACCAACCTCTCCGCCCCGCCGGTGGCGGCGCCCGCCGCACCCGTCACACCGAGCCGGCTGGCGAGCAAGGCACCGGCCCGGCCCGCCCTCTCCGCGGTCACCGTCGGCACGGCCGGCTCGGTCGCGGCCCTGGTGGCCCTGGTCGCGATCGGCGTCGGCCTGCACCAGACCGTGCTCATCCCGCCGCTGGCGGCCAGCGCCGCGCTGGTCTTCGGCGCTCCCGCACTGCCGCTCTCCCAGCCCCGCAGCGTGATCGGCGGCCAGCTGATCTCCGCCCTGGTCGGCTTCCTGGTGCTGGCCGTGGGCGGCAGCTCGATGTGGGCGGCCGGGGTGGCCGGCGGTCTGGCGCTGGGCGCCATGATGCTGGCCCGCACGCCGCACTCGCCGGCCGCCGCGACCGCCGTGATCGTGGTGCTCACCCGGCCCCACCCGGTGACCTTCCTCGCCCTGCTGGCGCTGGCCACCGTGGTGCTGGTGCTGGTCGGCATCGTCGCCGGGCGCAGTGGCCGGACCGCGCGGTACCCGAGCTACTGGTGGTAGGCCGCACCACCCGCTGAGCCTCCGTCCGACCCTCCCGACCGCACGCAAGGAGCCACCTGATGACCGAACAGATCGCCGGCATCGAGATCCCCGACAGCAGGATCGCCAAGGAGGCGACCGAGCTGATCCGCGAGGCCACCACCGACCTGGTGTTCCACCACTCCCGCCGGGTCTTCCTCTGGGGCGCGCTCCAGGGCGAGCGCCGGGGCCTGACCGTCGACCGCGAGCTGCTCTACGTGGGTGCGCTCTTCCACGACCTCGGGCTCTCCGAGCCGTACCGCGGCTCGGGCCGCCGGTTCGAGATCGACGGCGCCGACGAGGCCCGGGCCTTCCTGCTCTCGCACGGTGTGCCGCCGGAGAGCGCCCGGCTGGTGTGGGAGGGCATCGCCCTGCACACCACCCCGGAGATCCCCACCCACATGGCCCCCGAGGTGGCACTGGTCACCGCCGGCGTCGAGCTGGACGTGCTCGGCATCGGCTACCACGACGTCTCCGACGAGATCCGGGCGGCGGTCACCGCCGCCCACCCCCGGCCGGACTTCAAGCAGCAGATCCTGGCCGCCTTCAACGAGGGCATCGCCCCCCGTCCCGAGACCACCTTCGGCAACATCAAGGCCGACGTGCTGGCGCACTACGACGCCGACTTCGTCCGCCCCGACTTCGTCGAGGTCATCCTCAAGTCCGACTGGCCCGAGTGAGCACCCCGGCGCACTCGGTCCCCGCCCTGCCCGGCTGACGGCCGGTCAGGGCGGGTCCACGCCCAGGCCCATGGAGAGAAGGAACGTGAACCCCACCCGCACCGTCCGAACCACCGCCCGCCGCCGGTTACCCGCCCTGGTCACGGCCGTCGCGCTCAGCGCGGCCGTCCTCACCGTGGCGACCGGCGGCCCGGCGGAGGCCCGGAGCGACCTGGCCGCCCCCCGGCCGGGGGACAACGCCGTCCTCCAGTGGAACACCCAGCTGCTCGACTCGCTGCGGGCCGCCACCGCGGCCTCCGGCAAGAACACCCCGCCCCCCGTCGGCCCCCGGGCGATCG
This sequence comes from Kitasatospora sp. NPDC096147, assembly GCF_044763225.1. NCBI lineage: Bacteria > Bacillati > Actinomycetota > Actinomycetes > Kitasatosporales > Streptomycetaceae > Kitasatospora > Kitasatospora sp. NPDC096147. Next base: position 62,913 of record NZ_JBIWFX010000010.1, on the reverse strand, counting down.
GCATCCTGAACGCCTGCGTCTTCGACGCCTGGGCCGCCTACGACCACCGCGCGAAGGCCACCCAGCTCGGCGACCGGCTCCGCCGCCCGTGGTGGCAGCGCACCGCCGCCGCCCAGCGGGAGGCCGTCAACTACGCGGCCCACCAGGCGCTCTCCGACCTGCTCCCGGCCCAGCGCGCCACCTTCGACCAGAAGCTGCGCGACCTCGGCCACGACCCGGCCGCCGCCCGCCCGGACGCCACCGTCGAGCAGGCCCGGCAGGCCGGCACCCCGGCCGCCGTGGCCGGCGCCTCCTGCGGCGCGGTGCTCCGGGACCGGCACGCCGACGGCTCCAACCAGCTGGGCACCCCGCCGTACGCGGCGGCCCCCGGCACCTACGTCCCGGCCAACCCGCCGCAGGACCAGGAGCACTTCGACCGGGCGGCCCTGATCCACCCGGAGCGCTGGGCGCCGCTGGTGCAGAACGGCGTCACCCAGGCGTTCATCACCCCGCAGTTCCCGGAGGTCCGGCCGTTCGTGCTGAAGGACCCGAAGTCCTTCCTGCCCGCGCCGCCGCCCGCCCCCGGCACCCCCGCCTCGGACGCGGCGATCGACCGCCAGCTGGAGCGCAGCGCCGGTCTGACCGACCGTCAGAAGGCCATCGCCGAGTACTGGATGTACCCGGCCGAGACCTCCGGCGGCATCACCCTGGAGTGGGCCCGGTACCTCTCGCACCGGGACCGGCACTCGCTGGCCGAGGACGTGAAGATGCACTTCGCGCTCGGCCTGGCCGAGGCCGACGCGGGCGTGGTGATCTGGGACGCCAAGCGGAGCTTCGACTACGCCCGTCCGATCACCCTGATCCGGTACGAGAGGTCCGGGCAGCAGGTGCGGGGCTGGGCCGGCCCGGGCCAGGGCACGCAGACCTTCGACGGCGAGCGGTACCGGACCTACCTGCCCACCCCGGCCTTCCCGGCGTACGTCTCGGGCCACACCGGCTTCACCGCCACCGGCGCCGAGCTGCTCCGGCTCTACACCCGCAGCGACGCCTTCGGCGGCTCGGCGGTCGTCAAGGCCGGCACCTCGAAGTTCGACCCCGGCCACCCCGCCGCCGACGTGCGGCTGTACTGGCCGACCCTGAGCGCGGCCGCCGACGAGGTCGGCCTCTCCCGCCTCTACGGCGGCGTCCACTGGGAGTTCGACCACGAGGCCGGCACCCGGGTGGGACGCCAGGTCGCCCGCGCTGTCTGGACCGAGGCCCAGCGGTTCATCGACGGAGGCTGACCCGCCCCCGGACCTCGGTGACCCGGGGCCGCACCGCGACGGCGGTGCGGCCCCGGGCCCTTCCGTTCCGGATCAGCCCTGGCTGCTGGGCGGGGCGCACCACTTGCGCTCGACCGCCGGCGGTTTGTAGAGCTGCTCCAGCAGCGCCCGGTCCCCGCCGGCCGGGCCGAACCAGGAGTTGAAGTTGGCGAACCACTGCGGCGATCCCAGGTAGCGGTCCAGTGCGTTGGCGATCCGCAGGCAGAGCTCGCCGTCGTCGGAGCGCAGGGCGATGGCGTACTTCTGCGGGGCGGAGCCGATGTCGTGCTCCACGAAGCGGTACAGGTCCTTGCCCGGCGTGGCGGTGCTCTGGCCGCGCAGGATGATGCCGTCCGAGACGAAGACCTCGTCCGGGTTGGACCGGATGTCCTCCAGGCAGCGGGTGGCGGTGTCCTGCGGCACCGGGATCACCGCCGGGTTGTTCTTGACCAGCTGCTCGACGGCCGGTTCGGCGGTGGTGGCGCGGATGTAGCAGACCTTCAGGCCCTTGAGCTCGGCGATCTCCCGGTCGCTCAGCGGGCTGTCCTTGGCGACCATGATGCCCAGCCGGGTCTGCAGGTACGGGCCGGCGAACAGGAACTCCTTGTTGCGCGCCGAAGTGTAGGAGATCGCCGAGACCACCACCCGGACCTGACCGTTCCTCAGCTGGTCCGCCCAGGTCCGGGTGGAGACCGGGGACGGGGTCAGCTTGAAGCCCAGGGCCTCGGCCAGCACGGTCTGCGCGAGGTCCGGCTCGAAGCCGGTCGGCCGGCTCTCGCTGTCGAGCAGCTGGCTGAGGTTGGGCTGGTCGTTCTTGAACCCGACGATGACCGGCGCCCCCGGCGGCAGGGTGGTGGCGCTCGGACTCGGCGAGTCCCCCGTCGGCGTGGGGGAGTGGGTCGGCACCGTCCCGCCGCCCCGGGTGCAGGCCGGCAGCAGCAGGACCACGAGCACGACGCCGACGCGCAGGATTCTCCGCAACAGGACCCCCGTCACTTCTCGGAGTTGTGGAACCTGGCGAGCTGGATGTAGGCGGTCATCTCACAGCTGGGGGCCGGGTCGACGGTCAGGACCAGGTCCACCTGCTTCACCCTGGGCGGGATCCGCACCGTGACGGTGTCCCCGCTCCGGGCCCTGGCCCGCTCACCGGGACCGGCCCGGTACTCGGCGGGCCGGACGTCACCGAGCCGGAGCACCTTGAAGGTGGAGTCGCCGCAGTCCCCGACGGTGGGGCGCAGGTCCACCAGCACCACGCTGATGTCCAGGCTGTCGAGGTTCTTCGGTACGGCCAGCCGGGCCGTCGCGGTGATGGTGGCGGTGGCCGGATCGGCCGGCCAGTCGATCTGACTGGTCACGTCCACCGGCTGGTTGGCGAAGTAGTGCTGGCCCCAGCGGCCGACGGAGGCGGTCAGCGCGGCGGCCACCAGCAGGGCGACCACCGCGTAGGCCGGGCGCAGCTGCCAGCGGTTGAAGGAGATCACCCCGCTGGAGAGCAGCGCGGCGGCGGCCAGGATGAAGGTGCCGGCCGCCAGTCCGTCCGCGCCGAGTGCGACGGCCCGCCAGACGCCGAGTGCGACGCAGGCCAGGACCAGGGCGGCGAGCAGGGCGTTCGCGAGCTCCCGGGGCCGGAAGCGGGGCGGTGCCGGAGGGGGCGGGACGAGGACGGTGCCGGCGTCGGTATCGGCGGGCTGCGGTGGGGGATCGGCCGGCCCGGAATCCCCGATCGGAGTGGGTGGCATGGCGATGAGTATGGACCCGGACGGCCGCTTCCGCACATGGATTCGAGGAATGGTGACCGGCTTGAAATGACCTGTCGGTGACGGAAGTTGACGGAGTGTCCGGTGATCTTCGGGGGCTTGTCGGGCGTGCCGGGGCGGCCCTGCGGGATCAGCGGGTCTGCGGCTTGCCGCTCAGGTCGGGGACCTCCTGGAGCCAGGCCGGACGGCCCGCCCGGGTGGCGGCGGCCCGGCTCGCGGCGGTGCGCTCCAGCTGCTCCGGGGTGGGGAAGTCGGCCGGCAGCCAGGCCGCCGACCCGGCCGCCCGGGCGGCCAGTTGGGAGACGTACGCCTCGCGCAGGGCCTCGGTGGAGTCGAAGCCCGGCTCGCCCGCCAGCCACTCCTCCGGCACCAGGGCGACCACCTCGCGCAGCAGCTCGGGGGTGACCAGCGGGGCCAGCGCGGCGTCCGCCGCCCGCAGGTCCGGTGCGTACCGGCCGAGCGCGTGCTCGCTGAGGTCGTAGCGCTTGAGCAGCGAGGCCGCCGCGCCGGACCAGCGGTGGTGGAAGACCAGCCCGGCGCCGTTGTCGATCAGCCAGAGCTTGCCGTGCCAGACCATCAGGTTGGGGTTGCGGTAGCTGCGGTCCACGTTGGCGGTCAACGCGTCCAGCCAGACGATCCGGCCGGCCTCCAGCGGATCGACCGTCAGCAGGCCGTCGGTGAAGTCCCGGGCGCCGGGCAGGAAGTCCATGCCGAGGTTGCGCCCGGCGCTGGCCCGCAGGATGTCCTGGATCTCCTGGTCCGGCTCGTGCGCGGCCACCGCCGGGTCGAAGTCCACCAGCACCAGCTCGGGCACCCGCAGGCCGAGCCGGCGGGCCAGCTCGCCGACGACCACCTCGGCCACCAGCGCCTTGTGGCCCTGGGCCGCGCCGGTGAACTTCACCACGTAGGTGCCGAGGTCGTCGGTCTCCACGATGCCGGGGACGGAGCCTCCGGCGCGCAGCGGGTCCAGGTAGCGGAGAGCGGTCACCTCGGTCAGCACACCGGCCAGCCTATCCCGGTGGCCGCTGTGATTGGCTTGGGTCGGCGGCGGTACCGCTGCTGTGCGAGGGAACGGCTAGAGGAGAGTACGAAGATGGGACAGGTGCAGGCCACCACCGAGCGGGTCCTCCCCGGGGCGGCTCCGGAGCGGGTGTTCGAGGCGCTCGCCGACTACGCGGTGATCCGGCCGAAGCTGCTGCCCGAGCAGTACAGCGAGTACGAGGTGCGGGCGGGCGGGCGCGGGGCCGGCACCCAGGTGCACTGGAAGCTCCAGGCCACCGAGAAGCGGGTCCGGGACTGCCTGTTCACCGTCACCGAGCCGGGCGGCCACACCCTGGTGGAGACCGACGCCAACTCCTCGATGGTGATCACCTGGACGGTCACCCCCGAGGGCACCGGGAGCAAGGTCACCGTCCGGGCGGCCTGGACCGGGGCCACCGGCATCGGCGGCTTCTTCGAGCGCACCTTCGCACCCAAGGGCCTGAACCGGATCCACGACCAGATCCTGGTGAAGCTGGCCACCGAGACCGCCTGACCCGCCCCCGGCCGGCCCGCACCCCCGTCGGACCCGGCCGGCACTCCGTCGGTTCGCCCCGCCCACCGGCCCGTCGTGCCCAGCCCGGCGCCGGTGGGCCTGCGGCCCCGCTCGGCAGCCTCTGGCGTCGGCCAACGCATCCCGACGCCGGAGGTCTGGGCACAGGGGCCGGTAGGGCAGAGCGCTCAGGGGAGCGAGGAACCGTGCGCGGGGGAGCGGTGGGACCGGCGCTGTCTGACGGTGGGTCGGTTGGGGGTGGGTGGCCTTCCGGTTCGCGCGGTTCCTCGCGCCCCTGGGCGCTTGTCGTGCCGCCCCGACCTTGGCTCCGGCCCGTCCCGTGCCCGCCGCAGGCGCCTGCCGGGCGGGCTGCCGCGTTGGCCAACGTCGCACAGGCGGTCGGTGGGGCGGGGTGCGCGGGGGAGCGGTGGGACCGGCGCTGTCTGACGGTGGGTGGTCTTCCGATTCGCGCGGTTCCTGGCGCCGCCGGGCGCTTGTCCTGCCGCCGCGACCGTTACGGCTCCGGCCGCAGACGGCCCCGGCGGGGCCCCGTACGAGTGGTTGTGGTCACTGGTACGGGTGACGGAGCCCGGGGCCGGCCGGGCCGCGAACCTAGGCTCGCCGCCGTGCCGATGACTATCCTTCACGTCTCCCAGCCCGTCGACGGCGGCGTCGCCCGCGTCGTGGTGGACCTGGTCCGAGGTCAGCGCGAGGCAGGCTGCCGGGTGCTGCTGGCCTGCCCGCCCGAGGGCCGCCTCGCTGCCGAGGCGGCTGCCGCCGGGGCGCTGGTGCTGGACTGGGAGGCGGGCCGGTCGCCCGGGCCGGGGACGGTGGGGGAGGCGTGGCGGCTGCGCCGGATCGTCCGGGGCAGCAACCCCGACGTGGTGCACCTGCACAGTGCCAAGGCCGGTCTGGCCGGCCGGCTCGCGGTGCGCGGCGCGGTGCCGACCGTCTTCCAGCCGCACGCCTGGTCGTTCGCCGCCGTCACCGGTCCGGTGGCCGCCGCCAGCCTGCGCTGGGAGCGGCTGGCGGCCGCCCGCTGGACGCACGCACTGCTCTGCGTCAGTGAGCAGGAGCGGGCCGACGGTGAGGCGGCCGGTCTGACGGCCCGTTGGCAGGTGGTGCCGAACGGCGTGGACCTGCGCCACCACGCCCCCGCCGACTCGGCCGCCCGCCGGGCGGCCCGGATGTCGCTCGGGCTGGACCCGGCCGCGCCGCTCGCGGTCTGCGTCGGCCGGCTCTGCCGGCAGAAGGGCCAGGACGTGCTGCTGGCCGCCTGGCCCACCGTCAGTGCCGCGCTGCCGCACGCCCGGCTGGCCCTGGTCGGTGGCGGGCCGGACGCCAACGCGCTGGCGGACATCGTCCGCGAGCTCCCCGACCCGAGCTCGGTCCGGATGGCGGGTGACGTGTCCGACCCCCGCCCCTGGCTGGCCGCCGCCGATCTGGTGGTGCTGCCGTCCCGCTGGGAGGGGATGGCGCTGGCCCCGCTGGAGGCGATGGCCACCGCGCGCCCGGTGCTGATGACCGAGGTGCCGGGGGCCCGGGAGTGCCTGCCGCCGGAGCTGCTCGCGCAGGGGCTGGCGGCACCGGACGACCCGGCCGCGCTGGCCCGGCTGGTGGTGCGTGCGCTGAGCGATCGGATCGAATGCGAACGGCTCGGCCTGCTCGCCCGGGAACGAATGTCCGATCATCACGATGTCCGAGGGGTGGTCCGGCAGGTGGGGGACCTCTATCGAAAGCTCCTTCGAGAGGGGATCCCCGCCGCCCGCCTCGCCGAGGGTGCCGATACCCGTGTCCCCGGGCGGTTCTGATCGTTTCTCAGACCGTGAATGCTCGCCGCGCGGGTGCTGCCGTGTTCGCATCTCGACCGGAGCGACCGAGGATTCAAAATCCGAAAGTCTTATTAATGGGCGGGTGGAATGAAATGGCAAGTCAGCTTCCGGGAACCGCGCCGGCGTTCGGTATTGTCTGATTTTGCCTGCTTCGTTGTCATTTCTGAGCACCATACTCGGAAATACCCGAATAGCCGCCCGTGGCAGCAGGCGCTACCTGGACCGCACCCGTCGGCCGGGATTACCTCGTCGGTCCGAACCGGGTCCGGGTGTCCCGTCAAGACGGGTACACAGCAGGGGAGTTCGTGCGCTGATGACCATTGACCACGAGAGCGTGCCACGGCCGGGACAGCCGGTGCAGCCCCCCTCCCGTCGGGCCGCCACCGAGCTCCTGGAGCGGCGGGCCCCACGCCGCGCGACCACCGCCCGGTCCGCCCCGCCGATCGCCCGCCGGTACCGCCGCCGGGCCCGGTTCCGGATCGTCCGCCCGGCCGCCCTGGTCACCGCGGACTGTCTGGCCCTGTCGGTGGCGATCGCCCTGACCGACCCACTGCACGCGGCCGGTGCCGTGCTGCCCTTCCTGCTCGCGCTCAACCTGGCCGGCGGCCTCTACCGGAACCGGCTCACCCTCTCCGCCCTCGACGAGTTCCCCGCGCTGGCCGCCCGGGCCACCGTCGCCACCGCCTTCGCCGTCACCCTGGCCGCCTGCCTGGAGGGCTGGCCGGACAGCCCGGCCTCCCCGCTGCGGCTGCTCGCCCTGCTGACGGTCTTCCTGCTCACCGCCGCGACCGGCCGGGCGCTGGTCTACCGGATGCTCCGCCGGGGCCGCCGGCGGCGGCCCGGCCCGACCCTGGTGCTCGGCGCCGGCCAGCACGGCCAGAAGGTGGCCGCCGCGTTGGCCGAGCACCCCGACTACGGCCTCAGCCCGGTCGGCTTCCTGGACTCCGACCCGGTGCTGCTGGCCGAGGACGGCAAGCTCCCGGTGCTCGGCGGCCGGGAGGCGATCGGCCGGGTGATCCGCCGCCACCGGATCCGGCACGTGATCGCCACCGACGGCGCCACGGGCGACGCCGAGACCGCCGCCAGCCTGCGCAAGGCCGCCCAACTCGGCTGCGAGGTATGGCTGGTGCCCTCCCTGCGGGAGTACGGCGCGGTCCGCGGCAAGGACCAGGACCACATCTGGGGCTTCCCCTGCCTCCAGGTCGGCCGTCCCGCCATGCAGCGGCCCGGGTGGATCGCCAAGCGCCTGCTGGACATCGGCGCGGCCGGCTTCGGCCTGCTGCTGGTCTCCCCGCTGCTGGCCGCCGTCGCCCTCGCCGTCCGGCTCGACACCGGCCCCGGCGTGCTCTTCCGCCAGCAGCGCACCGGCCTGGACGGACGGGTCTTCACCGTCCTCAAGTTCCGCACCCTGCGCCCGGCGAACGAGCACGAGTCGGCCACCCACTGGAACATCTCCCAGGACCACCGGATGAGCCCGGTCGGCCACTTCCTGCGCAAGAGCTCGCTGGACGAGCTGCCGCAGCTGTGGAACGTGCTGTGCGGCGACATGAGCCTGGTCGGCCCGCGCCCCGAACGCCCGTACTTCGTCATGCGGTTCGGCCAGGCGTACCCCGAGTACGCCGACCGCCACCGCGTCCCGGTCGGCCTCACCGGCCTCGCCCAGGTCAACGGCCTGCGCGGCGACACCTCCATCGAGGACCGGGCCCGCTTCGACAACCGGTACATCGAGAGCTGGAGCCTCTGGCTCGACGTCAAGACGCTCTTCCGTACCGCCGCCCTCATGCTGCATCCGGACGGGAGCTGACGACCAGGTGGCCCTGACCCTGCCCCACCAGCGGGCGTTACCGGCAGGTTTGACGGAGCGTCAGCTCCGGTGGCTGCGCCGGCCCAGCCTGCTGGCCGCCGCCACCGTGCTGCTGGTCTGCATGCCGACCGGCGAGAAGGACGTCACCGCCGCCGTGCACGTGACGGCCGCCGACCTCGCCTCGCTGGCGCTGGTCGCGGTGACCGGCCTCGCGCTGCTGCGGGGCCGGCTCCCGGCCCTGGACCGCACCGTCGCCGTGCTGTTCGGCGCCGTGGTGGTGGCGGCCGGGGTGGCCACCGTGCACTCCATCGACCCGGCCGCCAGCGTCACCGGCTTCGTCCGGCTGGTGCAGGTGTTCGTCCTGGTGCCGGCCGCCGTGCTCTGCTCCCTGCGGGACCGCCTCGACCAGCAACTCGTGCTCGGCTCCCTGGTGGTGGCCGCCCTGGTGCAGGGCGTGGTCGGCGCCAAGCAGTTCCTCACCGGCACCGGTGCCTCGTACACCGGGCAGCCGATCCGGGCGATCGGCACCTTCGGCGCCCTCGACATCATGGCGATGTCGACCGTGGTCAGCTTCGGCCTGATCGCCGCCCTCGCGCTCGCCCTCGGCGAGCGCGGCCCCGGCGGGCGCCGGGGCCTGCGGATCGCCTGCGCCTGCGCGGCCGGCTTCCTGCTCTTCCCGCTCGCGGTCTCCTTCAGCCGGGGCAGCTGGATCGCCACCGCGGTGGCCGTGACCGTCCTGCTGGTGCGGGCCGACGTCCGGCTCGCCCTGCGCGGCGCGGTGCTCGCCCTGGCCCTCGGCGTGGTCGCGATCGGCGGCCTCGGGCTCGGCGGGGACGGTGTCACCGAGCGCCTCACCAGCATCGGTTCGGTCTCCTCCGCCCCCGACCAGTCGGTGACCGACCGCTACGACCTCTGGGGCACCGCCGTCCGGATCTGGCAGGACCACCCCACCACCGGCGCCGGCCCCAAGGCCTTCCAGCAGCTCCGCGACAGCCACGCCCCGCTCCGGCTCTCCTCCGGCAGCGACGCCGCCGACTCCCAGATCGGCTTCACCCGCGAGCCGCTGCTCTCCCCGCACAACATGTACTTCCTGGTCCTCAGCGAGCAGGGCCTGATCGGCGCCCTCGCCTACCTCGCCCTCCTGCTCACCCTGCTCGTCAACTGCCTGCGCAACGCGGGCCCCGACGGCCGGGCGCCCGGTGGCCGGCGGCCCGGCGGCGGCTCGACCGGGAGTGACCCCGGGGCCGGGGCCGGTGCCGTGGCGGTCGCGGCAGGCGGCTCGCCGGTGGCGGGTGGCGCCGGTGCCCGTTCCACCGCCGGGCCGGCCGCGGGTGCGGCCGACGCCCCGTCAGGCCGCGCGCCGCAGCCCGCCGCAGGCGTCCTTCCGTCCGTCGCCCGGCCCGCCGCGGGCGTGCCCCGCGGGGTCCGGCTGGCGGCACTCGGACTGCTGGTCTGGGTGGTCGTGGACTTCCTCTACGCCGACATCGGCGGGACCACCACCGTGCTCACCTCGGTGATCCTCGGGGCGGCGCTCAAGGCGGCCTTCCCCGGCGAGGCGGCGCGCACATGAGCACCGATCAGCAACTCGCCGTCGCCGAGCTGCCCGCACCCCGGACCGAGAGCACCCCGCCCCGGCGCGACTTCCTGGCCAAGGCGTTCGGGGTCACCGCGCTGCTCACCGCCGCCGGCTCGGCCTTCGGCCTGCTCCGCGACCTCCTGCTGGCCCGCTACTTCGGCGCCAACCAGGGCACGGACGCCTTCCTGGTCGCCTGGACCGTCCCCGAGACCGCCGCGCCGCTGCTGATCGAGGACGCGATGGCCTTCCTGATGGTCCCGGCCTTCAGCCTGGCCCTGGTGCTCCGCGAGGAGAACCCCCACGGGCCGGACCCGGTACGGCAGTTGGTCCGCGCCACGCTGCCCTGGCTGCTGCTGTCGCTGTGCAGCCTGTCGGCCGTCGTCGCGGTCGGCGCACCGCACCTGGTCGGCTTCCTGGCCCCCGGCCTGGCCGATCCGGACCTCGCGGTCACCTGCACCCGGATCACCGCCCTGACCATCCTGCCGTTCGGCGCGGCCGGCTACCTCGGCTCCGCGCTCCGGGCGCACCACAGCTTCACCGCCCCGGCCGGCATCTACGTCGCCTACAACCTCGCCATCCTCGGTGTCCTGCTCACCGGCCACCGGGTCTGGGGCGTACGGTCCGCCGCGATCGGCGTGGCCACCGGCAGCGTGCTGATGGCGGCGGTGCTGGTCGGCCCGTTCCTGAAGAAGCTGCGCGCCGGCAAGCGCCGCAAGTCCCGCCGGGGCACGGCCGGACTGGTGCTGATCCCGCTGGCGATACTGCCGGTGGCGGGCTTCACGCTGACCCGGCAGGCCCAGGTCTTCATCGAGCGCCACCTCGGTTCGGCCCTGCCCCCGGGCACCATCTCGCACCTGAACTACGCGGCCAAGGTCTCCCAACTCGCCATGACCGCCGCCATCCTGATCTGCACCGTGACCTTCCCGGTGGTGGCCAGGGCGCTGGCGGCCGGTGACCTGCGGGCGGCCCGGGACAGGGTGGAGAAGGACATCGGCCAGGCCACCGCCCTGGTCCTGATGGGCACCGCGTTCATGATGGCCTGCGCCCCGTCCGTGGTGGCCCTGCTGTTCGAGCGCGGGGCGTTCACCGCCCACGACACCGCCGCCACCGCCGCCGTGATCCGGGTCTACAGCTTCGGCCTGCCCGCCCAGGCGCTGATCGGGGTGATGGTCCGTCCGTACTTCTCGGTCCGGCCGGTGGTCCGCCGGGCGGACGAGGACCCGGCCAGCTTCCGGGTGACCAGGCTGGACTGGTACCCGGTCGGTGCGATGGCGCTCGGTCTGCTGGTCACCGTCGGCGTCGGCCTGGCGGCCACCCCGCAGTACGGCGGCCTCGGCCTGGCGGCCGGGAACGCGGCGGGCATCACCACCACCGCCGCGCTGCTGATGCGCGGACTGCTGCTGCGCGGGATCGCCATCCGGGTACCGAAGGTGATCACGGGTCAGGCCCGCCTGCTGGCCGCCGCGCTGGGCGCCGTCACGGTCGGCTGGCTGATCGACGGCCTGGTCGCCGATCCGCTGCTGGCCACCCTGCTGGGCGGCCTGGCCGTCCTCGGCGTCTTCACCGCCCTGGCCCTCGCGCTCCGGGCGCCCGAGGTCCGGGGCCCCTTCCTGGCCGTCACCAAAGCCCTCCATCCTTCGCCCGCAGAAGGGAAGCCCCATGGACGTTGACTCCGCTCAGCACCTTCGCCTGCCGGCGCAGGCCCGCTCCGGCCGGCCGAAACCCCCGGCCGGAATCGGTCGGACCGCCCCGTGGATCCTGATGTACCACTCGGTGGCCGACGAGGAGGAGGACCCGTACCTGCTCACCGTCAGCCCGAGCCGGTTCGCCGCCCAGATGGCCTGGCTGCACCGCACCAACCGACGCGGTGTCAGCGTCGGCGAGCTGCTCCGGGCCCGCGCGGCCGGCCGGGCCGACCGGCTGGTCGGCCTGACCTTCGACGACGGCTACGCGGACTTCGCCCGGCACGCCGTCCCGGTGCTGCACCAGTACGGCTTCACCGCCACCGCCTACGTGGTGCCCGACCTGCTCGGCACCGAGAACGGCTGGGACATCGAGGGCCCGCGCAAGCAGCTGCTCACCGTCGACCAGGTGACCGAACTCGCCCGGGCCGGTTGGGAGATCGGTTCGCACGGCCTCGGCCACCGGGCCCTGCCCGGCCTGCCCGCCGACGTGCTGGCCGACCAGACCAGGGAGAGCCGCCGGGCCCTGGAGGAGCTGGTCGGCGGTCCGGTCACCGGCTTCTGCTACCCCTACGGCGCGGTCGACCTGGCGGCCACCCTGGCCGTCCGGGACGCCGGGTACGACTACGCCTGCGCGATCGGACACAGCGGGCTCACCGGCCGCTTCGCGCTGCCCCGGAGCTACGTCGGCGACCGGGACGGCGCGTGGCGGCTGCGGGCCAAGCGCGGCCGGCACCGGCTCCGCGACGTGGTCACCGGGCTGCGCCGCCCCCGGAGGGCCGCCCGGTGAAGGTGCTGCACGTGATCACCGGCCTGGCCTCCGGCGGCGCGGAGCGCCAGCTGGAACTGATGGTCCGCCACCTCCCGGCCCGCTACCGGTGCGAGGTGGCCACCCTCACCAACCCCGGCAGCGTGGCCGAGGCGCTGCGCGCCGACGGCGTCACCGTGCACGACCTGCGGATGCGCGGCAACCGCGACCTCGGCGTGCTGCCCCGCCTCACCGGCCTGATCCGGCACGGCGGGTACGACCTGGTGCACACCCACCTCTACCGGGCCATGCTCTACGGCCGCCTCGCCGCCCGGCTGGCCGGGGTCCGCCCGGTGCTGGCCACCGAGCACTCGCTGCACGCCACCGTGATCGAGGGCCGCCCGGTCACCCAGGGCGTCAAGTCCCTCTACCTGGCCGCCGAACGCCTCGGCACCACCACCGTCGCGGTCTCCCGGCAGGTCGCCGCCACCCTCGCGGACTGGGGCGTCCCGGACCACCGGGTCACCCTGCTGCCGAACGGCATCGACGCCGCCCGGTACGCCCTGCCCACCGCCTCCCGGCTCGCCCTGCGGCAGAACCTGCGGGCCGAGCTCGGCCTGCCGCAGACCTCCTGGGTGGTCGGCGCGGTCGGGCGGCTGGTGCCGGGCAAGCGCTTCGACCTGCTGGTCACCGTGCTCGCCGAGCTGAGCCGGCTGGCCGCCGAGTACCCCGCACTGCGGGAGCCCTGGCTGCTGCTGGTCGGCGCCGGGCCGGAGCGCGAGGCCCTGCTCCGGCAGGCCGCCGCGCTGGGGGTGCGGGAGCGGGTGGTGCTGGCCGGGGAGCGCGGCGACGTGCCCGAACTCCTCACCGCCGTCGACGCCTTGGCCGCCCCGTCGGCTGAGGAGACCTTCGGCCTGACCGTCCTGGAGGGCCTGGCCGCCGGACTCCCGGTGCGGCACAGCGCCTGCCCGGCGCTGGACGAGCTCCCGGCGTCCGCCGCCCCCGAGGCGGCCCGCCTCCCGCAGACCGCCGCCGCGTACACCACCGCCCTCTGCGAGCTCTGGTCCCGCCGCAGTGCCCCCCTGCCGATCCCCGACGCGGTCCGCCACTACGACATCGCGGCCATCGCGGAGCGCCTGGCCCTGACGTACGACCGGACGCTGGAGCACCACGGGTCCGGGGCCGGGACGCCCGCGGCCGTGCCGCACGGGCGCGCGGGGGAACAGCAGCACGAGCCACCGGTTCGCCGAATCTGATCCAGCTCTGGCCCGCCGCCCGGTGCGCGCCGTTCCCCGCGCCCGGGCGTGGCCACTCGCCCGACAAGGAGTACCCACATGTCCGTACTGAGCCGAGCCCGCCGTTGGTGGCCGATCGCCGTCGCGGTGCCGCTGGGCGCCGTCGCGGGAGCCGGCTACGCCGTGGTCGCGCACCCGAGCTACGCCGCCAACTCCTACGTGGTGGTGGTCCCGCAGGGGCCGGGGGAGAGCGCCACCGCGGTCAACTTCGCGCAGGCGTACGGCCGGCTGGCCGGGCAGCCGCAGGTGCTGGCCGGGGCGGTCGCGGAGACCGGACGGTCCGTCACCGAGCTGGAGCAGCAGGTCCGCGGCACCACCTCCCCGGACGCGCCGGTGATCGAGATCACCGGCACCGGGCGGCGGGCGGCCGACGCGGCCCGCTCCGCCGACGCGGTCGCCAAGTCGCTGATCGCCTTCGCCAACACCAGCAGCAAGGAGACCGGCGTCCGGCTGGTCCCGCTGGCCACCGCCGCCGAGCCGGACCGCCCGTCCACCCCGTCCACCACGCTGGACATCGCGGTCGGCACGGCCGGCGGGCTGCTGCTCGGCGCGCTGGTGATGATGACCCGCCGCCCCCGCCCGGGCACCGCCGAGCCCGAGCAGCCCGCCACCCCCGCCGCTCCGGCCGCCCCCGCCGAGGACTCCGAGCGCACCGTGGCGCTCTCCCTGGAGGTGCCCAAGCGCCGGGCGGAGGCTGCCGAGAAGGCCGACGCGAAGGCCGATGCGAAGGCCGGCGGGGCCGACCAGGCCGGCGCCAAGGAACCGCAGCAGGCGGGGAGTCGGCGATGACCATCGAGATCTCCGGCATCAGCCTCCCCAGCCAGACCGGCTCGGGTCAGCCGCGCTGGCGGGCCGAGATCCGCCGCGAGGACGACGCCCTGGAGCAGTTGGCGGCCGAGTGGGACGAGCTGGCCGCCCGCTGCTCCACCGCCACCCCGTTCCAGGCCTCCTGCTGGCTGGCCTCCTGGTGGCGGCACTACGGCCGGCCGGGCGGGCTGGTGCTCGTGCTGGTCCGCCGGGACGACCGGCTGGTCGGCGCGGTGGCGCTGCAACGCCGGGGCCCGTTCGGGGGGTTGACCAACCTCGGGGCGGGCCTGGTGGACTTCACCGACGTGCTGCTGGACGACTCCTGCGCCGACCGCGCTGCCGCCGAACTGGCCGCCGCCCTCCCACTGCACCGCCCGTGGCACTCCCTGGAGCTGCGCGAGGTGCACCCGGAGGCCGCCGTCCAGCAGGTGTACCGGCACTGGCGCGGTCGCGGCCACCGCTTCACCGACTCGCTCTGCCAGTACCTGCCGGCCGTGCCGATCGCCGAGGTGCTCAAGCGGCTGCCGGGCAAGACCGCCCAGCGCAGCCGGGTGAAGCTGCGCAAGATCGCCGAGGCCGGGGTCGAGGTCCGCGCCGTCGCCGTCGAGGAAGTCCCGGAGACGGTGCGGGAGTTGCTGGCCCTGCACTTCGAGCAGTGGGCCGATCGCGGGGTCACCCCCGAGCACCGGACCGAGCGGTTCGCCGCCCACCTGACCGAGTCCACCCGGGGCCTGGTGGCCTCCGGCCGGGCCGCGCTGCACCGCTTCGTACTGGACGGCGAGGTGGTGGCGGTGAACCTGGTGCTGCTCTGCCCGTCCTTCGGCGGCCTCTACATGTACGGCGCCACCCCGGCGCTGCGCGAGCGCCTCGACATCGCCGGGCTGCTGTTCGGGGCGGCCCTGGACGAGGTGCGGGCGGCGGACATCCCGGTGCTCAGCCTGCTGCGCGGCCAGGAGCCGTACAAGCAGCGCTGGCGCCCGGACCAACTGGCGAACCAGCGGCTGGTGCTGGGCCCCGGCCGGGTGGCGCCCTGGGCGGTCGCCCGGGCCGCCCGGGTCCGGGTCCGGCTGGCGCTGGTGCACCAGCTGCGGACCCGGATGCCGGGGCTGAAGCGGGTGCTACTGGCCCGGATGCGCGGCTGACGGCGCGGTGGCGCCCTTGGAGCCGGTCATCAGCTCCTTGAAGACCCGGCTGGAGCGCGGGTTCCGGTCGCACTGCCAGAAGCCGTGCGGGCAGTAGTCCGTGACGGTCTGGTAGGCGGTGTCGTGGGTGCGGATCCACTCGACCATCCGCCGGACGAACTCGGGGTTGTCGCCGTTGTGGAACAGCCCCCACTCCGGGTAGGAGACCGGCTTCCCGCGCTTGGCGGCGAACTCGACCTGGTCCTGCAGCCCGTAGGGCTCGGAGACGAACTCGTCGAACGTGGCGCCGGCCGGCTGGTCGTAGCTGTCCATGCCGATGATGTCGACCACGTCGTCGCCGGGGTAGCACCTGGTCCACGGGATGGCGTCCAGCCCCCGGGTCGGGTTGAAGTCGAACCTGAAGTGCTGCCCCGGCACCGAGCGCATCACCGTCACGATCCGCCGCCAGTACGCCTTCCAGGCGGTCGGGTCGGGCTTGCAGCGGCTGGTGTAGGTGATGCCGTTCATCTCCCACCCCAGGGTGAGGATGGTGTCGTGGCCGCCGAGCGCGACCAGCTTGCGGGCCAGCTTGAGGAAGTGCTGGTCGAACTCGCCCTTGTTGCCCCGGGCCAGCAGCCTGGCCACCTCGGCGTCCGGGGTGTCGTTCTCGTTCGGCACCAGCATCGGCACGCCGAGCACCAGCTTGCGCTGCGGGTCGGCCAGCTTCCACTGCGACCAGAGGCCGAGCACCACCGTCTCGCCCTCGACGTCGCTCCAGCCGTTCCCGGCCAGGTAGGTGTGGCCGACCTGCATGTTGGCGCCCTTGAGCCAGGTGGCCATCCGGGCGATGTTGGGGATGTAGTTGTCCCAGGAGCCGACGAAGGCGCCGAACGGCGGCTCGTGCAGCGCCCGTTTGACGTTCGGGCGGGGGGCCGCGCCGCGCGGTTCGATGGCGTCCGAGGAGAGCGAGGCGTGCCGCTCGGTCTGGCTCAGCGGGGTGCCGGCGGGGACGCTCGCGGTGGTCACCAGCAGCAGCGCGGCGGCGGCCAGCGTGAGGCGGCCGAATCGCATGGGTCTTCTCCTCGGGAGGCGTGCCGGGGCCCGGGCAGGCCCGTAGGCACGACGGTAATCCCACAGACCGTCAGAAAAGCCTCATGTCACTCGATAGTGGTAGGTCGCGGACGCGCGTCCGGACGGTCCAGCCGAAGGAGTCACCCGCCGCCGGGGCACCGGGCTGACGGGCGGTCAGCGCGCGGTCGGCGGTCGGCGGTCCGGGTCGCCGCCGGGCCGATCAGCCGAAGGTGTTGCACTTGGCCATGTCGCCGGTGCGAAAGCCGGTGGTGAACCACTGCTGACGCTGGGCCGAGGAGCCGTGGGTCCAGCTCTCCGGGTTCACCCGGCCCCGGGCCTGCTGCTGGATGCGGTCGTCGCCGACCGCGGCGGCGGCGTCCAGGCCGGCCGCGATGTCGGCGTCGGTCAGCGAGGTGATCAGCGGGCGCCCGGTCGCGGCCAGCGGCGTGCGGGTGGCGTTGTACGCCCAGACCCCGGCGTAGCAGTCCGCCTGGAGCTCCAGCTTCACCGAGCCGCTGTCCGCGCCCTGCCGGTCGTTGCCCACCTTCTTCATCTGCCCGGTCAGGTTCTGGATGTGGTGCCCGTACTCGTGCGCCACCACGTACGCCTCGGCGAATGGGCCGCCCTTGGCCCCGAAGCGGGTGCTCAGCTCGTTGAAGAAGCCGAGGTCGAAGTAGGCCTTGCGGTCGCCCGGGCAGTAGAACGGGCCGACGGCCGAGCTCGCGGCGCCGCAGGCGGTGGAGACCTGGTTGGTGAAGAGCACCGTCTGGGCGGGCGAGTAGGCCCCGGCCCGCCGGGTGAACTCCTGCCGCCAGAAGTCCTGCACGCTGTTCACCACGCCGACGATCCGGCAGTCCTGCCGTCGGTTGGCGTCCGCGCCGGTCCTGCAGGTGTCGTCCACCTCGTTGGCCGTGGTGGTGCCGGCCGTGGTGGTGCCCGCGCCGCCGTCGCTGAGCCCCACGCTGGCCGGGTCCACCCCCAGCAGCAGGGCCAGCACCAGGCCGATCAACCCGACCGCCCCGCCGCCGATCGCGGCCTTCCCGCCGCCCGACATCCCGCGCCGGTCCTGGACCTGGGAGGTGTCCAGATCCGCCTGGTCGTCAAACTGCATCGAGTACCACCTCTGTAACAGTCCGTCGGGTGACAGCAGTCGCACCCTAGCCGTGGCGAGGGACGCCCGCCCGCCGAGAACCCCAGGTCCGCCGGGGTCGGACGACTTCCGGAAGTCGCCGGCACATCCGCCGCGCGCGTCGGGTCGAGCTGACGGGGCGGGCCCGGCCCGGGTAGCCTCCCACCGTGTCCTGGAAGCCGCCTGTCCCCGTCCGACGATCCCTGCTGCCCGCCGCCGCCGTCCTCGTGGTGCTCGGCGCGGGTGCCGCCGCGCACGCCAACAAGCCGGTCCCGTTCGGTGACGTCCTGGTCAAGCCGGGTGCGGTGGACGCCAGCCCGGTGGGCGCGCAGTCCCGGGCCACCGGTGCCCTGGAGCTCAAGGTCGGCCCCGGTCTGGAGGCGTACGACCGGCTGACCGACGAGCACCTGTGGTCCTACCGCCGGGAGGGCGCGACCGCCCTGCACCTGTCGATGGTCGGCGAGAACGCGGTGGTGGTCTGGGACGACGGCATGGTCACCTCGGTGCGGCCCGCCGACCACGAGGTCCGCTGGCACCGCGCCGTCCCCGGCCTCGCCGAGTGGCTGGCCGGCACCGACCTCAAGGACGCCGGCACCCGGACCGAGAGCGCGAAGCTGGCCACCGCGGTCCGCCGGGCCGCCGCCGCGCTCCAGCCGGTGAACGAGGCGGACGGCGGCTGGGTCGCCGTGGTGACCCCGGCGCTGACCATGGGCTTCCGGGAGGCCGACGGCGATCTGCGCTTCAACTCCCGCCCGCCGTCCGGCTGTTCGTACGACCCGATGCGGGCCGTGCACACCGACTTCGCGGTCCTGGTACCGCGCTCCTGCGTCGGCACCACCAGCGCCGGCGGCCCGCTGCCGGGCGGGGTGACCGGCTTCAAGCTGAACGGCCGGGGCTTCCAGCTCGGCGCCGGCCCGGGTGTGGTGCTGCGCCCGCTCGACGAGCAGCGGGTCTCCATCGAGGACGGCCCGGTGCTCGGCACCCGGGTCTACGACACCCGCCACGCCGCCCCCGAGTCCGCCTGCACCTCGGACTTCGCGGCCCTGCACCCGCGCCCCAGCTGCCCCACCGGCTGACCCGCCCCCGGCCGTGGCCGGTGCCTCGGCCGCCCGGCGCCACCCGCCCCGGAGGTTAATCCTTCGGGGCCACTCCGGGCTGCCGGTAGACTGGCCCGCATGGCTGTTCCCTCCCGGCATTAGCGCGCGCAGCGCCCGCCAGATGCCCGCCGTCCGCTGCCCCCGCCACGTCCAGGAGTACCCACAGCCATGATTGCCGCCAACGCGCTCGAACTGCGGGCCGGTGCCCGCGTCCTCATCGAGTCCGCCTCCTTCCGGATCGCCCCCGGCGACCGGATCGGCCTGGTCGGCCGCAACGGCGCCGGCAAGACCACCCTCACCAAGGTGCTGGCCGGCGAGGGCCTGCCGGCCGGCGGCACCGTGACCAGCTCGGGCCAGGTCGGCTACCTGCCGCAGGACCCGCGCACCGGTGACCTGGACGTGCTCGCCCGGGACCGCATCCTCTCCGCCCGCGGTCTCGACACCGTGCTCAAGAAGATGCGCGAGAACGAGGAGCGGATGGCCAACGGCAAGGGCGCCACCCGCGACAACGCGATGAAGAAGTACGCCCGGCTGGAGACCGAGTTCCTCACCAAGGGCGGCTACGCCGCCGAGGCGGAGGCGGCCACCATCGCCGCCGCGCTCGGCCTGCCGGACCGCATCCTGGGCCAGGAGCTGCACACCCTCTCCGGTGGTCAGCGCCGCCGCGTCGAGCTGGCCCGGATCCTCTTCTCGGACTCCGACATCCTGCTGCTCGACGAGCCGACCAACCACCTCGACGCCGACTCGATCGTCTGGCTGCGGGACTTCCTGAAGACCTACAAGGGCGGCTTCATCGTCATCTCGCACGACGTCGACCTGGTCGAGACGGTCGTCAACAAGGTCTTCTACCTGGACGCCAACCGCGCCGCCATCGACATCTACAACATGGGCTGGAAGCAGTACCAGCAGCAGCGCGAGGACGACGAGAAGCGCCGCAAGCGCGAGCGCGCCAACGCCGAGAAGAAGGCCGCCACCCTCAACGCCCAGGCCGACAAGATGCGGGCCAAGGCGACCAAGACGGTGGCCGCGCAGAACATGGCCCGCCGCGCCGAGAAGCTGCTCTCCGGCCTGGAGCAGGCCCGGGTCTCCGACAAGGTCGCCAAGCTGCGCTTCCCGGACCCGGCCCCCTGCGGCAAGACCCCGCTGACCGCGACCGGGCTCTCCAAGTCCTACGGCTCGCTGGAGATCTTCACCGACGTCGGCCTGGCGGTCGACCGGGGCTCGCGGGTGGTCATCCTGGGCTTCAACGGTGCCGGCAAGACCACCCTGCTGCGGATGCTCGCGGGCGTCGAGGAGCCGGACACCGGCGAGGTGATCCCGGGCCACGGTCTGAAGATCGGCTACTACGCGCAGGAGCACGAGACCCTCGACCCCGAGCGGACCGTGCTGGAGAACATGCGCTCGGCCGCCCCGGACACCGACCTGGTGCAGATCCGGAAGATCCTCGGCTCCTTCCTGTTCTCCGGCGACGACGTCGACAAGCCGGCCGGGGTGCTCTCCGGCGGGGAGAAGACCCGCCTCGCGCTGGCCTCGCTGGTGGTCTCCTCCGCCAACGTGCTGCTGCTCGACGAGCCCACCAACAACCTGGACCCGGCCAGCCGCGAGGAGATCCTCGGCGCGCTGCGCACCTTCGCCGGAGCGGTGGTCCTGGTCACCCACGACGAGGGCGCCGTCGAGGCGCTCCAGCCGGAGCGGATCATCCTGCTCCCGGACGGCGTCGAGGACCTCTGGAGCCCGGCCTACCAGGACCTGGTCTCGCTGGCCTGACCGGCCGACCGAGCGGCCGGAGTAGACGCCCGCTCCCATATCCGACGTAGAAAAGCCGGTCTCTGACGGAATCCGGGAATGGGAGACTCCCGGATTCCGTTTGAGGAGTTCCACTCGTGTGCGGGCGATGTTCACGCCCCTGTCCGCCCGTGCTGATCAGCTCTTTCGCCCTTCACCCGATCCCCTCGTGTGCAGCCCGAGGGGGCGCGAGCACTCTTGGT
The DNA here is from genome assembly GCF_044763225.1 of Kitasatospora sp. NPDC096147. Classification (NCBI taxonomy): domain Bacteria; kingdom Bacillati; phylum Actinomycetota; class Actinomycetes; order Kitasatosporales; family Streptomycetaceae; genus Kitasatospora; species Kitasatospora sp. NPDC096147. The sequence continues at coordinate 42,195 of NZ_JBIWFX010000010.1, read as the reverse complement.
GAGCGCCCTTGTGCGCTGCGATCACGACCGGCAGACTGCGCTTTCCCGGTATCGACCTTGTCGAATGGGTGGCCAGGAGCCTGGCTATGGGTGATCATGGGAATCTGACCGAGCAGCACAGTTACGAGGAGGCACGGGTGGCCGAGACTCTGAAAAAGGGCAGCCGGGTGACTGGTGCCGCGCGTGAGAAGCTCGCGGCCGATCTGAAGAAGCAGTACGACTCCGGAGCCAGCATTCGCGCGCTCGCGGAATCGACCGGCCGTTCCTACGGCTTCGTGCACCGCATGCTCAGCGAATCCGGGGTCAATCTCCGGGGCCGTGGCGGTGCCACGCGGGGCAAGGGCAAGGCTGCTGCGGCTTCCGGTTCCTGACGGACCGTCAGTCCAGGTGGTCCGGCCGGGCAGCGCCAGTTGACCCGAGCGCCAGCAAGTCCGTAGCACCACGCAGCTCCACGCCACAGGCGTCACCACTCAGCTCCAGACGAATCGGCGGCCGGAATCCCGGACCGCCGATCGTCGTTTTTCCGGGCCCGCCCGGGGTGTGGTCGAAGGGGCGCCGAAGGTGCTCCGGCAAGCCGGCCGACGGCGTCGGAAAAGGGGTACTGTCCGGCGCTCCGGGTTTTTGTTACTCTCCGGTAGCCAGTCACCCCGCCGCCGGAGGTACCGCCCATGACCAGCCCCGCCGCCGACCTCGACCAGCAGCTCCTGGAGCAGGCCGGCGTCCGGTTCGAGCTCGACGGCGCCACCGCCGTGGTGACGCTCTGCCGTCCCGAGCGCCGCAACGCCCAGTCGCCCGCCATGTGGCGGGCGCTCACCGCCATCGGCCGCAGCCTGCCCGGCACCGTCCGGGTGGTCCTGCTGCGCGGCGAGGGTCCGTCCTTCTCCGCCGGGCTGGACCGGGCGATGTTCACCCCCGAGGGCATCCCGGGGGAGCGGAACTTCCTCCAGCTCGCGGCGGCCGACGACAAGGACCTCGACGAGACCATCGCCTCCTACCAGGAGGCGTTCACCTGGTGGCGCCGCCCGGATCTGATCTCGATCGCCGCCGTCCAGGGCCACGCGGTCGGCGCCGGCTTCCAGCTGGCCCTCGGCTGTGACATCCGGGTGGTCGCCGAGGACGTGCGCTTCGCCATGAAGGAGACCTCGCTCGGTCTGGTCCCCGACCTGGCCGGTACCAAGCCGCTCGTCGAACTGGTCGGCTACTCCCGGGCGTTGGAGATCTGCGCGACCGGCCGCCAGGTCGGCGCGGAGGAGGCGGTGGCCACCGGCCTGGCCAACCTCGCGGTCCCCGCCGCCGACCTCGACGCCGCCGTCCGCGACCTCGCCGCCGCGCTGCTGGCCGCCCCGCGCAGCGCCGTCATCGAGACCAAGGCCCTGCTCCAGGGTGCCGCCGGCCGCGACTACGAGGAGCAGCGCACCGCCGAGCGGGCCGCCCAGGCCCGCCGCCTGCGCGACCTGGCCGGGATCGGCGACTGATCCGGCGCACCGTCAGGGCCCGCTCCCCGGTTGGGGGGCGGGCCCTTCGGCATGTGGTGCGGCGGCGCGGTGGTGTGGTGCGGCGCTCCGGCGGGGCGGGCTCCGCTTGGGCCGTCCGGTCGTCCTGGCGGGCATGGTTCGTGGCGGAATGTCAGAGTTGGCCTGGTCTGCGATATAGCTGGACCCGTACCGCGAGGAGCCACTGATGCCCGAGAGCCCGACGCCCGCCGCCCTGGCGAAGAACGACGCCGCGAAGCCCGCCGCCGCCGAGGAGCGCGGCCGTACCGCGCTGGCCGTCGGCGTGGTCGAGAAGATCGCCGGAATGGCCGCCCGGGAGGTGAACGGTATCCATGCGCTGGGGTCGGGCTTCTCCCGGACCTTCGGCGCGATGCGGGACCGGGTGCCCGGCGGCAAGTCCAGCGTGGGGCGCGGCATCAAGGCCGAGGTGGGGGAGAAGCAGACCGCCATCGACATCGCGCTGGTGGTGGAGTACGGCGTGGTGATCCCGAAGCTGGCGGCCGAGGTGCGGGCCAACATCGTGTCGGCCGTGGAGAAGATGACCGGCCTGGAGGTGGTCGAGGTGAACATCGCCGTGAACGACGTCCACCTGCCCGACGAGCCGGACGAGGACGAGGAAGAGCCCGAGGCCGACAGCGGCCGTCGGTCCAGGGTGCAGTAGACCGGAGAGCGGAGGGTGAAGGCGGATGAATCTCGGCCTGATCGGGCTGGTGGTGGGGATGGCCCTGGGCTTCGCCGGGTACTTCGGCGGGTTCGCCGCCTTCCTCCTGGTGGCGGCGCTCGGCGCGGTCGGCTTCGTGGCCGGCCGGCTGATCGACGGTGACCTGGAGCTCGGTGACCTGAGTGAGCTGCTGCGCGGCCGGGACCGGCGCCGTTGACCACAGCGGGTGGGGTGGCGGCGACCGTACCGGCGGTCGAGCGCGGGCAACTCCGGATCGCCGACCGGGTGTTCACCCGGCTGGCCGCACGGGCGGCACGGCAGGCGCTGGCCGAGGACGCGGCGGCCGGCAGCGTGGTCGGCGGCGGCGCTGTCACTGGCGGCACGGTGCGGCGCACCGCCGTCTCGGAGCTGCACGGTGCCGTCCGGCTGACCGTCGGGGTGGAGCTTCCGTTCCCGGCCGATCTCGCCGCGCTGGCGGAGCGGGTGCGGGCCGCCGTGCAGGAGCGGCTGACCGAACTCACCGGCCGCTCCGTCGGCGAGGTCGTGGTCGTGGTGGAACGGCTGGTGCCGCGTGGCTGAGCAGCTGACGGCGGATCAATCCCACTCCAGGGTACGGCGGTTGCGTTCGGACCGGACCTTCTGGGCGGGGCTGGTGGTGGTGGCCGGCCTGGTGGCCGGCGGGGCGCTGCTGTACGACGCGGCGGCGGTCCGGGCCGGCGGTACGGCCCGGGCCTGGCGCTCGGAGACCGCCGACGAGCTGGCCCGGCGGCACCTGGACGATCCGGTGGTGCTGATCGCCGCCGGGGCCGCCCTGCTGCTCGGCGGGTGGCTCCTGCTGCTGGCCCTGACGCCCGGTCAGCGGCGCTGGCTGCCGCTCGGCCGGCCGGGGGCGGTGATCGACCGGGCCGGGGTCTCCGCCCTGGTCGCCCGGTGGGCCGAGCGGATCGACGGGGTGGACTCCGCCAAGGTCCGCACCGGGCGGGGCTGGACCGTGGTGCGGATCGACGGGGACGCCGAACCGGCTTCGGTGGAGCGGGAGTTGCGGGCCGAGCTGGCCAGGGTGCCGCTGGCCGGGGCACACCGCCTGGACGTCCGGACCGGACGGAGGCGCCGATGAGCCGGGGCACGGTGAACCGCGCGATCCTGCTGCTGGCCGGAGTGGCCCTGCTGGCCGGCGGCGTGCTGGTGCTGGCCGGTGGCCTGGACCTGTACGGGCGGATCGGTTGGACCCCGCCGTCGCGCTGGCCGCTCACCTCCCCGGACCAGCCGGTGTTCAGCGACGCCTCGCGGACCCGGTGGACCGGCGAGGGCTGGTGGTGGCCGGCACTCTTCGCGGTGCTCGGGCTGACGGTGGCCTGCGGCCTGTGGTGGCTGGTCGCCCAGGTGCGTCGCAGTGGTCCCGCCACCGTCGCACTGCCGGTCACCGCGCCCGGCCTCAGCCTGCGGCTACGCACCCGGGCGCTGGCCGACGCGGTCGAGACCGAGGCCATCGCGCTGCCCGAAGTCGCCCGGGTACGGGCCCAGTTGACCGGCCCCCCGAAGCGGCTGCGGCTGCGCGCCGCCGTCCGCCTGACCCCGGACGCCGACCCGGCCGACACCCTGGAGCAGTTGCACAGCGGCCCGTTCGCGCACGCCCGCAGCACCCTGGCCCGTGAGCTGCCGGCCGAGCTGCGGGTGCGGGTGGTCCGTCCGCCCGCCCCGCCGCGCCGGGCGGCAGCCAGGCCCCGGGTGACCTGAGGACGCCCTCTCGCCGGGGGCGCCCGGCCCGGCTACCCTGCGGTCCAGGTGATTGGTCGTCTGCGGACGGGGGAGCCGATGACACGGGGCAGTGGCGGGCAGGAGCCGGTGGGGGACGAGGAGGCCGACGGCGGGGCCGGGGAGGGGGAGCGCCGGCCCGACCAGGCCGACCGCCGCCGTGAACAACTGGTGCTCTGGCTCGGGGTGGTACCGGTCCTGCTGAGCGTCCTGGCGTGGTTCGGGTTCGCCAGCTGGGACCAGGTCACGGAGCGGCTGATCGGTGGGGGCGGGTCCTCGGCGCCGCAGGCGGTCGTGACGACACCGGCCCCCGCACCGCCCGTTCCCGCCCCGAAGCCCACGCCCACGCCCGAGCCCGAGCCCACGCCCGAGCCCACGCCCACGCCCACGTCAGGGCCCAGCCCTTCGCCCGAGACCGACCCCAGCCCCGTCCCCAGTCCGAGCCCCAGCCCCGGGCCGACCCGCAAGCCGGTCCCGGCCGTGCGGTGGCAGGGCAGCCTGCTGCTCGACGACGGACACGACAACGGGCTGGCGGTGACCGGTTGGTCGCTGGACACCGTCCCGCCGCACCGGGCTCCGATGGGCGACATCGGCCTGGCCTGTGCGCTGGTCTGCGAGCCGGGGCAGCTCGTCGGGAAGGCCTTCGTGCCCTGGACCGGTGCGGCGCCCCCGGGGTTCGACGACTGCGCGGACCGGTTGGACAGCCAGCTGGGGCAGCGGACGGCCGACGTGCGGCCGGGGTCGGTGGTCTGCTTCGGCACCGAGGACTTCCGAGCGGGCTTCCTCAGGGTGGCCTCGGTGGGCGGGGGCCGGACGAAGCTGGACGTCACCGTCTGGGAGCGTCCCGGCTGACCCCGCCCGAACCGTGGGCGTCAGAGGCTGCGCAGGGCACCCCCGTCGACCGGGATCATCACGCCGGTCAGGTAGGAGGCGGCGGGGGAGAGGGCGAAGGCGGCGACCTTGCCGAACTCCTCCGGGGTGCCGTAGCGGCCGAGCGGGATGGTGGCGGCGGCCCGCTGCTGGGCGGCGGCCGGGTCGCCGCTCAGGGCGTCGAGCTCGCGCAGGCGGTCGGTGGCGATCCGGCCGGGCAGCAGGCCGAGCACCCGGATGCCGCGCGGGCCGAGCTCGTCGGCCAGCGACTTGGCGGCCATCGCCAGGCCAGGGCGCAGCCCGTTGGAGATGCCGAGGCCGGGCACCGGCTGGCGGACCGAGGTGGAGAGCACGAAGGCGATCACGCCGCCCTCGGTGAGCGAGGCGGCGGCGGTGCGGGCGATCCGCAGGGCGCCGAGCACCACGGACTCGAAGGCGGACTGCCACTGCGCCTCGGTGGTCTCCAGCACCGTCCCGGCGGCCGGGCCGCCGACGCTGACCAGCACGCCGTCCAGGCGGCCGTACTCGGCCACCGCCGCGTGCACCAGCTGGGCCGCCGTGCCGGGGTCGGCGTTGTCGGCCGCCACGCCGTGCACCCGGCCGGGGGCGTCCAAGGCGTGCACCGCCGCGTCCACCGCCTCCTTGGTACGGCCGCTCACCACCACCCGGGCACCGTCGGCGAGCAGCTCGCGCGCCGTGGCGAAGCCCAGGCCCCGGGTCGCGCCGGTGACCACGTACACCTTGTCCTGCAGTCCGAGATCCATGGGCACATCCTGCCGCACGACGGGGGTCGGACGGAGCGTCAGGTGGTGACCGGCTCCGGGGTGCCGGCCACCCCGGCCGCCGCCTTGGCGGCCTCGGCGGCGCGGTCGCGGGCCTCGCGGCGGGCCAGCACCACCATGCCGACCGGGAGCATGCCGGCGAACAGCCACCACTGGACGGCGTAGGCCATGTGCGCGCCGATCGAGGAGTGGTCGGGCTCGGCCAGCAGGGTGGGCGCGCTGCCCTGGGCCGGGGTGGAGGCGGTGAGCTCCAGGAAGCCGCCGAGTACGGGGGTGCCGAGGCGTTCGGCCTGCTCGTGGCTGTCGATCACCTGGTACTGACGGTCCGGCAGCTTGCCGCGCTTCTTGGTGCCGAGGCTCTCCGCGCTCTCGTCGCCGCGCAGCCGCCCGGTGGCGCTCACCTGGCCGGTGGGCGGGGCCGGGACGGTGGGGTAGCTGGTGGCGTCGCCGGCCGAGTCCACCCAGCCCCGGTTGACCAGCACGGTGCCGGCGCCGTCGGCGAGGCGGAGCGGGGTGATCACGAAGTAGCCGATGCTGCTGCCGCCCGGCTCGGTGCGGTTGCGGATCACGAACTCGGCCGCCGGGTCGTACACGCCGGTGGCGTTGACGGTCCGCCAGGTGAGGTCCTTCGGCACGGCCGCACCCGGGCGGGAGAGGGTCTCGAAGGGGACGGCGGGAGCGGTCAGGCTCTGCGCGATCAGCTCGTTGCGGGCGACCCGGGCCTCGTGGCGGTGGTACTGCCAGAAGCCCAACTTGACCATGGTCGGGACCAGCAGCAGCACGAGGAGGGCGATGAAGGCCCAGCGCCGGGACAGCAGAAAACGGTACACATCGGCAAACTACGCGCCTTCACACGGCGGAGTCACACCGGGGTCGGGGGTGGGGTGGTGCCCTGCGGGCGGCTTGGGGTGGGGAGTGGGTGAGGGGCGGGGCGTCCCGCTGGGGTCGGGGGTGGGGTGGTGCTCTGTGGGTGGTTTGGGGCGGGGCGAGGGGGCGGGCGAGGGCGACGGCTCCGGCTGCGCACCGCGTCCGGGTCCGCCGCCGGGGCCTCGGCAGGCGCCGCGGCCGGGACGGCGGCCGGCAGGTCGGCCGGCGCGGCAGTCGGCGGCGGGGCGGTCTCCGCCGGGGCGTGGGGAAGCGCGCGCGGGGGCGGGAAGTGACGGGGGGTGAGGTGGGGGCAGGCCGTCCGTCGTCCGCGCCCCCGTGCCCCGCGCTGACCGCAGGTCAGTCCGCGTCGTGCGCGGCGACCTCGCGGAGCAGGTGGAGGAAGGCGTCCTCGCCGATCACCGGGGTGCCGTACTCGCGGGCCTTGCGGGCCTTGCCGCTCCAGCTGCCGGCCTCGTTGGTGACCAGCAGGCTGGTGAGCCGGCTGACCGAGGAGGCGATGTGCAGGCCGGCCTCGATCGCGCGGTCCTCCAGCAGCTCGCGGTCGGTGGCGGTGTCCCCGGTGATGGCCACCCGCATGCCCTGCTTCAGCGGGCGGCCGTCCACCCAGCGCCCCGGGTTGGGGTAGGGGCAGGCGGGCCGCTTGCGGCTGGGGCGGTAGGAGGAGCCGTACGAGCGCGAGGAGCCGGCCGGGGCCGGGGTGTCGTCGAAGTCGGTGACCGCGACGCAGGTGGTCAGCGGCAGCGGCACGCCGAACTCGCGGGCCAGCCGGAGGCTGGGCCGGAAGGCCTCGGCGAGCACCCGGGCGTCGTCGAGCGCGTTGTGCGCCTGGCGCTGGTGCACGTCGAAGTGCGCGGCCAGGCTGGCGAGCTTGCCGTTGGGCAGCGGCAGGCCGAGGTCGCGGGAGAGCACCATGGTGCAGATCCGCTGCTCGACCGGGGCGCGCAGGCCGGCCCGGGAGAACTCGCGGGAGATCATGTTCCAGTCGAAGAGCGCGTTGTGCGCCACCATGACCCGGCCGGCCAGCCGGGCGGCGAACTCCCCGGCCACCTCGGGGAAGGTGGGGGCGCCGGCCAGTGCCGCGCTGGTCAGGCCGTGGATCCAGGTCGGGCCCGGGTCCCGCTGCGGGTTGACCAGGGTGTACCAGTGGTCGGTCACCTCGCCGTGCGCGTCCAGTTGGTAGACACCGGCCGAGATCACCCGGTCCTGCCGCCCGAGACCGGTGGTCTCGACGTCGACCACGGCGAAGCCGGGGGCCTCCGGCAGGGTGTCCGGGGTGCGCTGGGCCGGGAACGACGGGGCCCAGAGGGGCTCGTCGTCCGGGGGCTGGATCGCGTACATGAGGAACCACTTTAGGGCCGCACGCCCACACCGGTCGCCGGACCCTCCCTCCGGGGCCCGTGAACCGCCCGGAAAGTGGCGTATCCGACACCAGGAATACCGTGGAGGTGGCAGAACGTCCTACCGGACGGCACCACCAGAACACCAGCACGAAGGAAGACCCCTCATGCGCGCCACCGTCATCCACGGCCCCCACGACATCCGGATCGAGGAGGTGCCGGATCCGAAGGTCCAGCACCCGACCGACGCCGTCGTCCGGGTGCTCAACGCCTGCATCTGCGGCAGCGACCTCTGGGCCTACCGAGGGGTGGCGAAGCGTCAGCCCGGCCAGCGGATCGGCCACGAGTTCCTCGGCATCGTCGAGGAGACCGGCTCCGGGGTGTCCGGCCTGGCCGCCGGTGACCTGGTGGTGGCCCCGTTCATGTGGTCCGACGGCGTCTGCGACTTCTGCCGGGACGGCCTGCAGACCTCCTGCCCGCACGGCGGCTTCTGGGGCGAGCCCGGCTCCGACGGCGGCCAGGGCGAGGCGGTCCGGGTGCCGCACGCCGACGGCACCCTGGTGAAGCTGCCGAAGGACGCGGCCACCGACCAGGCCCTGCTGCCGCACCTGCTCGCGCTCTCCGACGTGATGAGCACCGGCCACCACGCCGCGCTGGCGGCGGGCGTGACGCCCGGCGCCACGGTCGCGGTGGTCGGGGACGGCGCGGTCGGCCTCTGCGGGGTGCTGGCGGCGCACCGGCTCGGCGCCGGGCGGATCATCGCGCTCGGCCGGCACGAGGCCCGGACCGCGATAGCCCGGAAGTTCGGCGCCACCGACGTGGTGGCCGAGCGCGGCGAGGCGGCGGTCGAGGCGGTCCGCGAGCTGACGGGCGGTCAGGGCGCGCACGCCGTGCTGGAGGCGGTCGGCACCGAGGAGTCGATGACCACCGCGATCTCGATCACCCGGGACGGCGGCGGGGTCGGCTACGTGGGCGTCCCGCACGGCGGCAGCGCGGGCGTGGACATCGGCCAGATGTTCAACCGGAACGTCCGGCTCGGCGGCGGCGTCGCCCCGGCCCGGGCGTACATCCCCGAGCTGCTGGCGGACGTGCTGAACGGGCGGATCGAGCCCGGCCTGGTGTTCGACCGCACGGTCGGCCTGGACGAGGTGCCGGAGGGCTACCGGGCGATGGAGGACCGCGAGGCGCTGAAGGTCCGGATCTCCTTCTGACGCCCACTCAGGAAGGCGGTGCCGCACGGCGGCACCGCCTTCCTGACGTTGTGGCGGCGATCTACGGCACGGGGTCTGTCGTGCCCACCTCCGCAGGCCCTAGCATGCAGCGGCATCCGCGACTGTGACGCCCCTCACGTCCGTTCGTTCCCCACTGTGCCGCCGACACATCACAGGAGCCGCCGAGTGGAAACCCCATCGACCCCCGAGGGCACGCCCACGGAAGTCCAACTCATCGAACAGAGCGAGGAGTTCGCCGCCCTGAGGAGGGCGTTCCGGGGGTTCGTCTTCCCGGTCACGGCGGGCTTCCTGCTCTGGTACCTGCTGTACGTGCTGCTCTCCAGCTACGCGCACGACTTCATGGCGATCAAGCTGTTCGGCGCGGTCAACATGGCCCTGCTGCTCGGCCTGCTGCAGTTCGCCTCCACCTTCGGCATCGCCGCCTGGTACGCCCGGTACGCGAACCGCCACCTCGATCCGAAGGCCACCGCGATCCGCGAGGGCGCTGCGGCCGCGAACCCCCGGGAGGCCGGCGCATGAACGCCCAGGCAGTCACCTCGCTGGCCGGCACACCGTTGGCCAGCGCCGCGACCGAGCACCGCGGCCTGACCATGACGCTGTTCGGCCTCTTCGTGCTCGCCACCCTCGGCATCACGATCTGGGCCGGCCGGCAGACCAACGACGCCGCCGACTTCTACGCCGGCGGCCGGGGGTTCACCGGCTTCCAGAACGGCCTGGCGATCTCCGGCGACTACATGTCCGCCGCCTCCTTCCTCGGCATCGCCGGAGCCATCGCGCTCTTCGGCTACGACGGCTTCCTCTACTCGATCGGCTTCCTGGTGGCCTGGCTGGTCGCCCTGCTGCTGGTGGCCGAGCCGCTGCGCAACTCCGGCCGCTACACCATGGCCGACGTGCTGGCCTTCCGGATGCGGCAGCGCCCGGTGCGCACCGCGGCGGGCATCTCCACCATCGTGGTGTCGATCTTCTACCTGCTGGCCCAGATGGTCGGCGCCGGTTCGCTGGTCGCCCTGCTGCTCGGGGTGAGCGGGGACGGCGCCAAGCGCTGGACCATCGTCGCGGTCGGTGCCCTGATGGTGATCTACGTGGCCATCGGCGGCATGAAGGGCACCACCTGGGTGCAGATCGTCAAGGCGGTGCTGCTGATCGCGGGTGCCGGGCTGATGACCGTGCTGGTGCTGGCCAAGTTCGACTTCAACATCTCCCACCTGCTCCAGGCCGCCGCCGACAAGGCCGGCAAGGGCTCGGCATTCCTGGAGCCCGGGCTCAAGTACGGGGTCACCGGCACCACCAAGCTGGACTTCCTCAGCCTGGGCCTGGCCCTGGTGCTCGGCACCGCCGGCCTGCCGCACATCCTGGTCCGCTTCTACACCGTGCCCACCGCCCAGGTGGCCCGGAAGTCGGTGCTCTGGGCGATCGGCATCATCGGCGGCTTCTACCTGATGACCCTGGCGTTGGGCTTCGGCGCCGCCGCGCTGGTCGGGCCGAAGGACATCAAGGCGTCGAACGCCTCCGGCAACACGGCGGCCCCGCTGCTCGCCGAGTTCCTCGGCGGCGGAGCCGGTACGACCGGCGGCGCGATCCTGCTGGCCGTCATCTCGGCGGTCGCCTTCGCCACCATCCTGGCCGTGGTGGCCGGCCTCACCCTGGCTTCCTCGGCCTCCTTCGCCCACGACCTGTGGGCCAACGTGATCCGCAAGGGCAAGGCGGACGAGAAGGAGGAGGTCCGGGCGGCCAAGCTGGCCGCGATCGGGATCGGCGCGGTGGCGATCGTGCTGAGCCTGTTCGCCGACAAGCTGAACGCCGCCGCCCTGGTGGCGCTGGCCTTCGCGGTGGCCGCCTCGGCCAACCTGCCCACCCTGCTGTACTCGCTGTTCTGGAAGCGGTTCAACACCACCGGCGCGGTCAGCTCGGTCTACGCCGGTCTGATCAGCTCGGTCACCCTGGTGTTCTTCTCCACGGTGGTCTCCGGCGGCAAGAACTCGCTCTTCCCGCACAGCGACTTCCACTGGTTCCCGCTGGAGAACCCGGGCCTGGTCTCCATCCCGATCGGCTTCCTGGCCGGCTGGCTGGGCACCGTGCTCTCCCGGGAGAAGGCCGACCCGGCCAAGGCCGCCGAGCTGGAGGTCCGCTCGCTCACCGGCCTGGGCGCGCACTGAGGAGCACACTGGACACCTGGCCCAGTGACGACCGGTCGGTCCCGCCCACCGGATGTGCACGCGGCCGTGGGCGATCACGGCGTTAAGCTGGCCCGGCCCGCCGTCACCGGCGGCCGGGCCAGTCACGCTCCAGGGAAGGAGGCCGGGCTCCGTGCTCCTCGACACCTACGGCCGGCAGGCCGTGGACCTCCGGGTCTCCCTGACCGACCGCTGCAACCTCCGCTGCACCTACTGCATGCCCGAGGAGGGCCTGCAGTGGCTCGGCAAGAGCGACCTGCTGACGGACGAGGAGATCGTCCGGCTGGTCACCCTCGCGGTGCGCGAACTCGGCGTCCGGGAGGTCCGGTTCACCGGGGGCGAGCCGCTGCTCCGTCCCGGCCTGGTGTCCATCGTGACCGCCTGCGCCGCGCTGGAGCCCCGTCCCGAGATCTCGCTCACCACCAACGGCATCGGTCTGGCCCGCACCGCCGCCGCGCTGAAGTCGGCCGGGCTGGACCGGGTGAACGTCTCGCTGGACACCCTGGACCCGGAGCTGTTCCACACCCTGACGCGCCGTCACCGCCACCACGACGTGCTGGCCGGCCTGGCCGCCGCCGAGGCCGCCGGGCTCACCCCGGTGAAGCTCAACGCGGTACTGATGCGCGGGGTCAACGAGCACGAGGCCCCCGACCTGCTCGGCTGGTGCCTGGAGCGCGACTACCAGCTGCGCTTCATCGAGCAGATGCCGCTGGACGCCCAGCACGGCTGGGACCGCACGCGGATGGTCACCGCCGGGGAGATCCTGGAGCGGCTGCGCACCCGCTTCGCGCTGACCCCCGAGCCCTCCGCCGCCCGGGGCGCCGCCCCGGCCGAGCGCTGGCTGGTGGACGGCGGCCCGGCCACCGTGGGCGTGATCGCCTCCGTCACCCGCCCGTTCTGCCGGGCCTGCGACCGCACCCGGCTGACCGCCGACGGCCAGGTCCGCAACTGCCTGTTCGCCACCGGGGAGACGGACCTGCGCACCGCGCTGCGGAGCGGCGCGGGCGACGCCGAGCTGGCCGCGCTCTGGCGGGCCGCGATGTGGGGCAAGAAGGCGGGCGCCGGGATCGACGACCCGGACTTCCACCAGCCGGACCGGCCGATGTCGGCGATCGGCGGCTGACGGCACGGGCTCCGGTCGGCGGCACGGGGGCCGACCACGGCAGACCCTGCGGGTGGCTGACGGTCGGTCAGTCCTCTTCGGGGTCCTGCCAGTCGGCGAGGGCGACGATCTCCTTCAGGAAGCCGCGGACGCCGAGGAACTGGCCCAGACTCTCCCGGTGGTCCTCACAGGCGAGCCAGGTCTTCTTCCGGTCCGGGGTGTGCAGCTTGGGGTTGTTCCACACCAGCACCCACCGCGCGGGCTGCCGGCAGCCCTTCGCCGAGCACACCGGCGGGCCCTCCGGGCCGTCCGCCGGGCCGAAGAGGTTGATCGAGGGGCTGTCCATGGAGCTGCCGTTCCCTGTACCCGAGCACGACGACGCCGGGCAGCCACGGGGGGAGCCGCCCGGCGTCGGTCTGTCGCTCCGACGGGGGATGCGGAGCGCGTACGCAGTATGTCACGGTCGACCGGCCGCGTGGCTAGGTCCGCCGAGATTAATCTGAGCTTGTTCTGAGCTTTCTGTCGGGCAAATCGGCTGATCAGTCGTCAAACCGGGCAGGAAACCTCAGGCCTTCTTCTGGTCACCGCCGCCGCCGGAGCCGCCCGGGCCCAGCATCAGGGGGGTGTCGGCCGGCACCGCGAAGGTGCTCGGCAGGCCGGGGGCCTTCTCCCGCCCCGCGTTCGCGATCAGCACCGCGAAGTACGGCAGCAGCACCGCGCCGGCCAGTGCGCCGTAGGCGACGAAGCGTTCCACGTCCCACATCACCACCGCCAGCAGCACGCAGAGCGTGCGCGCCAGCATCGAGATCACGTACCGCCGCTGCCGGCCCCGGACGTCCTCGCTCAGGCTGCTCCGAGCCCCGGTGATCCGGAAGACCTCGTCCCGCTTGCTCATGCCACTAACCACCCTCGTCGGCCGCCGCACTCCGGCCCGGTGCGGCGGTATTCACGGTACGCCCGCTCACGCCCGCCCAGGAGGGTGGGGCACGGGATTGGCCCACCCGGGGTGCGGGTGGGCCGGGAGGGGCAAAAACTGTGATCCACGGGAGGAGCACCGCCGAGGGTCGGCGGCCTGCGGCCTCCGGGAGCTGACTATGTGGGCGATCATCTCGGCACTGATCGAGGGTCTGATCCTGGGCGGCATCGCCCGGTTGCTGATCCCGGGGAAGCAGGACATCCCGCTCTGGCTGACCATGGTGCTCGGCATGGTGGGTGCGATCATCGGGAACCTGATCGCCCACCTGTTCGGGGTGGCCGACACCCGGGGCTTCGACTGGTGGCGGCACGCCTTCCAGCTCGGCGCGGCCGTGCTGCTGATCGTGGTGGTGGCGCCGGTCTGGAGCTCCCGGAAGAGGAGTTGACCGGCGCCACCGCGCAGCGGCCTCAGCGGGCCAGCCGCCCGAGGTGGCCGGGCGGGACGGCGTCGGTGAGCCAGACGCCGTTCGCGGAGATTCGGAACTCGTGTCCGGCCGCGTGCAGCGCCGCCGCGTCGACCGTGAGCACCACCGGACGGCCGTGCCGGGACCCGACCCGCACGGCCGTCTCGGTGTCGGCCGACAGGTGCACGTCCTGACGGCTCATCGGGCGCAGGCCCTCGCGGAAGATCGCGTCCAGGTGGGCCCCGGTGGTGCCGTGGTACAGCACCGCCGGGGGCACGGCGGCGGCCAGACCGAGGTCGACCGCCACCGAGTGGCCCTGGCTGGCCCGGATCGCCGAGCCGTCCTCCGAGTAGGCGAAGCGCTTCTTGTTGTTGACCGCCACCACGTGGTCCAGCTCGTCCCGGGTGATCCGGGTGCCCTTGCGGCCCAGGGCGGTGAGCAGCGTCTGCACCGGCACCCAGCCGGCCTCGTCCAGGGTGATCCCGATCGAGGCCGGATCGTGCCGCAGGACCCGGGAGAGGGTCTTGGAGATCCTGACGCTGCGCTTCTCGTCCATCGTTACGGCAACTCCTCAGCTCGCCTGGCTGACCGAGCTCATGTTGAAGTCCGCCACCCGGACCGGCGGCATGGCCGCCCGGGTGAACCAGTCGCCCCACTCGCGGGGCAGGCAGGGCTCGGTCTTCCCCGCCTCGGTGATGCGGCCCAGCAGGTCCACGGGGGACTCGTTGAAGCGGAAGTTGTTCACCGCGCCGACGACCTCGCCGTTCTCCACCAGGTAGACGCCGTCCCGGGTGAGCCCGGTGAGCAGCAGGGTGGCCGGGTCGACCTCGCGGATGTACCAGAGGCAGGTCAGCAGGAGGCCGCGCTCGGTCCGGGCGATCATCTCGTCCAGGGTCGGGGCGGCGTCCTGGTCGGCCGTCTCCAGCACCAGGTTGTCGATCGCCGGGGTGAGCGGCAGGCCGGTCAGGCCGGCGGTGTGACGGGTGGTCAGCAGGTTGGCCAGCTTCCCGTCCTCGATCCAGGCGGTGGCGGTCAGCGGCTGCCCGTTGTCGAACACCGAGCTGTCCCCGCCGGAGGAGTGCGCCAGCACGAACGGCGCCGCCTCCAGGCCGGGCTGCGCCGGGTCCGAACGCAGGGTCAGCGGCAGCTCGCTGAGCCGCTCGCCGATCCGGGTGCCCCCGCCGGCCTTGGAGAAGACCGTCCGGCCCTCGGCCGCGTCCCGGCCGCCGGACGACCAGCTCAGGTAGACCATCAGGTCGGCCACGGCGGTCGGCGGCAGCAGGGTCTCGTACCGGCCGGCCGGCAGGTCGATCCTCTTGCGGCCCCAGCCGAGGCGCTTGGTGGCCTCGGCGTGCAGGGCGGCGACGTCCACGTCGGTGAAGTCCCGGGTGGCGGCGCCGACCCAGGAGGAGGCCGACAGGTCCTCGGTCTTGGCGTTCAGCTCGACCGTGCCGGTCGGCTGGTCGTGGCGCAGCCGCAGGCCGGTGGAGGTGCCCAGGTAGCTGGAGACCACCTCGTGCCGGGCGAAGCCGTAGAGCAGCTGGCCCTCCCGGCGGGCCCGGGCGAAGGCCTCGCCGAGCGCCGGGGCGAAGGCGGCGAAGACCTCGATCGAGGTCTCGGCCGGAGCCGCCGTGAAGTCGGCCGACGGCTCCCGGGCCGGCAGCAGCGGCTGGGCGTCCTCGGCCGGGCCGGCCTCGCGGGCGGCCGACTCGGCGGCCCGGACCAGCGCCTCGACCTCGTCCAGGGTGACGGCCTCGGCGGCCACCACGCCGGAGGCGGTGCCCTCGGCACCGGCCACGGTGGCGATCACGGTGAGCCGGCGGCCCTTGGTGACCCCGTTGGTGGTCAGGGCGTTGCCGGCCCAGCGCAGGTTGGCGGTGGTCTCCTCGTCGGCGATGACCACGCAGCCGTCGGCCTGCGAGAGTTCGAGCGCGCGCTCGACCAGTTCGTGCGGGTGGACGATGGGCATCAGTGACCCGCCTCCTGCTGGGTGTTGAGCACGTTGACACCGCGGAACAGCGCGGACGGGCAGCCGTGGCTGACCGCCGCGACCTGGCCCGGCTGGGCCTTGCCGCAGTTGAAGGCACCGCCGAGCACGTAGGTCTCGGGGCCGCCGACGGCGCTCATCGAGCCCCAGAAGTCGGTGGTGGTGGCCTGGTAGGCGAAGTCCTTGACCTGGCCCGCGAGTTCACCGTTGCGGATGGCGTAGGCGCGCTGGCCGGTGAACTGGAAGTTGTACCGCTGCATGTCGATCGACCAGGAGCGGTCGCCGACGATGTAGAGGCCGTTCTCCACCTGGGAGATCAGACCCTCGGTGCTCGGCCCGCCGGCCACCGGCTGGAGCGAGACGTTCGCCATCCGCTGCACCGGCACGTGGCCGGGGGAGTCGGCGAAGGCGCAGCCGTTGGAGCGGCCCAGGCCCTTCAGCCTCGCCATCGCCCGGTCCAGCTGGTACCCCGTCAGGACGCCGTCCTTGACCAGGTCCCAGGACTGGGTCTGCACGCCCTCGTCGTCGTAGCCGATGGTGGACAGGCCGTGCTCGGCCGTCCGGTCACCGGTGACGTGCATCAGCTCGGAGCCGTACTTCAGCGAACCCAGCTTGTCGAAGGTGGCGAAGGAGGTGCCCGCGTACGCGGCCTCGTAGCCCAGCGCGCGGTCCAGCTCAGTGGCGTGGCCGATCGACTCGTGGATGGTCAGCCAGAGGTTGGACGGGTCGATCACCAGGTCGAGGTGGCCGGCCGTGACGCTCGGGGCCTTCATCTTCTCGGCCAGCAGGCTCGGCAGGTCGGCCAGTTCGGCGTTCCAGTCCCAGCCGGTGCCGAGCAGGTACTCCCAGCCCCGGCCGACCGGCGGCGCGATCGAGCGCATCGAGTCGAAGGCGCCGGTGCGCTCGTCGACCGAGGTGGCCTCCACCGTGGGGTGCAGGCGGATGCGCTGCTGGGTGGTGACGGTGCCCGCGGTGTCGGCGTAGAACTTGTTCTCCTGCACCGTCAGCAGGCTCGCCGAGACGTGCGAGACGCCGTCGGCGGCCAGCAGCCGGCTGCTCCACTCGGCCAGCAGCGCGGTCTTCTCGGCGTCCGGCACCTCGAAGGGGTTCACCTCGTACGAGGAGATCCAGGTGACGTCCGCGTGCACCGGCTCCTCGGCCAGCTCGACCAGGTCGGTGCCGCCGGCCGCCCGGCTGATCCCGCCGGACAGCTTCGCCACCGCGACGGCCTGCTCGGCCACCCGGGCGGCCGCCTCCGGGGTCAGGTCCACCCCGGCGGCGAAGCCCCAGGCACCGTCCAGCAGCACCCGGACGGCGAAGCCCAGCTGCACCGTGTCGGAGGAGCCGGCCGGGCGGGCGTCGCGCAGCCGCCAGGAGGCGGAGCGCACCCGCTCCAGCCGGAAGTCGGCGTGCGAGACGCCGAGCTGCTTGGCCCGGCTCAGCGCGGCGTCCGCCAGGGTGCGCAGCGGAAGGGCGAGGAACAGCGGGTCGACGGCGCGGCCTGGGGTGGGGCCGGCGCTGGGCGTCGGGGGCATCGGGCTCCCTGGGTCGGGGGACGATCGGAGGGTCGGCGGTGCCCCGGCACGGGGCACCCCGTACCGCATCATGGACTGCCAGGCGGTTGGGGGCCAGCAGATTTAACGACGGGTCAGCCGAGGTCGATCGAGCGGTTGACGTTGTCGTAGACGGTGCGGGCGGTGGCGTCGTCGGTCTTCGGGCGGACGAACCGGAAGGTCAGGTGGAGCAGCCGGCCGTCCCGGACCAGGTACTGCTCGGTGGCCTCGTTGACCGGCTCGTAGCCGATGCACGGGTACTCGTCCTCGGCCCGGGTGCTGTAGCGGTACTTGATCACCGAGGCGTCGAGGTCGCCGTGCAGCTCGGACTGCGGGCCGTGCACCGTCTCCACGTGGAAGTACTCCGGGACGGGCTTACCGTCGCCGCAGAAGGTGCCCTGACCCTTCATCAGCAGCTCCAACCGCTCCCGGGCGTACTGCTCGGCCCCCTTGGCGGCCTTCCCCTCGTCCTTGACCCCGATCTGCACCCGGCTGTCGGGGGAGGCCCAGTTCGCCTCCTCGCGGCCGAGGGCGGTGCTGTAGTCCGCCGGTACCGCGATGCCGAGGCCGAGCCGCTCGTGGCTGTGCGCGGTGTAGCCGTCCGGGACGCTCCGCGGGGCCGGCGGGCCGTCCGCCAGCCGCCAGGCACCGAGGCCGGCCGGGACCGCGACGGCGAGCACGCCGAGGCCGATCGCGAACCGGCGCAGCCGCCGGTCGGACCAGCGGCGCCTCGGCGTGGTGCCGCGCAGCGGGAGGGTCGGGGTGACCACCTCGGTCGGGGTCGGGGGTGTCGTCGTCGGCGCGGGGGCGGGACGGGCGAACAGGCGCTCCGCCTCGGCCGCGCTCGGCCGGCGTTCCGGATCCCGGGTCAGCAGTGCGGTGATCGCGCCCGTCAGCGGCCCGGCCCGGCGCGGCTCGGGCACCGGATCCTGGACGATCGCCACCAGGGTGGCCTCGGCGGACTGCCGCCGGTACGGGTGCACGCCCTCCAGGGCCTCGTACAGCACCAGCCCGAGTGCCCACAGGTCGGCTGCCGGGCCGGGGCGGCGGCCGGCCGCCCGCTCGGGGGAGAGGTAGGGCACCGAGCCGACCAGCAGGCCGGTCCTGGTCAGGTCCACCCCGCCCTCGACCTGGGCGATGCCGAAGTCGGTCAGGACCAGCTCGCCGGCCGGGGTGCGCATCACGTTGGCCGGCTTCACGTCCCGGTGCACCACCCCGGCGGCGTGCACCGCGGCCAGGGCGGCGGCCAGCTGACGGCCCGCCGCGGCGGCCTCGGGCACGTCCACGGTGCCCCGGGCCAGCCAGCTCTCCAGGCTCTCGCCCTCGATCAGCTCCATCACCAGCCACGGCAGGCCGTCGACCGTCTCGATGTCGTGCACCCGGACCACCCCGGGGTGCCGGATCGCGGCGGCGGCCTGTGCCTCCCGCTCCATCCGGCGGCAGAGCTCCGTCCGCTCCCGCTCGCCCACCCCGGGCGGCAGGGTCGGCTCCTTGACCGCGACCTGACGGTGCATCCGCTCGTCGTCGGCCCGCCACACGGTGCCCATGCCGCCCCGGCCGAGCCGCTCGCGCAGCCGGTAGCGGCCGGCCAGCAGGGTGCCGGGCGTGGTGCTGGACGTTCCCCCGAACTCGTTCATGCCCGCCATCCTGGCCTGTCCGCCCCGGGGCTGTCGCCACCCGGGGCGGACCGACCGGAGGTCAGGTGACCGAGGCCGACTGACCGGAGCCCGGCTGACCGGGGGTCAGGCCACCGACTCCCACCAGCCGTCCAGCTCCGGCGGGCTGTCCACGTCCACCCGCTGGCCGGGGCGCGGCACCGCGACCGGCACCGCGTGCTCCTTGGCCGCCACCAGCAGCCGCTCCACCGGCTCGGCCCACGGGTGCAGGCCGAGGCGGAAGGTGCACCAGTGCACCGGCACCAGCAGCCCGGCCCGCAGCTCGCGGTGCGCCCGGACGGCGTCCTCCGGGGTCATGTGGATGTCGGCCCAGGCCGGGTCGTACGCGCCGATCTGCACCAGCGCCGCGTCGAACGGGCCGTGCTGCTCGCCGATCCGGGCGTAGCCCTCGAAGTAGCCGGAGTCCCCGGTGTAGTAGACCTTCCGGGTCGGACCGGCGATCACCCAGGAGCCCCAGAGCGTGGTGTTCCGGGTGGTGCCGCGGCCGGAGAAGTGGTGGGCCGAGGTGAGGACGACGGTCAGGTCCCCGAGGGTGCAGGTCTCGTCCCAGTCCAGCTCGATGATCCGGTGCTCCGGCACGCCCCAGCTGCGCAGGTGCCCGCCGATGCCGAGCGGCACGGCGAACGGCGCGGACTGACTCCGCGTCAGCCGCTGGACGGTCTCCATGTCCAGGTGGTCGTAGTGGTCGTGCGAGATCAGCACCACGTCCACCGCCGGCAGGTCCTCCAGCTCGACCGGCACCGGGTGCAGCCGCTTCGGGCCGACGTGCTGGGAGGGGGAGCAGCGCTCGCTCCAGATCGGGTCCAGCAGCACCCGGCTGCCCTCGATCTCCACCAGCGCCGAGGCGTGGCCGAACCAGGTCAGCTGCACGCCCTCGGCCGCCTCCACGTGCGGACCGCCCTCGAAGCGGGCCAGCGGCACCGGCCCGGTCGGCAGTCCGTCGCGCTCGAACAGCATCCGCCGGACGGTGCCCGCGTCGGGGGAGCCGACGGAGTCCCGGGCCAGCTCGGACGGGGCGTTGTGGAAGACGCCGTCCCGGTACTGCGGGGAGTTCCGCACCCGCGGGTCGGACGGGTCCGGCCGGCGTCCGAAGGCCACCGGGACCTTGCGGAAGGTCCAGGCGGCGGCGCCGGCCCCGGCGGTCAGGGCGGCCAGCAGCAGGGTCTTGCGGACGCCCGATCGTTCCTTGCTCATCCGGATATACGCTCTCTCGGTCCGTGGCGGCGGGCCGAGTCGACGGCGGCCCACGAGGGCAACGGCGGCGACCGGGCCGGTTGTTCCCGTTCCGCCCCGTTCCTCCGGTGGACCGGCGGGTCCGCCGCGCGCCGGGTGGCCGCTCGGTAGCGGTACGTCAGCACCGGGTGGCCGGGTCCGGTCGCGCATTGTCGGAATGCGACAGTTCGGGCCGGGTGGACCTGTGGGAGCTCGATTCGTCGCTGGCCGGAAGCGACCGATAGCGTCACACTGCGTACGCGCGCACCGCGTCGCGCACCGCGAACCGCCGCGGCCCACCGCACTCCACGTGCCGGTCCGGGGCCGGCGGTCAACCAAGGAGAAGAGGTGTGTCCGTGAGCCGCTCGGTTCTCGTCACCGGAGGTAACCGGGGCATCGGTCTTGCCATCGCCCTGGCCTTCGCCGAGGCGGGTGACAAGGTCGCGATCACCAGCCGCTCGGGCGAACTGCCCGAGGAGCTGGCCAAGTTCGAGGCCATCGCCGTCCGCTGCGACATCAACGACGCCGCGCAGGTGGACGCCGCCTTCACCGAGGTCGAGGCCGCCCACGGCCCCGTCGAGGTCCTGGTCGCCAACGCCGGGATCACCAAGGACACCCTGCTGCTGCGGATGTCGGAGGAGGACTTCACCTCCGTCCTGGACACCAACCTCACCGGCACCTTCCGGGTGGTCAAGCGCGCGTCGGCGAAGATGCTGCGCGCCCGCAAGGGCCGGGTCGTCCTCATCTCCTCGGTCGTGGGCCTGCTGGGCTCCCCGGGCCAGGCCAACTACGCCGCCTCCAAGGCCGGCCTGGTCGGCTTCGCCCGCTCGCTCGCCCGCGAGCTGGGCTCCCGCAACATCACCGTCAACGTGGTCGCCCCCGGCTTCGTCGACACCGACATGACCGCGGTGCTCAGCGAGGAGCGCCGCAAGGAGATCGTCGCGGGCGTGCCGCTGGGCCGCTACGCCACCCCCGGCGAGATCGCCTCTACCGTGCGCTTCCTCTCCTCCGACGAGGCCGCGTACATCACCGGAGCCGTCATTCCCGTCGACGGCGGATTGGGCATGGGTCACTGAACATGAGTGGAATCCTCGAGGGCAAGCGCATCCTGATCACGGGTGTGCTGATGGAGTCCTCCATCGCCTTCCACACCGCGAAGCTGGCCCAGGAGCAGGGCGCCGAGGTCATCCTCACCGCGTTCCCCCGCCCCAGCCTCACCGAGCGCATCGCCAAGAAGCTGCCGAACCCGGTCACCGTGCTGCCGCTCGACGTCTCCAGCGAGGAGGAGCTGGCCGGCATCGCCGACAAGGTCCGCGAGGCCGGTCTGCCGACCCTGGACGGCGTCGTCCACTCCATCGGCTTCGCCCCGCAGGACGCCCTCGGCGGCAACTTCCTGCACACCCCGTGGGAGTCCGTGGCCACCGCCATGCACGTCTCCGCGTTCTCGCTCAAGTCGCTCACCACGGCGCTGCTCCCGCTGATGCAGGACGGCGGCGCGGTGGTCGGCCTGACCTTCGACGCGCAGTACGCGTGGCCGCAGTACGACTGGATGGGCCCGGCGAAGGCCGCCCTGGAGGCCACCAGCCGCTACCTCGCCCGGGACCTCGGCCCGCGCAACATCCGCTGCAACCTGGTCTCGGCCGGTCCGATCGGCTCGATGGCCGCCAAGTCCATCCCCGGCTTCTCCGACCTCGCCGCCACCTGGGAGCACCGCTCCCCGCTCAAGTGGGACCTCTCCGACCCGGAGCCGGCCGGCCGCGGCGTCGTCGCCCTGCTCTCCGACTGGTTCCCCAAGACCACCGGCGAGATCGTCCACGTCGACGGCGGCCTGCACGCGATCGGCGCCTGACGCTCGGTCAGCGGACCGACTCGGGTCGGCCGGAACAGGGGCGCGAGGCTCTGTCGACATGCGGCTCCGCCGCGTGGGCGCGAGTCCTGTGCACCCAGGTCAGCCGGAACAGGGGCGCGAGGAACTGCGCGGAGCGGGAGAAGTGAAGCTCGGCTTCTTCCGCGGCGCGCAGTTCCTCGCGCCCCTCTGGGTCGTGCGTGGCCACCCTCGTGTGAAGCCCCGGCCGTCAGGTGTCGCCGCACATCCCGATCGCCCGCCCGGCCTCGACCGAGGCCTTCGCGGGGTCGCGGTCCCGCACCGCCGCCAGGATCCCGTCGTGGCTGACGTACCGTTCGGCGATCAGCTCCGGCCCGACGTCGTACCGCAGGTGAGCCCGCGTCACCTCGCCGAGGTCGGCGTACACCGCCGCGAGCACGTCGTTGTGGGCGGCGGCCACCACCGCCTGGTGGAACGCGGCGTCGGCCTGGATGAAGTCCTCCGTCTCACCGGAGTGCCACGCCGTCTCCCGCCGCTCCAGCGCGGCGCCGATCAGCTCCAGGTCGCGTTCGCTCCGCCGGGCCGCCGCCAGCCCCGCCGCCGAGGTCTCCAGCACCGACCGAAGCTCCGCCACCTGCTCCTGGTCGGCGTCCGCGAAGCGACGGTGCATCACCCCGGCCAGCTCGCTGGTGGCGAGCACGTAGGTGCCCGAGCCCTGCCGGATGTCGAGCAGCCCGTTGTGGGCGAGCGCCCGGACGGCCTCGCGGACGGTGTTCCGGGCCACCCCCAACTGCTCCACCAGGGCCGCCTCCGTCGGGATGCGTGATCCGACCGGCCACTCGCCGGAGGTGATCTGGGCCCGGAGCTGGGCGATCACCTGGTCGGAGAGCGGCGTGCGGCGGGTGGTCGACAGCGCCATCGGACTCCCTGTCAGTTTCATGGGCGGACCCGGACAGGATACCGGGGTGCCCAAATTCATCCCATCATTCTATGATGGGGCGCATGCCGACCGCCAAGACCACCGCAGCCGGGCCCACCACCCCGGCCGCGGGCACCGCCCCCCGCCCCGCCACCAGTGCCGCCACCGGCACCGCCGGTGCCGCCACCAGCGCCACCGGCCGCCGTCTCGGCTGGCTGCTGGCCCTCGCCGTCGCGGTGGCCGCGCTCAACCTCCGCCCGGTGGTCACCAGCCTCGGCCCGATGCTCAAGGAGGTCCGGGCCGACCTGCACATGGGCGGCGCGGTGGCCGGCCTGCTCGGCGCCGTCCCCTCGCTCTGCTTCGCGGCCTTCGGCCTGGCCGCCCCCGCGCTGGCCCGCCGGTTCGGCCCGGTCCTGGTGGTCACCGCCGGGCTCGGCGCCATCGCGCTCGGCGTGCTGTCCCGTTCGTTCGCCGGCGGCACGGCGGTCTTCCTGCTGCTCAGCGCGGTCGCGCTGGCCGGCGTCGCGGTGGCCAACGTGCTGATCCCGGTGGTGATCAAGCGGTACTTCCCGGACCGGGTCGGCCCGATGATCGGTCTGTACTCGATGGCGCTCTCGGTCGGCACGGCCGCTGCCGCCGCCCTCACCGTCCCGATGACCAAGGCGTTCGACACCACCTGGCGGGTCGGTCTCGGCATCTGGGGCCTGCTCGCGGTGGCCGGCCTGGGCCTCTGGCTGGTCACCCTGCTGCTGCGCCGCGACACCCGCCCCGCCGCCGCTGCCGAGACCGCCGCCTCGGCCCCCGCCGCCAAGCTGCCGATCACCCGCAGCCGCACCGCCTGGGCGCTCGGCGCCTTCTTCGGCCTCCAGGCCACCAGCGCGTACGCCACCATGGCCTGGCTGCCCACCATCTACCGGGACGCCGGGGTCTCCGAGAGCGCCTCGGGCGTGCTGCTCGCGCTGGTGATGGCGATCAGCGTGCCGGCCTCCTTCATCCTCCCCAACCTGGCGGCCAGGCGCGGCGAGCAGGGCCTGTTCGTGGTGGTGCTGGCCCTGTGCGGGATCGCCGGCTTCACCGGCCTCGCCCTCGCGGCGGGCACCCTCCCGTGGCTCTGGGCCACCCTGGTCGGCCTCTCGATGTGCGCCTTCCCGCTCGCCCTCACCATGATCGGCCTGCGGGCCCGCACCCCCGGCGGCGTCACCCAGCTCTCCGCCTTCGCCCAGAGCCTCGGCTACCTGATCTCCATCCCGGGCCCGATCCTGGTCGGCACCATCTACCAGAGCACCGGCGAGTGGTACCTGCCGCTCGGCTTCCTCGCCCTGCTGCTGCTCCCGCAGATGGTCTTCGGCATCCGGGCCGGCAAGGCCCGGCACGTCGAGGACGAGGGCTGACCCCGGGGACGGGCGGCGCCGTTCGGAGTGCGACACTCCTTCCATGCCCGTCCTCGAACCGAACCCCCCGAACGGCCAGAAGAAGCTGCTCCAGCTGCTCGGCCTGATCGCCGCCCTGGTCGTGGTGATCTCGATCATCGCCAGCTACGCCAACGACATGGGCTGACCCCGCCACCCCCAGGGGTGGTGGGCACGGGGAGCGCCGCGCCCGTCCGGGGGTTTTCTGGAAAGCTCTGGGTATGAGCGCCGACACCCTCCGAAGGATCATCGTCCTCCGCCACGCCAAGGCCGACTGGCCGGACGGCGTGGACGACCACGAGCGGCCGCTGGCCGACCGGGGCCGCCACCAGGCCCCGGACGCCGGCCGTTGGCTGACCGACTCCGGCATCAACCCCGACTACGTGCTCTGCTCCACCGCCCTGCGCACCCGGGAGACCTGGAAGCTCGCTGCCCACGAGCTCCCCAAGCGTCCCCGCAGGACGGTCTACGAGGACCGGATCTACGAGGCCAGCCCCGGCGAGATCATCGCGGTCCTCCAGGAGACCCCGGACGACCACCACGACCTGATCCTGGTCGGCCACAACCCCGGCGTCCTCGGCCTCACCCAGGTCCTGGCCGGCGACCAGGGCGACCCCGAGGCCCTCACCCGCCTCTCCCGCGGCGGCTTCCCCACCGCCGCCATCGCGGTCCTCTCCTTCACCACCCCGTGGAAGACCGTCGAGCCCGGCATCGCCCGCCTCGACACCTTCCACACCCCGCACGAGGACTGACGCGACGTCAGGGGCCCCGACCGCAACGCGGCCGGGGCCTCCGGTCTGCCGGGCCACTCGTCGGTGGCGGGAGTGCCGACGGGGTCCGGCCGGCGAGCGCGTGCGTCCCTTCCGCTGCTCCCTGCCCGGACCCCGCCGGGAGTCACTCGTCGTCGGTGGGGGTGCCGTCCAGGGCGTCGGCGGCCTCGACCTCTTCGCGGGTGATGCCGAGGAGGTAGAGGACGGTGTCGAGGAAGGGGACGTTGACGGCGGTGTCGGCGGCCTCGCGGACGACGGGCTTGGCGTTGAAGGCGACGCCGAGGCCGGCCGCGTTGAGCATGTCGAGGTCGTTGGCGCCGTCGCCGATGGCGACGGTCTGCTCCAGCGGGACGCGGGCCTGCTCGGCGAAGCGGGCCAGCCAGCGGGCCTTGCCGGCCCGGTCGACGATCTCGCCGGTGACCCGGCCGGTGAACTTGCCGTCGACCACCTCGAGGGTGTTGGCGGCGGCGTAGTCGAGGCCCAGCTGCTCGACCAGGTGGTCGGTGACCTGGGTGAAGCCGCCGGAGACGATCGCGACCTGGAAGCCGAGCCGGCGCAGGGTGCGGACCAGGGTACGGGCGCCGGGGGTGAAGCGGACCTCGGTGCGGACCTTGTCGGTGACGGCGGCGTCCAGACCGGCCAGCAGGGCCACCCGGGCGCGCAGCGACTCGGCGAAGTCCAGCTCGCCCGCCATCGCGGCGGCGGTCACCTTCGCGACCTCCTCCTCGCAGCCGGCGTGCGCGGCGAAGAGCTCGATCACCTCGTCCTGGATCAGGGTGGAGTCGACGTCCATCACCACCAGCCGCTTGGCGCGGCGCTGCAGCCCGGCCCGGACCACGGCGATGTCCACCCGCTGGGCCGCGGCCTCGGTGACCAGGACCGAGCGCAGCTCCTCGGTCGGCACGCCGGAGACGGCGAGCTCGACGGCGGTGACGGGGTACTTGGCGAGCCGGAAGACGCGGTCGATGTTGCCCCCGGCGTCGGTGATCCGGCCGGTCAGGGCGGCGGTGGCGGCGGCGGTCAGCGGGTGGCCGAGCACGGTGACGTGCGAGCGGCCCTCGCGGCGCGGGGCGTTGTCGCCGGTGCCGGAGATGATCTCGGCCTGGAGCTTGAGCTCCTCGGCCCAGCGGTGCACGGTGGCGCGCAGCGCGCCCTCGGTGCCGGGGCCGCCCTCGGGGGTGGCGATCAGGGCGCAGAGCGTTATCCGCCCCCGGGTGACCATCTGCTCGATGTCGATGACGTCCACGCCGAACGCGCCGAGCGTGCTGAACAGTCCGGCGGTGATGCCGGGACGGTCCTTGCCGAAGACCTTGACCAGCAAGGTGCGCTCATCGTCGTACGACCGGGGCAGCGGGGGGAGGGGCGCAGCGTTCATGGTGCCTCCCACGCTACCGGGCGGCCCGGTCGGGCCCGCACCGGCGTCCGCCCTCTGGACCAACGGGCGGACGAACGGTGGGCGAACAGTGACCGGCTGGTAGTGCCCGGGCCGGGGTACTGGAAGGATGGCGGCCCGTCAGGGTCGGTACCGGTGGGGGGACTGCGGCAAGTGGCACAGCTCGAAGTGGTGGTCGACGGCCGGCGGGTGCCGCTCGACCCGGCACGTACGTACACGGTGGGCCGCGATCCGGCGGCCGATCTGCGGATCGACGACGCCCGGGTGTCCTGGCGGCACGCCTCCATCGCCCTGCAGGGCGGCGCCTGGCAGTTGACCGACCACGGCTCCACCAACGGCACCTACCACCGTGACCGGCGGGAGGGGCTGATCCCGCTCCAGCCGGGCACCGAGGTCAGGTTGGGCAGTGCGGCCAGCGGGCCGCTGCTGAGCTTCGCCGCACCGCAGGTGCCCTGGCACGCCGCCGTCACCAAGCGCGGCGAGACTCCGCAGCAGGCCTTCCCGGCCGCCGCCTTCCCGCGCCAGGAGCCGCCGACGGTGGTGCGCAGCCTGGCCGCCTACACCCGCACGATCAAGCTGGGCCGGGCGCTGGACAACGACGTGGTGCTGACCGACCTGATGGTCTCCCGCCACCACGCCGAGCTGCGCCAACTCCCGTCGGGGGAGTGGGAGGTGATCGACCTCGGGGCGAACAACGGGGTCTACCTGAACGGCCTGCCGGTGCAGCGGGCCCGGCTCACCGAGCGGGACCGCCTGACCGTCGGCCGGTCCAGCTTCGCGCTGGTCGGCGGCCAGCTCCAGGAGTACGTGGACGACGGTGCGGTGACCTTCTCGGCCCGCCACCTCACGGTGGAGGTGGAGCACCAGGGCACCCGCCGCACCCTGCTGAACGACGTGGGCTTCACCGTCCCGGAGAAGTCCCTGGTCGCCGTGGTCGGCCCGTCCGGCTCCGGCAAGTCCACCCTGCTGCGCGCGCTCACCGGCCACCGCCCGGCCGACGCCGGGCAGGTGCTGTACGACGGGCGGGACCTCTACCGGCAGTTCGCCGAACTCCGGGCCCGGATCGGCCTGGTGCCGCAGTCCGAGATCCTGCACCGCGAGCTGACGGTGCGCACCGCGCTCAAGTACGCGGCCGAACTGCGCTTCCCCGGGGACACGGTGGCCGCCGAGCGCGAGCGCCGGATCGAGGAGGTGCTGTACGAGCTGCGCCTGGACCAGCGGGCCGACCAGCGGATCAGCGCGCTCTCCGGCGGCCAGCAGAAGCGGGTCAGCGTCGCGCTGGAGCTGCTCACCAAGCCCTCGCTGATCTTCCTGGACGAGCCCACCTCGGGCCTGGACCCGGGCATGGACCGCGAGGTGATGCAGACCCTGCGGACCCTGGCCGACGACGGCCGCACGGTGCTGGTGGTCACCCACTCGGTGGCCGAACTCGCCCTCTGCGACCGGGTGCTGGTGCTCGCTCCGGGCGGCTCGGTGGCCTACTTCGGGCCGCCCGCCGAGGCGCTGTACTTCTTCGGCTACCCGAGCTGGGCCGACGTCTTCCAGGCCTTCGAGAACCACCCCGGCCACGACTGGGCCGGCCGCTACCGGGGCTCCCCGCACCACCAGGAGTACTCGGCCGACTCGATCGCCACCCCGCTGCCGGCCCTCCCGGTCGCGGCCGGCCGGGCCGGGGCCGAGCCGCCCCGGCCGCGCTCCTGGGGTGCGCAGCTCTGGACCCTGGTCCGCCGCTACCTCGCGGTGCTCGGCACCGACCGGGGCTTCCTGGCCCTCTCGCTGCTGCTGCCGCTGGTGCTCGGCGGGGTGAGCGCGGTGATCCCGGACGCCTGCGGCCTGGTCGCCTGCGAGGGCCCAGGCCCGAAGGCGGTGAACGGCGGGGCCCGGATGATCCTGCTGGTGCTCGCGGTCGGCGCCTGCCTCTCCGGGGCGGCCAACTCGGTCCGCGAGCTGATCAAGGAGCGGCCGATCTACGAGCGGGAGCGGTCCACCGGGCTCTCCCGCTCCGCCTACCTGACCTCCAAGGTGGTGGTGCTCGGCGCGGTCAGCCTGGTGCAGGGCGGCCTGATCTCCGCGATCGGCTTCGGGGTCCGCGAACTCCCGTCCGAGGGACTGCTGTTGACGGGTGCCCCGGCGCTGGAGCTGGCCATCGGGGTGACCCTGCTGGGCTTCGTCTCGATGATGGTCGGCCTGGTGATCTCCGCCCTGGTGCGCACCGCCGAGAAGACCATGCCGCTGCTGGTGATGTTCGCCATCGTCCAACTGGTCTTCACCGGCGCGGTGTTCCAGCTCTACGACGAGCCCGGCCTGGAGCAGTTCGCCTGGCTGATGCCGGCCCGCTGGGGCGTCGCGGCCGGCGCCACCACCCTGGACCTGGGCCGGATCTCGCCGACCGCCCCGGACCCGGACGGCCTGTGGGCCCACTCGGCCGGCCAACTCGCCGTCAACTGGCTGGTACTGGTGGTCTTCGCGGCCCTGCTCGGCCTGCTGCTGGCCCGGCTCCAGCGCCGCCACGAGCCCGAGGTGATGCAGCGCGGCTGAGGACCTCCGGAGGTACCCACCGCCCGGGACCGGGACCATCGACCTACACCCGATGCCTCATGCCCACCCCCCGGTCCCGGCGGTAGCGTGGCCCCATGCCGGAACCGTCCGTCCAGTCACCGTGTGACCAGCAGCCCTGCGACCAGCCCGCCTGCGACCCGAGCCTCAGCGGCATCGAGGCGGTCAGCAGCGCCGTGCTGGCGATGAGCCGTCACCTGGAGGTCCGCGAGGTGCTGCGGCGGATCACCGCCGAGGCCCGCACCCTGCTGGGCGCCGAGTACGCCGCCCTCGGGGTGCCGGACGACCACGGCGGCTTCGCCCAGTTCGTGGTGGACGGGGTCAGCGACGAGCAGTGGAAGGCGATCGGCCCGCTGCCCCGCCAGCACGGCGTGCTCGCCGCGATGCTGCACCGGATGGACCCGACCCGGCTGGACGACGTCCGGCACGCCCCCGACTTCGAGGGCTGGCCGAGCGCCCACCCCGACATGAAGGACTTCCTCGGCGTCCCGATCGTGGACGGCACCGAGATCCTGGGTGCCGTCTTCCTGGCCAACAAGGACGGTGGCTTCACGGCCCACGACGAGGAGCTGCTGCGCATCCTGGCCGCACACGCCGCTATCGCGCTGGGCAACGCCCGGCTCTACGAGCGCAGCCGCGAGCTCACCCTGGCCGGTGAGCGGGCCCGGATCGCCCACGACCTGCACGACGCCGTCTCGCAGAAGCTGTTCTCGCTCCGGCTGACCGCCAAGGCCGCCGCCAAGCTGGTCGACCGCGACCCGGCCCGGGCCCGCGCCGAGCTGGCCGAGGTGGCCCGGCTGGCCGCCGAGGCGGCCGACGAACTGCGCACCGTGGTGGTCGAGTTGCGCCCCGCCGCCCTGGACGAGGACGGCCTGGTGCCGACCCTGGCCTCCCAGGTCCAGGTGCTCGACCGGGCGCACACCGCCGCCGTCCGGTTCACCGCCGACGGGGTCCGGGCACTGCCCCCGGCCCAGGAGGCCGCGCTGCTCCGGGTGGCCCAGGAGGCCCTGCACAACGCGCTGCGCCACTCCGGCGCCGGGGCGGTCGAGGTCACCCTCACCGGCACGCCCGGTCGGGGCGCCCGGCTGCGAGTGGCCGACGACGGCAAGGGCTTCGACCCGGACGCCGTCCGCCGGGCCGGCCGCCACCTCGGCCTGGTCTCCATGCGGGACCGGGCGGCGGCCGTCGGCGGCACGCTGTCGCTGGAATCCGCCCCCGGCCGGGGCACCGTCATCGAGCTGGAGGTCCCCGGTGCCTGACACCACGTCACCGATCCGCGTGCTGCTGGTGGACGACCACCAGGTGGTCCGGCGCGGCCTGCGCACCTTCCTGGAGGTGCAGGACGACATCGAGGTGGTCGGCGAGGCCGCCGACGGCGCCGAGGGGGTGGAGCGGATCCTCGCGCTCGCCCCCGACGTGGTGCTGATGGACCTCAAGATGCCCAAGGTGGACGGCATCGAGGCGCTGAAGCTGCTCCGCGAGGGCGGCTCCACCGCCAAGGTGCTGATCGTCACCAGCTTCACCGAGCAGCGCACCATGGTGCCCGCGCTGCGGGCCGGGGCCTGCGGCTACGTCTACAAGGACGTGGACCCGGAGGCACTGGCCGGCGCGATCCGCTCGGTGCACGCCGGCCACGTCCTGCTCCAGCCGGAGCTGGCCACCGCCCTGCTCTCCGACGACACCCCGCGCGCCCCGCAGGGCCGGGGCGGCAGCCTGACCGACCGCGAGCGCGAGGTGCTCTCGCACATCGCGGACGGCCGCTCCAACCGCGAGATCGCCCGGGCGCTGCACCTCTCCGAGAAGACTGTGAAGACCCACGTGAGCAACATCCTGATGAAGCTCGACCTGGCCGACCGCACCCAGGCCGCCCTCTGGGCGGTCCGGAACGCGGCCGGCTGACCTGGCGTCAGGTCGATCGTCAGGCAGGTCGTCAGGTCCGGTCGTCAGGTCCGGGCGTCAGGTAGGTCGTCAGGCCGGCTCGACCACCAGCCAGGCCACCACCGAGGCGTCCCCGGCCGTGCCGCGCACCCCGAACGACACCCCGGCGGTCCGCGCCGCGACGTACGCCACCCCCGGGGTCGCGCTGGTGCCGGCCACCGACTGGGCGGTCAGGAAGACCCGGCTGCGCGCCGTCACGGCGGTGGTCGGCACCGTCACCTCGGCCGTCCCGTTCAGCGTCAGCGTGCCCATCCGGGCGCTGCCGCCGCCCTCGCCCACCCGCAGGCCCTGACCCACGCTCAGCGCCTGGTCGGTGCGGAGCACCCCGGGCCCGCCGCGCTGGAGCACGGTGTCGGCCGCCCCGGCCCCGTCGCTCCACTCCATCCGGCCGGAGACGCCGAGCGCGAAGCGGCTCCGGGCCTCGCCGGCCACCGCGGCCTTGAGGACGTTGCTCGCGGCGGTGCCGGTCTGCAGCCGGACCAGTGGCTGGTTCACGTTGGAGCCGCTGTTGTCGAGCGCCAGCGCCGTCCGGTCGTCCTGCGCCACCGCGACCCCGTAGGCGGCGCTGGCGCCCCAGCGGTTGCGGTCCGCGCTCACCGGCGCGGAGGTCGGGCCGGTGGCCAGGCCGAGGCCCGGGTCGATCCGCAGCAGCGCGTTCCCGCCGCCGTCCAGCACCGGGGCCTCGGCGGCCTGCAGGTAGCCGCCGGAGACCGAGACGAAGGAGGAGCCCTTCACCGACAGGCCGTACTGCGGGGAGGAGGTGCCCGCGCCGCCGTCGTCGGTGCCGGGGAAGACCGCGAGGCCGGTGACCACCACCGGCAGGGTGCTGCCGGTCACCTGCAGCCCGGCGTACCCGCCGCTCCCGCCACCGCCGTTGCGGCCGTCCCGACGGAGCATCAGGCCGTTGAAGGCCAGCGGTCCGGTGCCGGTGGCCGTCACCAGGACGCCGCTGCGCGCGTTCCGGTCGGTGGACAGGGCGGTGGCGGAGCAGCCGCCGGCCCCGTTCCCGGTGGTCCAGGCGCCGGTGAACTCGAAGCCGTGCATGCCGTTCCACTCCGCCCGGCAGCTGACGAAGTGCGAGTTGGCGGCGTTGTTGACGTAGAAGCCGCTCTTGCCGCAGCCGATCGCCTCCAGGTCGATCCAGGTGCAGTCGGTCATCGAGAGGTTGAAGCCGAAGCCGCCGCAGGCGTTCGCCACCACCCGGGTGCCGCGCCAGCTGTAGGCGATGCCGGAGGGGTTGTAGGCGGCGGTGACGCCGTTGCCGCCGACCTTGAAGACCGCCACGTCCTGGAGCACCACGCCGTGCACGTAGCCGTCCGCGCGGATGCCCGCCACGGTGTTCCCGGCCGGCAGCCGCGAGCCGTCCACGGTCAGCTCGGTGAGGCGCTGCTCGTTGCTCAGCACCGGGTAGCCGCCGGTGGCCTGGTCGACGAACCGGATCACCGCCGGGCCGGTGAATGAGGCCAGCGGCCGGATCGCGCTGGCGAGCAGGTCGAGGTGGGTGCCGTGGCTGCCGCGCAGCGTCACGCCGGGCGGCACCACCAGCGGCACCGAGGTGGCGTAGACGCCGGGCGGCAGCAGCACCACCCCGCCGACCGGGCAGGCGGCCAGCGCCGCGTTGATCCGGTCGGCGTCGTCGGTGGTGCCGTCACCGGCCGCGCCGTGGTCGGCCTTCACGTCGATCCACGGTGCGGCTCCGGCCGCGGCCGCAACGGCCGGCGGGGCGGCGGCCAGGCCGGCCGCGCCGGCTCCGGCCGCCGCGAACAGGAGCGTGCGTCGGGTCGTGCGCATGGAGGTCCCCCCGGAGGTGAGTGGTGGTCGCCGGGAGTCTGCCACGCGGACCTGACGTGGTGTCAGCGCTTCCGGCTCAGCCGCGCTCGTCCACCAGCGCGTTGTACGCCGCTGCCTTGGCCCGTCGGGTGGTGCGGCCCAGCGGGGCCAGCACCTCCCGGCGGGCGGCCATCTCGGTGGCGGAGACGGCCGCGCCGTCGCCGTGCCCGAGGGCGATCCAGAGCAGTGCGGAGATCTGCCGGGCGGACTCCAGCACCCGGACCGCCCGGGGCGGGTAGCCCGGCGCCAGCAGCTCGGTATGGCCCCGGCGGCGCCACTGGTCCAGCGCGCGCAGCGCCTGCGGGCCGGCGCCCGCCACGTCGAGCTTGGTCAGCATCAGGGTGGTCTCGCGCAGCCCGTCGGCCAGCTCCCGCTCCGCCTCGTCCAGGGAGGGCACGTCGGCGGGCGGGGCGTCGTTCACCGCCGAGCAGCGCCAGAGCACCCGGACCCCCTGGTCACCGGCCGGGCCGTAGACCTCCACCTCGGGGACGAAGCCGATCGGCAGCCCGACCGCGAGCACCGCCTCGCCGGCCACCATCGCGGCGTCGTTGAACCCGGCCGGGCCGGTCAGCCCGAGCGGATGGCCGGAGACCGGCAGGGCCAGCCGCAGCCCGGTCGCCCCGAGCACCCGGAGCCGGCCCAGGGCCCAGGTCAGCCCGTGCAGCTCGCCGTCGGCGTCGCCGGGCAGGCCGGTCACCCGGTGGCTGTCGTCGGCCCCGGCCACGGCGGTGGCCGCGTGGTCGGGGGAGGTGTGACCGGTCAGCAGCGCGTTGCCCCACGCTGCCAGGCGCCCGGAGCGCGGCTCTTCGTACGGATTGTCGGCCGGATTGTCGGCGGCGAAGGCAGGCATCGGGCCAGCCTACGGAAAGTGCGGCCACCCGCGTGGCGTAGGTTTGGACAGCAATCCCGAGGGCCCGGCGCCCGGGGCCCTCGGACACCGCCGATTTTTCTTGCTTTGGGGAAGGCGTAGGCATGAGCGACGTGCTGGAACTGGTGGACGTATCCGTGGTCCGGGAGGGTCGCGCGCTGGTCGATCAGGTGTCCTGGTCCATCGCCGAGGGCGAGCGCTGGGTCATCCTCGGCCCGAACGGAGCGGGCAAGACCACCCTCCTCCAGGTCGCCTCCACCTACCTGCACCCCACCGCCGGCTCGGCCGCCGTGCTCGGCGAGAAGCTCGGCGAGGTCGACGTCTTCGAGCTGCGCGCCCGGATCGGCCTGGCCTCCGCCTCGCTGCTGGACAAGCTCCCGCCGCAGCAGACCGTGCTGCAGACCGTGCTCACCGCCGCCTACGGCATGACCGCCACCTGGAACGAGCAGTACGAGCACACCGACTCGTACCGGGCCCTTGCCCTGCTCGACCGCCTCGGCATGTCGGCCCTGGTCGAGCGGAAGTTCGGCACCCTCTCCGAGGGCGAGCGCAAGCGCACCATGATCGCCCGCGCCCTGATGACCGACCCCGAGCTGCTGCTGCTGGACGAGCCGGCCGCCGGCCTGGACCTCGGCGGCCGGGAGGACCTGATCCGCCGTCTGGGCGCGCTGGCCCAGGACGAGTACGCCCCGGCGATGGCGATGGTCACCCACCACGTGGAGGAGATCGTCCCCGGCTTCACCCACGTGCTGATGATCCGTCAGGGCAAGGTGCTCACCGCCGGCCCGATCGACACCGAGCTGACCGCCCGCAACCTCTCGCGCTGCTTCGGCCTGCCGCTCACCCTGGAGCGCCACGGCGACCGCTGGGCCGCGCAGGGCCTCCCGCTGGGCTGAACCCGTCCGGCTGAACGCCGCTGCACGGGGCGCTGAACGCACGGAACACGGACCGAATCGGAGCCGGTCGCACAAGCGGCCGGTTTCCGCCCGTCCACCTGCGGGAACTTTCCGCCGGGAGAGACCTCACCTCCCTAGGATGGACCCGTGGACAGCTGGATCTGGTGGCTCCTGGCCGCCGTCGGACTTTGCATACCGCTGGTGCTCACCGCCATGCCGGAGTTCGCCATGTTCGCCGTCGGCGCCGGAGCGGCGGCCGGGGCGGCGGCGCTCGGGGTGGGGTTGCCCGGGCAGGTCCTGATCTTCGTGGGGGCCTCGGTCGCCCAACTGGTGTTCGTCCGGCCCATCGTGCAGCGGCAGTTGAAGAAGGAGCCGCAGCTGCGGACGGGCATCGAGGCGCTCACCGGGGCCACCGCCATCGTGCAGGAGCAGGTCGACGGGCAGGGCGGGCGGATCAAGCTGAACGGCGAGATCTGGTCGGCCCGTGCCCTGCACCCCGGCAGCGTCTACGAGCCGGGCCAGCAGGTCGACGTCGTCGAAATCCAGGGCGCCACCGCCCTGGTCGTCTAGGGGAGAACGCGTGGAACCCGTCCTGATCGTCCTGATCGTCCTGGTCGTGGTGGCCTTCATCGCACTGATCAAGACGATCCAGGTGATCCCGCAGGCCAGCGCCGCGATCGTGGAGCGCTTCGGCCGCTACACCCGCACGCTGAACGCCGGTCTGAACATCGTCGTCCCGTTCATCGACCGGGTCCGGAACCGGATCGACCTGCGCGAGCAGGTCGTGCCCTTCCCGCCCCAGCCGGTGATCACCCAGGACAACCTGGTGGTGAACATCGACACGGTGATCTACTACCAGGTCACCGACGCCCGGGCCGCCACCTACGAGGTGGCCAGCTACATCCAGGCGATCGAGCAGCTCACCGTCACCACGCTGCGCAACATCATCGGCTCGATGGACCTGGAGTCCACCCTGACGTCCCGTGAGGTGATCAACGCGGGGCTGCGCGGCGTCCTCGACGAGGCCACCGGCAAGTGGGGCATCCGGGTCAACCGGGTCGAGCTCAAGGCGATCGAGCCGCCGACCTCCATCCAGGACTCGATGGAGAAGCAGATGCGCGCCGACCGCGACAAGCGCGCCGCGATCCTCACCGCCGAGGGCGCCCGGCAGGCCGCCATCCTCCGGGCCGAGGGTGACAAGCAGGCCGAGGTGCTCAAGGCCGAGGGTGAGGCGCAGGCCGCCGTGCTCCGCGCCGACGGTGAGGCCGCCGCGATCCGGACCGTCTTCGAGGCGATCCACGACGGCGACGCCGACCAGAAGCTGCTCGCCTACCAGTACCTGCAGACCCTGCCCGAGCTGGCCAAGGGCGACTCCAACAAGCTGTGGATCATCCCGAGCGAGGTCGGCGACGCGCTCAAGGGCCTCGGCGGCGCCTTCACCGGCCTGACCGGTGGGACCAACCCCGCCCCGGCCGCCGCCCAGGTGCCGGTCGACCGCCCGTCCGTCCCGCCGGCCGGCGGCCCGCGCCCGGTCGACATCGACAAGGGCACGGCGCGCCCCCGGGTGGAGCCCAGCCGCGAGTACCCCAAGCTCGACCCCGAGTAGGACCCGAACAGTTCGCGGCACGCCGACGGGCCCGTTCCCCCCACCGGGGGAGCGGGCCCGTTCGCGTACCGGACGCCCCTGGCCGCCGGTGCCCGCCCTGATGCATGATCAGCGGACGAATCGTCCGGACGTCCGGCTGCGAGCACCTCACGGGCCGTGGACCGGACCAGGGAGGGGTACACGCAATGACGCTCTGGGAGGACCTCGCGGTCCTGCTCGCCGGGGTCGCCGCCGGGACCATCAACACCGTGGTCGGCTCCGGCACCCTGATCACCTTCCCGGTGCTGCTCGCCTTCGGCGTGCCACCGGTCACCGCCAACGTCTCCAACACCATCGGCCTGGTGCCCGGTAGCCTCAGCGGTGCCATCGGCTACCGGGAGGAACTCAAGGGCACCGGCGGCCAGTTGGCCCGGCTCGGCACCGCCTCGCTGCTCGGCGGCCTGCTCGGCGCCTGGCTGCTGATCCGGCTGCCCGGCTCCGCGTTCGACGCCATCGTGCCGGCGCTCATCCTGCTCGCCCTGGTGCTGGTGGTGATCCAGCCACGGGTGGCCCGCGCGATGGCCGCCCGGAACCGGGACGGCGCACCGCGCGGCATCGGCCCGGTCCTGCTCACCGGCGTCTTCCTGGCCGGCGTCTACGGCGGCTACTTCGGCGCCGCCCAGGGCGTCCTGCTGATCGCCCTGCTCGGCATGCTGCTCCAGGACCCGATGCAGCGGCTGAACGGCATCAAGAACGTGCTCGCCCTGATCGTCAACGGCGTGGCGGCGGTCTTCTTCGTCTTCACCTCGGTGATCGACTGGTGGGTGGTCGCCCTGATCGCGGTCGGCTCCGCCGCCGGCGGCCAGCTCGGCGCCAAGGTCGGCCGCCGGCTCTCGCCGCTCGCCCTGCGCTGCCTGATCGTGGCCGTCGGCCTGGTCGCGGTGACCCGGATGCTGCTCACCTGATCCGACCGGGCCGCCGCGCCCGTAGCCTGACGGCATGACCGATCGCACCCTGCTGACCGAGGCCCAGCTCTCCGACGGCCTGGCCGCCCTCCCGGACTGGACCCGGGAGGGCGTCAGCATCGTCCGCACCGCCGAGACCGCGAGCTTCCCGACCGCCATCGCGGCGGTGGACCGGGTCGCCGTGGACGCCGAGGAGCTCGACCACCACCCCGACATCGACATCCGCTGGCGGACCCTGCGCTTCGTCCTCTCCACCCACAGCGCGGGCGGCCTGACCGGGCTCGACCTCGCCATGGCGGCCCGCATCGACCAGGCGCTGCGCGCCCTCTGACACCCCGTCGCACGCCTCCCCTATGCCCGGATACGTGCCGGTTCCGGGCGGGATGCCCCCGGGGGCGTGAGATGCTGGCCCCCGCACCACGCACGTCGGACGGACGGATCGCATGGCCCAGGACTACTCCGGCACCGCCGGGCAGGACCCGGTCGGCTACGACTACCAGCCGGGCTGGTACCCGACCCAGGAGCAGCAGCAGTACCGCCCGCAGGAGGCGTACGCGGGCCAGCCGTACTACGACCCCTCGCCGTACGCGCCGACGGACCATCAGGCGTCGCCGCCCTACGGGGAGGCGCCGGCCTTCGAGCCGACCCCGATGTTCGAGCCGACCCCGGCCTTCGAGCCCGAACCGGTCGTCACCCCGGACATCCCGGCGGCTGCCGCCGCCCTCCCCGCCCAGGGGCGGCGAGCGGCCCGTGCCGCCGCGAAGGAGGGCAAGGGGGCCCGGACTGGCAAGGACGGCAAGTCCGGCAAGGACGGCAGGTCCGGCAAGGCGTCCGAGCCCTCCGGAGCCTCCTCCGGCCCGGCCGGTTCACCCGTCGACCGCGCCCGGTCGTTCCTCGCCGGAGCCCTCTCCGGCGAGCACGCACCCGGCAAGCGCGCCCTGATGATCCGCACCGGCGCGGGCGTCGCCGCCCTCGGCGTGCTGATCGCCGCGGCGCTGACCGTCACCGGTGACCAGGAGGACGAGGCCACCGCCGCCGGTCCGGCCGCCGCTGCCCCCAAGACCTTCAACGTCGCGCACACCAAGACCTGGACCGCCCAGCCCGTCGCCGCCCCGCCCGCCGGAGCCGACGACACCCTGCTCGGCAGCTGGATCACCGCCGACACCCTGGTCCGCGCCGACTCCACCGGCGTGCACGCCTACGCGCTCGCCGACGGCAAGCCCGCCTGGACGGTCACCCCGCCCGCCGACGGCGCCGTCCCCTGCGGCCTCTCACCCTCCGTCAACTCCGAGGGCCTGGGCGCCGCCCTGTTCCGCCCCGCCGCCGACCCGAAGAGCCCCTGCTCACTGCTGGCCGCCGTCGACACCAGGACCGGCAAGAACGTCTGGACCAAACCGGTCTCGGACGCCAAGGAGAACTACACCGCGCACGCCTCGGTGCTGGCCGACCGGATCGTGGTGGTCGGCGAGGACCGGGCCGCCGCCTGGGCC
The DNA here is from genome assembly GCF_044763225.1 of Kitasatospora sp. NPDC096147. Lineage (NCBI taxonomy): Bacteria > Bacillati > Actinomycetota > Actinomycetes > Kitasatosporales > Streptomycetaceae > Kitasatospora > Kitasatospora sp. NPDC096147. The sequence goes on along the minus strand of NZ_JBIWFX010000010.1, from coordinate 3,650 downwards.
GCCGCCGACGGCAAGGACCTCTGGGCGTACGCCGGCCAGGGGCAGTACTGCTCGCTCAGCGGCACCGCCGCCGGCAGCCGGGTGCTGCTGCACAGCACCTGCGCCGACAGCAATCCGGCCGACCAGGCCGTCGCGCTCAACGCCGCCGACGGCAAGGTGCACTGGTGGCGCGGCCTGAACAACCAGCCCAAGACCGTCACCGTGCTCTCCGCCGAACCGGCCGTGCTGCTCACCACCGGCGCGACCCCGGCCGACGACCGGATCTTCGCCTGGGGCGACAGCGGCGACCCGGCCGCCGAGATCCCGGTCACCACCGACGCCGGCCGACTGGAGGCCACCCGGGGCGCGCTCTCGCCGACCCCTTCGGTCTTCTTCCAGGACCAGACCCTGGCCACCACCCTGGTCCCGCCGAACGGCGGCCAGCCGGTGGCGGTCGCCTACGACCTCACCACCGGCAAGCAGCGGTGGCACACCCCGGTCACCGAGAAGGGCAAGACCGCCCCGATCGGCCTGGCCGACGGCGCGCTGCTGCTGGCCACCGACGAGCGGCTCGACCAGCCCGCCCACCTCAGCCGCTACCTGCTCACCAACGGCAGGGCCACGGCCGGCGGCGGCTTCGCCCAGGGCACCGGCTCGCTGCTCACCTCGGGACGGTTGCTGACGGGCGGTGGCAAGGTCGTCGCGGTGCCGGAGCACTCCACGAACTTCGGCCTCGCCACCGCCTTCCAGGCCAAGGGCTGAGCCCCGGCCCGGGAGCCCGGGGGCCGACGGTCCGTCAGCTCCTCCCGGGCATCACTGGCGGGCCGACCAGTCCCCCGACCGGGTCGGCCCGCCAGGGCTCGATGCGTCACTCCTGACGCGTTGTCACTCCGACCGCCACGGCGGGTCGCTCGGCAGGCCGCCCCCGGACGGCCCCGGACGGCGCCGGACGGCGCCGGACGGCGCCGGTCGGCCTTGGTCGGCCCTGGTCAGGCGACCGCCATCGCGGCGGCCGGCAGCCACGGGGCCAGCTCGGCCATGTCCGAGCCGCGCAGCCCGAGCGCCAGCATCAGGGTGGCCTCCGGCGTCGGCTCGAACGGCTGCCGCAGCAGCTTCATCCCCGCCTGCTCCGGCGTCCGGTCGGCCTTCCGCTGGTTGTCCTCCGGGCAGGCCGCCACGGTGTTCATCCAGGAGTCGGCCCCGCCGCGCGACTTCGGCTGCAGGTGGTCCACCGTGGTGGCCCGCCGCCCGCAGTACGCGCACAGGAACTGGTCCCTGGCCAGCACCCCGCGCCGCGACCACGGGGCCCGTTGTCGGAACGGCACCCGTACGTAGCGCTGGAGCCTGATCACCCGGGGCACCGGTACGGACACCCCCGAACCGCGCACCATGCCGAGCGGATGCGCGTGCTCCACCACCGCCTTGTCCTGCAGTACCAGCACCACGGCCCGCTTGAGCGACACCGTCGTCAGCGGTTCGTAGCTCGCGTTCAGCACCAGCGTGTTGCGCACCTCGGGCCACCTCCCTGCGGACCGTGCCCGACGGCACGCCCGTCCAGAACCTGTCCGCCGGTTGGCGGTACTCCACTGTGAACGGCGTGCCCCGCCGCGAACAACGGAATTTCCACGGCTTGGCGAGGGGTTCACCGCCCCGTCACCCGGACGCTGAGGAAACCCGCTGGCCCGGACCGCGTAGGCTCTTGCACGCTGGAGCCGTACCGCCGCCGGGCCCCACCGAACGGACCCGAGGACGCGGCGGACGCCCGACCGAAGGAGAAGCGTGACCGTGACGGACATCGTCGACGAGCTGCGGTGGCGAGGGCTGATCGCCCTGTCCACCGACGAGGACGCACTGCGCAAGGCGTTCGCGGACGGCCCGGTCACCTTCTATTGCGGCTTCGACCCGACGGCCCCCAGCCTGCACCTCGGCAACCTGGTGCAGATCCTGACCATGCGCCGCATCCAGCAGGCCGGCAACCTCCCGCTCGGCCTGGTCGGCGGTGCCACCGGTCTGATCGGCGACCCCAAGCCCACCGCCGAGCGCGTCCTCAACGACCCCGAGACGGTGGCCGCCTGGGTCGAGCGCCTGCGTGGCCAGATCTCGCGCTTCCTCGACTTCGAGGGCGAGTACGCGGCCCGCATGGTCAACAACCTGGACTGGACCTCGGGCATCTCGGCCATCGGCCTGCTGCGCGACATCGGCAAGTACTTCCGGGTCAACAACATGATCGCCAAGGAGGCCGTCTCCCGACGGCTCAACTCCGAGGCCGGCATCTCCTACACCGAGTTCAGCTACCAGGTCCTCCAGGGCATGGACTACCTGGAGCTCAACCGCCGCTACAACTGCACCCTGCAGACCGGCGGCAGCGACCAGTGGGGCAACCTCACCGCCGGCACCGACCTGATCCGCAAGGCCGACGGCAAGTCCGCACACGCCCTGGCCACCCCGCTGATCGTCAAGGCCGACGGCACCAAGTTCGGCAAGACCGAGTCCGGCACCATCTGGCTCGACCCGGAGCTCACCAGCCCGTACGCCTTCTACCAGTTCTGGCTGAACGCGGACGACCGGGACGTGGCCAACTTCCTGCGCATCTTCTCCTTCCGTTCGAAGGAGGAGGTCGAGGAGCTGGAGCGGGAGACCGCCGAGCGTCCGCAGGCCCGCCTCGCCCAGCGCGCCCTGGCCGAGGAGCTCACCACCCTGGTCCACGGCGCCGAGCAGTACGAGCGCGCGGTCGCCGCCTCGAAGGCCCTCTTCGGCCAGGGCACCCTGGCCGACCTGGACCCCGCCACGCTGGCGTCCTCCCTGGCCGAGGTCCCGAAGGCCACGGTCACCGAGCTGCTCCCGCTGGTCGACCTGCTGGTCGAGTCAGGCTTGGCCCCCAGCCGGTCCGGCGCCCGACGCACCATCAAGGAGGGTGGCGCCTACCTCAACAACGAGAAGGTCGCCGACGAGGAGGCCGTCCCGGCCGAGTCCGATCTCCTGCACGGCCGCTGGCTCGTCCTGCGGCGCGGCAAGCGCAACATCGCGGCCATCGAGGTCGCGCCGGCGTGACGTGCGCCGCCTGGCTGAAACCACATGGTGGTTGAGCAGCCACTTCACCACCGAGGGGCCGGATCGAGCCAGATCCGGCCCCTCGTGTTTGACCCGGGCCGGGCGTTGCTCTAACGTAGTCCGAGTTGCCCCGAGGGCCGAGCGGAAACTCCCGAATCGAATTCGAGAGCGGAAAAGCGGCCCGAGAAACTCTGATAGAGTTCGGGAGAGCCGAAAGGCCGAAGCGAAGTCGGAAAGCGAAACTCCGGAAAACGGAGCGGAAAACATCTGATAAGCTGAGAACACGAAAGACAGAACGAAGCGCCCGGAGGGCCTGCCGGAAGGCAGACCGAAGGAAGCCACCGTTCCTTGAGAACTCAACAGCGTGCCAAAAGTCAACGCCAGATATGTTGACATCCCCGGCCGAGCTTGCTCGGTTGGAGATTCCTTTTGAAGTAAAACACTAGCGAGGACGCAGTGCGCAGGGCCACCCTATTCCGGTGGTTGCTGTGCCGCTCAACGCGGGTGGTTGCAGGATGACCTGCAGACATTCACGGAGAGTTTGATCCTGGCTCAGGACGAACGCTGGCGGCGTGCTTAACACATGCAAGTCGAACGGTGAAGCCCTTCGGGGTGGATCA
>NZ_JBIWFX010000009.1:299490-302529 GCF_044763225.1 Kitasatospora sp. NPDC096147 | reverse complement strand
GGGGGGGGGGGGGGGGGGGGGGGGGGGGGGGGGGGGGGGGGGGGGGGGGGGGGGGGGGGGGGGGGGGGGGGGGGGGGGGGGGGGGGGGGGGGGGGCCCCCCCCCCCCCCCCCCCCGGCCCGGGGAGTGCCAGGGCGTCAGGAGGCGGCCTGGATGCTCCAGTTCTGGTACGCCTGGCCGTTCGGCCGCTGGAGCTCCAGCAGCCAGCCGCCGTAGTACCAGCGCTTGCTGGTGCCGAGCAGCAGGTCGGAGCCCTTGGCGGTCAGGCCGAAGCTGCGGCCCGCCGCGCCGATCCGCCACTTCTGCGCGTCGGCGCCGGAGCACGGCTGCTGCGCGACGTACTGCCCGGCCACCGCCGGGCCGCCGAGCTGGAGGCACTTGTCGGACTTGGCCGAGCGGATCCGCAGGTAGCCGTCACCCGCGTCGTCGAACAGCCACTGCTGGTTGGCGTAGCCGGTCCGCTGGTAGCCGATCAGCACGGCCCCGTCCCGGGTGGAGCCGCCCCACATGTCGGCCGCCTGGCCGGTGAGGTCGTTGGCCAGCAGGTAGCGCGTGCCGGGCGTGGTGGGCGACGGGCCGGCCGACTTCGGGGTGCGGAACGCGGTGGCTCGGCCCGGCGCGCCGAGCTTGCCGGCCGCGTCCTGGACGGCCACGGCCACCTGGTACTCGGTGTCCGGCCGCAGACCGATCAGGCGGACCACGGTCGCGTTGACGACGGCCAGCGAACGGCCGCCGACCCGCACGTCGTAGCCGCGCGCACCGGCCACCGCCGGCCAGCTCAGCACGGCCGAGACGGGGGTGGTCTGACCGACCGTCACCCGGGGCGCGGTGGTGCCGCCGGTCGGGGTGGGGCCGGGCGTGGTCGTCGCGGTCGGGGACGGGCTGGGGCTGCCGGTCGCCGAGGTGCTCGGGCTGGGACCGGTGCTGGTGGTGCTGCTGGGCGACGGGCTCGGGCCGGAGCTCGTGCTCGGGCTGGGCGAGGCCGACTTGGAGGGGCTCGGGCTCGCGGTGGTCGGGCTCGGCGACGGCGTCCGGGTCGGGGTCGGGCTCGGCGTCGGGTCCGGGGTGCTGCCGCCGTTGGTGAGCAGGAAGCGGTTGTCGGCGACGTTCCAGTGCGTGGCCAGGTAACTGCCCGGCTGCGGCGCGGTGTTGTAGTAGTCGTCGTGGTTGCAGTCGAGGCGGTCGTCGGAGGCCCGGTTCGGGCAGACGGTCTGCATCTTGGGGTAGTACGGCGAGTCCGAGTAGCACATGATGTCCCACTCGTCGACGCAGTGCGCGCCCTTGCTGGTGTGCGGCGCGCTGTTGTTGACGGCCCCGAGGTTGTGGCCGAGCTCGTGCGCGGCGGTCGAGCCGCCCCAGCAGCCGTTGTCGGTCCGGCCGTAGGAGGGGCCGAAGTTGGAGAGGTTGTCCTGCCCCGGGCGCTCGTCACCGTTGAAGGTGCCTATGCCGCAGTACACGTTCGCGTCCGCGAAGATCATGTACTTGCGGTCCTTGCGGTTGAACCCCTGGGCGGCCAGCGCCTTGTTGCTCGCGCCGAACTCGGCCATCGCCGCGTCCGACAGCTCGACGTTCAACACCGAGGCCGAGCAGTCGGGTTCGGTCACGTAGCGGACGTGGCGGGTGCCGCCGGTCTCCTGCGCGCTGGCGTTGTAGATGACGTCGGTGTCCGCCGCCCACTTCTTGAACGAGGCGAGGTACTGGCCGAAGCGGTCCTTGCCCGGCCCGTGCACGTACAGCACCTGTACTCGGTTGCCGGTGCTGCCGTCGCCGTCGCAGACCACCTTGCCGCCCTCGGCCGCCGCAGCCGCCGCCGGGGTGCCGCCCGCCACCGCGCCGGCCTCGGCCGCCGGGGTCAGCGCGCGACCGCTCTCCAGGTCGAGCACCGGCGGGGCTCCGGCCAACAGCTCGGCAGCGGAAGGGAGTTCACCGCCGGTGGGGGCCAGGTCGGGGGCCGGACGCTCACCGCCGGTGACGGCGGGCGGGGTGTCCTTCTGCACGTCCTTGCCGGGCGGCGGGGCGTCCGGGCCGTGGGTGCACTGGTGGTCCGCGTCGCCCGCCTGGTAGACGCCGGCGCAGCGGTCGCCGGCGGCGGCCGGCACCAGGCCGGTGTAGACGAGCCCCTTGGCCGGCTCGTTCTTGGGCACCGTGGCGACCGGGACGGGCTTCTCCTTGTGCTGCGGTGCGCTGGCGGCGGTCGGCTCCGCCAGTTGTTCCGTCACCTGCTGCACCACCGGCGCGTCCGCCGAGGTGTGCAGGTCCTTGCCGTGGTCGGTGCCGGTCGCGATGGCGAAGGTGCCGGCGATCAGTCCGGCCGCGACGGCGGCTACGGCGAACGACAGTCCGCGACGACTGCGTCGGCGGTGTGACTGCCTCTTGCGTGACATGGGTCTCCTTGTCGGCAGACGGGGAAGTGGTGCGTGCCGACACATGGGAGACCCCCGCCAGAACGGCGATAACGGAAAAATCCGCGAACTTTTCGTGCGGGCCCCCCGGCCCCCGGAACGCCAGGGGCCGTTCCCCTCCGAACGGTTGGGGCACGGCCGGACCGTCGCCGACCCGGAAGCTCAACGGGGGCTCAAGTGCCGTTGACCGGCCCGTACGGGCCGCATAGCTTGTGCGGGAACCGGCACGGGACGCCGGAGGGACCGCCGTCACCGACCACGGGGAGGCCAGGCATGCTGTCGGCCGCCGCACTGCTCGCAGGGCTCGTCACGGCGGTGCTCGCCGCCACCGCCTTCCTGATCCGCCGCGACCGGGCCCGCAGCAGCGGCTCGGACGACTTCTCCGGCGTGCTGATCGAGCGGGCGCACACGGCCGCGGCCGCACGCTCCCGCTCGGCGTTCACCAGCGGGTCGGTCCACCACGGCGGCGGGGCGATCCCCGGGGACCAGTACCGGCCCTGACGCTCCGTCCCGGAATGCCCCTGCGGAGCCGCGACGAGGACGGGCCCGGGGTCGCTCCGCCAGGCCCGCCGCGCCGCAGCGGCGCGGGGCCGCCCCCCCCCCCGGGGGGGGGGCCGCCCCCCCCGGGGGGGCCGGGG
>NZ_JBIWFX010000009.1:0-299480 GCF_044763225.1 Kitasatospora sp. NPDC096147 | reverse complement strand
CGCGCCCGTTACGCGCCGGGGGGCGCGGGGGGGGGCGGGGGCCGGGGGGGCCCCCCCCCCCCCCGCGCCGCGCCGGGGGGGGGGGCCCCCGCCCCGGGGGGGGGGGGGGCGCCCCGCCAGGGTGGTGCCGGGGCGGTCAGTCGACCTGGAGCTCGCCCATCCGGCTCCAGCCGGTGGCACCCTCGATGGTGGTGCTGACGATCTCGGGAGTTCGGGTGACCAGCGGGCGCATGGTCTCCAGGCCGGCCGCGAAGTGGGCGGAGGTGACGTGCGCCTCGGCAGCGCCGTCGGCGAACGCCTCGACCAGGACGTAGGTGTCCGGCTCCTCCAGGCTGCGGGACCACTCGAACCAGAGGTTGCCCTCCTCCGCGCGGGTGGCGCGGGTGAAGTCCGCGACCTTCTCCGGCCAGACGTCGACGTACTCGGGCTTGACGGGGAATTTCACCACAATGAAGATCATCCACCGATTGTAGGCATCTCGGGCAGGCCGGTCCGACCACCGGTCAGGTCGCCCGCGGTGCCGGGGCACACGGTGGGTCAGGACCGGTCACCGGATGGAGCCGTACGGTTGTGACGCCCCGGGGCCGCCACTAGCGTTCGAATCGTCCTGCTCGGTCCGGGCCCTGGCCGGGAGTCCGCCTCGTGTACCCGTGGCATCGGAGATACCCGTGCTCAGTCCGCTCCCGCGCGCCCCGTTCCCACGCGCCGTCAGAACCGGTGCGCTCATCGCCGCGCTGCTCCTGACCGCCATCCCGGCCGCGGCGGTGGCGGCTCCCGCGCCCCGGGTGACGCAGCGGTCGCTGACTCCCACCAGCGCCCTCCCGGACACCCCGGTCGCGGCCCGCCTGGAGGTCGAGTCCGCCACCTGCTTCACCGTGGCGGTGCTGGGGGTCGGCATCCGGGACGCGGCCGGCAGCAACCTGGACTTCCCTGGCGCTCTGACGAACCAGCAGGTCTGCCCGAGGGGGGTGACGCTGACCACCGGGACGCGGTCGTTCCCCGCCGGGACGTACCGGATGTTCGGCTTCTACCAGGAACTCGGCGGCACCTGGCACAACCTGCCGGAGCAGACCCTCACCGTCGCCGAGCCCCCGTTGGTGGTGACGGCCGACAAACTGACCCCGAAGTCGGCCGAGCCGGGCACTCCGGTGGTCGGGCAGCTGACCCTGCACGCGTCGAAGTGCTTCACGGCGGCGGTGCTGGGGGTCGGTGTCCGGGACGCGGCGGGCAACAACCTGGACTTCCCCGGCGGTCTGACGAACCAGCAGGTCTGCCCGAAGGGGCTGACGGTGAAGACCGGGGCGCGGTCGTTCGCAGCGGGCACCTACCGGATGTTCGGCTTCTACCAGGACCAGGCCGGCGGCTGGCACAACCTGCCGGAGCAGCCCTTCACCGTCGCCGAGGCCCCGCTGGTGGTGACGGCCGACCGAGTGGCCCCGGACAACGCCACCGCCGGCAGCCCCGTCACCGGGCAGCTGACCCTGCACGCGTCGAAGTGCTTCACGGCGGCGGTGCTGGGGGTCGGTGTCCGAGACGCGGCGGGCAACAACCTGGACTTCCCCGGCGCCCCGACGAACCGCCAGGTCTGCACCCAGGACGTGACGGTGAAGACCGGGGCGCGGTCGTTCCCCGCCGGGACGTACCGGATGTTCGGCTTCTACCAGGACCAGGCCGGCGGCTGGCACAACCTGCCGGAGCAGCCCTTCACCGTCTCGCCCGCCTCCACCGAGGACCCGACGGCCCCGGTCGCGGGGAAGCAGCTCGTCTGGCGGGAGGAGTTCGACCGGCCGATCTCCGCCCTCAAGTGGAACAAGGCGACCAGTAGCGCCTACCGCTACGGCACCTACAACCCGGACGACGACAAGCTCGACCGGATCGACCCCGGCAAGGTCACCGTGGCGGACGGCGCGGCGGTCTTCAGCGCCCGGCGGAGCGACTTCACCCTCCCCAACGGGCGGACGGCGTGGGACACCGGCCTGATCACCACCGAGCACACGGCGGAGCGGTTCATGGTGCGGACCGGCGACTACGCCGAGACCCGGGTCCGGATGCCGAAGGAGCTGGGTGCCTGGCCCGCGCTCTGGACCTGGCACCAGGGCGGCAACGAGATCGACTCCTTCGAGTACCACCCGGACAACCCCTCGCTGCTGGAGCTGACCAACCACGTCAACCCGGCTCAGAAGTTCTGGCACGACGACACCGTCGTGAAGCCCGGCGAGTGGGTGACCATCGGCACCCACTACGGCGCCCGGTCGGTGGACTGGTACGTCAACGACGTCAAGGTCTTCGAGGACCGGGCGGGGGTCGGCCCGCACTGGTCCGCCTACCTCATCCTCAACCTCTCGCTCTGCTCCGGGGAGTACCACCCCTCCCCGAAGGCGGGGACCACGGTCAGCTTCGCCTCGGACTACGTCCGGGTCTACCGCTGAGGGCGGGGGACGGCGGCGGTCGAGGCGGTCGGTCGGCCCGGGGGCCGCGCTGCCGCTCGGGGCCGGCGCCCCCTCGCGGCCGGTCCGATCCCCTCCACCCGGACCACCGGACCTCGGGCCGGGCCGCCCGGCCGGGACCTGCCACGGTGGGTCGGGGCCGTCAGGAGTAGCGTCCGTGTCGGTGCATACGGTGCCTACGGTCATCGGGTGGGGGGAGAACATGATCGGATCGCAGGTCGTGCGTCGCTGGATCGAATCGGTGGCCGGTCAGTCCGTGGTGACCGCGGTGATGGGCGCCCTGGCCTGGTGGCCGCAGACGGGGGCGCAGCGGCTGGTCTGCGGGATTCTCTTCGTGCTCGGGGTCCTGAATCTGCTGTTGATGGTTCTCGGCCCGTACCTGGTGCGGCGCGCGAGGGCGAAGGGCCGCCTACGAGGCCGCCACTCCCGGAGCTGAACCAGCAAGGGCCCCCGCGCCGAGCCCCGGTCGCCGTGCCGGGGACGACGGGCGGCAGCCGCCTGACCGGCCGTCAGGACCACCGGTCCACCGGTCCACCCTCCGGGTCCGGGTCGGCACGAGGCCTGCTCCGGGTGAGCCGACCCGGAGCCGGAGCGATCGGGTCAGTCGGTCAGCACCGCGTCGGCCACCGCGATCGCGAAGGTCCCGGTGTCGGCCGCCTCGGGGTGGGCGTCCTCGCTCACCGTCACCGTGCCGTCGTCGAGCACCCCGGTGGCGTCGGCGGCGATCCGGGCCGGCACGAGTGCGGTCGCGGTGTTCCGGGCGGGCAGGCCCTTGGGGTAGTGGCAGGTCACCGTCTGGCCGGAGACCGTGCACCGCTCGGGGAAGAACGGCTCCTCGGGGGTGGTGCCCTGGGGGAGGGTGACCACCAGGGTGAAGGCGCCGCTGCGGGCCGAGCCCGTGTTGGCCACCAGCGTGCGGACGGTCGCCAGCCCGCCGGCCGGTTCGGGCTCGGGGTCCTGCGCCGTCACCCCGAGCGGTCCGGCTGTCACCGCGAGCGGCCCGGCCGCCGCCGCGCTCGGCCCCGCCGGGAGCACCACCATCGCCCACGCACAGCAGACGGCTGCCGACGCAGCCAGCTTCCGGACCACCGGACCAACTCCTCACACGACGGGACGTCACCAGGACGGTGGACGAACGTCCGTCCACGGTAGGCGGACCCACCGCACCGGGCCCGGCACCGGCACGCCCACCGCCCGGCGCGCCCGCCCGACGGGCGCAGCGCAGCGGGCCGGGATGACTGCTCGTCAAATGGACAATTCGTTGACGTCCATCGGACAATCGGGCACCTTCAGCACAGCCTTGATCGTTCGAGGGGGACGTACGCATGGGACGCCGAGAGGCCCCGCTGGATCCGGGGCAGGGCCCGCTCGCCCGCTTCGCCCTCGACCTGAGGGAGCTGCGCCGCACCGCCGGTTCGCCCTCCTACCAGGAACTGGCCCGGCTCACCCACTACGCCGCCTCCACCCTGGCGGCGGCTGCGGCCGGCCACAAGGCACCGAGCCGGGCGGTGCTGGCGGCGTACGTGGACGCCTGCGGCGGTGACGTCGAGGAGTGGGAGCGCCGCCGCCTCGCCCTGGCGACGGCGGAGGCGGCGGAGCTGCCCGAGGTGCCCGAGCTGCCTGAGGCGGTGACCGGACCCGACGGGAAGTCAGCTGCCATTCCGCCGGCCGCGGCTGTCGGCCCCTCGGCCCCGGCGGAGCAGGGACCCCGGCGGCGAGCGTCCACCCTGCTGCGCCGGCTCGGCGCGCTGGGGGCGGCCGCCGTGCTGCTGCTCACCTGCGCCGCCTCGCAGTCGCCGGACGCCGAGACCGACGACCAGCGCCGCTGGCTGCGGCTCGGCACCGACGTGCCCGAGCACTACCGCGAGCTGATCGTCCGGGCCGGCACGCTCTGCGCGGCGCCGCAGGTCTCACCGGCCCTGGTGGCCGCGATCCTCAAGACCGAGAGCGGCTTCGACCCCCACCTGCACGATCCGGCGCGGGACGAGTACGGCATCGCCCGCTGGACGCCCCGGGTGCTCCGGTACTACCTGCCCGTCGACGAGCAGCGCCGGATGCCGGAGCCGCCCTTCGACGAGCGGACCTCGATCCTGGCGCTCGGCCGGATGCTCTGCACCCTCGCCCCGCAACTGGAGGGCGTGGCCGGCGACCCGGTGATGAACCTGGCGGCTGCCTACCGGACCGCGAGCTGGGTGGTGCAGAAGGAGAACGGAGTGCCGGAGCGGCTGCGCGCCTACACCGAGGTGGTCCGGGGGCACCTGCTGGCGTACGCGCCCGAGGAGGGCGCCTGCCTGCCGTACGCGGCCACCGCGAGCTCCTACCCGAGGGCGTGCGCGCCGTTCGCACACTGACCGGATCCGGGCCTCCCGGGATTGTCCGGTGATTGTCCGTCAATTGTCCGACGGGCCGCTGACCGGCGGAAACACGGCCCGGCATGCGGTTGTCTGGTGCCCGTCGCCGGGCCCGTCCGGTCCGGCGACGATCAGCCACGACCGAGGGGGAACCACACCCGTGTCCACGTCCCGCATCCGCAAGAGCCTGACCGCCGCCGTCACCGGCCTGGCCGCCTTCGCCGCCGTCCTGGTCTCCGCGCCCGGCGCCGCCGCCTACGACGGCAGCCCCTGCCACAGCCCGACGCAGCGCAGCCTCACCAACCCGTACAACGGCCACACCTCCACCGAGACCGTGACCTACTGCCCGCTCTGGCGCGGCAACGTCCCGGTGTACGCCACCCGTGACCTGAACAGCGGCATCGTCGGCTACCTGGTCTACGGCGGGTCCTCGAACTGGTTCGTCTTCGAGAAGCAGGGCGCCACCGTCAGCCTGGCGGGCGGCGTCAACAACTGGTGGGCCAGCACCCTCGCCGACAACGGCAAGTGGGGCTGGGTCCCGGAGGTCTACTTCTCCGGCGGCGACAACTACGAGGACGACCGCGGCCTCTACATGCCGGGCGACGTCTCCTGCGTCTGGCCGTGCAGCGGCCAGTTCCCCACCGCCCCCTGGCGTGCCTGACACCTCGTCACCCCACCGCAGGCCCCCGGTCGCCCCACCGACCGGGGGCCTGCGGCCGTCCGGGCGCGGCTGCCCGGGTGTGGCCGCCCGGTGCCCGGCGGGCCCGGTGTCGGACGACGTGGGGTGGAGGGCGACGGGATCGTCGAGGGCCGGTGACCCGCAGGGCGGCGGGCGGGACGCGGGGCATGGTGAGGGCTCCGCGATCCGCCCGCCGGTGGGAGAGCCCCGGGGCGGGGACGGCCGGGGCCGTGGGGGCGAGCCGTCAGATGCCTGCGGCCGGCTCGGTGGGGAGGTCGCGGCGGGTGCGGAGCGGGGAGGCGAGCAGGATCAGGGCGGCGAGCGGGATGCCGGCGGTCATCAGCCAGAGGGCCGGGCGCAGGCCGAGCTGGTCGCCGAGCAGTCCGCCGAGCAGGGCGCCGACCGGGATGGCGCCGAAGTTGAGGACGGAGCTGCTGGCGGAGAGCCGCCCGAGCAGGGCGGTCGGGCAGTAGGCCTGCTGGAAGGTCGACTTGATGACGTTCCCGGCGACGATGCCGGCCGAGACGCCGAAGCCGCCGAGGACCAGCAGGGCGAGCCGGGGGCCGGGAGCGGTCAGCGGGATCAGCAACGCCAGGGCGGGCAGGGCCAGTTCGAGCACCAGCATGCCCCGGGCGGTGCCGAGGCGGGCGGCCACCGGGCGGGCGATGGCCGCGCCGACGATGCCGCCGGTGGAAGCGAGGGCGACCAGCAGGCCCACGGTGCCTTCGGCCAGGCCGAGTTCGCGGACCAGGAAGAGCACCAGCAGGGACTGGTAGCCGGTGAGCATGACGTTCGAGGTGGCGCCGAAGAGCACGAAGGTGCGGAACCAGACGTCGCGGGCCAGCAGCCGCAGCCCCTCGCCGATCTCCCGGCGCAGCTCGCGGCGGGGCGCCTCGGCGCGGGCCGGCTCGCGGTGCCGGATCCGCCGGGTGCACCAGAGCGAGAGCACGAAGGTCACGCTGTTGGCGAGCAGGGAGCTGACCGGGCCGGTGAGTTGGGCGATCAGGCCGCCCGCGCCGAGACCGGCGATGCCGGCGGCGGAGGCGCTGCCGTGCAGCTTGGCGTTCCCCTCGGCCTGGTCGGCGGGGGCGAGCAGGCGGGGCAGGTAGGCGGTGTAGGCGGTCTGGAAGAACACCCCGGCCACGCCGGTGGCCAGCGCGACCAGCAGCAGGTGGGCCAGGGTGAGCACCCCGAGGTGGGCGGCGAGCGGGACGGTGGCGAAGAGCAGCAGCGAGGTGGCGGAGGAGGCCAGCATGATCGGCCGGCTGGGCAGCCGGTCCACCCAGACGCCGACCGGTAAGCCGATCAGCAGCCAGGGCAGCCAACCGGCCGCACCGAGCAGGCCCACCTGGAGCCCGGAGGCTTGCAGCTGGGTCACCGCGATCAGCGGCAGCGCCAGGCCGGTGACGGCCGAGCCGAACTTGTTGGCGGTCTCGCCGGTCCACAGCAGCCGGAAGTCACGGTGGCGGCGGAGCAGGCCGCCCGGGGTGGCCGGGGTGGCCGGGGCGGTGTCGGCCGGGGGCGGGCAGGTGGTGGTCACGGGGTCTCCGTCCGGGGGAGGGCCTGGAGTTGCAGCAGCACGGGCCGGGCGGCCGGGTCGGGGACGGCGTCCGCCGGCGGGGTGTGGCGCTCCACGACGGCGGCCAAGTCCTCCAGCAGTGCGTGGAGTTGGCCGGGTGTCAGGCGCAGCTTGGTCCAGTCCGAGATGCGGCCGGCCCCGCGCCACTCCTCGGGCCACTCGGCGGCGAGCGAGTCGGCGACCCGCTGGTACTGGGTGCGGAGCAGCTCGGCCAGGTAGACGTCCAGGGCGGTGCTGGTCTGCGGGTCGGCCCGCAGCTCGGTGGTGTGCAGGACGTTCCCCTCGGCCCGGGCCCGCCACCACCGTTCGCGCTTGGTGCCGCGCCCCGCCTCCTCCTCGATGAAGCCGTGCTCGGCGAGGTGGCGCAGGTGCCAGCTGATGGTGCCGGTGGATTCGCCGAGCGGTTCGCTGAGCCGGGCGGAGGTGGCGGGGCCGTGGGTGCGGAGGTGGTCGAGGATGCGCATCCGGAGCGGGTGCGCGAGGGCCCGCAGGCTCCTCGGGTCGATCTGACGGGGCGTCGGCTCCTGGGTCATGACAGGAACCGTATCGTGCAGAGGAGTCTCTGCATAGGGTTCTTTGCAGAGAGTTCTCTGTATCTCTGGCGAGTGGTCAGCCCTCCTCGCGCGGGACGGCGGCGAAGACCGGGGCCTCGGTGGCGCGGACCAGCCGGTACCAGGGCAGGTGGCGGTCGAAGCGGGCCCGGCTGCCGGGCGCGGCGGAGCGGAGGTCGGCGATCAGGGCGGAGTCCGGGACCCGGCAGGCCAGTTCGGCGAGCACGGGGTCGGTGTCCGGGGCGCGGAGAGCGGGAGCGGGGAGCAGCGGCAGCTCGGGGCCGACGGGGTGCAGGCCGTCCCAGAAGTCGTCCGCGTACGCCGACGGGTCCTCGTCCGGGCCGTACTCGTCGGCGATCTCCTCGGCGGTGGTGAGCAGCCGGTCCAGCCAGTGGGCGAGCGAGTCGGCCTGCACGTACAGGCCGCCCTCCCGGTACTGCATCAGCACCTGGCCCCACCGCCCGTCGCCGGGCGCGATGTCCACCCAGGTCAGCCCGCCGCCACCGTCGTCGGTGACCACCCGGCGCGGCTCCGGCAGCCCGTGGTCGGATCCCTGGCGGGGGTGGGCCAGCAGGTCGAACTCCAGCGGCGGGAAGGTGAACCCGCCGACGGCGGCGAGCAGTTCGGCGACCTCGGCCGGGACGGGGCCGGCGAGCCGGCCGCCCGGGAGGACGCGCAGCTCGTACGGGACCCGGGTGGCGAGCGCGTGCAGGCGGGTGAGGATGCTCTCGGGGGTGGGGCTGTCTCCGGTGATCACGCCCGCCAGGCTATCCAGCGGTCCGGCACCGTGCGGTCCGGCGTCGTGCGGGATGGCACCGTGCGGGACGGCCGTGGGGTCCGGCGCCGCGCGGTCGGGCGCCGTGCGGTCCGACGGGGAGGGACGGCCGGGAGGTGATGGCGACTCAGCCGGTGAGGTCCCGGCGGGTGAAGGCGGCGAAGGCCACCGCGATGCCCGCCGCGCCGACCAGGGTCAGCAGGCCCAGCGCGCCCCAGGGGACGGTGGCGGTGGCCAGGGCGTCGCCGGGCGCGTAGTAGTGGAACGGGCTGAGGTGGCGCAGCGGCGCGGCCGGACGCCAGGCCAGGGCCAGGAAGTTGAGCGCGAAGCCGACGGCGCCGAAGGCGATCACCGCACCGAGCACCTGGGCCCGGCCCCGGGCGAGCGCGGAGACGGCCAGGGCCGGGCCGGTCATGCAGAGCGAGAAGCCGAAGCCGAGCAGGCCGGCCACCCAGACCCCGGTCAGCGGCACGTCCGCGTGCACGGCCGGGGTGAGCGCGACCCCGGCGGCGACGGTGAGGGTGGCTGCCAGGTTGAGCAGCAGGGCGACGGCGAGTAGGGCGGCGGTCCGCTCGCCCAGCAGGCGGGCCCGGGAGACCGGACGGACCATCAGGAGTTCGAGGGTGCCTGCCTCCGCATCGGCGGCCACCGCCGCCGCGCCCAGCGAACCGACGGCGGTCAGCTGGATGGCGATCCAGAACGGGTGGACCAGCCCCGCGCCGAGCAGCCCCGGGTAGCTGGCGATCGACACCCGGCCGGACGAGCCGCTGAACGCCTGGAACGCCCCGGCCGGTGCTCTGCCCCCGCCCCCGGCGAACAGCTGGGCGGGGGAGAGGGTTCCGGCCACCACCACGATCAGCGCCTCGAAGACCACCATGCCGACCAGCAGTGCGAGCAGCATCCGGCGCCGCCGGAGCAGGGACAGCCGGAACAGCGGGAACCGCCGGATCATGACTCCTCCTCGGTGCTGCCGGACGCGGGGCCGGGGCCCGGCACGTGACCGGACACGGGACCGACCCCGGCGTCCGGAGCCGCCGTGGCCGAGGGATCGCCGGGCGCCTCGCGGTAGAGGTCGAGGAACGCCTCGTCCAGGCCCGCCTCCTCCACCGTCAGATCGGTGACCGGCAGCGCCAGCAGACCGCGCAGCGCCGCCAGCACCTCGGACGGCGGCACCAGCAGCTCCACCCGGTCACCCGTCCCGGACCAGCGCGGCGACCACCGGTCCGCCCGGCCGAGCGGGCGCGGCCCCCGGCCGTCGCCGAACACCAGCCGCACTCGCCGGGCCCGGGCCTCGCGCAGTTCGGTGACGGCGCGCACCGTCACCAGCCGCCCGGCCCGGACGATCGCCACCCGCTCGCAGGCCCGCTGCACCTCGGGGAGCACATGGCTGGAGAGCAGCACCGTCCGCCCGGCGGCCCGGGCCTCGGCGAGCAGTTCGAAGAAGCTCTCCTGCACCAGCGGATCCAGCCCCTCGGTCGGTTCGTCCAGCACCACCAACTCCGGTTCGTGCTGGAGGGCCTGGACCAGGCCCAGCTTCTGCTTCATGCCGCGCGAGTACTCCCGCACCGGCCGCCCGAGCACCGCCGCCGTCAGGCCGAGCCGCTCGCACAGCTCGGCCCGGCGCGGGGTCGGGGTGCCCTGGAGGTCGGCCAGCAGGTCCAGCGTCCGACGGCCGGTCAGCTCCGGGTAGAGGCGCAACTCGCCCGGCAGGTAGCCGAGTCGGGGGGCCAGCGCACGGTGGTCCGCGATCGGGTCCAGGCCGAGCGCCCGGACCCGGCCCGCAGTCGGCCGGAGCAGACCGGCCAGGCAGCGCAGCACGGTGGTCTTCCCGGCCCCGTTCGGCCCGAGCAGGCCGAACACCTCGCCCGCCGCGACGCTGAGGCCCACCCCCTCGACGCCGACCGTCCGCCCGTAGCGCTTGCCCAGCCCCTCGATCTCGATGGCGGCAGTACCGGACACCGGGCACCTCCTGCGAGGACGACTGGAGTCGGGATACCCGCCCGGGCGCGTCCCACGCGGAAAACTCGCAAGACAGCGGGCCCCGGTGCTCCCTAGCATCGGGCTGCCCGTGCCCACCGGCGGGGGCGGCCACCCCACCCCCGATTGGTCCCGCCGTGAAACAGCTCCTGCCGCCCGTGCTCCGCGAGGAGCCGCAGTTCGCCCGGCTGTTCGCCGGGCACACGCTCTCCGTCCTCGGCGACCGGATCGCCATGGTGGCGCTGCCGTTCGCGGTGCTGGCGATCGGCGGCTCGATGGCCGACGTCGGCCTGGTCGCGGCGGCCGGGCTGGTGCCGATGCTGCTCTTCACCCTGGCGGGCGGGGTGTGGGCGGACCGCTTCCCCCGGCACCGGATCATGCTGCTCTCCGACCTGGTGCGGTGCGTCGTGCAGGGGGCGGTGGCGGTGCTGCTGCTCACCGGCCACGCCCAAGTGCCGTACCTGGTAGGGCTGATGATGCTCTTCGGCACCGCCGACGCGTTCTTCGCACCGGCGGCCACCGGGCTGCTGCCGCTGCTGGTGTCCACCGAGCGGCTGCGCGAGGCCAACGCGCTGCGCGGCGTGGTGCAGTCGGCCGCCCTGGTGGTCGGCCCCGCGCTGGCGGGCGGCCTGGTCGCGCTGGCCGGGCCCGGCGGTGCGCTGGCGGTGGACGCGGTGAGCTTCGCGCTCAGCGCCGCCTTCCTGGCCCGGCTGCACCCGCGGGCCGGGGCGGCGGCCGAGCAGGGTGCGGACGGCAGCTTCCTGGCCCAGCTGCGGGAGGGCTGGAGCCAGGTGCGGAGCCGGAGTTGGGTCTGGTCCGGGATGGCCGCGATGGGCGTCTACCACGTGGTGGTGCTGCCCTCGATCTTCGTGCTGGGCCCGGTGCTCGCCGAGCGGGAGTGGGACGGTGCGAAGGGCTGGGCGATCGTCACCGCCGCCTTCGGCGTCGGCGCGGTCGTGGGAGACCTGTGGGCCTACCGGCTGCGCCCGGCAAGGCCGTTGGCGTTCGGCGCGGTGGCGCTCGCGGTGGCCTCCTGCCAGGCGGTGATCATCGGCGGGGCGCCGAACGTGCTGGTGGTCGCCGCGCTGGAGGCCGTCACCGGGGTCGGGGTCTCGGTGTTCTTCGTGCTCTGGGAGACCAGCCTCCAGGTCCACATCCCCGAGCACGCCCTCTCCCGGGTGAGCTCCTACGACTTCCTGCTCTCCTCCGGCCTGATGCCGCTCGGTCTGGTGGTGGCGGGGCCGGTCGCCGACGCGGCCGGCCTGCGGCCGACGCTGTACGTGATGAGCGCGGTCGGCGTCGCCGCCTCGCTGCTGCTGCTCGCCGTCCCGGCGGTCCGTCACCTCACCGACCGGGCCGAGCCGGAGCACGACCCGAAGGCGGACGGCGAGCCGCTCCCGGCCTGACCGGGCGCACCTGCCTGGCGGGGTGTAGCGGCCGGAGGCGGTCGCCGGGCCGCTGCTCCGGCGTCGCCTCGGGTGTCGCCTTCCGCTACTTCCTCGCCCCCACGGCCAGCCTCACGAGGGCGACCACCGCGATCAGCGGTATCAGCGCCAGCAGCGCCCAGCTGAGCGGCGCCAGCGGTCCGGACCCGCCATGGAGGTTGAGGTACACGGCGACTCCGCCCCAGATCCCCACGCCGACGCTGTCCCGCAGCCGGATCGTGCCGGTCCGCCGCATGGTGCCCACCATCCGCAGCAGCGACCAGACCGACAGGACGGGAGCGGCGATCACACCGCATACCTCGACAACACCCACGCCCGGACCCCACCCTCCGGCCTTCCGGCCCGTCCCAGCCCTGCCGACATGTGACTGAGTCGATTGCAGGCCATGGCCGATCGAATGTCAACGACCGTGCCATGAAAGGCTGTTGTGCCTGGCACCGACTCCGCCAGCGGCTCCGGCCGATGGTCACGCACCGGGGGCACCCAGCCCCCGGCGGGAGGGACCGAGCCGCCGGGGGTTCGGTTTTCCGTACCCCCGGGTCGGGTGCTCGCACGGTCGATCGGGGCGGGGCGGCTGCCGAGGATGGGGGCATGGAAACCAACGAACCCCGGATCTCCGCCGCCGCGCGGGACCTGCACCGCTCGTACGGGCGCGGCGGCGGCGCCGTCCACGCGCTGCGCGGCGTCAGCCTGACCCTGCGTCAGGGCAGCTTCACCGCCGTGATGGGCCCGTCCGGCTCGGGGAAGACCACGCTGCTGCACTGTCTGGCCGGGATGGACCGGCCGAGCAGCGGCACCGTGCACTGGGGTGAGGCGGAGGTCTCCCGGCTGCCCGAGCGACGGTTGGCGGAGCTGCGGCGGGAGCGGATCGGCTTCGTCTTCCAGGCGTTCAACCTGATGCCCGCCATGACGGTGGCCCAGAACGTCGAGCTGCCCGGGCGGTTGGCCGGGCGCCGGGCCGAGCCGGGGGCGGTGCGGGCGGTGCTGGCCCGGGTCGGGCTGCAGGGGCGGGAGCGGCACCGGCCCGGGCAGCTGTCCGGCGGGCAGCAGCAGCGGGTGGCGATCGCCCGGGCGCTGCTCACCCGGCCCGACGTGCTGTTCGCCGACGAGCCGACCGGGGCGCTGGACCGGGCCACCGGGCACGAGGTGCTCGGGCTGCTGCGCGAGGGCGTCGACCGGGACGGGCGGACCTGTGTGATGGTCACCCACGACCCGGTCGCCGCCGGGTACGCGGACCGGGTGGTGGTGCTGGCCGACGGTCTGGTGGTGGACGAGCTGGAGCGTCCCACCGCCCAGCTGGTCGCCGACCGCCTGAGCCGGCTGGGAGGCTGAGGTGCTGCGACTTGCGTGCGGACAGCTGCGCCTGCGTCCGGCCTCCTTCGCCGGGCTCGGCGCCGCGCTGCTGCTGGCGGTGGCCACGGTCACGCTCTTCGGTCTGCTGATCGCCACCGAGGCGGCCACGCCGGGCGAGGCGCCGACCGGGCCCGGGCTGGTGCTGATCGCCGGGGCGTTCGGCGAGATCGCCGTGCTGGTCTCGCTCTTCACGGTGGTGAACGCGCTCGGCTTCACGGTCCGTCAGCAGTACCGGGAGCTGGCCCTGCTGCGCACCATCGCGGCCACGCCCCGGCAGGCCCGGCGGCTGGTGCGGTGGCAGGTGGTGGCGGTGGCGCTGGTGGCCGCCCCGCCGGGGTGGGTGCTCGGGGCGGTGGGTGCACGGTGGTTCCTGCGGGAGCTGACGGTGCGGCGGATGGCCCCGCCCGGCGCCGTGGTGCCCTGGACACCGCTGCCGATGCTGGTGGCGCTCGCGGTGACACTGCTGGTCGCGGTGGCCGCCACCGCCCTCGCGGTGCGGCGGGTCTCCCGGATCGCCCCGGCCGCCGCGCTCGCCGAGGGCGGCGAGGCCCGGGCCCGGACGGGCGTGCTGCGGGTGCTCGCCGGGCTGGCCGCGCTGGCCGGCGCCGCCGCCCTGCTCCGGCTGGCCGCCACCACCACACCCGACAAGGCGGGCCAGGCGGCTCTGCTGGCGGCGCTGGTGCTGCTGGTGGCCACCGCCCTGCTCGGGCCGCTGCTTGCCCGGGCCGTGATCGCCCTGCCCGGCCTGCCCCTGCGGCTGACGGCCCGTCGGACGGGCTGGCTCGCCGACGCCAATCTGCGCGGCCACGCCCACCGGCTGTCGGCAGCGGTGGTCCCGATCGCCCTGCTCACCGGCCTGGCAGGCACGATGGTGCTCATGACCACCACCGTTGAACAGCGGCTCGGCGCAGTCCCGGACGGCAGCGGACTCGCCTCCGTCACCTCGGAGACCGACACCTGGCTGCGGCAGTCCGAGTTCGGCATGCTGGCCGGCTTCGCCGCCATCGCCACCGTCAACACCCTGGCCGCGCTCACCGCCGACCGCCGCCGGGAGCTGGCCCTGCTCACCCTGGTCGGCGCGACCCGGCGTCAACTCGCCCGCACGCTCGGCACCGAGGCGCTGCTGACCGCCGTCGCCGGGGTGCTGCTCGGTGGGGCGGTGGCCGTCACGGCGGCGGGGGCGTTCAGCCGATCGCTCACCGGATCGGTGGTCCCGGCGGTGGACTGGTCGACCTTCGGGTGGATCGTGGCCGGGGCGGTGGCGCTGACGGTGCCCAGTGTCCTCGGCACCGGGCTCGCGGTCTCCAGCGACCGGGCCGGGGCGGCCGTGGCAGCGGTCGGCGGGCGCCGTGGCTGACCGGAAGGGCCGTCGGTCCGCCGACCGTGAGGCCGGGCGAGCACCTGGACGGGCGGCCGATCCGACGGTGGGTCAGAAGGTGGATCCGGTGGCGGGCCCGCTGCTCTACGCGGTGGCCGGGCTGCCCGTGGCGGTGCTCGGCGGCGGCTACGCGCTCGCCGTGCTGTACGCGGGCGGTCTGCTCTCGCTCACCGTGCTCGGCCTGCCGCTGCTGGCGGCCGGACTGCACGGTGCGCGCGGGCTCGGCGGAGTCCAACGATGGTCGGTGGCACGGCTGTTGGGGGAGCAGATCGCCCGACCCGAGCCGCTTCCGCCCGCCACCGGACCGCTCGGCTGGGTACGGGACCGGCTGACCGACCCGGTGGGCTGGCGAAGCCTGCTCCACCTGGGGGTACGGCTTCCGGTCGGTCTGCTGACCTTCGCGGTGGTGCTGCTCCCGCTGGGCTGCGCCTGGCTGCTGGCCTTCCCGGGGGTGGCCCTGCTGATGGCGCCGGAGGAGCGGCCGTCCTGGTGGCTCACGGCGGCCGGGGTGCTGCTCGGGGGTGCGGTGCTGGCCGCCGTGCCGACCGCGTTCCGCGCGGTGATCCGGCTGAACCGCTACCTGGCACGGCAGTTGCTCGGCCCGGCGGCCTCCCAGCGCCGGGTGCGCCAGCTGGAGCGGGCCCGCGCCACCCTGCTCGCCGGGACGACGGGCGACCTCCGTCGGCTGGAGCGGGACCTGCACGACGGCACCCAGGCCGAGCTGGTCGCGATCGCCATCACCCTCACCCTGACCGAGGACGCCCTCGCTCCGGAGACGGTCGACGCCGAGCGGCTGCGCGTCCTGCTGGAGCGGGCCCGGCGGCAGACCGACACCGCCATCACCGGCCTGCGCCGCCTCACCCGGGGCATCCACCCGGTCGCTCTGGACGAGGGCCTGGCTGCCGCCCTGCCCACCCTGACCGGCACCGCCCCCGTCCCGGTCGCCCTCACCGTGGAGCTGCCCGAGCGCCCGGACCCGGCGATCGAGCGGGCCGTCTACTTCTGCGCCGCCGAACTCCTCACCAACCTCGCCAAGCACAGCGGAGCGAGCCGGGCGGAGGTGGAACTCCGGGCCCGAGGAGGGAAGCTGACGCTGCGGGTGCAGGACGACGGCCGGGGCGGCGCGACCACCGGAGCGGCGGGCGGCGGGCTGGCCGGACTCGCCGAGCGGCTGGCCGCCGTGGACGGCACCCTCCGGGTGGACAGCCCGCCCGGCGGGCCCACCACTGTCACGGCCGAACTTCCGCTGAGGCTCTGAGCACGCTTGGGCGGTCCGAGCCTCGGGCTATGACACCCCTGGTGGCGCGATCCGCACTGGGGGCTGACCGCTGTCACGGCCGAGCTTCGGCTGGGGCCTTGAGCCCGCTTCGGCTGTCCGAGCCCCGGGCGATGACACCCCTGGTGGCGCCATCCGCCCGGCGGGCCCACCACTGTCACGGCCGAGCTTCCGCTGAGGCTCTGAGCCCGCTTCGGCTGTCCGAGCCCCGGGCGACGACACCCCTGGTAGGGCCATCCGCCCGGCGGGCCCACCACTGTCACGGCCGAGCTTCCGCTGAGGCTCTGAGCCCGCTCTGGCTGTCCGAGCCCCGGGCGACGACACCGCTGGTGGCGCCATCCGCCCGGCGGGCTGCCCACCGTCGCCGCCGAGCTTCCGCTGAGGCCTGAAGCCGCCCGGGCCCAGGGACCAGCACCCCACCGCGCCCCTGGGGTGATCCGCGCCGGGCCGGGCGTTTCGCGGCGCCGTCCCGGCGGGTGGGCGGCACAGACTGGGGGCCATGGCTGATGACGGCGGCGCTGCCGACGATGAGGTGCTGGACCTGGTGGCCCGGTTGGCGGGCCTGCTGGTGGCGGGTGGGTACGAGGGCACCCTGCTGGTGGAGGAGCGGCTGCGGTCGGTGGCCGCCGCCTACGGCGCGCGGGCCGAGGTGACGGTGCTGGCCGAGTCCGCCGTGGTGTCGGTCGGCGGGGTGACCCGGGTGGTGACGCACACCCCGGAGATCCCGCAGCTCGATCGGGTGAGTGCGCTCAAGCCCTGGCTGGCCCTGGTGACGGCGGGTCGGTTGACGGTGGGTCAGGCCCGGTGCCGGCTGGAGGCCGTCGCGTCGATGCCCGCCCCGTACCCGGAGTGGTTGCGGGTGGCGGGGGTGGTGCTGTTCTCGGTCGGCTTCGGGATCTCCATCCAGCCCACCTGGCAGGAGGTGTGGATCACCGCCCTGCTGGGCCTGCTGGTCGGCCTGCTCCAGGCCGGGGTGCGGCGCCTGGGGCGTCCGGGCTGGCTGGTCCCGCTGGTGGCGTCGACGGTGGTCGGCACGGTGGTGCTCACCGCTTCCCGGCAGGGCTGGGTGCACGGCGGCACGGTCGAGTTGATGGTCCCGGTGCTGTTCGTGTTCATCCCCGGGGACGCGATCACGATGGCGATGGCCGAGCTGTCGGCCGGCCGCTGGACGGCCGGCGCGGCCCGCTTCGCCCAGTCACTGGCCGCCCTCGGCACCCTCGCCCTCGGGCCGGTGCTGGCCGCCTCCGCGCTCGGCATCGACCAGAGCCGGATCTTCGACCAGCCGGTGGTCCCCACCCTGGGCCCGGTGGCCGGCTGGCTGGGCTGGGTGGTGTTCACCGTCGGCGTGATGCTGGTCTTCGGCATGGGCGTCCGCGACCTGCCCTGGGCACTCGCCCTGGTGCTGGGCACCTACGGGGTGCAGCTGCTGACGGTCCGTGCGCTCGACACCCTGGCCGGCACCTTCGTCGCGGCGGCCCTGCTGGGGGCCGCCGCCCTGCTGCTCGGCCGACTCCCGGCGGCCCCGCCGCCGTACGTGCTCTACCTCGCCGCGTTCTTCGTGCTGACCCCCGGCTCGCACGGCCTGCGCGGTCTGGAGACCTGGCTCGGCGGCCATCCGGTGCAGGGGATGCACGACCTCGCCCAGATGTTCGCCCTGCTGGCCGCCATCGCGCTGGGCCTGCTCACCGCCGCCTGCGTGATCGGGACGGCGGGCCGTCAGGGGCGTCCGGTCAGGGCAGCTCGGCCAGGTAGGTGAGCACGGCCTTGACCCGGCGGTTGTCCGAACCGGTCGCCGGCAGGCCGAACTTGGCGAAGACCGCCGCGACGTGCTTCTCCACCGCCCGCTCCGAGACCACCAGCGCCTCGGCGATCGCCCGGTTGGACCGGCCCTCGGACATCAGCCCCAGCACCTCCCGCTCGCGCGCCGTCAGCCCGTCCACCGGGCTGCGCCGCCGGCCGTCCCGGAGCACGGCGGTGAGGATCTCCGGGTCCAGTGCGGTGCCGCCCGCCGCCACCCGGTGCAGCGCCTCGACCAGCTCGGCGGTCCGGGCCACCCGCTCTTTCAGCAGATAGCCGACCCCGGCCGCTCCGGTCTCCAACAGGCGGGCGGCCCAGGCGGATTCGAGGTGCTGGGAGAAGAGCAGTACCGGCCGTCCGGGCCGGGCGGTCCGCAGCTCCACGGCCGCCCGGACGCCCTCGTCGGTGTGGGTCGGCGGCATCCGGACGTCCAGCACGCAGACGTCCGGGTCGTGCTCGGCCACGGCGGCGGTCAGCGCGTCCACCGTCCCGACGGCGGCGAGCACCTCGCAGCCGCGGGCCCGGAGCAGCTCCACCATCCCCTCGCGCAGGATGACGGAGTCCTCGGCCAGTACCACCCGCAGTGCGTGCTCGTTCATGAGCCCATTCTCGGCCACCGCGCAGCCGGCCCGGAGCAGGGGGCTCCGGGCCGGCGGGTGACGGGGGATCAGGCGAAGCGGAACCAGTTGACGTTCATGATGCCGCCGCTGGTGCCCCGGTAGACCAGGTAGACGTCGTGCGTGCCGGTGACGGTGCCGACCGGCTGGGAGGTGGTGGAGTAGGTCTGCCAGCCACCGGTGCCGGTGACCGTGACGGTGCCGAGCAGCGGGCCGGTCGGGCTGTCGATCCGCACCTCGGCCTGGCCGGAGGCGGCCGGGGTGGCCGCCCGCAGGTCGATCCGGCTGACCCCGGTGCCGAAGTCCAGACCGCTGTAGCGGGTCCAGTTGCCGGCCGCGATGTAGCCGAGGTTCTGACCGCCCTCGGCGCACGGCTCGGCCTGCACCGCACCGGACTTGGCGTCGAAGGACTCGGCCTCGGTGGTGGCGCGGGCGTCCCGGCCGGGGGCGGACTCGTCGGCGTAGAGCTCGAACTCGTTGACGTTCACCACGCCGCTCATCCCGGTGACGTTCAGCCGGACGTACCGCGAGGTGACCGGGGCGAAGCGCACCGGCACGGTGTTCAGCGCCGAGCCGACCGGGCCGATGCCGGTGGCGGCGGTGCCCGGGATGTCGGTGAAGTTCACGCCGTCGTCGGAGCGTTGGAGCACCAGGCCGGTGGCGTGGCCGGAGCTGGTCTTGGCCTTGAGCACGGCGCCGACGTAGGTCTTCGGTGCGCCCAGGTCCACCTGGAGCCAGGCGGTGCCGTTGGTGGTGTTCGGCGCCCAGAGGGTGCCGGTGTCACCGTCGAAGGCCTTGGCCGCCGTGGTGTCGGAGCTCCAGGCGGAGGAGGCGGTGGCGGTCTTGCCCCGGGCCAGGTTGTCCGTGCCCGGCAGCGGTGGTGCGGTGGGCACGGTGACGGTCGCGGAGGCGGCGGCGGACTGGTTCCCGGCGGCGTCCACGGACTTGACGGCGAGTTGGTAGGAGGCCGGGCCGGTCAGGTCGGCGCGGGTGTGGGAGGTGGTGGTGACGGAGGTCCAGTCGGTGACCACCGCGCCGTCCTTGGTGAGCCGGACCAGGTAGGAGGAGGCGCCGCCGACGGCGGGCCAGCTCCACTGGGCGGTCTGGTACCAGGCCGGCGCGTTGCCGGTGACGGTCGGGGCCGGGGGTGGCGTGGTGTCGACCGTGGTGCTCGCGGTCGACGCGGCGGTCCAGGCGCCGTTCACGAAGGACTGCACGCTCAGCACGTGGGTGCCGTCGGGGAGCGGGCTCGCCGGGGTGTACTGGTGCTGGGTGGTCTCGGTCCAGCTGGTCGGCGAACTGCCCAGCGCGTAGCGGTCCTTGGTGGCCCCGGCGGCGCTCAGCCAGGTCCAGGTGGGCGTGGTGCTGTTGGTGGTGCCGGCCCCGGTGACCACCGGCAGCGGGCGTTGGAAGGCACCCGGGTCGACCAGCGGGTCGTCCTGGAGGTAGAGGTAGGCGTAACTCGCCGACGGACCGGCCGCGTTGATCAGGTTGGCCACCGTGGCGGGCGGGTTACCGACGCCGTAGGTCTGGCCGGGGACGTACGACGGGCCGCCGTAGTTGGCGTTCGGGACGTAGCGGTTGTCGTACCAGTTGGTGCCCCAGGTGGCGGCGCTCATGCTGACGCCTGCACCGGCGTTGAAGTGCAGCGGGATGAACGGGACGGCGGCGGTGACGTTGTTCGCCACGTTCCAGCCGCCGGAGCCCTCGTCGAAGTAGACGCCGTTGGCCAGCCAGCCCTTGGCGTAGTGGTCCATCGAGATGTCGTGGAAGTAGTTGCCGGTCAGCTGCGAGCCCGGCTGGCTGCCGAGCATGTAGATGCCGCCGCCGTCGGTGAGGGTGCGCATCACGTGGTGGATGTCGTTGTTCTCGATCCGGGTCTTCCTGGCGCCGATGTCGTTGGAGCGCCAGTTCCACCCCGCGCTGATGCCGGAGTACGGGCCGCCGGCGATCTCGTTGTTGGTCACGGTGGTGGAGTCGGTGATGCCGACCCAGACGCCCACGCCGCCGACGTACATCGCGCCCACGTCGTGGATGTAGTTGTGCGAGACGGTGGTGGCGGTCGGCAGGTCGGCGGCGTTGGCCCAGGGCGCGCCGGCGGAGTGCTTGGCGGTGTCGCCCCACCAGCCGACGCTGACGGCGGTGCCGCCGATGTCGAAGAGCTCGCTGCCGTTCAGCGTGGTGTTCCTGGTGCCGGCGCCGAAGGCGATGCCGCCGCCCCCGGTGTGGGCCACCTTGATGTTGGTCAGCGAGAGGCCGGAGGTGTTGGCGAACTGGAGGGCGTGGCCCATCTCGAGGGTGGCCCAGTCGTCGTTGGAGAGGGTGCCGTCCTCGACGTAGTGGGTGGCCTGCTGCTCGTTGTAGCCGCCGGCCGGCAGCTTCCACTCGGAGAAGCCGAAGTCGATCCCGCTGAAGGTGAGGTTGGTGACCGGGTTCGCCGGGGAGGAGCCCTGCACCACGATCAGCTTCTCGGCCACCGGGGCGACGGCGTTGGCCGCGTTCGGGTCCACGCCGCTCGGCAGCACCAGGTGCAGGCGGTTGGCGGCGGTGTCGAGGTACCACTCCTGCTTGGCGTCGAGGAACGCGTAGGCGTTCTCCAGGAAGGAGTTGTACGGCCAGAACTTCTTGCCGTTGAACTCGACGCCCTCGTCCTGGACGCGCAGGTACATGCTGTCCAGGCCGACCGCCATGCCGCCGGGCTTGGGGGCGAAGTTGAGGTTGTGGGCGTCGGAGGAGACCACCTTG
This sequence comes from Kitasatospora sp. NPDC096147, assembly GCF_044763225.1. NCBI lineage: Bacteria > Bacillati > Actinomycetota > Actinomycetes > Kitasatosporales > Streptomycetaceae > Kitasatospora > Kitasatospora sp. NPDC096147. Next base: position 278,510 of record NZ_JBIWFX010000009.1, on the reverse strand, counting down.
TTGCGGAACTCGCTCCACACCGCGTGCACCACGAACTCGGCGCCGGTGCCGGCCAGGTTGGCCACCGGGATGTTCTCGGCGACGGTGATCCGGCTCTTGTCGCCGTTGGTGCCCGTCATGGTGAGGTACGGGTTGGTGGCGGCCTGCCCGAGGTCACCGACCGCGCGCGGCTCGTTGGGCCAACGGGCCCTGGTCATCCGCTGGTTGTTCAGCCAGAGCTCGCGGAAGTCCCAGGCGGCGGCGTTCGGCACCGGGACGGACCAGTGCACGCCGTTGCCCAGCGTGCCCTGGTTGCTCCAGGTGCCCGTGATGGACTTGCCGCCGCTGAGCAGCACCTTCTCGCCCTGGTAGGCGCGGTAGGCGGTGCCCGAGTCGCGGTTGTCGAAGGTCAGCGGCGCGGCCAGGGTGTAGGTGCCGCCGCGCAGGTAGACGGTGCCGCCGCCGGCCGCCCGGGCGGCGTCCCGGGCCCGGGCGGGGGTGGCGAACGGTGCGGCCATCGTGCCGGGACCGGAGTCGTTCCCGTCGGTGGCGACGTAGAAGGTCCCGGCGGCCCAGGCGTTGGTGGGCGTGATGGCGGCCAGGGCCGCCAGCAGCAGGGCGAGGATCAGGGTCAGGGGCAGCGCGCGCCTGACGGCGGATCGGTCGGTGGACAACCGACTCTCCTTCGGGTGGGGGGAGTTGGGGCCACCCGCGCACGGCGGAGCCGGGCCCGGTGAGCGGGCCCGGTGCGGGGCGTGGGGTGGTGACGGCAATGCTGCGGCGGGGTGTCGGGCGGGTCAACGGCGGTCGCGGCCGTAACACGATCGGACGGGAGGTGACCCGGGACCGTGTTTGCGGTCGACGGATCGGCTGCCGCAGAGCGGGGTTGACGCGGCGTCAGCAGACGGCGCGGCGCAGGCGGGCGAGGGCGCTGCTGAGGTGGGCCCGCATGGCCGCGCGGGCGGCGTCGGGCTCGCCGGTGATGACGGCGACGGCGATCAGCCGGTGCTCCTCGGCGGTACGGGCCAGGGCCGCCGGGTCGGTGTAGAGCTGGTAGTCGCAGGCGCGGCCGAGCACCTGGGCGAGGGCGGAGGCGGTCACCCGGTTGCCCGCGCCCCGGGCCAGGGCGAGGTGGAAGGCGACGTCGCGGCGGGCCGGGTCGCCGGCCTTGGCGGCCGGGTCGGCGAGGGCGGGCAGCTCGGTGGAGCGGTGCGGGCCCGGGCGGAGCGCGGCGGCGGCAGCGGTGGGGGGCTCTACCAGTAGGCGGTACTCGTACAGCTCCTCGATGCTACGGGCGTCGAGGAGGGGGGAGGCGCGGTAGCCGCGGTTCGGGAGGCGGTCGGTGAGGCCCTCGGCGGTGAGGGCGGCCAGGGCCTGGCGGACCGGGGTGTTCGAGACGTGCAGGCGGCGGGCCAGGGCGTCCAGGTTGAGCCGCTCGCCGGGGGCGATCCGGCCGTCGAGGAGATCGGCGCGGAGGGTGCCGTAGACGTAGGCGGCCAGCACGCTCTGCGGTGGTGTGGCGCGGCCGGATGACGGTCCGTTGGGGTCGGCCATGGGGCGGCACCTCCGGGCGCTGGGTCGGGAGACGAGGGACGTAGCCTGTCGCAAGCCCGCAAGCCCGCAAGCCCGCAAGCCCGCAAGCCCGCAAGCCCGCAAGCCCGCAAGCCCGCAAGCCCGCAAGCCCGCAAGCCCGCAAGCCCGTGACGTGCAGTCGGGTTGCCGGTGCTTCGGGAGCGCCGACCGTGCCGCGTGGGGGACGTGAGCCGGGGCGGCAGGCGCGGTGCGTGCCTGCCGCCCCGGGCGGTGGTGCGGGTGCGTCAGGCCAGGGAGCTGAGCATCCGCTCGGCCGCCGCCTCCAGGTGGGCCGTCATCGCGGCGGCGGCGGCGGTCCCGTCGCCCTGGGAGACGGCGAGCACCACGGCCTCGTGCTCCAGCCTGGTCAGGTGCACCGCGTTCTCCCGGGTGTAGAAGGAGCGGAACGACCGCGACCGCGCGAACAGCCGCTCCAGGGTGTCGGCCACCACCGTGTTGCCCGCCATGGTGGCGAGCCGGCCGTGCAGCAGCTCGTCGGCCCGCACCAGGGAGTCCAGGTCACTGCTGTCGTGCGGCGGGACGTCCGCGCCGACGTGGGCGCGGAGGAAGGCCAGGTCCTCGTCCCGGACGGCGGCTGCCGCCCGCGCGGCGGTGGGCGGCTCCAGCAGCAGCCGGCACTCGTACATGTCGGCGATGGTCTTGCGGTCCGGGAGGCTGGCGGCCACGAAGCCCCGGTAGGGCTGCTTGTGCACCAGGCCGTCGGCCTCCAGTCGGCCGAGGGCCTGCCGGATCGGTGTGTTCGATATGGCCAGCCGGGCCGCCAGGGTGTCGATCTTGACGCGGCTCCCCGGCTCGATGTGACCACTCTGCAGCCAGCCCTTGAGCACGTCGTACACGTCGTCCGCGAGCACCTGACGGCGCGGCAGGACGGGATCTGCGGCAGAGGAATCACTCGTCGCGGTCATTCGAACCTCCTTCTCGGTAGATGCCCAATCTTGCTTGTTCCGGGGGTTGACGTCCAAGAAACATCCATGGAACATCAGACATCCGACATCGTACATGATTTTCGCTCAGGAGCAGATGATGCGCAGCCATGTTTCGCACCGCCGGTCGACCACCCTCAGACGTGCTCTGACCTGCGCCGCAGCCTCTCTGGTCCTGCTCGTCGCCGGCTGCAGCAGCGGCTCGGGCGGCACCAAGAGTGACGGGACGATCACCGACGACTCCAACGAGACGCTGCTGGTCTGGACCGACCCCACCCGGCAGGCGGGCTTCGAGCAGTTCCAGAAGGCCCACCCCGGCGTGAAGATGAAGATCGAGACCTATGACGGCAATGCCCTGCTGACCAAGATGAAGCTGTTCAACCGGACCGGTAAGGGCTGGCCGGACATCCTGTTCGACGGCCGCACCACCCGGATCGCGCAGTGGACCGACCCGTCGATGGACTACGCGCAGCCGCTGGACACCCTGGTCCCGCAGGACGTCCGCACCGCCTTCGGCAGCAGCAACGACCCGTGCACCGAGAGCGGCAAGCTCTACTGCCTGCGCAACGACCTGGCCCAGACGGTCACTTGGTACAACAAGACGCTGATGGACCGGTTCGGCTACCAGGTGCCGAAGACCTGGGACGAGTACAAGGCGCTCGGTGAGCGGGTGGCCAAGGAGCACCCCGGCTACATCATCGGCAGCGCGGGCAGCCTGTTCAGCTACTACGACTACTTCTGGGCCAGCGGCTGTCCGATCCAGCAGGTGACCGGACCGAAGAAGGTCCACATCGACATGAAGGACCCGCGCTGCACCCGGGTGGCGGATCTGCTGGACCCGATGATCAAGAACGGTTCGGTCACCGGGGTCGGCCTGTTCGACCCGGAGATGGCCGAACTCGGCAAGCAGGGGAAGGTGTTGATGCTCCCCGGCGCCTCCTGGCTGGGCGACTTCCTGTTCAAGCCGGACAACCTGTTCAACACGCCGGACGGGCAGATCGCCGCCGCGCCGTACCCGAGCTGGCAGGGTGAGAGCACCAACTGGTCCGGCAGCGTCGGCGGCGGCATCTACGTCGTCTCCAAGCACTCCAAGAACATGAAGGGGGCGGCCGAGGTCATCCAGTGGATGACCACCAGCAACGACTACCAGAAGACCGCGCCGACCTACCCGGCCTACGGCCCGGCGGCGAAGGCCTGGGCCGAGCGGCTGGCCGGCGACACGTTCTACGCGGCCGACCCCTTCCCGGCCATGGAGCAGCAGGCGTCGAAGGTCAACCCGGTGGAGTCCCCCACCAGTTACGACGTCGAGGGCGCGTTCACCGAGGTGGTGGTCCCCAGCGTCCGCTCCGGGGCCGGCATCGCCGCCAGCCTGGACGCGCTGCAGACCCGCCTGGTGAACCTGGCCAAGGCGGACGGCTATGTCGTCGAGTGACGGCGCTGCCGGGGCGCGGGTCTCGGAGGCCCGCGCCACCCCGGCCCCCAGTGCCCAGGCCCCCGGCGCCCGGGCCCGCACCGCCTCCGCTCGCACCGCACCGGCCCGCGTCACCGCGACGCGCCCCCGCACCGGCTCACCCCCGGCGGCATCCTCCGCCGCCCCGACGACCCCTGGACGACCCGGCACCGTGACCACCCACACCAAGGCCAGGCCAGCGCACCGACCCCAGTGGTTCGGCTGGCTCTGCCTGGCCCCCTACCTGATCCTGCTGCTCGCCTTCGGCATCGGCCCGGCCGGCTACGCCGTCTACGAGTCGTTCGCCGACCCGCAAGGGGTCGGCCCGGCCGGCGGGGACGCCTACCTCCGGGTCTTCTCGGACTTCCGCTTCCTGCCCGCGCTCGGCAACGTCGCGCTCTTCATGGCGCTCTACCTCCCCGTCATGGTGATCGGGGTGCTGCTGCTGGCCCTGGTGGTGCAGGAGCAGCGCCCGGCCTACGGCGCCGGCCTGCGGCTGGTCTACATGCTCCCCGGCGCCGTCACCGGCTCGGCCAGCGTGCTGCTCTGGTACGTGATGCTCCAGCCTTCGCTCAGCCCGTTCGGCCCCGCGCTGAACGCGATGGGGCAGAAGACCGGCACCGACGTCTTCCAGCAGTCCCACCTGGTCGTCATCTTCGCCCTGATGGCCTTCGCCACCGGCTTCGGCCAGTGGGTGGTGATCATGTACGGCGCGCTCCAGGGCGTGCCCCGGGAGCTGCTGGAGGCGGCCCGGGTGGACGGTGCCTCCTGGTGGCAGACCGCCTGGCGGGTGAAGCTGCCGCTGATCTCCAAGTACGTGGTCTACATGCTGATCCTGGCCTTCACGTCCGGCCTGCAGATCTTCATCGAGCCCCAACTCCTCTACGGCATCGCCTTCGTGGGCTCCCGCACCTGGTCGCTCAACCAGCTCGGCCTGGTCTTCGCCTTCGACAACGGCGACTTCTCGGCCGCTGCCGCGCTCTGCCTGATGATGCTGGCGGTCTGCGCCACCGGGGCGGCGCTGCTGGTCACCCGGGCCAAGTTCTTCGACACGGAGGTGGACTGATGTCCACGACCACCACCGCGACCCCGGCCGCCCCCGGCCGTCGCCGGTTCTCGCCCGGCCGGGCCACCGGCTCGGTGCTGCTCGGCCTGCTGGCGATCGCCTGCGCGATCCCGATGCTCTGGCTGGTGCTGGCGCCGACCAAGACCGACGCCCAACTGGTCGACGGGCACCCGCTCTCCTTCGGCTCGTTCGGCGGATACGCGGACGCCTGGCACAACCTGACCACCTACAACGACGGCGTGGTCTATCGCTGGATCGTCAACTCGGTGCTCTACACCGGCGGAGCGGTGCTGCTGTCGGTCTCCACCTCGCTGCTGGCCGGCTACGCGCTGGCCGCCACGAGGATCGCCGGGCGGCGCACCGTGCTGGTCGCCACCCTGCTGGCGATGATCGTGCCGCCGGCCGCCCTGGTGCTGCCGCTGTTCCTTGAGATCAACGCGGTCCAACTGACCGGCACCGCCTGGTCGGTGATCCTGCCCGCCAGCCTCTACCCGTTCGGCGTCTACCTCGCCTTCATCCACTTCTCCACGGTGCTGCCCAAGGAGGTGCTGGAGGCGGCCCGGATCGACGGGTGCTCGGAGCGCCAGCTGTTCAGCAAGATCGCCCTGCCGCTGGCCCGTCCGCTGATCGGCCTGCTCACCTTCTTCGCCTTCGTCGGGAACTGGAACAACTACTTCCTGCCCTACGTGATGCTCGGCGAGGACTCCACCTTCAACCTCCCGGTCGGCCTCGGCGCCCTGATCTCCGGCACCCCGGCCCTCAACCCCGCGCTCGGCGGCAGCTTCCTGCCGATCCACCGCCCGGAGGCCGCCATCGCCGGCGTGCTGACCATCGTGCCGGTCGCCGTGGTGTTCCTGTTCGCCCAGCGCTTCCTGGTGCGCGGTCTGCTCGAAGGCTCCGTCAAGAGCTGAGCTGACCCCGCGTCACCCCTGCAAGCCCTCACCCGCACACTCCGACCCAGGAGACCCCGTGAAGATCACCACCGTCGACGTCGTCCTCCAGGACCGACCCGCCGTCAGCCCGGCCTTCCGCTGGCGCGACGGACTGCCCGGCTCCGAAGGCGCGCACACCGGCGGCTGGCTCGTCCTCGGCACCGACGAGGGCCACACCGGCTTCGCCTACACCCACCGGGGCAAGATCCTGGCCGACATCACCGAGCGCCGCCTGCGGGCCGAACTGCTCGGCGCCGACCCGCTCCAGCGCGAGTGGCTCTGGCACCGGATGTGGGAGATCGACCGGATAGAGGAGCTCCCGCTCTACCTGCTCGGCCTGGTCGACGTCGCGCTCTGGGACATCGGCGGCAAGGCGGCCGGCCTGCCGGTGCACCAGCTGCTCGGCGGCTTCCGCACCTCGCTGCCCGCGTACGCCTCCACCGCCACCTTCGGCAGCGTCGAGGAGTACCTGGACGTCGCCGACCAGTGCCTCGAACTCGGCTACCCCGCCATCAAGTTGCACGCCTGGGGCGATGTCGACCGGGACATCGAGCTGTGCACCCGGCTGCGCGAGCACGTCGGCGCCAAGGTGCCGCTGATGTACGACGGCTCGGCCGGCTTCGACCTGCTGGACGCCATCCGGCTCGGCCGGGTGCTCTCCGAGGCCGACTACCTCTGGTACGAGGAGCCGATGCGGGAGTTCAGCACCACCGCCTACCGGCGCCTGGCCGAGAAGGTGGACGTGCCGCTGATCGTCGCCGAGACCAGCGACGGCGCCCACATGAACACGGCCGACTTCATCGCCAACGGCTCCGCCACCGCCGTGCGCACCAGCGCCGGCCTGCGCGGCGGCATCACCGGGGCCATGCGCACCGCCCACCTGGCCGACGCGCACCTGATGCGGGCCGAGGTGCACGGCGGCGGGGTGGTGCACACCCACCTCTGCATGGCCATCTCCAACACCACGTACTACGAGTCCTTCGTCCCGGCCAACCCCGTCCAGCGGGAGCCCGCCGTCGACGCCGCAGGACTCGTGCACGCCGGGACCGCTCCCGGCATCGGCTACGAGGCCGAATGGGACCGCGAGGGCGCACCCGAGGAGCTGAACCGCTTCCTGGGCTGACCCACCCTCACGGACCGACCTTCCTGCCCGTCCCCCCACCCGTAAGGAAGCCGGAACCATGCACCGCAAGAACACCCACAGCAAGGGCGCCACTGCCACCCCCACCCGCCGCACCGTGCTGGCGGTGCTGGCCACCACGGTGGCCGCCGCCGTCCTCCCGGCGGTCGCCACCGCCACCCCGGCGGCCGCCGCCACCGGCTGGAGCTGGCAGGTCTTCACCTACAACGGCGATGTCTGGCAGCGCAGTTCGTACAACGGCGTCGCGCAGTTCGACTACCGGCTCGGGGCCGGCGGCAGCATCGCCGAGATGCGCTACTGCCCCGCCACCTACCGGGCCCTGCTCTCCCCGAGCTACGCGGGGGAGGAGACCGACCGGGTGATCCAGTCGGTGCTCTGGGGCATGTCCACCGCCGACCAGGCGCACTTCTACGACCGGTGGAACATCGACCAGGCGGGCAACATGGCGGGCGAGTTCACCCGCACCGTCGCGGTGGAGCAGCCGAACGCGACCACCACCGACGTCTGGACCATCGCCGACAAGCAGTGGATGTCCAACCTGACGGGCCGTTACGCCGGCTCCGACACCGTGCCGCAGCTCACCCGCTACACCCGGCTCGACAACGGGGCGCTGCAGATCCGCCGGGTGGTCCGGATACCCAAGATCGTGGACAACGGCGTCACCCAGACCAACCAGGCGTTCTACCTGGAGAACTGGGTGCCGTTCAAGTACTCCGCCGACACCTTCAACGGGCTCGCCACCAGCCTCAACGCCAACGGCTCCCCGGCCACCTGGTACCCGGCCGGCTCGATCCCGAACTACCCGGAGACCCCCGTCACCGGGACCACCGGCTACTCGGTGGTCTTCAAGCAGGGGGCCACCACCGCCAGCCCGAACGTGGCCGTCGTCCAGTCCAACACCAACGGCCAGACCTACGGCACCACCGCGAGCGTCAACCACGTCCGGAACTCGATGGGTTGGGACACCGGCATCGGCGCCTTCCCCGGCGTCCACCTCACCAACAGCCAGACCGACAGCATCGTCGACTACACCATCCGGATCGTGCCCAACAGCACGCTCAACGCGGCCGTCGCCGCCGATCTCGCTGCCCAGGTCGGCCAGTTGACCGGCCCCAAGGTCTACGGCCCCGGCTACGCCCTGCCCGGCGACCTGCCCGGCATCGCCACCCGCCTGCGCGGCTACCTCACCTCCCCGGCCGGCACCCGCACCAGCCACCTGGCCGGCCTCTAACCGATCGCCCGGGCCGGCCCCACCGCCACGGGGCCGGCCCCCTCCCCTTCCTGGAACCCCGATGAGAATCGCCCTGCACACCCGCGTCCGCCCCGACCGCATCGCCGAGTACGAGGACGCCCACCGCGGCGTCCCGCCCGAACTCACCGACGCCATGCGGGAGGCGGGCGCCACCGACTGGACCATCTGGCGCAGCGGCACCGAGCTGTTCCACGTGCTCGACTGCGAGGACTACGCCGCCCTGATCGCCGCCCTGGAGAAGCTCCCGGTCAACACCGCCTGGCAGCTGCGGATGGCCGAACTGCTGGACGTCGCCCACGACTACTCGGCCGGCGGCTCGGCCGCCGCCCTCCCGGTGGTGTGGCAGCTGTGAGCGTCGACGCCCACCACCACCTCTGGGACCCGCTCACCCGCGAGCACCCGTGGCTGGCCGCGCCGGTCCTCGACCCGCTGCGCCGCGCCTTCACCACCGACGAGCTCCGCCCGCAGGCGCACACCGCCGGGGTGCACGCCACCGTGGTGGTGCAGACCGTCACCGAGGAGTGGGAGACCCCGGAGCTGCTCCGGCTGGCCGACCGCGACCCGCTGGTGGCCGGGGTGGTCGGCTGGGCCGACCTGACCGACCCCGCGCTGGCCGACCGCCTCGCCGAGCTGGCGGCCGGCCCGGGCGGGGAGCGGCTGGTGGGCATCCGTCACCAGGTCCAGCTGGAGCCCGACCCGGCCTGGCTCGTGCGCCCGGAGGTGCTGCGCGGGCTCGCCGCCGTGGCCGCCGCCGGGCTGGCCTACGACCTGGTGATCACCCCCGGCCGGCTGCCGGCCGCGACCGAGGCCGCCGCCCGGCTGCCGCAGCTGACCTTCGTCCTCGACCACCTCGGCAAGCCGCCGGTCGCGGCCGGCACCCTGGAGCCCTGGGCCGCCGCGCTGCGCGAGTTCGCCCGGCTGCCGAACACCTCCGCCAAGCTCTCCGGCCTGGTCACCGAGGCCGACTGGACCCGCTGGACCCTGGACGACCTGCGGCCCTACACCGAGACCGCGCTGGACGCCTTCGGCCCGGACCACCTGATGTTCGGCTCCGACTGGCCGGTCTGCACGCTCGCCGCCGGGTACGCCGAAGTGGTCGATGCAGCCGAGCAGTTGACGGAGCGTCTGACCGTGGCGGAGCGCACCGAGGTGTTCGAGGGCACCGCGACCCGGGTCTACGGACTCTCCCCGCACCACTCGGACACCGACCTCGGCGGGTCAGCGTGAGCCGGGCACCTGCCGGGTGACGAAGTCGTGCACGGCCGGATGGCCGAGGGAGGTGTAGACGCCCGGCCTGCGGGCCTGGCCGCAGCCCTCGCCCCAGGAGGCCAGGCCCACCAGTGCGCCCTGGACGACCAGCGGTGCGCCGCTGTCGCCCTTGCAGGTGTCGGCGCCGCCCTGCTCGTACCCGGCGCAGGTCATCAGGCCCTCCCGGAAGGACGGGTACCACGTGGCGCAGGTCTTCGGGGCGACCACCGGCACCGTCGCCTTCATCAGGTACCGGGTGCCCTGGTCGCCCGGATCGGTGTCGCCCCACCCCGCGACGGTGGCACCGGCGCCGGGGGCGGGCGCGCTGCCCCGGCGGGCCAGCGGGACGGTCCGGTAGCCGGTCAGCGGTGCGGCGAGGTGCAGCACCGCCACGTCGTGGCCGCCGGTGGTCCCGGTGAAGTCGGGGTGCACGGCCGCCGAGGCGATCTTCGCGATGCTCCCCGCCGTGCTCCGCTTGTCGTCCCGGCCCGCCACCACGGTCAGGGTCGAGACGTCCTTCTTGAGCAGGCAGTGCGCGGCCGTCACGGCCGCGTCCGGGGCGATCAGGGCGGCGGCGCAGTACTGCTGGCCCCGGGCGTCCAGCAGCATCAGCAGGTGGGGCAGGTCCTTGGTGGAGGCCCGGCTGCCACCGACGATCGCCTGCGCGGTGCCGGCGGTCAGGGCCACCGCGCCCGCCAGCACACCCGCCAGCACTCCCGTCAGGACGGAGATCCGCTTCTTCATGCCCTGCCAACGAGACGGCCGCCCGATCGGGTACGCGGTCCGGGCCCGGACGCCCCGCCCCACCCGATCGGGCGCGTCGGCCCGGGAACCGGACCGGCCGTGAAACTACAATGGGTGACCAGGACCGACCGGCTGGGGGGATCGCGAGGGGACGACCCGCATGGACACCCCCGGCACCGACCGACCGTCCCCCGGGGCGCAGCCCCCGGCCGACCTCGCCGAGGTGGCGGCCCTCGCGGCCGATCCGGCCGGCCTGGTCACCTGGTGGAGCCCGCCCGCCGAGCGCCTGTTCGGCCACCCGCCGTCCGCCGCCGTCGGCCGGCCGCTGAGCGACTTCCTCGACCTCCCCGCCGGGGCCGCCGGGCCCTGGACCGGCCCGGCCGAGGGCCGGCACCGGGACGGCCGGCCGATCCCGCTCGGCGTCCGGACCACCCCGCTGGAGGGCCCCGGCGGAGAGCAGTGCACGCTGGTCGCCGCGATCGCCCTGGCCGACGCCCCCTGGTGGACCGTCAGCCGCTCGGTGCTGGACCGCTTCCTGACCGAACTGCCCTACGGGATCGCCGTCCTGGACACCGACCTGCGCTACGTCTGGCTGAACCGGACGCTGGAGCGGATGGCCGGGGTGCCGCAGGCCGACCGGCTCGGCCGCCGGGTCACCGAGGTGCTGCCCGGCCTCCAGCCGGAGGCGATGGAGGCCCAGCTGCGGCACGCGCTGGCGACCGGCGAGCCGGTGCTCGGCTTCGAGTACCGGGGCCACACCCCCGCCGACACCGAGCGGGAGCGGGTCTACGCCACCTCCTTCTTCCGGCTGGACGACCGGGACGGCCGGGTGCTCGGCGTCTGCTACATGGGCACCGACGTGACGGAGCGTCAGCGGGCCCAGGACCGGTTGTCGCTGCTCACCGACTCCGGCGCGCGGATCGGCCGCAGCCTCGACCTCACCCGCACCGCCGAGGAGCTGACGGCCTGTGCGGTGCCGGCCCTGGCCGACTTCGTCTCGGTCGACCTCTTCCCCGAGGTGCTGCGCGGCGAGGAGCCCGTCGCCCCGGCGGGCCGGGTCGCCACCCTGGTCCGGGCCGCCCACCGCTCGGTGCGGCCGGGCACCCCGGAGGCGGCCGTCGGGGTGGGGGAGCCGTCCGGCTACCACCCGGACTCGCCGGTGGCGCGGTGCATCGCGGCCGGGACCCCGGTCTTCCAGGCGGTGGCGGACCGGGCGGGGGAGGGCTGGCCGTCCGAGGAGGTGGTGCGGCTGGACCGGGCCCGGGAGTTCGGCCTGCGGTCGGCGATGGCGGTGCCGATCCTGGCCCGGGGCACCTGCCTGGGCGTGGTGCTGCTGCTGCGCACCCGGGGCAGTGAGCGGTTCGAACCGGCGGACCTGCCGCTGGCCGAGGAGTTCGTCTCCCGGGCCGCCCTCGCGCTGGACAACGCCCGCCGCTACTCCCGCGAGCGGCTGGCCTCCGTCACCCTCCAGCGCAGTCTGCTGCCCAAGCTGGCCGACGGTGCCACCACCATGGAGCTGGCCGCCCGCTACCGGCCGGCCGCCGGGCTGGGCGGGGCGGGCGGCGACTGGTTCGACGCCATCCCGCTCTCCGGCGCGCGGGTGGCGCTGGTGGTCGGCGACGTGGTCGGCCACGGCCTGGCGGCGGCCGCCGCGATGGGCCGGCTGCGAATGGCGGTGCGCACCCTGGCCGGTGCCGACCTGCCGCCGGAGGAGCTGCTGGCCCACCTGGACGACCTGGTGCTACGGCTGATCGAGGAGGAGGCGCTGGACCGCTCGGTGGCCGAGGACTCCTCGGACGCCGCCGCCGCCGTGCTCGGCGCGGGCTGCCTCTACCTGGTCTACGACCCGGTGGACCGCAGCTGCGTGATGGCCCGGGCCGGCCACCCGGGCCCGGCCCTGGTGAGCCCGGACGGCACGGTCGACTTCGTCGAGCTGCCCGGCGGCCCGCCGCTCGGCCTCGGCTCGCTGCCCTTCGAGTCGTACCGCACGGTGCTCCCCGAAGGCTCGCTGATCGCGCTCTGCACGGACGGCCTGCTGGCCGGCCCGGACCGCGATCCGGAGGCCGGGCAGCGGGTGCTCGGCAAGCTGCTGGCCGCCCGCCCCGACGGTCCGTTGGAGGAGCTGTGCGACGGGGTGATGGCCGCCCTGCCGGCCGGTCCGTCGGCCGACGACGCGGCCCTGCTGCTGGCCCGCACCCACGAGCTGGGCCCCGACCGGGTGGCCGAGTGGGAGCTGCCGGCCGACCCGGCGGCGGTCTCCGAGGCCCGGAAGCTGGCGTCCCGGACGCTGGGTCAGTGGGGCCTGGAGGAGCTGGAGTTCACCACCGAACTCGTCGTCAGCGAGCTGGTCACCAACGCCATCCGGTACGGCGCCGAGCCGATCCGACTGCGGCTGATCCACGACTCGGTGCTGATCTGTGAGGTGTCCGACGGCATCAGCACCGTCCCGCGCCTGCGGCACGCCCGGATCACCGACGAGGGCGGGCGCGGTCTGTTCATGATCGCCCAGATGACCCGCCGCTGGGGCACCCGGTACACCGACCTCGGCAAGGTGATCTGGGCCGAACAGGTGCCGGGCGCACTGCCGGACTGGGGTCTGTAGCGGCCGACCCGCCAGTGAGGGGCCCTGCCCGGTGTCCGGGTCGGCGAGCCTGAGGGCGGGTCGAGCGGCGGGTGCCTGCGGGAGGGGCCGGAGGTGGCCGCCGTCCCGAGCCGGCCGGGCGTCCGGTGCTGAGCGGGCGGACTCTCCGGCAGGTCGGCCCCGCCGCTCGGTGCACCCGTGGCTCCGGGTACCCGGGTGCACCGAGCGGCGGACCCGTACGGGTTCGAGGCCGGTCGGCCCGGGCGAGGGCCCCGGCTCCCGTCGTGCGGGCGGTGGTGTGCTGACGTACGGTCACGACAGGCCAGTGTCCGGTCACCCAGGGTGGGATGGCCGGCGGTCGTGCGGCCGGCCGGGTGGCCGGCCCCGGTCCCCGGGAGCAGCGGAATGTCCTCGTCGCGGCAGCAGACCGGCACGGCCGGTGCCCGTCCCCGGCAGGGGTGGCTCCAGCGGACCGGGCGGTGGTGCGCCCGCCACTTCGTGGTGGTGATCGTGCTCTGGCTGCTCGCCCTGGCGGGGGCCCAGATCGCCAACCGGGCGGTCGGCGGCGCCTACTCGGACGACTTCTCCCTGCCCGGCACCCAGGCCCAGCAGGGCCGCGACGTCCTCCAGGCGCACGAACCGGCGGCCGGCGGCACGGCCGGCCAGGTGGTGCTGCACGACGGTCAGCCGCTGACGGCCTTCCAGGCCCAGGTGAGCCAGGCCGTCACGGCGCTCGGCGGGCTGCCGCACGTGATCGCGGTGCAGAGCCCGCTGCCCGCGCCGGGCCAGCCCGCCCCGCCCTCGCTCTCGGCGGACGGCACCACCGGCTACCTGACGGTCCGTTTCGACACCAACCCCACCACGCTCGGGGACGACTACCTGGACGGGGTGGACGGTGCGGTCGCGCCGCTGCGGGCGGCCGGGGTGCAGGTGGAGTACGGCGGCCCGCTCGGCGAGCTGGCCCGGCCCGGGGCGGACGACCGGAGCAGCGAACTGGTCGGCTTCGCGGTCGCGGTGGTGGTGCTGCTGGTCGGCTTCGGCAGCGTGATCGCCGCCGGGCTGCCGCTGGTGACGGCGCTGATCGCGGCGGTGGCCGGGCTCGGCCTGCTCGGGCTGCTGGCCTCGCTGACCACCTTCGCCACCGTGGCGCCGACCCTGGCCACCATGATCGGGCTCGGCGTGGGCATCGACTACGCGCTCTTCCTGCTGACCCGTCAGCGGCAGGACCTGATGGACGGGATGGACCCGGAGGCCGCGGCCGGCCACGCGGTGGCGACCAGCGGGCGGGCGGTGCTGATCTCCGGCTGCACGGTGGTGATCGCGCTGGCCGGCCTCTCGGTCTCGGGCGTCAGCTTCATCTCCAAGCTCGGCGTGGCGGCGGCGGTCACGGTGGTGTCGGCGGTGCTCGGGGCGCTGACCCTGATGCCCGCGATGATGGGCCTGATCGGCCGCCGGATGGACCGCCTGACGGTCCGCCGGCCGGTGGCGGAGGTCGAGCCGGGCACCGAGGGCACCGGCATGTGGCACTCCTACGCGGGCGAGGTGGGCCGCCGCCCTTGGTGGTTCCTGGTCGGCGGCCTGCTGCTCACCGGGCTGCTGGCGGTGCCGCTGTTCTCCATCCAGCTCGGCCACATCGACGACGGGGCGGACCGCACGAGTTTCACCGACCGGCGGGCCTTCGACCTGATGTCGGCGGCCTTCGGGCCCGGCTCGAACGGGCCGCTGACCGTGGTGGTGGACCAGAGCGCGGTGGCCGCCGACGGCCGGGCCGCCCTGCAGAGCAGCCTCCAGAAGGCGCTGACGGGCGTTCAGGGCGCGGCGGGCACCGGCCCGTTGCAGACCAGCGGCGACGGCCAGGTGCTGTTCGCCACCGTCACCCCGCAGGACCGCCCGCAGGCCCGGTCCACCACCGAGCTGGTGGACCGGCTCTCCGACACCGTGCTGCCCGGCGCGGTGGCCGGCACCGGCGCGAAGACCTACGTCACCGGGAACACCGCGGCCCAGGTGGACTTCCTGGACATCGTCTCGTCCCGGCTGGTGCCGATCATCGCGGTGGTCGTCGGGCTGGCCTTCCTGATCATCCTGGCGGTGTTCCGCGCCCCGCTGGTGGCGCTGAAGGCGGCGGTGCTCAACCTGGTGTCGATCGGGGCCTCGTACGGCGTGCTGGTCGCGGTCTTCCAGTGGGGCTGGGGCGGGGAGGCGCTGGGGGTGGCGGGCACGGTGCCGATCGAGAGCTACGTGCCGATGATGATGTTCGCCATCGTCTTCGGGCTGAGCATGGACTACGAGATCTTCCTGCTCTCCCGGGTGCACGAGGCCTGGCTGCGCGGCGACGGCGCCCGGGGCGCGGTGGCGCACGCGCTGGAGATCACCGCCCGGGTGATCACCTGCGCCGCGCTGATCATGGTGAGCGTCTTCGCCGCCTTCGTGATCAGCGACAACATCGTGATCAAGATGATGGGCGTCGGCCTCGCGGTGAGCGTGCTGATCGACGCCACCGTGGTCCGCCTGCTCCTGGTGCCCGCCGTGATGACCCTGCTCGGCCGCGCGGTCTGGTGGACCCCGGCCTGGCTGGACCGGCTGCTCCCGCACATCGACACCGAGGGCGAGTCCGTCTCCCGGGAGGTCTGACCGCCCGCCCGGTCCGGTCGGTGGCACCGGGCACGATCGGCGGGTCGGATCCCCGGACGCTGAGGCGGAGTCATGCCGGTCACGAACCAGCAGGTGGCGGAGCGCGCGTTCCTGCGCGAGATGTACCAGGACGCGTACTTCCCGAGCCACCTGGCCGACAAGGGCCGGGAGATCCTGCTGCGGCTGTGCGAGCGGATCGAGGCCGACCGCCCGTCCGGCCTGCCCGCCCTGTACGCGCTCACGCACGCCTCGACCGAGGAGTTCAACCGGCTGGACGCGGAACTCCAGACGGTCGGCAGCGGGATCGAGACGGTGGCCCGCGAGTGGATCGGCGAGGAGTTCCGGTTCGTCGCCACGGCGTACGGCTTCGCGGACGCGGACCACGAGGAGCTGATCGCCACCCGCGACCGGTGACCCGGCCGACGCCCGGGTCAGCGGAGCGTCCGGTTGCCCCAGAGGGCCGGGTCGTCGGCGTTCTGACGGGTCACCAGGGTGGCCGGGAGCTGGTCCTCCAGGCCGTTGGGGATGGCGACGATGGTGGAGCCGTGGTCGGTGGGGCCGGGCTCGAATCGGCGGCCGGCCGCGGCGGCCTGGGCGTAGTACAGGGCGAAGCGCGCGTAGAGGTCGACGGGTTGGGAGACGGTGGCGTCGATCAGGCCGCTGCGGATGGCGGAGAGCTCGGGCGGGGTGCCGTCGTTGGAGACCACGGTGAGGTGGCCGGGGCGGCCGGCCGGGATCAGCTTGCCGCGGGCCTGGAGGGTGGTCAGCAGGGGCTCCAGGAAGAGGCTGCCGCCCTGGAGGTAGACGCCGTCGAGGCCGGGGTCGGTGGTGAGCAGGTCGCGGAGGGCGGTGCCGGCCTTGGCGGGGCTGCCGTCGGTGTCGATCCGGTGCACGGTGATCCTGGGGTAGGAGGTCTGCATGCAGCGGACGAACGCCTGGGAGCGCTCGTAGCTGTTGAGCGAGTCCGGGGAGTCCTGGATCAGGGCCAGGCTGCCCTTGCCGCCGAGCTTGCCGCCGAGGAACTCGCAGGCCTTGGTGCCGTACGCGCGGTTGTCCGCCCGGACCACCATGTAGACCCAGCCGGACTCGGGGCGGGTGTCCACGCTGATCACGCCGATGTCGGCCGCCGCCAGCTCGTCCAGATCGGCGGCGGTGGCCCGGGTGTCCTGCGGGGCCATCACCACCGCCCTGGCGCCGGCCTTGCGGAAGGCCCGCAGGTGGTCGATCAGCCGGTCCACGTCGCCGTCCGAGAAGGTGACCGGCAGCAGCTCGGTGCCCCCGGCGGCGTCCGAGTCGGCGAGCCGGGCACCGAAGGCGGTCCAGAAGTCGGAGTCGCTCCGAGGTATGTCCACCGCGATCCGGGGCGGACGGTCGGCTGACGACCCGTCACCGCCGCCGGTGCAGCCGGCCAGCAGGAGGGCGGTGGCCAGGGCGGAGAGCGGGAGGGGGCGGCGGAAGACGGACACGGGACCTCCTGGGGGCGGGCGGGGCATACTGGGGCAGACATCGGATCTATCGAGGGGTGTGCCGGGTGGCCGTCACGGACGAGGCAATCGGGAAGATCAAGGAGATGATCGTCTCCGGTGCGTTGCGGCCGGGGGACCGGCTGCCCAAGGAGGCCGACCTGGCGGCGGAGCTCGGGCTCTCGCGGAACTCGCTGCGCGAGGCGGTCAAGGCTCTGTCGCTGCTGAACATCCTGGACGTGCGCCAGGGCGACGGCACCTACGTCAGCAGCCTGGAGCCGGCCGCGCTGCTGGAGGCGGTCTCCTTCGTGCTGGACTTCCACCGCGACGACACCGTGCTCCAGGCCTTCCAGGTGCGCGGCATCCTGGAGCCCGCCGCGACCGGGCTGGCGGCGCAGCGGATCACCCCGGAGCAGCTGTCCGGACTGCGGGAGCTGCTGACCGGGCTGGGCGAGCACCCGAGCGTGGAGGCGCTGGTCGCCTCCGACCTGGAGTTCCACCGCCGGATCGCGGACGCCGCCGGGATCCCGCTGCTCTGCTCGCTGCTGGACACCATCTCGGCCCCCACCGTCCGGGCCCGGCTCTGGCGGGGGATCACCCAGCAGGACGCGGTGGCCCGGACGCTGGCGGAGCACACCGCGATCCTGGAGGCGCTGGAGGAGGGGGACCCGGAGACGGCGCGGGCCTGGGCCACGGTGCACGTCGCGAGCATCACCCGCTGGCTGAGCACCGCGCTCTGACGCCGTCCCCGGCCGGGGCCTGACGGGCCGTCGGACGGACGGATCGTCAGGCCGTCGGATCGGTGCCGGCCGCGGCTGGGAGCCCTCACACCCAGGGGCGGCCGGCACCGGACGGTGCGGCCCCCTCCGCCGGGTGATCGGAGGAGTCGGGTGCGGGCCGCTGCGAGCAGGCTAGGCGGGGCGGCGGGCGCTGACAAGGAGCCTTCGGGCCTTTCATCGGATCTCACGGTGATCTGCTCACCTGTTTGGGAGGATTTGCGGTTATTGGGATGTGAGCAGTGGCTCAGACATCGGATGAATGCTTGCCGTTCGGACCTGCGGATGCGTAGGGTTCGAGCTGTTGAGACATCCGATGAAAGGGGATGCCGTGAAGCTGCTGAGGATCGGACCGCCCGGAGACGAGCGCCCCGCCGTCCGCACGGAGGACGGCCGCACGCTGGACCTCGGGCCGGTCACCGCCGACATCGACGGCGCCTTCCTGGCCGGCGGCGGCATCGAACGCGTCCGGGCCGCGCTGGCGGCGGGCACCCTGCCCGAGCTGGCCGACGCGGACGGCGGCCGGATCGGCCCGCCGGTCGCCCGGCCCGGCAAGGTGGTCTGCATCGGGCTGAACTACCGCGACCACGCCGAGGAGACCGGGGCGCCGATCCCGGCCCGCCCGGTGGTCTTCATGAAGGACCCGTCCACCGTGATCGGCCCCTACGACGGGGTGCTGATCCCCCGGGGCTCGGTGAAGACGGACTGGGAGGTGGAGCTGGCCGTGGTCATCGGAGCTCCGGCCCACTACCTGGAGACGCCCGAGGACGCGGCGGCCGTGATCGCCGGCTACGCGATCAGCCACGACGTCTCCGAGCGCGAGTACCAGCTCGAGTACTCGGGGCAGTGGGACCTCGGCAAGTCCTGCCCGACCTTCAACCCGCTCGGCCCCTGGCTGGTCACCCCCGACGAGGTCGGCGACCCGCAGGGGCTCACCCTCCGGCTGTCCGTCAACGGCCGTGAGCGGCAGGCGGGTTCGACCAAGGACATGATCTTCGAGGTGGCGTACGTGGTCTGGTACCTGAGCCAGTACATGGCGCTCAACCCCGGCGACGTGATCAACACCGGCACCCCGGCCGGCGTCGCCCTCGGCCTGCCCGACACCCCCTACCTGCGCGCCGGCGACACCGTCGAGCTGACCGTCGACGGCCTCGGCAGCCAGCGCCAGACCTTCACCAACGCCTGAAAGGCCGTGAGTTGAGCACCGCCACCGCACGGATCACCTCCGTCGACACCCACGACATCCGCTTCCCCACCTCCCGCGAGCTGGACGGCTCGGACGCGATGAACCCCGACCCGGACTACTCGGCCGCCTACCTGGTCCTGCGCACCGACGATCCGGGCGGCCCCGAGGGCCACGGCTTCACCTTCACCATCGGCCGGGGCAACGACGTGCAGGTCGCCGCGCTGGACGCGCTGCGCCCCTACCTGCTCGGCCGCTCGGTCGCGGAGCTGTGCGCCGACCCGGGCGCGCTGCACCGCGAGCTGATCGGCGACAGCCAACTCCGGTGGCTGGGACCGGAGAAGGGCGTGATGCACATGGCGATCGGGGCGGTCACCAACGCCGTCTGGGACCTGGCCGCCAAGGACGCGGGCAAGCCGCTCTGGCAGCTGCTGGCGGACGCCGAGCCCGAGTGGCTCGTCTCCCAGGTCGACTTCCGCTACCTCTCCGAGGAGCTCACCCCGGACGAGGCGCTCGAACTGCTGCGCCGGGGCCGGGAGGGACGGCCCGAGCGGGAGGCCCGGCTGCGGGCCACCGGCTACCCCGGCTACACCACCTCGCCGGGCTGGCTGGGCTACTCCGACGAGAAGCTGACCCGGCTGGCCCGGGAGGCGGTGGCCGAGGGCTTCACCCAGATCAAGCTGAAGGTCGGCGCCGACCTGGCCGACGACATCCGCCGCTGCCGCGCCGCCCGCGCCGCCGTCGGGCCCGGCATCCGGATCGCCATCGACGCCAACCAGCGCTGGGACGTCCCCGAGGCGATCGAGTGGACCAAGGCACTGGCCGAGTTCGACCCGTACTGGATCGAGGAGCCCACCAGCCCCGACGACGTGCTCGGCCACGCCGCCGTCCGACGGGGCGTCAGCCCGGTCAAGGTCGCCACCGGCGAGCACGTGCAGAACCGGATCGTCTTCAAACAGCTGCTCCAGGCCGGTGCCATCGACGTGCTCCAGCTGGACGCGGCCCGGGTCGGCGGGGTGAACGAGAACCTGGCGATCCTGCTGCTGGCGGCCAAGCACGGCGTGCCGGTCTGCCCGCACGCGGGCGGGGTCGGCCTGTGCGAACTCGTCCAGCACCTCTCGATGTTCGACTACCTGGCGCTGTCCGGGACGGTCGAGGACCGGGTGATCGAGTACGTCGACCACCTGCACCAGCACTTCACCGACCCGGTGGTGATGGAGCGCGGCCACTACCGGGCCCCCACCGTGCCCGGCTTCTCGGCCGAGATGCACCCCGAGTCGATCGCCACCTACACCTTCCCCGACGGCGTCTTCTGGGCCGCCGACCTCGCCGGAGCGGAGTCCGAGGCATGACCGGCACCGACCTGGACGGCCTGAGCGCCGTCGTCACCGGCGGAGCCTCCGGCATCGGCCTGGCCACCGCCCAGCTGCTCAGCGAGCTCGGCGCCAACGTCGCGGTGCTGGACCTCGAACCGGCGAGCGTGGCCCGCCCGCTGCTCGGCCTGTGGGCCGACGTCTCCGACGACCGCTCGGTGCGGGAGGCGGTGGACGCCGCCGCCGCGGCCTTCGGCGGGCTGGACATCCTGGTGAACAACGCGGGCGTCGGCGCGGCCGGGACGGTCGAGCAGAACGACGACGAGCAGTGGCGCCGGGTGCTGGACATCAACGTGCTCGGCGTGGTCCGCACCACCCGCGCCGCCCTGCCGCACCTGCGCCGCTCCGCGCACGCCTCGGTGGTCAACACCTGCTCGATCGCCGCCACCGCCGGCCTGCCGCAGCGGGCGCTCTACTCCGCCAGCAAGGGCGCGGTGCAGTCGCTGACCCTGGCGATGGCCGCCGACCACGTCCGCGAGGGCATCCGGGTGAACTGCGTCAACCCCGGGACGGTGGACACCCCGTGGGTCGACCGGCTGCTCGGCGCAGCCCCCGACCCGGACGCGGAGCGGGCCGCGCTGAACGCCCGTCAACCCACCGGCCGGCTGGTCAGCGCCCGCGAGGTGGCCGCCGCCATCGTCTACCTGGCCGGCCCCGGGGCCGGCTCCGTCACCGGGACCGCGCTCGCCGTGGACGGCGGCATGGCCGGGCTGCGCCTGCGCCCCGAAGCGAAGTGAGCACGAGGAGCACCATGATCAGCACGAACCCCCTGGGGCGCACGGACGTCAAGGTCAGCGAGCTCTCGTTCGGCGCGGCCGGGATCGGGAACCTGTTCACCGCCATCACCGACCGGGATGCCGCCGAGACGCTGGCCGCCGCCTGGGCCGGTGGCATCCGCAGCTACGACACCGCGCCGCACTACGGCCTCGGCCTCTCCGAGCGCCGCCTCGGCGAGGCGTTGCGGCAGCACCCCCGGGCCGAGTACACCGTCTCCACCAAGGTCGGCCGGCTGCTGGAGCCGGTCGCCGACCCGGTCGGTGACGACCTGTCGGCCGGCGGCTTCGCGGTGCCCGCCACCCACCGCCGGGTCTGGGACTTCAGCGCCGACGGCGTGCGGCGCAGCCTGGAGGCCAGCCTCACCCGGCTGGGCCTGGACCGGGTCGACATCGTCTACCTGCACGACCCCGACGACCACGCCGA
Source organism: Kitasatospora sp. NPDC096147 (assembly GCF_044763225.1). NCBI lineage: Bacteria > Bacillati > Actinomycetota > Actinomycetes > Kitasatosporales > Streptomycetaceae > Kitasatospora > Kitasatospora sp. NPDC096147. The sequence continues at coordinate 256,975 of NZ_JBIWFX010000009.1, read as the reverse complement.
GCAGGCCCTCACCGAGGCCTACCCCGCGCTCGAACGGCTGCGCGCCGAAGGCGTGGTGGGCGCCATCGGGGTCGGCATGAACCAGAGCGCGCTGCCCGCCCGCTTCGTCCGCGAGACCGACCTCGACGTGGTGCTGCTGGCCGGCCGCTACACCCTGCTGGACCGGACCGGCCTGGCCGACCTGCTCCCGGAGGCTGAGCGGCGCGGCGTCTCGATCGTGGCCGGCGGGGTTTTCAACTCCGGCCTGCTGGCCAACCCCAGGCCCGGCGCCAGCTACGACTACCAGGCCGCGCCCGAGGAGGTGCTCCGCCGGGCCCTGCGGCTCCAGGAGGTCTGCGCCCGGCACGGCGTGCCGCTGCGGGCCGCTGCCGCCCGCTTCCCGCTCGGCCACCCCGCCGTCGCCTCGGTGCTGCTCGGCCTGCGTACCGCCGACCAGACCCGCGACGCACTGGCCCAGTACGGCCGGCACCTCCCGGCCGCGCTCTGGGCCGAGCTGCGCGCCGAGGGGCTGCTGCCGTTCGACGTACCGACCCCCATCGACCTGCACCCCGAGGGGAGTTGAGGTCCCGTGCGCATCGCGCTCTTCCTCACCTGCTTCAACGACACGCTCTTCCCGGGCACCGGCCGGGCCGTGGTGGAGGTCCTCGAACGCCTAGGCCACACCGTCGACTTCCCGATGGAGCAGACCTGCTGCGGCCAGATGCACTTCAACACCGGCTACCGCACCGACGCGATGCCGCTGGTGCGCCGCTTCGCCGACACCTTCGCCGGCTACGAGGCGGTGGTGACCCCGTCCGCGTCCTGCGCGGGCATGGTCCGTGACCACCATCCCGGCCTGGCGGCCCAGTTCGCACCGCCCGCGCTCCGGGCCAAGGTGGCCGACGTGGTGCCCAGGGTGCACGAGTTCACCGAGTTCCTGACCGAGGTGCTGGGCGTCGAGGACGTCGGCGCGGTCTTCCCGCACCGGGTCACCTACCACCCCACCTGCCACTCGCTGCGCGGGCTCAAGCTGGGTGACCGGCCGCTGCGGCTGCTGAGGGCGGTCAAGGGCATCGAGCTGGTCGACCTGCCCGGCTCGGACTCCTGCTGCGGCTTCGGCGGCACCTTCGCGATGAAGAACGCCGCGACCTCGACGGCGATGCTCGCCGACAAGATGCGCGGGGTGCTGGACACCGGGGCCGAGGTGCTCTGCGCCGCCGACAACTCCTGCCTGATGCACATCGGCGGCGGGCTGTCCCGGCTGAACTCCGGGGTCCGCACCCTGCACCTGGCGGAGATCCTGGCCGGTACCGGTACCGAGGGAGCGGCTTGATGAAGGACACCAACGGCCTGGTCTGGCTGGGCAGTCCGGCCTTCCCGGCGGCGGCGGCCGAGGCGCTGGCCGACACCCGGCAGCGGCGCAACCTCCGGCTGGCCACCACCACCATCCGGGAGAAGCGGCTGGAGGCGACCGGCGAGCTGGACGACTGGGAGCAGCTGCGGGAGGCCGGGGCGGCGATCAAGCGTCGGACACTGCGTCATCTCGACCACTACCTGGAGGAGTTGGAGAAGAAGGTCACGGCGTCGGGGGGCGTCGTGCACTGGGCCGCCGACGCGGCGGAGGCGAACCGGATCGTCGCCGAGCTGGTGAAGGCCACCGGGGAGCGGGAGGTGGTCAAGGTCAAGTCGATGGCCACCCAGGAGATCGGGCTGAACGAGGCGCTGGCGGCGGAGGGGATCGCCGGCTACGAGACCGATCTCGCGGAGCTGATCGTGCAGTTGGGCGAGGACCGTCCCTCGCACATCCTGGTGCCCGCGATCCACCGGGGCCGGGCCGAGATCCGCGACATCTTCGAGCAGCGGATGGCCGACTGGGGGCGGCCGGCGCCGGAGGGTCTGCGGGACGACCCGGCCGAGCTCGCCGAGGCGGCCCGGCTGCACCTGCGGGAGAAGTTCCTCCGGGCCAAGGTCGCCGTCTCCGGGGCCAACTTCGCCTGCGCGGACACCGGCACGGTGGTGGTGGTCGAGTCGGAGGGCAACGGGCGGATGTGCCTGACCCTGCCCGAGACGCTGATCACCGTGATGGGCATCGAGAAGGTCGTCCCGGCCTTCGAGGACCTGGAGGTCTACCTCCAGCTGCTGCCCCGCTCCTCCACCGGCGAGCGGATGAACCCCTACACCTCGCTCTGGACCGGGGTGACGCCCGGCGACGGCCCGCAGGAGTTCCACCTGGTGCTGCTGGACAACGGCCGCACCGCCACGCTGGCCGACGAGGTCGGCCGCCAGGCGCTCCAGTGCATCCGCTGCTCGGCCTGCCTCAACGTCTGCCCGGTCTACGAGCGGACCGGCGGCCGGGCCTACGGGTCCGTCTACCCCGGGCCGATCGGCGCGGTGCTCACCCCGCAGCTGGCCGGGGTCGAGAACGCGGCCTCGCTGCCCTTCGCCTCCACCCTCTGCGGCGCCTGCTACGAGGCCTGCCCGGTGATGATCGACATCCCCGAGGTGCTGGCCCACCTGCGGGCCGAGGTGGTCGAGGCGAAGCGCCGCACACGACGGCTCCCGACCGCCGAGGCCCTGACCATGAAGGCGGCCACCGCCGTGCTCTCCTCCCCGGCCCGGCTCGCCGCCGCTCAGAAGGCCGCCGCCCTCGGCGGCCGGGTGGTCGGCCGCAAGGGCCGGATCGGCCCGCTGCCCGGGCCCGCGAGCGGCTGGTCCGCCGCCCGCGACACCGCCGTCCCGCCCGCCGAGTCCTTCCGGGCCTGGTGGCGCAAGAACCGGGAGACCCCGTGAACAGCCGCGCGGAGGGAGACCCCGTGAGCAACCGCGCTGAGGGGGGCTCGGTGAGCAGCCGTGCCTCGGGAGGCTCCGTGAACAACCGCGCCGAGGGAGGCTCCGTGAGCAGGCGTGCCCCGAAGGCCCCCCTCAGCAGCCGCACCCCGGGGGGCGCCGGGGACAGCCGGACCCTGGTCCTGGAGCGCATCCGGGCGGCACTGGCCGACGTCCCGCCGGGCGAGACCCCCAAGGACGTCCCGGTGCCGCGCGACTACCGGCGCAGCCATGCCGACGGCGACCTGGTCGAGCTGTTCGCCGAGCGGGTGGCCGACTACCGGGCCACCGTGCTGCGCTGCACCCCGGGGGAGGCGGCCGAGACCATCCGCCGCACCCTGGCCGGGCACGGTCACACCCGGGTGGTGGTGCCGCCGGGCTTTCCGCCCGAGATCCACCCGGGGCCGGCGGCCGGGGCGGGCCAGTGGTGGTGGCCGGGCCCGGGGGCGGCCGACGAGACCGAGTCGCCGGAGGGCGAACGGCAGCCCGGTGTGGCGGAGTTGGAGTCGGCGCACGCCGTGGTCAGCACCGCCGCCGTGGCCATCGCGCTGACCGGCACCATCGTGCTGGACGCCGGCCTCGGCCAGGGCCGACGGGTGCTCACCCTGCTGCCCGACCACCACCTCTGCGTGGTGCGGGCCAGCCAGATCCTGGCCGACGTCCCGGAGGCGCTGAGCGCCCTCGACCCGACCCGCCCGCTGACCTTCGTCTCCGGCCCCTCCGCCACCAGCGACATCGAGCTGGACCGGGTGGAGGGCGTGCACGGCCCGCGCGTCCTGGAGGTGCTGATCGTGGACGACCGGGCCTGACCGCTGCCGCCCGGAGCCGGTGTCGTACCCGCGTGTTGGAGTGGGGACGACCGATCGGTGCGGGGGCGGAGGAGCGGGCGATGGACCGGACGCAGTGGCGGGAGTTCCTGGAGCTGTGGAGTGCGGAGTGGATCGCCGCACACGACCCGGAGCACGACCGGCCGGCCGCACCGGAGGTGCTGCGGTCCGGCTGGCTCGGCTTCGGCGCGGCGAGCGAGGCCCAAGTCGCCGCCGCCGAGGCCCGGTTGGGCTGCCGACTCCCGCCGTCCCTGCGGCAGTTCCTCCTGGTCACCGACGGCTGGCGGGACACCGGCGGCTTCGTGTACCGCCTGGCCGGCACGGCGGAGCTGGACTGGCTGAGCGACACCCCGGACCGGCACTGGGCCGACGGGTGGGAGGGAACGCTGGACGCCGAGGTGTTCGGCCGGTCGCTGCGCCTGTCCCTGGAAGGGGACCTGGCCGTCATGCTGCTCGACCCGCAGGACGTGGACGAGCACGGCGAGTGGGCCGGCTACTGGCACGCCACCTGGACCGCAGACCGGGCGGAGAGGTCCGGCTCATTCGCGGAGCTGATGCGCAGTCAGTGGGCCTCCTTCCACGCACTCCGGCAGCCGCCGGGCGTGACCCGGGACCACTGGGACGCGGAGGTCGAGCGCGGTCGGCACTTGGCCCTGGCGGGGGAGACCGAGCAGGCGGTCGCACTGTTCGCGCGGGCCCGCTCGTTCGGCCGGCGGCGGGCGGAGGTGCTGACTGCCCAGCTGGGGCTGCTGTCGGCGGGGGCGGACTGGCCCCGGCAGCTGGACAACCTTCTCAACGGCGCGCACCGCTTGGAGGGTCTGCTGACCGACCCGCTCTTCGCCGAGGAGCTCCTCCCGCTCCTGGTGCCGCCCGGCCGGGCCGCCCGGCCCACCGATCAGTGGCTGCTGACGCTGGTGCGGGCGAACGCGCCGGAACCGGTGCGGACGCTGATCACCGAGTACGAAGCCCGGGCCGCTGCACCCGGTCTCCGACTCCGGTTCGGCACACCGGAGTTCGACGCGGCAGTGCACGCGGTGCTGGACCGGCTGCTGGCCGTGCCCGCCTGCCGCGAGCTGATGACCCCGAAGCCGACCGTACGGGCCGATCAGCCCGGGATGATGTACGTCTACGTCTGGACCGGGCCAGGCGAGTGTCCCGAGCCCGAGCCCGAGCCGGACCCGGCCGAGCTGCGTGCTGCGGTCTACGCGGAGGTCTGGCCGGACCTGCTGGACGCGATGCGGCTCTGGCGGCCCGTCAGCCCGGACCACGTCGCGCCGGTCTCGCTGCTGGCCCACCCCGTGCTGGCCGATCTGCTCACCCCGGAGCGCGGGCACCGGCTGCTCGGCACCGCCCGTGGTCCGGCTTCCGGCGCGACCGGCGGCTGACGGCGGGGCGGCGGAAATCCCGTTCGCAGGCGGCGCTCCAGGTCCTCCGAGCCGAACCTGAGCAGGCCGGTGCAGGCCGCCGGACCCACTACGGAGCCGACCGGGCCGCTCGCTCCGGCTCCTCGACCTGATCGCCGCCGGAGCTGTAGCGGCGTCAGAGGCCGAACGCGGCCCGGCAGTCGGCGGTCAGCCCGGTCACGGTGACGGTGGGGTGGTCGCCGGCGGACCAGGCGGCCCGGGTGAGGCGCAGGCGGTCGGAGACCAGGGCCTCGTCACCGCGGGCGTCGACCGAGATGCCGTCCGGCCGGTAGCCGAGCTTGCGGGAGACCGCCTGCGAGGAGTGGTTGTCCTGGAAGACGGTGGAGAGCGCGGCGTGCGCGCCGAGGTGGTGGAAAGCGAGGGCGAGCAGACCGGCGCGGGCCTCGGTGCCGTGGCCCCGGCCGTGGTGGGGGAGGCCGAGCCAGGACCAGGTGGTGACCTCGCGGACCACCCGGAAGTCACGGCCGTTGAGGCCGACCAGGCCCAGTGGGCGCCCGTCCAGGAAGACCCCGAGCTGGAGCCCCCAGTCGGTCGGGCTCCACTCGGCGAGGTCCGACCAGAAGCCCCTGAGCACGCTCGACTCCCGTTCGGCCGGTGACCCTTCGGTCCAGGGGGTGAGGAACGGCCGTTCGCCGGGATGGTGGACGCCCTCGCCCGCGAGCCGTGCGAGGGCGCAGAGCTCGGCCTCCCGGGGAAGGCGGAGCTCCAGGCGGGGCGTGTGGATGGTCAGGCCGTACGTCGGCCACAGGTCCGCGAGCATCCGTCCATGGTCGGGTCCACGGCCGGTCGGGCGCACCTCAATTCGGCCCGGGTGCGGCGGTGCCGGTGGACGGGCGGAGGCCGTGCGCCCGGGCTGACGCCCCGTCGGCGGCCAGCAGCGGCAGCAGGCGGCGGGCCCGTTCGGGGTCGGGCGCGGTGGCGAGCACGGCAGCCGAGAAGGTGGAGGTGATCGCGGTGTCGCCGGGCAGCCGGCCGAGGAGGCGGACGCCCGGGTGGCCGGCCAGCTCGCTCTGCTGCTGGAAGGCCAGGTCGGCGGTGCCGTCCGCCAGCAGCGCCGCGACCGGGACGCCGGGCGGGGTCTGACGGAGGGTGAGGCGGCCGGTGAGACCGAGGCGGCCGACCAGGGCGAGCAGGGCGGTGCCGCTGGGGCCGGTGGAGTGGGCGACGGCGGTGGCGGAGAGCAGCAGGGTCCGCAGGTCGGCCGGGCTGTCGAGCGGCCGGGCCGGGTGGGCGGCGGGGACGGCGGCGACGGTGTCCGAGTCCCAGAGCGGGAGCGGCACGGTGGCGAGCAGACCGTCCCGGTGGAGGGCGGTCAGCGCGTCGTGGGCCAGCACGGCCAGGTCGGCGCGGGCGCCCGCCCGGATCCGGCGGGCGGTCTCGACGCCGCCGGCCGCCTCGAACCGGACCGGCAGGCCGGCGGCGGCCAGTGTGGCGGTCAGCGCGTCGAGCAGGGGACGGACGGCCATCGAGGAGAGGCCGAGCAGGGTGGGGTGCCGGTGGTTCACGGGGATGCCTCTGCTGCTGGTCGGAGGTGGTCTGCAAGACTGGCCGGATGAGTACGACCCGGGTGACAGCGGCGGGCAAGGTCCTCCAGGTGCTGGCGCTGTTCGACCGCGAGCACCCCTCGCTGACCCTCTCGGAGATCGCCCGCCGCTCCGGCCTGGCGATCAGCACCGCCCACCGGGTGGTCACCGAGCTGGCCGGCTGGGGCGCGCTGGAGCGGGCCGAGGACGGCTCCTGGCACGTCGGGCTGCGGCTGTGGGAGATCGCCTCCGGCTGCCCGAGGACCCAGATCCTCCGGGACGCGGCGCTGCCGTTCATGCAGGACCTCTACGAAGCGACCCACGAGAACGTCCAGTTGGCGGTCCGCGAGGGCACCGAGCTGGTCTTCGTGGAGCGGATCGCCGGGCACCGCTCGGTCGACCTGCTGACCATGGTCGGCACCCGCTTCCCGGTCGCCTCGACCGGGATGGGGCGGGTGCTGCTGGCGCACGCGCCGAGGGAGCTCCAGGAGGAGGTGCTCGGCGCCCCGCTGCGGGCCTGGACCGAGCACACGGTGACCGATCCCGCCGCGCTCCGGGCGCAGCTCGATCTGATCAGGCGGGAGCAGGTCTTCGTGAGCGACCGTCAGCTCCAGGAGGCCACCGTGGCGGTGGCCGCCCCGGTGCGGACCGGGCGGACCGGGCCGGTCGGGGCGGTGCTGGGCATCGTGGTCGCGGCCCGGGGCACCGATCGGGGCACGGACCGGGTGCGCGGGCTGCGCGAACCCCTGCTGCGGGCGGTGCACGGGATCTCCGAGGAGTTGGGGCGGCGGGCCCGGACGGCGCTCTGACGTCTCCGATCCTGCGTGGGCGGGCGGCGCCGTGGGCGGTGGTTTCCGCCTGACGGAAAGGGTGGCGACGGCGCGGGGCCGCAGGTGTCAGCGTTCGGGGCGTACCCAGAACCCCCACCCTCCAGGGAGCCGCCGTGCCTGCGTCAGCCGTGTCCGTGTCGGGGCCCGCGCCGGGGTCCGTGGCGGCGCCCGTGCCGGGGTCCGTGCAGGCGGTCGACACCGTCACCGAGGTACCCGTGGTGGTGGTCGGGGCCGGTCCCGCCGGGCTGATGCTGGCTCATCTGCTGGGCCGGGCGGGTGTGGAGTGCGTGGCACTCGACCTGCGCACCCGTGCGGAGATCCGCACCACCCACCGGGCCGGCATCCTGGAGGCGGACGCGGCCCGGGCCCTGGTGGAGACCGGGGTGGGCGACCGCGTCCTGCGCGAGGGCCAGGAGCACACCGGCACCGAACTGCGGGTGGGCGGACGCCCGTACCGGATCGACTTCGCCGACCTGGTCGGCGCCTCGGTCTGGCTGTACCCGCAGACCGAGGTGTTCGAGGACCTCGCCGCGGCCCGCGAACGGGACGGCGGGACGGTGCACTTCGGAGTGCGCGACACCGAGGTGCTGGACGCCGGGACGGCCGCGCCCCGGGTCCGCTACACCGCCGCCGACGGTACGCGGCACGAGCTGCGGGCCCGGTACGTGGTCGGCGCGGACGGCTCGCGGTCCACCTGCCGGGAGCTGGTACCGGAGCGGCTGCGAGTGCGGCACGGAGCCGAGTACCCGTTCGCCTGGTTCGGGATCCTGGCCCAGGCGCCGCCCAGCGCCGAGGAGTTGGTGTACGCGCACTCGCCGCACGGCTTCGCGCTGATCAGCCGGCGCACCGAGACCGTGCAACGGATGTACTTCCAGTGCGCTCCGGACGGGCGGCCGGAGGACTGGCCGGACGACCGGATCTGGGCCACCCTCCAGGCCCGGATGGCGGGTGAGGACGGGTTCCGCCTGCGGGAGGGGCCGATCCTGGAGCGTGCCGTCCTGCGGTTCCGCTCCTTCGTCCAGGAGCCGATGCGCTGGGGATCGCTGCTGCTCGCGGGCGACGCGGCGCACACCGTCCCGCCGACCGGCGCGCGCGGGCTGAACCTCGCGCTGCACGACGTCGCGGTGCTCGCCCCGGTGCTGCTCCGTGCGCTCGGGCGGGAGGGGGAGGCGGCGCTGGCCGACTACCAGCCGGCCGCGCTGCGCCGGGTCTGGCGGGCCCAGCACTTCTCGTCCTGGATGACCCGGCTGCTGCACACCCCGCCGGACGCCACCCCGTTCGAGCTGCGCCGCCAACTCGGTGAACTGGACTGCGTGGTGGGCACCCGGGCGGGCCGCCGCTACCTGGCCGAGCAGTACACCGGATGGCCGTCCGCCACCGACCGCTGACCGGCCGCCGGTCGCCCCGGTCACCTGCCGCCGGGCCTCCCGCCCAGCCCCCGTCCAGCCCCCGTCCCCGTCCCCGGCCCGGGGCGGCTGCCGTCGGGTCCGGGTTCCTCCGTCCGCTGCCCGCATCGCCCGTCCGCCCGAGCCCCCGCCCCGTCATCAGGAGCGCCACCCGTGATCATCGACAGCCACGGCCACTTCACCACCGCCCCACCGCAACTCGCCGCCTGGCGGGATCGTCAGCTCGCCGCCCTCGGCTCGCCGACCGAAGCTCCCGACCCGGACGAACTGGTCCTCTCCGACGACGAGTTGACCGAGGCCGTCCGGCAGCACCAGCTCTGCCTGATGGACGAGCGCGGCACCGACCTGATGGTCTTCTCACCGCGTGCCAGCTTCATGGCCCACCACCTCGGTGACTTCTCGGCCTCCGCCGCCTGGGCCCGGATCTGCAACGACCTGGTGCACCGGGTGGCCACTCTGCTGCCGGACCGCTTCGCCATGGGGGCGATGCTCCCGCAGTCGCCCGGCGTCGATCCGGTCACCTGCCTGCCGGAGCTGCGGCGCGCGGTGGAGCAGCTCGGCGCGGTCGCGGTCAACCTCAACCCCGATCCCTCCGGCGGCCGTTGGACCGCCCCACCCCTGACCGACCGCAGCTGGTACCCGCTCTACGAGGCGCTGGTCGAGTACGACGTCCCGGCGATGATCCACGTCTCCACCTCCTGCAACCCGGCCTTCCACACCACGGGTGCGCACTACCTGAACGCCGACACCACCGCCTTCATGCAGCTCGTCCAGGGTGACCTGTTCGCCGACTTCCCGACCCTGCGGCTGATCATCCCGCACGGCGGTGGCGCCGTCCCCTACCACTGGGGCCGGTTCCGGGGCCTGGCGCAGGCCCTCGGACGGCCCGATCCGGCCGAACTCCTGGGCCGCAACGTGTACTTCGACACCTGCGTCTACCACCGCCCCGGCATCGACCTGCTCACCGAGGTGGTGCCCGCCGAGGCGCTGCTGTTCGCCAACGAGATGATCGGCGCCGTTCGGGGCATCGACCCGCGCACCGGTCACCACTACGACGACACCCGCCGGTACCTCGACCGCACCCCCCACCTCACCGCACCGCAGCGGGCCGCCGTCTACGCCGGCAACGCGCTGCGCGTCCACCCCCGCCTGGCCGCCCGTCTCGGCCGCTGACCCCCTGTCAGGAGCTCCCGTGCAACACCCCGAACTCGGCGTCGTCCGGACCTCGATCACCCGCGCCGACCCCGCCGCCGTGGCCGCCCTCGCCGCCCACGGCGTGGCCACCGTCCACGAGGCGATGGGCCGGACCGGCCTGACCCGCCCGTACCTCCGCCCCGTCTACCCCGGTGCCCGGGTCTGCGGCACCGCCGTCACCGTGCTGCTCCAGCCCGGCGACAACTGGATGCTCCACGTCGCCGCCGAACAACTCAGGCCCGGGGACGTGGTGGTGGCCGCCTGCACCACCGAGAGCGAGGACGGATTCTTCGGCGAGCTGCTGGCCACCTCGTTCCGGGCCCGGGGCGCGGCCGGCCTGGTCATCGACGGCGGGGTGCGCGATGTCGCCGACCTGGCCGCGATGGACTTCCCGGTCTTCGCCCGTGCGGTGCACGCGCGCGGCACGGTGAAGGCCACCCTCGGGTCGGTCAACGTCCCGGTGGTGTGCGCCAACGCCCTGGTCCGTCCCGGTGACGTGGTGCTGGCCGACGCGGACGGCGTGGTGGTGGTCCCGCGCGAGCGGGCGGCGGCGGTCGCCGAGGCGGCGGCCGGGCGGGAGGCCGCCGAGGCCGGCAAGCGCGAGCGGCTGCGCGCGGGCGAGCTCGGCCTGGACATGTACGGCATGCGCGGCCCGCTGGCCGCGCTCGGACTGCGCTACGAGGACTGAACCGTGACCGTCGAGACGACCACCGAGGAGACCGGCGGGATGCCCGGAGGGCAGGCACCGGAGAGCGCACCCGCGAAGACCGTCGCGAAGACCGTCGCGAAGGCCGTCGCAAAGACCCCGGGCTGGCTGGACTGGCACCCCGCACCGAGCCGCCCCCGGCTCGCCCTCCCCGCCGGAGCGGTGGACGCGCACTGCCACGTCTTCGGCCCCGCCGCCGACTTCCCCTTCGCCGCCGAGCGCAGGTACACCCCCTGCGACGCCTCGGCCGAGCAACTGTTCGCCCTGCGCGACCACCTCGGCCTGGCCCGCAACGTGATCGTCCAGGCCACCTGCCACGGCACCGACAACCGCGCCCTGGTGGACGCCCTGCACCGCTCCGGCGGCCGGGCCCGGGGCGTGGCCACGGTCCGCCCCGACGTGACCGACGCGGAGCTGCGCGAGCTGCACGCGGCGGGGGTGCGCGGGGTCCGGTTCACCTTCGTCCGCCGGCTGGCCGACGTCACGCCCGAGGACGAGCTGCGGGCGGTGGTGGAGCGGATCGCCCCGTACGGCTGGCACGTGGTGCTCTACTTCGAGGCCGCCGACCTGGCGGAGCGGGCCGGGTTCTTCTCGTCCCTCCCGGTACCGCTGGTGGTCGACCACCTGGGCCGCCCCGATGTCGCGAAGGACGTGGACGGCCCGGAGTTCGGCGCCTTCCTGGACTTCCTCCGGGCCCGGGAGGACATCTGGTGCAAGGTCGGCTGCCCGGAGCGGCTCTCGCTCACCGGCCCGCCGGCCGTGGACGGTGAGCGGGCCGCGTACCGGGACGTGGTGCCGTTCGCCCGCCGGGTGGTGGAGGAGTTCCCCGACCGGGTGCTCTGGGGCACCGACTGGCCGCACCCGAACCTGACCGGCCACATGCCGGACGACGGCCTGCTGACCGACCACCTGGCCCACCTCGCACCGACCGGCGAGCTGCTCCGACGGCTGCTGGTCGACAACCCGATGCGCCTGTACTGGCCCGAAGAAGAAGGGAGTTGACGAGGGATGGACGAGCGCGCGTACCGGCGGGTGCCGGGCACCACGATCTTCGACGCCGAGCAGTCCGCCAAGGGCTACCACCTCAACCAGTTCTGCATGTCGCTGACCACCGCCGAGAACCGGGCCGCCTACCTGGCCGACGAGCGGGCCTACCTGGACGCCTGGCCGCTGCGCGAGGAGCAGCGGCGGGCACTGCTGGCACGTGACCTGAACGCCGCCATCGCGGAGGGCGGGAACATCTACTTCCTCGCCAAGTGGGGTGCCACGCTGGGCCTCTCGTTCCAGCAGATGGCGGGATCGATGACCGGCCTGACCGAGGCGGAGTACCGCGAGATGATGGTGCGCGGCGGACGCCCGGCGGGGGAGCGGCTGGACCACGCCGTGCTGGAGGCGGCCCACGCGGCCGCCCCGGGCGGGCCGCACGCCTCGGTCTCGGCCGCGCTGTTCACTTCGCACGTGCCCGCCATCGGTGCGGCGATGGACCACCGGAAGACCCAGGAGCCTTACTGGCAGCCGGTGTTCGCCGGATACGAGCCCACCCGGCAGTGGGCCCGGGAGCACGTGCCGGACGTGGTGATCCTGGTCTACAACGACCACGCCAGCGCCTTCGACCTCTCCCTCGTCCCGACCTTCGTGCTCGGCACCGGCGCGTCCTTCCCGATCGCCGACGAGGGCTACGGCCCGCGGCCGGTGCCCGAGGTGGAGGGGGATCCGGAGTTCGCCGCCCACCTGGCGCACGAGCTGATCCGGGCGGACTTCGACCTGACACTGGCCCAGGAGCTGCCGGTGGACCACGGGTTGACGGTGCCGCTCTCGCTGGTCTTCGGCGAGGTGGAGCGCTGGCCCTGCAAGGTGATCCCGCTGCACGTCAACGTGGTGCAGTACCCGGTTCCCTCCGGCGCGCGCTGCTTCGCGCTCGGCCGCGCGCTCCGCCGGGCCGTCGCCTCCTACCCCCGGCCACTGGACGTCCAGGTCTGGGGCACGGGCGGGATGAGCCACCAACTCCAGGGCCCGCGAGCCGGGTTGATCAACCGGGAGTGGGACGCCGCCTTCCTCGACCGGCTGGTCGAGGACCCGGCCGGGCTGGCCGCCGTCCCGCACCTGGACTACGTCGAACAGGCCGGTTCGGAAGGCATCGAGCTGGTGATGTGGCTGATCGCGCGCGGTGCGCTGAGCGACGTCGACGACGGCGGCTCCGTCACCGAGGAACACCGCTTCTACCACGTGCCGGCGTCCAACACCGCCGTCGGCCACCTGATCCTGACCGACCACGGGCGGGCCGCCGGGCCCGCCGAGGAGGAGTGACCATGAGCAAGCAGCAGCCCCTGCGGATCGCGCTGGCCGGCGGCGGGGCCTTCGGTGCCAAGCACGCCGCCGCGCTCCGGCGGATCGAGGGCGTGGAGCTGACGGCGGTGGCCAGCTCCGGCCAGGACGCCGCGCGGCGGTTCGCCGAGGAGCACGGCATCGGGCGGGCGGTCGACGGCCTGGAGGCGGTGCTCGCCATGGACGACGTGGACGCGGTGGTGCTGGCCACCCCGACCCCGCTGCACGCCGCCCAGACCCTGGCCTGCCTGGCGGCCGGCAAGCACGTCCAGGTGGAGATCCCGCTGGCCGCCTCGTTGGCCGACGCGGAGGCCTGCGTGGCGGCCCAGCAGCGGACCGGCCTGGTCGCGATGGCCGGGCACACCCGCCGGTTCAACCCCAGTCACCAGTGGGTGCACCAGCGGGTGGCGGCCGGGGAGTTCACCCTCCAGCAGCTGGACGTGCAGACCTACTTCCTGCGCCGCAGCAATCTCAACGCACTCGGGCAGCCGCGGAGTTGGACCGACCACCTGCTCTGGCACCACGCCGCCCACACCGTCGACCTGTTCGCCCACCAGGCGGGCTCACCGATCGTCCGGGCCCACGCCCTCCAGGGCCCGCTCCACCCCGAGCTGGGCATCGCGATGGACCTCTCGGTCCAGCTCAAGGCGGCGAACGGCGCCCTCTGCACCCTCTCGCTCTCGTTCAACAACGACGGCCCGTTCGGCACCTCGTTCCGCTACATCGGCGACACCGGCACCTACCTGGCCCGCTACGACGACCTGCTCACCGGCCACGAGGAGCCGGTCGACGTCAGCGGGGTGGCCGTCTCGACCGACGGCATCGAGCTCCAGGACCGTGAGTTCGTCGCCGCGATCCGGGAGGGCCGGGAGCCCGAGGCCTCGCTCGCCCAGGTGCTGCCGTGCTACCGCGTGCTGGCCGACCTGGAGCGCCAACTTGCGGACGGCTGACGGGTGGTGGGCCGGGTGGTCGGTTCTCGCCGGTCGGTGTTGGGTGCTCGGTGCCCCGGTCAGTCGAGCGGCGCCTGAGCGGGGTGGCCGTCTCGACCGACGGCATCGAGCTCCAGGACCGCGAGTTCGTCGCCGCGATCCGGCAGGGCCGGGAGCCCGAGGCCTCGCTCGCCCAGGTGCTGCCGTGCTACCGCGTGCCGGCCGACCTGGAGCGCCAACTTGCGGACGGCTGACGGGTGGTGGGCCGGGCGGTCGGTTCCCGCCGGTTGGTGCTGGGTGCTCGGTGCCCCGGTCAGTCGAGCGGCTCCCGGTAGGCGGTCGGCTCGGCCACCCAGCCGGCCGCCAGCACCACGCGGGAGTGCCGGTGGATGGCCAGGAAGCCGAACGGGCGGTCGTAGCAGACGGTCACGTCCCGGATCCGGTACGGCGGGCGCCGGGTGTCCAGCCCGGCGCCGGCCATCCCCAGCGCCGTCACGGCCGCCGCCTCGAAGCCCTTAGCCCGGAAGGAGGCGATCGCCCGCTGGCGGGCCGAGGCGATCGCCAGCGGCTCGCTGCGGCTGATGCCCGGGAAATGGCCCCGGGCGGTGTCGGAGGCGGCGCCGAGGCCGAAGGGTGCGGCGGGCCGGAGCAGGTCGTGCTCGGCCTCGAACCCGAAGGACACCGTCCTGGCGTTCAGGAGCGGATCGGGGTGCCAGCTCCGCCGGTGCTCGAGGTACATGCCCGGACCGGCCTCCGAGGCGGGCACCACGTCGGCCGTGACCCGCTCCACCCCGCGACCGGAGAGCGCCGCGATCCCGGTCCGGAGCACCTCGGCCGGGGGCCGGCCCTCCTCGCCGAGCAGCAGCCGGACCTCCAGGTCGTCGTACCCGAGCACGGACAGCTCGGTGACGGCCCCGGCCTCGCCGCGCAGCACCGCCGCCCGGTCCAGGAGGCCGGTGGTCCGGTCCAGCCCGGCCCAGTGCCGGTCGGCCCAGGGGCCGACCTCGGGCAGGCAGAGGCCCTCGTAGAACGGGCGGATCCACCGGGTGCGCAGGCTCAGGCCGCTGGCCAGCACCAGCCGGGTCTGCTCGTCCAGATCCACCGGCATGGACGGGATCAGACCATTCGTCACCTTCTCGGCCCAGGCGTCGAGGCGGGTCCGGTCAAGGCGGCTGTCACCGGTCAGCTCCCCGAGGGTGGCCTCCGGCAGGGCGGCCACCCACGCCGGCTCCGGCACCGCCCGGCGGTCGGTCCACAGACCCACCGCCGCGGCGACCCCCGGCATCCGGCCGAGCTCCGCCAGCAGCTGCCGGGCCCCCTCGGCGGCGGCCCCGGCCGGCAGCCCGACCGCCTCCGCCAGCTCCTCCCGGGCGTCCCCGCCCGCCCCGTCCGCCAGCAGCCCGAGCAGGGGCCAGACCCCCACCGGGGAGAACACCGTGTTCCGCCCCTCCGCCACCGCCACCGACGCCCACCGCGCGGCCAGCGCGTTCACCGCGCCGACCACCGCCCTGCTGCTGCCCATCCGTCCCCCTGGCTCCTGAGGCTCCCGCCCCGTACCGGCCGGGCGATCCTAGGGTGCCGGGGAGGCGGCGGCGTACCGGATTTCGCCCGAGCGGCCCGGGGGCTCGGTCGCCGCAATCCCGGCAGTGCACGCGCCCCGCCGGTGGGGGCTGCCGTCGGTGCCTCGTGGCGGACCCGGCGGTGGGCGCTGACGGTGCCTACTGTGGGCTGGTGGACAGTCAGCACGAGTACGCCGTGTACGGCCCCGCCGGGCCCCTGCCCGAGATCGGCGGTCGCACCGCCTGGCACACCGCCGTCAGCGTCGGACCGGGCCTGGCATCGGTGACCGTGATCCGCACCCACCCGCCGGACCCCGGTACCGCCGACCGGACCTACCGTCCGGCCCGGCTGGTCTGGCGCGGTGAGGAGGTGGAGCGCCGTTCCGCCGGCGGCGGTTCCGACGGGCGGGTGAGTGAGAGCACGGAGACCTTCACCGTCCCCGGTGGTCCGCTTCCCGGCGTGGTCGGGCTCACCGTGCACGCCGCCGACGGCACGCCGCACACCGTGTGGCTGGACCGGCTCTGACGGTCCGTCATCACTCTTGCGGCGGATCGCGGTTGCCGGGGCGGAGGCTCGACAACGGGTCGGGTGGGGCGGTAGACAGTACGGAGGAAACGGGGCGGTCCGGCGGGGGCTGTGGGGAGGCCGCCGACGACGGGGGTCTTCCATGATCTGGATCAAGGGGCATCGGTTCGACGCGGCGCAGCTCGCCCGCATCCCGGCCGCTGCCGCGTGGGCCGCGGACGAGTGGGTCCGCGACTACGAGGATGAGGCGGAACTGCTCGCGCACCTCCAGGGGCGCACCGACCACCTGGGCACCCTGCTCCTCGGTGACGAGCAGGTCTGGGTGCGGGTCCCCGTCACGGGGAACGTGGTCTTCGCCGAGGAGCACCACCAGCTGCGCTTCGCGGACCTCATCCCGTGCCTCGGCATCCGGGACTTCGTGGACGAGTCGCTGCTCGCCGACGCGGACGCCTTCGGTGACCACCTCCGGGCCGCCTACCACCACGAACTCGGCGGGTTCTTCCGGAAGACCCTGCAACTCGCCGCACCGCCCGAGAAGCTCGGTCGCTACGGCGTCGAGTCCCTGCTGCCCAAGATCGCGCCGCCGCTCTTCGCGCTCAGGACGCAGCTGCGCCTCGCCGCGGACCCGGGCACGGCCGGCACGCCGGAGGCGCAGCGGGGGCTCAGGAGCCTGACCGAGCCCGCGCACGTGTGGGCGGCCACCAGGTACGCGCTGCGGCTGGCCTGGGCGCTGGCCCAGGACGAGGCGCTGCCCGGCGAGAGCTTCCTGGTCGCCACCGGCAGGCGGGCGGAGTCCGACGAGTCCGCGTTCGGGGCGGCCTGGTTCGACCTGATGCCCGAACTCGACTCGTTCATGACCTCGTTGGGATCGCCCGCCTCCTCCGGCGACGACCTGCTGCGGGATGCCGAGGTCTGGTCACCGCTGCACCGCTTCGCGTCCCGCACGGGGGACTGGCTGTCCACGGTCCTGTCGAAGGAGGTCAGCGGAGGAGGCGCGGGCTTCACCACGCAGGCCGACCAGGAGGCCTGGCGGCTGCGGACCTGGCGCGAGTTCCACATGCGTCGGAACGTGCAGGCCGCCTTCGGCCGCGGCACCCGCTTCGTCGGCCTGGGTGCACACCACGCCTCGACCCTGGCGCGGGGGAGGCAGCTGGGCGATGCCGCCCTCTACGACCTGCGTGGTGAGGGCGCCGAGAAGCTGCCGGGCCTGACGGGTGCCCGCACCCTCACCGAGCTCCTCACGCACACGCGGGAGCTGCGCGGCGGGAAGTGACCGGGGCGGTCCGTGCTGCCGACCGGTGGGTGGGCGCCCGTTCCACCGGGACGCCACGCTCTCGGGGCTCGGCGGTTCTGCTGACGGCTCGGGGTGCGGGAGGGGAGGATGGGACGCATGTGCGGTCGCTTCGTCTCCACCTCCAGCCCGTCGGACATCGCCGAGCTGCTGCGGGCCGTGGTCTGGCCGTCGGCCGAGAGCCTGGCACCGTCGTGGAACGTGGCGCCCACCGACCCGGTGGCGGCCGTGCTGGAGCGGGTGGACCGGGGGACCGGTGAGCTGACCCGGCGGGTCGAGGCGCTGCGCTGGGGACTGGTGCCGTCCTGGGCCAAGGACGCGAAGGGCGCGGCGCGGCTGATCAACGCGCGGGTGGAGACGGCCCACGAGAAGCCGTCGTTCCGCAAGGCGTTCGCGGCCCGGCGGTGCGTGGTGCCCGGAGACGGCTACTTCGAGTGGAAGCCGGTCGCGGCGGCGGACGGCCGCAAGGCCTTCAAACAGCCCTACTACCTCCACCGCCCGGACGGCGGACCGCTGTTGATGGCCGGCCTGTACGAGTACTGGCGTGACCGCGCGGTGGCCGAGGACGACGACCCGGCCGCCTGGCTGGTCACCTGCACCCTGCTCACCACCGAGGCGGTGGACGCGGCCGGCCGGGTGCACGACCGGATGCCCGTCACCCTGCATCCCGACCACCTGGACGCCTGGCTCGACCCCGAGCTCTCCGCGCCCGACGAGCTGCGCGCTCTGCTCTCCA
This sequence comes from Kitasatospora sp. NPDC096147, assembly GCF_044763225.1. Taxonomy (NCBI): domain Bacteria; kingdom Bacillati; phylum Actinomycetota; class Actinomycetes; order Kitasatosporales; family Streptomycetaceae; genus Kitasatospora; species Kitasatospora sp. NPDC096147. The sequence continues at coordinate 238,894 of NZ_JBIWFX010000009.1, read as the reverse complement.
CCCCCGCCGCCGAGTTGGCCATCCGGCCGGTGGGCACCGCCGTCAACAGTGTCCGCTCCGACGGCGCCGAGCTGCTCACCGAGGTGGCGGACCCGCTGGCCGGCGTCAGCGGCGGCCACTACTCCTGACCTGCCCGCCGGGCCGGAAAACCACTTGCCCGGACGGCGGATGGCACGCAGGATCGCGCCATGGACAAGTGACGGCTGCCCCACGTGGCGACCACCCTCCGCGCTCCCGACCCCGGCTCCGGCGAGTCCGCCCCGGGGCGGTGAGGCGCACCCTTCCTGAGCATCCGTCAACCGGCGGAGGCGCGGCCCGTGCTGCGCCCGGCCGCCGGGTCCAGAGAGCGACCACCTCATGCATACCAACCGCAAGGCCCGCTGGGCCGTGCGCCGCTTCGGCCTGCCCTCCGTCGTCCGGCCCTGCCCGGACTGCCCCGCCACCCGGCACCGCCCGTCCGGCAGGATCCGGGTCAACGCCAGCGGCAAGCTGCTCGATGTCTGGCTGCTGCTCAGCTGCGCGGGCTGCGACCGGACCTCCAAGGTGCCGGTGCACGAGCGGACCCACGTGTCCGCGATCGACCCGGCCCGGCTGATCGCCTACGAGAACAACTCTGCCGCTGTGGTAGGGGAGTTGACGATGAGTGCGGCGCTCGCCGCGAAGACCGGATACCGCCTCGACTGGACCGGCACCTGGGAGCTGGACACCCGGATGCCGCTCTACGCCCTGGACGATCCACGGGACTTCGAGGTGCAGGTCCGCTTCGACCTCCCCGTTCCGGTCCGGGCCGAGCGCCTGCTCACCCTCGGCCTCGGGCTCAGCCGGAGCGAGGTCCGCCGCCTGGTCGGGGAGGGCCGGATCGACCTCCCGCTCGCCCCGGAGGCCAAGGCCCACCGGGACTTCGCCTTCACCCTGCACGGCCCGGGCGCGGTCGACGCCGCGCGGCGTCCGTCGGCGACGGCGGCGCGCGCGTCCGTGCTCGCGGTGCGGCGGGCGCGGTCGGCGTAGCCCGGTGACGGGGTCACGGCCGCCCGGGCCGTGACCCCGTCCGACGCGGGGTGGTGACGTGGGGTCAGGAGCACGCGGCCGGCTGTCGGGGAGGATCCAGCGCCGGCTGGTGGTGTCGGCCCGGAGCTGCTCCACCGGGCCGCCGGTACAGCCGGCCGGCACCGCGCCCGTGCCGGGTTCGTGTGCGAGGAGGCCCCGTTGCTCTGTCACCTGGCGATCTGTCTCCGGGAGGCCGGAGTGCCTGCGGTGACCGCCGGGGGAGCGGCCGGAGCAATCAGGGACGGGGCACGGCTGGAGATCCGCGACGGGGAATGGCGGGTAGTGGGACAAGTGTGGTGAAGGCAGCGGCGGAGTGCCGGAGGAGATGACCGTGGGGTCGGAACTGCGGGTTGTGGTTCGGATCGGCGGGCGGTGCTTCGCGCTGCCCGAACGGGCGGACGGGGCCACGGCGCTGCTCTCCGACTCCCTCGATGCGCAGGGCGAGCGCTGCACCTGGTGACCCGGAGACGGGAGTGGAGGAGGAGATGATGACGGTCGACGGTGCGGGCATCCGGCGCTTGCTGGCGGACGGGGTCGGGGAGCGGATGTTCCCCGGCGCGGTGTGGGCGGTCGGTGACGTGGGTGGCCTCCGGGTCGGCGGCACGGCCGGGGTGCTCGATCCGGAGCGGCCCGGAGAGGCGATGCGGGAGGACACCGTCTTCGACCTGGCGAGCCTGACGAAGATCCTGGCGGTCTGGTCGGTGGTCGGCACGCTGTGGGAGGAGGGGCGGATCGAACTGGACCGCCCGCTCGGTGCGTCCTGGCCGGAGGTGGCCGGGGCCCCGCTCGGCGAGGTGACGGCGCGGCAGTTGCTGACCCACACGGCAGGGTTGCCCCTGCACGCCCGGCTGCGGGTGTCGTACGGGACCGATCCGGTGGCGATCCGGGCGGGGGTGCTGCGGGAGCGGCTGCACCGGCCGCCGGGTGAGGCGGTGGACTACACCGACCGGGCCGCGCTGATCCTCGGGTACCTGGCCGAGTACCTGACCGGCCAGACGCTCGACGTGCTGGCGGTGGACCGGATCTGGCGGCCCCTCGGGATGCGGGAGACGTGGTTCGGCCCGCTGCCGGAGGCGGTGGCGGCACGCTGTGCGCCGACCGAGTGGGACGAGGAGGCGGGCCTGCGCTGGAAGGGTGTGGTGCACGACCCGTCGGCCCGGCTGCTCGGCGGGGTCGCGGGGATCGCGGGCGTCTTCTCGGTGGCCGAGGACCTCGGGCTGTTCCTGCGCCACCTGCTGGCGCCGTCGGCCCGGCCGACCGGCTTCGGGGCGGCCTGGACGGCGGAGTCGCTGCGGGTGTGGACCGGCGGGCTGGAGCCGGCCCGGGGGCTGTTCTGGTACCCCGCCCCCGGCACGGGGGAGGCCGAGGACGTCTGGGTGCACTACGGGTTCACCGGCACCGGGATGTGGGTCTCGCCCCGGCTCGGCCGGTGGGCGGTGCTGCTGACCAACAAGGTGTACGTCACCCGCGACCGCGAGCCGATGACCACCGTCCGGAACCGCTTCCGCGAACTCGCGTTCGCATGAGTCGAGTTCGTCTGCACGGATCGCGCCGGGACGGATCGCGCCGGGAGGGCCCGGGCGGTGGGGCCCGGGCCGGAGCCGGGACGGCTCCGGCCCGAAGCCGTGCGTGCCTGGGCGTCAGTAGGTCGCGGTGAGGCGCTGCACGGTGCTGCCGGAGAGGTTGCGGGCGGTCACGGTGAGGGTGCAGGTGCCGTGGTCGTCGGTGGGCCGCAGGATCAGGTCGGCGGTGCCGTTCCCCCGGTCCTGGAAGGCGAACACCGAGTCGCAGGTCTGGTCCGCAGTGAGTGCCGGGGTGTCGCCGCCGGTGCGCGTGGTGTCGGTGGCGACGGTGAACTGACGGGTGGTCGACAGGTCGGTGGTGGCGGCGCTGGTGAAGACCGGGCGGTACTCGCGGTAGGTGTTGGTGTACCAGCGGGTGCTGTCGTTGGCGGTGGCACAGGTCCAGGACACCAGCCGGTTGCCGTCGGCGGTGCCGAAGGCGTAGTCGGCGATGCAGCGCTCGACGTACTGGCCGCTGCCGTTCTCGTTGACGGTGCCGAGGTTGCGCCAGCGGCCGTCCGGCTCCTGCGCCCACTTCTGGGTGTCGGAGGCGGGGTCGCAGGGGCGGGTCTGGATGTCGGGACCGTTCCAGCGGGCCCCGCCCGCCGCGACGTCCAGGCACATGCCGTTCTTCACCCGGAGGCTGACGGCCCGGTCGCCGGGCCGGAGCGTGGACGGGCCGGCCGGCGCGACGGTGATCCGCTGGGCGTCGGTGCGGTTGCAGCTCCGGAGCACCAGGCCGCGCCCGGCCGCCGCGTCGCCGAAGTCGGCGCACTTGTAGGCGTTCAGCACGGTGGCCAGGTCCCCGACGGTCGGCAGCAGCGGCAGCGGGCTCCACTGCTGGTTCGCACCGTTGCCGCACGGCCAGACCACGATCGGCGAGCCGTCGGCGGTCTGGAAGGCGTAGTCGTCCAGGCACTTGTTCGCGGCCAGGTTGCGGTAGCCGCCGTGGAACGGCGTCCAGCGCTGGGCCTCGGAGGCCGGGTCGCAGGGCCGGGCGTGGACGGGCGCGCTGTTCCAGCCCGCGCCGCCGGGCTGGAGGTCCAGACAGCCGGACGGGCCGATCTTGATCCGGCCGTCCTCGGACGGCACGACGGCGGTGGCGGCGGTGCCGCAGGGCTGCACGGTGACGGCCGGCCCGCCCGTGGTCACCCCGGCGCACTTGCCGCCGTAGCCGGAGAGTTCGAGCCCGTTCGGCTCGCCCGCCGGGCTGGTGACGAGCAGCGCGGTGTCGGTGGTGGCCACCTGGAAGCGGTACGCGACCGCCGGGTCGAGGCCGGTCAACCGGACCGATCCGGACGTCCCGCCCTGCCAGCTGCCGTCGGCGGCGGCCAGCTGACGGCCGGTCACCGGATCGAGTGCGCGGGCCGTCAGCCGGAGCTTGTCGGAGGAGGCGGCGGTGGTGACCCGCAGGGTGGCGGTGGCACGGTGGGCGGTGTAGTCCCAGTCGCTCCAGCTCGCGGGGGCCACCGTCGGTGCGGGCAGCGGCCGTTGCGGGGGAGCGGCCACCCAGTCGACCGGGCCCCGGGTCTCGATCCGGACCGGGCCCTGGGCGGTGATCCGGTACGCGGCGCCGTCCGGGCTGACCACGGTGGGCACCCCGTAGGCGTCGAAGGCGACCTCCTGGGCGCTGCCGCCGCGGGTGACCCCACCCATCGGCACGGTGGTGGCGCCGGAGCGGTCGCCCTGCGGCAGCCGGAGGGCCGGACGGCCGTCGAGCGGGATGGCGTAGACGTTGCCGGCGCCGTCGAGCCGCACCGTGTCGTACGGGCCGTCCACTCCACCGCCGACGGCGGTGTTGACGGTGCGCCAGCTGAAGACGGTGCCACCGCTCGGGAGGATGAACAGCTTCTGATCCAGCCCGGTGGCGTGGACGTTGTTCGCAGCGTCCACGGCGACGGAGTAGAGGCTCGACTCGTCGGGGGAGATGGGTGCGTCCGGGTGGATCTGCCGGACGAAGCGCCCGGCCGGGTCGAACTTGTACAGGTGCGGGGCGACCCCGGCCTGCCGGACGAGGTAGATCGAGCCGTCCGGGCCGACCGCCAGGTCCTCGACCACGCCGCCCGGGCCGTCGAGCGGGATGGTGGTCTCGGTGCCCGCGAGGTCCACCTTGAGCACCTGGCGCCCGTCCCAGGCGGCGAAGTAGACCGCGCCCGCCTGATCGACCGTCATGGCCGTGGCCCAGCAGCCCGAGGCGAGCGCCGAGCGGGTCGGCGCCAGCGGGGCGGCGAGGTCGGGGCGCAGCAGCGCGCACTCCTTGTCGGCGGGACCGGGTGTGCCGGCACCGAGGTGGACCCCGGCCGTGCCGGGCAGCGGCGCACCGGCCGGGCCGGCGGCCTGTGCGGGGGTGGCGGGCAGGGCGAGGAGACCGGCGGCGGCCAGCAGTGCGGTGCTCAGGACGGCCCGGAGGCCGGTGGCGAAGCCGGCGCCGAGGCCGGGTCTGCGCGCGGTGGCAGGCCGGGCGGTGGTGGAGTGCATGATCCCCCCAGGATCGGTGCGAGGTTGCGAGGTGCTGCGTCTGTGGACGGGCGTCCCCCGGCCCGGGCCGGGGTGAACCTCGGACGGGTCGGGGACGGTGGTGAACCGCGGCGCACGCGCCGGGGAGGAAGTGTAGGGCTGACGGCAGGTCGGCCACCGGGGGGTGCGGGCGCCGGGGCCGGCCGGTGCGCGGGACAATGGCGGCATGACGGAGCGGGAGCCCGAGGGTGGCGAGGCGGCGTGCTGGGTGAGTGAGGTCTGCGCGGAGTGCGGGCGGCTGCGGGCCGAGTGCGGGCACCGGGAGGACGACGAGGTGCCGCGACGGGTCGGCGGGCGGCCGGGGCGGGACCGGGACGCGCAGGGGCGGGCCCGGAACGGGCGGCCCCGGGACGGGCTCGGACGGCCGCTGCCGTACGGCAGCCAGGGGGCGCCGAGGCAGCCGGAGGGGGTGCTGCGGACGGGCGGGGAGACCTTGCGGGAGGCGCAGCAACTGCTGGACGCCGGACGGCCGTTCCACGCGCACGAGGTGCTGGAGGACCGCTGGAAGACGGCGCCGGAAGCGGAGCGGGCGCTCTGGCGGGCGCTGGCCCAGTACGCCGTCGGGCTGACGCACGCGGCGCGCGGCAATGCGAAGGGCGCCGCCACGCTGCTCGCGCGGGCGGCGGAGGGGCTGGCGCCGTTCGAGGCGGAGCCGCCGTTCGGGGTCGACGTGGCGGGAATCCGGCGCTGGGCGGCCCGGCCGGAGGCGCCCGGGACGACGGTGCCCTCGGCCGACGTCCCCGCCCTCCGGGGACGGCCGGAGGGCTGACGGGGCGTCGGACCTCCGGCCATCGCCGGGCCGGAGCTCAGGGACGGTTCCGGGGCGGGGCCCTCGGAGCCTGTGCCTCAAGGCCGGTGCCCCGGGGTCGAGTTCAGGCCCGGAGCCCGGGCTCGGAACCCAGGCCCGCAGTTCAGGGCCGGGGCGGGCGGGAGACGGGAAGCGGGCGGCGCGGCGGCGCGGGGCGTCGGGGCGCGGCCGGCTCGGTGCCCGTCAGATCTCCTCGCGGTAGCGCTCCCGGACCACCGGGGTCTCGACGCTGCCGAGCAGGCGGCGGCGCCGGTAGACCCGGGCGTAGACCACCAGGCCGAGCAGCCCGGCGATCATCATGATGATGCCGACCACGTTCAGGTTGACGCCCGAGAGCTCCCAGTCCACACCGAACGTCAGAATGGCTCCTGCGGCGAACAGGAGAATGCAGCCACCGATACCCACCGTAGGGCTCCCTCCGGACGGCGTCGGACCCGGTCGGTCCGACGCACCGGTCCGCGCCTACCCCCTTCGGGGCGGATCACCCGTGCGGGTTCCGGGAGTTGGCGGTCCGTCAGCGGGTGGCGGTGAGGTGGGCCGTGACCACCACGTTGGAGTCGTAGCCGCCGGCCTTGCGGTCGAAGCGGCCACCGCAGGTGAGCACGCGCAGCTCGGGGTGGCCGGTGGCGGCGTAGACGGCCTCGGTGGGGAAGGCTGTCTTGGGGTGGGTGCGGACGTCGGTGACGGTGAAGACGGCGGTCCGGTGGTCCTGGCGGGTGATCTCCACGGTGTCGCCCCGGCGGAGCAGGCCGAGGCGGTGGAAGACGGTCGGGCCGGTGCGGTTGTCGACGTGGCCGAGGACGACGGCCGTGCCGTCCGCGCCGGGGGCGGCGCCGTCCCGGTACCAGCCGGCCAGGTTGCGCTCGGTCATCGGAGGGGACGTCAGATGACCGGCGGCGTCCAGGCCGAGGCCGGAGACGGGGGCGTCCACCTTGATCGAGGGGATCCGGATCCGGGTCGGCGGGGAGGGCGGCAGCGCGGGCGCGTAGGCGATGGGGAAGGGTGAGCGGGCCCCGGCGTCGGCGGCGACGGGTGGTGGCGGCGGGGAGCCGGTGGTGCCGGCACCGTCGTGGACCAGCCAGCCGCCGAGCAGCACGGCCACCGCCACGGCCCCGGCGGTGAGGACGCCGGGGCCGCAGCGGACGGTGGAGTGCTCAGCCCTCGGCATGACGGGCGGCGCGGCGCCGCAGGTGGCGGACGCTGACGGCCGCCGCGCCGATCAGCAGGGCCGAACCCCCGGCGATCTCTGCCGCGTTGGGGCCGCTCCAGCTGCCGCCGCCGCCCGCGTCCACGCCGCCGACCGGGAGCGAGTCGGAGCCGGTGCCGCTGCCGCCGCCCGCACCCGTGCCCGCGCTGGAGCTCGCGCTGGGCGTGGGCGTGGGCTTGCCGGTCGGGGCGCTGCTGATCGGGAGGTCGGAGCCCGGCGGGCAGTCGACCTTGAAGACCTTCTGCTTGGCCTTGCCGTTCTCGCCGGCGAAGGTCCACTCCAGCTTGTACTGGCCGTCGGGGAGGGCGTAGTCGATCGAGCGCCCCTGGCCGCTCGCCAGGACGACCTGGCCCGGGATGTCGGGGTTGCCGTCGTCGGGCTGCTTGGAGATGGAGTAGGTGACGAGCTGGATGCTGTCGAAGTTGAGCCCGGCGACGTAGAACTTGCAGACCTTGGGCTCGTCGCTCGGGTCGGTGGTGGCCGTGGTGGACTTGTGGATCTTCACGGTGCCGTTGTCGCCGGGGGCCGCGTGGGCGGCGGGTGCGGCGGCGAGGCCGAGGGCGGTGGTGAGGAGGAGGGCGGGGAGGGCGCGTGCGGGGAGGGCGAGGCGTCTCATGGGCGGGCTCCAGACCTGGGGGACACGGCACAGGGGCCGCAGGATGCCTCAGGGTCACCCGCTGTCCGGCCGGGGCCGGGTCGCCTCGCCCTCCTCGTACTACTTTTTCACCTCACCGGAGGACAGCGGTGGCCGCCGGTGGGACGGGTGGTGGACCGGCAGACGTGCTGAGGACGCGTCAGCCGTTGCCGCGCCAGCCGGCCTTGAGCAGGACCAGGACCTCGGCGGTGATGGCCGCCTCGTTCTGCTCGAAGACCGGGCCGGTGAGCTGGGTGCGGTCGTAGGGGAGGCCGGTCAGCACGGGGGTGTGCAGGTGGCCGCCGGGGAGGTCGGGGCGGAGCTCCTGGCGGAGGCGGTTGCTGCGGTAGGCGACCTCGTTGGAGAGGTAGCTGCCGCCCCCGCCGGCCACCGCGCGGGAGCCGGGGGTGGGGCCGTCGGCGCGGTCGACCGGTGCGGACTGACCCGCCGGGATCTCGGTGACCTCGGTGTTCACCAGCACCGGGTAGGGGGTCTGGGTGGCCTGCTCCAGGGCGGCACCGGGGAGGGTGGTGCGGATGAACTCCGGGCCCGGGCCCATGCCGGGGGCCACCACGGGGTGCTGGTAGGTGCCGCCGGACAGTGCGCCGGTGTTGTCGGGGTACGGGTCGGCGGCCCGGGCGCGGCCCGCCCACTCCTCGACCGTGAACAGGCCCGGGTAGCCCTGGCTGATCGAGGTGATCCGGTCGGCGGCCCGGGGGCCGGCGGCCAGCCGGGGGCCGTAGGCGCGCTCCACGATGCCCCGGTCGAAGTCGCCGTAGCGGACCGGCAGCATCACCGCGCGGATCTCGGCCGCCGAGCCGTCGTCCAGGGTGACCCGCCGCCCGTTCAGGCTGAGCGCGGCCGAGCCGGAGGGGTTGGCGGTGCGCAGGTCGCCGTCGAGGCCGAACGGGTCGAAGCCGCTGACGAAGATGCGCTTCAGGCCCGCCGCGGAGCTGAACTCGTTCTCCTTCAGGCCGCGCGAGGCGTCCTCGAAGCGGGCCCGCAGCGCGGTGGTGTCGACGGCGAACTGCGGCTGCCAGCCGTTCAGTTGGTCGACCATGGCGAGCCGCGCCCAGTACAGCGGACGGTCGTCGCCGAGCGCCAGGTCGCCACCGGGGCGGCGGCCCTGGGCGCGGTTGACCGCCGACTCCCAGAGCGCGGTGCCCCAGGCGTCGACCAGCTCCTCGGCCTCCCGGACGGTGCGGACCGAGCAGAGGGCGGCGGGGAAGCGGGCGGTGAAGCCGGCCAGGCCGCCCCGGGTCACCAGGTCGGCGCTCCGGGGATCGGCCAACCGCCGCTCCTCGACGCCGCGTTGGGCGGGGGCGGTGACAGTGCACCCGGCGTCGATGGCTTGGGCGTCGAGGGTACGAGCGTCGAGGGCTTGGGCGGGGACGGCGGAGAGGGTGGACAGGAGAGTGCCGACGACCAGGATGGCGGCACCGAATGAGGGTTTCATGGCATGTGACATTACACACGGCGCGGCCGGTGGGGAACGGCCGTCTCACCCCTTGTCGCCCTGCCCGAGGTCGATGGCTACTGCCTTACGGAGAAGGGGAGTTGGGGGCCGACCGGGTGGGTGGCTGCGAGGTTCCTGGGCGTTCCCGAGGAGGGCCGGTCGGACCGTCCAGGTACGACTCATGATCACGTGCCAGGCTCGGTCGTCCCCGTACCTACACGAAGGGACACGCCCGTGGCCCACCAGCAGCTCTCCGCACCGCAGACCCGGCGGTGGTGGGTCCTCCGCCGGGCCGCCTGGCCGGTCTACCTGCTCCTGCTCGGCCGGTGGACCTGGGTGAACGGCCTGCCCTACACCGACGACCTGGTCTTCCTCTGGCTGATCGGCGCGCTGCTCGCCGCCGCCGTGCACAGCGGACAGGGGTGGCGGCGCGCGCTGCTGGTGCTGCGGGACTGGGTGCCGGTGATGGCGGCGGTGCTGACCTACTCGCTGCTGCGCGGTTACGGCGCGCACACCCCTTGGGCGCCGCACCTCTCGCCGCAGCTGGACCTCGACCGCGCGCTGGGCGGGGGCGAGACCCTGACGGTGCGTCTGCAGCACCTCCTGCACACCCCCGGTGTGGTGCACGTGTACGACTACGCGGCCGTCACCGTCTACATGTCGCACTTCTTCGTGGTCTTCGTGCTGCTGGCCGTGCTCTGGCGCCGCGATCACGCGCGCTTCCGCCGACTGCTGGCCTGCTACCTCGGCCTCACCTACGCGGGCTTCCTCACCTACGTGCTCTACCCGGCGGTGCCGCCGTGGATGGCCGGGCAGCAGGGGGCGACCGCCGAGGTGACCAGGATCGTCGCCGAGGTGCTCGACCAGAGCGGACTGCCGCGCGCCGCCTCGGTGTTCGAGGGCGGCAGCCGGTTCGCCAACGACGTGGCCGCGATGCCCTCGCTGCACGCCGCGTACCCGATGATGATCGCCCTGTTCTTCTGGCCGGTGGCGAGCCGACGGGTGCGGGTGCTGCTCGCCGCCTATCCGGCCGCGATGGCCTTCACCCTGGTCTACGGCGGCGAGCACTTCGTCCTCGACATCCTGGTCGGCTGGGGGTACGCCGCCGCCGTGGTGTACGGCGTGACCCGGCTGCTCGCCCGCCGGGCGGCGCGGCGGGCCGCCCGGCAGGAGCTGATGGCGGGTCAGCGGGACGGTGCGGCCGCAGCGGTGGCCGAGGGTGCGCCGGCAGCCGGCCGCCGGACCGGGTGAGGACATCGGGGGGCTCTGCCTTCTTGGACGCTGAGTGCCCGATCGGCCCGGGTCCGACGCCGGGACGTCGGCGCCGTGGGTGCCCGAGGGTGGTGTCGGACCCGGCGGGCGGCCGGAACGGGATCGTCACCAGCGCCTGCACCGGCGGAGCGAGTGCGATGCCGGGAGGGGGTGCGGAGCACCCGGTGTCACGGGTCTGGCACGGCTGGGTCCCTTCCGGTCCGCTGACGCGGCCTCAGCGGCCCAGGACCGCGCCGCCGTTGAGGCCGATGATCTGGCCGGTGAGGTAACCGGCGGCGGGGGAGGCGAGGTAGCCGACGGCGGCGGCCACGTCCTCGGGGGTGCCGGCCCGGCCGACCAGGGTGTCGGCGACCTTGCCGGCGTGGAACTCCGGGGTCCACTGCTCACCGAAGATCTCGGTGTCGGCGATGTAGCCGGGGGCCAGGACGTTCACCGTGATGCCCTCGGGCCCGAGTTGGCGGGCCAGGCCGAGGGCCCAGCCGTGCACGGCGGCCTTGGCGGCGGCGTAGGAGCCGGCCGAGTGCGGGCCCGCGCCGCCGCGCTGAGCGGCTGCCGAGCTGATCATCACCAGTCGGCCGCCGGGGCGGCGGAGCTGCCCGAGCAGGGCGGTGGTGAGCAGCACGGTGGTCATCAGGTTGGTGTCGAGGTCGTGCCGCCAGGAGTCGGCGAGCGCGCCGAGGGAGTCGTCGGCGGGGCGGGTGATCACGGCTCCGGCGTTGTTCACCAGCACGTCGACCGGGCCGACCTGACCGATCCGGGCGGCGGCGGCCTCCACCTGCGCCGGGTCGGTCAGGTCGGCCGTCACCGGGATCACGCGCCCGGCGCCGAGCTCCTCGGCCGCAGCCGCCAGCACGGCGGACCGGCGTCCGATCACCACCACCCGGTGCCCGGCGTCCACCAGCTCCCGGGCGATCGCCTTCCCGATCCCCGTCCCACCGCCGGACACCACGGCCAGTCGCTCCGCCACGTCTCTCCCCCTTGATCGACTCCGCGTCAGGGGGAGCCTAGCCTGCGGGATTTGAGTGGCCACGGTCAGGGGCGGGCGCGGTGCGGAGTCGCGGGGCGAGAGTGCCGGTGGCAGTGCTCGGACGCAGCCGCGGCCCCGGTCGGCGGAGGTCGTCGGGCGCGGACGGTCACCGCTGACCAGGCTGTCCGCCGACTCCGGGAACGACCGCCCGTGCACCGGCGCGGACGCCGGCCGGGGCCGTCCTCCGCGCCGCGCTGCCACCCGCACCGGCAGATCCTCGCCGCCGTGGAGCACTCCCGGGTGCCCGCCGGCCGAGGTCGGCCGGCCCGGGGCTGCTGCCATGATGGCGAGGTGGCGGCCCGGAGGCGGAGGTGGGGCGGTGGAGCTGCGGCGGGTGCGGTGAGAGGAGTGCGACTTCACCAGTGAGCCGCTGGACGAGGCACGGGCCGCGAAGGTGGCGGCGGCGCACCTGGCCGAGCGCCATCCCGGCGAGACGGCGGACCTGGTGGAGACGGTGGCCGAGGCGGTGCAGGCCGGGGCGGGCGTGGTCCACGGCATGGTGGCCGCGGTGCGGAAGGGAGCCGAAGTGCTGCTGAGGTTGGTGTTCGGCGACTGACGGACCGCCGGCGGGGTACGGAACCGGCGTGTCGGTCGATTCGGCGGCGTCGCCGCCCTCGGCCGGGTCACCCTGGCGGTGGGACGGACGAGGTGGGGAGTGCCGGATGGGAGAGCGGGAGGCGGCGCACGCCGAGCAGTTGGCGGAGGCGCTCGCGCTGTTGGACGTCGGCTGGCAGCCGGACCGGGTCGGCGACGAGGTGACCCGGGCGGTGATGCTGGCCACCGCCCTGCTCGGGTCGGCCGAGGCGCACCTGGTGCGCGCCGAGCTGGACGGCCGGCGGGCTGGGGCCGACACGGCGGCGCTGCGCAGCGCGTACGGGCCGGTGCGGGCCGAGGTGGTGGCCGACGCGCTGCCCGGGGCGCCGGACGCGGAGCGGTTGGTGCTGGTGCTGCGGCTGGGCCTGCTGGTGGCCGACCTGAGCCGGGCGGCCGGGCCGGACGAACGGGCGCCGGACAGCGAGGCGCTGGCCGCCGCGCGTGACCTGCTGAGCGCGGCAGCCGCGACGGTCACGCACCACTACGCCGCTTCGTTCGCGGCGGGCTCCGGCGTGCCGACGGCAGGGGAGTCGCTGGACCTGGCCCGGTCGATGACCACCCAGGCGGCGGTCCGGCTGGCCCGCCTCGCGGGACCGGCCGGCTAGCGCCCGACTCGTTCGTCGTCTGCGGGTCCGGATGAGGCGGGCGGGACCGCTCGGCAGGCTTGTGGTAGGTCGTGCCCGCCATCGGCACCTGTCCGTTGCCCCGGTCCTTCGCGCGTACGACCGGGGCAACGGACAGCTGCCACGGGTGGTGACGGGGGATCAGGCCGGGTTCGCAGGAGTGCCGTGGGCGGGCGTGGACCTCGGGGGGTGGCGGCTCAGCCCTCCGGGGTCAGGTGCTCGGTGGTGAATTCGGCCCAGACGGTCTTGCCCCGGGAGTTGGGCTCGGCGCCCCACGCGTCGGAGGTCCGCTGCACGATGAACAGCCCGTGGCCGGTGGGCAGCGAGGGCCGGTGCGGGCGGCGCGGGGTGGGGAGGGTCGGGGACGGGTCGTCGACCTCGATCCGCAGCCGGTCGGCGGTGGCGTGCAGCAGCAGGGAGAGCGGGCCGCCCGCGTGCCGCATGGCGTTGGCCACCAACTCGGCCACCAGCAGGACCACGTCCGAGGCGGTGTCCTCGCCGGCACCGGGGTACCAGTCGCGGAGCGCGTCGGCGGTGAAGGCGCGGGCCCGGGCGACCGGCTTGGCCGCTCCGGCGAGCACCAGCCGTCGACGCTGACCACCCTCCGGCAGGCCGGTGGCGGGCGGCCGGGGCGGCGGGCCGCCGGTCGGGGGGTGGATCGGGTCGGCGTCGGCGTGCCGCACGGGCGGTCCTCCTAGGGGTCGGTCAGGAGGACGACGGCCCGGCACCGGCCCGGGTCGCGTCCTCGACGGACGGGTGGAGGGAGAACACGGTTGCGGCACCGGTCAGTTCGAGCACCCGGCCGACCGGCGGCGGTACCGCCGCCAGCCGCAGGGCGAGCTGCTCGCGCTCCAGGCCCAGGCGCAGCTGCAACAGCAGGTTCAGCCCGGAGGAGTCGCAGAAGCCGACCCCGGAGAGGTCCAGCACGGTGAGGGCCGGGCGCCGGGCGCGCACGGCGGCGAACGCCTCGTGCGCGGGCCCGATCGACTCGATGTCCAGTTCGCCGGTGACCACGCAGACCACCGTGCCGTCCTCCGTCGTCCGGACCTCCACCGCCGTTTGCGGCGGGAGGCGTCCTGGGTCGGTCACGGTGTCGCCCTGATCTGATCTGCCGGCAGCACGCTCTTCCCCTCGTCATCGCATTCCGGCGCTCTGCTACCCGCGTGGGGCCCGGCCACACTCGAACGTGTGGTGAAGATTCCGCAGGCTCGCGCGCCGGCCGTCCCCGACGGGGTGGGGCGGGGAGCCCGACGTCCGGCGCGCGGCGGCGTGGTTCCCGGAACGTCGCGACGGCGCTAGCGTGGCCGGATGAACGCGGAATCGTCCTCCCGGCACGACGTCGTGATCGTCGGTGGCGGGCACAACGGGTTGGTGGCAGCGGCCTACCTGGCGCGGGCCGGACAGCGGGTGCTGGTGCTGGAGCGCCTGCCGCAGGTGGGCGGGGCGGCGGTGTCGGCCCGGGCCTTCGCGGGAGTGGACGCCCGGCTGTCCCGGTACTCGTACCTGGTGAGCCTGCTCCCGCACCGGGTGATCCGGGAGTTGGGGCTGCGGCTGGACCTGCGGCGCCGCCGGATCTCCTCGTACACGCCGGCCGTCCGGGACGGGAAGCCCACCGGACTGCTGGTGGACGCGGCTGATCCGGACCGGACCCGGGAGTCGTTCCGCGGGCTGACCGGTGACGACCGGGAGTGGCGGGCCTGGCAGGGCTTCTACGGCAGCACCGGGCGGCTGGCCGAGCGGGTGTTCCCGACCCTGACCGAGCCGCTGCCGTCGAAGGCCGAGCTGCGCCGCCTGGTCGACGACGACGCGGTCTGGGAGGCGTTCTTCGAACGCCCGTTGGGCGAGGTGGTGGAGCGGACCTTCGCCGACGACCTGGTGCGCGGGGTGGTGCTCACCGACGCGCTGATCGGGACCTTCACCCATGCCCACGACCCCGCGCTGCGACAGAACCGCTGCTTCCTCTACCACGTGATCGGCAACGGCACCGGTGACTGGGACGTGCCGGCCGGCGGGATGGGCGCGGTCACCGCCGCGCTGGCCGAGGCGGCGCTCGCGGCCGGAGCCGAGATCCGGACCGGGTGCGAGGTGACCGCGCTGGCCACCGACGGGGTCGGCGAGGCCGAGTTGACGTACCGTCACCGCGACGGCGAGGCCAGGGCGGTGGGGCGCCGGGTGCTGGTGAACGCCGCCCCGGCGGTGCTGGAGCGGCTGCTCGGCGAGCCGCCGACCGGCCCCGCGCCGGAGGGCGCCCAGCTCAAGGTGAACATGGTGCTCCGCAGGCTGCCCGCGCTGCGCGACGGTGCGGTCGATCCGCGCGACGCCTTCGCCGGGACCTTCCACATCGCCGAGGGCTACCGGGAGTTGGCCACCGCGTACGCGGAGGCGGAGGCCGGGCGGATGCCCACCGCGCCGCCCTCGGAGATCTACTGCCACACCCTCACCGACCCGTCGATCCTCGGCCCCGAGGCGCTCCGTCAGGGGCTGCAGACCCTGACCCTGTTCGGCCTGCACATGCCGGCCCGGCTGTTCGCCGATCCGGCCGCCAAGGACCGGGCACTGGCCGCCAGTCTGGCCCGGTTGGACGCGGTGCTGGCCGAGCCGATCGCCGACTGCCTGGCCACCGACGCCGACGGGCGGCCGTGCGTCGAGGCCAAGACCCCGCTCGACCTGGAACGGGAGATCGGCCTGCCGGGCGGTCACATCTTCCACCGCGACCTGGCCTTCCCGTTCGCCACCGAGGAGGCCGGGACGGCCGCCGAACGGTGGGGCGTGGCGACCGCGCACACCAACGTGCTGCTCTGCGGGGCGGGCGCCGTCCGGGGCGGCGGGGTCAGCGGCATCCCGGGGCACAACGCGGCCCGGGCGGTGCTGGAGGACTCGGCGGGGTAGGAGAAAGATGGGGGGAAGGGGGGCGGATGCTCGTTCGGTGGCTGCGCGTCGTCGGGGACGCCGCGATCGGCACGGCGGTGCTCGTCGGGATCGAGGAGCTGCTCGCCTACGCGTCCTACCACTGGGTGAACCAGGTGGTGGCCGGGATCGTCGGGTTCCTGCTGATCATCGCCGCCTTCCCGCTGGCCGGGGACATCACCTGGAACGCCCGGCACGAGCGCACGGCCACCTGGACGCTCCGGCTGCTCGGGCTCGTCTGCCTGTTCACCCTGTCCGCCGCCCTGTGGGAGGCGGACACCCGGGCGATGTACGACCGGGGCCGTTCGTCGGATGCGGTGGTGACCCGGACCTGGCTCACCACCGACGACCGTCCCGAGCACAAGGCGGACGTCCGGCGGGACGACGGGAGCACGGTGAAGGGCGTGGACGACGACGCCGGGTACGAGACCGGTGAGCGGGTGTACGTCACCGTCGACCCCGAGGGCGTCGCCGAGCCGATCATCGGGCTGCCGGAGGCGCCCGACCCGCTCCCGCGCCGGATCGGGCTCGGCCTGGTCGCCGCCGCAGCGCTCGCGACCTCCGTCGCCGCGATCGGCCTGCGGGAGGACAACCGGCGCCGCCGTGCGGAGCTCAGGGCCGCACGGGCGGTGCGGGCACAGCGTGATCAGGAAGCCGGCGGTAGCTGACCCTCCTCCCCGGTGCCAGCGGCGGCTGAGGTCAGGGCCAGGTTCAACTCGCCTCGTAGGCGGGCGAACTCGGGCGTGGCGCGGAGCGCGGCCACCTCGGTGTGCGGCCCGCGCTCCAGGCCGATCGGGAGCTCGGCCGCCACCCGGCCGGGCTCCGCCGCCATCACCAGGACCCGGCTGCCGAGCAGCACCGCCTCCTCGGCCGAGTGGGTCACGAAGACCACGGTGGTGCCGGTGACGTCGGCCAGCGTGCGCAACTCCTCCTGGAGCCGCTCCCGGGTGATCGCGTCCAGCGCGGCGAACGGTTCGTCCAGCAGTAGCAGCCGGGGCGTGCCGGCCAGTGCGCGGGCGATCGCCACCCGCTGCTGCTGGCCGCCGGAGAGCTCCCAGGTGCGGCGGCGCTCGAAGCCCGGCAGGCCGACCAGGGTGAGCAACTCCATGATGCGCGCCGGGCGTTCGGTCCGGGCCAGGCCCTGCCGAGCCAGCGCGAAGGCGAGGTTGCCGCCGACCGTGCGCCAGGGGAAGAGCCGGGGCTGCTGGAAGACCAGCCCGGTGCCCCGCCCGGGCGAGGGCACCGCGCCGAGCACCTCCGCCGTGCCGTCGGTCGGGTGCTCGAAGCCGGCCACCACCCGGAGCAGGGTGGTCTTCCCGCAACCGGACGGGCCGACCAGGACCACGAACTCACCCTCGGCCACCGTCAGGGTGACCCCTTCGAGCGCGGTGACCGGAGCCTTCGCCGGTCCGTACCGGACCGCCACCCCGCGCAGGTCGACGGCCGGAACGGCGGTGCTGGGCGGCGTGGCCGAGGGGAGTTCAGCCGTTGGCACGGGCCAGCTCCTCGACGGCCAGGCCCTTGCCGAAGACCGAGGCGTCCGGCACGGCGTCGATCTTCTGCTGGCTCTTCAGGAACTCGGCGGCGTCGCGCAGGTTCGCGGCCAGCCTGCCGGGCGCGCCGGGCTTGCCGAGGTAGTCCGGCCCGGCCTGCTCGGCGGCGGTGAGCAGGACGAGCTGCTTGAGCTCGGCCTGGGCCTGCTGGGCCGGGATGTTCAGCTGGCGGCCGATCGACTCGGCGGCTGCCGCCGGGTCGCTCTTGGCCAGCTTCACGGCCTGGTCCTGGGCCTTGACCCAGGCGGTGACGGCCTCGGGGTGGGCGGCCGCGAAGGCGTTGGTGACCACCCCGAGGTCGGCGGTGGGCTTGCCCTGCTCGGCCAGCTGCTGACTGGTGATCAGCACCTTGCCGTCCTTCTGGAGTTCGGTGAGGGTCGGTGTCCAGAGGTAGGCGGCGTCGATGTCGCCCCGGGTCCAGGCGGCCTGGACGTCCTGCGGCTGGAGGTCGACGGTCTGCACCTGGGCCGGGTCCACCCCGGCCGCCCTGAGCGCGGCCAGCAGCGAGTAGTGCGCGGTCGAGCCGAACGGCGTGCCGACCTTCCGACCCACCAGCTGCTTGACCTCGGTGAGGCCGCCCCGGGCGACCAGCGCCTCGTTGGCCCCGATCAGATCGTGGATCCAGAGCACCTTGTAGGGGATGTTCAGCGGCGCCGAGAGGCCCTTGGTGACGGGGCTGGAGCCGGCCAGGCCGAGGTCCACCGCACCGGCGATGACCGCCGTGTTGACGTCCCCGCCGGAGCTGAACTTGACCCACTTGACCTCGGCGTCGGGCAGCGCCTGCTCCAGCAGGCGCTTGTCCTTCACCACCAGGTCGGCATTGGGGATGTCCTGGTAGGCGATCCGGATCACGGTTCTTCCCTTGCCACCGCCGCCACCGTCGGAGGAGTCACTGCCGAGGCCGCAGGCGGAGGTGCCCAGCAGGGTGGTGGCGGTGACGGCGGCGAGCAGGACGGAGCGGCGGGAGGTGCGGTGTGCGGACATGGCTGTCTCCTCGAAGTGGAAGGAAGGGATGGGGAGTTCGGGTGATCAGGCCCGGCCGCGCCAGGGCACCAGGGCCCGCTCGGCGGCCTTCAGCAGCCCGTCCAGGACCAGGCCGGACAGGCCGATGGTGATGATGCCGACGATGACGACGGCGGTGGAGTTGTAGCGCTGGGCGTCGCGGATCATGCCGCCGATGCCCGGCACGCCGTTGATGGTCTCCGCCGCCACCACCGAGGTGTACGCGATGCCGACGGCGATCCGGACACCGGTCAGGATCTCCGGCAGCGCGGCCGGCAGCATCACGCCGCCCAGCAGCGCACCACGCCCGGACCCCAACGCCCGTGCGGCCTCGACCAGATCACGCGGCACGCCGCGGACGGCAGCGGCCGTCGCGGCGGCGATCGGTGGGAGCGCCGCGATCAGCAGCAGCCACACCTTGGGCTGCTCGTCGATGCCGAACCAGATCACCAGCAGGCTGAGGTAGGCCAGCGGCGGCAGGGTGCGGAGGAAGGTGACCGCCGGTTCGAGCACCACGGCCAGCGGCCGGACCAGCCCGACCGCCAGGCCCAGCGGGATGCCGAACAGCACGGCGTAGCCGGTGCCGAGGCCGATCCGGCGCAGGCTCACCGCCAGGTGCTCGATCAGCAGGTGGCCGCCGTAGCCGCGCACGCCGTCGTGCGTGGTGGAGGTGACGACGAACTGGTGCCAGACGGCACCTGGGGAGGGCACCAGTACCGGTGGCCAGACCTCGAGGGTGACCACCGCCTGCCAGGCGCCCAGCAGGACGGCGAGGGCCAGGGCGCGGAGCGCGAGCCAGCGCAGGGCGGTGGGGCGGGCGGAGCCGGTGCCGGCGGTCCGGGTGCGGGCGGTCCGGGTGCGGGCGGGCCGGGCCCGGGCGGAGCCGGCCGGTGCGGGGTCGGTGCGGGTGGGATCGGCGAGGGTCACGGGCGGCCGTCCCGGACCAGTGCGCGGAAGAGCGGGGCGACCTGCTCGCCGACCCGGTACGCCTCCTCCAGGTGCGGGTACCCGGAGAGCACGAACTCGTCGATGCCCAACTCCCGGTACTCCGCCAGCCGTTCGGCGACCTCACGGTGCGAGCCGACCAGCGCGGTGCCGGCGCCCTCGCGGACCAGGCCGATCCCGGCCCAGAGGTTGGGGGACACCTCCAGGCGGGCCGGGTCGGCCTGCCCGCCGTGCAGGGCGGTCATCCGGGCCTGTCCGGTGGAGTCCATGGTGGCGAAGCGCCGCTGGCTGGCTGCCACGGCGGCCGGGTCGAGCCCGGCAAGGATCCGGTCGGCCTCGGCCCAGGCTGCGGCCGATGTGTCACGGGCGATGACGTGCAGCCGCAGGCCGTAGCGGAGCCGCCGGCCGTGCGCGGCGGCCAGCGGCCGTAGGCGGTCGATCCGCTCCCGCAGGGCCGACGGCGGTTCGCCCCAGAGGAGTTGGACGTCCGCGCGGCGGGCGGCCACCTGCTCGGCGGCCGGGCTGGCGCCGCCGAAGTAGAGCGGCACGGGGTGGTCGACCGAGGGGGTCACCAGGGCGGCGTTCTCCAGCCGGAGGTGCCTGCCGTGGTGGTCCACCGTCCGGCCGTCGAGTAGCTCGCGCAGGACGGCCATCACCTCGTCGGTCCGGGCGTAGCGGTCGTCGTGCGCCAACTGGTCGCCGTAGGCGCGCTGTTCGGCCGGATCGCCGCCGGTGACCACGTTCAGTCGCAGCCGGCCACCGGCGAACCGGCGGAAGGCATCGGCCTGTTGGGCCAGCAGGGTGGGGCTGGTGAAGCCGGCCCGGAAGGCCACCAGGAAGCCGATGGTGCTGGTGTGCTGGGTCAGCGCGGCGCTCAGGATCCACGGGTCGACGCAGCCGAGGCCGACCGGGGTGAGTAGGGAGGTGAACCCGGCCTGCTCGGCGGCCTTCGCCACCTGGGCGAGGTAGTCGATGTCGGCGGGCCGGCTGACGGCCGTGCCGGTCCGACCCTGGACGGCGGTGACCCCGCCGGGGTCGCGACCGTCGCCGCCGGTGGGCAGGAACCAGTGCAGCAGCGGCTCGGGGCGGCCGTCAGCCGGCCCGCCGGGCGTGGGGGCAGGGGTGTGGGCGGTCATGCTGGTCCTCGGGGAAGGGAGGGAGCGCGGGGGCGTCCGGGAGCGCGGACGGCCGGGTCGGCGCACGGATGCGTGCACGGACGTGGGCCGGAGCGGCGAGGACGTGCCGGGCGTGCGGGATGTACGGGCTTACGAGGACGCGGAACCGGCCGGGGCGGGGGCCCGGGGGCGATCCGGTGGGTCAGCTCACTGCCTGCGGAGGGGTCAACAACAGGCGCGGTGAACGCTGACGGCCCGACACATCATGGTCGTGACACGCAGCAGATCCACGTGACGACGGGTGATGAGGTAGGGGGCCATGCGGTGATCCTCGGGGCCCCGGTCCGGCACTGGCAACACCGTCTCGGATGGTGGGCGCCGATCGTCCGTACTGTGGAATGGCGGCGAGAGTGGTGCCGTGATCCGCGCGGTCTACGAGACGGCGCGGCGTCGACGGGGTGTCAGGCCCGGCCGTCGGCGGGGGAGTCCAGGCCCGACGGTGCAGCGGGTGCGGGCGCGGGTGCGGGTGCGTGCACAGGGGCGGTCGGCTTGGGTCGGAGCAGGCGGCCGAGGGCGAACTGGAGGGTGAGCGCTGCGGCGAGGGCCAGGCCGAAGGCCGGGCCGGTGCCCAGCGGGACGGTCAGGACGGCGGTCAGGAAGCAGAACGTCACGAAGCCCCAGAGCCCGCGCAGCACCCCGCGCAGGGTGGCGGTGGCGACGGCCGGGCCGCCCTGGGCGAGGGCGAAGGCGGCGACCACGCTGGTGGCGATCGGGAACGGTGCGAGCACGCCGGTCAGATCCGGGCCGAGCCGGTCGGCGACGGTGGTGAGCGCCGTGACCAGCAGGGCGGTCGCCCCGGCGCGGGCCGGCAGGTCCCACCAGGGAAGGGCGGCGGCCGGGCCGGGCGGCGGGTCGTTGCGGGTGGCCAGGGTCAGCACCCGGGCGCCACCGCCGGTCGCGGCCAGTGCCAGGGCGAGGCCGACGGGCGGCGGCACGGTGAGCCGGGAGAGCGCGAGGCCGACCACGAGGCAGGCGGCCCAGGAGAGCAGCAGGCTGACGGTCCAGTGACCGGGCCGGGGGCGGCGGGCGAGGGCCGCGAAGACGACCGCGAAGGCGGCGAGTGCCACCAGACCGAGCAGGGCGGACCCGGCGGCGCGTGCGGCGAACTCCGGGCCGTGGTCGAGGGCGGTGATCAGCAGGATCGGCCCGGCCACGATCGGCAGGGCGACCAGGGTGCCCGCCACGGTCGGCCCCCAGCGGCGTCCGGCCAGCGAGGAGGCGACCACCAGGGCGGGAGCCAGCAGGAGCTTGAGGATCAGCGTCGACACCGGCGTCATCCTTGCACAGCGCCGTCCGTGCCCGGCGGGCCGATGGGGCCGACGCCCGGGCGCGGGTGCGGGAAGCCGCAGGACACCGGACGGGGCAGCAGGTGTGACGGAGCACCAGGGTGGTCGTGGGGGTGGGTCGGTGGTCGGGTGCGCTGCGGGCGCCGGGGTGGCGTGGAGCCGTGGGCTGCGCGGGGGAGGGTCTCGGGTCAGGGCCGGCCGGCGGGAGGTCAGGCCGCCCGGGCCCCGCCGTACCCGGCCGCCCCGCGTCGGGGCGTTCGCCGGGGGAGTCGACCCGCCACCGGGCCGGTCGGACGAACCGTCAGGTTTGCGCTCCGGGATCGGGGTCAGACGATGACCAGGGTGCCGGTACCGCTCGTTGGCCCCCCTCCGGCGAGCGGACCCGCCCGTCGCGCAGACCCGGCCGCCGCAGGCAACCCCCCCCGCCCGGCGGCCGGGGCCTGCCGTATCCGGCTCCGCAGCTGACTCCGGCTCAGTCCGGTCCGGTCGAGGGCCCGCTCACCCTCCGTCAGGCCCGTGCGGACCTGCGGAAGCACGCTTGTTCGAGTGTGACTTCGGTCACAGTCGCGGTGGTCCCGATCGGCCAACTCTCCTGCCTGGTAGACGAAGTCGCAGGTGGGGGCGGCGACGGAGGGTGCGGAACGAGCCGAAGTGGCCGAAACGGTTTGGCGTGCGCGGACCGCAGAGCCCTAGCCTGCCCGCCATGTCCCAGAACACGAACACGCCCGGTATCCCGGGCCAGTCGGCCGCGCCCGCCGGCGACTCCAAGATCCAGAAGCAGGTCCAGCAGCAGGCCGGCGTCGGCCCGGTCCACGGCGGGGGCGGCACGCTGTTCTCCGAGCCGGTCCTGGTGGTGAACCAGAAGGCCAAGCTGATCGAGCTGACCAACGAGTACTCGGTCTTCGACCAGCAGGGTGCCACCCTCGGCTCGGTGGTCCAGGTGGGCCAGAGCGGCCTGCGCAAGGTCATCCGGCTGCTCTTCTCGATCGACCAGTACCTGACCCACCGTCTGGAGATCCGCGACGCCCAGGGCGCCCCGGTCCTGCTGCTGACCCGTCCGGCGAAGATCTTCAAGTCCCGGGTGATCGTGCAGCGTCCGGACGGCCAGGAGGTCGGCCAGATCGTCCAGCAGAACATGATCGGGAAGATCAACTTCTCGCTGGAGGTCGGCGGCCGGAAGATCGGCGCCGTCAAGGCCGAGAACTGGCGTGCCTGGAACTTCTCCATCGTCGACGAGGCGGACGTCGAGGTCGCCCGGGTCACCAAGACCTGGGAGGGTCTGGCCAAGACCATGTTCACCACGGCGGACAACTACGTCCTGCAGATCCACCGCCCGCTCGCCGACCCGCTGCTCAGCCTGGTCGTGGCGACCGCGCTGACCGTGGACACCGCCCTCAAGCAGGACGCCCGCGGCTTCGGCTGATCCGGCCCGTGCGGGTGGCCGGCAGCTCGCGGCGCCCGTACGCGGTGCCGGGCCCCACTCCTCGCGCCAGGGGGTGGGGCCCGCCGTGCTGACGTGCGCTCAGTGGAAGACGATGGCCTGGCCCTCCGCCAGGCTGGCCCGGCAGGCGTGGTGCAGCTGACCCCAGGCGAACCACTCGGCCTCGAACGCGCCGCCGTGCTCGGTCTCCGCCGTGCCGCCGCCCCCGGCCTGCTCCGGATCGATGCCCAGGGCGGTGGCGATGACGGTGAGTTCGCGCAGCAGCTGCTGGGTGGACCCGACCATGCCCGCGCCCGCGACACTCGTCCCGGCGGGCAGGAACAGCGGGTCGGCGAAGTCCACCGGCACGTAGTAACCGGCGTTGTCCGCATGGCAGATGAGGTGCGAGGCGAACATCGACACCTCGTCCTGGATCAGCTCGCAGTCGCGCTCCCAGACCGCCCCGTCCTCCTCGGCCGGGGTGACCGGCTCGCTCCGGTTGACCAGCGCCAGCACCCGGCGCAGCAGGGTCAGGTAGCGGTACGGGAAGCCGCCGGAGAACGCGGGCGACTGCTGCGGCCCGCCGAGCGGGGGCTCCTGCCAGGCGACGCCCTCGGCCGCGAGGGCCTCGTGCAGCCGGTCGAACGCCCGCTGGTGGTACTCCAGCCCCTCCGGGTCGTTGCGTGCCTGGTCCTGGAGCATGCCCACCGAAATCGAAAGTCCCATGGCCGTGCAGCCTAGGCAACGGCTCCGACAGTGCGGCCCGGAGCTCACTCAAGTGGCCTGTCAGCAACGTCCGTTGAGTGGGACGAGCTACCGCCGGGCGGGCCTGGTGCAGTAGGTTCCCGGGAGTCCCGCCCGATTCAGGAGTGCCCCGTGCCCGGATGGAGTCCCGTTCGTACCGCCCGGCGTCGGGCCGCCGTCGCCGTCGGCCTGCTGCTCCTCCTGCTCGCCACCGTCGCGGGCGCGCCGCCGGCCCCGGCCGCCGCCGGTGGCCCCTGGACCACCGCGTGGGCCTCCTCGCTGGTCCGCCCGACCGCCCCGCAGCCCTGGTCCTGGCCGAACTGGGCCTGGGGCGGCTTCGCCGACCAGAGCCTGCGTCAGGTCGTCCGGGTCGGCGCCGAGGGCTCCGAGCTGCGGATCGGGGTCTCCAACCGCCACGGCGGACAGCCGCTGCGGCTCACCCGGGCCAGCGTCGGCCGGGCCGGTGACGGTGCGTCGGTGTTGCCGGGGACGCTGGGCGGGCTGCGGTTCGCCGGCCGGCCGGATGCCGTCGTACCGGCCGGGGCCGAGCGTTGGTCGGACGCCCTGCGGCTGCCCGTCCGTCCGCTGGAACGGATCGCGGTGACCCTGCACTTCGCCGGGGCGACCGGCCCGGTGGCCCTGCACGAGGACGGCCTCGCCACCGCGTACCGGGCCCCCGGCGACCGCACCCGGGAGGCGGCCGGCGACGCCTTCGCCGGAGCGACCAGCGAGTCCCGCTACCTGCTCGCGGGCATCGAGGTGCGCGGCGCCCGTGCCGGGGGTACCGTCGTCGCCTTCGGCGACTCGCTCACCGACGGCTGGGGCACCACCCCGGACACCGACCGCCGCTACCCCGACCGGCTGGCCGAACGGCTCCGCGCTGACGGCCGCCGCCTGGCGGTGGCCAACGCCGGCCTGAGCGGGAACCGACTGCTCACCGACTCGCCCTGCTACGGCGAACGCGGGCTGGAGCGGTTCCGTCGCGAGGTGCTGGAGCGGCCCGGGGTGCGTGCCGTCGTCGTGCTGATCGGCATCAACGACATCGGCGGGGGCGGCCTGGACGACTGGGGCTGCGGCACCCACCCCGTGGTCACCGCACGGCAGGTGATCGACGGTCAGCGGGCCCTGGTCGAGGCCGCCCGCCGGCGCGGGCTGACGGTGATCGGCGCCACCCTCACCCCCTTCCGCGGCTACGCGCCGTACCACAGCGTCGAGAAGGAGCGGGTGCGCGAGGCCGTGAACCGGTGGATCCGCACCTCCGGCAGCTACGACGCGGTGGCCGACCTCGACCGGACCCTGGCCGACCCCCGGACCGGTCACCGGGACGCGCTGGCCGCGGTGTACGACTCCGGCGACGGCCTGCACCCGAACGACGCCGGTGCCGACGCGATGGCCCGGGAGGTCGCCGACCTGCTGTGAGCCCGCGCCGCCCGGCCGCCGCCCGCTTCGCCGCCGTCCGCTCTGTCACCGTCCGGTCCGGGTGCGGTCCCGGATCGGCCAAGCCCGCCCCGAGGCCGGCCCGCTCCCCATAACCTCGCTGCACACCGGGTCAGCAGCCCGGACGCGCCCACCACACCGGGGAGTTCACCGCACCATGAGCCGCAGAGCCGCCCTCGCCACCGCCGCCGCCCTCGCCGCCCTCTCGCTCACCGCCTGCGTCCCGGAGGAGGCCGGCCCCACCGCCGGCGCCCCTTCGTCCGCCGCGGTGACCCCTGCTCCGACCCCTTCGGCAGCTCCCTCCACCAGTCCGGGCACGCCCTCCGCCACTCCGAGCGCCGCCGCCACCAAGACCGCGAAGCCCTCACCGACCGGACCCCGCAAGGTGGTCGAGGCGTCCATCGCCGGCGGGCTGGCCCTCGCCGTCGGCCCGGACACCCTCACCGACGTCCCGGTCGACCCGGGCGAGATGCGCGACGGCATGCAGTTCGTCCAGGCCGAGTACGACCGCCCCGGCAAGTCCGCCGCCCGCCACATCCTGGTCCTCGCCGTCGACAACGTCCCCGAGGACCCCAACAAGCGCCGCGAGCACCTCTGGCGCGGCCTGATCGACTACGCGCTCCAGACCGGCTCCACCGGAGCCCCCACCACGGCCGAGCCCTACGCCCCGGGCCCGCTCGGCGGCTCGTTGGAGTGCCTGAGCCTCCCCGCCGGCACCACCCCGACCGACGTCATCTGCGGCTGGGCCGACGCCACCACCGCCGGCGTCGCCCTGATCCCCGCCACCACCCCGACCGAGGCCGCCCGCCTGTTCGCCGCCATCCGCGCCGACGTGGAGAAGTAGGCTCAGGGCGGTGTCACTCCGCGCTCCTGCGCCGAAGTCGCCACCGCCCCACCGGCATTGCGCAGGCCGGCAGGCCCAGCACCACCAGCAGCGCCCAGATCCGGTGGGTGCCCGCCCAGTCCGGGTGGCCCGGCGGGAGGAAGAGTGCCGCCTGCTCGGGGAGCAGTACCGCCGTGACCACCAGCAGCAGGAGCCCCGGCAGCGCCGTCTGGGCACCGTGCTCGCCGTCGGTGAACCGCAGCCCCAGTGCTGCGAGCGCCAGCACCCAGGTCACCACCGCCGCCGCCTCCAGGGCCAGGCCGCCCCAGGGGAAGAGCGCCCGGGCGGACGGCTCGACCGTCGCCCGGGCCAGCAGCGCCACCGACAGCCACACCAGCGCGCAGACCACGAGCACCGGCAGGACCCGGACCAGACGGACCATCAGCCGGGACACCGGCACCGACACCGTGCTCCGGGCCGCCGGATCGTCGAGGGCGAAGCCTGCGCCGAGTGCCACCGTCACGGCGCCGACCCGGGTGAGCAGGGCCGCGTCGGGCAGGCCGAGGTCGATGCCGCCGACGAGCGGGACACCCGCCGTCACCAGGCCGACGAGGGCGCCGAGCAGGAGGGGGAGCCGCGGTGCCAGCCGCAGCGCGGGCCCCGCCAGGGCCGCGGCCTGCCGCAGCGCCCCCACCCCGGCCCGGGCGTGCTCCGCCGGGCCGCGCTCCGTCGCCGTCCCGGTCAGCACCCGGCCACCTGCTCGCCCTCGGCGAGGGCGGCCGGGGCCGGTACGCCCAGCAGTTCGGCGGCCCGGTCCACCGAGGTGCCGGGCGCGGACAGCTCCGCCCAGTTCGCCGCGATCGCCGGGGCGCCGCCACCGGTCGGCCGGTTGACGAGGGTGAAGGCCAGCTTGGCCGCCCTGGGCTCGAAGGACAGCCCGGAGGACGAGCCCAGCAGCGGGAAGCTCAGCCCACCGAAGGTCCGGTCGCGGACCGACTGCAGCGCCTCCTTGGTGCCCGGCGTGGCCCGGCCCGCGAGGGCCAGCACCAGGACGGCCCGCGAGCCGCAGACCATCGACAGCTTCGGCTGGTCGGGCACGCCGCCGGTCACCACCCGGTAGGCGAAGGCGGTGGCGAACTCGGCGACCGCATCGCCCTGCCGGTCGCCCGCCGCGGCTCCGTCGCTCCAGTCGGTGCCCACGGTCACGGCAGCGGTCAGGCCCGCCGCCGCGTCGTCCCGGGCCCAGTCCGCCAGCGGTGCCGCGACGCCGCTGCTCCCGTTCCCCTGGGGGAAGACCCGCTGGCGCACCGCGTACGGGGCGGCGGCCACGGTGGCCGGGGTCTCCCGCAGCACTCCCGCGCCGACCGCCCGCCACTCGGAGCGCCAGGCCTCGAAGTCCGGGAACGCGCAGAGGGTGAGGTTGCCGTCCACCTCGCAGGTCTGGTGGGCAGCCGGGTGCGTGGTGAACTCGGCCTTCCGGTCGGCGACTTCGGTGGAGACCCCGCCGGTCTGCACGACCCCGGCGGTCAGCGTGCCGGCCAGGGCCACGGCCGTGACGGCGGTCACCCAGGGGCCCCGGCCGCCGGTCCGCAGCACCGCCGCCGCCGACAGCAGGAGCGCCAGCGCCGTCAGCCACAGCACGTGCCAGGCCGCCGGACGGTCCGTCAGCACCACCGGCAGGGAGGCCGCGTTCTGGTCCTCCAGGGCCACCAGGCCCAGCCAGCGCCACCCGGCGCCGGTGTTCAGGGCTCCGGCGAAGGTCAGCACGCCCAGGCCCACCACGGCCATCGGTGCCACGGCTGCGGAGGTGGCCAGGACCGCCAGCAGCACGCCGACGACGCCCGCCAGCAGGACGCACAGCGGCCCGGCCGCCAGGTCCCACGGGCGGATCTCGCCGGCCGCTCCCGGACGACCTGCCAGGTAGGCGATCCGGACCACGGTGAGCAGCAGGGCCAGCAGTGCGGCGGGCAGCACCGCCAGCAGGTGGGC
Source organism: Kitasatospora sp. NPDC096147 (assembly GCF_044763225.1). NCBI lineage: Bacteria > Bacillati > Actinomycetota > Actinomycetes > Kitasatosporales > Streptomycetaceae > Kitasatospora > Kitasatospora sp. NPDC096147. Next base: position 210,866 of record NZ_JBIWFX010000009.1, on the reverse strand, counting down.
CGAGGTGCGCCGGGCGCGGTCGACGGTCAGCACCTCGAACAGGGACTCGGTGCCGTTCCGGTGCGCGCGCAGGGCGCCCTGATTGGCCGCCAGCAGGACACCGGCCGCCACCAGCAGCATCGGCAGGTGGAGGGACCAGGACTCGTCGTGCAGCACGGGGAAGCGGTTCGCCGCATCGCCCGTGACCAGGTCGTAGAGCCAGAACGCCGCGTACAGGGCGGTGGCGGCCAGGACCGCCGGGTGGCGCAGCAGCCGCAGCGCCTCGACCCGGGCGAGACCGGCCACGGCGGCCGGACCGCCGCGCGGTCGGGACGGGGCGGGGCGGGGGCGGACCGGCGCCCCGGTGGAGCCGGCGGTGGTGGTCGGCGGAGTCATCGCACGGCCTCCTCGGAGGAGAGCGCGCCGTCGAGCAGCAGCAGGTAGCCGTCCTCCAGCGTGGGCGCGACCAACTCGGCGCCGGGTGGCGGGCTGCCGATGTTGCGGAAGGTGCCCTCGCCGGTCCGCCACCCCGCGAGCGCGGAGCGGTCGCGCTCGCCGCTGGACCAGACCCGGCCCGCGGCCAGCGCCGTCAGCTCGGAGGGCAGGCCCTGGAACCTGACCACGCCCCGGTCGAGCACCACCACCCGGTGGCAGAGTGCTGCCACGTCCTCGGTCTGATGGGTCGACAGGAGGACGGTGCGGCCCTCACCGAGGTCCGCGATGAGCTCACGGAAGCGGAGCCGCTGCTCCGGGTCCAGGCCGACCGTCGGCTCGTCGAGGACCAGCAGCTCGGGGTCGCCGATGATCGCCGCCGCCAGGGCGACGCGTTGGCGCATGCCGCCGGAGAGCGCCTTGATGCGCTTGCTGCGCTGGTCGGAGAGCCCCACCGCCTCCAGGACCCGCAGGGCCTCCGTGCGGCGTGCCCGGCGGTCCGTCATCTCCTTGAGGATCGCGACGTAGTCGACGAACTCCAGGGCGGTGAAGTGCGGGTGGAAGCCGGGGTTCTGCGGCAGGTAGCCGAGGGCGCGCCGGACGGCCAGCTTGCCCGGACCGGTGGCCGGGTCGTGGCCCAGGACGGTCAGCCCGCCGGAGTCCGCGGTCGTCGCGGTGGCCAGCACCCGGAGCAGGGTGGTCTTGCCCGCGCCGTTCGGTCCCAACAGCCCCGTCACGCCCGGCTGCAGGCGGAACGTCACCCGGTCCAGTGCGGGGCGGCCCCGGTAATTCACCGAGAGTGCGTGAACGTCCACCGGACTGTCGTGGTCGGACATCGGTCTCCTGTTCGGGTCATGGGAGGGGAACCGCGCGGTCGGATGACGCACGGTGCCGTGGGGGTGCACTGACGGCCGGTCAGGCGGCGGTGCTGCGGTAGGGCGGTGCTCAGGTGCTCAGGTGCTCAGGTGGTCAGGTGGCGGGCAGGTCGGCGCGGGGCCTGGGAGAAGCGGTGCCGATGGAAGGTGATCAACCCCGCCGAGGCCAGCGCGAGGAGTGCCACGCCGCCCTGGCCGGTGCCGGTGAGCAGGAACGACCCGGCCGTCCGGCCCTGGGCGGCGATCGCCACCACCGCGATCCAGCCGGCGCCGACCGCCCGGGCGGCCACGGTCGGGTCGAGGTGCGCGGAGAGCGCCAGGGTCAGCGAGGTCACCGCGACGGAGGGTGCCAGCCAGCCGAACAGCGCAAGGCCCTGGCCCGGCAGGACGAGGGTCATGAGGGTGCTGAGCACGGTGCTGGTGGTCAGCACCAGGGCGCTCCTCAGGAGGACCAGGCGCAGGCTGTTCAACGGCATCACCAGCCCGAGTTCGTACATCGGGTCGAAGGCCGGCCCGTACGACATGGCGACCCCCGCGACCGGGATCAGCGGCGCCGCCAGCAGCAGGGCCGTGGCCGAGACGTCGGGGGACAGCCGGGCGGCGACCACCGCGAACAGCAGGGTAACCACCGAGGCGATCAGCCACGACCGGCGGAGCACCGGGGTCGCCAGGGCCAGCCGGGCCCAGTGATCGGGCACCCCGAGCCGCAGCAGCAGCCGCTCGGCCCTGCTGCGGGCCGGTTCGTCGAGCGCCTCGGAGAGCACCTGCCAGCGGGCCTCCGTATGCTGCGGGGACACCTCCGCAGCCAGCGCGTCCCGGCAGGACGCACACCCGTCCAGGTGGCGTTCGAGCTCCGGGAGCCGACCGGCCGGCACCGCCCCTCGGGAGTAGTCCGCCAGCAGGGCGACCGCGAGGTGTCCCTCCGGGTGCCCGGCGTACCGTTCCGCTGTCACGCCAGTTCCTCTCGAAGTCGCCTGCGTGCCCTGCTGGCACGGGACTTGACCGTTCCCTCGGGGATGCTCAGCGCCGCCGACGCCTCCTTGGAAGTCATGCCGTCGAGCACGGTGGCGGCGAGCGCCTCCCGGAGGTCGGCCGGCAGCCGCTCGATCGCGGCGCCCAGCTCACCGTGCGCGAGGGTGCCCAGGACCGTGTCCTCGGCGGACGCTGACCCCTCGTCACGTCCCCGGAACCGCACCAGGAGCGCCTGGAGCCGTTGCCGCGCACCGTGCCGGCGCGACGCGTCGGCCAGGCGGCGGGCACAGATCCGCCACAGCCAGCCCGCCACGTCCGCGCCGTCCTGCCGCCGGTACCGGGAGGCACCCCGCCAGACACTGACGAACGCCTCCTGGACCACGTCGTCCACCAGGCCCGCATCGGGGCAGCGCTGGCGCAGCCTGGCCGTCAGCCACGGCGCGTAGTGCCGGTACAGCTGCTCGAACGCGGCGCGGTCGCCGTCCGCCACGGCGTACAGCAGCGCGGCGTGCTCCTCGGACTGCTCCATCTCCCCTGCCACACCCTTCTGATCGCAGCCCACCCCCCGGAGGGTTCCGCTCTGGCCGAAGTTTTTTCCACCCGTTCCCTTCCCGCAGGTCGGGGGCTGTCCGGTGGGTGCGCCGAGCGCTCTCGCACCCGGGCCGGCCGGGCGTCCCCCGGCGCCTCGGCGCCGGGTCGGCCCGCCCGGCGCACAGCAGGATCATGGCAAAGTCCGCCGTCGGCGGCAGTCGGTTTTCGGCAAGGGTGTGGTTTCGGCCAATCATTTTACGATCATGAAATTCTTCCCCACCGGACGACTGCAGACCAATTGTTCCTCTGTAGCCTCATGTGCCGTCGAACCGCACCAGCGTTCGACACAACAACGGGAGGAATTCACATGAGCATGCGTGGATTGATGGTCAAGCGCTCTGCGGTCGTTCTCGCGGCCACCATGGCCATGGGCGGCGGCATCGTCGTGTCGTCGGCCAGTGCCGCGGACGCGCCCTCGTGCGTGTCGTACCGCAGCACCAGCAGCTGGGCCACCAACACGACCCGTGCGACCAACAACTGCAGCTACAACGTCCGCATCCGGTTCAACTGGTCCAACCACGTGGACGGCCCGTGCACCACCATCAGCGCCTACGGCGGCTGGCACTCGGAGACCGTGGCGCTCACGGCCTCCTTCCAGGGCGCCTACACCTGCTGATCCGGGTGGTAATGCAGTGACAATGCCCCCGGCCGACTTCCGGAACGAACTGTTCCGAAAGTCGGCCGGGAGGCGGTTCCGGAGTTCATGATTCCGAAAAACTCGGCAGGTGCATTCCTGGTCGGATTTCCGCAGTGATGCCGCACGCGAAGTGTGTCCGGTTCTCATGGGAGCCCGGCAGGCGGAAGGGCGCTCCCCGCCGTCAACTCCGGGAGAGACGGTCGGCGGCCAGGATGCGGATGTCCAGTTCCACGGGCGGTCGGCGATGTGCGCCTGGGGTCGCCGGCCCGGGCCACGGTCGACGTCCACCTCGGCGTCGAACGCGAGCATCGGCATCGGGTCGACGGCGCGCCCGGCCGGCGGGCTCGCCGCAGCGCACCGGCCCGGCTCCGCCGGAGTGGGCGGCCCGACCGACCTGTGAGGGCCGGTCTGCCGAGGGAGTCCTTGCGTGCTCCCGAGGAGGGTCAGATCGCGCGCCCCTGCCAGTCACCGTCGAACCGGTGGGCAGGGTCGCGGCGCGTCCGGATCTAGTGGGCCAGGTGGTACTCCCCGGTGAGCAGCGCGGTGAGGAAGGCGGCCAGGCCGCCGTCGAAGACGTCCCAGACCTCGGCCTCGCCGAAGAACACCACGACCGGCCAGTTGTCCGGGTCGGGGTCCTGGGTGAGCCAGAAGTAGGAGTTCCCGAGGGTGTCGCTGCCCCAGGACAGCAGGCCGCCGCTGTCAGGGAACATCGGGTAGGGCGGCTCCGGGGTGGTCTCGTGAGGGAAGCGGGGCTCCTCGTGGACCAGCTCGGCCTGCCCGTACGCGTCCGCCGTCATCGCGAGGAAGCCTGCGAAGCCCTCCCCGTAGAAGCTTGTGGACATCGGGCCGCTCACCGCCAGGTCCTCGTGGATGCGGATCGAGCCGTAGGTGTCGATCAGCCAGCGGTAGTCCGTGGGGAAGCGGAGGTCGGGGTGGGCGTCCGTGGCGCTCTCCCACGGCACCTGGGCGGGTTGGTGGGCCGGTGGACCCAGCAGGTCGGCCAAGTGGGACGTCCTGGGGTCCACGGTCAGCCCGCCGGGAGGAAGTCGGCGACCAGGGTGGCGAAGTCCTCGGGGGTGAGGATGCGGATGCCGAGCTCCTCGGCCTTGGTGCGCTTGGAGCCGGCCTTCTCGCCGGCGACCAGGAGGGTGGTGCGCTTGGAGACGGAGGAGGAGGCCTTGCCGCCGGCCCGCTCGACGAGTTCGTTCATCTCGTTGCGGGAGAGGGTGGCGAGGGCGCCGGTCATCGAGCCGGTGACGACCACGGCCTCGCCCGTCAGCGGACCGGCCTCGCCCGCTGCCTCGGTGTCGGCTGCGGCCTCCGCCGAGGTGGGGCGCTGTGGCTCGGTGACCTGGGTGCCGACGTGCTGGGCGGTCAACTTGTCGAGCAGCGGGGCCAGTTCGACCAGCTCGGCGGCGACCACCCGGGCCTTCTCGGTGCCGATGCCGGGGACCTCGGCGAGGGTGTCGGCGTCGGCGGCGCGGATCGCGGCCATCGAGCCGAAGTGGGCGGCGATCCGGCGGGACATGGTGCGGCCGGTGCCGCGGACGCCGAGGGCGCAGAAGACCCGGTTCAGGGGCTGGCTGCGGGCGGTCTCCAGGGCGGCGAGGAGGTTGTCGGTGGAGGTCTCGCCCATCCGCTCCAGGCCGAGGAGTTGCTCGCGGGTGAGGGTGAAGAGGTCGGCGATGTCGGTGACCAGGCCGGATTCGACGAGCTGGATCGCGCGGGTGCCGCCGAGCCCTTCGATGTCGAGCTGGTCGCGGCCGGCCGCGTAGATGACGGAGGCGACGGCCTGGCAGTTCCGGCCCCGGACGCAGCGCCAGCGCTGCTCCGAGGTGTCGATCTCGTCGCCGCAGCGCGGGCAGGCGGTTGGGAAGGCGATCAGCGTCTCGGCGCCGGTGCGCTGGTCGGCGAGCGGGGCCTCGACACGCGGGATGACGTCGCCGGCCCGGTAGACGAAGACCTGGTCACCGATCATCAGGTCGCGGCGGGTGATGTCGGCCGGGTTGTGCAGGGTGGCGTAGGTGACGGTGACGCCGTCGATGACGACCGGCTCCAGGACGGCGCGCGGGGCGATGATGCCGGTGCGGCCGACGTTCCACTCCACCTCCAGCAGGCGGGTGACCTTGTGCTCGGCGGCGAGCTTGCGGGCCACCGCCCAGCGCGGCGCGCGGGAGCCGGAGCCGGCCTGGTGGCGGTCGGCGGCGGTGTCGGCCTTCACGACGACGCCGTCGATGCCGAAGGGGAGGGCGGCGCGCAGGGCGGAGATCTCGTCGATCCGCTGCTGGGCGGCGTCCAGGGTCTCGCAGTGCAGCGGGGCGGCGGCGGTGGTGGCCGCCGTGTTCGCCCCCAGCCCGGCGAGGCGGGCGAGCAGGGAGCTGTGCGAGAGGTCGAGGTCGAGGCCGATCGCGTCGTAGGCGAAGAAGGTCAGCTCGATCCGGTACGGGCGGTCCTTGGCGCGCAGCGTCCCGGCCGCGCCGCTGCGCGGGTGGGCGAAGGCGGGCGCCTCGTGGGCGAGCCGGATCCGGTTCGCCTCCTCGAACTGAGCGGTCGTCAGCAGCACCTCGCCGCGCAGCTCGACGTCGATCGGCTCGCTCAGGACGGCGGGCAGGCCGAGGATCGCGTCGGCGGCGTGGGTGATGTCCTCGCCGGCCAGGCCGTCGCCCCGGGTGAGCATCTGCACCAGCTTGCCGCCCTGGTAGCGGGCGGCCATCGCCAGACCGTCGAGCTTCGGCTCCACGCACCAGCCGGCCACCGGGCGGCCCAGGCGGCGCTCCAGGCCGGCCGCCCAGTCGGCGAGCTCGGTGGCGTCGAAGACGTTGTCCAGGGAGAGCATCGGGACGGAGTGCGGTACGTCGCCCTGAACGGCGCCGCCCGCCACCTTGCCGGTCGGGGAGTCCGGCAGCACCTCGCCCGGGTGGGCCTCCTCGTAGGCGGAGATGGCGCGCAGCAGGGCGTCGTACTCGTCGTCGCCGAGCGGCGTGGAGCCGTCGGTGTAGTACGCGGCGGAGGCCGCCACGGCGGTGGCGATCGCAGCGGCGTAGGCGTCGGCGGAGAGCAGCGAGGAGGTGGTGTCCGTCATGGGAACATCATCCTGACCAGCACTGACAATGCGAAGGAAGGCTTCCGCATCGGCGGCCGCGTGCCGTGGCCCGGCTCCGGGCCGCGGTGCGGGCAGGTGGACTCTCCGTCGGTGGTCGGCCGGGACTCCGGTCAGTCGGTGGTGCCGGGGGCGGCGAACGGGTCGGGGGCGTCGGTCGGGCCGGAGAGCCCGGTGTCCGAGATCCGCTCGGTGAGCCGGAGGACGTGGAGCGTGGTCATGAAGCGGCCGTGCAGGCGGACGAAGTAACTGCGGTCCGAGGACTTGAACACCTCGCGGCGCCGCACCTTCTTGCGGTCGGCGGTGTAGCCGCCCGCCCGCTCGGCGAACCAGGCGAGCGCCTCCTCCTCGGTGCCCTCGAACTCGCCCTTCTCCTCGAAGCCGATCGACTCGCCGATGCCCCGGTGGACGGGGCAGGCGAAGACGGTCCAGCGGGCCACGGTTACTCCTCGGGTGTGCGGCGTCGGTGCTGGACGGATCTTGGCATGGGTGGCCGGCGGCGGGGAGCCCCGGGGGGGCGGTGTCATGGGTGTCGTCCATGTATGTGGACGCATGATGTATTTCCGTCTTGCGTCTTGACCTGTGGAGCAGTGGTCTACACCATGAGGGCCATCCCCCTTCCCCCACGCATGGGAGGAACTACCGTGCACAGAACGACCTTTGGGGTCCTGGTGCCAGGCACTGCGCTCGCCGGCGCGGTCGCCCTGCTGCTGACGGCCGGCGTGAGTGCCCCGGCCGTCGGCACCCCCGCCGCCGCTCCGGTGGCGGCGGCCTCGGCCGCCCTCACCGGCCTGGACCTGTCCGCGGCCAACCGTCGGGCCCCCGTCGCCGGGCTGTACGACTGGTCGAAGGCCGGCTACCGGGGCGGTGCCGACCTGCCGGGCACCGCGCAGACCACCCCGGACGCCGCCTGCCGGATCACCGCCGTCCAACTGGCCGCCGACTACGGAGTGAGGCCGGACGACGGGGCCGACGACACCGCCGGGCTCCAGCGGGCGATCGACCGCATCCGCACCGCCTGCTCACCGACCGCCGGGTACGATCGGCTCTCGCTGATCACGCTGCCCGCCGGGACGCTCGACGTCTCGCACCAGATCGGCGTCGACGCCGACTTCCTGACGATCCGTGGGGCCGGCAGCGGCGCCGGCGGGACCAGGATCGTCTTCCGGCCGGACGCCGCCACCCGGTACGACACCCTCACCGAGGACGGCTCGGACTGGGACGAGGACGGCATGACCTCGGGCTCGGCCAAGGGCGGCTGGATGTGGCCGGGCCGGGGCGTCTTCCGGGTGCAGTCCCGGGCGGTGCACCCGGCCTACGCCGCCGAGTACGCGGCGGCAGCGGCCAACCGCAAGGACCTCTTCGAGGGGACGGTCAACGTCCACTGGAAGGCGGGCCTGAAGCTCCGCGAGAAGGCGGGCGGGGCGGGCTTCGCGGCCCGGGCCGGCGACACCGTCGTCCCGCTCGCCACCGGGAGCGCGCTCACCGGCCTCCAGGTCGGCGGGCTGGTCAACATCCGGGCCGCCAACTCCCTGAAGTTCTACGCCGAGCAGGACATCACGCCCGCCGACGGCACCCTGCAGAACATCCACATGCGGCAGCAGATCTTCACCGTGACGGCGGTCGACTCCGCGAACCGGACCATCACGCTGAACAAGCCGCTGGAGTACGACGTCCCGGTCGACTCCACCTCCGACGGCTCGGCACCGATCGACGGCACGGTCTACGCCTCGAAGGCCTCCCCGATCGTCGACCCGGTGCTCGGCGTCGGGCTGGAGGACTTCGCACTCACCCAGGCGGAGCCCGGGCTGAGCGCCGCCGACGCGGTGCACAACTACGGCAACATGACGCCCGCCGACGCCATCCACGGCATCGTGCTGAAGTGGGCGGCGGACTCCTGGGTGCGCGGCGTGCGGACCGAGATGACCGGCTCGCACCCGATCGTCACCGAGGAGGCCTACCACCTCCAGATCGTCGGCAACCAGCTCGACGGCTCGTGGAACAAGGGCAAGGGCGGCAACGGCTACTTCCGCGGCTCCCGGGTCTGGGACTCGCTCTACGCCGGCAACACCTCGCGGAACCTGCGGCACTTCACCTTCCAGTGGTCCGCCTCGGGCAACGTCGCGATCGGCAACGACTTCGACTCCGACCTGAACCTGCACGGGGGTTGGGAGCGGAACAACCTGCTGGAGCTCAACACCGTCACGGTGCCGTACGACCACCGCTCCGCCAACTGCCGGGCCAACTGCGGCGAGGAGGGCGGCGGCGGGACCGACGCCTCCACCTGGTACCCGATCTGGTGGGCGGCCGGGAAGAAGGCGGTGAAGTGGTCGGGCTCCAGCGGGCCGCGCAACGTCTTCTTCAACAACGCGATGACCAAGCAGACTTCGGCCGGTGCGGGCTACACCCCGTACTACGCGGACCGGCAGCGGATCTTCCAGTTCGGCTGGAGCGGCACCGCCTGGCGGCACCTGGACACGGCCGGTACGCCGATCCCCGACTGGGCCGGTCGGGAGCAGCTCGACTACACCGGCGGCCACGGCGTCGACGCCAGTCGGACGGACAGCGGGCCCTCGCTCTTCCTGAAGGCCGTCGGCACCGTCACCCCGTCGCCGTCGCCGTCGCCGTCGCCGTCCGGCTCGGCCAGTCCGTCCCCGTCACCCTCGCCCTCCGCCTCGCCGTCCCCGTCGCCCTCCGCCTCGCCGTCGCCCTCCGCCTCGCCGTCCGGGTGCCTCACCGTCCGCGCGGTGAAGTCCTCGACCTGGAGCTCGGGGTACGGCATGGACGTGTTCGTGAAGAACAACTGCGCTGCCACCCGCCAGGGTTGGACGGTGGAGTTCGACCTGCCGGCCGGTACTACGGTGTCGTCCAGCTGGTCCTCCGTCCGGGTCCAGAGCGGGCAGCACCTCACCTTCACCCCGGTGGGCTGGAACGCTTCGGTCGCCCCGGGGGCCGAGCAGGGCTTCGGGTTCAACGCCGCCGGCACCGGCCAGCCCACCGCGCTGACGGTCCGCTGAGCCGGGCCCTGCGCCGTCAGCGGATGCCGTGGCGGCGCAGGGTGGTGGCCAGGGCGGTGGCGTGTGCCGTCACCGCCCTGGCCACCCGCTCGGTCTCCTTGGCGGTCGCCGCGGCGGCCGGCATGGAGCAGCTCAGCGCGTCGGTCGCCGGGATCCGGTAGGGCACGGCGGCCGAGACGCAGGTGATGCCCAGGGTGCCCTGCTCCCGCTCCAGGGCCCAGCCCCGGTCCCGGACTGTGGCCAGGGCCGCGTGCAGTTCGGCGCGGTCGGTGATGGTGTGCGGGGTGTAGGAGGGGAGTTCGGCGGGCAGCACGGCGTCGGCCTCCCGCTCGGTGAGGTCGGCCAGCAGGGCCTGGCCGAGTGCGGTGAGGTGGACGGGCAGGCGGCGGCCGACCCGGGAGACGGCCCGGACGCTCTCGCGCGAGTCGCGGCTGGCGAGGTAGAGCACGTAGGCGTCGTCCCGGCGGGCGAAGTGCACGGTGTAGCCGATCTCGTCGCGCAGCGCCTCCAGGGCCTCCTGGGCGTGCGGCAGGGCCGGATCGCGGTCGAGGTAGGCGGTGCCGGACAGCAGCGCGTGCGGGCCGACACCGAAGGCGGAGCCGCTGTCGTCGGCCTCCAGCCACTTGAGCTCCCGCAGCGTCCGGACCAGCGCGTGCAGGCTGCTGCGCGGGTAACCCAGGCGTTCCTGGAGCTCGTTGACGGTGAGTCGGGTGGGGGAGTCCGCGAGGGTCTCCAGGATGCGGACGGTGCGCTCCGCGGACTTCACCGTCGCGGCCTCGGGCTGGCCAGCGGCCATCGGTACACCCTCCACATCCGTGTTTCCGTGACTGTTGACTCGCATCGTACAGCTGCCCTACTTTCACCTGACAAGCCTCCACATTCACAGACCTCGTCCACATACGTAGACAGGAATGCCGACGATGCTCAGCAGAGCCGCCCGAGTCTTCGCCGTCTCCCTCGCCGCCGCCCTCGCCCTCGGCTCCGTCGCCGCCTGCGGCAGCGACGGTGGTGCGGGCGGGGGAGACGACCGGGCCCCGCTGGAGATCTGGGTCCGCAAGCCCCCTGGCTCCAACACCGAGAAGACCCACCAGAAGCTGGCCGCCGACTTCACCGCCGCCACCGGCGTCCCCACCCACGTCACCGCGCTGTTCGACGACTTCGAGACCAAGCTCCAGCAGGCGGCGGCCCAGAAGAAGCTGCCGGACCTGATCGTCAACGACACCGCGCAGCTGGGCACCCTGGTCAAGCAGGGCCTGGTCCGGCCGGTGGACAAGGGCGCGGTGGCCGGCGGGGACCAGGTGATCACCCAGGCCTGGGACGCCGCGCGGGCCGCCGACGGGAAGTACTACGGCGTGCCGTTCTCGGCACAGACCTTCGCCCTGCTGATCCGCAAGGACTGGCGGGAGAAGCTCGGCCTGGCCCAGCCCGCCGACTGGGACCAACTCGACGACCTGGCAGAGGCGTTCACCACCGGCGACCCGGACGGCAACGGCAAGGCCGACACCTTCGGCTACGTCGTCCCCGGCTCCACCAAGCGCGGCTACCTGGACTGGTACGCCTCCAGCTTCCTGTGGTCGGCGGGCGGCGACTACTTCACCGGCGAGCCGGGCGCGCTGAAGCCGGCGATCGCCGGGGACGGCGCGCTGGCCGCCGTCCAGCGCCTCAAGAAGCAGTTCTGCCTGGACCGGAGCGTGGTGCCCGGCGCGGTCACGGCCGAGACCACCCAGGCGCACCCGCTGTTCGAGACCGGCAAGGGCGGCATCTACCTGACCGGGCCGTACAACATGCCCCGCTTCGACAAGAGCCTCGGCAAGGACAAGTACGAGGTGGTGCCGCTGCCGGCCGGCCCGGGCGGCCGGAGCGCGGTGCTCGCGGAGGGCGAGAACGTCTACCTGATGGCGGGCTCGAAGAACCCCAAGGGCCAACTCCGGTACGCCGAGCACCTGATCAGCCCGGCCGGCCAGCGGACCGGGATGGCGGGGGACACCGACGGCACGGTGGTCCGGCTCCCGGTGAACCGGACCGTCGACCTCGCCGCCGAGCGGACCGACGCGCGCTGGCAGGTGTTCGACCGGGTGTACCGGGAGGCCGGCCGCTACGCCCCCGCCGTGCCCGAGTGGACGCCGTTCCGGCAGGCCTCCGCCGAGACGCTCAACGCGGTGGTGGCGGACTGCGGCTCCGACCCGAAGGCCGCGCTCGACAAGCTCGCCGCCACCTTCGCCGCCGAGCTCAAGAGGCAGGGGGCGGGCTCCTGATGGCGGCCACCGGGGTGGACCGCGGCCGGCGGCCCGCGCTCGACGGCCTGAGCCCCCGTCAGGCCGGGGCCCGGCCCGGGCCGCCGTCGCGCCGGTGGCACCACCGGGTGACGCCGTCCCTCACGCCCTGGCTCTTCCTCGCCCCCGCGCTGGTCCTGTTCGCACTCTTCAAGTTCGTCCCCGCCGGGCGCGCCGTGGTGATGAGCTTCCACGAGGTGCGCCCCTACCTGGGCGACCGCTGGGTCGGCACCGCGAACTACCGGCAGGTGCTGACCGACGACGCCTTCCTGGCGGCCGTCTGGCACACCGTGCTGCTGGCGGTCGGTCAGACCGGCGGCTCGGTGCTGCTGGGCCTGGCGCTGGCCCTGCTGCTGGAGGGCCAGGCCCGCCACCTCTGGTTCGTCCGCACGGCGGTCTTCCTGCCCACCGTCGCCGCCATGGCGGTGGTCGCCGAGGTCTGGCGCATCCTCTACTACCCGGCGGCCGACGGCGCGGTGAACACCCTGCTCGGCTGGCTCGGCGCGGGCCCCTCGCAGTTCCTCAACAGCGAGGACAGCGCACTCGGTTCGGTGATGGCGGTCGGGATCTGGAGGGGTGCCCCCTACGACATGATGATCTTCCTCGCCGCGCTGGCCGGCGTCGACCGGACGCTGTACGAGGCCTCCGCCGTGGACGGCGCGGGTGTGCGCAGGCGGCTGTGGCACGTCACCCTGCCCGCGCTGCGCCCCGCCTTCGCCATCCTGATCACCCTCGCTGCCATCCGGGGTCTACGGGTGTTCACCGAGATCTTCCTCCTCACCAACGGCGGACCGAACGGCTCGACCGACGTGGTGATGACGCTCATCTACCGGCTCGGCCTGGAACGCAACGAACTGGGCGTCGCCGCAGCCGGATCGATGGTGCTGCTGGGCGCGACGGTGGTCCTCACGCTGGCCGTCCGGGCCCGGCGCGGCACCGGGGGGAGGGGGCACCGATGAAGCGGACCCGTGGCCGGGCACTCTCCACGGAGACCGCGCTCGGGCTGGACACCGCCCGGGGGCCGGTCGGCCGGGTGCTCCGCGTCCTGCTCCACCTGGTGCTGGTGCTGGTCTTCGCCGGGCCGCTGCTGGCCCTGATCTCCAGTGCCTTCTCCAAGGTCACCGACCCGACCTCGCTGACCCTGCTCCCGACCCACCCGACCCTGGCCAACTTCCGGGCCGCCGTCGACCGCGACGTGCTGCGCTACCTGCTGAACTCCTTCCTGGTGGTCGGCGGCGGCCTGCTGCTGCAGATCGCGGTCAGCGTCAGCGCGGCCTACGCGCTGGCCCGCAAGCGCTTCCGGGGCGCGCACCTGGTGCTGCTGCTGGTGCTCAGCACGATGATGCTGCCGGAGGAGGTGCTGGCCATCCCGCTCTCCCTGGTGCTGTCCGACCTGGACCTGGTGGGCACGCTGTTCGGGATGATCCTGCCGGTCGGGGCCTGGGCGTTCTCCATCCTGGTCACCGCCGAGTTCATGAAGGAGATCCCGGTCGAGCTGGAGGAGGCGGCCCGCCTGGACGGTGCCGGCGACCTGCGGATCTTCTGGTCCGTCATCCTCCCGCTCTGCCGCCCCGCCCTCGGCGTGATCGGCATCTTCGGCTTCACCATGATCTGGGACCAGTACCTGCTGCCGCTGCTGGTCGCCACCGACGCCCGGCAGTTCACCCTGCCGATCGCGCTGCGCACGCTGCGCGCCGACGAGGAGGTCGGCATCGGCGTGCTGCTCGCCTCCGCCCTGCTCGCCCTGCTGCCGAGCGTGCTGGCGTTCGTCGCCATGCAGCGGCAGTTCATGCGCGGCCTGACCTCCGGCGCGGTGAAGGGCTGAGGGGCTGACGGCCCGTCACCGCCGTACCGCCCGTCGCCGCACCGACGCACGTCGCCGCGCTACCGAAGTACCACCGCAGGACCGCCCTCACCACCGACCCAAGGAGACGCCATGTACTCGAACGGGCTGCTGTCCTTCCCACTGACCCCGTTCACCACCGACGACGGCGTGGACCTCCCCGCCTTCGCCGAGCACGTCGAGCGGCAGATCGCCGCCGGCCCCGACGCGCTGTTCGTCGCCTGCGGCACCGGGGAGTTCACCGCCCTCTCGCACGGCGAGTACCGCGAGGTGGTCAGCACCGCCGTCAAGGTGGCCGGCGGCCGACTGCCGGTGCTGGCCGGCTGCGGCGGCGGACCGCGCGCCGCCCACGAGTTCGCCCGCACCGCCGCCGGGGCCGGGGCCGACGGCCTGCTGCTGCTCCCGCCGTACCTGGTCTCCGCCCCGCCCAGCGGACTGGTCGACCACGTCCGCTACGTCGCCGGGGCCACCGACCTGCCGATCACCGTCTACCAGCGTGCCACCGCCGTGCTGGACGAGACGGCGGCCGTCGCCCTGCTGGACATCCCCACGGTGGCCGGCATCAAGGACGGCCGGGGGGACGTGGACCACATGCTCCGCCTGGTCACCGCCGTCCGGTCCAGCGGGCACCCCAGGGCCGCCGCCTTCGGCTTCCTCAACGGCCTGCCCACCGCCGAACTCTCCGTCCAGGCCTACGAGGCGATCGGCGTCGGCAGCTACTCCTCCGCCGTGCTGTGCTTCGCCCCGGAGATCGCCACCGCCTTCAACCGCGCGGTGCGCGGGGGTGACCAGGCCACCGTGCAACTGCTGCTCGCCGAGTTCTACCTGCCCTTCGTCGCGCTGCGCGACAAGGTGCCCGGCTACGCGGTCGCCCTGGTGAAGGCCGCTGCCCGGCTCTCCGGCCTGGACCTCGGCACCGTCCGGCCACCGCTGGTGGACCCGACGCCCGAGCACCTGGAGCAGCTGGCCGCGATCCTGGAGCGCGGCCGGGCCGCCCTGACCGCCCGGGCCCGCTGATGCGCATCCGCACGGTGACCGTCACCCCGGTCGCCTTCCCCGACCCCGCGCTGCTCAACTCGGCCGGGGTGCACCAGCCCTGGGCCCTGCGGGCGATCGTCCAGCTGGACTGCGGCGACGGCCTGACCGGCCTGGGGGAGACCTACGGCGACGCCGCCCACCTCGCGCTGCTGCGCACCGTCGCACCGCTGCTGGTCGGCCTCGACCCCTTCCACACCAACGAGCTGACCCGCCGGATCACCGAGGCCCTCGGCGCCGCCGACGCCCCCGACCGGCACGGCCTGACCGGCGGCACCGGGCCGGAGAAGACCGCGCTCAAGGTGCTCAGTCCGTTCGAGGTCGCCTGCCTCGACCTCCAGGGCCGGATCACCGGCCGGCCGGTGGCCGACCTGCTCGGCGGCCGGGTCCGGGACGAAGTCCCCTACTCCGCCTATCTGTTCTACAAGTGGGCGGGCCACCCGGGCGCGGCCGAGGACGACTGGGGCCCGGCGCTCGACCCGGACGGGATCGTCGCGCAGGCCCGTCGGATGGTGGACCGGTACGGCTTCGGCTCGCTCAAGCTCAAGGGCGGCGTCTTCCCCCCGGAGCTGGAGATCGAGGCGATCCGGGCGCTGCGGGCCGCCTTCCCCGAGCACCCGCTCCGACTGGACCCCAACGCGGCCTGGACGGTGGACACTTCACGCGCGGTGGCGGCCGGGACGGAGGGCCTGCTGGAGTACCTGGAGGACCCGACGCCCGGCATCCCGGGGATGGCCGAGGTGGCCAGGGACGCGCCGATGCCGCTGGCCACCAACATGTGCGTGGTCGCCCCCGCCGACCTCGCCCCGGGCTTCGGGGCCGGTGCGGTCGGCGTGGTGCTGGCCGACCACCACTACTGGGGCGGGCTGCGGCGCTCGGCCGAGCTCGCGGCGATCTGCCGCACCTGGGGCGTCGGCGTCTCGATGCACTCCAACAGCCACCTGGGCATCAGCCTCGCCGCCATGACCCACCTGGGCGCGGCGCTGCCGGAGCTCAGCTACGCCGCCGACACCCACACCCCCTGGCAGCTCGGGACGGACGTGGTCGCCGAGCCGCTGCCGATCGTCGACGGTGCGGTCCGGGTCCCCGAGGGCCCCGGGCTCGGGGTCGAACTCGACCCGGACGCGCTGGCCCGGCTGCACGAGGACTACCTGCGGTGCGGCATCCGCGAGCGCGACGACACCGCCTACCGGCAGCAGTTCGAGCCCGACTTCCGCAGGCGGAGGCCCCGTTGGTGACCGGCCACCCGATCGAGCCCTTGGTCGACTGCCGTGCGGATCACGTGACCGGGTCCCTGGTTGAACGTGAGACGGGCTACGTGAACGAGCACCGGGCGGATCACGTGACCGACCGCCCGATCGAGCCCTTGGCTGACTGCCGTGCGGATCACGTGACCGGGTCCCTGGCTGAAGGTGAGACGGGCCACGCGAACGAGCACCGGGCGGAGCACGTGACCGATCGCCCGATCGAGCCCCTGGCCGACCGCGCGACCGGCGCCCCGGCCGGTGACCGTGCCGGTGCCCGGGAAGTCGACCCGGTCGGCAGTCCGGCCGTCTCGGTGCACGCCTATCCGTGGGACGTGCTCGGCGACCCGGGCTTCGCCGACCGCTTCCGGGCGAGCGGTGCCGACGCCGTCACCCTGGCGCTGAGCTACCACTCGACCAGGGCCGCCACTCCGGTGCACCCGGAGCGGACCTTCGTCGACGCCCGGCACAGCGCGCTCTACCGGCCGGTCCGGCCGGAGGCCTGGGCCGGTCACCGCCTCGTGCCCGTGGCGGCCGACTGGACGCCCGGACCCGACCCGGGCGCCACCGCCCTCGGGCTGCTCGGGGCAGCCGGCATCCCGGTCAACGCCTGGATCGTGCTGGCCCACAACTCCCGTCTCGGGTACCGGAATCCGGACCTGACCGTGGTCAACTGCCACGGCGAGCACTACCCCTACGCGCTCTGCCCGGCCCGGGCGGAGGTGCGGCGGTACTGCGCGACCCTGGCGGCCGAGGCCCTGCACGGCCTCCCGCCCGGGGCGGTCCGGTCGGTGTCGCTGGAGTCGGCCGGTCAGCTCGGCGCCGTCCATCTGGGCTGCCACGAGAAGACCGACGGCGCCTACCCGCCGACCGCCCTGCGGGCGCTCTCGGTCTGCTGCTGCGCGGTCTGCCAGGACGGCTGGCGTCGGTACGGACTCGATCCGGAGCGGACCCTGGCCCTGCTGCGCGAGGCCGCGCGCAGCGGTGAGCTGCTGCCCGGACCGACGGCGGACGCCCTGCTGACGGTGCGTCACCTCGCCACGGACGCGCTGATCCGGCAGGTGACCGCCGCCGTCCGGACCGCCGCCCCCGGAGCGACCGTCACCCTGCACGCCCACCCGGACCCGTGGGCCACCGGTCCGTCCCCGGGCCTCACCGCCAACGCGGCCGGGCTCGCCGACGCGCTGCTGGTGCCCTGCTGGCCGACCGGGCAGGAGAGCGCCGAGCTGGTCCGGCGGGCCGCCGCCACGGGCCGGCCGGTGGACGCCTACGTCACCGCCCTGCCGCCCGCCCGCCCCGAGGACCTGGCCGCCCACGTCCGTCGGCTCCGGGCGGCCGGTGCCGCCCGCCTGAGCCTCTACCACCTCGGCCTGCTGCCGGCCCGTCTACAGCCCGTGCTGGCCGAGCTGGCCGAGGCGTTCCGATCGACCCCCGTCCGACAGGAGCACCAGCCGCGATGACCGAGCCCCGTACCGTCCTGCTCACCGGCGCCGCCGGAGGCGTCGCCACGCACCTGCGCGAGCGCCTGCCCGCCCTCGGCCACCTACTCCGGTTGGCGGACGTCCGGCCGGTCCCCGACGCGCCCGAGGCGCTGGTCTTCGACCTGCGCGATCCGGACGCGGTCCGCGAGGCGGTGCGCGGGGTGGACGCCGTGGTGCACCTCGGGGGGATCTCGCTGGAGGACACCTTCGAGCACGTCCTGGACGCCAACGTCCGGGGCACCCACCACGTCTACGAGGCCGTCCGGGAGGAGGGCATCTGCCGCGTGGTGCTGGCGAGCAGCAACCACGCGGTCGGCTTCACCCCGCTGCCCGCCCCGGGCGGAGCGCCGATCGGGGCCGACACGCCCCAACGGCCCGACACCTTCTACGGCCTGTCCAAGTGCTTCGCGGAGAACCTCGCCTCGCTCTACGCCGACCGGTACGGCATCGAGACGGTCTCGCTCCGGATCGGCTCCTGCTTCCCGGCGCCCCGGTCGGTGCGGATGCTCGCCACCTGGCTCAGCCCGGACGACTGCGCCCGCCTGGTGCACGCCGCCCTCACCGCCCCGCTCGACCCGCCGCTGACCCGGCACACCGTGGTCCACGGCATCAGCGCCAACACCCGCGCCTGGTGGGACCTCGGCCCGGCGCGTGCGCTCGGCTACCACCCGCAGGACGACGCCGAGACCTTCGCCGAGAAGGTGCTCGCCGAGCACGGCCCGCTCGACCCGGCCGACGCCGACGCCCGTTTCATCGGCGGTCAGTTCACCGGGCCGCAGCCCCCGCGTGCCTGACTCCGTGCGCCTGACTCCGTGCGCATGACCTCGTGCGCCTGACCGCGCACGCCCGGTCGGCACACCCGGCCACCGCAGCCCGGCAGTCCCGGTAGCCCCGCAGACTCGCAGCCCGCAGCCCGTAGAGAGGAACGCCCGTGCAGCCGACCGATGTTCGGCCCGATCCCGTCCGCACCCACGACCCCAGGACCGGTGAGCCGGGGAGGGCGGTCGCCGTGGAGGCCGGTCCGGCCGAGGTCGACCGCGCGGTCCGGGCGGCCGCCGTAGCCGGGCCCGCGCTGGCCGACCGGGTGGTCCGGGCCGCCCTGCTGCGCGCCGCCGCCGGGCAGTTGGCGGCGGCGGCCGAGCAGGTGGTCGCCGCCGCCGACGCCGAGACCGCACTCGGCCCGGCCCGGCTGACCGGCGAACTCGCCCGTACCACCTACCAGTTGCGGGCCTTCGCCGAGCAGGTCGAGCAGGGCGCCTTCCTGGACGTGGCGATCGACCGGGCCGATCCCGCGCTCAACCGCCCCGACCTGCGCCGGATGAAGGTGCCGCTGGGCGTGGTCGCGGTCTTCGCCGCGAGCAACTTCCCGCTGGCCTTCAGCGTGCCCGGCGGCGACACCGCCAGCGCCCTGGCGGCCGGCTGCCCCGTGGTGGTCAAGGCCCATCCGGACCACCCGGCCACCAGCGAGCTGTGCGCCGGGCTGCTCCGCCGCGCGGCGGCCGAAGTCGGCGTCCCGGAAGGTGTACTGGGGCTGGTACACGGCTTCGCGGCCGGGCCCGAGCTGGTCCGCCACCCGCTGGTGGCGGCGGTCGGCTTCACCGGCTCGGTACGCGGCGGCCGGGCCCTGTACGACCTCGCGGCGGCCCGGCCGGTGCCGATCCCGTTCCACGGCGAGCTCGGTTCGCTCAACCCGGTGGTGGTCACCGAACGGGCCGCCGCCACCCGGGCGGAGGAGATCGGTGCGGGGCTGGCGGCGTCCTTCACCCTCGGCAGCGGCCAGTTCTGCGTCAAGCCCGGTCTGGTGCTGGTCCCGGCCGGTGCCGACCGGTTGGAGGAGGCGCTGACCGGCGCGGCCGCCGCCGTCCCGCCCGGGCCGCTGCTGGACCTGCGGATGCGGGAGGCGTTCCTGGCCGGTGCCCGGCGGCGGGCCGCTCAGCCGGGCGTGCGGGTGCTGCTGGCGGCCGGGCCGCAGCCCACGGGGGAGTCCGGACTCGCGGTCCGCCCCGGGGTGCTGGCGGTGGACGCGGCCGAGCTGACCGGTGAGCTGCTGGAGGAGTGCTTCGGCCCGCTGACCGTGCTCGCCCGCTACCGGGACGAGGACGAACTCGGCGCGGCCCTCGGGCGCCTGGGCGGCAGTCTGACCGCGACCGTGCAGCTGGCGGCCGACGAGCGCGGCCCGGCGGCGACGGCCCTGCTGGAGCGGTTGCGCCCGCTGGTGGGGCGGCTGGTGGTGGACCAGTGGCCGACCGGCGTCGCGGTCGCCCCCGCCATGCACCACGGCGGCCCCTACCCGGCCGGCACCTCCGGCTCGACCTCGGTCGGCGCGACGGCGGTCGAACGGTGGCTGCGTCCGGTGGCGTACCAGAACGTCCCGCCGGAGCTGCTCCCGCCGGAGCTGCGGGACGGCAATCCGCTGGGCGTGCCGCAGCGCACCACCGGCTGAGCTCCGGGCGCGCTACCGTCCGGCCGGAGGTGGTGTCAAGAGGGCGGTCCGGAACGGAAGTTGAAAGCTTTCGGCGATCTTCGGAAAAGGATTGACCAAGAAATCCGACCAGGCATGGCCATTCTTGGCAGCTCACCGTCAAGCTCTGTCGCAGCTCTTCACAGCTACCCCGACTGGAGTCAGAGTGAGCCCCACCTCCTCGCAGCGCCGCCACCTCGCGGCAGCATCCCTCGCGGTCACCGCCGCCCTCGTCGCCGTCACCTTCCAGACCGGGGCGGCGACCGCCGCCTCCGGCCGGGACGCCGCGATAGCCAGTGCCCGGGCCAACGTCGCCCACCACCCCGGCGACTTCGGCTTCGGCGCGGGTCAGGACCTGGTGGTCAAGGACGTCATCATCGACGCCGACGGCACCCAGCACGTCCGCTTCGACCGCACCTACCAGGGCCTGCCGGTGGTCGGCGGTGACCTGGTGGTCCATCAGAACGCGCGCGGCGGGCTGCTGGACAGCTCACGCGGCAGGGCCCACGACCCCAAAGTGAAGTCGACCAGGCCGTCCGTCCCGGCGCAGGCCAGCGCCAGCGGCGCGCTGGCGCAGGCCGAGGGCATCACGGCCGCCACCTCCACCCCCGAGCTGGTCATCTGGGCCGCCGAGGGCACCCCGCGGCTGGCCTGGCGCACCACGGTGGCCGGGGTCGGCGACCACGGCCAGCCGGCCGGGCAGGTGGTGGTCACCGACGCGGACACCGGTGAGCAGATCGAGGCCTACGCCGCCGAGCACCAGGCGGTGGGCACCGGGCACTCCGAGTACACCGGCGACGTCCGGATCGACACCACCGCGCAGACCGGCGGCTACGCGCTGAAGGACCCGACCCGGGGACACGTCACCAAGGACGCCAAGAACGTCTCGTCCTCCTCGATCAACGCCAACTCCGGCACCCTCTTCACCGACGCCGACAACGTCTGGGGCGACGGCCGCAAGTTCTCCACCGACCGCGCCACCGCCGCCGTCGACGCCCACGCCAACACCGCCTGGACGTACGACTACTACCTCAACACCTTCGGCCGGCGGGGCATCAAGAACGACGGCAAGGGCGCCACGGTCTTCGTGCACGTCGGCACCAAGTGGGACAACGCCCAGTGGTCGGACAGCTGCTTCTGCATGATGACCGGCGACGGCGACGGGGTCACCGACCCCGAGCAGGTGGACCTCGACACCATGGGCCACGAGATGACCCACGGCGTCACCAGCGCCACCGCCAACCTGCGCTACAGCGGTGAGTCCGGCGGGCTGAACGAGGCCACCAGCGACATCTTCGGCACCATGGTCGAGTGGTACGCGGGCAACGCGGTGGACAAGGGCGACTACCTGTTCAGCGACCAGTCCACCCCGCCGTGGCTGCGCCGGATGGACAAGCCCTCGCTGGACGGCCGCTCCGCCGACTGCTGGACCAAGAAGGTCGGCCAGCTCGACGTGCACAACTCCTCGGGCGTGGGCAACCACTGGTTCTACCTGGCCAGCGAGGGCAGCGGCAGCAAGACCGTCAACGGCGTCACCTACAACAGCCCGACCTGCAACGGCTCGACGGTGACCGGCATCGGCAACCAGAAGGCGGCGGCGATCTGGTACCGCGCGCTGACCGTCTACATGACCTCCACCACCGACTACAAGGGTGCCCGGACCGCATCGCTGAACGCGGCCAAGGACCTCTACGGCGGCACCGCGAGCGCCGAGTACAAGGCGGTGGCGGCGGCCTGGAGCGCGGTCGGCGTCGCCTGACCCGTCGTCAGCACCCCCGGGGCCCGCCCGCCTGCCCGGCGCGCGGGGCCCCTCCGGTGCCGGGCGCGCCGTCCGGCCCGGTGTCCGGACCGGCGTCAGACCCGGCCGAAGGTGACCTGCGGGAGCCGGTCACGGGCGGCCCGGTCGAGCAGTGTGACGGAGGCGGTCCCCGGCGCGGCGGCCGGGCCGTGCGCGCGCAGGGCGAGGACCAGCCGGCCGAGGCCCCGGTGGTGCCGGGCGAAGGTGCGGCGCGGGGCCGACCGGCCCCGGGAGTGCTGGCCGGCCAGCGCCTCGGGGGCGCCCACGTCCAGGATGACCAGGTGGAGTTCGCGGCCCTGCGGAGCCAGCAGGCGGGAGAGGTGGCGGCGGAGCCAGGAGCGGCTGCCGCAGTCGTGCACCAGCAGTTCGGCGCCGTCCCGGGTGCTGGTGTGCAGCCGGCGGAAGTACCGCAGCCGGGCCCACGGGCGATAGACGGCGTACGGCAGCCAGTCGGGCATCACGGCCTCGCAGGCGAGGTGGGTGGTGCGCGGGTCGATCACCGGGGCGGCTGCGGCCCACCGTCCGAGCGCGGTGCTCTTGCCGCTGCCCGGAAGGCCGGAGACCACCACCACGGAGCCGGGCGGGTAGTCGAGGGTGTGCGGCACCGCACCGCCGCCGCTGAGATCGACCAGGCCGCGCGGGCGCAGTCCGGCCGGCGTGGTCAGGGGGTCCGGTATGAGGTCGTTCGCCACGGTGTCCGGTGTCTGTCCTGTCGGTCCGTCATCTACAGCGACGTAAATTAGCACGCGGCCTGCGGCGGGGCGGGCGGGGCCGTGGGCGTCCGCCCCGCATCGATCTACAGTGCTGTAGATTCGGAGGCCAGTACGGTGCCCGTCGTTCGACCGGCGGGCGGAGCGAACCTGGAGGGGCGACGTGGGAGTCACGCTGGCCAAGGGCGGCAACGTCTCACTGACGAAGGAGGCGCCCGGGCTGACCTCGGTCATCATCGGGCTGGGCTGGGACGTCCGCACCACCACGGGTGCCGACCACGACCTGGACGCCAGCGCGATCCTGTGCGACGCGGCGGGCCGGGTGCTCACCGACCAGCACTTCGTCTTCTTCAACAACCTGCGCAGCCCGGACGGTTCGGTCGAGCACAGCGGCGACAACCTGACCGGTGGCGGCGACGGCGACGACGAGCAGATCAAGGTGGACCTGTCGGCCGTCCCCGCGACGGTGGCCAAGGTGGTCTTCCCGGTCTCCATCTACGACGCGGACGCGCGCAACCAGAGCTTCGGCCAGGTCCGCAACGCCTTCATCCGGGTAGTCAACCAGGCCGACGGCCGGGAGATCGCGCGCTACGACCTGACCGAGGACGCCTCCACCGAGACCGCGATGATCTTCGGCGAGCTCTACCGGCACGGCGGTGAGTGGAAGTTCCGCGCGATCGGCCAGGGTTACGCCTCCGGTCTGCGCGGCATCGCGCTGGACTACGGCGTCAACGTCGGCTGACGGCCCGGGGCGGGGGGATCGTGGAGCGGCAGTACCGGCTGACCCAGCAGGACCGGGGGGACTTCGAGCAGGCCCTGGTCCAGGCCCTGGCCCGGCCGGAGGTGCGAACGGCGGTGCAGCGCACCGGCGCTGACCTCGGTGCGCTGCGGAGCGCGGTGCGCGGCGCGGCGGCGGCGGTGATGGACGCCTGCGCCGCCGAGTACGAGGAGTACGCGGCGCTGCGGGAGGCCGGCCCGGCCGGGCCGGCGGGAGCCGACGCCCCGCCGGCCCGGAGTGCGGGCGGGGCGCTCGGCGCGGCCGTCGTAGTGGTCCCGGCGGTGGCCGGCGGGGTGGCCGTGGTGCTCTTCCTGCTCGCCGTGCTGCTCGGGGCCCTCTCGGCCGAGGGCGTCGCGGCGGCGCTGCGGTCCGCCGCCCTGGTGGCGGCCGGGGTGGCGGTGCTGGGCGCGGTCGCCGGGGTGCTCGGCCTGGTGGTCGCCGCCTCGCGTGCGGGGGCTGACGGAGCGTCGGAGGGCCGGGAGCCGGCCACGGCCGCGCACGAGGCGCTGGTGCTGGAGGCGCGGCAGCGCTGGCGGGCGGCGATGCTGGAGCGCGGCATGCTCCCGGTGCTGCGGGAGGCGGTCCGCTCGGGCGCGACGGGCGCGACGGGCGCGACGGGAGCGGGTGGCGCCGGAGGTGCGGGCGGGGCCGGGTTCAGCGGGCCGGACTACAGCAGCCCGGACTTCAGCAGTCCGGATTTCGACACCCGTTCCTGAGGAGCCCGGGTGCGTACCGCACGGTGTCCGGCGGATGGCTTGTCAGGTCGGTTCGTGGGCATCTACAGCTGTGTAGAGTTTTCGGGACCGGCCGACGGGGAGCGAACGATGACGGACACGCGGACGAGCAGTGCCTGGCAGCCTCCGGCGGAGGAGGTCGAGCCGGCCTACCAGCCGGTGGAGGTGGGCCTCGCGGACGGAGACTGGGCGGTCGGGCGGATCAACGGCTGGTGGCGGCCGGCCACCGGCCGGTCCTGGTGCCGGGTACGGCTGTTGGGGCGCGGCGAGGAAGCCCGCTGGATGCCGTTCGACCCCGACCGCCTCGTGCTGCTCCCCAGTTCGGGGATCTGACGGGGCGCTCGGGGTCGCGGGGCGCGGCAACCGGGCCGGTCAGCCGATCAGTTGGAGCGCGGCGAGGGCGCCGACGCCGCCGAGGGCGGCGAACACCGGCATCAGGACCTTGAGTTCGACCCAGCTGCCGGCCCGGAAGCGCATCGCCTTCGGCGGGCCGAGCGGGTACCAGCGCTTGCGGCCGAGCGGGATCGGCCAGAGCACCGGGCAGCCGGAGACGGTCAGCGCGTCGCCCAGGCAGTGCACCAACGCGCCCAGCGCGACCGGGAGTCCGACCCACATGTACTGCTGGCCCTCGGCCTCGAACAGCCAGCCGGAGCCGTTGCCGGGCTTGTCCAGCACCTCGGTCAGCATCCAGGCGGAGGCCGCGCCGAGCAGCCAGACCAGCACGTCACTGGAGACCCGGGCGTGCCGCCAGAGCAGGCCCTCGATGGCCAGCACCATGTGCACGAAGAGGACCGCGAGCACGCCCCAACGGCCGCCGTAGACACAGGCGGCAGCCGCGCCGCCGCCGCACAGCAGGGCCCACGGCCAGGTGTGGGTGAGGGTGCGGTGGCCACCGGAGCGGCGCGGGTCGCCCTTCATCCGGGTCGCCTTGTAGGTGGCGTAGGACAGTTTGTCGATGACCTCGCACAGGGTGCGGGAGACCGGCCCGAAGGCCCGGGATATGGTCGCCGCCTTGTGGTCGAGGTCCGGGGCGAGTGCCGCGCCGGCGCAGATCAGCGCTCCGGCGAGCAGCACCGGCCAGGGCATCGGCCGGTCCAGGAGTGCCGCCCCGGCGCCCACTCCGAGCCAGGCGGCGGCGCCTGACAGCGAGTGCGCTGGTCCCATCATGCTGGTCTCCCCATCGGCCCGTGCGCGGGCTCGTTCGCGTGTTCGGTGGTGTCCCGGCAGCATACGGCAGGTGATCTTTACAGTGCTGTCGATGCGGCGTGCGCGTGCTGATCCGGTGTCAGCGTGACCCCGGGTCAACTGCCGCCTGGCGCAGGCCCACTCGACAGGGCGGTCGGGGGCCGTGCCCGGGACGGGGCGGAGGGCGGAGCCGGCGCGGGGTGACGGCGGGTCAGGTGGGGCGCGGTCCGGCTGCGGTGGTGGCGACGGGGGAGCGGTCTGCCGGGGACAGCGGTCCGGCTGCCGCGGTTCCGTGCGCGGTGCACCGGGCGAGGGCCCCGGCGGAGGCGGCGGTGTCGCACCGCGCCCACCGGGGCCCTGTGGTTCATGGGTTGCGCCGGAGTGGTCGGCCGCTGTGGTGGCGACCGTTCAGAGCTTGCCGCTCACCACGGCGCGCCACGTCCAGCCGGCGCCCAGGACGGTCTCCTGCAAGGGGGTCTTCAGGTCGGCGCTGTCGAAGTCGTACGTCTGGGTCATACCGGAGCCGCCGTTCTCGCCCCCGCCGATCGTCCAGCGCTTCGAGGTCGGGTGGACCTGGCCGCGCTGGACCTCGGCCGCGATGGCCAGATGGGGGATGCCGCCGGCGGTCCAGGTGACCTCGAACTGCTGGTCGAGGGTGCGGACTTCGTGCTTCTCCGGGACCAGGAGCATGCGGACGGTGAACAGCCGGCTTACCTGGGTGGCGACGAAGAAGTTGCGCCAGGCCGGGTCCAGGACGCGCCACTCGGCCACCAGGTCGGCGCCCTCCGCGCGGCCGTCCCTGATGACGTACGGGACGTCGGGCCGGTTGAGACCGAGCAGTGCCCGGTAGACCTCGGCCGCAGGCCGCGGGGCGACACCGTCGGCGGGTCGCTTGGTACCGGTGAGCTTGTCGAAGAGCCCCATGGAATCTCCCTCTGCGGAGTCAGTGTGCCGAGTCCGGGCGGACGGTGCTCACGAAGTCCCGGAAGTCGTCCAGGACATCGGGGAACTGGTCTTGGTGGCCGTCAGCACCAGGCGTGTCACCGCCCGCCTGCGCGGGTCGGCGACGTCCGGCATGGACAGGTACACCTGGGACTGGACGAGTGCGCGGGCCACACCGCCGACCACCGCCGTGACGGCCGGCGTCCGGGTGAGTCCGGGTGCCTCCGCAGAGCCGATCTCCCGGCCGCCGGTGACCTCGACCGAGGTGCAGACCCGGCGCAGGCGCTCCACGGACTCGACGGCGATCTCCGGCAGGGTGGCCGGGTCCGGGCGGAGCTCGGTGAATCCCCCGTGAAATGGTGCGTCCTGTCAGGCCTGCGCCGTGGTGGCGGGCGAACGGCTTCAGCCGAAGCCGTTCGCCATGGAGCGGAAGGTCTGACTGATGTCGGCTTCGACGCGCTGGTACTGCGTCGCCGTGCTGTCGCACTGCTCGGCGAACGTGCCGCAGTCGGCCGTGAGGGCGGACACCTGGGCCGACCAGGTCTGCGCCGCGCCGGTCAGCGCCCCGTTCAGCCCGCCGTCCCAGGTGCCGCCGCCGAAGGCCCGGGCGGCCGAGTCCGTCTCGTCCGCCGGACGGGCGCCGGCGGTCTGCGTCCGCCAGGCGATCTCCCGGGCGCCGGCGGCCGCGCGGTCGAGTGCTGCCGGGTCCTGAATTTCCGTTCCAGCCGACACGTCTGTCCCCCCGTATCCCTTTGTGCGCTCCCCCCGGAGCGCGAGGGGTCCGTTGGGAGGAGCGCCCCCCGTCTGACCGAGCGTCAAAGTACTCGAACTGAGGAGCCATTCGCAGGCGCTTTGCCATTCAGGTGTTCCGTGTGCGGTCCTCCCTCTCCTCTGCTCCGTGGTCTCGGCGGCCTGGACCGGCTCCGGGGTCAGGCGGCGAAGCCGCCGTCCACCGCCAGCTCCGCTCCGGTGACGTAGCGGGCGCCGTCGCCCACCAGGTAGGCGACGGCGTCCGCGACCTCAGTCGTGCTGCCGAAGCGGCCCAGCGCGGTGAAGCCGTGCTGGAAGGCGGCCGAGTCGCCGTCGGCCGGGTTCATGGCGGTGTCGACCGGGCCCGGGTGGACCAGGTTGACGGTGATGCCGCGCGGGCCGAGCTCGCGGGCCAGCGCCTTGGTCAGGCCGATCAGGGCGGCCTTGCTGGTGGCGTAGAGGGTGCCGCCGGGGAAGGCGGCGCGCTGGGCCATGCAGCTGCCGATGCTGACGATCCGTCCGCCCTCGGCCAGGTGTGCCTGGGCGGCCCGGGCGTAGAGGTAGGGCGCGCGGACGTTCACCGCCAGCACGTGGTCGATCCGGTCGGGCGTCATCTCCCCGATCGGGCCGACCGCACCCGTCCCGGCGTTGTTCACCAGGATGTCGAGCCGTCCGAACCGGTCGACGGCGGCCGTCACCGCCGCCTCGACGGCCGCCGGGTCGGCACTGTCGGCCCGGACCGCCAGGGCGCGCCGGCCCATCGAGGCGATCTTCGCGACCACCTCCTCGGCGGCCTCCGCCGAGCCCTGGTGGGTCAGCACCACGTCCGCCCCGTCCTCGGCCAGCCGCAGTGCGACGGCCGCGCCGATCCCCCGGCTGCCACCCGTGACGAGGGCCACCTTGCCGTCGAGCGCCACTGCGTCGTTGGTCACACCGTTCACTGTCGTCTCCTCCGTCCTGCGGGCCGCGTCGTTCGCGGCTCTGCCCCGATCCTGGCGGGGGAGAGCGGGAGGAGCTGGCGGCAATCCGCCATGGAGTTCAACGTTCAACGACTGGGGGAGGTGATGATCCGGAAAACTTTTCGGAGATCGGTTGTAACGTTCGGCCGGTCCCGGGGTTCTGAAAGGTGAGCACCGTTCGAGGGGGAGAGTGAGAGATGGCGGGCTACCGCGTGGCCGCAGAGGCCAGGGACGCCGGGTTCCTGGAACTGACGGCCGGCCGCACGGCCCAGCTGTACCGGACCGCGTGCCTGCTGACCGGTGGTGACACCCACCTGGCCGAGGACCTGGTCCAGGAGACGCTGGCCCGGATGTACGCGATCTGGCGCCGGCAGAACTCCTGGCTGGCCGGCCGGTCCCGGATCGAGGACCCGGGGGCCTACG
The DNA here is from genome assembly GCF_044763225.1 of Kitasatospora sp. NPDC096147. NCBI lineage: Bacteria > Bacillati > Actinomycetota > Actinomycetes > Kitasatosporales > Streptomycetaceae > Kitasatospora > Kitasatospora sp. NPDC096147. The sequence continues at coordinate 182,647 of NZ_JBIWFX010000009.1, read as the reverse complement.
CCCACCAGGTGCTGGTCCGCACCTTCCTCAACCACCGCCGGCGGAAGTCGAGCGGTGAGCTGCCGATCGCCGAGCTGCCCGAGACGGGGGCCCCGCGCGCGGACAGCGCGCTGCGGCTGACCCTGCTGGACGCGCTGGCCCAACTGCCGCCGAAGGACCGCGCGGTGCTGGTGCTGCGGCACTGGGAGGACCGGAGCATCGAGGAGACCGCCGAGGTGCTGCGGTCCTCCCCGGGGGCGGTGCGCACCAGGACCACTCGGGCGCTGGCCCGGCTGCGCGACCTCCTCGGTGACTCGCTCGCCGAGCTCGCCCACCACTGATCCCGTCCCGCTCAGGACCACGACCACCGTGACGAGGACTCCGCATGTCCAGTGACCAGAAGTTCGAAGAGGATCTGACGTTCGCCATGGCGCGGGTCGGCGAGGCGTTCCACACCGAGACCTTCCGTCTGGAGTCGGCCGGGCTGGCCCGCGGCCGACGCGCCTGGCGCCGCCGGCAGGCCGGACGGGCGATCGGCGTGGCGACCGCGCTGGCGCTGGTGAGCGGCGGCGCGTACCTGTTCACCCAGCCGGGCGGTCCGACCGCGCCGCCCGCCCCGGCGGGCGGGCCGACCCCGTCCGCGACCGCGCCGTCCGGGGCGGCCACCCCCAGCGGCAGCCCGAGCGCCACCGCGTCCGGGCCCGGCTCGGGCCGGACCTCCGGGCCGGTGCCGGTGCCGACCGACCGGGTGGTGGCGGCGCTCAAGTCGGCCTTCCCGCCCGGCACGTTCACCGACGTGCACGGGATGGAGGAGCAGGACATGGAGCGGGACGGCACCTTCGTGGAGGCGCGGTTCGACGACGGCGCGGGCGCCGCCCAGATCGCCGTCGAGGTGTCCCGGCACGCCCAGCAGGTGCAGATGCCCACCGGCTCCCAGTTCGGCTGCAAGGCGGCGGAGGTGGATCCGACGGCGGTCTGCCGGGTCGAGACGCTGGCCGACGGGTCGCTGCTGAGGGTCCATCAGGGCCTGGAGTACCCGGACGGCCGGGAGAAGACCAAGTACTGGAGTGCGGTGCTGGCGGGCAAGGACGGCCGCCTGGTCCGAATCGACGAGTGGAACGCGCCCGTCTCCAAGGGCGTCCCGGTGAGCAGGCCCGCGCCGCCGCTGACGGTCGCCCAGCTGACGGCCGCGCTGAGGTCCGGTGCCTGGGACCCGGTGCTGGCGGACCTCCCGGTGGTCGGCCGGGGCCCGGGAGGCGGGGCGACCGCCACCGCGAAGGGCGGTGTGACGGTCCTTCCGCACGCGATGGTGTCGAGCGTCGCCTCCGGCCTGATGCCGCCCGGACTGATCGCCGTCCCGTCGGCCCCGACCGGGGAGCCGCTCGCCCGGCTCACCGTCAAGGGCGCCGAGAGCAGCGGTCTGCTGGAGGTCACCGTCGAGGACCACCGGGCGGACCTCGCCACGTACGTCGAGCGCTACCGGGGCGGGGAGCTCCGGTCCGACGGCAGCCGGGTGCTGGTGACCGTCGGCTCCGGCGCGGCCCCGCGCTGGGTGGTGGACCTGCTGCGGGCCGACGGCCGCCGGGTGCTGATGGCCGCCTACGCCGCCACCGGCCCCGAAGTCCGGCCCGGAGAAGCCATGCTGACCTCCGATCAACTGCTCGCCATCGGCGACGCGTCCAGCTGGGCGCCCCGAGACTGACCCGCCGCCGGGTCCGCACCGAAACTTCTGACGACCGCCCTCGAAGGGGAGTACCCACAGCATGCACACCGGAGTCAAGGTCGGGATCGCCGCCGTCACCGCCGCGATGTTCGCCAGTGGCGGCTACGCCGCCTACGCGTTCATCAGCGACGTCGCCACCGATGACCGGCCGGCGTCCGCCAAGGCCGCCCCCACCCCGGAGCCCGCGCCCACCGAGCCGCCGAGCGCGCAGCAGGCGACGGCCGGGGCGCAGGCCTTCCTGGCCGCCTGGGCGAAGGGCGACTACGAGGAGGCCGGGCAGCACACCGACAAGCCGGAGACGGCGAACGCCGCGCTGGCCAAGTTCCGTGACGTGCTGAAGCCGACCTCGGTCGCCCTCACGGTCGGCGGCCCGGACACCGCCGCCAAGCCGACCGCCGGGACGGAGCTGCCGCTGACCTTCCGGGCGAAGGTCACCCTGGAGGGCGCCAGCGCGCCGTGGGAGTACGACGGCACGCTGACCATGGTGAAGGCCGGCAAGGACAAGGCGGTGGTGCACTGGGCCCCGACCGTGGTGCACCCCAAGCTCGACGGTGCCAAGACGCTCTCGGTCCAGTCGGTCTCCGGAGCACCCTCCAAGGTGGTGGACCGCAAGGGCCGCCCGGTGACCGAATTCCCCTCGGTGGCAGCGGTGTTGAATGAGATCCGGTTCAAGGGCACCGAGTCGGCGCCGAAGAACGGGCGGGCCGTGGTGGCCAGCGTGCCGGGCTCGCCGTCCACTCCCGTGCAGCTCTTCACCATCACCGCCTCGGAGTCCGCCGAGCCGCAGCGGCTGACCCTGGACGCCGACCTCCAGCGGGCGGCCGAGGCCGCCGTCGCCAAGCAGTCCGGCCCCGCCTCGGTGGTCGCGATCGAGCCGAGCACCGGGAACGTGCTGGCCTTCGCCAACAACCCGCCCCAGGGCCAGAACCGGGCCTTCGGCGCCACCCTCGCCCCCGGCTCCACCATGAAGGTGGTGACCGGCGCCGCCCTGCTGGAGACCGGCCTCACCCCGGACTCCCCGCTGCCCTGCCCGCCCACCACCACCGTGCCCGGCGGCCGGGCGGTGCCGAACGACTTCGACGGCGCCCGCCCCGGCAACACCTTCAAGGACGACTTCGCGCAGTCCTGCAACACCGCCTTCCTGGACGCCGCCCGCGACCGGCTCAAGCCGAACTCGCTGCCGGTCTTCGCCAAGGAGGTGTTCGGGCTCGGCATGGTCTGGGACGCCGGCCTGCCGGCCTACGACACCTCGGTGCCGGTCGAGACCAACGGCGAGCAGATCGCCGTCTCCTACATCGGCCAGGGCCGCATCCGGACCAACGCCCTGGCCATGGCCTCGGTCTCGGCCACCGTGAAGAGCGGCACCTTCCGCCAGCCGATCCTGGTGCCCGGCACGGCCCAGCCCAAGGCCGCCCGCAGCCTCTCCGCCGCGACCCTCGACGGCCTGCGCAGCATGATGCGCCGCACCGTCCAGAGCGGCACCGCGACGGCGGCCCTCGGCTCGATCCCGAACGCGGCGGGCAAGACCGGCACCGCCGAGGTCGGCGGTCAGGAGCCGAACAGCTGGTTCACCGGCTACCGGGACAACCTCGCGGTGGCGGCCGAGGTCCAGGCCGGCGGCCACGGCGGCGCCGCCGCCGCGCCGCTGGCCGGTGCCCTGCTGAAGGTCGGCAACGCCGGCTGACCCGGTCCGCCTCGTGGCCCGGGCGGTGCGGTGGCCCGTTGGCGCGGGTGGCGGGGCAGTGCGTGCAGGGGCGCGGTCACCCGGCGCCGACGCCGGGTCGGTCAGACGCACGTGGTGCCGTCCTCAGGAGGGGACGGCACCACGTGCACCCGGCTCGCCCGCCCGGTCAGGCGCCGTGCGCCCCGGGGCCGTCAGCCGGGCCGGGCGGTTCGATCTCGGCCAACTTCCGCCGTAGGTGGTCCCGTTCGGGATCGGTGCCGACCAGGGCGAGGGCGTCCCGGTAGGCGGTCGCGGCCTCGGGCAGGCGGCCGAGGCGGTGGAGCAGCTCGGCCCGGGCGGCCGGATAGGGGTGGTGGGTGCGCAGCCGGGGGTGGCCGGCCAGGGCGTCGAGCAGGGCCAGGCCGGCCCGGGGGCCGTCGCGCATCGCCACCGCCACCGCTCGGTTCAACTCCACCACCGGGGACGGGGTGAGGGCGAGCAGCACGTCGTAGAGGGCGACGATCTGCGGCCAGTCGGTCGAGTCGAGGTCGGCGGCCTCGTCGTGCAGCGCGGCGATGGCGGCCTGCACGCCGTACGGGCCCGGCGGCCCGCCGGTCAGCGCGCGGACCACCAGGGCCCGGCCCTCCTCGATCATCGGCCCGTCCCACCGGCCGCGGTCCTGCTCGTCGAGGAGCAGCAGCTCACCGGCCGGGCCGGTGCGGGCGGCCCGGCGGGCGTGGGTGAGCAGCAGCAGGGCGAGCAGCCCGGCCGTCTCCCGTTCGCCGGGCAGCAGCCGGTGCAGGATGCGCGCCAGCCGGATGCTCTCCTCGGCCAGGTCGGGCCGCTGGAGGTCCGGGCCGGAGCTGGCCGCGTAGCCCTCGGTGAAGATCGAGGACAGCACCAGGAGCACCCCGGGCAGCCGCTCGGCCAGCTCGTCCGGTCCGGGCACCCGGAACGGCACGCGGGCCTCACGGATCTTCTTCTTCGCCCGGACGATCCGCTGCGCCGCCGTGGTGGTCGGGAGCAGCAGGGCCCGGGCCACCTCCGGCGTGCCGAGCCCGGCCAGGCAGCGCAGGGTCAGCGCGGCCCGGTCCTCGGCGGCGAGCGCGGGGTGGGCGCAGGTGAAGAACAACTGCAGCCGCTCGTCCGGCAGTTCACCGTCGGCGTCGGCCGGCGGGGCGGGGGCGGCCCGGTCCGCCTCGACCTGGAGGACGGCCAGCCGGGCGGCGTACGCCTTGTCCCGCCGTAGGCGGTCGACGGCCTTGCGGCGGGCTGTGGTGAGCAGCCAGGCCCCGGGCCTGGCCGGGACGCCGTCCACCGGCCAGTGCACCAGGGCGGCCTCGACGGCCTCCGAGGTGACCTCCTCCGCCAGGTCGAGGTCACCGAAGCGCCCCACCAGCGAGGCGAGCAGCCGCCCGCGCTCCTCGCGGAACACCGCCTCCACCGAGGCCCGGCCCGCCGCGGGGCCGGGCGTGCCCGACCCCGCAGCCGTTCCGTCCGTCACCTCAGACCCCGAAGTCGGCGACCGGGCGCACCACCACCGAGCCGCTGCCGCGCGCGCCCGGGCAGCGGGCCGCCCAGTCGAGGGCCACGTCCAGGTCCGGCACGTCGATCACGTAGAAGCCGCCGAGCACCTCACGGCTCTCGGCGAACGGTCCGTCCGTCACGGCCCGGGCGCCGTCGGGGCCGACCCGGACGGTGGTGGCGGTGACCAGGTCCGCCAGCGACTCGCCCGAGACCAGGATCCCGGCGTCCCGGACCTGCTTGTCGTAGTCCATCCAGTCCTGGGGCTCGCACTCGGCGGCCCCGCCGCCCTCGGCGACCGCACCGGCGTTGATCAGCAGCATGTACTTCATGGTCCGACTCCCTGTCAGGTCCCGCGTCCCGCGGTGCACGGCGGGCTGCCGTACATGATGACGACGAACGCGAGGGGGCCGGATCGACACGCCCTCCGGACTTTCTTCCGGGGCGCGGTCGACCCTTCCCGGACCAGGTCGAGGCCGGGCTCGGGCCGCCGGCGGACGGGCCGTCAGGGCACGGGCCGTCCGCCGGCGGGCCGGGGATCACTGGTCGGAGTAGCTGAGGTCTCCCACCGTCCAGCTGCTGATGTCGGCGATGGCGATCCGGTACATCCCGCCGGTGTGCGGGAGGCCGTAGCTGCCCTGCAGGATGCGGGCCACGTGCAGGTGGAGGTGGGTGGGGGGCTCGGGAGCGCCGCCGTCGTCGGGGGGTGAGAAGAGGGCGGCGAAGGGCTTCAAGTGCTCGGAGGTGGCGAGGACTTCGGCCACTCGCTCGTTCCACAGGCTCTCGGGGGCCAGCCTGCCGGTGATCACCGCCCCGGGGACGACGACGGTCAGCGGCATCTGGTTGCTGCCCTCGGACTCCACCATCGCGGCGATGTCGACGAGCAGCGCATCAGGGTTCGACATGCGCCCGAGGATAGCGCCCGCGCGGCCCCGGCGGTCGGAAGGGCGGTACGGGGGACTGCCGGCGCGGGGCGGCAGGAGGACGGGGACGGGTGCCGGTAGGGGGTTGTGGTCAGCGGCTGATGTGGAGCGCGCAGATGTCGTCGCGCCGGGTGCGGGCCGAGGTCAGGGCGTGCACCAGCGCGTCCACGAAGCGCGGGCCGCGCGGCTGCTGCTCGGCGGCGGCCCGGGCCAGCCGGGCCAGGCCGTCGTTGATCGGCTCGCCCGGGTTCTCGATCAGGCCGTCGGTGTAGAGCAGCAGGTGGTCGCCCGGGTGCAGGTCGAGGGTGGCCGCCCGGTACACCGGGTCGGTGCCGGCGCCCAGCAGGATGCCTTCGGGGGCGGGGAGGAACTCGGCCCGGCCGTCGCGCAGCAGCAGCGGCGGCGGGTGGCCGGCCCGGACCCAGGTGAGCCGGGAGGTGGCGGGCTCGTAGACGGCCATCACCATGGTCGCGGTGTTGCAGTGCCGCTCGGGGGAGTGCAGCAGCAGGGTGTTCAGATTGGCCAGCACCTCCGGCAGCGGGGTGCCGGTGATGGCCATGCCCTTGGCGGTGAAGCGCAGCTGGGCCATGGTGGCGACCGCGTCCAGTCCGTGGCCGGCCACGTCGCCGACCACCAACAGCACCGTGCCGTCCGGGAGTTCGATCGCGCTGTACCAGTCGCCGCCGAGCTTGAGGCCCTGCTGGACGGGCCGGTAGGCGATGTCGACGGTGAGGTCGGCCAGCCGCAGCACCTGCTCGGGCACCGGCAGGATGGTCCGCTGGAGCCGGGCGGCGAGGTCGCGTTCGGCGGCCAGCAGGGTCTGCTGGCTGAGCACGGCCCGCCGCTGCTCGACGAGCAGCTCCTCGGTCTGCTTGGCGGCGGTCAGGTCCTGGACCAGGCCGTGCAGCTGGACCGGGCGGCCGTGCGTGTCGGCCTCGGTCTCGGCCACGATCCGCACGTGCCGCACCTGGTGCGGCAGGCGCACCCGGAAGGTGCGGTCGATCGGCTCGCCGGCCGTGAGCAGGCGCCGGAGCTCGTCGGCCAGCTCGGGGCGGTCCTCGCCGTCCGCGAGGGCCAGCAGCTCGTCCAGGCCGAGCGGGCCGAGCGCACGGTCCCGGTCGAAGATCGAGTACACCTCCTCGGACCAGGTGGTGCCGCCCCGGACCAGGTCCCGGTCCACCCAGCCCAGCCGGCCCAGCTGCTGGGCCAGCGTCAGCCGGCGACGCTCGCGCTCCCCGCTGTCCAGGCGCTCCCAGGAGACGATCAGCCCGCCCCGGCCGGGTACCGCGCGGACCCGGTAACGGGACAGGTGCGGGATGCCGGCGGCGGCTTCCTGGTACTCCAACTCGCCCTCGTACGGGGTGCCCTGCAGAGCCGTCAGGTAGCCCTGCCACAGCTCGCTGCCGACCACGCTCGGGTAGGTGCGCCGCAGGCTGGTGCCGATCAGCTCCGCGCCCCGGCGCCCGCCGATGTCCACCGCCCCGGGGGAGGCGGCGAGCAGCCGGAAGTCCAGCACCTCGGAGCGGGCGCCGCCGGCCCGGACCGGTCGGAGGTAGACCACCGAGCCGGGGAGCGCGGCCAGCACCTCCTGGACCGTTCCGAGCTCCGGGTCCTGCTCGATCCGCTGGGCGGTGGCGGGCTCGTGAGCATCCGCCTCCGGTGCCGCCGCCACCTCAAGGTCCGTCATGGGAGGAGCATGTCACGGACGGCCCGGTCTGTCGGCGGTCAGTTCCCCGGACGGGTGAGCGCGGCCTACGGGGGCGTGCGCAGCCGGTCCGGCCCTTCCCGGTCGGTGGCCCGCCGGTCTAGGGGACGGCGACGAACCAGAGGGTGGCGGCGAGCGTCGGCAGCAGGGCGCAGGCGAGTTGGACGTAGGCGCCTGCGGACAGCTGCGGCCTGGTGGTCGCACCGTCCTCACCGGCCTCGTAGGCCAGGGTGTCGATCGCCACCCGCCGCATCTCGCGCCCGCGGCCCACGAGTCCGAGCTGGAAGCCGATGAGCATGCAGGCGTACATGGGAACCAAATGCCTGGCGTCGAGATCCTGTTGGAAGCCCATGAGTACGGCGCCCGCTGCCAGGGCGGGCGGCGTCAGCGCGATCCGGATCCGGTGCGCGGTGGTCGGCATCGGCGGGACGAAGAGGGCCAGGAAGGTCAGCGAGCAGACTGCCGCGATCAGCCACCAGAGCCCGAGCGGAAGGTAGGGCGGCGTCGGGCCCCAGCGGTCGTTCACCCGGTCCTCGAATCGGCGCGGGTGGGCGCGGAGGGGCTGGAGGGCATGGGCCGGGTCCCGGTTCTCTGGTCACGGACGGAGCCCGGTGGCCGCGTCGGTCCGCCGGGCGCGGGCCGTCCGGTCGGTGCGGGTGTGGGTGCGCTCCGCGCTGGGCCCGGCGCGGCTCGCGGGACCATTGTCACCCATGGGTTCGTGTGCGATCGGCTGAAACAGTACCGGGGTGACGAACGCCGCATGGAGGTCGCCGGCCGCCGCCGCGCGTGGGCGGACCCGGGGGCAGGCGGCACCGACCTCGGCGAGCCCCTCGCCGGGCCGTCGGCGTGCGGGAATCGGGGGAGGCACGGGAGGACTCCGGTGCCACGGGACGGGGCCGGTGCCTGACGGTTCGTCGGGCCGTTCGGAGTCGGGTGGGTGTGGTGTGCGGGCCCGGTGGGCCCGGGCTGGACCTCCGAGGCCCTACTGCGCCGTCGGTGCTGCGGGCTCGGGTACGGGCCGTGGTGTCCGGTCGGGGGCGGCGGGGGAGCGGTCGAGGCGGCGGAGCTCGGCCAGGGCGGGGCCGGCGATCAGGACGCCGAGCAGGACGGCGGCGCCGGTCAGCCAGAAGACGCCGCTCGCGCCGACCGAGCCGGCCAGGGCGCCCGCCAGGGCGAGGCCGCCCGCGTGGCCGGCGGTGTTGGCCACCGAGCCCCAGCTCTGGGTCTGCATCCAGGCGCCGACCAGGCCGATCCGGTCGAGGATCTCGAAGCTCAGACCGGCCAGCGGGGCGACGCACAGGCCCGCCAGCGCGAACAGCAGGTGGGCGGGGGCGAAGCCGGAGGTCAGGGCGGTGGCGGTGAGGCCGAGGCCCAGGCCCAGGGCGAGCAGTCGGAACCTCCGTCCGGGGCCGGAGCGCCAGCGGACCGCACCGTACGCGAGGCCGCCGACCACGCTGCCCAGGCCCATCAGGGTGAGCGTGCTGCCGACCGGCCCGAGGCCGCTGCCCTGTTCGGCGGCCAGCCGGGTCAGCGCCACCTCGCTCATCCCGAACGGGGCCGCCACCAGGGCCATCGCCAGCACGAAGCAGACCACCGGCCCGAGCCGGGTGCCGGCCGCGGCGGCGCCGCCCGACTCCTCGTCACCCTCCGGCGGGAGCGGCACCAGCCAGCTCCCCCGGGCAGCGGCGAGGAAGCCGGCGGTGCCGGCCGCGACCAGCAACGCGCAGGCGGTGAGCAGCAGTTCGGGTCCGATCAGCACGGTGCCCCAGGCCGCCACGGCCGGACCGGTCAGGTAGATCACCTCCATCACCACGGCGTCCAGCGAGAAGGCCGGGCCCGGGTCGTCCCGGCCGATGCTGCGCCGGAGCACCAGTCGGACGCAGGCGGAGAGCGAGGGCACGGTGGCCCCCTGGGTGAACGAGAGCACCACCACCGCCCAACTCGGCGCCGACGTCAGCGACCAGGCCAGCGCCAGCAGGGCCACCACCTGGAGCGCGGCGCAGCACGCGGTGACCCTGGCCGGGGGCAGCCGGTCGAGCAGCCGGCCCTGGACCGGTGCCCCGACCGCCATCCCGACCACCGCCGCCGCGCTCACCAGACTGGCCAGGCCGAGCGAGCGACCCTCGGTGCCGACCGCGAACAGCAGCAGGACGGTGACCAGCCCGAGCGGAAGCCGCCCCAGGAAGGCCGCGGTGAGCGCCAGCCGGAGCCGGCGCTCACCGCCGAGCAGACGGCGGTAGGTGGTCAGGGACATCGGTGGTACCTCGTGATTCCTGGCAGTGGGGGACGTGGGGGTGGGGTGGGTGACGGGGGATCAGCAGGGAGGATCAGAAGGGGGCGAGGACGCGCGGCCCGGCGGCGGTCCGCCGGTCCCGGGTACGGCGTAGGTCGCGCACGGTGGTGACCTTGCGCAGCCACCGGTCGGTGCCGTCGTAGCGCGCTCGGAACGGCCGACGGCCGTGCACCGCGCGGTGGTTGTCGAGCAGCAGCAGGTCGCCGGGCTCGGCGGGTACGTCGACCAGGCCGGCCTGGAGGTGGCGGCAGAGCGCCTCGAAGGCCTCGGCGGCCTCCCGGTCGCCGGGCTGCGGCCGGGTGAAGGCGGGGTCGGCCCGTAGGTACGGGGTGTCCGGCGAGCCGTAGAGCACTGCGCGCAGGTGCGGCAGCGCGTGCTCGGGGTCGTCGGTGGTGCGCAGGTGCTCGGGGTCGGGGAGGATCAGGAAGCGCGGCTGGAAGAGGGCCTCGACCAGCCGGTCCGGCAGTGGCAGGTGGTCGGCGGTGGCGATGGTGGTGGGAATCCGGTCCGGGTTGCGCAGGGTCAGCAGCGCGAGGATGTCGCAGCGTTCGTCGTGGAAGGCGTCCTCGACGTGGAACAGCAGCTCGCTCTCGCTGCCGTGGCCGGTCTGTGCCTCCTCCTCGCCCCTGATCGGCAGTACGTCGGCCAGCAGCCGGCCGTCCTGGAGGGTGGACCAGCAGGTGGGGTCGCCGAGTTGGGCCGCCACCAGCACCAACCAGAGGTCGTGGTGCAGCGTGCCGGCCGGATCGCGGTCGCGCCAGTGCCGTGGGGTGGCCGGCACCGGTGTGCCCACCGGGCTGCCGTGCACCACCACGGCCGCCGGGCCGTCCTGGAAGTGCAGGGCGGACAGCGCCTCCCGCGTCCGCTCCGGCAGCAGGTGGCCCAACCGGCCTGCGGTGCGCAGGAGTTCGGGGTGGTCGGCGCGTCCGTAGCTGGTCGCGAGATCGCCGATCAGATCGCGCAGGACGGGGCGGTCGGTGGTGGGGAGCTCGGTCTCCAGCACCGGGTGGATGCTCTGTCGGACGGTCGTGCTCATGAGGTCGACTCCTGGGTGAGACGCCGGTGGAGGTCGTGCAGCAGGTCGTGCCAGGGGGTGTCGGGGAAGCGCCGCCGGACCACCTCGTGGTTGTGGTCCAGCGCGGCCAGGGTCGCCGGATCGCCCGACCGGCGCAGGGCCAGCAGCTCGGCGAAGGCCGGACCGGCGGACGCCGGGTCGGCCGGATCGACCCGGATCTGACGGAAGCTCGGGCCGTACACCTCGTCCAGCACCTGGTAGGCGGTGGAGGCGCAGGGCACCTTCACCAGTGCGGCGAGCGCCGGCCCGAGGCCGACGCTCTCCACGTCGGGCCGGTTCGGGGTGAAGAGCACCCCGCCGCCGGTGCCGGCGCAGATCCGCAGCAGGTCGATCTCGTCCGGGCACCAGTGGCCGGTGGCGTCGTGCCGGCTGCTCAGCGGCACGCCGTCGAGGAAGCGGACGTCGGGCGCCAGCCCGTGCGCGGCGACGGCCGCGAGCACCTCCTCGGTGTACTCCGGGTCCTCGCCGAGCGCGCCGAAGACCAGCAACAGCGGTACGGGCACGCCGCGTTCACGGGCGCTGCGGACCACGGCGGCGTGCAGGGCGACGGAGATCTCCACGCCCTTCACCCGGAACACCCGGACCGGGCAGAGCAGGACCGGCCGGTCCGGCCCGGCGCCGATCCGGTCCAGGAAGGCGTGGTGGCGCAGCTCCATCCCGGCTGGGACGGTGGGCAGCGGATTGGGCAGGTACTCGGGTGCCAGCGGTGTCGGGTAGCCGACCGCCTCCTTGGCCAGCGGCTCGGAGACCACGGCCCAGCGGTGGCCGGGCGCGCTGCCGGGCAGCGGGGTGAACTCGTTCGGTGCCACCGGGTAGACCCGGTGGTCGCCCTCGTGCACCGCGTAGCTGCCGAGCAGGTCGTGGTCCCAGAAGACCAGCCGGCCGGGCCGGCCGGCCCAGCGTTCGGCGGCGGCCCGGTGCAGGGCGAGGGTGACCGGGACGGCGTCCGAGAGGGTCATGTTGACCGCGACGACCCAGTCGGCCCCCTGACGCTCGAACCAGTCGGCGAAGTACCGCTGGTACGGGGCGGCGGCGGTCTCGATCCGCTGGTGCAAGGCGGCCCGGGCGGTGTCGTCCAGGGAGTCGGCGACGGCCACCAGGTCGCGCAGGGCGGTGAGTTCGGCCGCGTGGGCGGCCGGGTCGGCCACGGCCGGGCCGGTGCTGACGGCCAGCCAGTCCGGATGGGCGGGGGCCGGACCGCCGTCGGGGTAGAAGGCGGGCTTGTCGGGCCGCCAGGAGTAGCCGAGGTCGGCCGGGACGGGGCGCTCGACCAGCTGCCGGCCGGGCGGCGAGTCGAGGACGTTGCGGAAGACGGTGAGCAGGCCGCTGACGGGCAGGCCGTCGCCGCAGACCAGGGCTATCTTCATGGTGCCACCTCTCGGTCGAGGGGGTCGGTGCCGCCGGCCGGGAGCGCCTCGCCGGCCCGCGGTGGTCCGGACCCGCGGTGCGGGTCCCGGTGGGGTGGATCTCGGTGGTGCGGGTGCTGATCCGGGCTGCGAGCCGTTCGGCCAGCGCGAGGATGGTGAGCGTCGGATTGGCCGCGCCGGGGCGACTGAAGGAGGCCGGGCCGGCCACGAACAGACCGGGCATACCCGGGAGTTGGTGATCGTCGTCGAGCAGGCGGCCGAGCGGGAGGGTGCCCGCCTCGTGGTACTCGGTGCCGAGCGCCCTGGTCCAGGTGACCGGTGGGGTGCCCGGGGCCGTCTCGGCGGCGGCCGGCAGCACCTGCTCCAGCAGGCGCTCCGCCCGGGTGTGGTCGGGGAAGTCCAGCTCGGTCCGGCCGCCCACCGCGTGCCAGATCGCGCGGAGGTCCTGCTGCTGGGCGGCGAGTGCGGTCCGGTCGGCGGCGGACAGCCGGCCGGCGGCGGTCACCCGGTGGGTGCCGTCCGGCCCCGGGGCGAAGCTCAGGAAGCTGTCGGAGTCCGGGAGTTGCTCACCCATGGTCCAGGCGTCCAGCACCACCGCGCCCGCGTCGTTGCGGTACAGGCGGAGGAAGAGGTTGGCCCGGGCGGCGGGGGAGCCGGGGGCGTGCAGGAAGGTGTCCGCGTCGGCGGCGGCCACCAGAGCGGCCGGGAGGGAGGAGGGATCGAGCGTGGCGATGACGCCCTGGGCCAGGTGGTCGGCCAGCCCGGGGAAGGTCAGCGGGCCGTCCAGGGCCTGGGCGGCCAGGCGGGTGGTCTCGGTGGTGCCGGCGGCCAGCACCACCGCCTCGGCGGCGATCCGGACCGGGCGGCCGGTGCGCGGGTGACGCACCGTCACGCCGTCGGCCCGGCCGTCCGGGGCCCGGGTCACGGTGAGCACCTCGCAGTCGGTCCGGAGCGCGAGGCCGCCCGGCGGCGCTGCGGTGTGCTCCGCCGGCCAGGAGTGCCAGGGGGAGTACGCCTCCCAGCGGTCCTCGGGTGCGCCGTCCGGGCGGCGCACCGCCTGCGGCACCCGGGTCCACGCCCGCCCGCCGAGGGGCGGCACGGCCGGTGCGGCCGGTCCGGGCCGGGCTGCCGCTGCGGTGGGCGGGCGGGTGCCCGGGGCGGCGGCCCAGGCGGCGAGTTCGGTGCGGATCCGGTCGTAGAGCGGCGGACCGTCCTGCCAGGTCTCGGTGAGGTCGCGGACCACGGGCGCGGGCCAGTCGGCCAGGGCGGCGGGCTCGATCGGCAGGATGACGCCGTGCCAGTAGAGCGACCGGCCGCCGAGGCGACGGCGCAGGCCGGCCACGCCCGCGTAGTGCGGTGGTTCGGCGGCCGTCCAGGGGCGCCAGAACGACGGGTCGGTGGCCGGGTCGAGCCAGCGCAGCAGGGCGGTGCGCGGGTCGTGGGCCAGGTTGAGGTGGACCGGCGGACCGTAGGGCCCGGCCTCCAGCACCAGGACGTCGCGGACGCCCCGGCGGTGCAGCCGTTCGGCCACGGCGAGCCCGGCCATGCCACCGCCGACCACCAGCACGGCTGCGGAGGCGGGAAGTTGATCGCGCGTCACGGCGAGACCACCGCCAGTTCGACCAGCCCGGACGGCGGCACCGGCAGCGCGACCGGGCCGGCCGGCAGGGTCAGCCGGTGCGGGCCGTCGGTGCGCCCGAGGGCGTCGTAGCGGGTGGCCTCCGCGGTCAGGCCGGGAGCGGGGACCTCGACCACCAGGCGGGACAGGGTGGTGCCGTTCACCAGCGTGAGCCGTCGGGCCCCGGGCGGCGGGAGCGGCACCACCCGGTCGGCGTGCGCGACCAGCACGGCCTCGTCCCCGTGCACGGCGGTGAGCAGCTGGTAGAGCTCGTCGGGCCGTCCCGGCTCCAGGCCGCCGCTGCTGAGCACCGGGTGCAGCCGGTGCCAGCGGTCGAGCCAGAACCGGAGCATCTCCAGGTGCGGGCCCGGGAGTTCGGAGAGCCGGGCGGAGAGCTGCGGCACGGCCTGCAGGGTGGCGATCAGCTGTCGGGCGGCGGCCTGCGGGGAGGCCGCCCGGTCCCACATCAGCATGTCGGAGTGGATCGCCCCGGCGTAGGAGAGCAGCGAGAGGTCGATGGTGCGCAGCCGGTTGTCCACCGCGTCGGCCGGGCAGTCGTCCGCGCGCAGCAGGTTCGCGTACGGGGCGAGGCCGGGCCCGGCGTACGGCTGGCGGAACTCGATCAGCACGTCGGGGCGCACCGCGGTGAGCTCCCCGGTGAGTTCGGCCAGCAGCTCGCGCATCGCCAGCCCGACGCCGGGGGTGTCCGCCGCTGCCGGTGCGGGCGTGCCGGTGTAGGCCCGGACGTCGTCCAGGAAGTCCAGCTTGAGGCCGTCGAGCCCGTAGTCGGCGACCAGGCGGCGGCAGGTGGCGACCACGTGGCGGCGGACCTCGGGCACCCGGGGGTCGAGCACCCGGGCGCCGGGGGCGCGGGCCGGCAGCGGCGCGTGCCGCTCCCACTCCCGGTAGGCCCGGGACTCCGGGCCGATCAACAGCGGTGCGGCCCAGGCGAGGTAGCGCAGCCCGAGGGCGCGGACCAGGGCGACGTGCCCGGCCAGATCGGGGAACTTGGCGGTGTCCGGCACCCAGTCGCCGACACCCGGGTAGCCCCGCCCGCTGCCCAGCTCCTGCCAGCCGTCGTCCAGGATCAGCAGACCGCACCCGAGCGTGGCGGCCCGGCGGGCCTCCTCCTCGACCGCCCACGCCTCGACCTCCTGGTTGAAGGCGTACCAGGTGGAGTAGGCCGGGACGAGGGCGGCGGGCGGGGTGGGCAGCGGGCTGAGCCCGGCCCGCAGCGCCCCCCGGAGCGTGCGCAGCGCGCCGGCCACCGTGCCGACCCCGGGCGTGCGCGGGGCCAGCAGCAGGCGGTAGCCGCCCGCGACGGCGGTGACGTGCAGGTGCACCACGAAGGTGCGGTGCTCCTCGGAGACGCCGTAGCGCATGGACGCCTCCGCGACGTGCTCGGTGGCGGCGAAGGCCAACGAGGGCTGCCCGTCGGCCTGGTAGAGGCAGCCGGCCAGCGCACCGGCCACCAGCGAGGTGCCGGCCAGGCCGGCCCAGTCGGCCACCAGGGTGCGCTCCCGGTGGCACTCGGGGTGCCAGAAGCCGACCGCCTCGCCGAGCGGGACGGAGAGTCTGATCTCCAACGGTCCGTCACCCGTGACCACCAGGGTCAGGGCGCCGTCCGGAGCCGGTTCCAGGATCCAGCCGGTGGAGTCGCCGAGGACCGCGATCCTCACGCCGTCCACCAGGGGTTCGGTCGCGGCGGGGGTCAGGCCCGCCGTGGTCACACTGGTCAATTTCCCACCCGATGCTGTGGTCTGACGGAGCTTCAGTGCCGTTGCGACGCTAACGATTTCAGGATGCTGCCGCAAGCTCGATGGAAACCTTCAGCCATTTACTGCAAGTTCACCTGTCGGGCCGGCGGAGGTGACAGAGTTCCTGAGCAGGCACGGTCAACGGGGGGAAACACCGATGCACACCGGAGCAACGACGACCATCGGCCGGAACGGCACCACCGTGAGCCGCCTCGGCCTCGGACTCGCCTCGATCGGCGGTCTGTTCAGCCCGGTCGGCGACGAACGGGCGCGGGCCACCGTCGAGCGGGCCTGGCAGCGCGGCATCCGCCTCTTCGACACCGCCCCGCTCTACGGCTACGGTCTCTCCGAGCGGCGGACCGGCGCGGTGCTGGCCGGCAAGCCCCGGTCGGAGTTCACCCTCTGCACCAAGGCCGGCCTGCTGATCGAACCCGGCGGGCCGGACACCCAGGACGGCTGGCCGGAGGGCGAGGCCACCGGCCAGGGGCCGCGCTTCGACTTCTCCTACCGGGGCGTGCACCGTTCACTGGAGCAGAGCCTGGACCGCCTCGGCCTGGACCGGATCGACCTGCTGCTGCTCCACGACGCCGACCACCACTACCCGCAGGCACTGGCGGAGGGCCACCGCGCGCTCGCCGAACTGCGGGCCGCCGGCACGGTCGGTGCGATCGGGGTCGGGCTGACCCAGGCCCCGCTGCTGGTCCGCTTCGCCCTGGAGGCACCGGCCCCGGGCTTCGACTGCTTCCTGCTCGGCGGGCGCCACACCTTGCTGGACCACTCCGGCCTGGAGCGGCTGCTGCCGCTCTGCGCGGAGCGCGGCATCGCCGTGCTGGCCGGCGGCCCGTTCAACTCCGGTGTGCTGGCCCGGCCCGAGCCCGACTCCCACTTCGACTACGAGCCGCCGGACGGGGCGGTGCTGGCCCGGGCCCGTGCGCTGCGCGAGGTCTGCGAGCGGCACGGCGTCCCGCTCCGCGCGGCCGCCCTCCGCTACCCGCTCGGCCACCCGGCCGTGGCCGCCGTCCTCCCCGGCGCCCGCTCCCCGGAGCAGGTCGACGACCTGGCCGACCTCTTCGCCCTCCCGATCCCCGCCGCCCTCTGGGTGGACCTGATCCGCACCGGGCTGCTGCCGCCGGGCACGCCGGTGCCGGTGGAGGAGGGGTGACGGGCGGTGGCGGGGGCGTGGGCGGTGGCTTCTGTCGGGGCTCGGACGGCGCTTCCGTTCGGCGCGGGCTGTGGGGCAGGTCAGTGCGGGGGGATGACGGGGGGTCAGTCCTGGTTCCGGGGTGGGCGGCGGCGTGGGCGGGTGGCTCTGCCGGGGTGCTCCTCGTGCGTCCGCCGTGCCGGGGTGGGCCGTACCGTCCCGGTGGCGGGAGGGCGGGTGTCGGTGCAGCAAGCGGCCCACAGCTGCTGCCGCCGGGCACGCCGGTGCCGCAGGAGGTGGTGTCGCGGGTGTGGGCGGTGGCTTCTGTCGGGGCTCGGACGGCGTTTCTGTTCGGCGCGGGCTGTCGGCAGGTCGGTGCGGGGGGATGACGGGGTGTCAGTCCTGGTTCCGGGGTGGGCGGCGGCGTGGGCGGGTGGCTTCTGCCGGGGTGCTCCGCGTACGTCCGCCGTGCCGGGGCGGGCCGTTCCGTCCCCCCAGCGGGAGGGCGGGTGTCGGTGCAGCAAGCGGCCCACAGCTGCTGCCGCCGGGCACGCCGGTGCCGGTGGAGGAGGGGTGACGGGCGGTGGCGGGGGCGTGGGCGGTGGCTCCTGCCGGGGCTCGGACGGCGCTTCCGTTCGGCGCGGGCTGTGGGGCAGGTCGGTGCGGGGGGATGACGGAGGGTCAGTCCTCGTTCCGGGGTGGGGGCGGCGGCGTGGGCGGGAGGCTTCTGCCGGGGCGCTCCTCGTACGTCCGCCGTGCCGGGGCGGGCCGTACCGTCCCCTCGGCGGGAGGGCGGGTGTCGGTGCAGCAAGCCGCCCACGGGCGGCGGCCGTTGGGCCGATGGCATGCTCGCGTCCGGAAAAACGGCAGGTCAAAGGGCTGGTCACGGTCGTCGCGCGGGTCTAGTGTCTCCGCCACGGCGGCCCCACCACAGCCTCCTCGGGCCGCCGTGGCAGAGA
Organism: Kitasatospora sp. NPDC096147; assembly: GCF_044763225.1. NCBI lineage: Bacteria > Bacillati > Actinomycetota > Actinomycetes > Kitasatosporales > Streptomycetaceae > Kitasatospora > Kitasatospora sp. NPDC096147. The sequence continues at coordinate 164,920 of NZ_JBIWFX010000009.1, read as the reverse complement.
GGCCGCGCGCGAGCCCCCGAGGCGCGGCCTGCCCCCGACCGGGCCCCGAGGACGTGCCCCCCGTCGCGTCCGGGCCCGGTCGGTGAGGGGGCGTCAGGCCGTCGGGGCCGCGCCTGCGGGGAGCGTCAGAGCCGACGCCAGCGGGCGTGGGCGAACGAGAAGAGGCCGAACAGCAGCAGGCCGACGGCGACCAGCACCAGCAGCCAGGGGCCGGCCGGGGTCGCGGCGAAGCTGCGCAGGGTGTCGTCCACCCCCTTGGCCTGGCCGGGATCGAAGTGGACGGCGGCGAGCAGGACGAAGACTCCGGCGGCGGTGAAGACCAGGCCGCGCGCGGCGGTGCCGATCACCCCGACGGCGGTGACGGCCGTGCGGGTGCGCGGGCTCATCGCGGCGGTGTCCAGGTCCTTGAGGAACTTCCGCAGCACGCCCCGGACGGCTATGCCGACCCCGACCCCGATCACCACCAGCCCCGCCCCGCCGACCAGGTAGCGGCCACCCGGCTCGCCCATCAACGTCGCGGTCCAGCCCCGAGACTTGGCGTCGCCGCTCTCGGCGCCACCCGCACCGGCCGCGAACGTGGCGGTGGCCCAGCAACTGACGGCGTAGAAGCCGGCCCGGCCGGCGTCCAGCACCCGGGAGCCCGCCTTCGCCCCACGGTCGAACAGCGCCTCCGAGCCGCGCCACAGCGCCATCCCGCCGAAGCCGACCACCAGCAGCCAGAGCACCACCCGGCCGAACGGCTGCGACGCCACCTCCCGGAGCGCACCCTGACGGTCCGCCTCCTCGGCGCCGCCGTCGCCGAAGGCGATCCGCAGCGCCAGCGAGCCGACCAGCAGGTACACCGTGCCCCGGGCGGCGAAGCCGGCCCGCCCCGCCCGTCCCAGCCAACGCCCGGCCCGTGCCCCTGGTTGCCTGCCGCGGTCCTCACTCACCGGCGTGTCCTCTCCGTCAGCGTGCCGTCGCCGCACCCTGCGGCGCGAGCCCGTCTGCCCAGGACCGGGCCGGTCATGCGGCGGCCCCGGCGGCGGGCCGGGAGCGGCGACCTGACCGGGCGGCATACGGCGCGACCGCTCCCGGGGCCCGGTCGCCTGCCGGGCCGGGAGCCGAAGGGCGCGGAGGGGACGGTGTCCGAGGCCGGCGGCCGGGACCCGGAGGGGAGCGCAGGGCGGATCGGCAGGTTGGGCGCCGGCGCCTGCGTGGCCGGAACTCGCCGGGCCCTCCGCGCCGTTCGAGCCGTGGAGCCGGGCCCGTGGGGGGACCACTCCGCCTCGGTGCTCGCTCCGCGCCGGGACGAGCCTCCGTCCGGGAGCGGGGGAGCCACGCTGACGCGCGGTCAGCTGCGGCTCAGTACTCGTCGTCCGGGTAGCCCCAGTCGATGTCGGTCGTCGCGGCCGGGGCCGCCTCGGCCACGGCGGCGGCGAACGAGGACTCGAAGTACGGCTGCCAGCGGCCGAATCCGCTGACGATGATCGGGAACTGCGAGGCGCCGGTGACCCGGTGCACGCCGTTCTCGACGACCGCGCCGTAGGTGATCTGGTTCTCGAAGCCCTCGTCGCGCAGCAGGTCGCCGATCGACGCGGCGACCGCCTCGGCCTGGGCCGCGTCGGTGAGGTCGGAGACGGTGAAGTGGAGATCGATGTTCACGGACATGCCCGCAGGCTACCGGCCGTCACCGACGGTCCGGGGGCCGGTTGGTGCGCCGGGCCGGAGCTCCGGGCGGGCGTCGAAGCCGTCGCGGCAGGTGCGGACCGCCGCCTGGATCGCCGGGGCGGCGAACGGGTCCTGGTAGTACACCTGGGACCGCCGAACGCCGCGCTGAGCCGCTCGATCACCTCGTGCAGGCCCGGCACCTCGAAGGCGGTCGCGTCCGGCGCTCCCGGCGGGTCCGGTGGTGGTCGGCAGGACGTCGACCAGGCGGGCGAGATCGGCCTCGGTGGGCAGTGCGGCGTTCATCCGGGTGAGTCCGGGGCGAGCGGCTGACGGCCCGTCACGGCAGGTGCGGGCCGCCGCACCGGGCGCAGCTGCCACGAGCGGAGGCGCTCCCGGGCGGCGGCCCGCTCGACCGGGCCGGTCTCGGCGGTGGCGCGCTCGGCGGCGTAGCGGCGCAGCAGGTCGGGCAGGTGGTAGCGGTCCGGGCCGATCGGGTCGAGCAGGTGGGCGGCGGCGAGCAGTTCGAGCAGCGGGCCGGTCGCGGCGGGGGTGGTGCCGGAGAGCGCGCTCGCTTCGGCCGTGCCGAGGCAGTCGCCCGGAGCCAGGGCGAGCAGCCGGAAGAGCCGCCGGGGGCCGGGGCGCAGGGCCCGGTAGGAGAGGTCGAAGGCGGCCCGGACGGCGGAGGTGGCGTCGCCGTCGATCTGGAGCACCGTCAGGCGGTCCTCCGCGTCCCGCAGTTCGGCGGCGTGCTGCGCCACCGTACGGTGCGGGCGCTCCGCGAGGCGGCCCGCGGCGATGCCGAGGGCGAGCGGCAGGTGGCCGCAGGCGGCGGCGAGCTCGGCGGCGGCGCTCGGTTCGGCGCGGATCCGCTCGGCCCCGGCGATCCGGGCGAGCAGCTCGACGGCGTCGGGCCGGGGCAGCACCCCGAGCACCAGTCGCCGGGCGCCGTCGCGGGCGGTCAGCCCGGCCAGTCCGTCCCGGCTGGTCACCAGGGTCAGGGAGCCGGCCGAGGCGGGCAGCAGCGGGCGGACCTGGTCGGCGTCGCGGGCGTTGTCGAGCAGGACCAGGACCCGCCGGTCGGCGAGCAGCGACCGGTACAGGGAGGCGCACTCGTCGAGGGTGCCCGGCAGTCGCGCGTGCTCGGTGCCGAGGGCCCGCAGGAAGCGGATCAGTGCCTCGTGCGGGGTCAACGGCGGGCCGAGGGAGTAGCCGTGCAGGTCGAGGTGGAGCTGGCCGTCGGGGAAGCGCTCGCGGGCCCGGTGGGCCCAGTGCAGGGCGACGGCGGTCTTGCCCGTCCCCGCGCCGCCGGTCAGCACGCCGACGGTGGCGGGGGCCGGGGTGCCGGTGGCGGTCGGACGGGTGAGCCGGTCCAGGAAGCCGAGCTCCGCCCGCCGTCCGACGAACGTGGGCAGCGCGGGCGGAAGTTGGGACGGAACGGGCGCCGGAGCCGGGGGCCTGGACGGCCGGATCCCCGGGGTGCGGGCATCCGTGAGTAACTCCCGGTGCAGGAGCTGGAGTTCGGGCCCCGGGTCGAGGCCGAGCTCCTCGGCGAGGCGCCGGGCGAAGCAGCGGTAGGCGGCCAGCCCGTCGGCCTGCCGGCCCGCCCGGTGCAGGGCCCGGACCAGCTGCGCCACGAAGCGGTCCCGGAGCGGGTGTTCGGCGACCAGCGCGGTCAGCTCCGGGACGGTCTGCCGGTGCCGGCCGAGCTCGGCCTCCAGGTCCAGGCAGCTCTCCCAGGCGGTGAGTCGCGTCTCGTCGAGTGCCAGGGCGGCGGCGGCCGGCAGGGTACCGGACAGTCCGTCCAGCACCGGTCCCCGCCACAGGCCCAGCGCGGCGCGGAACTCCCTTACCGCCGCGGCGGGTTCGCCCTGCTCGGCCAGCCGGCGGGCCGCTGCCACCCGGTGGGTGAAGACCAGGGCGTCCACCCGGTGGCCGTCCGCCGCGATCCGGTAGCCGGGGCCGTCGGTGAGCAGGGCCGGCGGCCCGTCCTGGGCGGCGGCGAGCTTGCGCCGCAGCAGCCCGGCGAGATTGCGGACCTGGCGGTGGGCGGTGGCGGGCGGCGCGTCGTCCCAGACCGCGTCGATCAGCCGGGGCAGCGGCACCACCGCTCCGGCGTTCAGCAGCAGGGCGCCCAGCATCCGCTCCTGCTTGGCCCCTTCGGTCCGGGCCCGCCGGCCGTCGTCGGTCCAGACCTCCAATGGCCCGAGAATCCTGAACTCCACAACCCTCTCCTCTCGTCGGACGGGGCCGGCCTGGCGGCCGACCCCGGAGCACGTGGTCGTCCCGTGACGGGCTCGTGCTGATCCTGTGCGGCCGGTTGGGAGTCTTCTCTCGCCGGCCCCGCACGGGGCCGGCTCCACCCGGACCCAAGGAGCAGTCGGATGAAGCCCATCAAGCGAGCCGCAGCCGTGGCCGTCGCCCTCGGCCTGGCCCTCGTCCCCCTCGCGGGCAGCACCGCGCAGGCGGCCGGACCGGCCACCCACAAGGGCATGACCTGGCAGACGCTCGGGACGGGCCCCGAGGGGACCGTCCGGGTCGGCGGCCCGCAGCACTCGACGCCGAGCGACCCGTACAACGGCGACACCCTGCCGTCCGTCTCGCTGCCGGTGCTCTGCATCAACGTGGACGGCAGCCCGGCGCCGGACGGCCTCAGCCTCGGCTTCTACAACGGCTGGGCCGGCGGCACCGTCGCGCTGAGCCAGCCGGTGAAGGGCTCACGGCTGAACAGCCAGGCCGCCGCGAACAGCGTCTGCTCGGCGGCCTTCGGCATCGGCTGGCGGCAGGCCGAGTTCCACGACGGCCGGTACGGCCCGAACCTGGAGTACACCGGCGGGTGGAGCTTCTGGGCGTACGGAAACATCGCCCCCAACGCCCGGTTCTGGACCGCCATCAACGACCAGCAGGCCAACCCCTGGAACTGATGCCGGACCGGTGCCGACGGCCGGGCGGACGGTGAGCGGTCCGTCCGGCCGGGCCCGGCTCCGCTCCCGGCCTCGCCGGCCCGGAGACGGGGGAGACCGGGGCGCTGGGCGGGTGGCGCGTACCACGGCACGGCAACTCCTCTGCGGGGAAGGTCTCCACCGGTCCGGCCGCCCCTGTGGGGCCGAACTGGTGTAGACCTTCCCATCCGCCGCCGACCGGTGACATCCCAGGTTTGCGGGAGGAGTGGCGACCGCCTCCCTGTGGTAGGCGGCGGCCGGCTGCGGGCCGGCCCCCGGCTCGACGGTGCGTCAGGCCGGGGGACGGCCCAGCGTGGCGGTGGACGGGGCGGCGAGCAGTGCGACGAGCTCGCGGCGGCTGCGGACACCGGTCTTGGTGAAGGCCGCCTTCAGGTGGTCCTGGACGGTGGCCGGGCTGAGGAAGAGCCGGTGGGCGATGTCCCTGGTGCTCAGGCCCCGGACCGCCTGGAGGACCACCTCCTGCTCGCGGGGCGAGAACCGGTGGGCCAGCAGGGAGAGCGGGATGACGTCGACCGGGCTCGCCGGCTGGGCGACCAGGGCCACGCTGCCCCGCGGGCCCCCGTCGAGCACGGAGGCGTGCACCGCGAGCCACTCGCCGTTGCGGCGGCGCAGCCGGGTCGAGGCGTGGGCCTCGCCGGTCGTGGAGCCCGCGTGGCTGCGGGCCCGCTCGGCGAGGTAGACCAGCGCCGTCGGCACCCCGGCGGGGCGGTACCGGGGCTCGGCGAGCTCCTCGAACAGCCGGCGGGCCGTGGCGTCGGCGGAGGTGAGCGCACCGGTGGGACCGATGACGGCGACGCCGAGCCGCACCGGGCCGTCCTGCGGGTCCGTTCCGGGGTCCTGCGGACCGGGCGCTCCCACGGTCGGCAGGGCGTAGTCGCGCAGGGCCGCACCCACCGCCCGGGCGGCCCGCTCGGCCAGCCGCTGCTCGCTCGCGCCGAACGGCGCCGAGCCCGCCCCGCGCATCAGTGCGGCGGCCCCCCACCGCCCGCCGCCGACGTCGAAGTTCATCCGCAGCTCGTCGCCGTGCCCGTACTCGGCGAGCAACTCCCGGTAGCGCACGCTGCGTTCGGGACGGCCACCGGTGGCGCGGTGGACGGTCTCCACCAGCCGGCCGGCCGCTCGGATGTCGGCGAACCTGGTGCTGTCGTCCGACCACATCTCCAACCGGATGGCGTGCTCGAAGGCGCCCGCCTGAAGGCCCTCGGCCACCGTGGAGGTCAGGAAGCCGGTGACCGGATCGGCCCCGTGCAGGCAGCCCGCCTCGGACCCGAGGGCGGGCCCGAGGACGCTGAGCAGCTGCCGGAAGAACTGCTCCAGCGGGAGCCCTGCCGCCGCCAGGTCGTCGATCTCACCCAGCATCCGGCGTTCCCGGTCACGGAAGGAGGTCATCGGCTCACCCTAGGGGCGGGGTCCGCCGGGAGGGAGCCCCCTGGCAGATTGGCCTGATGTACCGTCATCCACCGTTGCCAGAGCGACAGTTGAGGACTGCGGAGGCCAGTGGGTGGAGCACCCGCACCCGGTCGGCCGGTCAGGCGGTTGGCCGGTCGGAAACCGGGCATGCGGTCCTCACGCTCCGCCGACCGTGCGGGGTGCACACCCGGACGAGGGAGTTCACCATGACGATCCTGTGGGCGATCATCGCGGGTCTGGTCATCGGACTGCTGGCGAAGCTGGTCCTGCCCGGCCGCCAGCCCATCCCGCTCTGGCTGACGGTGCTGCTGGGCGTCCTCGGCGGGCTGGCCGGCAACGCGCTGGCCAGCGCGCTCGGGGTGCGGCACACCGGTGGCATCGACTGGATCCGCCACCTGCTGCAGATCGGTGCCGCCGCCGTGCTGATCGCACTGGTCACCCCGGCCTGGGCCCGCCGGGGCCACTGACCTCCGGCACCACCCGGCCGCGCGGACGGCGGCGAGTGGTGCCGGGTGGGGCGGGTGGTGCCGGTCGGTGGCGGAGCGTCAGGCGCCGCGTCCGCTACCGGGAGCCGGTCACGGGAGCAGGCCGAGGGCAGTGCCGATGGTGACCAGGTCCTGGCGGAGGAAGCCCGGCCCGCTGTCGCCGCTTGGGGCGAAGGTCTTGACCGTGGCGATGACCTCGGCGGGGTTCGCCCCCTGGGCGTCCCGGAGCTTCTCGATCGAGACGTCGAAGTAGACGGTGTCCGGCCCGGCGGACTGCTGGGTGAGCTTCACGTCCTCGCCGACCCACTGGGTCCGGTCGGGGTCGCCCCGCTCGATCAGCTGGACGAGGGTGCAGCGGGCGATGTGCGGGGCCAGCCGGGTCGCCAGCGCGGTGGCGGCCTGGAAGGTCCCGACGCCGGGCCAGAGGGTGTTGATCGGCCGGGCGGTGCCCTTGAAGTCGAAGAACGTCAGGGTGTGCCGCTCGCAGACGTGGTGGATCACGCCTTCGGTGATCCGCACCTCCAGCGTCAGGTCCTCACCCTGGTGGCGGAGCGTCGCCCGGCCGGTGACCAGACGGTTCGGCGAGTCCTTGTGCACGGCGATGGCGGGAGCGTTCAGCCGGGCCTGCTGGAACAGCTGACGGCCCGCCACCGCACCGACGTAGTCGGTCATGCCCTTGCGCAGGTGCTGCGAGGTGACGGTGTCGTAGAGCCACTGCTCACGCTTCGGTGGGTAGAGCAGCTTCGTGCCCCGGCCGGCCGCGTCGGCAGCCGCGTGGGCCTTGCCGAGCTGGTCGGTGAGGGTCTTCCAGAGCGCGGGGTCCTGGAAGTCCCCCCGACCGTTGTCGCGGCTGCTCGCCGCGTCCCAGGCCTCCTCCAGCTCCGACAGCGCGGTGCTGACGGCATCCATCCGACGGCGGCCCGGGGTGTCCGGCACCGGCTCGGTGTCCGGGTCGAAGGCCATCCCGGGGTCGGTGGCCGGGCTCGGCGGTCCGATCGAGACGTTGACCGGCAGGTTCCAGAGCAGCCGGTAGGGGCTGACCTTCGGTGCGGCGTCGGTGACCGCCGCCGTCACCTGCGCCCCGGCCAGCGCCCAGCACTGGGTCCAGAACGCCCGGACCGCGTCCTTGAGCTTCGGCGTCGGGGAGTTGTAGAGCAGCGCGACCTGCTCGGCGATCGAGCTGAGCTTCTCCTTGGAGATCTTGTGGTGCAGGGCCGCGGCCCCCCAGTTGTCGGGGAACGCGTGGGCGGCCTTGGCGTTGGTGAGCGGCTTGACCGCCCAGGCGTCCCGGTCCGGGACGGTCTTGCCCGTGTTCGGGGCGAGGACGGTGGTCTCCGGCTGAACGGCGGTCGACATCTGCTCCTCTTTCCACAAGTCCACTGGTGCGTCCGGGTGGTGACGGCCGGGCGCAGGCCGGCCGTCACCATCGCGCGGACCGATGAACAACGACTGAACGCGCAGGTGACGGTGCGTCAGGCCGGGAAGGTGACGGCCGGGAAGTCGGCGGACGGGCCGTCCAGCAGGTGTCCGGGGCGCTCGCGGTCGCGCAGGTGGCGGTCGAAGAAGGCCAGTGGGTAGGCCTGTTGGATCCGTACGGCCTGCTCGGGGTCGAGCGTGCCGATCACCTCCTGGAGCTGCTCCGGGCTCCAGCCGAGGAGCCGGGCCACCTGGGCGTAGAGCGCCTCGTTGTCGCCGTAGGAGTCGTGGAGGGCGCCCCGGGCCCGGACGTCGAGGCGCACACCGCGCAACAGGGACCAGAACGCGGCGGCGGCCGGATCGGTGTCCCGGCCGAACTCGGCCGTCATCAGCATGAACGGGCGGTGCAGCACGCCGGCCAGCGGCGGGTTCATCTGCATCGGGCCGTCCAGGCTCAGCCCCGCCCGGATCCGCCGGTCGGCGAGCGCGGCGCAGGCGGTGGCCGTCCCGCCCTTGGAGAAGCCGAACGCGCCGACCCGGTGCGGATCGAGCCCGCCGAGCAGCCCGGCCGGCAGCCGGCGCCGGTCGACGTCCGGGTTGCACCCGGCGGCGAGCTGTTCGACGCAGTCCAGCACGAACCGGAGGTCGGCCGCGAAGTCGCCCGGCAGGGTGGGGGCCCGGTGGTCCTCGGTGGGCACGGCCACCCGGCCGTCGGGATACTCGGTGTAGGTGTCGTACTGGTGGGCGATGGTCACCACCGCGTACCCGTGGCTCGCCAACTCCTGTACCACGATGGTGTGGTCGCCCTGGTGGCTGTGCGCGCCGTGCGCGAAGAGCAGGACGGGCAGCCGCCGCCCGGTGCGCAGCACCGGGGCGTCCAGGTGCCCAGAGGTGAGCGGTGCGACGTCGACCAGCGAGCCGAAGCCGACGTCCGTGAGGAAGGCCCGCAACGCGCCGGGCGGCATCCACGGCGCCACCGGGTGGCGCGCGGCGTCCCGGGCCGGGTACCAGACGCTGGCCATCAGCTCGCGGTACCGGCCGGGGCCGGCCAGGGTGTCCGGGCGGGCCCGGTCGATCAGGTGCAGTGCGGTGGTGCCCACCGGGTGCGGGCCGGTCGGGCCGGGCAGGGTGAGCCGCTCGGGCGGGCCGTCCGCGGCCGCGGCCGGTGCGCTGCCCGCCAGGGTGGCGAGCGGGACGGCGGCGCCGACGGCCAGGGCGCCGCCCAGGACGAGGCGGCGGGACGGGCCCTGCTGGGAGCTGGTCATGGTTCCCCCGGGTGGTGACGGATCGTCAGTCATCGCCCCACGGATGCTCCGTGGGCACACCGGCACCCTGTCACGGGCCCCGCCCCGGCGGCGTCGGCCCACGGGTGTACATCCGTGGGCCGACGCCGCCGGGGCCGTCCGGGCATTTCGCGTCCGGGCCCCTCAGGCCCGGTGCCTCGCGACCGGGCGGCTCACTTCCAGACGGCGAACGCCTCGTCGTCGCTGCGCCGCAGCAGGCCGCCCTTCACCCACTCGACCTTCTCCGGTGCCTTGGTAGAGCCGGTGGCGGAGAGGTAGACCACGCAGGCCTGGTAGCTCTCACCCGCCGCCGCGCTCTTGAACTTCGCGGAGTCGTGGCCGTCGAGGCACTTGTCGAACTTCTGCGACTCCTTGTAGCTGAGCTTGCCGTCCGCACCCACCACGGGCTCCGGGAAGGAGGGCATGATGCTCAGCCGGGTCAGCAGGTCGCCGTCCGCCGTCACGTCGAAGGACGGGCCGGTGACGTCGCCGTCGGCGGTCTTGGTCACCCGGAAGTGCAGGTAGTAGGGCGTCCGGCCCTGGTACTTGGCGGCGTCCTTGAGCACGGACAGGTCGGCGGTGGTCCCGGCGACCACTCGCTCCACGCTGACCTCGATGTTGTCCTTCTTCGCGCTGCTCCCGTAGGACAGCTCCTGGGTGTCCGAGCAGCCGGCGAGCACGAGTGCGGCGGCGGTGGCGGTGAGGACCGCGACGACGGTGCGAGTGTTCACAATTCCCCCTGTGGTGGTGGTCGAGCGGAACGTTTGTACCGCAGGTGGCCCGCCCGTCGGCCGGGTCGGGCGCGAGCGGAGATGAGGATCACATGACAGGACGGGGCGGTGTGCGCCGTCCTGCTGACGCCGGATCAGGGTCGGCCGGGGCGATCCGGCGTCAGCACGACGGTGTGGATCCCGCGCAGGTCCCCCTCGGGCCCGCCGGTCAGCTCGGCCACCAGCACGGCGACGGTGTACGCGGGGACCGCGGTGGGGGCGACGTAGACCGGCGCGCCCTCGTCGAGCGAGCCGGGACCGTACAGCGTCAGCACCGGCTCGCGGTCCAGGGGGTCCCCGTCGGGGCCGGAGAAGAAGAACAGCCGGTGGTCCTGCGGCCGGACGAACGGCAGCTCGCTGCTGGTGGTGAAGCGGATCCGCCGGGCCGGGTCCAGCGGTTCGGTGGCGAGGGCCCGGAGCGCGTCACCGTCCCCGGTCGGGCCGTCGTCGGTCGGACCGTCCCCGGTCGCACCGGGCGCGGGCGGTGACTCGGTCCCGGACGGGGGGAGTTCGGCCGGGGCGGCGGTGAGGTCGTACACGCCGTCCGCACCCAGCAGGTGCCGCAGCGTGCCGCCGCTCAGCGCGCGGACCGAGACCTCCCGCTCCGCCTCCGTCCCGGGCCAGTCGAGGGTGATGTCGGTGGCCTCGGCGAGGTCCAGCCGCAGGCCGCCGCCCGGGAGGTGGAACGTGACGTGGTGGCCGCCTGCGGGGGAGAACAGGTGGTAGTCCGTCACCCGGCGGGTCAGCGGGGCGTCCTCCAGCACGACCAGGGCTCCCGACAGCACGGGCACCCGGACCGGCAGCGGGCGGCCCGGGTCGTCCAGGTCCGCCCACGGGGCGATCTCGGGCGCCCCGAACAGCAGCTCGTCGGCCACCAGGAAGTCCCGGCCGCCCTTCGCCTGCCCGTCCGGCACCCCGCTGTAGGTGAGCGTCTCCGGCGGTCGGCCCGCCGGCAGTGATGCGGCGTGCAGCGCCGCCAAGCTCCGGTTCAGTTGGGCCGGTTCCACGGCGGACACGGTCGCTCCCCTCCTCGGTGGACGGGGCCGGTGCTTCGCCGCCCGGCCCCGGGTCCCCCTCAGGCTAGGGAGCCGCACCGACAGCCCCGCTGCTCAGCGCTCCTCCCGGCGCCCGCCGTCCCGTACCGGAGGCCGCACGAGGCCCTCGGCAGGCGGGAGTTCGGCCCGCCGGGGCCGGTGGCTCCCGAACGCCCGCCGGACCTCGACGCGGAGTTCGCGGAGGGCGTGGACCAACTCCTCGACGGCACCCACCAGGGGGCGGACGTGATCGGTGATCACGTCGGTGAGCTGCAGGACGAGCGCGCGAGCGCGCTTCAGGACCAGGACCGCACTGCCCAGCGCGATACCGATGCCACCGATCCAGGCCAGAATCGTGACCATGCGAAGCCCCCTCGAAAGTCGTCATGACGGTCGACTGCCACCAGTTCCGAGGCATGGGGGTACCCACGCTCGGCTGGATTCGCAGTGCCGTCCGTCGCGCGCGGGGCGCGATGACCCTCCTGGAAGGGGGATGCGATACGTCAAGACCTGCTCCGTGAGCCACGACTGACGCCACGCCAGCTTATCGGACCGATCGCCCCCGAGGGGAGATTTTCTGGCCGCACGCGCCGTGGCCCCGGACCCGGGCTGGCCGTCGGGCCCGCGCCCCGACCACGGGGCCGCCCGTCCCGTGTCACATCCTGTGCACCTCGACCGCGAAGCCGGGAGCGAGGAGGTCGTTGAGGTGTTCGGCGTGGGCGCCGAGCCACTGCTCGGTCGGACCCTTGGGCGAGGTGACGGCCAGGAGGACGGAGTCCTCGGCGCCGGCGGTGCTCCCGCCGCAGACGCAGCACAGGAAGTGCTCGAGTGCGGGTTGGGAGGGGTTCGGGGTGGTGGGCATGAGCGGGAGGGTAGCGAGCGCCGGCGGATCGGCGCTGCGATTTTCGGTATCCCGCCCCTCGGCGCCGCGCGTCCGGTGCGCACCGGAAGGGGAGTCGTAGACCTTCGGCCGGCGGCGGGGACCCGACGGGTGGGCCGGAGCGGTGATGACCTGACGGGGTGTGCGGTGGCCGCGGTCACCTCCGGTGCGACTGTGGGACGGTACTGGGCACGGCAGGCCGGCCCCGGGGCGCGCGGCGTCCGGGTGACGACGGTGGAACCCGGCGGCGGTCGGGCTGCGTCAGGGTGGGGAAGCGAGCGCCTGCCGCCGAAGACGCGTCTGCAGGGGCCGACCCTGTCTGGGAGAGGACGGATTCATGGGCCAGGGTGACTCGGGGTTCGCGGCCAGGGTGCACCGGCCGGTCTTCCGCACGGCACCGCACACCGCCACGATCGACCAGGTGGTGAAGCTGGCCGGCGGGGCGTTCGACACCGGCCAGGTGCCGGAGCGGGTCGAGCGCACGATGCGGGCGACCGGCGTGGAGACGCGGTCCTTCGTCCGGCCTCCGGAGGAGCTGTTCACCCGGGGCGCGGGGCCGGAGTACTGGGACGCGACGGCCGACCTGCTGGCCGGGCTGGCGGCGGAGGCCGCGACGGAGGCACTGGCTGCGGCCGGGCTGGCGCCCGGGGAGGTCGACGCCCTGGTGGTGACGAGCGTGACCGGGTGGACGATGCCGGGCGTGGACGTCCGGGTGATCCGGCTGCTCGGGCTGCGGCCCACCGTCCGGCGGCTGCCGGTGAGCACCATCGGGTGCGCCGGAGGTCTGTACGGGCTGATCCGGGCCCGGGAGCAGGTCGCCGCCCACCCGGGCAGCAGAGTGCTGGTGGTGGCCGCCGAGGCGTTCAGCACCGGCTTCCGGCCCGGTGACACCGGCACGCCCGCAATGATCTACAAGGCGCTGGGCGGGGACGGCGCGGCGGCGGTGGTGGTCACCGGTGTCGCGGACCCGCGCCCGGGGGTGGCGGCGGTGGAGCTGTCCGACCCGCTGGAGCTGCTGATCCCCGGTACCGAGGAGCACTACCGGCTGACGGCCGATCACCGGAACGGGCAGATCGGGTTCACCTCCACGGCCGAGGCCCCGCTCGCCATCCTCTCGGCCGCCCCCGCGCTCGACGCTTGGCGGGCCGAGCGGTCGCCGGCGCCCGCCTTCCACGTCGCGCACCACGGCGGGCCGGCCATCCTGGAGCGGACCGCGCAGGTGCTCGGCTGCGGGCGCGACGGGCTCCGCCACTCCTGGGACTCGCTGCGCGAGCACGGCAATATGACCTCGGTCTCGGTGCTCGACGTGCTGGCCCGGACCCTCGACGATCCGGACGGTCCGGCCCCGGGCGAGGAGGGCGTGATGCTCACCATCGGCCCGGGCGTCACCGTCGAGGCGGCCCGCCTGCGACGGGTGCCCACCGCCTGACGGCCCGTCCGGCCGTGCGTGCCGAGACCGTCGTCGGCCGCGCGTCCGGACGCCCGGTACTGCGCCCCGGTCGGGGGCGATCGGTGATGACGGTGACCAGGACGGGCGACACGGGCCGGAGGGCCGCCGGGCCCGCCGAGGGTGCTCGGCGGCGGTCGGCTCCGGACGGCCGAGGCGGTGGAGCGCCACCGGCCCTCCGGTGCTCGACGCGGCCGGATGCGCGGGCCGAGGCCGAGGGAGCCGACGGCGCCGGATGGGCCCCGCCGCCATCGACCCCCTGCCGACGGAGCCGCACCTCGACCGCATGACCGCTCAGCTGCCGTACGTCGAGCCCCCGTGGGCTCGGACGGGCTCGGACGGGCTCGGACGGGCCCGCTACTCGGCGGTGGTGGAGGCCGGAGCCCTGCGCAGGCCGTCCTGGGGGAGGTGACGGCGGATCACCGAGGGGCGCAGGGTGCGCAGGGCGACCAGCCAGCCGGCGGCGAGGACGACCGCGGCGAGGATGAACGGGGCGCGCAGGCCCCAGAGTTCGGCGGAGGCGCCGCTGAGGGCGGCGCCGACCGGGCCGAGGCCGACGGCGAAGAAGCGGTAGGCGGAGTTGACCCGGCCCATCAGCTCCTCGGGGACCAGGGCCTGGCGCAGCGAGACGCTGACCACGTTGGCGACGCCGACTCCGGCGCCGACCAGGCTGAGGGAGCCGGCGGCGAGCAGCGGGGTGGAGGTCAGGCCGGCCACCACGAAGGCGGCCGAGGAGACCGCGAAGACCGCGCGCAGCAGGGTGCCCCGGCCGAAGCGCTCGGTGAGGACGGGGGCGGCCAGGGTGCCGACCAGGCCGCCGACCGCGACCAGGCCGAGCAGCAGGCCGTACGCGAGGTGGGAGACGTGCAGGACCTCGTAGGCGTAGAGGATGGCGATGGCGAGGACGGCCATCACCGCGAAGTTGGTGAGGCCGACCAGCAGGCAGACCGCCCGGAGCAGCGGGTGCTTCCAGAGCCAGGCCATGCCGTGCCGGACGTCCTGGAGGAGGTTGCCGCGAGGGACGGCGACGGGGGCGTCAGGCGAGTCGGCGGGGCCGGTGGCGTCGAGGACCGCGCGCTGGGCGCGCAGGCGGGCGTCGGCGATGCCCAGGACGATCGCGGCGGAGAGCACGAAGGAGGCCGCGTCGATCAGGAAGGGCGCACCGGTCGGGAGCGAGAACAGCACCGCGCCGAGCGGCGGGCCGACCAGCTCCATGGTGATCAACTGGGCGGCCTGGAGGCGGCTGTTGGCCGTCTCCAGGCCCTCCTTGGGGACGATCCGGGGGACGGCCGACAGGGTCACGCCGTCGCGCAGGGTCTGGATCGAGCCGAGCAGGAAGTTGACGCCCGCCAGCATGGCGATGGTCCCGCCGCCGGTCGCCGCGATCACGCCGAACAGGCCGATGCCGACCGCGCTGCACAGGTCGGTCACCCACATCACCCGCCGGTAGTCGCGCAGCCGGTCGGTCAGGGCGCCGGTGAACGGGCCGACCAGCAGCCAGGGCAGGCCGCCGACCACCGTGACCACCGAGACCGCGCCCGGGTCCCGGGTGAGGGAGGCGGCGAACAGCGGGAGCGCCACGATCCTGATGCCGTCACCGGTGCTGGACACCAGCGTCGCCCACCACAACGGCCAGAAGGACCGTGCCACCTGCGGTCGAACCGCGACAGCGTCCACCCGAACTCTCCCTCCCTGCACCGGCAAGCGTCGGTTCGGAGCTTGGCACGTGCGGGACGGGCGGTGCTGTCAGGGACTTCCCCGGCTGGTGGCCTGCGGCGCGGGGTGGTTCGGTGCGGGGTGGTTCGGTACTGGGTGGTTCGGTGGACCCTCCCCCGGGAGGGTCAGACCTCCAGGAGGGCGGGCCGGCGGTCCAGCCGGTCGAGCAGCTGATCGCCGTAGCAGTAGCGGGCCCGGCCGCTGGTGAGCAGCGGCTGTCCGGCCTCCTCGGCGATCAGCAGCGAGTGGCAGCTCGACAGCACCTCCACCCCCTCGATCCGGGCGCCCGAACTCACCGCGTACAGACGGCCGGTGGCCACCCCGTCGGTCAGTTCCAGCGGTACCACCCGGACGCCGGGCAGCTCGCAGAAGGCCCGGACCTGGGTCTCGCTGCCCAGCCGGTGGCGCTCCGGACAGTCCTCGTCCCAGCAGGTCTTCATGGCGGCGGCGGTGGAGACCGCCACGGCGGAGACGCTCAGCGAGAGGGCGCCGTCGAGCACCGCGCGGCGGGCGGCGTCGCCCTCGGGGGAGTGCGAGGTGGCGATCCGGTAGAGGGCGAAAGAGTCGACGGTGGCGGACTGCCCTGAGGTCGTCAGAAGCTCGTTCAGCGTGGTCATTCTTCTCCGTAGGTCGAAATTCGGCGTTCTCGACGGCCGGGATTCTGGGTGTTTCCGGCAGCGGCGTCCGTATACCTCGGCGGAGTTCGGAATGTCACCCAACTTCCCCCGAGTACCGACAGTTTGACGATCCGTGAGGGGTGAGGCAAGTGCCTCGCGGCGGTGTCCGGGTGCCACCAAGGGGAGCGGGACGCGCAGGTCGCGGACTGTGTCAGGTCGGGGTTGTAGGGGAGTCTCCTGACTACTGGGGGGAGGGTGGGATGCGGAAGTCTCCAACGGTGAGGGCGGCCCCGCCGAGGCCCTTCCGAAAGCCCGCCGAGGGCGGTCGGAACCGGCGGAGCGATGAACTCCCGCACCCCCTTTCCCCACGTTCTGGAGAACTGCATGGAATGGCTCCGAGATTGGTCGGGGACCGAGGAGCCGCTGGTTCGCGTGCTCTGCTTCCCGCCGGCCGGCGGCAGTGCGCAGCCCTACCGGGCGTGGTCCAAGCTGCTGCCCGCGCACATCGGCGTGGTGGCGGTGGAACTGCCCGGCCACGGCTCCCGGATGGGCGAGCCGCCGGTGGACACCCTGCCAGGGCTGATCGCGGGCGGGCTGCTGGGCGAGGTGAAGACCTTGCTGGACCGGCCGTTGGTGGTGTTCGGCCACAGCATGGGCGCGATCGTCGGCACCGAGCTGTCCCGGCTGCTGCTCACCGACGTCGGCTGGCGGCCCCTGCTGCTGGTGGCGGCCGGCTGCGGCTCGCCGGACCTGCCGTCGGTGCCCGACTACGAGACCCGGATGACCGACGAGGGCATCCTCGCCTTCCTGCGCCAGGTGGGCGGCACCCCCGCCTCGATCCTGGACAACGAGGAGTACCTGGCGATGCTCCGGCCGGTGGTCCGGGCGGACTTCGAGTCGATCGCCCACCGCGACCTGGCGGCCTCACCCCGGCTCGGCTGCCCGGTCCGGGCCTACGTCGGCGACGCGGACCCGCGGGTCGACCGGGAGCGTGCCGCGGGCTGGGAGATCGAGGGCAACGGGGACTTCGAGCTCTGCACCTTCCCCGGCGGCCACTTCTTCGTGCAGGAGCGGGTCGACATGGTGCTCAGCCGCCTCCAGCGGGACATCGGCGACGCGCTGCGCGCCCGGCCCGCATAGCCCGGCCCGTCGGGCCCGGTGCTCCGCATCCGGAGCCGGCCGGCGGCCCACCGGCCGTTCCCGACAACCGACTTGACCAGTACGAGCAGACTCATCGACACCGAGGGGACCCGACATGCCACCGACCGTGATGTCGCCCGAGCGCAGGCGGCTGCTTGACCTCCTGCTCGCCGAGCAGGGCGTGGCCCGCACCAGGCCGAGGGTCGAGAGCCACCCGGGCGACCGGTCCGCGATGCCGGTGTCCCTGATGCAGCAGCGGATCTGGTTCTTCGACCGGCTCCAGCCCAACTCGACCATCTACAACGTGGCGGGCGCCGCCCGGCTGCGCGGCCCGGTGGACGTGGACGCGCTGGGCCGCTCGCTGACCGAGGTGGTCCGCCGGCACGAGGTGCTGCGCACCACCTTCCGCCAGCTCGACGGCCGGGCCGTCCAGCAGGTCAACGAGGCACCGGAGCTGAAGCTGGAGGTGGTGGACCTCCGGCACCTGCCGGAGGCCGACCGCCAGGAGGCGGCGGCCGAGTACTGCCGGGGCGAGGTGGGCCGTCCGTTCAGCCTGGAGCGCGATCTGATGCTCCGTCCGCGCCTGCTGCGCACCGGGGAGCAGGAGTACCTGCTGGTGCTGGTCCAGCACCACATCGCCACCGACGGCTGGTCGATCAACCTGCTGCTGCGCGAGATCGGCGCGCTGTACGGTGCCTTCACCCGGGGCGAGCCGTCCCCGCTCCCTGAACTCACGGTGCACTACGGCGACTTCGCCGCCTGGCAGCGCGAGCACCTGAGCGGCGACGTGCTGGCCGAGAAGCTGGCGTACTGGAAGGAGCAGCTGACCGGGGCCGGCCTGCTCGACCTGCCGTGGACCGGCCGGCCGCGCCCGGCCGCGCTCAGCTGGAACGGCGACGCGCTCTCCTTCGCGCTGCCGCCCGCGCTGGTCCGCCGGATCCGCGAGCTGGCCGACAGCGAGCGGGCCACCCCGTACATGGTGCTGCTGGCCGCGCTCTCGGTGGTGCTGACCCGGTGGAGCGGCGCGGACGAGACGGTGATCGGCTGCCCGATCGCCAACCGGACGATGAGTGAACTCGAAGGGCTGATGGGGTGTTTCGTGAACACCCTGCCGCTGCGGGTGAGCACCGCCGGCGACCCGAGCTTCCGCTCGCTGCTGCGCACCGCCCGCGAGGTGGCGCACGGCGGCTACGAGCACCAGGAGGTCCCGTTCGAGCTGATGGTCGAGGCGGTCAACCCGGAGCGTGACGCCAGCTCGCACGTGCCGCTGATCCGCCACCAGCTCGGCCTGCACAACGAGCCGCGCTGGAGCGTGGAGCTGTCCGGCGTGACCTTCGAGGTCGAGACGCTGAGCACCGAGACCGTCCGCTTCGACATGGAGATCGACCTCGCGGTGGACGCCGACGGCGGCATCAGCGGCCCGGTGTACTTCTCCACCGACCTGTTCACCCCCGAGCTGGTGCAGGACGTGCTGGACGCCTTCGACCGGGTGCTGCGGGCGGCCCTCGACGCCCCCGACACCCCGATCGCGCTGCTGCCGCTCGCGGTGCCCACCCCGCTGGCGCCCGCCCCGGTCACCGACCCGGCGACCTCGGCGCGGACGGTGCACGGGCTGGTCGAGGGCTACGCCGCCGGCACGCCGGAGGCCGAGGCCCTGGTGCACGGCGAAGAGCGCTGGAGCTACCGGGAGTTGGACCTGCGGGCCGGGCGGATCGCGCACCACCTGCGGAGCCTGGGCGTCCAGCCGGGCGACCGGGTCGCGGTGCACCTGCCCGGGTCGGGCGCGCTGGCCGCCTCGGCGCTGGGCGTGCTCAAGGCGGGGGCGGTGCTGGTGCCGCTGGACCCGGCGCACCCGCGCGCCGCCGTCCGCAGTGCCCTGCGCGACTCCGGGGCGCGGATCGTGCTGACCGAGTCGGGGAGCTGGCACCCCGGCCTGCTGTGGGCCGGGGCCGGGGTCCAGGTGGTGCACCTGGACCGGATCGCCGACCAGCTCGCCGAGGCCCCGGCCGGGGAGATCCCGGCGGGCACCGCCGGCCGGGGCGCGTTCGCGCTGTACGCCGCCGACGGCGGCCCGGCCGGGGTGCACTGCCACCGCTCGGCGCTGGAGCGGCTGCGCTGGGAGCAGACCCAACTCGCCTGCACGGCGGCCGATTCGGTGCTGCTCGGCGGCCCGGTCGGTCTGGACACCTCCCCGTGGCGCTGGCTGCTGCCGCTGGTCACCGGCGGACGGCTGGTGATCGCGGGCGGTGGTGCCACCGGTGCCGAGACCGCTGAGCTGATGGCGCGTGAGCAGGTGGGCGTGGCCCATCTGGTGCCCGCCGCGCTGGCCGGTCTGCTGGCCGCCCCGGGAGCGGCGGTCGGCCTCGGCGGGCTGCGGGAGCTGGCCGTGGTCACCGACGAGACCTGGCCCGCCCTGCTGGAGGACGCCCGCCGCCTGCTGCCGTCCACCCGGCTGCGCGAGCTGCGCGGCTCGGCGGCGGCCGGAGCGGACCGGCTGGTGGTCAGCCGGCCCGCCGCCGGCCAGGGCCAGGGCGCCGAGCACGGCCCGCTCTGCGTGGACCCCGACGTGGTGGTGCTGGACGGGCGCGGCCAGGCCGTGCCGGTCGGCGTGCCGGGCGAGCTGCACCTCCAGGTCTCCGCAGCCGCCGGGGACGCGGCCGCGAGGGCGGACGACGAGGGGGCGGACGGCGCGGAGACCGGCGGCGCGGGCCCCGAGACGGTCCTGTTCGGCGGGGTGCCGGTGCGGCGCACCGGGGAGCGCGGCCGCCGCCTGCCCGACGGCACCATCGAACTGCTGGGCCGCACCGACCGGGCCCTGCGGATCCGCCGCCGCCTGGTGGAGACCACCGAGGTGCAGGGCTCGCTGGCCCGGCACGAGGCGGTGGACCGCGCCTTGGTGGTCGCCGACCACGAGGCCCCCGGCGGCACCGAGCTGCTCGGCTACCTGACGCTGCGCGAGCGCGCCTCCGGCGTGCGGGCCAACGCGCCCGAGCTGGTGAAGCGGGCCCGCTGGCGGAAGATCTTCGAGGAGACCTACTCCGGCCGCGGCGCCGAGGACGACCCGACGGTGAACACGGCGGGCTGGAAGAGCCGCTCCACCGACGAGTACCTCTCGCCCGAGGAGATGCGCGAGTGGGCCGACGGCACGATGCGCCGGATCACCGCGCTGCACCCCTCCCGGGTGCTCGAAGTCGGCTGCCGCAACGGTCAGTTGCTCTTCCGTCTGGCGATGCGCTGCGACTCCTACGTGGCCACCGACCTGTCCGCCCGGGCACTCGCCCACATCCGCGAGCACGAGCAGTGGCTGGCCTCCAAGGCCGAGGCGGTGGTGCTGCTGGAGCGCGCCGCCGACGACTTCTCCGAGCTGGCGGACGGCGACTTCGACACCGTCGTGATCAACTCGCTGGCCCAGTACTTCCCCGAGGCCGACTACCTGGAGCGGGTGCTGGCCGACGCCGTGCGGGTGGTCCGGCCCGGCGGCACCGTCTACGTCGGCGACGTGCGCAGCCTCGGGCTGGTGGAGGCGCTGCACCTCTCCGTGCAGGCCCGCCGCCTGCCGCCGAACGCTCCGGTGGACCGGCTGCGCCAGGCCGTCACCCAGCACACCGAGCGGGAGGAGGACCTGATCCTCGACCCGCGCCTGTTCCGCGAGATCGCCGGGCGGATCCCGGGCGTCACGGGCGTCAGCCTGCTGCCCCGGGTCGGCCGCCACCAGAACGAGCTGAACGCCTTCCGCTACGACGTGCTGCTGCGGGTCGGCGGCGAGCCGGTCGAGGTGCCGGCGGTCGAGCCGGCCGACTGGGCCCAGGACGGCCTCACCCCGGCCGACCTGCGGGAGACCCTGACGGAGCGTCGGCCGGAGACGGTGCTGCTGCGGGCGGTGAAGGACGCCCGCACCGCCCAGTACGCCGCCGGGGTCGGCCTGCTCGGCTCCGGGCTGGTGGACACCGTCGCCGACCTGCTGGACGCGGCCCGCCCGGTGCTCGGCGAGCCCGGCTCGCCGGTCGACCACGCCGAACTCCTCGCGCTGGCCGCCGAGGCGGGCTACACCCCGCTGATCGGCTGCTCGGCCAACGGCGTCCCGGGCGACCTGGACGTGGTGCTGGCCCGGCAGTCCGACGGCGAGCCGGTGCCGTTCGAACGGCTGGCGGCGGTGCTGGAGCAGGAGTGGGGCAAGGACAGCGGCGCCGGTGCGGTGCTGGCCAACGACCCGCTGCGGGCCATGCGGATCAAGGCGGTGCTGCCGGAGATCCAGCAGGAGCTGGCGGGCCGTCACCCCGGCTACGCCGTCCCGGCGGAGCTGATCGTGGTGCGGGAGTGGCCGCTGCGGGCCGACGGCACCGTCGACCCGGCCAAGCTGCCGGCCGCCGACCGGGCGGCCCGCGAGCAGGCCAAGATCTCCCGTGACCCGTCCACCGAGACCGAGCGGGTGATCGCCGAGATCTGGGCCGACGCGCTCGGCCTGGACCGGATCGGGGTGACGGACGACTTCTTCTCGCTCGGCGGCCACTCGCTGATGGGCGCCGAGGTGGTGGAGCGGGTCCGCGCGGTCTACGAGGTCGAACTCCCGCTCGGCACGCTCTTCGAGGCGCCCACGGTGGCCTCCTCCGCCGAGTACGTGGACGGCCAGCTGGCCGCCACCGGGCAGGGCGGCGCGGGCTCCGCCCCGATCGGCCGGGTGGACCGGGACGGCTACCGGCGCAAGCGCGAGGAGCGCGCCGGGGCCGGGCGGGCCGGCCGCCGGGGGGCCGGGTCGTGAGGCGCCGGACCGCGCGCGGCGGACCCATCGGAGAGCGGAACGACGGCAAGGGAGTACGGCAGTGACGACCGAACCGGTCACCCTGGAGACCTCGTTCTCCCAGCAGAGCCTCTGGCTGATCGACCAGGCCGACCCGGGCCGGCCCACCTACAACGTGCTCGCCGCCGTCCGGATCACCGGCGAGCTGGACCCGGCCGCCCTGGAGGAGTCGCTCAACCTGGTGGTGCGCCGCCACGAGGCGCTGCGCACGGTCTTCGACTTCGACGGCATCGACCCGCTCCAGCGCATCCTGCCCGAGCTGCGGGTGCCGATCCCGGTCCGGGAGGTCACCCGGGACGAGGTGGACGCCGTGGTGCAGGCGGACATCGAGCGCGCCTTCGACCTGGCGCAGGGGCCGCTGCTGCGGATGAGCCTGCTGCGGCTCTCCCCGCAGGAGCACGTCTGCGTGCTGGTGATGCACCACATCATCACCGACGGCTGGTCCTCGGCCATCCTGTTCCAGGAGCTGTCGGCCGGCTACGAGGCGCTGATCGCGGGCGGGCTGCCGGAGCTGCCCGAACTCCCGATCCAGTACGCCGACTTCGCCATCTGGCAGCGCGAGACGCTGGCCGGCCCGGCGCTGGACCGGCTGGTGGGCTACTGGCAGCGGCAGCTGTCCGGCATCACCCACCTGCCGCTGCCCACCGACCTGGTCCGGCCCGCCCAGGAGACCTCCCGGGGCGGCACGCACTTCTTCACCCTCCCGGCGCCGCTGATGCAGCGGCTCGACAAGATCGCCCGGGACCGGGGCGCCAGCCCGTTCATGCTGCTGCTGGCCGCCTTCCACGTGCTGCTCTCGCGTTACTCGGGCGCCACCGACATCACCGTGGCCAGCGCGGTGGCCGGCCGCAACCGGCCCGAAGTCGCCAACCTGATCGGCTACTTCGTCAACACCCTGGCGCTGCGCACCGACTCCTCCGGTGACCCGGCCTTCAGCGAGCTGCTGGAGCGGGCCCGGCAGACCTGCCTGGACGCCTACGCCCACCAGGACCTCCCGTACGACCGGGTGGTGGAGGCGGTGCGCGGCGAGCTGGACGGGCCGCCGACCACGGTGATGCTCTCCTTCCAGAACATCCCGCAGGACGAGTGGAAGGCCGGCGGGCTGACCTTCGAGGTCTTCAACGTCGCGACCAACACGGCCAAGTTCGACCTGCTGCTGGACATCGCCCCGCAGGGCGCCGAGGGCTTCCTCGGCAGCCTGGAGTACAGCCTCGACCTGTTCCGCGAGCCCACCGTGCGGCGGATGGCCCAGCACTTCACCACCCTGCTCGGCGCCATCGCCACCAACCCCGACCTGCCGGTCTCCCGGCTGCCGATGCTCTCCGAGCACGAGCGCGACCAACTGGTGAACGCGTGGAACGCGGAGGACGGCGGCCCGGCCGAGCCGGTGCACCTGGCGGTGGCCCGGCTGGCGGCGCAGACCCCGGAGGCGATCGCCGTGGCCGGGGACGGCTCCGGCCTGAGCTACGCCGAACTGAACCGCCGGGCCGACCTGCTGGCCCACCGGCTGCGGGCCGCCGGGCTGGCCGACCGGGCGGTGGCCGCCGTCGCGCTGCCGAGCTCGCCGGAGCTGCCGGTGGTGCTGCTGGCCGTGCAGAAGGCGGGCGCCGCCGCCCTGCTGGTGGACCCGGCGGAGCCGGCCGGGCGGACGGCCGCGATCCTGGCGCAGGCGGCTCCCGCCGTGCTGGTGACGGACGCCCGGGAGCGCGGGCCGCTGGCCGGACACGGTCTGCCCGAGGTCCTGGTGGACGGCTTGGACGGCTCGGACGGCCTGGACGGTCAGGACGGCGAGGGCCGTGCGGACGGTCCGGCCGGCCCGCCGGAGAGCGGCGCCGGGCCGGACGACCCGGCCCACCTCTGCCACCTGTCCGGCCAGGGCCTGGTGCCGGTGACCCGCCGTCAGCTGGCCCAGCTGGCCGGGGCGGTCATTGCCGCGCTGGAGCTCGGCCCGGCCGACCGGTCGCTGCCGCTCGCGCCGGCCGGCTCGGAACGGCTGCTGGAGGAGGTCTACCCCTACCTGGTGGCCGGCGCCTCGCTCGCCCTGCCGGAGCGTCAGGCCGGCGCCGGGCTGTGGGAGCTGGTGACGGCGGGCGGTGCGACCACCGTGGCGGTGCCGCCCTCCGAGCTGCTCGGCTGGACGGAGCAGCAGCGCAAGGAGCTGCCGCCGACCCTGCACACCGTGGTGCTGACCGGTGAACCGGCGCTGCGCTGGGAGCAGGTGGACGGCCTCGCGGTCCGGCTGGTGCGGATGCACGGCGCGGTGGAGGCGGCCGGCCCGGTGACCTCCGGCCCGGCAGGGCCGGACGGGCCGGAGCCGGACCGGGCGGCCCAGGTGCCGGTCGGGCGCCGGCTGCCCGGGGCCCGGGTGTACGTGCTGGACGAGTGGCTGGAGCCGGTGCCGGTCGGCGTGCCGGGCGAGCTGTACGTGGGCGGCCGCGGGGTCGGCCCGGGCTACCCGGGACACGCCTCGGCCACCGCCGACCGCTTCGTCCCGGACCCGTTCGCCGCGCGGAGCGGCCAACGGCTGTACCGCACCGGCGAGTCGGCGCGCTTCCTGGCCGACGGCAGCCTGCAGCTGACGGGCCGTCCGGGCGACGGCCGGACGGTGGTGGCGGGCCGCCGGGTGGACCCGGCCGAGACCGAGGCGGTGCTCGCCGCCCACCGGGAGCTGGCCGCCGCCGCGGTGGTGGCCCGGGACGGAGCGGCCGGGCCCACCGAACTGGTCGCCGCGTACGTCGCGCTGCCCGGCGCCACCGTGGACGGCGAGACGCTCCGGGCCCACCTGCGCGAGCGGCTGCCCGAGTGGCTGGTGCCCGCGGTGTACGTACCGCTGGACCGGCTGCCGGTGACGGCCGACGGCACGGTGGACCGGGCGGCGGTCGCGGCGCTCGGCACCGGGGCCGGGGCCACCGGGCCGGTCGCCCCGCGCACCCCGATCGAGGAGGAGCTGCACGAGATCTGGGCCGAGCTGCTCGGCCGGGAGCGGATCGGCGTCACCGACAACCTGTTCCACGTCGGCGGCACCTCGCTGATCGCGGTGCGGATGGTGGCCGAGGTCCGTGAGGTCTTCGGGCTCGACCTGTCGCTGCGGGCCTTCTTCGGGATCGAGCCGACCATCGAGGCGCTGGCCGAGTGGCTGTTCGAGCGGCTCAGCAGTGAGGAGGAGTGACGGCATGAGCACCACCGGGACCCCCACCGACCTGGCCGACCGGGCCGCCCGCGAGCGGGCCCTGCTGGCCCGCCGCCCGCGCCGGGCGGCCCGGCCGCCGCTGCTGGAGCGGGCGGCCGACGGCACCTTGAGCACGCCCGCCTCGCCGGCCCAGCGGCTGTTCCACGGCCTCCAGGAGGCGTATCCGGGCCAGCCCGGCTTCAACCAGTCCGGCGCCGCGCGGCTGCGCGGCCCGCTGGACGTCCCCCGGCTGGAGCGGGCCCTGGCCGAGCTGATCGGCCGTCACGAGGCACTGCGGACGGTCTTCGAGACCCGGGACGGGGTGCTGCACCAGGTGGTCCGGGCGGCCGAGGCCCCGGCCGTCCCGGTCCGGGACACCGCGGAGGCGGACGCCCGGGCGCTGGCCGGGGAGTTCGTCGCGAGGCCGTTCGACCTGGCGGCCGAGCTGCCCGTCCGGCTGGCCGTGCTGCGGCTGGCGGCCGAGGACCACATCGTGCTGTTCGCCCTGCACCACATCGTCGGCGACCTGCACTCGGTGGAGATCCTCTTCCGCGAGCTGTACACCCTGCACCTGTCGGGGCTCGGCGCGAAGGAGGCCGTACTCGCCGGGCTGCTGGACCCGCTGACCGCCCAGACGGCCGATGTGACGGCCTGGCAGCAGGCCGCGCTGACCGGCCCCCGGGAGGCCGAGCTGCACGCCTACTGGCGGGCCAGGACGGCCGGCGCGGCGGCGGTGGAGCTGCCCTCGGACACCACCCGGGCGGTGCCGCCGAGCACCGCCGGACACGTGGTGGTGCGGCCCGTGCCCGCACGGGTGGCGGCCGGGGTGAAGGCCCTGGCCGACGCCCACCGCGCCTCCGAGTTCATCACCACCCTGGCGGCCTTCGCGATCGTGCTGGCCCGCCGCACCGGCCGGCGGGACCTGGTGCTCTCCACCCCGGTGACCCGCCGGGACCGGCAGGAGACGGCCCGGCTGATCGGGGCCCACCTGAACTACGTCCCGCTCCGGGTGCGGATCGACGGGAGCCTCGGCTTCGGCGCCCATCTGGACGCGGTGCGGGCCGAGGTGACGGCCGACCTGGCGCACGACGACCTCCCGTACGAGGAGATCGCCGGGCTGGCCGGGCTGACCACCGGTCAGCTGTTCCGGGTGCTGTTCCAGCGCGACGAGGACCCGGAGACGGTCTTCCCGGAGGGCGAGCTCTCCGGCGAGCTCTGGGACGCGCCCTGGGAGCACGCGCTGAACGACCTGACGGTGCGGGTCTCCAGCTCCCCGGCGGGCTGGTACCTGTACGTCAACCACCGCACCGACGTGCTCAGCCCCGCGCTGGGCACCGCGATCGCGGACGAATTCCTGGCCCTCTTGGGCGACTTGGCCGATGACGCCGATCGGCGCGTCGGGGAACTCCTCACGGTGAGGGCGGCATGACCACATTCGCGAACCTACCTGCCACCGACCACGCGGACGGACCGTCGGGTGTGCCGATCGGCAGCCGGACCCCGGCCGCGGCGATCGCCGCGCTGGCGCTGGTGGTCCACCGCGCCGGCCTGCGGGACACCCTGCGGGTCGACTACCTGGACCCGGCGGCCGAGCCCACCCGGGCCGGTGTGCTGACCCTGGACCTCTCGGACACCCCGACCGCCGGTGAGCTGGCCGAGCGGCTGACCGCCGCCGTGGCCGGCCTGGACGAGTACGAGGAGGAGCTGCTCGACGAACTCGAGGCGGCCGCCACGGACTTCGGCTACCGGGGCGCCGGCTCGCCGGAGACCGGGCGGCGCACCACCCCGCTGCTGCTGACCGCCCCCGACGGCTCGGTGCACCTGCTGCCCAAGCCGGTGGACGCGGTCACGGAGCACCGGCTGGCCGGCCTGGTGGAGCTGGCGCTGGCCGCCACCCCGGGCGACGCCCTGACGGCCGTGCCGCTGGCCTCCGCCGAGGACCTGGCCCAGGTCACCGCCTGGGGCGGCACCGGGGTGGCCCCCGGCCCGGCCCGGCCGGTGCACGTCCTGGTGGCCGAGCGGGCGCAGGCCGCCCCCGACGCGGTCGCGGTCAGCGCCGACGGCAGCAAGCTGACCTACCGTGAACTCGACGGCGCCGCCGACGCGGTGGCCGCCGCCCTGCTGGCCGCCGGGGTCCGCCCCGGCGAGGTGGTCGGGGTCAGCCACGAGCGCGGCGCCGCCCTGGTGACGGCCGTGCTCGGGGTGCTCAAGGCGGGCGGCGCCTACCTGGCGCTGGACCCGGAGGCACCGGACGCCCGCTCGGCGGCGCAGCTGGCCGACGCCGGGGTGCGCACCGTGCTGGCCCAGGACTCGCTGCGCCAGCGCCTGCCCGGCGGTCTGACCGTGCTCACCCCGGCCGAGGTCCCGGCCGAGGCCCCGGCCGGCTTCCGTCCGGTGGAGGTCGGCCCGGACGACCTGGCCTACATCAGCTACACCTCCGGCTCGACCGGCGAGCCCAAGGGCGTCGCCGTGCCGCACCGGGCGGTGGCCCGGCTGGTCGGCCCGAACGACTGGTCCGACCTCCGGCCCGAGGACGTGGTGCTCCAGCTGGCCCCCGTCGCCTTCGACGCCTCCACCCTGGAGCTCTGGGGCGCACTGGCCAACGGCGCCTCGCTGGCCGTCTACCCGGCCGGTCCGGTGACCGCCGACCGGCTGGCCGAGCTGCTGCGCGACGAGGGCGTGACGGTCGCCTGGCTGACGGCGGGTCTGTTCCACCAGATGGTCGGCTCGCAGTTGAAGTCCTTCGCCGGACTGCGCCAGGTGATCGCCGGCGGCGACGTGATCCGCCCCGACCAGCTGCGCCGACTGCTGGGCGCGCACCCGGAGTTGACCTTCACCAACGGCTACGGCCCGACCGAGAACACCACCTTCACCGCCTGCTGGACCACCCGCACCGCGCCCCGCACCGGCTCCGTCCCGATCGGCCGGCCGATCGCCGGCACCCGGGTGCTGGTGCTGGACAGCGCGCTGCGGCCGGTCCCGGCCGGGGTGCCGGGCGAGCTGTACGCCGCGGGCGAGGGCTTGGCCCGGGAGTACCTGGGCCGCCCCGAGGCCACCGCCGCCGCCTTCCGCGAGGACCCGGCCCGGCCGGGCGAGCGGATCTACCGCACCGGCGACCTGGCCCGCTGGCTGCCCGACGGCGACCTGGAGTTCCTCGGCCGGGCCGACAACCAGGTCAAGATCAACGGCTACCGAGTGGAGATCGGCGCCGTCGAGGCCGCCGTCCTGGCCAATCCGGCGGTCGCCGAGGCCGTGGTGCTGGCCCAGCCCGACCCGGCCGGCGGCAAGCGGCTGCTGGCCTACCTGGTGCCGACCGGCGACGGCGACGTGGCCAGCCTGCGCGAGGCGCTGCGCCGTCAACTCCCGTCCTACATGCTGCCGTGGGCGTACGTGACGCTGGAGAAGTTCCCGCTGAACCGCAACGGCAAGCTGGACCGCGCCGCGCTGCCGGCCGCCCGCCGCGTCCCGCGCGACCTGCCGGACGCCTACCGGGCGCCGGTCACCCCCGAGGAGGAGTACCTCTGCGGCCTCTGGGGCGAGGTGCTGGACGTCGAGCCGGTCGGCATCGACGACGACTTCTTCGAGCTCGGCGGGCACTCCCTGATGGCGGGTGAGCTGATCACCCGGATCCAGGAGGAGCGCTCCATCGAACTCTCCGCGCAGACCCTCTACCTGCGCCCGACCATCGCCGAACTCGCCGAGGCCCTGGAGCAGGGCACCGCCTCCGCCTGACCGAAGGGCAGCCAACGACATGCGACTCAACCGACCGCTGGACCCCGCCACCATCGACCTGGACGCCGTCGACCTGGTCGACTCCGAGCTCTACGGGCACGGCGACCCGCACTCCATCTGGCACGCGATGCGCGACCGCGACCCGGTCCGCTGGCAGCCGGTCGGGGAGGACCTCGGCTTCTGGTCCATCACCAAGATGGACGACGCCGACCTGGTGCTCCGTGACCACACCCGCTTCACCTCGCAGCGCGGCACCATGCTCTTCCTGCTCGGCAAGGACGACCCGGCCCGGGGCCGCCAGATGGCCGCCACCGACCCGCCGCGGCACACCCGGATGCGGGTGCCGCTGCAGCGCGCGCTGGCGCCCAAGTCCATCGAGCGCTACCAGGGCGCTGTCCGGGACGAGATCCGCCGGGTGCTGGCGCCCGCGATCTCCGGCGAGGTCTACGACTTCGCCGCGCACATGATGGCCATGCCGATGGCCACGGCCGGGCGGCTGATGGACCTGCCGCGCGCCGACTGGGCCCGGCTCACCGAGCTGACGGCGATGTCGATCGCCCCGGACGACCCGGAGTTCGCCGCCAAGGACACCGCGCAGGCCACCCTGGAGCTGGCCCACCGCGAGCTGTTCGCCTACTTCCACGACATCGTCCGGGACCGCCGCAAGAACCTCGGCGACGACCTGATCAGCCTGATGCTGACCATGGAGGTGGAGGGCGAGCCGATCGAGGTCGGCGCCGTCCTGGCCAACTGCTACAGCCTGCTGCTCGGGGCCAACATCACCACCCCCTTCGTGCCGATCGCGGCGATGGACGAGCTGATGGACACCCCCCGGCTGAAGGAGTGGATGGCCGACCCCGACGCGCTGACCACCGGTGTGGACGAGGCGGTCCGCTGGGCCTCGCCGGCCAACCACTTCATGCGCTACGCGATCGCCGACGTGGAGATCCGGGGCAAGCAGATCGCGGCCGGCGACGCGGTGGTGGTCTGGCTGGGCGCGGCGAACCGGGACGACGAGTACTTCACCGACCCGTTCACCTTCGACTTCCACCGCAAGCCGAACAAGCACATCGCCTTCGGCATCGGCCCGCACTACTGCGTCGGCCACTCGGTGGCCCGGATGAGCCTCAAGCTGCTCTTCGAGGAGCTGTTCACCACCTTCGAGGACTTCGAGCGGGCCGGCGAGGTGGAGCACCTCTGCTCGAACTTCGTGGCGGGCATCAAGCACATGCCGATCCGGGCCAAGGCGCGGGCCGGCGTGTCCGCCCCCGTGGCCGACTGAGCGGCGGGGAGGACACCGACGATGGCCGAGACCACTGCGCGCAAGGCCAAGTGGCTGCTGCGCGAACCGTCCGACAGCAGCGCGGTGCGGCTGTTCTGCATCCCGTACTCGGGCTGCGGGGCCAGCATGTACCGCAAGTGGCCGAGGTACCTGGGCGAGGTGGAGATCTGCGCCGTCCAGCTGCCCGGCCGGGAGAACCGCCTGCGCGAGCCCGCGTACGGCACCTACGAGGAGCTGGCCGACGACTTCGCCGAGGCCCTGCTGCCCTACCTGGACCGGCCGTTCGCCTTCTTCGGGCACTGCGGCTCGGCCCTGCCGGGCTACGAGACCTCGGTGCGGCTGCTGGAGCGCGGCTACCCGCTGCCGTCCCGGCTGTTCGTCTCCTCCCAGGTCGCCCCGCACCAGGGGCCGGCCGGGCGCTTCCTGGAGATGAGCGACGAGGAACTCTCGGTGGAGGTGGCCGAGTTGATCACCTCGCTGGGCGGCAAGCCGACCACCGACATGGTCGAGCTGTCGATCCGCATCCTGCGGGCCGACGTGGAGGCGAACAAGCGGTACAAGCCGGAGAAGCCGACCGTGCTGCCGCTGCCGATCAGCGCGCTGGGCTGGGCCCAGGACGTCGAGGTGGACTACCGCCTGATGGACGGCTGGGCGGACTGCGGGGAGACCAGCTTCCGGCTGCTCCAGGGGCCGCACTACCAGTTCATGGAGGCACCTGACGACCTCATGGCGGCCATTTCCGAGGACCTGGCCGACTTCGTCTGAGGCTGTGTCACCTCTGCCCCCGGCAGGGCGGAGAAACTCGTCAGTTCATATACATTTCGCACTGGAGGTTCACTGTGTTCACTGGTGTTTCCGACGAATTCGAGGTCGTCGTGAACGGTGAGGAGCAGTACTCGATCTGGCGGGCCGGACGTGAGGTGCCCGCCGGATGGACGACGGTCGGAAAGCGCGGACCGCGTGAGGAGTGCCTCCGCTACATCGACGATAGCTGGACCGACATGCGCCCGCTCAGCCTGCGGAACGCCTGACCCGGTCGAGCGAAGGTCTACTTCTGCAACGGGGGTTGCCGGCATGGTGGCGGACTTCTACCGGATTCTGGATTCCTCCTCCCGAGGTGAATTCCTCGGGCGGCGGGCCGAACTCACCGCGCTCGACGCGGTGCTGGAGCGGCGGCCGGCGGAGGCGAGGCTGGTGGCCGTCACCGGACCGGCCGGGGCCGGGAAGACCCGGCTGGTGGCCCAGTGGCTGGAGGAGGTCCGCACCCGGGGCTGCACGGTGGCGGCCGGCAGCGCCGAGCACCCCGCCTCGATGACCCCCTCCGAGGTGCTGACCTCCTCGCTCGACCACTGCCTGCGGCACGCCCCGGAGTCGGTCTTCGACGGCCTGGGCGCGGAGGAACTCTCGTGGCTGGCAGGGCTGTTCCCGGTGCTGAGACAGCGCTGGACGGCCCGCTGGCCGAGCGATCCGGCGGAGATCTCGCACGTCTTCGGGCTGGCCCGCGCGCTGCTGGTGCGGCTCGCCCGGGAGCGCAGCCTGGTGCTGTTCTGCGACGACATGCACTGGGCCGATCCGGTCTCGCTGGAGTTCCTCCGCTTCCTCTTCCTTGACCCGCCGAAGGCCGCCATCGTGATCGTGCTGGGCTACCGGCCGGCCCAGGCCGGGCCCGGGCTGACCGAGCTGGTCGAGCGGGTGGTCCGGTACGGGGCGGCGATCCGGATCGAGCTCGGCCCGCTGACGGAGGACCAGACCGCCGGGCTGCTCCCGGCCGGCGCCGACCGGCTCACCCGGCGGCTGCTGCACCACGACAGCGCGGGCAATCCGGGCGTGGCCCAGGAGCTGGCCCGGGCCCACGGCCCCCGGCCGGAGCTCGGCCACCATCCGCACGGGGACGAACTCCGCAGCGGGATACCGCACTTCGTGGTGCCGCCGGTGCCCGAGATGCGGCGCCTGTCGCCCGCGGCCCTGCTCGCGCTCTGTGCGGCGGCGGTCTGCGGCGATCCCTTCGACCTGACCATGGTGGCCTTCGTCGCCCAGGTGACCGGGGCCGAGGCCCAGACCGTGCTGGACGAACTGGCCGCCGAGCACCTGGTGCTGCCCGCCGCCGACGGCGGACTGCGGCTGCGCGACCCCGTGGTCCGGGCCGCCGCCTACCACGCGGCGGCCCCCGGCTGGCGGCAGTCGGCCCACACCAGGGCGGCCCTGCTGCTCCGGCTGGCCGGGGCCGCCCCGGCCAGGCAGGCGTGCCACCTGGAGCACACCGCGATCGCCGGTGACACCGCCGGCGCCCGGGTGCTGACGGCCGCCGCCCGGGACACCGTCTTCACCGCCCCGGCGCGGGCGCTGCGCTGGCTGGAGGTGGCCGCCCGGCTCCGGCAGGCCGAGCCGGACCCGGCCGACGTCCTGACCCGGGCCACGGCACTGGCCCTGGACGGCCGGCCGGCCGAGGCACGGACCCTGCTGGTCGGGCTCCGGCGGCAACGCGCCGCGCTGCCCGAGGAGTTGCGTGCCGCCACCGCCGAGTGGCTGGCGCGCACCGAGCGCTGGCTCGGCCTGACCGCCGAGGCGGACGAGACCGCGCACGGCGAGCCGGCCGCCGGGGCCGAACCCGGCCTGTGGAGCGAGCAGTTGGCGGTCGCCGTGGACTCCGGCACGGCCTGGGCGCGGCGCCCCGGCACCGGGGCGCCGGTGGACGCGCTGCCGGCCGAGCCGGCCCACCGGGCGCGATGTCTCAGCCTGCTCGCGGCCAGCGCCTGGCTGGGCGGCCAGCGGGGCACCGCCGAGGGCCGGGCCCGGCGGGCGGCGGAGCTGGTGGACGGTCTCGACGACGCGGCCCTGACGGGCGGCCTGGAGACGCTGCGCTGGCTCGGCAGCACGGAGGCGGCCCTCGGCCGCCGGGAGGAGGCCGAGCGTCATCTGCTGCGCGGGCACCGGCTGGTGGGCCTGCACGGGCAGCGCGTGCTCCAGCGCGGCTTCGCGGTCGCGCTGGCCGAGCTCTGCCTGTCCCACCACGACCTCGAGGGCGCCGGCCGCTACGCCGAGGAGGCGGAGCAGTGCGCGGCCTACGGACCGGTGGCGGCCACGGCGGCGGGCCGGCCGACCGAGGACCCGCAGAGCCCGCTCAAGCTGCTGAGCCAGCGCGAGGAGCAGATCGCCCAGTTGGTCAGCCAGGGGCGGACCAACCAGCAGATCGCCCGCGAACTCGGCCTCAGCCACAAGACGGTGGAGACCTACCTCGGCCGGACCTTCAAGAAGCTGGGCATCTCGGCCCGCGCCCAGGTCGCGCTGCTGGTGGGCCGGGCGGGCTGACCGGGCTTGGTGGGGTGTGAGGGGGTCGGGTGTCTCGGCCCGTGTCCGGGGCGCGTTGCTGTTGGGTGGGCTGACCGGGCTTGGTGGGTGTGGGTGGGGTGTTCTGGCGGTTGTCCCGGGTGGTGGTCGGCTTGGTGGGGTGTGAGGGGGTCGGGTGTCTCGGCCCGTGTCCGGGTCGCGTTGCTGGTGGGCCGGGCGGGCTGGCCGGGGGATCTGCTGGAGTGCCCGCAGCCTGACGCGCCGTCGACCGGACCGCGCGCGAACCGGGCCGACTGCCACTTGGGGCTGCCGCCGGACTGCCGGAGCGCGACGACCGCCCGCACCAGCTGGGACACCCCGGGCACCCGGGCCGGGCGGAGCCGCTCGACCGGGGTGCCCCGCAGCACCTCGGGGAAGGTCCGCTCAGGACGGAAACTCCCGGGCGTCGGAAGCATGTTGACGAAGTGCCCGAACGTCTCGGCGTCCCGGCTGGCCGACCGTCCGTGGGTCGGCATACCGGCCGCACCTCGGACGAGCCGCGCGGAGCGCTCCTCCTGCGGTGCCCGGCCGAGGGCCCATGGTGCCGCTGCCCGTGCTGCTCGCGCTGCCGGGCGCGGGGTGATGTCCGGTCAGCCGCTGCCCCGGAGGGTGCGCTCCCGCTGCCTGCGTTGCCCGGGCTGCTCCCGTTGCCCGCAGTGCCCGCGCTACCCGTGCTGCCGGGCGCGGGGAGACGTCTGGTTAGCCGCTGCCCCGGAGGGTGCGGGCCCGGGCCAGTGGTGCCGTTGCCTGTGCTGTCGTGCGCGGGGTGATGTCCGGTCAGCCGCCGCCCCGGAGGATGCGTGCGCGTTGCCTGCGCTGCTCCCGTTGCCTGCGTTGCCTGCGCTGCTCCCGTTGCCTGCGTTGCCCGCGCTGCTCCCGTTGCCCGCGCTGCTGGGCGCGGGGAGACGTCTGGTTAGCCGCCGCGCTGGAGGGTGCGGGCCTGGGCCAGTGGTGCCGTTGCCTGTGCTGTCGTGCGCGGGGTGATGTCCGGTCAGCCGCCGCCCCGGAGGATGCGGGCCTGGCGGCCCGGGCCGGCTGGGGCGGCGGAGGGCGGTCAGCCGTTGACGGCGACCCAGATCGCGGAGGCGTCCGCGAAGGGGAGGCCCGCCGCGTCGTAGAGGGTCGAGGTGTTGGTCATGGTGCGGCCGTTGCGGGTGTCCTGACGGGCCACCACCACGCACTCCTCGCCGACCGCCGGGAGGCGGTCGATCCGGGCCCACATCCGGCCCAGCACCATCGGTTCCACGGTCGGGTCGGCGGTCCAGCCGCCGGGGCAGTCGAGCACGCTCCAGACGATCTCCGGCGGTACCGTGCCGTCCGGCCCCGCCACCGCCGCCGTCGGGCGCCAGAGACAGGCCGCGGTGTGCTCCAGACCGGGCACCGGCGCCGGGGTCAGCCGCAGCCCGTCCTCCGCCGCGCGCTCCATGCCGCAGACGAAGCAGGTCGGGAAGGGGTGGCCGGTGTGCCCGCCGAACCGCTCGGAGCTGGTCCGGGCCACCGCCGGGTCCACCGGGTCGACCCGGCCGATCGGGGCGGTGGAGAGGGCGGCCGAGGCGATCAGCTCCTCGCCGTGCCAGACGTGCAGCCGGCTGCCCTTGCGGCGGACGTCCAGCGGGAGGTCCACCGGGACGGGCGCGTGCAGCGTGACGGCGGCCGGCCCGTCGCCCAGCTCCCGGGCCAGCGCGGCCACGCTGCCGCAGACGTAGCCCCCGTTCCCGGCGGTGGCGGGCCCGTTGAAGCGGCTCGGAATCGTCAGGGTGACCGCCTCCGGCGATGTCCCCTGCGAAGTCTCCTGCGGTGCGACGGTCATCAGCGTCCTCTTCCGGGCTGGGCGGTCGGAATTCCCCGTGGAGCCCGTCGGCGCACACGGCACCACGGTATTTCGCGACGGTACGTCAGGGTCCCGCCGAGGGGATGTCAGGGATAGTCCTGACTGCGCCTCAGGAGCCCCGGGCGACAGGATTCCTCACGCTGACGGAATTCGCGGGCGAGCCGTCGCGGATAGCGGTGCCCGCCCCCGACGTCGGGTCGATTCCCCGTCCAGAGAGCCGAACGAAAGCCTGAGGAGGCCGGAATGCCCGATCCTTCGTCCGTGGAGCCCGCACCGTCGACCTGGATCGACGTCCTGCGGCGGGCCGCGCACCGCAGCCCGGACGCCCCCGCGTTCACCCATCTCGCGGACGACGACGAGACCGCCCCCGCCGTGCTCAGCTACGCCGAACTCGACCGGCGGGCCCGGGCGATCGCGGTCCGGCTGCGGGCCGAGGGGCTGTCCGGCGGGCGGGCGCTGCTGCTCTACCCCTCGGGGCCGGAGTACGTGGCGGCCTTCTTCGGGTGCCTGTACGCGGGCGTGGTGGCGGTGCCGGCCTACCCGCCGACCCGGCAGCCGGCCTCGGTGCAGCGGCTGGTGACGATCGTGATGGACTCCGGCTCCTCGGTGGCGCTGACCACCTCCGCGCTGGCGGCCCGGATCGCCGAGCGCACTCCCTCGCTGACCCTGATGCCGCACATCGCCACCGACCTGGTCGAGCCCGACCTGGCCGAGGAGTGGCAGCACCCCGAGGCGGACGCGGAGACGGTGGCCTTCCTCCAGTACACCTCCGGCTCCACCGCCGACCCGCGCGGCGTGGTGCTGACCCACCGCAACCTGATCGCCAACTCCGAGGTGATCAGCGCCCAGTTCGGCACCGACGCCACCACCACGGTGGTCTCCTGGCTGCCGATGTACCACGACATGGGTCTGATCGGCAGCGTGCTCGGCACGGTCTACTGCGGCGGCCACTGCGTGACGATGTCCCCGGTCTCCTTCGTCCGGGACCCGTACCGCTGGCTGGAGGCGATCAGTCGCTACCGGGGGACCGCGAGCGGCAGCCCCAACTTCGGCTACGAGATCTGCGTCGACCGGATCACCCCCGAGCAGCGGGCGCAGCTCGACCTGAGCAGCTGGCGGGTGGCGTTCAACGGGGCCGAGCCGATCCGGGACTCCACGCTGCGCCGGTTCGCCGAGGCCTTCGCCGGCTCCGGCTTCCCGGCCACCGCGCTCTCGCCCTGCTACGGGCTGGCCGAGTCCAGCCTGATGGTGTCCGGCAAGCCGGTCGGCTCGGTCTACCGGGCGGACGAGCGGGCGGCGGTGAGCTCCGGCCCGCCGGCCGCCGGGCAGCGGGTGGAGATCGTCGACCCGGAGACCCGGGAGTTGCGCCCGGCCGGCGAGGTGGGCGAGATCTGGGTGAGCGGACCGAGCGTCAGCTCCGGGTACTGGAACCGGCCCGAGCTGAACGAGACCACCTTCGGCGCCACCCTGGCCGGCACCGAGGGCCCGCGCTTCCTGCGCACCGGCGACCTCGGCCGGCTGACCGACGGCGAGCTGTTCGTGACCGGGCGGCTCAAGGACCTGATCATCATCCGGGGCCGCAACCACTACCCGCAGGACGTCGAGCACACCTCCGAGTGCGCCGATCCGGCCCTGGGCCGGCAGGGTGCCGCCGCCTTCGCGGTGACGGCCGACGGTGCCGAGGAGCTGGTGGTGGTGCAGGAGGTGCACCGCGAGGCACGCGGCGCCGACCTGGCGGCGGCGGCCGACCGGATCCGGGCCGACATCGCCCGGGTGCACGAACTCCGGCCGCTGTCGGTGGTGTTGATCAAGCCGGGCAGTCTCCCGAAGACCTCCAGCGGCAAGGTCCGGCGCAGCGGCACCCGGGACGCGCTCGCGGCCGGCGAGCTGGCCGTGCTGTTCCGCAGTGACCTGCGCGGCTGCCCGGAGACCGACGGGCGGGCGGCGGCTGCGGCCGAGAGCGGGAGCGCGCAGCCGGCCGCCGGTGCGGGGGCCGCCGACCTGGGGTTGGTCGCGGACGGCGCGGTGCTGGAGGAGGTGCTGGCCGAGGTGGCCGAGCTGCTGGAGGTCCCGGTGGCCGAGGTCCTCCCGGACCGGCCGCTGGTGGAGCTCGGGATGGACTCGATCAGCGGGGTGCGGCTGGCGCACCGGCTGCGCGAGCGGCTGCGGGTGGAGCTGGACCCGGAGGACGTGCTCGCGATGAGCGCGGCCGAGCTGGCCGCCGCGCCGGTCGGCGCCGCGCCGGCAGCTCCGGCCGCCCCGGCGACCGGCCCGGGCGGTGAGGTCGGCGACCACATCCTGACGGCCGGTCAGCGCTCGCTCTGGTTCGGCGAGCGCTTCGACCCGGACAGCCCGGCCCAGGTGATCTCGGTGAACGCGGCCGTCTCCGGCGCCCTGGACGTGGCGGCGCTGCGCGCCGCCGCCACCGCGCTGGTGGCCGGCCAGGCCTCGCTGCGGACCAGCTTCCCGGTCGTGGACGGCGAGGCCGTGCAGCGCGTCCACCCGGACGGCGCACCGCAGTTCGAGCACACGGAGGTGGCCGGTCTGGACGACGCGGCCGTCGAGGAGCTGCTGCGCGCGGCTGCCGCCGAGCCGTTCGACATCCTGACCGGGCCGCTGTTCCGGATCAGGGTGCTGACCCGGTCCGCCGAGCAGCACTGGATCCACCTCGCGGTGCACCACCTGGTCGCCGACCTCTGGTCGATGGAGGTGGTGCTGCGCGAGCTGGAGCGGCTCTACCGGGCCGCCGCCGGAGGCCGCGCCCTGCCCGCCCCGGCCGTGGTCCGCAGCGGGCTGGCGCACGCCGCCGCCCAGGAGGAGGCGCTCACCGGCGCCGCCGGGGAGCGGCTCTTCACCTTCTGGCAGCAGCAGGTGGCCGGTGCGCCGACCACCCTGGCGCTGCCCGCCGACCGCCCCCGGCAGGCCCACCGCCGCCCGAGCGGCGCCCGGCACGCCGTCCGGCTGGACGAGACGCTGACGGCCGGGATCAAGGCGCTGGCCCGGGACCACGGGGTGACCCTGCACGACGTGCTGCTGGCCGCCTACCAGCTGGTGCTCAGCCGGGCCAGCGGCTCGTCCGAGGTGCTGGTCGGTACGCCGACCCACGGGCGGTCGGCCGGCCGGGACGCGGAGACGGTCGGATACTTCGTCAACATGCTTCCGGTGCGCGGGAGTTTCCGTCCCGAGCAGACCTTCTCCGAGGTGCTGCGGGTCACCCGGGACACCACGGCGGCGGTGCTGCGGCACGCCGACATGCCGTTCGCCACCCTGGTCGAGCGGCTCCGCCCGGCCCGGGTGCCCGGGGTGCCCCGGCTGGTGCAGGCGGTCTTCGCGCTCCAGCAGTTCGGCGGCGGCCCCAAGCGGCAGCTGGCCCGGTTCGCGCTCGGCCTGGCGGACGGCGCGGTGGACTTCGCCGGGCTGCGGCTGACCACCGTGCAACGCCCGGACTTGGTCCCGCTGTTCGACCTGACGCTGACCATGGGCGAGGTGGCCGACGGCCTGGCGGGCACCTTCGACTACGACGCCGACCTGTTCGACGCCGCGACGGTGGCCCGGCTGGCCGGGCAGCTGACCGACCTGCTCGCGGTGGCGGTCGAGCACCCCGGGCTCAGCCTGGCGGCGCTGCACCGTCCGCACACCGAGTCGGTGCTGACCGGCCCCGAGCTGCCCGGCCCGCTCCGCCCCGCGCACGAGCAGTTCGCCGAGCAGGCCGCGCAGGCCCCCGGGCGGACCGCGCTGTCCTGGGACGGCGGCCGGCTCAGCTACGGCGAACTGGATTCCAGGGCTGAGGAGTTGGCGGCCCGGCTGGTCGAGGCCGGGGTCGTCCCCGAGCAGCTGGTCGGGCTCTGCCTGGACCGCTCGCCGGAGTGGGCGGTGGCGGTGCTGGCGGTCTTCAAGGCCGGTGGCGCCTACGTGCCGCTGGACCCGGGCTACCCGGCCGACCGGCTGGACCACATCCTGCGGGACAGCGGGGTGCGGGTGGTGGTCACCCGCGGCGAGCTGGGCGCGGCGCTGCCGCCGCACACCGCCACCGTGCTCGACCTGGCCGAATCCGCCCCGCCCGCAGGGCCGGTGGAGCTGCCGGAGCCGAGCCTGGACCGGCTGGCCTACGTCATCTACACCTCCGGCTCCACCGGCCGCCCCAAGGGCGTGGAGATGGAGCACCGGGGGCTGGCCAGCGTGCTCGGGGCGGTCTCGCTCTTCGACGTGGACGACCGGGACGCCTGGGTGCTGTTCCACTCGGTCTCCTTCGACTACTCGGTCTGGGAGCTGTGGGCGCCCCTCACCACCGGCGGCACGCTGGTGGTGGTCCCGCCGGAGGCGGTGCACGACCCCAAGAAGCTCTGGGAGCTGGTCCGCGAGCACCGGGTCACCGTGCTCACCCAGACCCCGGCGGTCTTCGCCCACCTGACGGCGGGCGGCCGGGAGTGGCTGGCCGGCAGCCGGCTGCGGCACGTGATGTTCGGCGGCGAGAAGCTGGAGGCCGCCCACCTGGCGGACTGGGTGGCCCACGGCGACCCGCGCACCCGGCTGGCCAACCTCTACGGCATCACCGAGACGGCGGTGCACAGCACCTTCTTCCAGATCACCGACCCGACCGGGCGGATCTCGCTGGGCGGCCCGCTGCCCGGCACCGAGATCCGGCTGCTGGACGAGGACGGCGAGCCCGTCCCGGCGGGCGGCGTCGGCGAGATGCACGTCGGCGGCTCCGGCCTGGCCCGGGGCTACCTGGGCCGTCCGGGCCTGACCTCCGAGCGCTTCGTCCCGCACCCGACCCGGGCCGGCGAGCGGCTCTACCGCTCGGGCGACCTGGCCCGGGCCACCGCCGACGGCCGCCTGGAGTACCTCGGCCGCAGCGACCACCAGGTGAAGATCCGGGGCCACCGGATCGAGACCGGCGAGGTCGAGGCGGCGATCGAGGAGCACCCGCAGGTGCGCCGGGCCGTGGTGCTCGGCCGCCCGGACAGCGCGGGCCAACTCCGGCTGGTGGCCTACCTGGTGGCCGCCGACGGGATCGGCACGGTGGACACCCGCTCGGTGCTGGCGCTGCTGCGGGACCGGCTGCCCGGGTACGCGGTGCCGTCCTTCCTGGTGACCGCAGACGCGCTGCCGCTCACCCCGAACGGCAAGGTCGACCGGGCCGCGCTGCCCGAGCCGAGCGTGGACCAGGCCGTGCGCGGCCTCGGCGGCGAGTACGCCGAACCGGTGGGCGAGGACGAGCAGTGGTTGGCCCGGCTGGTCGGCGAGCTGCTGGAGCTGCCCCGGATCGGCCGCCACGACGACCTGCTGGCGCTCGGCGGGCACTCGCTGATGGTGGCCCGGCTGGCGCTGCGGGTCCGCGACCGGTACGGCGTCGAGCTCCCGCTGCGCGAGCTGTTCGGCGGTGAGATCACCGTCTCCCGGGTCGCCGCGCTGATCGGCGAGCTGGCCGCCGCCGGCACCCCCGCCCAGGCCGCCCCGGCGGCGCCGGTCACCCGGGTCGACCGGAGCGCCTACACCGGCACCCGGACGGCCGACGGCCGACTGCGGCTGCCGGAGGCGATGCGCCGGCCGGCCGGCGGGCCGAAGGCGTCCGGGCCGGATGCCGATGTGCCGAAGTCGGCCGATCCCGCGTAGCCGGTCCGGCCGGACCCACCCCCTCCGCGTACCGGACCCGCAGGACCCACAGCACCACCAGCACCGCCAGCAGTCCGTGCAGTCCCAGCAGTACCGCCCCACCCGTCCCAGCGCCGTGCGCTGGTGCCCCGTGCCGAGAACGGAGAGAGCCATGACTGCGGAACCGTCCGCGATCTTCCCCACCAGCTTCGCCCAGGAGTCCCTGTGGATCCTGGACCAGCTGGTGCCGGACAGCGCGGCCTACAACGTCCCGCTCGGGCTGCGGCTGCGCGGCCGGCTGGACGTCGCGGCGCTGGAGCGCGCGGTCGCCGTGGTGGTCGGCCGCCACGAGGCGCTGCGCACCACCTTCGGCCAGATCGACGGCCGGACGGTGCAGCTGGTCGCGGAGACCGTGCCCACCCCGATCGCCGTCACCGACCTGCGCGAACGGGCGGACGCCGAGGCGGAGTTGACGGCCCTGCTGGCCGCCGACGCGGCCCGGCCGTTCGACCTGGCCACCGGCCCGCTGCTGCGGCTCTCGCTGTACCGGTCGGCCGAGGACGACCAGGTGCTGCTGATCACCGTCAGCCACATCGTCTCGGACATGTGGTCGGTCGGCATCCTGCTCGCCGAGCTGTCCGCCGCCTACGCGGCCGAGCTGGCGGGCCGGGCCGCCGAGCTGCCCGAACTCCCGGTCCAGTACGGCGATCTGGCGGTCTGGGAGCGCGAGCGGCTGACCGGCGCGTTCGCCGAGGAGCAGATCTCCTACTGGCGGGCCCAGCTGGCCGGGGCCCCCGAACTGCTGGAGCTGCCCACCGACCGGCCGCGCCCGGCCTCCCAGGCGTTCCGCGGCGAGCTGGAGAACGTCGCGCTGACCCCCGAGGTCTCCCGGCTGGTCCTGGAGTACGCCCGGCGCAGCGGCGCGACCCCGTTCATGGTGCTGCTCGCCGCCTTCGACGCCGTGCTGCACCGCTACACCGGCAGCGAGGACATCGTGGTCGGCACCCCGGCCTCCACCCGGGAGCCGGAGACCGAGGGGCTGATCGGCTGCTTCGTGAACGCGGTGCCGCTGCGCACCTCGCTGGCCGGCGACCCGAGCTTCGCCGAACTGGTGGACCGGGTGCGGCTGGTGACGGCGGAGGGCATCCAGCACCGGCACCTGCCGTTCGGCCGCCTGGTGGAGGAGCTGCGCGTCCCGCGCGACCTGAGCTACAACCCGGTCGTGCAGACCATGTTCGTGCTGCAGAACGCGCCCGTCCCGGCCCCGGCCTTCGAGGGCCTGGAGGTCTCCCCGCTGCACGTCGGCCGGGGCGCCGCCCAGCTCGACCTGGAGGTCCACCTGTGGACCGGCGAGGACCGGATCGGCGGCTTCCTGGAGTACAACTCCGACCTGTTCGGCCCGGCCACCGTGCGGGCGCTCTGGGGCCACCTGGAGGTGCTGCTCTCGGCCGCCGTCCGGCGTCCGGGGGCCCGGCTCTCCGAGCTGCCGCTGCTCACCGAGGCGGAGGAGCACCGGCTGCTGGTGGAGTGGAACGACACCCGTCGGGAGGTGCCGGACGTCTGCCTTCACGAGCTGTTCGAGCGTCAGGCGGCCGAGCGGCCCGAGGAGATCGCGCTGCGCTGGCCCGGCGGAGCGATCGGCTACCGGGAGCTGGACGAGCGGGCCAACGCCGTCGCGCAGCGGATGCGCGAGCTCGGTGTCGGGGCCGACGTGGTGG
Source organism: Kitasatospora sp. NPDC096147 (assembly GCF_044763225.1). Classification (NCBI taxonomy): domain Bacteria; kingdom Bacillati; phylum Actinomycetota; class Actinomycetes; order Kitasatosporales; family Streptomycetaceae; genus Kitasatospora; species Kitasatospora sp. NPDC096147. The sequence goes on along the minus strand of NZ_JBIWFX010000009.1, from coordinate 122,660 downwards.
TCGGCATCTGCGCCCGCCGCTCGCTGGAGCTGGCGGTCGGCATCCTCGGCGTGCTGAAGGCCGGCGGTGCGTACGTGGCGCTGGACTCGGGCTACCCGGCCGAGCGCCTGGCCCACATGCTGACCGACTCCGCCCCCGTGGTGGTGCTGGCCCAGCGCGAGCTGATCGGCCTGCTGCCGGTCGACCCGGAGACCGGCGAGGTGGCCGGCGGCGAGGGCCGCACCACCCGGGTGCTGGCCCTGGAGGACTTCGGCAGCAGCACCGAGCGGGTGCCCGCCGACAACGACCCGGGCCGGCTGGCGAACGTCATCTACACCTCCGGCTCCACCGGCCGCCCCAAGGGCGTCGCGGTGCCGCACCGGGGCCTGGTCAGCACCGTGGTCTCGGTCAGCACCGGCTACGGCATGAGCCACACCGATCGGCTGATCAGCATGTCCTCGGTGAGCTTCGACGTCTCGGTCTTCGAGCTGTTCTCCGCGCTCTCGCTGGGCGCCACGGTGATCCTGCCCGACGACGACCAACTCCGGGACGCCGCCTACCTGTTGGACCTGATCGACCGGCACGGTGTCACCGTCTGGGTCTCCGTCCCGGCGATGCTGGACGCCCTGGTCACCGAACTGGAGCGGACCGGCGGCACCCGCCCGGCCATCCACCTCGCGCTGAACGTCGGCGACGTCCTCCCGATCGGCCTGCCCGGCCGGGCCCGGGCGGTCTTCCCGAACATCCGCCACTTCAACATGGGCGGCCCGACCGAGACCTCGATCTACGCCACCGAGCACCAGGTCACCGAGGCCGACGCGGGCCTGAGCAGCGTCCCCTACGGCAAGCCGACCGGGAACGCCCAGGCGCTGATCCTGGACGAGCTGATGCGCCTGGTGCCGGTCGGCGTCCCCGGCCAGCTCTACCACGGCGGCACCGGCATCACCCGGGGCTACCTGGGCCGCCCGGGCCTGACCGCCGAGCGCTACGTCCCCAACCCGTACGCCATCCCCGGCGTGCCGCTGGGCGAGCGGCTGTACGCCTCCGGCGACCTGGCGAGGTTCGGCGCCGACGGCACCATCGAGCTGCTCGGCCGGATCGACAACCAGGTGAAGATCCGCGGCTTCCGGATCGAGCTCGGCGAGATCACCGCCTCGCTCAACCGGCACCCGGCGGTGGCCGGATCGGTGGTGGTGGCCGCCGCCGACGGCGCGGGCAAGCGGCTGGTGGCCTACTACGTCGCCCCGGCCGAGGGCGGCCCGAGCGTCACCGGGCTCCGCGACCACCTGCGGCGCACCCTGCCGGACTACATGGTGCCCGCCGTGTTCGTCCGCCTGGACGCGCTGCCGCTCTCGCCCAACGGCAAGGTGAACCGCGCCGCACTGCCCGAGGTCGGCACCGAACGACCGGAGTTGGCGACCGCCTACACCGAGCCCAGCGGCCCGGTCGAGAAGGTCGTCCGGGACGTCTGGCTGGAGGTGCTGCCGGTGGACAGCATCGGCGTGCACGACCACTTCTTCGAGCTCGGCGGGCAGTCGCTGCACGCCACCCAGGTGGTCTCGCTGCTGCGCGAGACCTTCCGGATCGACCTGCCGCTGCGCACCGTCTTCGACGCCCCGACCGTCGCCCAGCAGGCCGCGCTGCTCGCCGAGGCGGGCCGGGAGGCCAGCGTGGACGTGGACGCCGCCGCCGCCACGGTGCTGCTGGTCGGCACGCTGTCCGAGGAGGACGTCGCCCGGATGCTCGGCGAGCGCGACGCGTAGCCGCCCGTCCCGATCCGTCACCGAAGAGAGGAGGGCCGGATGTCCTTCGTGATCCCGACCGAACGCGTCGACCCGCCCGGCGCCGGCAGTGAACGGGCTGCCCTGACCGGCTGGTTGGACTGGCACCGGGCGACCCTGCTGCGCAAGCTGGCCGGGCTCGGCGACGAGCAGCTGCGGAAGGTGGTGCTGCCGTCCGGGCTCTCGCTGCTCGGCATCGTCAAGCACCTCACCGAGGTCGAGCAGGGCTGGTTCGCCATCGAGTACGCGGGCAGCGACGAGCCCTACCTCTACGGCGGGGGCGAGACCTTCGAGCTCACCGAGGCGGACAGCACCGAGTCGGTGGTGACCCACTACCTGGCGGCCTGCGAGCGCAGCCGGCAGATCACCGCCGCCACGCCCGACCTCGGCCGGGCGGTGCCCAACGAGGAGCTGGGCACCGTCGACCTGCGGTGGGTCCTGGTCCACATGGTCGAGGAGACCGCCCGGCACAACGGCCACGCCGACGCGATCCGCGAGCTGCTGGACGGCAGCACCGGCCTCTGAGCCCCCGTCACCCCACCACCCGGCACCACACCTGCGAGGGAGAGCCCAGCATGCGGATCGAGATCCAGCCCGACCTGTGCGTCACGTCCGGGCGCTGTTCGTTCACGGCACCGACGGTCTTCACCCAGGACGACGACGGCATCGTGACCCTGCTCGACGAGAACCCCGGCGAGGACGCGCACGGGGCGGTCCGCGACGCCGCGTACCTCTGCCCCGCCCAGGCGATCGCCATCCGGCAGTAGCAACCCCAGCACCCAGCACTCCTTCCGTAGGACCCCGTGGAGGTTCGGTATGGCCCAGCAGGCGCACGAGTACTGGCGCTCCGTGCTGTCGGACGTCGGTGGCTCACCGCTTCCCCGCTGGCCGGGGAGTGCGGGGGAGCCGGCCCTCGGCGAGCTGACGTCGGAGGTCCCCGGGCCGGTGGCCGCCGCGCTCGGTGAGCTCGCCGGGCAGTGGTCGGCGGGCCTCGCCGACCTGCTGCTGGCGGTGCACGCCAAGGTGCTCGCGGCGGTGACGGGGGAGGGCGACCTGCTCACCGGCCGCGTTCGGTCGGGCTGGGTGCTGCCGGTGCGCGTCGCGGTGCCGGACGGGCCGTGGCGCCGCCTGGTCGGCCAGGCGGCCGGTGCCCCGGCCGTGCGGCCGGGGGAGGAGCGGGCGGCGGCCGAGGCGGTCGCCGAGGTGCTGCGCGAACTCGGCCCGGGGCACCGGCCGTTCGAGGTCGTGCTCGACACCTCGGGCCTGGACAGCACCGGCCCGGACAGCACGGGCCTGGACAGCACCGGCTCGGCCGGCACCGGCCCGGACCGTACGGTCGGGGCACCGGCCGCCGAGGAGGTGCTCCGGGTCTCCTTCGAGCGGTCCGGCGGCGCCCTCCGGCTGCGCCTGACGCACCGGACGAGCGCCGTCGGCGCCGAGTACGCCCAGCGGCTGGCCGGGTACTACGCACGCGCCCTGGCCGCGCTGGCCGACGACCCGTCAGCCGACCACCGCTCGGTGCGGCTGCTCTCCGAGGCCGAGACCGCCCTCCAGCTGGACGGCCTGGCGGGGGAGCGGCGGGAGCTCCCGGACCGGCGCTTCCACCAGCTGTTCGAGGAGCGCGTACGGCTCCACCCCGACCGGGTCGCCGTGGTCCACCTGGACCGGACGCTCACCTACGGCGAGCTCAACGCCCGCGCCAACCGGGTGGCCCGTGCCCTGCTGGCCCGGGGGCTGCGGCCCGAGGAGGTGGTGGCGGTGGTCACCGAGCGCGACCTCGACTGGCTGGTCGCCGTCCTCGCGGTGCTCAAGTCCGGTGGCGCGTACCTGCCGTTGGAGCCGCACTTCCCGGCCGAGCGGATCGGCTCGGTGCTGGCGGGCAGCGGCGCCCGCACCGTCCTCACCGAGCGGGGCAGCACCGCCAACCTGCTCCCGGCCCTGGCCGCGCTCGGCCTGCCGGCCCCGCTCACGGTGGCGGAGCTGTACGCCGAGGAGCACGCGTCGACCGACCCGGAGACCGCCGTCGGGCCGGCCTCGCTCGCCTACGTCTACTTCACCTCCGGCTCCACCGGGGCGCCCAAGGGCGCGATGTGCGAGCAGGAGGGGATGCTGAACCACCTCTACGCCAAGATCGAGGACCTCGGGATCACCGAGGGCCAGGTGGTCGCCCAGACCGCGCCGCAGTGCTTCGACATCTCGCTCTGGCAGCTGCTCGCCGCCCTGCTGGTCGGCGGTCGCACGCTGATCGTCGAGCAGGAGGCGGTGCTGGACGTGCCGCGCTACCTCGACCGGCTGGTCAGCGGCGACGTCGAGGTGCTCCAAGTCGTGCCGTCCTACCTGGAGTTGGTGCTCTCCCAGCTGGAGCTGGCGCCGCGACCGCTGGGCCGGCTGCGGATCGTCTCGGCGACCGGCGAGGCGCTGAAGAAGGAGCTGGTCACCCGCTGGTTCGCCGCCTACCCGCAGATCGCGCTGGCCAACGCCTACGGTCTGACCGAGACCTCGGACGACACCAACCACGAGGTGATGCGGGCCGTCCCGCCGCAGGACGCCGTCCCGCTCGGCCGCCCGGTCCGCAACGTCCGGGTCTACGTGGTGGACGAGCGGCTGGAGTTGGTGCCGCTCGGCTCGCCGGGCGAGATCGTGTTCTCCGGCGTCTGTGTCGGGCGCGGCTACATCAACGACCCGGAGCGCACTCGGCTGGCCTTCCTGCCCGACCCGTACCGGCCGGGTCAACGCCTCTACCGCTCGGGCGACTTCGGCCGCTGGCTGCCCGGCGGCACACTGGGCTTCGCGGGCCGCCGGGACGCCCAGGTGAAGATCCGCGGCTTCCGGATCGAGATCGGCGAGATCGAGAACCGGATGCTCGGGATCGGCGGTGTGGCGGACGCCGCCGTGGTGGTCGTCGACGCCCCGTCCGGGGAGAAGCGCCTGGTCGGCTTCTACGCCGCCCGGCCCGCCACCACCGCCGGGCAGGTCCGGGAGACACTGGCCGGGCAGCTGCCCGAGTACATGGTGCCGGCGCTCTGCCACCGCCTCGACGCACTGCCGCTGACCGACAACGGCAAGACCGACCGCAAGGCCCTGACCCGGCTGGTGGACGAACTCGCCCCGGCGGACGGGGAGTCGACCGAGCCCGCCACGCCGACCGAGCGCCGGCTGGCCGGCGCCTGGGCCGAGGCGCTGAAGATCCCGGTCGGGCAGATCCGCCGCGAGCACGACTTCTACGGCCTGGGCGGCAGCTCGCTCTCGGCCGTCCGGATGGTGATCGCCAACGACCGCTGGTTCTCCCTCCAGGACCTGGTGACCACCCCCGTGCTCGCCGCGCTCGCGGCCCTGCTGGACGGCCGCACCACCGCCCCGGCCGACAGCTCCGCCCCGCTCCCGGCCCCGACCGCCCTCGCGGTGACCCGGGCCGACCGGCGCCCCCCGGTGGTACTGGCCGACGCCGTCGAGCCGGGCGGCGCGGCCCGCTGGGTGGCCGAACACACCGAGGCGCTGCGGGCCGTCATCGCGGCCGACGGGGCGGTGCTGGTCCGGGGGCTGGGCCTGACCGAGGCCGCCCAGGTGACGGCGGTGGCCCGCGCCCTCGGGGCGGCCCCGGTGGTCGAGCGGGAGGGCTTCGCCCCCCGCCAGGTGCTCGCCGAGGGCACCTACGGCTCCTCCGAGTGGCCGCCCGACCAGCCGATGTGCATGCACCACGAGCTCAGCTACGCCGACGAGTTCCCCAGCCTGATGCTGTTCGGCTGCCTGCGGGCCCCCGCCGAGGGAGGCGCCACCGCCGTCGCGGACTCCCGCGAGGTGCTGGCCGCCCTGCCGGCCGAGCTGGTGGCGAAGTTCGAGCGGGAGGGCTGGACGCTGGCCCGCACCTACAACGGCCTGGTCGGGGTCGGCTGGCAGGAGGCCTTCGGCGCGCGGACCCGGGAGGAGGTGGACGCCTACTGCCGGGACCACGGCATCACCGCCCGGTGGGAGGCCGACGGCACGCTGCGCACCAGCCAGCACCGCCCGGCCGTGCTGCACCACCCGATCACCGGCGAGCGCGGCTGGTTCAACCAGATCGCCTTCCTCAACGAGTGGACCCTGGACCCGGCGGTCCGCGAGTTCCTCACCCTGGAGTTCGGCGAGGACGGCCTGCCCTTCAACAGCCTGGACGGCAACGGCGAGCGGATCGACCCCGCCGTCGTGCGGAGCATCAACGCGGTCTACGACTCGCTCACCCAGCGCGAACCCTGGCGCGACGGCGATCTGTTGATCGTGGACAACCTCCGGATGGCGCACAGCCGCGAGCCCTTCGAGGGGCCCCGCCAGGTGGTGGTGGCGATGGCCGGTCCGGTCCGGCTGGCCGACTGCCGGCCCCGCACCGCCTGAGCCACCGTCAGCCCGGCCCCCACCCCTCGCCCCCACGGAGCGCGCCATGACCGCAGCACCGCACGTCGTCCCCGAGGCCGTCACCGGCGCCCCGGACCGGCCGTCGCCACCACCCCCGCCGACCGGTGGGGCCCCGCGCCGGGCCGGGCTGCTCGCCCTGCTGCTGGTCGCCCTGCTGACCGCGCTCACCCTGGTCACCCTGCAACCGCCGGACGCCCGTCCGGCCTCCGCCCCCACCCGGGACTTCTCGGCGGGGCGGGCGCTCACCGACGCCCGGGAGGTCGGCCGGGAGGCGCACCCGATCGGCAGCCCGGCGGCGGCCGCCGCCCGCACCTACCTGACCGGCCGGCTCACCGAACTCGGCGGCACCACCGAGGTGTTGACCAGCACCGTGGCGCGCAACGGCAAGGGCACCGCCGGGGTGGCCGAGGTGGCCAGCCTGCACGCCCGCTTCCCCGGCACCGACCCCACCGGCCACGTGGTGCTGGTGGCGCACTACGACTCCGTCCCGGCCGGCCCCGGCGCCTCCGACGACGGCGTGAACGTCGCCGCGATCCTGGAGGTGGTCCGCGCCCTGCGGGCCGACGGCGCCCCGCGCAACGACATCGACGTGGTGTTCACCGACGGCGAGGAGGCCGGGCTGCTCGGCGCCAGCGCCTTCGTCGACGCGAAGGCGCTGGACCCGGCCCGCAGCGTGGTGCTCAACCTGGAGGCCCGGGGCTCCACCGGACCCTCCATCATGTTCGAATCCGGCGAGCGGAACCGGGGCGTGCTCGGCGCGCTGGGCGCGGCCGATCGCCCGATCGCCACCTCGCTGGCCGACGAGATCTACCGCTTCCTGCCCAACGACACCGACTTCAGCGAGTTCAAGGAAGGCGGCTTCACCGGCCTCAACTTCGCCTTCGTGGACGGCTCCGCGCGCTACCACACCACCGCCGACTCGGTCGCCAACCTCGACGCCGACACCCTCCAGCACCAGGGCGAGGGCGTGCTCGCCGCCGCCCGCGAGCTGGCCGGCCGGGACCTCGGCGCGCTGCCCGACGGCCGGGACACCTACTTCACCGCGCTGGGCTTCCTGGTGCACTACCCGCAGGCCCTGGTGCCGGTGGTCGCGGCCCTGGCCGTGCTGGCCCTCCTGCTCACCCTCGGGTACGCCCGCCGGCACGGCGTCCCGCTGCGCGGCACCCTGGGCGCCGCCGCCGCGTTCCCGCTCACCCTGGCGGCCGCCGTGCTGGTCGGTGCGGGCGGCTGGGCCCTGCTGTGCGCCGTCCGGCCCGAGTACGGCGGCTTCATGACCGGCGACACCTACCGGCCCTCGTGGTTCCGGGCGGCCTTCACGCTGCTGCTCGCGGCGGCGGTGCTCGGCTGGTACCTGCTGCTGCGCCGCCGGGTGAGCACCGCCCAACTCGCCCTCGGGGTCTGGGTCTGGGCCGCGCTGCTCACGGTGGTCACCACCCTGCTGGCACCGGGCGCCTCCTACCTGTTCGCCTGGCCGCTGCTGTTCGGCTGCGCGGGCCTGGCCGCCGCCGTCCGCTGGGGCCGGGCCGAGCCCGGCTGGCTCGCCCTCGGCGCCACGGCTGCCGCGCTGCCGGCCGTCACCCTGCTGATCCCGATCGTGGTGCTGGTGCTGCCCACCCTCGGCCTGGCCCAGGCGGCCGTCCCGCTGATCCTGCTCACCGTGCTGCTGGCCCTCGCCCTGCCGCTGCTCGGCTCGCTCCCGCGCCGCACCGGCGGCTGGACCTCGCTGGTCGCCCTGGCGGCCGGTCTGGCCCTGCTCGGGGTCGGCCTGCGGGTGGACGTGACCGATGCCGAGCACCCGGCCCACACCAGCCTGGCCTACTTCTGGGACGCCGAGCACGGGGCCCGCTGGGTCAGCGCCGACTCCGCCCCGCCCGCCTGGACCAGCGCCGTGGCCGGCACCCGACGGGCCGACCTGCGCGGCGAGTTCCCCACCTCGCCGACCGGCGGCTCCGACACCCTGGTCGCCCCCGCCCCCGACGTGAAGCCCCCCGTCCCGGCCGTCACCGTCACGCCGCTCGGCACCGCCACCTCCGGCGGCGAGCGCACCGTCCGGCTGCACATCGCCCCCGGCGCCGGCACCTCGCACCTCGGCGTCTACGCCGACCTGACCACCCACCAGGTCCTGGGCGCCACCGTGCTCGGCGCCGAGGTCCACGGCGGCACCAACCGCCCCGACGCCGAAGGCCCCTGGAAGTGGGGCTTCGTGGCCTGGACCGTCCCGGCTGACGGCCTGACCGTCGACCTCCGCCTCACCGGCGGCCCCGGCCTCCCGCTCCGGGTCACCGCCTACCACCCGGGCCTCCCGCCGGCCGCCGGTCTGGACACCCTCCCGACCGGTCTCACCTGGAGCACCTGGGGCTCCGTCCCGTCCGACGTCACCGTCGTGGCCGCCACGGTCCGGATCTGACGGTCGCTCACCCGAAGACCCCCACCCGACGGTGTGGCCTGGCCCGGTACGGGGCAGCCGCACAGCGAGACGGCGGCCGGGCCCCGCAGGGTCCGGCCGCCCCGCCCGTCCCGAGGGGGAGCGTTGGACACGTCCAGGACCACCACGCTGAGCCTGACCGTCCGGGTGCTGAGCGGACCGCACACCGTCCCACCCCTGGAGGGCCGCCTCACCTTCGACACCGCCCTCCCCTACGCCGTCTACCTCGGGGTCTCCCCGGGCCGCCCGTTCACCGGCGGCGAGCCACCGGTCTGCTGGACCTTCGCCCGTGACCTGCTGGCCCGGGGCCGCCGCGTCCCCTCCGGCGAGGGCGACATCCTGATCGCCCCAGGGCCGCACGGCCTGGTCCTGGTCGAGCTGCGCGGCGCGGCCGGCCACGCCGTGCTCGGCCTGCCCGCCGCGCGGGTCGAGGCGTTCCTCGAGGACGCCTTCGCGCTGGTCCCGCTCGGCAGCGAGAGCGACCACCTCGACCTGGACGCCTGCCTGGAACGCCTGCGCGGCTGAGCAGGCACCGACCGGCCCGCCACGGCGCGGTGCCCCCACCGGCCGCAGGCTGCGCTGCCCGCGGCTCGGCACGTCGGCCGGTCGGAGCTGACGGGTGCTCAGTGAGCGCTGCCGGAGCCGTTGTTGCCGTCGGCGCGGCCGGAGCCGGGTCGGCGTCGTTGACGGGATCGCCCGGAGCCGGGCTCCGTCAGAGCCAGCCCTCCCGCGCCGCCTTGAGGCCCGCCTCGAAGCGGCTGGTGGCGTGCAGGCGTTCCATCAGCGCGGCCATCTGCCGCCGGACGGTGCGCAGCGACACTCCGAGACGTTTGCTCGCCGCCTCGTCGGTCATGCCCGAGGCCAGGAGTCGCAGCAGTTCCAGCTCGGTGCCGGTGGGCCGTGATTCGCCGGCCCGGGGGCGGTCCGCTCCGAGGGGGACGGCGGCCTCCCACGTCTGCTCGAACAGGGTGACCAGTGAGGCGACGATGCCGGGTGCGCTGGTGCAGAGGGCGCCCAGGCGTGAGTTGCCGGGGTCGATGGGGACGACCGCGACCGTACGGTCGAACACCAGCAGGCGCGGCGGGAGCAGCGGGCTGGTGCGCACCTGGCCGCCCTGCTCGGTCAGCCAGCGGGCGTAGGCCAGCGTCGTCGGATCGTTGCGGGCGCTGTCCTGGTACACCGAGCACATCTCGATGCCGCGGGAGAGTGCCCGCTCGTCCAGCGGGCGGGAGGCCTCCAGGCTGGCCTCCGAGAGTGCGCCGCCCGGCAGGATCGCCAGGCACTCCCGGGTCAGTCCGTGGGCGAGCTGTTCGAGCCGGCTCTGGGTGGCGTCCATCCCCACGAGCCGCTCCGCGCCGTCGACCTCGACGTTCGGGCCCAGCACCGCGAACTCGGAGACCACCCGTGCGGCTGCGGCCCTGCTCTGCTCCAACTCCTGCTGCTTCCGGACCAGTTCCTGCTCCTGGCGGGTCAGGAGCACTTCCAGTCCCAGCTCCGGCCGCACTGCCTGCAAGGTACCGGGACAGTCCCGTGACGGCCTGAGGAGACCGAGGTCGGCGAGCTGGTCGAGGCTGTCGCGGACCTGCTGCTGGGTGAGGCCGAGGTGTGCGCTCAGCTCGGCGATCCCTCCCGAAGGGTCGGCGAGCAGCCCCCGGTAGACGGCCTCCACGGCGGCCCCCAGCCCCAGTGCCTGCAGCATGCTCCAGCCCCCAGCCGTGCTCGGCCACCCCCCGCGAGCGGCCCTTGCCAGCGATCGTAGACGCACTCTGTCACCAACGTGCCAGTCCCCTTGGTGACAGGCAGAACTCCTTCCCCCCGTGTGCGGGGGACAGCAGCATGGTGACCACCGGAACGGCGGGGCGGCAGCCCCCGGTCCGGTCCGGAGCCGCGAAGACGGTCCGGTACAGCCCGCGGAGCGGCTCACCGCACCGGACGCCTCGCCTCCCGACCTTCGACCAAGGGGACTCGCATGTTCCGTACCGCCCGCACCGCTCGCTCGGCCGCTGTCGCCGCCGCCTTCTGCGCCGTCACCGCGATCGGGGCCGTCTGCGCCTCCCCGGTGGCCGCCGCCCCTGCGGGAGCCCAGGCCCAGCAGCACCCCAGCGCTTCCGACGGCAGCATCAACTGGGACACGGTGCCGGTGCTCGCCGACGGCAGCATCAACTGGGACACGGTCCAGCTGTCCTCCGACGGCAGCATCAACTGGGACTGACGAGCGTGCGCGTCGTCCGCGCCCCCCTCGAAGGCCCGCACCACGGCCCTGCCTTCCCCGCCGTCCTCGCACTCCTCACCGACCTCATCTGGGCCCACGCTGCAACGGAGAACGGACTTGAGCACGTCCGTGCCAGGTCCTCGGACGACGGCGTGCACCTCTACCTCTTCCTCCGCGCCGCCTCGGAAGCAGCCGCCCTCGACCAGGCCCGCCTCATCCTCGACGGCGCGCGCGGGTCCCTGCGGAGCCACGGCTACAACACCCCGGTGCCATCCAGTAGTTGACGCCCGCCAGGCGCGCGCCCCGACCGCTCCAGGACGCCGTGCGGCCCTCGTATCCGTGGCCCGTGCCCGCCACCACCCGTGGACTCCTCCGGAAGGTACACAGTGACGACCCCTCTCCGCCAAGTCGCCCGAAAGGCCCTGACCGCCGCCCTGTCCGGCGCCCTCGGGGCCGGGCTCCTCACCGCCGCAGCCGCGGGCGTCGCTCCGGCGGCACGGGCCGCAACCACCTGCGGCGGGACCGCTTCGCTCTACGGCATCCTCCCCGACGGGCGCCTCACCTTCAGCAGCATCACGCCTGCGACCGGCGAGTTGAAGAAGGTCCTGGTCGGAGTGGACCTGGGCTTCGAGCCCCGGGCGATGGCCACCCTCAACTTCAACACCGTCCTCGTCACGTCGACCACCGGCGCGCTCTACCGCCTCGACGTGCAGACCAACAACACGGCCCTCGTCCTGGAAGGGCCGCCCGTCAAGCTCTTCGACAGCGGCTGGACCCACGACAAGCTCACCTACGACGGGAACGGGCACCTCTACGGCACGGCCGGCGGTGTCCTCATCCAGTACCTGGTCTCCCAACCCAAGCCGACGGGCTCCGCGCACATCGGCCAACGCAGGGAGATCGGCAGCGGTTTCGTCCTGAAGACCCTCACCGCCGTCGCGGACGACCGGTTGCTCGCCACCACCGCGGCGGGCGCGCTCCACTCGTACAAGATCGACAGTGCCGGTGGCTGGAAGCGGGACGACCTGAAGACCTCGGGCTGGTCCGCCTTCGACCAGGTCGTGTCGCCGGGCGGTGGCCTCTACTACGGCCGGATCGCCACCACGGGTGCCATGTACTGGTACAAGGACGCCAACCCGGCCGACGGCTCCGGCGCCGACATCGCCTACCACACCGACACGCCCGTCAACACCGGCGGTTGGACGCAGAAGCTGCTCTCGGCCCAGCCGGGGACGTTCACCTGCACCACCGTCACCGATCCGCTCGACGGCACCGACATCCCGGCGGTGAAGGCGGCCGGCCGCGATCTGATGAACCGGCACGACGGAGGCCGGTGGAACAGCACGACCCAGTGGAACTGCCTGGACCAGCTGTGGATGCGGGAGAGCGGCTGGCGCTACTGGGCCGACAACCCGGGCTCCACCGCCTACGGCATCCCCCAGGCCCTGCCCGGTTCCAAGATGGAGGCCTTCGGCGACGACTGGCGCACCAACCCCCTCACCCAGATCAAGTGGGGCCTCTCCTACATCGACGGCCGGTACGGCACCCCCTGCGCGGCCTGGAACTTCTTCCTGGACAACAACTGGTACTGAGCCGGGGCAGGTCACGCCTCCCGCTCGACCTCCTTCCTCCGCAGTCCGCTCTTCCCTTCCTCGGCCCGACGCTCGTACGTCAGGGCTGCCCGAGAACCGGAGAACCTCATGCAGTCGTCGTCCCGCGGCCGTCGCTTCGCCGCAGCCCTCGCCCTGACCGCCTCGACCGGCAGCCTGATCACCCTCGGCGTGGCCACCCCGGCCCAAGCCGCCGCCGTCTGCGGCGGGGACGTCTCCGTCTACGGCACCCTCCCCGACGGCCGCCTCACCTACACGGCGATATCCCCCAACACCGGGGACCGGGTCAAGACGCTGATCGGACCCGACCTCGGGTTCACGCCCAAGGCGATGGCCGCTCTCAACTTCAACACGGTGCTCGTGACGTCCACGGCCGGCGAGCTGTACCGCGTCGACATCCAGACCAACAACACCTCCCTGGGGCTGGCCGGAGTCACCAGGATCTGGGAGAGCGGCTGGACCTTCGACAAGCTGACCTACGACGGCGCGGGCCACCTCTACGGAACGGTCGCCGGCCAACTCCACCGCTACAACGTCTCGCAGGCCAAGCCCTCCGGGCCGGCGCACATCGCCAAGCACGCGGTGATCGGCGAGGGCTTCGTCCTCAAGACCCTGGCCGCGGCGGGCGACGACGTCCTGGTGGCCACCACCACCGACGGCAAGCTGCTCTCCTACCAGGTCAACGGCGTGGGGGACTGGGAGCGCTCGGAGCTCAAGGCCTCCGGCTGGTCGGGCGTCGACAACCTGGTCTCGCCCGGCGGCGGCCTCTACTACGGCCGCACCAACGGCGGCATGTACTGGTACCACGACGCGGACCCCACCGACGGCAAGGGCGACGACATCGCCTACCACTCCTCGGATCCGGTCGACGCGAGCGGCTGGACCCAGAGCCTGCTCTCCGCGTTCGCCAACGACTGCGTCTACCGGGCGCCGTCGACCCCGCCGACCACCCCCTCCACCCGGGGCGGGACGATCGGCCGCAGCGAGGTCATCGGCCGAGCCCTCAACTGGCTGGCCCGTGACATCCCCTACAGCCAGAGCGCGTACGCCTCCGACCCCGACGGCGACCACAACTACCGCACCGACTGCTCCGGCTTCGTCTCCATGGCCTGGCACGCCGACAGCAGCTACACCACCTCCAGCCTCCCGAGCGTCAGCACCACCATCGCCAAGGCCGACCTCCAGCCCGGCGACGCGCTGAACACCCAGGACGGCCACGTCGTGCTCTTCGAGAAGTGGGTCGACAAGGCGGCCGGCAAGTTCTCGTACATCCACGAGTCCAACCCGAACGACGACATGATGCGCGGTCAGGACTACCTGAACGGCGGCTCGGACGGCAACATCGCGGGCCACGCCGCCTCCGGCTACGTCGCCCTGCGCTACGACAAGGTCGTCAACGGCTAAGGGTGGTCTGCTTGGTGGGGCCGGACGGTCGGACCGTGGCAGCACGGGCCGACCGTCCGGCCGCGGGCGGGGCGGGAAGGCGGGAGTGGGCACGGGAATCCGGGGCAGGCGGAGCCCGAGGACGCGCTGCGGGGGACGACCCGCAGGGCGACGAGCACTGGAGGTAGACAGATGAGCAGCGTCGACATCTGGGCGTTCCGCACCGGCACCGGCCACGTCTCCGGGACCGATCTGATCGGCTTCAAGGTCGAGGCGACCGACGGGCACATCGGGAAGATCGACCGGCTCTCCGAAGAGGTGGACGACAGCTACCTGGTGGTGGACACCGGTCCGTGGATCTTCGGCAAGCACGTGCTGCTGCCGGCCGGGACGGTGGCGCGGGTGGACCTCGAGGAGGAGGTCGTGCACGTCGACCGGACCAAGGACGAGATCAAGCACGGGCCCGAGTACGTGGCCGAGAAGCACGGTGAGGACCCCGACTACCGGGAGCGGTACGCGGGTTACTACGGCCCGTTCTACGGCGGTCCGATCCTCTGACCGACCGACCGACCGACTGACTGACCGTCCGAGGCCGACACGGCCGAGACCGACCGTCCGACGATCCCGGGAGGGCATCCGTGCCGCACGACATGGTCACCCAGACGCTGACCGGCACCGTGGCCGCGGCGGTGGACGCACGGTTCGCCGCACGGCTGGAGTACCGGGCGGCTGACCCGTTCGCCGTCCGGATGGTGTTCGAGGCCGGCTGCACGGCCGAGCGGACGCCCACCACCTGGACCTTCGCCCGGCACCTGCTGCTGGACGGTCTGCTCACCTGGGCGGGCCGGGGCGACGTCCGGGTCAGGCCGCACGGGCGGGACCGGACGGCGCTGGAGCTCCGCACCCGGGGCGACTGCACCGTGCTGCTGGTGCGCACCGCCGAGATCCGGTCCTTCCTGGCGGCCAGTCAGCGGATCGTCCCGCCCGGGACCGAGGGCCGGATGATCGACTGGACCCGGGAGCTGGCGGAGCTCACCCGGGACGGCTGACGGCCACGGGCCCCGGGGAGGGGCTCCGACGTACGGGTATCCGAAGTACTGGTGGGGGACGGCATGTTGGGGCAGTCGCACGCGGTCAGCGGTGCGCTGGTGTACGTGGTGGCGGCGCACTTCCTGCCGGAGCGGGTGCTGGGCGCGGCCCCGCAGGCCGGGGCGGTGCTGCTGGGCGCGATGCTCTGCGCCGGTGCCGCCCTGCTGCCCGACGCCGACCACCACGACGCAACGCCGGCCCACCTGTTCGGCCCCCTCACCCGAGGGCTGTGCCGACTGGTGGGCCGGCTCAGTGGCGGCCACCGGCACGCCACCCACTCGCTGCTGTTCGTGGCGCTGATCACCGTCGGCACCTGGTTCGGCGTCGACCGGCTCGGTGCGCGCTTCACCGTGCCGCTGGTGTTCGTACTGCTCGCCCTGGCCGCCCGGGCCCTGCATCTGCACCCGCCCGGCAAGGGGGTGACCGCGTGGATCACCTCGGTCGGCCTGGCCGGGGTCGGGACGGCGGCGGCCGTCGCGTGGTGCGAGGGCCTGGGCGGGCTGCTCCCCGGAGCGGTCGGCCTGGGTGCGCTGGCCCACCTGCTCGGGGACTGTCTGACCCGTCAGGGGGCGCCGCTGCTCTGGCCCTACGGGCGGCGGTTCGAGATCGTGCTGATCCGGCGTACCGGGAGCAAGGCGGAGACCCGGGTGCTGGTGCCGCTGTTGACCGTCGCCACCTTCGCGGGACTCTGGTTCACCACCTTCGCCCCGCTGTTCGGTACGGGGTGAAGGTGGTGAACCGTCATCGGGTCACCGCGTCATCGGTGCATCGCGTGATCGGTGTACCGCCGTGTCACTTCATCACGGCCCGTACCGCATCCAGGAGTTGGTCGCGCTGGGGCTGCAGCGCGCGGTCCAGGCCGGGGGCGAACGGGAGGACCGTGCCGTCCGGGCGGGTGATCCGCCGGGGCGGGGCCACCAGCCGCATCTGCTCGGCGGCGGTGGCGAGCACCTCCGCGCCGATGCCGCAGCTGCGGTTGGAGTCGTCGATCACCACCAGCCGCCCGGTCCGCTCCAGCGACGCGGCCAGGGCCGGCCAGTCGAAGGGGTAGAGGGTGCGCGGGTCGAGGACCTCGACCGAGATGCCCTCCGGCGCCAACTCCTCGGCCACCGCCAGGGCGTCGTGCACCAGGTGGCCGACGGCGACCACCGTGACGTCGGTGCCCTCCCGGTGGATCCGGGCCGAACCGAGTGGGATCGGCGCCAGGTCCCAGGTGACGGTCTCGCGGACCGGCATCGCGGCGGCCGGGGCGAAGACCACCACCGGGTCCGGGTCGGCGATCGCCGAGCGGAGCAGACCGTAGGCGTCCGTCGGGGTGGCGGGGACGACGGTCTTCATCCCGGCGTGGGCGAAGAGGCTGTACGGGTGGTCGGAGTGCTGCCCGGCCCAGCCGTCCCGGGAGCCCGAGCCCGGGACCAGGCAGGTCAGCGGGACGCTCGCCTGACCACCCGTCATCAGCGAGAACTTGTGCGCCTGGTTGACGAGTTGCTCGAAGACCAGGAACAGCAGCGAGGGGATCTGGAACTCGATCACCGGCCGCCGCCCGGTCAGTGCGGCGCCGATCGCCATCGAGGTGAAGGCCTGCTCGGAGAGCGGGGTGTCGACGATCCGGCCGGGGCCGAACTGCTTGAGCAGGTTGAGGGTCGGCCCGGCCATGCCGGCACCGATGTCCTCGCCGAAGACGCAGACGGCCGGGTCCTCGGTGAGGGCGTCGGTCAGCGCCCGGTTGAGGGCCTTGGTGTAGGAGAGCCTCATGCCGCTGCCCCCGCCCTCGGGCGCAGCCCGGAGGCGTACAGGTGGTCCGAGGCCCCGTCCGCGGAGGGCGCCGGGGAGGCGAGCGCGAACTCCCGCGCTGCGGCGAGCTGTTCGGCCACCGAGGCGTCCAGCTCCGCCGCCAGGCCGGGCGGCAGGAGGGCCGCCGCCCGGGGCAGCGGGTCGAGGGTGCGCCAGTCGGCGATCTCCTCGGAGGAGCGGTAGTCCAGTTTCATCAGCCGTTCCATGGTGTGGTGGCCCTCGAAGCGGTAGGTGCGGCACTCCAGGAAGCCCGGCCCGCCGCCGGCCGAGGCCCGGGCGACCGCCTCGGCGGCTGCCGCGCGGACCGCCTCGGTGTCCATCCCGTCCACCTCGACGGCCGGGATGCCGAAGGCCTCGGCCCGGCCGCGCGCGCTGCCGGCCACCGCCACCGAGGCGGGCAGGGTGGTGGCGTAGCCGTTGTTCTCGCAGACGAAGAGCACCGGCAGCCGCCACATCGCGGCCAGGTTGAGGGACTCCAGCAGGACGCCCTGGTTGAGCGCGCCGTCGCCGAAGTAGGAGACGGCGACGCGGTCCTCGCCGGCCTGGACGGCCGACCAGGCGGCGCCGACCGCGATGGCGCCGCCCGCGCCGACCATGCCGTTGGCGCCCAGGATGCCGAGCGAGAAGTCGGCGGCGTGCATCGAGCCGCCCCGGCCGGCGTTCAACCCGTCGACGCGGCCCAGGAGTTCGGCCAGCATCCGGGCCGGGTCCACGCCCTTGGCGAGTACGTGGCCGTGACCCCGGTGGGTGGAGGTGATCCGGTCCTGCGGTCGCAGGGCGGCGCTGACGCCGACCGCCACCGCCTCCTGCCCGATGTAGGGGTGGATGCCGCCGGTGATCTCGCCGGACTTCACCAGGCCGAGGGCCAACTCCTCGAAGCCCCGGATCAGCCGCAGCATCCGGTAGCGTCCGGCGGGCGTGCCCAGCTCGGTGGCGGAGCCCGGGTCGGTGGCGGAGCCTGCGGTGGTGCCGTCGGTCACGGGGTGCCCTGCCAGACCACCGGGCAGATCTCCGGGTCGGCGTAGTCCGGCCGGTCGTCGGCGGTGCGGCGCACCAGCACGTCGTGGTTGTAGGAGGCGGCGGAGCCGTCCGGCCGGGTGGCGTGGCGGTACTCGTTGGCGCCGTCCTGGAGGTGTAGCGAGACCGCCCGGCGCGGGGTGTCCGCGAGGTTGGCGCCGCTGCCGTGGTAGGTGCGGCAGTGGTGGAAGCTGACGTGGCCGCGCGGGATCTCGATCGGGACCTTGACCACCTCGGCGCCGTTGAACGCGGCGTTGGCGGCCAGGATCTGGTCCAGCTCGGAGTTGTCGCGCTCGGCGAAGTGCCGGGTGGCGTCCTCGCCGGAGGGCAGCTCCCGCCAGCGGTGGCTGCCGTCCACCATGGTGATGGTGCCGTTCTCCACCCCGCAGTCGTGGAACGGGATGAAGGCGGTGAGCATCTCGTCCGAGGTCGAGGTGTGCCAGTAGTGCTTGTCGAAGTGCCACGGCACGTGGTTGGACGGCTCGCCCGCGATCGGGGGCTTGAAGATCAGGGTGGACTGGAAGACCCGGATCTCCTCCGCCCCGGCCAGCAGCGCGGCCACCGCGCCGACCAGCGGCTTGCGCAGGATCGCGGCGATCGCGTCGCTCTCGACGTGCACGTAGTCGTTGTGCCGCTGGACGGGGCCGTCCGAGGGCTGCCAGGCGGCCAGCTTCGGCGGCCGGACCGCGAGTTCGCGGTCCCGGTGGCCCTCGTAGTACTTCTCGGTGGCGGCCTGGAGGGTGTCCAGTTCCTCGTCGGTGAACAGCTTCTTCGAGAGGTACCAGCCGTGCTCCCGGTAGCCGGCCACCTCCTCGGGCGTCGGCAGCAGGGCACGCTCGGCCTCGGTCAGGACGAACTCGGTTGCGGTGGTCATGGCTTGGCTCCTGGGTGGGGCGGACGAGGTCAGACGGAGGCGGTGGCGCGCTGGCGCTCGACGGCCTCGTAGAGCGCCTTGATGTTGGCGGTGCCGAAGGTGCCGGCGCCCTGACGCTCGATCAGCTCCAGGAAGAAGGTCCGCCGGGGGTGGGTGGAGCGGGCGAAGATCTGGAACAGCTGGCCGCCGTGGTCCTGGTCGACCAGCACGTCCAGCTCGCGCAGCGTTTCCACCGGGATCG
The DNA here is from genome assembly GCF_044763225.1 of Kitasatospora sp. NPDC096147. Lineage (NCBI taxonomy): Bacteria > Bacillati > Actinomycetota > Actinomycetes > Kitasatosporales > Streptomycetaceae > Kitasatospora > Kitasatospora sp. NPDC096147. The sequence continues at coordinate 103,866 of NZ_JBIWFX010000009.1, read as the reverse complement.
CCGTCCCGCCGAGCCGCTCGCCCAGGGCGTCGTAGTAGGTGCCCGGGGTGGAGAGGAACTCGACGCCGTTCGACCGCGCGGTGCGGACGGCAGTGGCGATGTCGTCGGTGCGCAGCGCCAGGTGCTGGACGCCCGCGCCGTCGTGGTCGGCCAGGAAGCGGTCGATCTGGCCGGAGCGGCGGCTGGTGTCGGGCTCGATCAGGGTGAAGGTGACCTCGCCGGAGGCGCTCTGCACCACGCTGGAGTCCATCGCCTGCTCGCCGACCTCGATGTACTCGCCGAAGATCCGGTGGAAGCCCAGCGCGGCCTCGCAGAACTTTACGGCGTCGGCGAGTTGACCGGCCGGCACGCAGATCGCGGCGTGGTCGAGCGCGTCCAGCAGCTCGCCCGAACCGGCGGCGACCGGGGTCTCGGAGTCGAGCGGGACGAAGCGCAGCGCGGTGTCGCCGAAGCCGGCGATCAGGCGGCCCGCCCGGTCGAGGACGACGGCGCCGTGCCGCTCGGCCCGCTCCAGCGCGGCCTGCGGGTCGGTGCAGCCGAGGGCCAGCGCGGCGACGCCCTCGCCGTGTCGGTCGACGTAGCGGGCCACCGGGTGGTCGGTGGTCTCGCTGGAGTGCACGCGCAGCCGGATGGTGCCCTGGTGCAGGTGGACGGTCTGCACCCCGGGCTTCCAGTCGGGCTGCTCGGGGTCGCGCCGGAAGCCGTAGCCGGACTGCAGCTCGGCGGCGGTCTGCGCGGCGTCCGCGCAGTGGTACTCGACGTGGGTGATCGTCTGGATGGACAACGTGGCTCCTGGGACGAGGAGTTGGAAGCAGGCGGTGCGGGGCCTGCCGGACGGTGCGGGTGCTGCTCGGTGGTGCGCGGTGCTGCTCGGTGGTGCGCGGACTACTTGACGGTGGCGGTGGGCGTCGGCCCGAAGATCAGGCTGGTGTTGTGGCCGCCGAACGCGAAGGCGTTGCTCAGGGCGGCCCGGAGCTCGACCGGCCGGGCGGCGCCACGGACGTGGTCCACCGGGCAGGCCGGGTCTGGCTCGTCCAGGTTGAGGGTCGGCGGGAGCAGGCCACGGGCCACCGCCAGTGCGGTGACGGCCGCCTCCAGGGCCCCGGCCGCGCCGAGCAGGTGGCCGGTGGCGCCCTTGGTGGAGCTGACGGCGGGTCGGTGGTCGCCGAACACCGCGTTCAGCGCGGCGGATTCGGCGATGTCGCCGAGCTTGGTGCCGGTGCCGTGGGCGTTCACGTAGCCGATGTCGGACGGCGCCAGCCCGGCGTTGGCCAGGGCGAGCCGCATCGCGTCGGCCGCCCCCTCGCCGTCCGGTCGGGGCGTGGTCGGGTGGTGGGCGTCGGTGGTGGAGCCCCAGCCGATCAGCTCGGCGTAGCCGGCCGCGCCGCGCGCGGCGGCGTGCTCGGGGCTCTCCAGTACCAGGACGGTGCTGCCCTCGCCCAGTACGAAGCCGTTGCGACGGGTGTCGAACGGGCGGCTGGCCTGTGCCGGATCCTCCCAACCCTGGGCCAGCGCACGGGCGTTGGTGAAGGCGGCGATGATCGTCGGGTGCAGCGAGGCGTCGGTGCCACCGCAGACCACCACGTCCGCGTCGCCGGACCGGATCAGCCGAAGCCCCTCGGCCACCGACTGGGCCCCGGCCGCACAGGCCGTCACGATCGCGCTGCTGAAGCCCCGGATGCCGTGCTTGATCGCCACCCGGGCGGTCGCCATGTTGGAGAGCATCCCCGGCAGCATGTACGGGCTGACGCCGGGTCGGCCGCGGTCCTGGCGGCGGGTCGCCTGCTGCTCGTAGGTCTCCAGGCCACCGCCGCCGGTGCCCAGCACCACGGCGGTGCGCCGGGCGTCCACGTCCCGGCCGATCACCAGGCCGGCGTCGGCGATCGCGTCGTCGGCGGCGGCCAGCGCCAGCAGCGCGAAGCGGTCCACGCAGCGGGCCTCGGTCGGCGGCAGCACCTCACGGCCGGCGATGTCCGGGGAGATCCCGGCAGCGGGCACCCAGCCGTGGGCGACGTGGCCCTCCGGCACGGCGGTGATGCCGCTGCGCCCGGCGGTCAGGGCCTCGAAGACCTCGGCGGTCTTGCGGCCCAGCGGGGTGACCAGGCCGATCCCGGTCACGACCGCGCCGGGGCGGCCGACGCGGCGGTTCGCGGTCGGGCCTGCGCCGGTGGCGGGGCCGGTGGCCGGGGTGGTGCTCGCGGCTGCGGTGGGGGAGGTGTCAGTGCTCATCGGGCGGCCACCGAGGCGAGGTAGCGCTCGCGGAGCAGGACCTTGCGGACCTTGCCGGTCGGGCCGAGCGGGATGTCGTCGCCGCTGACCACCAGGATGGACCGGACGGTGGCGGCGGTGTGCTCGTCGAGCGCGGCCGTCACCTCCTTGGTGCGGTCGGCCTCGGGGTCGGCGCCGGCCACCAGTTGGAGCAGCACGTCGGTGACCACCCGGTCGCCGTCCTTCACCGCCACCACCGTGCAGTCCAGCACGTCGGGGACGGCGGCCAGCACCCGCTCCTCGGAGAGCGCGGTGTAGAGCCGCCTGCCGTCGCCGAGGTCCACCGCGTCCACCAGGCGGTCCACGTGGTAGTAGTAGCCCTCCTCGTCGCGGTACATCAGGTCGCCGGTGAGGAACCGGCCGCGCAGCCGGGTGCGGTAGGTGGTGACCGAGTCGTTCCAGTAGCCGGGCGCCAGGGTCGGTGAGGCGGTGGCGAGTTCGCCGACCTCGCCGGGGCCGAGCGGTGCGCCGTCCGGGCCGACCACCTCGCAGTCCACGAAGGTGTGCGGGCGGCCGACGCAGCGGCCGTACTTCTCGGTGCCCGGGGTGTGGGTGATGAAGAAGTGCGAGTGGCCCATCTCGGTGGAGCCCAGGCCGTCGATGAAGACCGAGCCGGGCTCGCGGCGGCGGCCCTCGCGGGTGACGGTCTCGCGCGAGCCGGTGGCGATCAGGCGCCGGATGTGGGCCTCGTGCGCGCAGTCCCCGGTGTTCCACCAGAACGAGACGGTGTCCAGGTCGCGGGCGGCCAGGTCGTGGTGGGCCAGCTCGGCCCAGGTGGCGGCGAAGCCGACCACGCTGTGAGGTCGCCAGCTCTCGATGGCGTCCAGCGCGGCGCCGCCCGACTGCTGGGAGAGCAGGGCGAGTTGGCCGTGCGTGCTGAGCGCGAGGTTCAGCGCGATCAGGGTGGCCGCGTGCGGGGCGGGCAGCGCGCTGAGCATCCGGTCCGAGCCCTGGGCGCGGGGCAGCGAGGCCCGGTGGCGGATCGACGCGTAGAGGCTGGCGTGCGAGTGCACCACGGCCTTGGGCATGCCGGTGGTGCCGGAGGAGTGGGTGATCGCGATCGGGTCGTCCGCCGAGTGCCGGTACGGCTCGGGCGCCGCGTCCGGGTCGCCGGCGCCGAGCGCGGCGGCGTCGGCCAGCACCGGAGTGGCCGGGTCGTGGCCGGCCAGCTCGGCCCGGTGTTCGGCGTCGGTGAGGATGCCGACGGCGCCGAGCCGGGCGATGTAGCGGGCCGCGCGCTCGCCCTCCACCTTGGGGTTGAGCAGGGCCGGGATCGCGCCGAGGCGGGTCAGCGCGAGGAAGGAGAGCACGTGGTCGGCGGGGGCGGTCGCGTACACCACGACCGGGTCGCGGCGGCGGATGCCGAGCGCGTGCAGCGCGGCGGCCCGGGCCCGGACGGAGCGGTCCAGATCGCGCAGGGTGAAGGGGGCCCAGGCGGCGTGGTCGTCGACCGGGGTGTCGAAGGTCAGCAGCGGGTCGTCGAGACCGATGCCCAGCGCGATCCTGCTGGTCAGCACGTTCCCCGCGCCGACGTCCGGGTCGCCGGCGAGGAGGCTGCGGATACTGCGGATGCTCATGGTGATGGGTCCCTCCCATGGCGCTGGCCACGTGGGTACGGTGTGCGGCGTCGGGGACGCGTGCGGATGGGTTGTGTGGGGCGGACGTGCTGACGCGCGGTCAGTCGGTCCGGAGGCGGGTGACCAGGACGGCGGTGGCGTGGTCGGTGCGGTCGGGCCCGCCGGTCTGCTCGGCGGGGCCGGGCGCGTCGGCCGGGTCGGCCTGTTCGGGCGCGTCGGCCTGTTCGGCGGTGATGACCAGGATCCGGTCGGCATCGCCGTCCGCGAGCAGGAGGGCGGCCAACTCCAGGGCGTCCTGGTGGACTTGGCCGGGAGCGGTGGCCTTCGGCGGGCTGATGGCGACGACCGGTCCGGTCAGTCCCCAGCGGGCCGCGACGTGCCCGAGGACGGCGTTGGGGTTGGACTGGAAGAACAGCAGCGGTGGCACCCGGCGCCCGGAGGCGGCGGCGGTGTCGATGGCCCGGGCGGTGGCCCGGTCGCCGCTGGTGCTGGCGAGCACCAGCCCGGTGCGGTCGGGCGTGGGCGGCGGCGGGGACGCCTGGTCCCCACCCGTCCCATCCTGCCCGCTGATCGGGGCCCGCCGGACCGTACCGGGCGGTACGGGCCCTCCGTCACCGTCATCCTGCCCGTCCGTCCCGGGCGCACTGCCCGTCAGGTCCGGGGTCTGGTGGCGGTCGAGGCAGAGGTCGGCGACGGCCGCCACCAGCGGGTTGAAGCTGGAGGCGGAGAAGCCGGGCAGCGGGGGCGGCTGGGCGGGACCCTCCGGCGGCGGCCAGCTCGCGGTGGCGAGCACCCGCAGACCGGTCGGCAGCGGGTCCTGCGCGCGGGTCCGCGCGGGCAGGGCGGCGGTGGGCCGTACGTCCGGTGCGACGTCCGTCGCGACGTCCGGTGCGAGGGTCGTCGCGGTGGTGGTCCGGACGGTCGTCCCGGCGGTCGGCGCGGTGCTCGGTGCGCCGCTCATGCCGCAGCCACCAGGAGTGCGGTGTTGGCCCCGCCGAAGGCCGAGTTGAGGCTGAGCGCGTAGCGCGGACGGTCCGGGCGGGGGCCGGACAGGACGAGGTTCAGGTCGATCTCCGGGTCGGGGCCGAGCCAGCCGGCGTTGACGGGCAGCCGTGCGCCGTCCAACGTCGCGATGGTGACGGCGAGTTCGAGCAGCGCGGAGGCTTCCAGGGCGTGGCCGTGGACGGACTTGCTGGAGCTGACGGGGAGCCGGTCCAGACCCTCGCCGAACACCTCGCGCAGCGCCCGTGCCTCGGCCAGGTCGGACATCGGCGAGCCGGTGCCGTTGGCGTTGACGTAGCCCACCTCGGCCAGGGCGACGCCCGCCCGGGTGAGCGCGGCCCGGGCGGCGCGGACCACGCCCTCGCCGTCGGGCCGTGGGCGGCAGACGTGGTGGGCGTCGCCGGACCGGCCCCAGCCGGCCAGCCGGGCCAGCGGCACGGCGCCGCGCCGCTCGGCGGCGGTGTCGGCCTCGACCACCACGGCGACGGCGGCGTCACCGAGCACCGTGCCGGTCCGTCCGTCGCTGAACGGCCGCAACTCCCCGTCCCGGGCCAGTGCCCGGCCCGCGTCGAAGGCGGCGAAGACGCCCGGCTCCACCAGGTGACCGGCCGCGACCAGGACCCGGGGGTACCGGCCGGCGACCACCAGGGCCGCCGCGTCCGCCACGGCGGTGGCGGCGGCCACGCAGGCACCGGTGTAGACCCGGGTCACCCCGGCCAGGCCGAGCGCGCTGACGCCCTCGGCCACGGCCCCGGCCACCTCGCCGGTGCGCAGGTCGCTGTGGAGCGCGAGCAGCAGCGGGGTGTCGTCGAGCGCTCCGCGCCCGCCGGGCAGCCCGGCCTGTCCGCACGCGTCCGCGACGGCGTCGAGCACCGCGTCGGCGAGCCGGGGCGGATCGGGCAGCAGGGCCGCCGTCCGGGTGGTGCGCCGGCCCACGTCGAAGCGGGTCACCTCGGCGAAGCCGGGCCGGCCCTCCCCGGTCGCTGCGGCCAGCGGGGCGAGCCCGCGCCCGAAGGCGCTGAGCACGCCGAGGCCGGTGAAGACCGGCCGGACGGCCGGCGGTGGGCTGGAGCTCATGAGCCGGTGACCCCACCCGGTCCGTCTGCCCCGGCCCCGGCGGCGAGCACGGCCTCGCGCAGCACCGCGACGGCGTCGTTCACCGTCCGGACGGCCTCGAACTGCTCGTCCGAGAGCTCCAGCTCGATCGCGTAGCGCTGCTCGAACTCGGCGGTCAGCCAAGTGAGTTCCAGTGACCCGAGGGTCTCGGGGACACTCTCCGCCGGGCGCTGCCCGAAGGCCGCCAGCATCGCCACCACCTCGGCCCGGTCCGGCAGGACGGGCGTGCTCATGCGGCGCTGCCGGCGGTGCTCGGCGCGGCGGCGGCACCGGCCGCGACCCGGCGGGCCACGTCGGCGGAGAACTGCGAGATGGTCATCAGCGCGGTGGTCTCCATCTCGTCGAGGTCGAACTTGACCCCGAACTCGTCCTCGACCTGGACCGACAGGTCGGCCAGCGCGAGCGATTCGAGGTCGAGCCCGGCCGGGCCCAGGTCGGTGTCGCCGGTGACCTCGGAGACGTCGTAGTCCATCTCGGCGAGGGCGGCGAGGACGAACTCGTGGATGCGCTCCTGCATGGTGGTGCTCCTCGTGCGGTGTCGGGGTGGGTGGTGCGGGGGTGGTGCGGTCTGCCGTGTACGGCGGGTCAGGCGGTGGCGGAGCCGGCGGCCGCGCGCAGCACGGAGGCGTCGCGGACCAGCTTGCCGGTGGCGGTGCGGGGCAGCGCCGGGAGGAAGGAGAGCTGTCGGGGCCGCTTGTAGGCGGCGAGTTCACCGGCCAGGGCGGTGCGGACGGCCTCCGGGTCGGTGCCGGGTTCGGTGGCCAGGTAGGCCCCGATGGCACCCTCCTCGAAGACCACCACGGCCTCCCGGACCGCCGGGACGGCGGCCAGCGTCTGCTCGACCTCGGTGAGGTCGACCTTCAGGCCGCCGATCGAGACCTGGGAGTCGCGCCGGCCGAGCACGGTGACCAGGCCGCCGGCCGGGTCGAGCCGGCCCGCGTCCCGAGTGTGCAGCCAGCCGTCCGACCAGCGGGTCGGGTCGGCGAGCCCGGGGTAGGGCGAGGCGGGCATCGCGATGTGCAGCTCGCCGCCGTCCTCCCGCAGCTCGACGCCGTGCACGGGCGCGGCCTGCGGGTGCAGGCCGCCGTCCAGATCGGTGGCGATGACGCCGAGTTCGGTCATCCCGTACATGGTGCCGAGCGGCACGCCGTAGCGGGCGGTGAAGGCGGCGGGCAGCCCGGGACGGACCAGCTCGCCGGCCACGATCATCCGGCGCAGCTGCGGCAGTGGCGGGGGAGCGGTGGCCCCGGCCAGCAGTTCGGCGTGGAACGGGACCCCGATCACGGTGGTGGGTGCCTCGTCCGCGCCGATCGCGGCCAGGATGCCGGCCGCCGTCATCCGCTCCGGGACGGTCAGCGGGACGTGCGCGTGCAGGCTGTTCAGCAGTCCGCCGACCAGGCCGAGCACGTGCACCACGGAGGAGAGCAGGACCACCCGCTCGCCGGCCTTCGGGAAGGCCGCCAGCCGCCGGTAGCAGTCGAGTTCGCGGATCAGGTCCGCAGCGGTGCGGGCGATCACCTTGGCCGGGCCGGTGGAGCCGGAGCTGAGCTGGAGCAGCGCGTGCCCGGTGGCGGCCGGACGGCCGCCGGGCAGGGCGCGCGGCACCGGGTCGGTCTCGGAGAAGCCGCGCAGTGCCGGTGCGGGCCGGTGCGCGGACTCCACCAGTACCTGCGGGGCCAGCCGCTCGACCGCGAGGGCGACCTCACGGTCGGTCAGCCGGTGGTCCAGCAGGAGCGCCTGGGCGCCCAGTTGCCAGCAGGCCAGCAGCGCGGCGGTGTAGCCGAGCGAGGGCGCCAGCCGCAGTGCGACGGTGCCGCCGGTCGTGACGCCCGCGGCGCGCAGCCGCTCGGCCTGCTCGGCGACCAGGCCGCGCAGGGTCCTGCGGTCGACGGCCGTGCCGAAGTGCAGGCACGACTCGTCATCGGGACCGGCCAGGAGGATGTGATCCACCCAGTCGTGCGGAGCCTCGGTGATCGAGGTCCCGGCCGGTCGGGGAGGTGGGGAGGAAGAGCCGGTCAACGCCACTCCACGAAGGTGGGAGGTTGTCTGGACCCTGTCTCAAACGACCGGGTCCGTTCGGTTTCTGACGATTGCACAGACGATAAAGCCAAGGCAAGGTCTATACCAATCGGCGCTAGGCTGCCGAATCGGGGTGGGTCCGAACGCGGCCTGCCCGGAAGGGAAGCCCGTGAGACCACTGGAACTGGCGGACGTCGAACGCGCGGCTCGCGCCCGACTCGCCGACGACATCTGGGACTTCGTCGAAGGGGGCAGCGGTTCCGAGCGGACCGTGGCCGCGAACCGCGCGGCGTTCGGGCAGTGCGGGCTGCGCCCGCGCACCCTGGTGGACGTGTCCGAGGTGGACCCCGGTCTTGCCCTCCTGGGCAGCCCGTTGCGCACCCCGATCGGCATCGCCCCGGTCGCCTACCACCAACTGCTGCACCCCGAGGGCGAGGTGGCCACCGCCCGGGGGGCCGGACGGGCGGGTGCCCTGATGGTCGCCGGGATCTTCGCCAGCCGCACCCTGGAGTCCATCGCCGAGGCCGCCACCGGCCCGCTCTGGCTCCAGCTCTACTGGCTGCGCCGCCGGGACGCGCTGGCCGCCCTGATCGAACGGGCCGAGGCGGCCGGCTTCCGGGCCCTGGTGCTGACGGTGGACGCGCCCCGGATCGGCCGCCGCCTGCGCGATGCGCGCAACGGCTTCGCCATCCCCGGCCACGTCCGCGCGGTCAACCTCGACCAGGCACTGATGGCCGCCAGCCACCGCGCCGGGCAGGGCAGTTCGGGCATCGCCGAGCACGCCAAGGAGCAGTTCGACCCCACCCTGAGCTGGGCGGACCTGGCCTGGCTGCGCGAGCGCAGCAGCCTGCCGATCGTGCTCAAGGGCATCCTCACCGCCGAGGACGCCCGGCTGGCCGCCGAGCACGGCGTGGACGCCGTGGTGGTCTCCAACCACGGCGGCCGACAGCTCGACGGTGCCCTGCCGACCCTGACGGTGCTGCCCGAAGTGGTCGCCGCCGCAGGCCCGTCCCTGCCCGTCCTGCTGGACGGCGGTGTCCGGACGGGCACCGATGCGGCGCTGGCCATCGCGCTCGGCGCCCGGGCCGTCCTGATCGGCCGACCGGCCCTGTGGGGCCTGGCCGCCGACGGCGAGGACGGCGTCGCGGGGGTGCTCGACCTGCTGACCGCCGAACTCGAGGACACCATGGCCCTGCTGGGCCGCCCCCGGCTGGCCGACCTCGACCCGACGGTGCTCACCGCACCCCGCTGACCCGGGCCCAGCCACACCGCTCTCCACTGAGCCGCGCCGCTCCCCACCGAGCCGCACCGACGTCCGCTGAGTCGCACCGACCCCGGGCTCAGCCCCCTGACCAGGCCGTCCGGCCACCGAACCATCCGCAACCCCAGGACATCCCTTGCCACTGCACCCCCAGGCCGAAGCCCTGCGCCGACAGCGCGCCGAAGCCGGTACGCCCCCTCTCTACACGCTCGACCTGGCCACCGCCCGGGCCGCCGACCTCGCCTCGATCCAGGCCGCGGGCGGCAGCCCCGAGGCCGTGCACGAGGTCACCGAGCTGACCGTGCCGGGCCCCGGCGGGCCGCTCACGCTGCGGTTCTACCGCCCGAGCGCGGCGGCCGAACTGCCCGCGCTGCTCTACCTCTTCGGGGGCGGCTGGACGCTGGGTTCGCTGGACACGGGTGACGCGATCTGCCGCCGGCTGGCGAACGCGGTGGGCTGCGTCGTGGTCGGTGTCGGCTACCGGCTGGCGCCGGAGCACCCCTTCCCGGCGGCCGTCGAGGACGTGGCCGCCGCCGCCCGCTGGCTGGCGGAGCACGCCGCCGAGGTGGGTGTCGATCCGGCCCGGATCGCGGTCGGCGGGGACAGTGCGGGCGGCAATCTGGCCGCCGCGCTCACCCTGCTGGCCCGCCGGGACGGCGGACCGGGCTTCCGGCACCAGCTGCTGGTCTACCCCAACACCGAGTACGGCGCGGACACCCCGTCGGTGCGCGAGCACGACGACCCGCTGCTCTTCAACCGGCGCTCGGTGGCCTGGTACTGGGGTCACTACTTGAAGGCGGAGGCCGACGGCGCGGACCCGCTGGCTTCACCACTGCGGGCCGACGACCTGTCAGGACTGCCGCCGGCCACGGTGATCACCGCCGAGTACGACCCGCTGCGGGACGAGGGCGAGGCGTACGCCGAGGCGCTGCGCACCGCCGGCGTCGAGGTCGAGACCCGTCGCTACGACGGCATGCCGCACGGCTTCTTCGCGATGGCCGGCGTGCTGGACGCCGGCCGGGACGCCCAGGAGTACGCCGCCGCGCGCCTGCGGGAGGCCCTCGCATGAGTGACAGGCTCACGCTCCCGCTCGCCGACCTGCACGGCTCGCTCGCCGATCCGCTGCTGGACGCCATGACCTTCCTCAACGAGGTCACCGAACGCTACCCGGACGCACTCTCCTTCGCCCCCGGCCGCCCGCACGAGGGCTTCTTCGAGACCGACTCGGTCGCGGAGTACCTGGAGGTCTACCTCGACCACCTGCGGGAGCGCGGCCTGACGGAGGCCCAGGTCCGCACCGCGCTGTTCCAGTACGGGCCGACCAAGGGCATCATCGGGGACCTGATCGCCCGCACGCTGGCCAACGACGAGGGCCTGACGGTCGATCCGGCCTCGGTGGTGGTCACCGTCGGCGCCCAGGAGGGCATGCTGCTGGTGCTGCGTGCCCTCTGCGCCGGCCCGCAGGACGTGCTGCTGGTCAGCTCGCCCTGCTACGTCGGCGTGACCGGTGCGGCCCGGCTGCTGGACATCGCCACCGTCCCGGTCCCGGAGGGCGACCCGGCCGCGCTGGCCGCCACCGCCCGGCGGCTGCGGGCGGAGGGCCGCCGGCCCCGGGCGCTGTACGTGGTGCCGGACTTCGCCAACCCCTCCGGCACCAGCATGCCCGTCGAGGCCCGGGCCGAGCTGCTGGAGGTGGCCGCCGCCGAAGGGCTGCTGGTGATCGAGGACAACCCCTACGGCTTCTTCGCCCGTGAGCCCGGCGAGCGGCCGACCCTCAAGGCGCTCGACCACCGCCAGCAGGTGGTCTACCTCGGCTCCTTCGCCAAGACCTGCTTCCCCGGCGCCCGCCTGGGCTACCTGATCGCCGATCAGGTGGTCCGGGCCCCGGACGGCTCCACCACCCTGCTGGCGGACCAGCTGGCCAAGCTGAAGAGCATGACCACCGTGAACACCCCGGCCCTCAGCCAGGCCGTGATCGGCGGCCTGCTGATCGCGCACGACTTCCGCCTGCGCGAGGCCAACGCCCCTGCCACCGCCTACTACGCGGCCAACCTCACCACCCTGCTGACGGAGCTGGAGCGGCACTTCCCGGCCGCTGAGCGCGAGCGGCTGGGCGTGGGCTGGAACGAGCCGGAGGGCGGCTACTTCACCGTCCTCACCGTCCCGTTCACCGCGGACACGGCGGCCATGGAGCGCTGCGCGGCCAAGTACGGCGTGCTCTGGACCCCGATGGCCGACTTCTACCCGGACGGCGGCGGTGAGCACCGTCTGCGGCTCTCCATCAGCGCGCTGACGGCCGATCAGATCACCGACGGGGTGGCCCGACTGGCCGACTTCGTCCGCGCCGAGGCGGGCTGAGCCGAAGAACGCCGAAGGGGGACCAGGTGTGGAACCTGGTCCCCCTTCGGCGTGCCGGGCGCCACCGCACCCGGGCCGAGAACGGCGCTACCGCACCCGGGCCGAGAACAGCCGGGCCGACCACCAGACCGCGGCGGCCGTCAGCACCGCGACCACCAGCAGCCCCTGCCAGACCACGCTGTCGCCCGCGTGGCCGGAGAACAGCGAGCGCATGCCCTCCACCGCCCAGTAGAAGGGATTCCACTTGGCGGCGGTCTGCAGCCACATCGGCGCCAGCGCCAGCGGCAGCAGCGTGCCGGAGAGCAGCGCGATCGGCTGCGAGATGGTGTTCACCACCGGGGCCATCGCGGAGTCGTTCGGCAGCACCAGCGCGATGCCGTAGGAGATCGCCGAGGTCATCAGGGCCAGCAGGCCGAGCAGCAGGTAGGCGAGCACCAGGTTCAGCGGGCCGACCCGCAGGCCGAACGGCAGGGCGATCAGGGTGATGATGACCGCCTGCGCGAGCAGCGCCACCACCTCGCGCAGAGCCCGTCCGAGCAGCAGGGCGAAGCGGCTGACCGGGGTCACCCGGGAGCGCTCGATCACGCCGGCCTTCAGCTCGCCGAGCAGGCTGAAGCCGGTGTACAGGCCGCCGAAGATGCAGAGCACCGCCAGCAGGCCGGGGACGTAGATCCGGTACGCCTCGGCGTAGCTGGTGGCGCCCATCGGTTCGAGCGCCTTCTTGAGCAGCGGGGCGAACAGCAGCAGGTAGAACACCGGCTGGATCACCCCGACGGCGATCCACACCGGGGTGCGCCACATCAGCAGCAGTTGCCGCTGGAAGACCAGCCAGGTGTCACGGGCGAGCTTCACGGGAGGGACCTCATGGATCGTCAGGACTGGTCGATGGAGCGGCCGGTGCGGGCCAGGAACACGTCGTCCAGGCTGGGCCGTTGGAGCTGGACGGTCTTCGGGACCACGCCCGCCTCGCCCAGCACGCGCAGCAGCAGCGGGATGGCGGCGGCGCCGTCGTCCAGGTAGAGCCGCAGGCCGTCCTCGCCCTGCGGCTCCAGCCGGTGCAGGTAGGGCTGGCCGCGCAGCGCCTCGGTGGCGGTCCCGCTCTGCTCGGCGGTGGTACCGAGCAGCACGACGTCACCGGAGACCTCGCGCTTGAGCGCCTCGGCGGTGCCCTCCGCGACCACCTGGCCGTGGTCGACGATCGCGACCCGGTCGCAGAGCGCGTCGGCCTCCTCCAAGTAGTGGGTGGTCACCACCACGGTCATGCCCTCGGTGCGCAGCCGCTCGATCTCGGCCCACACCTGGCTGCGGCTGACCGGGTCGAGACCCACCGTCGGCTCGTCGAGGAAGAGCACCTGCGGGGAGTGGATCACCCCGAGGGCGATGTCCACCCGGCGGCGCTGGCCCCCGGAGTAGGTGCTGCACGGCCGGTCGGCGAAGTCGGTGAGCTCGAACGCCTTCAGGGCGTCCTCGGTCAGCCGGTGCGCCTCGGCCTTGCCGGTGCCGTACATCCGGGCCTGGAGCACCAGCTCCTCGCGGGCCGTGACGGTGTCCCCGGTGCCGCCGCCCTGGGCGACGTAGCCGATCCGGGCGCGGACGCCGGCCGGGTCGGTCAGCAGGTCGGCGCCGGCGATCCGGGCCTCGCCGCCGGTGGGGCGGATCAGGGTGGCGAGCATGCGCAGGGTGGTGGTCTTCCCGGCGCCGTTGGGCCCGAGGAGTCCGAAGATCTCGCCGGCCTCGATCTCCAGGTCGATGCCGCGCACGGCGTCGACCGGGGTGCGGCCGCGTTTTCCGGACGGATAGGACTTGCGCAGTCCCTTGGTCTCGATCAAGCCAGAACTCCCGTACAGGGATGCGGAATGTATGCGTCCGGATTCACCATAGGTGCTCCGTCCGTCGGAGGCAATGGACTAGACCATTTCAGCCCGCCAGGGTCTCCAGGCGGTCGGCGGCGGTCACCGCCCCGCCCCCGGCCAGCAGTTGACGGCCGATCAGCCCGGCCGCCGTGCGGTAGGAGGGCTCGGCAAGCACCCGGTGGAGCCGCTCGGCGATCACCTCGGGGGCGGCCCGGGCGAACGGCACCCGCAGCCCGGCCCCGGCCTCGGCGACCTGCCGGGCCACCAGGGGCTGGTCGTTGCGGATCGGCGCCATCAGCAGCGGGACGCCGTGCGCCAGCGACTCGCCGACGGTGTTCATCCCACCATGGCAGAGCACCGCGTCCAGCGCGCCCTTCGCCAGCAGCTCCAGGACGGGTGCCCGATCGACCACCAGCACGGAGTCCGGAAGGTCCTCCGGCAGTGCCCCGCGGGGCGCCGCCACCACGGCCTGGACACCCTCGCCGGCTCGGGCCAGGGCCCGGACGGTGCGGTCCAGGAAGTCCGCGCCGATCGCGTCCGACAGGGTCCCCATGGTGACCAGGACGGTGCGGCGGGCCGGGTCCAGCCGCTCCCACGGGAAGTGCGGATCGGCCGGACGCTCGGTCAGCACCGGCCCCACCAGGGCGTGCTGCGGCAGTTCGGGCAGGTCGCCGAGCAGCGCCCGGCCGGTGGTGGCCACCACCAGGTGCGGGGAGAACCGGGGGTCGGTGTACTCGGCGGCGGGCAGCCGGGCCCGCTCCCAGAGCCGCTCCAGGTGGCCCGTCATCCACGCCTCGACCTGCGGCAGCGCCCGGTAGGGGCGGCCGAGCTCCAGGGCCCCGGGGGCGAAGCTCGCCCAGGGCAGGCCGTGGCGGTGCGCGATCAGCGCGCCGGCCGGGGTGTACTGGTCCACCAGCAGCACGTCCGGCCGGTACTCCCGCACCACCGCGTCCAGCGGCTTGGTGGTGAACTTGGCGTACGGGACGACGAACCCCTCCCACAGCGCCCGGATCGAGGCCAGGCCGTGGCCGCCCAGCGCCCGGAAGGCCCGGTTACCGGTGCCGAAGACCCGGGCCTCCGGGCCGAGCAGTGGCTCCAGCACCGTCTCGGCGCCGGTCCAGGCCACCTCGTGGCCGCGCGCCGACAGCTCCTGCGCGATCCCGGCGGCCGGGTTGACGTGTCCGGTGAGCGGGGGCATCACCAGCAGGAAGCGGCTCATCGGCGCACCAGCTCCGCGAGGTCGGCGACGGTCAGTGCGGCCAGTCCGTCCAGGTCCAGGCCGGCCCGCAGCGCTGCCAGGTCGGCCCCGAAGCGCTCGCGCAGCAGGGTGTCCAGCACCGCGAACTCGCATTCGTCGAGCGCCAGATCGGCGTCGAGTCGGGCCTGCGGGGCGATCGACTCTGCCCATTCGGGCAGTGCGTCGGCGGCTTCGACCAGCAGCGCGACGAGCTCGGGATCGAGATCGGGGTGTACGAAGGAAGGCCGGGAATCAGTCATCAGGGGGCTCCACCTGCTCGACGGCACGGGGGCGAAAGGGAGGTCACCGGCTCAGTGATCACTTGTGCGACCCGCCGGGCGTGGGAATACTAGCCCGGGTGACCGCTCTGGAGGCAGTGGCCGTCCACCTCCCCCCACGTCTCGAATCGATCGAGGACGTCGGCGCGCGGATAGGCCTGACCCCACGTCAACTTCGACTCTTCCGCCGCTTCCACGGCCTGGACCAGGTACGCCTGGACCCGGACGGGACGCTGCTCGACCTGCTGGACGCCGCCGTCCGGGCGCTGCCCGAACTGCGCGGCAACGAACACCGGGTCCGGTACCTGCTGCACGCGCGCAGCATGCCGGTCGCGGTGCCGTACCCGCTCAACCCGCTGCACGAGCTGGCCGGGCGCTTCGGCCTCGGCCACGCCAACGCCTTCACCGTCAGCCAACAGGCGTGTGCCACCTCGCTGCTGGCCGTCGACCTGGCCGGCCGGCTGCTGGCCGACGACGGTGACCCCGAGGCGCTGGCCCTGGTGCTGGCGGGCGAGAAGACCTTCACCCGGGACGCCCAGATCGTCCCGGACACCTCGGTCTTCGCCGAGGCCTCGGCGGCCTGCCTGGTCAGCGCCGACGGCGAGCGCGACCGGGTGCTCTCGTACGCGGTCCGCCAGCGGCCCGAGTTCGACGGCCGGCTGGCCGAGGACCCGGATCTGCTCAACCGCTACCTGCGGGAGTACCAGCCGACCATGATCGAGGCCGTCCAGGCCGCGCTCGACCAGGCTGGTCTAAACCTCTCCGAGATTTCTCTGCTGCTTCCCCACAACGTCAACCAGGCTTCCTGGCGCATGATTTGCCGCGAGTTGGACTATCCTGTCGAACAGGTCGTGCTGGACAACGTGCCTGCCGTGGGGCACAGTTTCGCTGCAGACGCCTTCGTCAATCTCCGCACCGCCACCACGGGCGGAACGCTCCGGCCGGGCGATCACTACCTGATCGCCGCCGCCGGCGTCGGCGCGACCTTCTCGGCCATGGTCATCCGGCACTGACACGCTGCCGCCGGGCTGCCGAAGCGCCCCGGGGCCATCTCACTCACGACGGAACGGTTCTTCACCCATGTCGGACTCTGTCATCCCGCCCGCCACCGCAGTGGTCGACCCCGAGCTGCGCGAGCGCATCGTGCTCGGCATCAAGGACGCGCTGCCCCGGGTGCTGGGCCGCGAGGTCCCCGAGGACCTGGAGAACGTCTGCTTCTTCACCGACCTCAGCCTCACCTCCGCGAGCACCATCGAACTGGTCCTGGAGATCGAGGAGTTGCTCGACATCCAGGTGAACGTCGAGAAGGTCTCGCTGGACGACCTGCGCTCGATCGACCGGCTCGCGGACTACGTCGCCGGGCACCTCGTCGAGCAGGACTGACCCGGTGCCCGCTGCCGCCGGGGCCCGGGGCCTGAGCGTCACCCGGGCGCTCGCCGCGCGGTTCGACGGCCACGCCGAGACCGCGCTCCACCCCGAACTGCGCGCCTACGTCGGCGACCTGGTCCGCCCGTACGGACTGCCGCTGCGCGAGGACGTGCTGAGCGAGGGGGCCGGGCAGGACTACGGGCGGATGGCGGCCGACCTGCTCGGCCAGGTGCTGGCCGAGGACGAGCCGGCCGACCTGCTGATCCTCGCCCACTCCGCCCACGACGTCCGGCCCGGTGCCCCCACCGCCCTCTACCTCAGTCGGCACTGCCCCGGGCAGCCGACCGCCTTCTCGGTCTGCGACCAGGGGAGCTCGGCCGCCTTCACCGCACTGCGGCTGGCCTCCGCCCACCACCGCACCGGCGGCTGCCGACGCGCGGTGATCGTGCTCGCGGAGCAGAGCGCGCTGCCCTACCAGCCCGCCGGGCCGGTCGACCTGCCCAAGGAGCACCGCGCCGTGGTGCTGGTCTGCGAGGAGCGCCCGGCACCGGGGCTGCGGGTCCGGCAGGAGTCGGGGACGACGGGCCCGGCGGCCCTGCGCGCCGCACTGGCCGAGCGCCGTGAACTCGGCGCCGGGACCGATCTGTTGTTGGCCTCGGAGTTGGCGGCTGAGCTGGCGGCTGAGCCGACGGCGGACCCTCGCGCCGGGGCAGCCCCGGAGAGCGTCGAGGCTGCGGCGCCGGGGCAGCCGTTCACCGGTGTGTGGACCCTGCTGGCCGACCGCCTCGCCCGGCGGCCGGAGGACGTCGGCCCGCTGTTGGTCGCCGACCACGACCGGCGCCTGGGACGGCTGAGCACCCTGGCACTGGCGTGAAGCCGGGTGCCCGGGCCGCCGCCCCCGGCGACGTGATCGACCTGTGGGTGGTCCCGATCGACCAACCCCCGGCCGTGGTCGGCCGGCTGCGCGGACTGCTCGACCCCGAGGAGCGGACCCGGGCGGACCGGGCCCACGACCCCGCGCAGGGCGCCCGGTTCACGGTGGCGCGCGGCGTCGTCCGCCTGCTGGTCGCCGAGCGGCTGGGCATCGGCGCTGCCGAACTCGTCTGGCAGCACGGCCCGCACGGCAAGCCCGCCCCCCTCCTCCCGTCGGCCTCCGACCGGATCCAGGTCAACTGGTCCGGTTCGGGGGCCCTCGCCGTGCTGGCGATCGCCGAGGGACGCCGGGTCGGCGCGGACGTCGAGGAGGTCCGCCGGCCGGGCGTCGGCGAGCGGATCGCCCGCCGTCACTTCCCGCCGCTGGACGCCGCGTCGGTCCTGGACGCCCGCACGCCGGAGGAGGGCGCCGACCGGTTCGCCGAGCTCTGGTGCCGCCGCGAAGCCTGCGTCAAGGTGCACGGCGCCCGGCTCGCCCAGGGCCTCGGCCTCCCGCTGGCCGGTCCGTCGCCGGTGCGGCTCGGCGATCCGGGCGCGTTGGGGCCGGGACCGCTCTGGGTGAGCGACGTCCCGGTGCCCGGCCCGTACCGCGCGGCGGTCGCCGCCGATCTCGACCGGCCCTTCACGGTCCGTCAGCACGACTGGGTGCCGGGGTAGTCGGCCGCCCGTGCGGCGTGGCGGTGCTTGGAGCTTCATGGCACGGGCACGGGCACGGGCGGCCGAGTGGGGCGCTATCCGAAGACCGTCCGCAGGGCGCGGAGCGCGCCCGTGACGGCCGTCCGCAGCGGTCGTGCCGACGGAGTGGCGACGGTGACGGTGGCGTTCGGGGGCGGCGGCGTCCGGTGGGTCACGGACGGTGCGGGCGTGGTCCCCGCGTCGGGCGCGGGCTGGGCCGCGGGAGCCGACCGGGCGGGGCGCGCGGGGTGGACGGTGGACTGCCGGGCGGCCTCGGCGCGCACGAACGCGCCCATGGCGAAGTAGTGGTCGGGCATGGCGGAGCTCTCCTGCGGACGTGCCGGTGTGCGGACGGGGTGCGGCGGCACGCCGCGCCCGGGTCGGGCCGGCGGCGTGCGGGCGCCCTCAGCAGCGCAGGACCGTCAGGGAGTTGAGCGTGGGGCGTGGGGCGTCCGGCGCCCGGTGGCAGGTCTGCGGTCGGTCCGGGGCGGCGGTGACACTGACGGTCACGGCGGACAGTGCCGTGCGCACCTGGGGGGTGGCGTGCCCCCTCTTGTGCGCGTCCACCGCACACTGCCCGGGGCCCGGCCGGTCGGCGCCGGTCAGGTCCGGGTGGGGCAGCCCCGCGTCGTCCGGTGTGGCGGGCACGCCGGGTGGGGAGCTCGCCGTCAGCACGGTGCGGCAGTGGTCAGGGTGAGCCGTCGTCAGGTCCTGCTGGCTGGTGGACAGGATCGCCTGGAGCAGAGCCAGGGTGGCCAGCAGCGCGGCGACGTAGCGGGGGAGGGCCGGACGGCCGAGGTCGAAGCGCGCCATCCCCAGCACCTCCCGCCGTCTCGCCTCTCCGGGTAACGAAGTGATGCCCAGATGGACACGCTGCGTGACGGAAGGGCGGTGAATCTCACCCGATCCGGTGAACCGGGCGGCGGCCACCCGTGGGTCGGTGGGCGTCTGACGGCCCGTCGGGCCCACGGGGTGCCTGGCCCGTGGACAACCGGGTGGGCGAGGGCGGGGTGGGCGGGACGGCACCCTGGCCCGATCGGTGCCCCGACCGGTTGCCCGGGCAGGCCGGCGGGCATGGCGGGGCAGACCGCGAAAGCCGGGCCGCACGGGCTGGGCAGGACGGGAGCCTGGCCTGCGGGCACCCGGGTGTGCGCGGGCGGTACGAGGCAGGAAGCCAAGGCGGGCGGGATGTGCCGGGCCTACCGGTTGGCTTGCCGGGCGGTGGGGACCCTTGGCTCGGTGGGCGTCTGACGGCCCGTCGGGCCTACCGGGCGCCTGGCCGGTAGACGACCGGGTGGGCGAGGGCGGAGTGGGCGGGGCGGCACTCCTGCCCGATCGGTGCCCCGACCGGGTACCCGGGCAGGCCGGCGGCCATGGCGGTGCAGACCGCGAAGCCGGGCCGCACGGGCTGGGGGGGCCAGCGCCTGGCCTGCGGGCACCCGGGTGTGCGCGGGCGGCACGAGGCAGGAAGCCAAGGCGGGCGGGATGTGCCGGGCCTACCGGTTGGCTTGCCGGGCAGCCGGGCAGCCGGGCAGCCGGGCAGCCGGGCAGCCGGGCAGCCGGGCAGCCGGGCAGGCACGCGGGTATGACGGGCAGGCCGCTGCGCCAGCCACACGGGCTGGGCGACGGAGGCGGGACGGCAGCGCCGGAGCCGGGGCCGCGCTTCGCACGGCCCCGGGCGGGCTCAGGGCGGGGTCAGGGCCGTAGGGCCCGGTCCACCAGGGGCTCCGCGACCCCGAGGTAGTCCTCCGGGCGGCACAGTGCGGTCAGTGCCTCCGGGGTGAACCGGTCCTTCAGCTCCGGGAGTTCGGCCAGCACCGCGGCCAGCCCCCGGCCGGTGGCCGCAGCCGTCGCGGCGGCCCGGGAGGACAGGGCGCGGGCGGCGGCCCGGCCGAGGCGGGGAGCGAGGACGGCGGAGATCCGCTCCGAGACGATCTGACTGCCGGTCAGCGCGAGGTTGGCGGCCATCCGCTCGGGCCGCACCTGGAGGCCCTCGGCCAGCTCGACCGCCGTGTGGGCGGCGCCGCCGGTCAGCCGGAGCGCCTCGCGCAGCAGCTGCCACTCGGCGTGCCAGACGCCGCCGGAGCGCTCGTCCTCGGTGACCAGACACTGCGTCAGGCCGGCCGCGATGACCGGCACCTGGAGCGCCGCGCTGCGGACCAGGGTGGAGAGCACCGGATTCTGCTTGTGCGGCATGGCCGAGGAGGCGCCGCGCCCGGCGACCGGCTGCTCAGCCACCTCGCCGAGCTCGGTCCGGGTCAGCACCTGGACGTCCACGGCCAGCTTCCCGAGCGCCCCGGCCGTGAAGGCCAGCGCTGCGGCCAGGTCGGCGATCGGGGTGCGCAGGGCGTGCCAGGGCAGGACCGGCCGGGCCAGCCCGGTCTCGGCGGCGAAGCCGTCGACCAGGCGGTCGAGGTAGCCGGCCGGGTCGTCGTCGGTGGCCGGGTCGGCGGCGCGGGCGTTCTCCAGGTAGCCGGCCAGCGTGCCGGCCGCGCCGCCCAGCGAGACCGGCAGGCCGGTGCGCTCGACCAGCTCCAGCCGGTGGTCCGCGTCCAGCACCAACTGCCGCCAGCCGGCCGCCTTCAGGCCGAAGGTGGTCGGCACCGCCTGGAGGGCGAGGGTCCGTCCGGCGATCGGCGTGGAGCGGTGCTCCTCGGCCAGGCGGGCGAGCGCCCCGGCCACCTGCGCCAGGTCCGCCCGGATGATCCGCAGGGCGCGCGCCGCGACCAGCATCGCCCCGGTGTCCAGGATGTCCTGGCTGGTCGAGCCGGAGTGGACGTACTCCGCCGCCTCGGGGTGCTCGGCGGCCACCACCTCGGTCAGGGCCCGGACCAGGCCGACCACCGGATTGGCGGTCTCCCGGGAGGCCAGCGCCAGGGCCCGCACGTCGAAGTTCCCGACCTTGGCCAGGGCGGTGACGGCCTCGGCCGCCGCTGCGGGGACCACCCCGAGCTTCGCCTGGGTGCGGGCCAGCGCGGCTTCGGCGTCCAGCATCGCCTGCAGCCAGGCCCGGTCACCGACCGCCGCCTCGACCGGGGTGCCGGCCCGGACCGGCGAGAGCAGACCGGTGTCCGCCTCCGCCACCGTCTCCACCGATGCCTCGGACGGCACGGTCTCGGATGTCACGCGCTGGCTCCAATCCTGTCGGTCTCCTGCTGCTCCACCGGGTGGAGGGCCAGTATCGCGCGGGCGATCGCGTCCGAGTCGCCCAGGGTCACCGAGTCCACCCCGGGCCGGGTCCCGGCCGCCGTGACCCAGTGCACGCCCTCGGTGGGCACCCCGTACGCGAACCGGTGCGGGTGTGCGCGCCCCGCCGCGTCGACCACCCGGTACGGACGGTCCGTCACGTGCAGCCCGCCGGTCTGGTGGCCGTCGGCGCCCGGGGTCCGGTACGGGACGGCCTGGCCGCTGTCCAGCAGGTGCCGCAGCAGCGGGTCGGTGGTGCGGCGCAGGTCGGGCTCGGGCAGCCGGGCCTCGATCAGCACGGTGGCCACCACCTCCGGTCCGGGCACCCGGCCGGAGCGGGCGACGAAGGCGCGCCGGGCGGCGTCGACCTCCACCGTCGTTCCGGGGCCGGTGAGTTCGAGCACCCCCGCCTCGATCAGGGCGATCATCTGCTCGATCCGGGCGGCCGGCGGGCCGATCGACAGGAAGGCGTTCAGCGGGCTGTACCAGCGCTCCAGGTCCTCGCGGTGCGACCCGCCGGCCAGCCCGCCGTGGTCCACCGCGAGCCGGATCTCGTTGCGCAGGTCACGCAGCACGTCGAGGGCCGCCTTCAGCGGTCCCCGGACGTTGCCGGCCCGGGCCTCCCGGAGGTCCTGCTCCAGGTACCCCAGCAGCCAGGAGCGGAAGCCTGCGCGGTCGGCGAACTCCCGGCCCTCGCAGGGCCGGGCGAGGGTGTCCCAGTGCCAGTGGTCGGCCTCGTCGATGCCGTACGCGTGCAGCAGCTCGGCCCGGTGGTCGGCCTGCTCGGCGGCCAGGTAGAGCTCGGCGAACGGCTCGCGGTCGGCCGGGCGGCCCCGGAGCTCCAGCAGCGCGCCGTAGTACACGCTCTCCACCTCGCGGGCGATCAGCGGCCAGAGGTCCCGGCGGAAGTCGAGCGGGGTCTCCCGCTGCCGGAGCGCGCCGACGTACTCGGCCGTGAGCAGCTTCGGGAAGTACCGGCCGTAGGCGCCCTTCTGGTTCTCGCCGCGTGCCTGGTAGGGGACCCCGCGCCGCGAACTGGCGTACAGCACGGGCTCCTTGCCGGAGGCCCGGTAGACCAGCCGACCGCCTTCGCGGGCGAAGGTCCCGCCCCGGCCCTCGGTCAGCAGCGCCAGGTGGTCGAAGAAGTTCAGCCCGAGGCCGCGCAGCAGCACGTGCTCGCCGGGCCGGATGCCGCTGAGGTCGGCGTCGGCCGGGTTGCCCGGCGGCAGGTAGCCGAGTCCGAGCGCCGCCGCGTCCTCGGTCAGCTGCCGCTCCTGCGGGGTGAGTTCGGCCGGCACGTGGCCCAGGGCGAGCACCACCGCGTCCAGCCCGTCGAGCGTGCTGCCGTCGGCCAGCCGTACCTGCTGCGCCTCGTGGCCGGAGAGCGCGACGGCCTTCGTCCGGTGCACCCGGACGGTGACGTGCTCCGGGGCGTGGTCCACCACGCCGCGGAACATGGCCTGGAGGTAGGCGCCGTAGAACGCGCGGGTGGGGTAGGAGTCCGGCCCGGCCCCCGCCGCCTCGGCGAGCATCCCCGGCTCGGCCCCGAACGGCGTCCGGGCCCACTCGTAGAGGCTCGGCCCCGGCGCGATCGGACCGTCGATCCGCACGCTGTCGTCGGTGAAGACCGTGACCTGGGAGGTCACCGTGTTCATCAGCAGGTGCCTGGACTGGTCGGTGCGCCAGACCGCGCCCGCGCCGGGCGGGTGGGGGTCGACCAGGTGGATGGTCAGCGGGCTCGGGGAGGGTGCGGTCCGCTCGTTGGCGCAGAGCCGCTCCAGCACCGAGAGGCCGCGGGGGCCCGCACCGATCACGCAGACGGTCCGGTGGCCGTGGTCCGATGGGACCGGGGCCGTGTGAGTGTCCCTCACCGGGCTCCCTCCTGTTTTTGGCGTTGCGGAATACCGGCAACGTGCGTCTGGAGTGAGGGAGCTCTCGACCACGGCTGAAAGATGATCGACATCCTGCCCAGCGCCCGGCGCCGGAGTCAATGCCCCTCCCGAACTACCCTTGTACGAAAGGGGTGTTGATGACGTGCTCGCGACGAAGGCGAGCTCCCTCCGGAGCGGGCCGCCTCCCCGGCGCGGCCGTCGTCGGCGGCGTGCGGGGAGGCGACCTCCGGGGGTCAGTGCAGCGGCATCGACATGTAGACCGCGCGCCGTCCGTACGAGGCGGGCAGGGCCACCTCGCGGTTCGAGCGGAAGCCGAGCAGCCGGGCCAGGATCTCCGAACCGCGCACCGCGACCATCGAGAGGCTCTGGTAGCCCAACTCGTCGGCCTTGGAGCGGAATTCGACCATCAGGACCTCGGCGAGGTTCTGGCTGCGCAGCTCCTTGGCGATCACCACGTCGTGCACGTGCAGGTTCTCCGAGGTGAAGACGGTCTCCTCGACCCGGGAGAGGTCCGGGCACTGCAGCAGCGGGTACGGCAGGCTGAGCAGGTAGCCGCAGACCGCGCCGTCCCGCTCCAGTACGAAGCAGGTAGTCGGCGAGGCGACGGCGCGCGACATCAGCGCCTCGCGGCCCTCGGACAGGCCGTCGGCGGCGTAGGCGTCGTGCTCCAGCTCGACCACCACGTCCCAGTCCCGGTCGGCCAGTTGGCGGACCAGGTAGTCACCCTCGCTCACCGGCTCGCCCCGTCCGCGGCGGGGTAGAGGCCCTCGGTGCGGGCGGCGGCGGCCATCGGGGCCCAGGCCTCGATCAGCACGGCCCAGAGCTCGGCGTCCTTCTGGGCCTCGTCCAGCAGCCGCTGGCGCCGCTCGGCGACCACGTCGGCGAGCTCGGCGTACTTGCCGCCCAGCTTGCGGTACGAGCGCTCCACCTCGTCCAGGCAGTGCTCGTTGCCGGCCCGGTCCGCGTCGAAGGTGTCGCGCACCATGGCGAGGATCGGCTCGACCTTCAGCTCGTACCGCTCGTCCAGCAGGTCGCTGCCCGCGTCCCACATCGCGCCGTACACCGGGTACAGGTAGAGCATCGAGAGCAGCAGCTTCACGTACCGGAGCTGGTAGTTGACGAAGCCGGCGCCGGTCTTGCGCTCGGGGGTGTAGTAGTTGACGATGTGCCGGTTGTGCACCACGCCGGCCGACTTGGAGTGCACCAGGGCGTGCAGCAGGGCGTAGTCGCAGCCCAGGGTGTCCAGGGCGGGGAGCAGCGGCAGCTTCTCGTAGGCCCGGTGGTCCAGTGCGACGTTGCACATGTAGACCTTCCAGATGTCCGGCACGCCGATGACCGACTCGTCGGTCACGAACGGCTCGGCGCCGACGCCCTTGAAGGACAGGTCCACCATCGCGTCCCGGTCCTCGTCCGACCAGGCCGGCGGGGTCCACAGGCGCACCAGGTCGTGGTAGACCTGCGGGTCCAGCTCGCGGATCTCGCCGATGTCCACGTTGAGTTCGCCGAGGAACGAGCCGCTGACCACCATCACCGGCTTCTCGGTGTCGGCCGGGTCCAGCTCGGAGACGGTCACCCCGGCCGCCGCCTGGCCGGCCGGCTTGCCGATCGAGAGCAGCTCGGAGTGGATCGGGTAGACCTTCTGCCCGTCCTGGGTCTGGTACTCGAAGTCGTCGTTGCGCAGGTGCACCGAGGTGCACTCCAGGGCCGCGGCGCCGAGGAACAGCCGGTTCACGCAGGAGCCGTAGGCGACGCCCTGAGGGAGCATCAGGTCCAGCAGCAGCTCCGGGTCGTGGGCGGAGCCGGAGCGCTCGGCGATCCGGAGGAAGAACTCCCGCTGCTGCGCGTTCCCGAGGTGGTGGACGTGCACGCCGGGGGTGGCGGGCAGGGTGGCCACCGCGTCCGCGTTCTTGGCGAACGAGGCGTCGTCGGTGGTGTCCAGCACGAGCAGGTGCACCTCCGCCCCGAAGGTGGCGACGGCGTAGGCCGCCTCCTCGGCGAGGTCCACGATGGTCTCGGGGCAGGGGCGCATGGTGGGCAGGGCCAGGCAGACTCGTTGCATGCTGCGGGCTTCTCCGTCTGATCGTCAGATTCGGTGCGGAGGTCGTCAGTTGACGGAGGGACGGCGGCCCCGCCGGGGCCTCGCCGCGCAGCAGCTCCGCGCGTGCGCCGAGTGGCCCCGGCTCCGGGTCGCGAGGGTCCGCCGGACTCGTGCGTACGACCTTGCCCTACCAAAATGGACTAGACCAACTTCGCTGTCAACGACGGACGGGTGGGGATCGGGTGACGGCTGCCGACACTGCCCGAACGGGCAGCCCCTCCTGCCCGCGCGCGGAGCGGAGGGGCTGCCGGTTCGCGCAGGTCAGCCGCGGGTGGCGCCGTACCGGCGCTCGAACAGCTCGACCCGGCCGGCGGTGTCGAGCACCCGGCTCTTCCCGGTGTAGAAGGGGTGGCTCGCGGAGGAGACCTCGACGTCGATCACGGGGTAGGTGCGGCCGTCCTCCCATTCGACCGTCGTGCTGCTGGTCATGGTCGAGCGGGTGAGGAAGGCGAGGCCGCCGGCCTTGTCGCGGAAGACGACGGGACGGTACTCGGGGTGGATGCCGGGCTTCACGGGTGCTCCTGGGGTCGTACGGGCTCGGGGAAGTGCCGATGTGGCCACCATAGCAAAATGAAATCCATTTTCATGTAGAGTCCTCCGCATCGACCCCACCCCGTCCGGAACGGAGCACCCACCATGTCCGCCCACTGCCAACTCACCGGCCGCAAGCCGGGATTCGGGAACGCGATCTCGCACTCGCACCGCCGCACCCCGCGCCGCTTCGACCCGAACATCCAGCGCAAGCGCTACTGGCTGCCGAGCGAGGGGCGCCACGTCCGCCTCACGCTCAGTGCCAAGGGTCTGAAGACCGTCGACCTGATCGGGATCGAGGCCGCCGTCGCCCGGATCCGGGCCCGAGGGGAGAAGGTCTGATGGCCGGTCGGACCACCCTGCCCGCGACGGCCCGTGCCGGGCGGTCGCCCGGCCTGCGGAGGTCGATCCGGTGAGCCCGGTGCCCGCCCACCTCCGGCTCCCCGTCGTCCTGGTCGCCGGCCTGCACCGGGCCGAACGGCGCCGCGCCGTCCAGGAGTTGCTGGACACCGGGGGCAACGCCGTGGTGCTCCACCACGACCTGCGGGACGCCGACCGGGGCACCGTCCGCCGGGAGCTGCGGGACGCCGCCGGGGTGCTCGACACCGGAGAGCTGCCGCTGGTCGGCGGCTGCCCCTGCTGCACCGTGCGGGAGGACCTGCTGCCGCTGCTCGCCGAGCTGGCCGAGGGCGGTGAGCACGGCCTCGCGGTGGTCGAGCTCTGGGGCGGCAGCGATCCGCGCCCGGTGGCCGAGGTGCTCGCCGGGGGCGAGGTGGCCGGCCGCCCGGTCGGCCGGCTGATCGAGCTCGCCGGGGTGGTCACGGCCGTCGACCCCGACCGGCTGATCGGCGAACTCTCGGTCCCCGACGAGCTGTCCGAGCACGGCGAGCACACCTGCGCCGACGACACCCGCACCCGCGCCGAGGCGCTCGCCCACCAGATCGAGTACGCCACCACCGTCGCCCTCGCACGCGGCGGACCGGCCGGGCTGGCGATGCTGCGCCAGCTCCACCCCACCGCGCGGCGGGTGCTGCTCGGCACCGGCGAGCTGCTCCGGGCCGCGCTCGGCGGCTTCGACGCCCCGGCCGCCCGCGACCGGGTCGATCCGGCGCTCGCCCTGCTGCCCCAGCAGGCCGACGAGTCCGGCGTGGCCACCCTGGTGTGGGAGCGGCGCCGGCCCCTGCACCCCGGACGGCTGCACGCGGCGCTGGAGCTGCTGGTCCCGGCGGCCCAGCGCAGCCGGGGCCGGTTCTGGCTGGCCAACCGCCCCGAGCTGATGCTGGGCTGGGACGCGGCCGGGGCCAACCTCGTGGTCGAGGAGTGCGGCCCCTGGCTGGCAGCGCTGTCGGACGCCGCCTGGGACCGCCACCCACCCGGGCGGCGGGCCGCCGCCGCCCTCGACTGGCACCCCCGGCACGGCGACCGGATCCAGCAACTCGCCTTCGTGGCCGAGGGGCTGGACATCGACGGGATCACCGAACTGCTGGACTCCTGTCTGCTCACCGATGCCGAACTGCTGGCGGGCGAGGCCGGTTGGAGGGCGCTCCCGGACGCCTTCGCGGACCTGCTCGAACCCGTCGCCTGACCTGACCCACCGCACCGCACCGGCGGCGGTGGTGGGGGACCAGGCCCGAGCGTCGCCGTCCTGCACCACTACCCGCTGACCATCCGTCACCACCCGAAGGAGCGCCGACATGGCCGTCCCCAAGCGCAAGACCTCCCGCAGCAACACCCGCCACCGCCGCGCCCGTTGGAAGGCCACGGTGCCGCAGCTCGTCCCGGTCACCGTCGACGGCCGCGAGCACCTCGTCCCGCGCCGGCTGGCCAGGGCCTACGAACGGGGGCTGCTCACGCCGTGACCGGGTGGGACCGCGCCGAGCGGCCGGCGCGGGAGGCCAACTACGGGGTGGGACCGTGCCAGTCCAGGCACATGACGGTGGCGTCGTCCTTCACCGCACCTGCGCAGGCTTCGGTCACGGCCGAGACCAGGGCGCGGACCACCTCGCGGGGATGCAGGTCGGCGGTGGCGAGCAGGAGCGCCGGCAGGTCGACCTTGCCGGCGTCGCGCTCCTGCATGCCGTCGGTGTGCAGCAGCAGCCGGTCACCCGGACGCAGGTCGAGGGCCTGGACCCGGTAGCGGTCGGGGCGTTCGGCCTCGACGCCGAACGGGAGGTCGATGAGCACGTCGACCTCCCGGACGGCACCCGCGCGCAGCAGCAGGGGCCAGGGGTGGCCGGCGTTGACGAGGTGCGCGCCGGAGCCGTCGAGGGCGATGCGCAGGAGCTGGCCGGTGGCCAGGGTCTGGCGGCCGTGGTCGAGGAGGGCCTGGTGGACCTGGAGGGCCTGCTCCGCCAGGCCCTCTCCGGCGCGGCGGGCGCCCCGGGAGGCGTTCACGAGGAGGGTGGCCATCAGGGAGGCGCTGGTGTCGTGCCCCATGGCGTCGGTCAGGGACAGGTGGAGCGTGTGGTGGTCGAGGGAGTAGTCGTAGGTGTCGCCGGCGATGTCGGAGGCCGGGACCAGCGCGCAGGCGAGGGTGAACTCGGGCGCCTCGCAGCAGGGGGCCGAAGGCAGGAGCTGACTCTGGATCTCGGCGGCCAGGCTCACGGTGGTGGTGCGGTTGCCCCAGTGGTAGAGGTCGGTGAAGCGCCGGTCCGCGATGAGGAGGTAGGCCAGCGCGTGGGCGGCCTCCCGGATCTGCTGCAGGACCTCGTCGGTGACGTGGCCGAGGAAGAGTTCGAGGACGCCGATGGTGTCACCCCGGTTGGTGACCGGCGCGAGCACCCGCTGCTCCCCGTCGTCCTCGGCGGCGGCGACGAGCGTCTGGGTGCGCAGGACGGTGTCGTAGACGGTGCCCGCGTCGAGGGGGATGTGCTCGGCGTAGCGGTGCGGACCTGACGCGGCGTCGTCGTCGACGCGCAGCAGGCGCTGGCCGACTCCGTCGACGAACAGGAACGAGACCGACCTCGCCTCGAACCGCTCGCGCAGGTTCCGCGCCACCACGTCCAGGGAGCGCACCGGTGCGGCCTCCTCGCCCGCCGCCAGCACGTCCGCCAACTCGATCCGATCCCGCGCCACATCTGCCTCCCGGAATTGCTCCACGACCATCTTCCCCGCACCTCGTCCGACACACCCGGCGCCGCACCCCACCGGTGGCCGTCGGTTCCGGCACAGGCACAGGCGCATGGGTCCGCACCCCGCCGGGTAGCCGCGTGAGCAGCCGGAACGAGCCGGTGGACCCGAGCGAGCGGACGGAGAGCGCCGTGGCCGCCCCGACCGCTCGTGCACCGTGTCAGGGGGTGGAGTGCGTCGATGTCCTCGGTCCTCCTGCCGTCCGCTCCGCGTCCTCGCGCCGGTCTTCGTCGTCGCTGCCCTGCTGCGCCCCGGGGGCTGGTCGGCGATCCGCCGTGTCCCAGGGGTGGCGCGGGCCCGCAGGCAGCTCACGGAGCGTCACCTGCGGGCGGGCCGGGCAGGGCTTCGCCGGGATCGGCTGACCGTTCGTCAACCACCCGGTGCCGCACCGGGCGACCGCCCTTGACGGGAGGCGGGCATGGTCCTTCCATGGTGGTCTGATCGGGGGCATCTGCTGTTCGGAGGGGACCCATGGCTCTGACCTCGGCGCAACGGACCAAAGTGATCCTGGCGGCCCTGGCCACGGCGGCGGCCATCGCCACCGCCCTGATCGGCCTGTTCGCCACCGGCTTCATCGGCGGCGACAGCAACACCTGCAGCGGCACGGCGGCGTGCGGGCGGAACAACACCGTCACCACCAACGGGGACCCGGCGACCCCGTCCGGCGGGGCGGGCGGATGAGCCCCGTCCGTGCCGTGGGCGCGGCCGGTCTGGCGCTCTGCCTCGCGCTGCCGCTCGCGGCCTGCACCAGCAACCACTGCACGGGATCGGCCACCTGCGGCAACGAGAACAGCAGGGTGGAGGCTCCGACCGGCGGCCCGTCGTCGGCATCGGCCCCCTTCACCTTCACGGTGGAGCAGGTGGACCCGTGGGACGCCTGCGCCGGCGGCCGGGGCAAGGTCTACCTGCGCGCTCCGGACCGGTCGGAGGTCGCCGCGCAGTTGGACGCGCGGCAGCTCACGACCAGCGCGGAGCGGGAGGAGCAGCAGCGGGCGCGCGCGGCCTTCGACCGGCAGCACGACGCCGTGCCCGCCGACTACTCCGTCATCACCCTGACCCTCCGCGGCACCGGCTCCGCCGCCGTCACCATCTCCTCCGTCACCCCCGAGGTGACGGAGCAGAAGCCGGTGCCGCCCGAGGCACTGCGGATCGCTCCGGTGGGTGCGTGCGGCAACAGCAACCTCAGCTCGTTCCTGGTCGACCTGGACCGGGAGCGGCCCGCCCTCGTCTTCAAGGAGGGCGAGGACGCCGACGGCCGCAAGCGGGTGCGCGGCTTCCCGGTCCAGGTCACGCAGAGCGATCCGGAGGTCCTCACGCTCATCCCGCTGACCACCGGCGGACTCCACTCCTTCGCGTTCGTTGTCCACTGGTCCGACGGCTCCGCGCTCGGCACCACGCGGGTCACCGCCACCGACGGGAAGCCGTTCACGGTGGCGTCCGGGAACGGCGCCCACCAGTACGACTACCTGATGCAGGGAGGCGTCTTCACCGAACCGACCTTCCGGATGAACCCGGCGGACCCGCTCGGCGAGCCGCTGCCGTTGACGCCCGCACCGTGACGGCTGCCGGGCGTCACGGCGGCGCGAGCGGTGCGAGCACCGGTGCGCCGTCCAGGTCGGTGAGGTAGTCGCGGGGGACCGGTCGGTGGTCGGCGGGCCCGGGGAGGGCCGGGCAGGCGAGGCCGTCGCCGTCCCGGTCCAGGCCGTTCGGGTCGAGGGCGTCGGCCCGCAGGACGGCCTGGGCGTCCGCCTGGGCCCGGAAGGCGTCGCAGTCGGCCACGTGCCCCCGGTGCACGTAGGGGGTGACGTCGAAGCTGCGGGCCGGCGGCCGGGGTGCGGAGCTGCACGCGGCCAGGGCGAGCGCCGAGGCCGCGGCGGAGAGCGCGAGGAGGCAGCGGCGGGACGCCCGTCGGGCCGTGGGTGGTTGACGGTGCGTCATGTCAGGCCGGGCCCGTCCGGTAGACCGAGACCGTGCCGCGCGTCGCATCGACGGCGTACACCTTCCCTGTGGTGTTGTTGACGGCCAGGGCGGTGAACGTGCCGGGCGCGCCCAGCGGGGCCCGCGTCAGCAGTGTCCCGCCGTCGGTGACCCCGATCCCGCCCGGTGAGCCCTCGCTGTTCTGCTGGGTGACGAAGAGCCGGTTGAAGTTCCGCAGCAGGGCGAACCGGCGGGACTGGTTCCCCGGGGTGAGCACTCCGCAGATCATCGCCTGCCCGGTGACCGTCGTTCCGGTGATCCGGTCGATCCGGCCCCCGCTGGCACCGCAGTTGGAGCCGCCCTCCAGGTGGACGTAGACCGCCCCGGCCGCCGGGTTGTGGACCACGGAGAGCGGTGCGACCGTGCCGCCGAGGTCGTTGATCGCGGTCGAGGACCGGTCGGCGGGATTCACCACGATCGTGGTGGCGACCGGCTTCCACGGGCCGGTCGGGTTCGCCGTGTTCGGCACGCACCGCTTGGCGAGCAGGTAGACCAGGTTACGGGCCGGATCGACGGCGATGCTGCCGCGCAGGCTGTTGGCGAGGAGGACGTCCCCGGCGTTCTTGCCGCAGGTCGAGGTGGTGGGGTACCGGGTCATCAGGGTGGCGGCGTGCGTCCGCGCGTCGATGGCGAACAGGCCGAGGGAGGCCGCGTCGGTGCTGCCGATGCCGAGGTTCGCCTTGGCGAGGTACACGGCGTGGTGGGCTGGGTCGAAGGTGAAGTCCAGGCCGAGCGACGCGCCGGCGATGCCTGCGGCGGGCAGCGGGATCGGCGTCGCCGTGCTGCCGCCGGCCGGGACGTGGGCCACCGCCGAGTCGCCGAGGCTGCCGCCGGCGATGTAGAGGTCGCCGTTCTCGGGGGAGACCGCCAGCGCGACGACGGTGGCGGTGTAGCCGCCGATCCGGGACACCCGGTACCCGTCGGCCGGGTCGATGACGGCGACGCCGCCGATGCCGCCGACGTAGACCCGGCCGGTGCCGGGGTCGGCCGCGATCCGGGTCGGCCCGGAGACGACGCCGGCCAGGGAGATCGGGGAGCCGATCGGGGCGTCGGTGCTGCCGTCGATCACGGTCACGGTGCTGCTGCCGGTGGCCACCGCGTAGGCGCGGCCGGACTTCTCGTCCACCGCGACCTCACTCGGCGTGGTGCCCACCGGGATCGCGTCGGCGGTGGACTCCGTCACGGTGGAGGTGTCGTACAGCGCGAACGAGGACTTCTCGCCCCGCCCGCACCTGCCCTCCTCGCCGACGGTGACCATGTGGTAGACCGGCTCGCCGGTCAGCAGGCCGGCGGTCTTGAGGTCGTCGACCGTCCCGTAGCGTCCGTGCTTCGCGCAGTAGGACTCCTCCGCCGTGCGCAGGGTGGCCGCGTCCGCGCGGATGGCGCTGGTGCGGCCCGTGTCGCCGATGCCCCGGACGGAGACCACCACGACGGCGGCCAGCACGCCGAGGATCACGATGGCCACCAGCAGCTCGACGAGGGTGAAGCCGTCCTGGCGTCCGGTCTGGGGTGCGGAGGGGGGATGGTGCGCAGTCATGGCAGTGGGGGCTTTCCTGGGTTCGGTTCGGCGGGGTTCCGGAGCGGACGCCGACAGGGGATGACGGCGTGTCACGGAGCGCTCCGGCGGACGGGGTTGGGGTCCTTCGGCGCCGGCAGCTCGGGGCAGGCGATGCCGCTCCGGTCCGGGTCGAGGCGGTTCGGGTCGCCCGGTGCGAAGCGCAGCACCGCCTGCGCGTCGGCCTGGCTGGCGAGGTCGCGGCAGTCGTAGGCGTCGGTGCCGTGGCGGAGGAAGTAGCGTGCCTCGAAGGGCCGTTCGCGTTCCGGGCAGCGTGCGCTGCGGGACTCGCCGGGCTCGCAGGGGGCCGTCCGGCCGGTGCGGGTGACGGGGGTGGTGTCCCGTGGTGCGGGGAGCCCCCGGCAGGCGACGCCGCCTCCGTCGTCGAGCCGGTTCGGGTCGCTCGGGTCGGCCCGCAGCACCGCCTGCGCGTCTGCCTGGTTGGCGAAGCCGACGCACTCGAAGGCGTCGCCGTGGGTGGCGTACTGCTGCGGGTCGAAGTCCGCGGCGTTCGGGCAGAGCGCGCTGCGCTGGGTGCCCGGGGTGCACCAGGCGGGGTCGGCCTGCCGGGCCCGGGCCGCCGCGTCCGATCCGTCCCGGGCCAGCGCCACGACCACCAGGGCCGCCGTGGCCAGCCCGAGGACCAGCGCGCCCCAGCGGCCCGCACGGGAACGCGCCAGTCTGCTCAACAGTGCCATCTCACGCCTCTGTTCATCGTGCCGCCCGGCCCCTTCGGTGCGCGTGGCAGCCGGCCGGCTGCCCTCGGGCGCCGGCCGCGCCGCGGGCTGGATGGCTGCATTAGATCCAGGCCCGGCTTGGTTGTCAATGATTGACTACTCGGCGGAGGAGTGGCCACCATCTAGGCATGTGCGGTGCCGTCGTGCCGAGAACCCTCGCAGATGCCAAGGCAGTTCGGGGTTCGTGCGTTCCCACCAACAGGGCGCCCCGTGCGGCGACCGCCGCCATCCGGAACCACGAGGAGTAGCAGATGCAATTGAGGTCGAGGCGTGCTCGGCGCGCCCCGGAGACCGCCCGCACCGCGATCCGCCGGCTTCGCCGCGCCTTCGCGGCGGGTGCCCTGGCGACGGTGCTGGTGGCCGTCGCCTCGCCGGCCGCGTTCGCCACCACGAACGCCCAGGTCGGTATCGCGAACAACATGTACCCGGCGGTGCGCGACCTGAAGGGGACGATCGCCACGCTCGGGTCCTTCACCGCGTTCACCGCGAACACCGCCTCCCAGGTGGGCGGTTACTGGAACAAGCCGGCCATCGACACCACGACGATGCGCGGCATCACCTCGGGCAGCCTGCGCCAGCAGCTGAAGAGCGCGGGCCCGTACACCACCTGCAACCCGTCGTCCTCGAACAACTGCGTGGACGGGCCGCTGCACCTCGACGCGTTCCTCTCGGCCGACGCGGCCAACGTGGACGCGGTCATCCCGACCGTCGACGGCGGGACCTGCACCGCGAGCGGGACGGTCGAGTGCAACGGCACCAGCTCCAGCCGGCACGCGGTGGCCATCGGCCACCTGGCGATCTACAGCTGCAGCGGCAGCTGGGCCGGCTCGACCAAGGGTGACGACCCGTCGAACGCCGGGAGCCCGCCGCTGGCCTTCGGCGCGGACGCCAACGGCAGTGGCAACGGCAAGGCACAGTCGCCCCGGTGCGACGCGTCCCCGATCAGCGGCGGCGCGCCCACCACGATGTCGGGGGTGGTGAGCTGGCTCGCCACGAGCGGTCGCCGGATCGCGGTCGCCGACCCGGCCTCCGCGCCGTTCGGTGCGGCGGCCAAGCAGGCGCTGATCCAGAACGGTTTCACCTGGGTCGCCAGCGGCGTCGGCCAGAACGTCTTCACCGGTAGCGCCTGCGACAGTGCGGGCGCGGCCTGCAAGGTGCGCCTGGAGTCCGGGATCAGCCAGGTCCGGGGCGCGGTGACGGCGAACGCGGGTGGCAACACCCAGCTCGGGCTGGTCGCCAAGTCGAACATCATGCACGTGAGTTGGACCTCCAGCTCGCTGAACGGCACCACCGGCAACGACCCCAACACCTGGACCGAGGTGGACTCCGGCGACTACTCCGGCTACGGGG
Source organism: Kitasatospora sp. NPDC096147 (assembly GCF_044763225.1). NCBI lineage: Bacteria > Bacillati > Actinomycetota > Actinomycetes > Kitasatosporales > Streptomycetaceae > Kitasatospora > Kitasatospora sp. NPDC096147. The sequence continues at coordinate 69,466 of NZ_JBIWFX010000009.1, read as the reverse complement.
AGATCGAGCAGTACGGCGTGGCTCTGACCGGTGGCAACGCCGGTGCGGCGGCCGCCTGGGACGACCTGTTCAACACCAAGTGGGACAGCAACAGCACCATCCAGTCGACCCTCGCGGCGTACGGCTTCTAGCCGACCGGGGCCGCCCGCCGCCGGAGCCTCCGGCGGCGGGCGGCCCGGACCGCCGGCACACCACCAGGCAGCACGGGTGGCCGCGGAGTCGGCCACCCCCTCTCGTACGTCCGGCCCTGAGGAGGGGCCACATCCATGGGCAGATCAGTACCTCGGACCCCCGGCCCGGCCGCCCGGCAGCCCGCGCGCGGACGGTCCCGCACGGCCGCGGCCCTCGTCCTCGCGGTAGCGGTCGCGACCGTGCTGCCGGCCGGCGGCACGGCCGTGGCGGCCGGCCCGGACCACACCGCCTTCGCCGCCGCCGTGAACCTGGACGACAACGGCCGGGGCGGCTCGGCCGTCGCGATCGGCGACCTGAACGGCGACGGGAAGCCGGACCTGGTGACGGCGATCCGCGCCGAGGGCCTGGGCGTCCTGCTCGGAACGGGCGGCGGCTTCGGCCCGGTGACGAAGTACCAGGCGCCGCGCACCGTGTCGAGCGTCTTCCTCGGCTCGGTGGCGATCCGCGACCTCAACGGCGACGGCCACCCCGACGTGGTCAGCCACGACGCGCGCGGCAACGTCGCGCTGGTCTGGCCCGGCGACGGCTCGGGCGCCCTCGGCGCCGGCACCAAGGTGCAGCTCAACCCGGTGGCCGGATGCGACAGCACCGGCGACAACCCGTGCGTCGCGCGCTTCCCGACCGGTGTCGCGGTGGCCGACTTCGACGGGGACGGCACCCCGGACCTGGCGACCTCCAACGCGAACACCGACAACGTCTCGGTGGTGCTCGGCCACGGCGACGGCACCTTCGGCCCGGCGGTGCAGGTCGCCCTCGGCGCCACCAACCCGCAGGGCATCGCGGCGGCGGACCTGGACGGCGACGGTGACCAGGACCTGGTCACCGCGAACTCCACCAGCGGCACGCTCTCGGTGCTGCCCGGAGACGGAGCCGGCGGCTTCGGCCCGGCCTCCGGTGTCCCGGCCGGGGTGGCCCTGCCCTCCCGGGTGCTGCTCGCCGACCTGAACGCGGACGGCCGGCCGGACGCGGTGGTGGTGGCGCCCGGCGTGCCGGGCAGCGTCGCGGTGCTGCCCGGCACCGGCAGCGGAGGCTTCGGCCCGGCGAGCGTGCTGTCGGCGGGGACCAACCCCAGCGCCGGGGCGGTGGCCGACCTGAACGGCGACGGTCACGCCGACCTGGTGCTCGCCAGCGCCGACTCGAACGAGGTGGTGGTCCTGGAAGGTGACGGCACCGGTGCGTTCGGCACCCCGCTGGTCTTCGGGCTGGCCGGCGGTCGCAACCCGCAGGCCGTCGCGGTGGGCGACCTCGACGCGGACGGACGCCCCGACCTCGCCACGGCGAACAGCAACAGCTCCCCGGCCTTCGTCAACGACGCGTCGGTGCTGTTCAACCGGACCAACCGGCCGCCGACGGCCGCCGGCGACACGTACGGCCACATCGGGGCGGACACCCCGCTGGTGGTCGGCGCTCCCGGGGTGCTCGGCAACGACACCGACCCCGACGGCGACCCGCTGACGGCCACGCTGGTGACCGGGCCGGCGCACGGCACCCTTACCTTCGGGGCGGACGGCTCGTTCGCCTACCAGCCCGGCAGCGGGTACGTGGGCGCGGACGGCTTCACCTACCGGGTGAGCGACGGCACCGACGACTCCGGCCTCGCGACCGTGACGATCACCGTCACGGCCGGCTGCCACGGCCTGGCCGCCACCATCACCGGCTCCGGGACGGTGAACGGCACCAGCGGCGCCGACGTGATCGTGACCGGCAACGGGAACGACCTGGTCAGCGGGAACGGCGGCAACGACACCATCTGCACCTTCGGCGGCAACGACGCGGTGGCGGCCGGGAGCGGCGCGGACCACGTGGACGCCGGTGACGGCAACGACGCCGTCAGCGGGGGCGACGGGAACGACGTCCTGCTCGGTGGCGCGGGCAACGACGCCGTCAGCGGCGGGGACGGGAACGACCTGCTGAACGGCGGGGCCGGTGACGACGCGCTCTCCGGCGGGGGCGGCAGCGACGTGGTGGTCGGCGGTGCGGGCAGCGACACCCTGGCGGGCGGCAGCGGCACGGACGTCTGCGCCGGTGACGCCAACGGCGGACCGGTGCTGCCCGGCACGGACTCGCTCGCGCCCGGCGCGTCCTGCGAGAGCGTCGTCGAGGTGCCGTAGCCGTGCCGTCACCGGCGGGCCCGCAGGGCGGGTCGCGCCGGGGCCCGGCCCGGTGGTCGCGTCCGTGCGACCACCGGGCCGGGCGTCGTCGGCGGACGTACCCGCCGGGCCGGACGCGACGGCGCCCCACCTCGGCGGGCGGATGCCTGCGGTGGTGGGGCGCCGGGAGTACGGGGTGGGGCGAGCGGGCTGGGGCGAGCGGGGTCCGGTCCGCCGTGGCCGTTCCGGCTGCTGCCGGTCGGGGGGAACGCCGGGCGCGGGGCGCCGACGTGGTTGCCGAGGAAGGACGGCCACGGGCGGACTCAGCCGGTGCCGGCGGCCAGCTTCGCGGCGTCGGCCTCGACGGCGTCGAGGAAGCGGCGGGCGGCCCGGACGTGCTCCAGCCGCCAGGCGTAGATCGCCCGGGCGAGGTGGTACCCGGCGGAGTCCTCCTTGGCGCGCAGGCCGTCCTCGATCTCGTCGATGACGACCCGTTGGCGCTCGACCAGGCGGTTCGGAGCGCTGCCGCGCCGCTTGAGCAGCAGCAGCTTGCACGTCAGCTCGGCGCGGACGTCGAAGAGTTGGGTCACCGGCTCGCCGAGCCAGCCGGTGACGGCGGTCTTCGCCGGGCGGGTGGCCGCGTAGACCATCCGCTGGGGTCCCCGGTTGCCCTCCTCGGCGCCGACCGGTGTGATCAGACCGCGCTCGACCAGCCGGGTGATCGACCGGTAGACCATGGGGCGGGAGACGTACCAGAACTCGCCGATCTCGGCCCCCTCCGCGGTGAGGGTGGCGATGGCGAAGCCGTGGCTGGGCCCTTCGGCGATGAGCGCGAGCACGATCCACTCGGCCAGTGGCAGATCAAGTTCCTTCATGGTGACAGGGTAAGGACCGCCGCCGGGCGGGCCGAGACCCGTGCCCCGGTCGGTCGGTCGGGAGCCCGCCGGACGGTCCGTCAGGGCGTGCCGGGCGGGCGGTCAGGGCGCGCCGGGAGGTCGGTCAGGCCCGTCGGGCGGGCGTTCAGGGTGCGCTGCGGACCGGGAGGAGCGGTGTGACCACCGGGGCGGGGGCGGTCAGGTCCGCGTACCAGCGCAGGACCGGAGCGCCGGCCAGGATGCTGGCGAGGGCCCCGGCGACCAGGAACACCCCGAACGGGAGCCGGGTCTGACGGGTCGCCCGCCCGGTGGCCAGCAGGGCGAGGGCGATCAGCAGGCCGAGGGCGCTGCCGGCCAGCACGGCGAGGACGAGGTGGCCCGGGCCGAGCCAGCCCAGCCCGGTGCCGAGCAGCCCGGCCAGGCGGACGTCCCCGAAGCCGAGCCAGGCCGGCCGTACCCAGTGCAGGGCGAAGAAGACGGCGAAGGCTCCCAGGGCGCAGAGCGCGGCCACGCCGAGGCGCTGCCACTGGCCGGTGGCGGCGGCGGTCGCGAGCAGGCAGGCGGCGGTCAGGACGAGGGTCGGGTGGACCAGGCGGCGGGGGAGCAGGAAGTGCTCGGCATCGCACACGGCCAGGGCCAACAGCCCTGCGGTGAAAACCAGTTGGGCGGGAAGGGTGCCGGAGGGGCCGAACCGCACCGCCTCGGCGGCGAACAGCAGCGCGGTCAGCGCTTCGAGCAGCGGGTAGCGCGCCGGGATCGGGGCCCGGCAGGAGCGGCAGCGGCGGCCCAGCAGGAGCCAGCTGAGCACCGGGACGTTGTCGCGGGCCGCGATCGGCGCGGAGCACTGCGGGCAGGCGGAGCGCGGGTGCACGACGGAGCGGCCGGCCGGGATCCGGGAGGCGGCCACGTTGAGGAAGGAGCCCACCGCGAGCCCCAGGAGGCCGATGAGCGCGACGAGAGCGGGGGGCATGGCGGCGGGGTGTCCTTCGGGGCGGGCCGGGCGGGGCCGGTGGGAGGGGGCGGGCGGCTGCGCAACTGCCGTCGGCCAGGCGGCGGTCGTACCGCCTCCTGGCCGACGTGCGGGCTCGCGCGGATCAGCTGCAGGGGCTGGCCGGGGTGGTGTCGGTGGCGGGCAGCGGGGTCACGGTGTAGGAGCTGCCGGACGGCTTGGCGTCGTACAGGGTGGAGACGGCCGACAGGAATCCGGCGCTCTCCAGCTCCGCCATGGTGGCGTACCGGTTGCGGCCACTGGCGTAGAAGGCCTCCTCGGCGGTCTGGATGGTGGCCTTGTCGGTCCGGCAGGCCGCGCTCTGGCCCTTGTCGTTGATGCCGCGCACGGAGAAGACGACGACGGCGGACAGGATGCCGAGGATCACGATGACCACGAGGAGCTCGACCAGGGTGAAGCCGGCCTCCGGCCGCTCGTGCCGAGCGCGCGTGCGGTGACGCAGGATTCCTTGCGGGTTGCTGAACATCTCTCTCCATCCACGACGGCCGGGGCAGGCGCCGCCGCGTACTAGTAACTACCTGAGTAATCAGCGGCAGACTACTGAGGCGGACAAGGGCCTGCAAGGGTTCGAGGCGGGGAAATCGCCGCCCCTCGGAGGGGCTGGCGATCCGGATGGCGTGCTGTAGTATCCCGCTGACTAATCAGCCGCTGACAGTTCGTGAAAGGGGTGGGTTCCGTGGCGAACCGCCGGATTCTCAGGCGCCGCGCGGCGAGTGCGGAGCCGACCGGCGCGGAGCTGCGCGGCACGGAGCTGCCCGGCGTGGAGCTGCCCCGCACGGAGCGGACCCCGCTCGCCGAGGACCCGCCGACGCCTGCGGAGGCGGACGGCCGAGCGGGCCCCAGGATCGGTGAACTACTGCTGCGGCGAGGGAAGTTGACTCCGGCGCAGCTGGACGAGGTGCTGCTCCAGCAGTCGGTGTCCGGCCGTCGGATCGGCGCCCTGCTGGTCGAGCTCGGGATGGTGGACGAGCGCGCGCTGATTGAGGCGCTGTCGGAGCAACTCGGCGTGCCGGTGGCCGACTTGCGCCAGAGCGAGCCCGATCCCGAGGCGGCCGTCCGGGTGCCCGAGGCGCTGGCCCGCTCGCTGGGGGTGGTCGCGGTGCGCCGGGACGGGGACGCGCTGCTGATCGCGGCGGGCGACCCGGCCGCCCCGGAGCTGCTCGACCGGCTGGGCCGGGCCGTCGCCCCGGACCGGGTCCGGCTGGCGATCGCGGCCCCCTCGGACATCAGGCGCGCGATCGACGGCACCTACCGGGTGCTGGCCGGAGCCGGCGGCCTGGTCGAGGCGTTCGAGGCGAGCGAGACCGGCCGCGCCGCCGCATCCGGTGCCAGGGTGGTGAGCGAGGACGCCCCGGTGGTGCACCTGGTCAACCTGATGCTCACCCAGGGCCTGCGCGACCGGGCCTCGGACATCCACGTCGAACCGCACGCCGACCGCGTCCGGGTCCGCTACCGCATCGACGGCGCGCTGCACGACGTGCTCAGCCTGCCGGAGAGCATGGGGCCTCCGGTGGTCAGCCGGATCAAGATCATGGCGGCCATGAACATCGTGGACCGGCGCCGCCCGCAGGACGGCCAGATCACCACCGAGATCGACGGCCGCCCGCTCGACATCCGGGTCGCGACCAGCCCCACCATCTGGGGAGAGAAGGCCGTGCTGCGGCTGCTGGACAGCAATCGCACGCTGCTGCGGCTGGGCGAACTCGGCATGCCCGCACCGACCTTCGAGCGCTTCTCGTCCCTGCTGCGCTCGCCGTACGGCATGGTCGCCTGCGCCGGCCCGACCGGCAGCGGCAAGACCACCACCCTGTACGCCACCCTCGGCGAGCTGAACCGCAGCGAGCGCAACATCACCACCATCGAGGACCCGGTCGAGTACGTCGTCCCGTCGGTCAACCAGATCCAGATCAACGAGCAGGCGGGCATCACCTTCGCCACCGGACTGCGCTCGATCCTCCGGCAGGACCCCGACGTGATCCTGGTCGGTGAGATCCGGGACGCCGAGACGGCGCGGATCGCGGTCGAGTCCGCGCTCACCGGCCACTTCGTGCTCTCGTCGATCCACGCCGCCGACGCCTGCTCGGCGCTGCACCGCTTCGCCGACATGGGCATCGAGCCGTTCCTGATCACCTCCACGGTGGCCGGGGTGGTCAGCCAGCGGCTGGTGCGGCGGATCTGCGACCAGTGCCGCGAGCCCTACCGGCCCGGCGTGGACGAGCTGGCCTTCTTCGCCCGGGCCGGCGGATCGGCCGACGCGGAGTTCTGGCAGGGCCGGGGCTGCACCTTCTGCTCCCGGACCGGCTACCAGGAGCGGATCGGCGTCTTCGAACTGCTGGTCACCAGCGACGAGGTCAAGCAGCTGCTGGTGGAGAACGCGCCGATCGACCGCCTGCGCCGGGCCGCCCGCGAGCAGGGGATGGACACCCTGCTGGACGGCGGCGTCCGCCTGGTCGAGGAGGGCGTCACCACCGTCGCCGAGATCATGTCCGGCGTCTACGTCGGCTGAGGGGACAGCCCCCCTGGCCCTGGCCGCCGACGGCGTACACCTCGCCACCCCCCCCCACATCCCAGGAGAGCACCGGCATGGCCACCTTCACGTACGTCGCGCTCGGCCCGGACGGGCGGCGGGCCACCGGTGTGCTCAAGGGCTCCAGCGTGGAGGGCGTCACCGACAGCCTGGCCCGGCAGGGCTACACCGTGCAGTCCGTCAAGGCCGCCGGGCGCAGTCTCCTCCAGCTCGAACTGACCGCCAGGAAAGTCGACTTGGTGGAGCTGAGCAACTTCTCCCGGCAGATGGCCGCCTTCGTCAAGGCCGGTGTGCCGGTCCTGGACGCGCTGGAGATCATCCGCGCCGAGACCAAGGACCGGAAGCTGGCCGAGGTGCTGGCGGACGTGATGGACTCGCTGCGCTTCGGCGAGGGCTTCGCCGCCGCGATGGCCGCCCACCGCAGGGCGCTCCCGCCGTTCTACGTCGCGGTCCTCCACTCGGCCGAGGCGACCGGTGAACTCGACGTGGTGATGGCCCAGTTGGCCCGCTACATCGAGCGTGACGTGGAGGCCAGGCGGAGCGTCCGATCGGCCCTGACCTACCCGAGCCTGGTGATGGTGCTGGCCGTCGCCGTGGTGGTGATCCTGGTGGTCTTCGTGCTGCCCCGCTTCGAGGCGTTCTTCGCCTCCTTCGACGCCGAACTGCCGCTGCCGACCCGGATGCTGCTCGGCTTCACGGACTTCGTCACGGCCTGGTACCCGGTCATCGTCGGGGCCCTGGCCGGGCTGGTGGTGGCCGTGGCGGCCGGTCTGCGCACCGAGCCGGTACGGGCCCTGCGGGACCGCCTGCTGCTGGCGGTGCCGGTGCTCGGGGACGTGGTGCGCTTCCTGGTGATCGAACGGTTCTGCCGCATCCTGACCTCGATGATCAAGGCCGGGGTGCCCGTCCCGGAGGCGCTCACGCTGGCCGGCGCGGGCGCCGACAACCTGGTCTACGAGCGCTCCGTCGCGACCGCCCGGACGGAGGTGCTCGAAGGCGGCGGGATCTCCCGGCCGATCGCCCGCACCGGCCTGTTCCCCGGCGCGGTCACCCAGATGATGCGGGTGGGGGAGGAGACCGGCACCCTCGACGAGCAGTTGGAGAACGTGTCGGACTTCTACGAGAAGGAGCTCCAGCACCGGATCAAGCGCCTGACCGGTCTGTTCGAGCCGGCCGTGGTGGTGCTGGTCGGTGCCGTGGTGGGATTCGTGGCCGTCGCGCTGCTCTCGGCGATCTACGGCGTCTACAGCCAGGTCGAGGTCCGGTGACCGCCCCGGTCCGGGCCCGGTCCGGCGGCGAGCGTCGCGGCGGCGAGCGTCGTGGCGGCCCTCGGGGCGAGGCGGGCGAGACGCTGGTGGAGGCCCTCGTCGCGGTGGCGCTCATCGGTGTCGCCTTCGTCGCCGTCCTCGGCGGCATCGGCACCGCGCTCGTCAGCTCCGCCACCCAGCAGCGGGTGACCGGCGCGGACGCGCTCGTCCGCAGCACCGCCGAGACGATCCTCGGCGGCCCGTACACGGCCTGCGCCACGGGCTACCCGACGCCGACGCCGCCGCCCGGCTTCACCGTGACCGTCGAGGTGGAGTACTGGGACGGGACGGCCGCGTTCGGCCGGCGCTGCCCGGCGGCCGACACGGGCGTGCAGAAGCTCACGCTCACCGTGCACCCGACCGGCCCGCCCGGTCGGCAGTCCGTCCGGGACACCGTGCTGGAGGTCGTCAAGCGCGCGGCGGTGGCGTCATGACGACCCGTCAGCGGGCCGGGCACACCGGCCGCTCCGACCGCTCCGAGCTGGGCTTCACCCTGACCGAGCTGCTGGTCACGCTCGTCATCGTGGGCATCATCGCGACCCTGCTGCCGACCGCCGTCGTGCTCGGGCTCCGGTTCACCGCCGACACCGGGCGGCGGGTCGCCGCCACCGGCGCGACCGGCACGCTCAACCGCTACTTCCCCGGCGACGTGCAGAGCGCCGACGCCGTCACGACCACCCCCGCGTGCGGCGCCACCGAGGTGATCGTCCACCTGAGCCGACCCGGGGCCGAGGTCGTCTACACCTACGACCCGCCGACCGGTGAGCTGCACCGCGTCACCTGCACCGCCACCGGCCCCGTGCCCACCCTGCTGGGCCGCTTCGACCCCACCGCACCGACCCGGCCGGTGACCCTGACCTGCGGAGCCGAGACCCCGTGCACCTCACCCCTGGAAGTGACGCTGACCGTGCGGACCGACCCCGGCACACCCCCGACCACCCTGACCGCCCTCCGACGGGTGGGCAGCGCGTGACCGCCCGGCCGTCCCCGCCGGGCCGCCCGCACCGGGACGAGCAGGGCGCGACCCTGATCCTGGCCCTGGCCTTCGTCCTCGTCCTCAGCCTGATCGCCGTGTCGGTGCTCTCCTTCGCGGGCACCTCGCTGAGGGCGGCGAGCGGCTTCGCCGAGCAGGGCAGGCGGGCCTACGGCGCGGACGGGGCCACCCAGTTGGCGATCAGCCGCTTCGCGCAGGGCGCCCCGTGCACCGACTACACGGCCCCGCCGCTCAACGGCCACCAGCTGACCGTGCACTGCGACCCGCTCGACGCCTCACCCGCCACCGCGCGGGTGACCCAGCCCCAGGACGCGCTGCTGGCCTTGGGCCGGGCGGCCGACGAGGGCATCCGGGTGACGACGCCCGGACTGCGCGTCCAGGGCGGCGTCTTCTCGCACGCGGACGTCACCACCGGCCCCGGCGCCTCGGCGGTGGTGGCGGGCGACGTCTCCGCCCTCGGCAGCTGCTCCCCGGCCGTCACCCGGATCCCGCTGCCGCCGACCCAGGCACCGTACGTGCGCAGCTGCGCCGGTGACACCCCGTCAGCCCCCGCCGATCCGGTGGTCGGTGCGGACCCGGACCTCGCCCCGCCCACCACCGCCGTCCCGGTCCGGCGGACGGTGCCCGCCTGCCCCGGTGCCGGCGGCGGCTGGCTGGTGCGGTTGCAGCCCGGCTCCTACGACGACGCGGACGCCCTCACCCGGCTCACCGGCGGGAGCTGTCCCGGGATCGTGGTGTGGCTGCCACCGGGCCTCTATTACTTCGACCTGGGCTTCACCGGAGGCGGTGGCACCTGGACGGTCGCCGACCCCACGGTCGCGGTGGTCGGCGGCACGCCGTCCGGCTGGGACCCGGGGGCCGCCGCCCGTCCGACCGTCCCCGACCCCGGCGGCTGCGACCGGACCGCGCCCGAGGGCGTCGAGCTCGTGATGGGCGGCACCGGCCGGGTGCAGGTGGACCGGGGCCGGGTCGAGCTGTGCGCCCCGGTCCGTCCGGGGGCGCAGCAGGTGGCGGTGTACGGCGTCCGGCCGCCGCAGGCCTCCCACGCGCTGAAGCCGACCCTGGTGGCCGGCGACGACGGCTTCGCCGACCCGGCCCGGGCGCTGACCGCCGGGGAGCGGCCGACCCTGCCCGGCTGTCCGCCGCCCGCCGCGCCGGAGGGCGCCACGGGCTGCACCGCCGACGCCGTGCTCGGCCTGACGGGCCGTCGGGCGGCCGAGCTCCGGCTCGGCGCCTTCTCCCCGAAGATCCCGCCCGGCTCGGTCGTCACCGCCGCCACGCTCCACGTCCGGCACCAGGAGGACGGCGACCTGACCGCCCCCGGCGGGCTGACGGTCACCGCCGCCGTCGACGGTGCCGGCTGCCGCACCGACCCCCTGCCCCCGCACCCGGCGCTCATCACGGACACCCCGATCGACCTGCTGAGCGCCTGCGGACTCACCGACCCGGCCCGGTTCGCCGGCCTGAGCGTCGCCTACCGCGCCGCCCTGGACGCCGAGGGCACCGCCGCCACCGCGCGCCTGGACGGCCTCTGGCTGGAGGTGGCCTACCGCACCCCGGTCACCTCCAAGCCGACCGAGGTGACCGGCACGACCGGCTTCCACGGCGGTGAGACCGCGTCGGGCACCGGCGGCGCCCTGGAGATCGGCGAGCAGCCGACCCCCTCCGTGGTCCGGGCCGACCTGGGCCCGGCGGCCCGGACCGGGGCGATCACGCTGGCCGGCTTCGGCCGGCCGCCCCTGCCGCCGGGATCGAGGCTCGACTCCGCCGTCCTGCGGGTCGCCCACCAGGAGTCCGGCGACGCGGCCGGTGCCGCGATCACCGTCACCCCGGCGGGCGGCGGCGCCCGGTGCACCGGCCTGCCGGTGCCCCGGCGGACCGACCTGGCCGAGGACCGCCTCGACCTGACGGCCTGTGGCATCACCGACCCGGCCCAGCTGACCGGCCTGACCGCGACGTACTCCGCCGGGCTGACCCCGGGGGGCCGCGAGGGTGCCGCCGTCCTGGACGGCATCTGGCTGGAGGTCGTGCACACCCCGCCGCCACCCCGGCCGGCCACCAGCGCCGAATCCACCGACTTCCTCCCCCCGGCCGCCGCCCTGGCGATCGACGGCACGGCCACCGCCCGCGCCGCCCTCGGCCCGGCCGCGCCCACCGCCACCATCGCCCTCGGCGGATTCGACACCGCTGCGGTGGCCCCCGGCTCGGTCCTGGACGGGGCGGTGCTGCACGTCGCCCACCGCGAGGACCCCGGGGCGCCCGGCGGACCGCCGCCGACCGTCACGCTCACCCCGTCCGGGCCGGGCACGCCCCGACCGTGCACCCCGCAGGCCCTGCCGGTCCGTCAGGGCGCCCTGGGCACGGACACCGTGGACCTGGTCGCCGCCTGCGGGCTGACGGATCCGTCGCAGCTGGCCGGCCTGCGCGTGACCCACACCGCCGCCTTGGCCGCCGGGGGCGGCACCGCCACCGCCCACCTCGACGGCGTGGCCCTGGAGCTGACCTGGCGACCGCCGATCCCGGTACGGCCGAGCACGGCGGCCGGCGCCGCCTCGTCCGGCAGCGCGGCGTTCGGCGACCCCGGCCTGGCACGGGCGATCGACGGCGCCGCCTCGACCTCGACGCTCGCCCCGGCCGCCCCGTCGGCGTCGCTGCGGCTCGGCGGCTTCGCGGTGCCCCGGCTGCCGGCCGGCTCGGTGACCGACCGGGTGCTGCTGCGGGTCTCGCACCAGGAGGACGACACCACCCCGCCGCCCGCCGAAGCGCCCGTCCCCGCACCGCCCGTACCGCCTGCCCCGCCCGCACCCGCCGCGCCGCCGACGGCCGTGCTGACCGTCTCCGGTACCGGCACCGCCTGCGACACCCGGCACGCCCTGACCGCCCGTCAGGGCACGCTCGGCACCGACGTGATCGACCTCCGAGCCTGCGGCGTGACCCGGGACGACCAGCTCGCCGGGCTCACCGCCGAGTACACGGCGGGCCTGGCCCCGGGGAGCAGCGCCGCCACCTCCCGGCTCGACGGCGTCCAGCTCGACCTGGTGGTCCGGGCCCCGGCCGTCCGCCCGCTCTCCGGCTGCCTCACCACGGGTACGGCCTGCCCGCTGCTGCGCTCGACCGCCGACGCCGACACGGCCACCGCGCACAGCCGCCTGGTGGTCAACGGCACCGTCCACGCGCCGACCGCCGCCATCGACCTGGCGATGCGTCAGGTGACCGGGCAGGTCGTCACCCGGGGCATCGTGGCCCGGGCCATCACCCTCGGCATCGCCCCGGCCCCCGGCTACCTCCGCCCGGTGGTGGGCATCCCCCCGGAGCCGGTCCGGTTCACCACCTACCCGACCGTGACGGCGGCACCGGCCTCCGCCTCCGCCGCCGACGGGTTCACCACCCCCGCCCCCGGTGCTCCGGCGGACGTCACCGAGGCCACCCTCCCCGGGGGCGGCCGGGCCACCCTCACCCTCGGGGGCTACGACCGGCCGGCCCCGGCGACCGCCACAGCCGGACCGCTGGAGCACGCGGTCCTCCAGGTGACGCACCGGGAGGACGGTGACGCGGCGTCGGTGCGGGTCGCGGTGGACTTCCCGGGCAGCAGCTGCACCGGGCCGGACGGGGCTCCGGCCCTGCCGGTCCGCACCGGCGCGGACGGCCCGGTGACCGACCGGATCGACCTGGCCGGGTGCGGCCTGACCGACGCGGCCCAGCTGGCCGGGCTGACCGTGACGCCCACCGTGACCGCCGGTCCCGGCGGCGCCACCGCCCACCTAGGCGGCGCCCGGATCCTGCTGCTCTCCGGCCCGCTCCTCCAGGCCGCCGTCTCCTTCGACGGTCACTCAGCGACCGTCGGGCAGTGGAAGGTCCTGACATGAGCGAGCACACCAGCACCGGGGAGGTCCGGTCCGGACCGGACGCCGGGATCATCGACCACCTGATCGGCGACCTGTGGGCCCGGGGCGGCAGCGACCTGCTGCTCACCGCCGGATCGGCGCCGTTCCTCCGCATCGACGGGGCCCTGCGGCCGGTGGACGGCGACCCGCTGACCGAGGCCGAGGCCGACCGCCTGGTGACCGGGGTCCTGGGCGGCGAACTGACCGAGCGGTTCCGCCGGGAGCGGCAGATCGACTTCGCGTTCGGCTGGGGGCAGCGCGCCCGGCTGCGCGGGAACGCCTTCGTGCAGCGCGGAGCCTCGGCGCTCGCGCTGCGGATCATCCCGTTCGAGGTGCCCACGGCCGAGCGGCTCGGCCTGCCGCCGGTCGTCACCGGGTGGGCCGGGCTGCCGCGCGGCCTCGTCCTGGTCACCGGTCCGACCGGATCGGGGAAGTCGACCAGCCTGGCGGCGCTGCTCGACCACGTCAACACCCACCGGGCGGCGCACATCCTCACCATCGAGGACCCGATCGAGTACCTGCACCGCCACAAGCGCTCCGCGGTGAGCCAGCGCGAGGTCGGCACCGACACTGAGTCCTTCCCCGCCGCGCTGCGCGCGGCCCTGCGCGAGGACCCGGACGTGCTGCTGCTCGGCGAGATGCGCGACCCGGAGAGCATCGCGGCGGCCCTGACCATCGCGGAGACCGGGCACCTGGTGCTCGCCACCCTGCACACCAACGACACCGCGCAGACCCTGGACCGGATCGTGGACGTCTTCCCCGCCGGGCAACAGCCCCAGGTCCGCCTGCAGTTGGCGCACACCCTGGTCGGCGTGCTGAGCCAGGCGCTGGTGCCCCGGACCGGCGGCGGCCGGGTGGCGGCCTTCGAGGTGCTGGTGGCCACCCCGGCGATCCGCAACCTGATCCGGGAGGGCAAGACCCGCCAGATCCGCAACGTGGTCGCGACCGGGGCCCGGGACGGCATGCAGACCCTGGAGACGGGCCTTAACGCCCTCGTCGCGGCCGGCACCGTCGACCACCGGGAGGCCCTGCGGCACACCGCCCACCCGGAGGAGATCCGGCCGGTGTGACGCCCCGTCAGCGGTCCGGCGGTGCGCTGCCGGGGCACCTGACGGACCGGCAGCCGGCCCGGCCCGTTCGGGTGTACGGCCCCCGTCTGGACGGGCGCTGCGGGGGGCCTGTCGGAACACCCGAAACGGGCGGGCCCGGGGGCCGGGATTTCGGGCTTTCGGACAACGGGGAAATGCGACGCACACGGCGGGATCGTCCTCGCGGCTGCGAGGGGGCGTCAGCCGGAGCCGGTGCGCGCGGTTAGCGTGGCCGGTGGCGGCCCGAAAGCCGTGCAGTCCGGTGCAGAGACCCGAGTGAGGCGTGACCCCCCATGAGCCTGAGCATCCGTAACCAGATCCCCGGTACCGTCACTTCCGTCACCTCGGGTGAGGCGATGTCCACGGTGAGGGTCCGGCTGACGGGCGGTCAGGACATCACTGCCGCGATCACCACCGACGCGGTGAAGGACCTCGGCATCGCCGAGGGCACGGCCGTGAAGGCGCTGGTGAAGTCGACCGAGGTCTCGCTGGCGACCGCTCCGGTGGAGGGCATCTCGATCCGCAACCAGATCGCGGGCACGGTCACCGATGTGGCGACCGGTGGCGCGATGGGTTCGGTGAAGGTGGACGTCCAGGGCGGCGAGCTGACGGCCGCGATCACCAAGGACGCGGTGGAGGCGCTCGGCCTGGCGGCGGGTACGTCGGTGGTCGCGCTGATCAAGTCGACCGAGATCTCCCTCTCGCTCTGAGCGAGCCCACGCCGCCCTGCGCCGTCCCGCGCCGTCGGCACGGCGGGCCCCGCCCGGCCCGTGCCCGGCGGAGGGACGGCGCCGGTCAGGCCCGGACCCGGTACCGCTCCCAGCGCCCGCCGTCGCGGTCGTAGCGCAGACGCACGTGCGAGCGGTCCGGGGAAGCCTGCCAGAACTCCACCCGGGTGGCGGCCAGGGTGTAGCGGGTCCAGGCCGGATCGACCAGGGAGGGCTCCCGCTCGATCCGGGCCACGGCCTCGGCCAGGGCGTCGTCCGGCCCGGCCTCCGGTCCGTCGACGCGCCTGCTCTGACGGCCGGTCAGCGCCTCGGCCCGGGCGGCGGGCGAGCGGGCCAGGAAGTCGGCGGCACTCTCCTCCGCCGTCCCCGGCGCCACCGCCCCCCGGACCCGCACCTGGCGGCCGAGATCAGGCCAGTAGAAGGTGAGCGCCGCCTGCGGACGCGCGGTCAGCTGCCCGCCCTTGGGGCTCAGTGCGTGGGTGGCGAACTGCCAGCCCGAGGTGTCCACGCCCTTGAGGATCAGCACCCGGGCGTCCGGGGCGCCCTCCGCGTCGACGGTGGACAGCGTCATGGCGTGCGGCTCGCGCACGCCCTCGGCCACCGCCTCCGTCAGCCAGGCCGTGAACAGCCGTACCGGATCGGCCGGCGCCGACGCCGGGTCGAAGCCCGGCAGGCGCCCGGCGAACACCGCCAGCCCCCGCAGCCACTCCCGGCCGGCGTCGTGCTCGGTCTCCATGGACGTACCCGCTCTCTCCCGTGTCGGCAGCCGCACCGCCCATCCTGCCGCTGCGAGGGAAGATCCGTGCCGGATCTCGCACACGCCTGTCGGAATCACCGGAAAGCTCGCACCTGCGGGTCCGGCGAGCGGTGCACTCCTCCGATTGCGGTGGCCCCCCTCGGGTCCCCGCCTGGCGGAGACACGACACCCTGACGGGCCGTCACAGCGGCTCGCGCGCGGGCCAGTATGGTGCGCATGTCGACCGAACACGCCATGGGTCAGTTCAGCATCCACGACACGGCCTACCAGAACCAGCGCTACCGGTTGTACGAGCAACTCCGTACCTCCGAGCCCGTGTTCTGGCACGAGGAGTCCGAGTCCTGGTTCATCACGCGGTACGCCGACGTCGCGACGCACCTGGTCGGCGAGAGCTTCATCACCAGCCCGCTGATCACCAACAAGATGAAGAACGTCCCTCCGGGTGAGGAGGGGGACTTCCAGGACATCATCGACGTGATCTCCACCTGGATGATCTACAACGACCGCCCGGTGCACACCCGGCTGCGCTCCCACATGAACCGGGCGTTCTGGGCCAAGGAGATCGACCTCATCCGGCCGGAGATCCAGCGGATCGTCGCCGACCAGCTGGACGGGGTGATCGCCCGCAACGGCTCGGCCTTCGACTTCGTCAAGGAGATCGCCCACCAGATCCCCGCCATCGTGCTCTGCCGGATGCTCGGCATCCCCGGCACCGAGGTGGCCCGCTTCATCGGCTGGTCCGACGACATCGCCTCGTTCATGCAGGACTTCGTGGTGAAGCCGGCGCCGGACCGGGAGATCAGCGCGCAGACCCGGCGCAGCCTCGCGGAGATCGTGGACTTCCTGACCCGGGCGATCCGGGAGCGGCGGGAGAGCCCGAAGAACGACCTGCTCAGCCGACTGATCTCGGAGAACCCGGACGAGGAAGGCCAGTTGGCCGACTCCGAGATCATCCGGCAGACCATCCACCTGATCTTCGGCGGCCACAAGATCCCGCAGTTCCTGCTGAGCAACTGCCTGCACCTGCTGTTCGCCAACCCCGCCGAGTTCGCCGCCCTCAAGGCGGACCCGGAGCTGATCACGGCCACCGTCGAGGAGTGCATCCGGGTCGAGTCGCCGATCCAGTACATCACCCGGCACGCCAAGGACGACATCGAGCTGCACGGCAAGAAGATCCGGGCCAACGACTCGGTCTACTTCTTCCTGGGCTCGGCCGGCCGCGACGCGGCGGAGTTCGAGGCACCGGAGGAGTTCCGGCTGGACCGGACCGGCCGCCGCCACCTCGGCTTCGGCGGGGGCTACCACGCCTGCATCGCCGCCGCGTTCGCCCGGGTGGAGGTCGAGGAGGTGATGCGCGGAGTGGTCGAGCGGATTCCGGGCATAGCCCCCCGGTACGACCTGACCAACCCCCAGTGGACCGCCAACCCGACCTTCCACGGCATCGTCACCATGCCGGTGGAGATCGCGGACTGACGATCGGAACAGCGAACTCCATGGCTGACCAGCCATCAGGCCACCACGACACCGCCGTGGTGGTCGCGCACGAGATCTTCGGGGTCAACGCACACGTCGCATCGGTGGCCGCCGCGCTGCGCCGCCACCGGTGCGACGTGTTCGCCCCCGACTTCCGGCCCGAGCCGAAGGCGTTCGGCCGGGCCGAGGAGCAGCTCGCCTACCAGGACTTCACGGCCCAGCTGGGCGTGGAGCGGATGGGCCTCGCCCTCGCGCGGTACGCGGACGGGCTGCGCGGGCGCTACCGCCGGGTGCTGTGCGTCGGCTACAGCGTCGGGGCCACGGCCGCCTGGCTGGCCGCCGGGGCGGGAGCCTTCGACCGGACGGTGTGCTGCTACGGCTCCCGGATCCGCGACCACCTGGACGTCAGCCCCCGAGGGGGCTGCCTGCTGGTGGTCGCCGAGCACGAAGCGAGCTTCTCCGGCCGGGAGTTCGCCGCCAAGCTGGCCGGCCGCCAGGACCTGACGGCCGAGCTGTACCCCTGCACCCACGGCTTCTGCGACCCGGGGAACCCGCACTACGCACCCGAGCACGCCCGGGCGGCGTGGCGGTCGGCCGTCGCCTTCCTCGAGCTCTCCGGAGGTGGTTGAGTTGTCGTTCCGGGTCTGGCTGTCCGCCAGGTTCTTCCTCTTCTTCCTGACCTGGAGCGTCTACCTCTCCTACTGGGGCGTCTGGCTGCTGGACGCGGGCTTCGACGGGACCGACGTCGCGCTGATCGTGACGGCCGGCCTGCTGGCCCGCTCCGCCTCGGTGGCCTTCCTCTACCCGCTGCTCTGCCGGATCGCTCCGCTCGGGCGGCTCGCCCAGCTGCTGGCCTGGGGCTCGGCCGCCACCAGCCTGCTCTACCTCGCCCCGGCCGGCCTGCCGTCGATGGTGGCGGTGTCGGTGCTGGTGGGCCTCTGCTACCCGCTGATCATGCCGCTGAGCGAGACGCTCGCGACCATCGGCGCGCAGACCGGCCGGGCCGACTACGGCGCCGTCCGGTACTGGGGCTCGGCCGGCTTCATCGCCGGGCTGGGCCTGTGCGGGCTGCTGGAGAGCGCGTACGGGTCCCCCGTGCTGGTCTGGGTCTTCGTCGGCGGCTGCCTGCTGATGGCGCTCGTCGGACTGGTGCCGCCCTCCGGGGTGGAGCTCGGCCCGGCGCCGCCGGCCCGGGCGGCCAAGCGCACCCTGCTCGGGCACCGGCCGTACCTGCTGGTGCTCGCGGTGTCCGTCCTGCTCCAGGGCACCCACGGCATCTACTACGCCTTCGGGGCGGCCTACTTCGGCGGGCTCGGGGTCTCGCACGCGGGTGTCAGCCTGCTGCTCGGGCTGGCGGTGGCGGCGGAGCTGCTGCTCTTCAAGTACGCCCTGCCGCTGCTCGGCGCCCGGTCGGTGCCGGCCCTGTTCGCGCTGGCCGCCGTGGCGTCGGTGCTGCGCTGGGGGCTGCTGGCGGCGCCGCTGCCGGTGGCCGTGCTGGTGGCCAGTCAGGTCCTGCACGCCGGGACCTTCGCGCTCACCCACTTCGCGCACGCCCAGGCCGTCCGGCTGCACCTGCCGCAGAACCTCTGGGCCACCGCCCACGGCCTCTACGCGGCAGTGGCGATGAGCCTCGGCAGCGCCGTCATGACGGCGGTGGCCGGCCCGCTCTACTCGGGCTCGCCCCGGCTGGCCTTCCTGGTGATGGCCGCACTCTGCCTGCCGGGCCTGCTGCTGTGCCGGGCCCTGGCGGGGGCGCTGCGCGGCGCCCGGCCGGAGCCGGCCGCCCCGGTGCCCGCGACGCCGACGCCCGCGCCGACGGAGACCACCGCCCGGATGCTCGACTGACCCCGCCCCAACCACCTTCTCCAGCAAGGCCGTTGAACCGGACCGTGCCCATCGCCCGCCCCTGCCGAGATCCGACCGGAGAGACTCCCATGCGCGCTCCGCGACCACCGCGCGGCCACCTCGTCCTCGACTTCAACGGCACCCTGCTGGACGACAACGCCGCCCGCCTGCGCGCGCTCAACGACTCGCTGGCCGTGCTGGGTTTGGCGCCGATCGACATGGCGGAGTACCGGCTGAAGTTCTGCGTGCCGGTGCCGAGCTTCTACGGCCGGCTGCTCGGCCGGATGCCGACCGCCGAGGAGTGGGACCTCGCGGACGCGGTGTTCCAGCGGAACTACCCCGGCTACGCGCGGACCGGTTCGACGCTGATGGAGGGCGCCGAGGACGTCCTGGCGGCCTGGACCGCTGCCGGGCACTCGCTGTCGGTGCTGTCGCTGCACACCCACGCGGCCCTGCTCCAGGAGCTCGAACGGCTGGGCATCGCCCGGTACTTCACCCTCGTGGACGGCAGACGCGGACCGACCGGCGGGACCAAGGCGGACGCCATGCGGCGGCACCTGGAGCTCCTCGGCACGGACGGCTCGCGGGTGGTGGCCATCGGCGACACCGTGGACGACGGGCTGGCCGCGCGGAGCGCGGGCATCCGGGCGGTGCTGTTCTCCGGCGGGGCCCAGCTGGCGGCGGAGCTGGCCGCGTCCGGGGCCCCGGTCGCCGACTCGCTCCGGGAGGCCGCCGAGCTGGCCGGAGCCCTGCTCGGCCTGGTCCCGGGGGCCGGGTCAACCCTCGTGCACTGACGCCCCGTCGGCGGCCTCGTCGGCGGCCCCGCCGTCGTCGCCGTGCCGTCCGGCCGTCGGGGCCGTCCCGTGCTCCAGCAGTCCGTGATGGACGATCAGGTAGCCGGCGTGCAGCCGGTTCCGGGCTCCGAGGCGGCGCATGATCTCGGAGATGTGGCGCTGGCAGCTCCGCAGCGACATGCCCAGCCGCCGGGCCACCACCTTGTCCTCCAGGCCCTCCACCAGCAGGTGCATGATGGTGGTCCGCACGTCGTCGGAGGTCTGCTCGACGACGACGGGGTCGTACTGCGGCCGGAACGGCGTGGCGCGGCTCCAGGCCCGTTCGAAGGCCGCCGCCATGAACGCGATCACATGGGGGTCGCGGACGATCGCCGCGCCGCCGGGGTCGTCCACCAGGCCGGTCACGGCCACCTCGCCGTCGAAGAGCAGCAGCCGCATGAAGCCGTCGCTCCTGGTCCGCACCTCGGCCCCCCGGCGGCTCAGGTGCTCCAGGTGCCCGACCGTCACAGGCCCGTACCGGGCGGTGTGCTGGAACAGCGCCCGCAGCCGCACCCCCCGGTGCAGCAGCTCGTCGGTGCGCCGGCCGAACTCCGCCAGGGCGCCGTCCGGCACCGCTCCGCCCGGCTGCGAGCCGAGCACCTCCCGGGTGGCCGCCGCGGCGTACTCGGTGAGCACCCGCAGGACGGTGGCCGGATCGCGGATCACCTCGACGGCGCCGGCCTGCGTGGCGCCGAGCGCGGCGCGCTGGTAGACGACGGCCAGCTCCGCGTACGCCTCCCGGAGGGAGTCCACCTCGAACTGACGGTCGTTCAGCTCCCGGACGATCGGCCCGAGACGCTGGGCACGGGCACTGTCCGGCGCCATCACGTGCAGCATCCCCTCGGCGAGCGCCGTCGGACAGAGCAGCCCCAGCCGGACCAGTACGCCGATCGCGCGGTCCAGCGCGTCGATCGGGAGCTCGGTCCGGGCGCGTAACTCGTCGATCGGGACGGGCTTCGGCCGGCCGGCCAGCAGGCCGTAGACCTCGCGCGCGTCGTCGGAGAGGACCGGACGGCCCGCCGACACGGAAAATCCGGATAAGTCCACTTCTCGTCCCCCTGCAGGTTCACGACATGCGTGAAGACGATACTCCCGGTCCTCCGTACGCGGTCCTGGTCGTCGGAGACCGGCGCCCTGCTACCGCCGACTGGCAGGAGCGACGGGGGAGGAGGGGTGGTCGCAGCCGCAGGACCGCCGCGTCAGCAGCCGGGCCGGGAAGACCCGGACGGGGTCCGGAGCGTGCCCGTCCGCTGCCGGTCCGTCCGCCCCCGGCGCGTCCAGCACGAGGGAGACGGCGGCACCGGCCATCGCCCCGGTGTCGGAGGCGACCGTGGTCAGCGGAGGGTCGCTGAACGCGGCCTCGGCTATGTCGTCGAAGCCGGCCACCGCCAGGTCCTGGGGCACTCGCAGGCCGAGCTCACGGGCCGCCCGCAGGACGCCGAGCGCCTGGTCGTCGGTGGTGCAGAAGACCGCCGTCGGCCGGTCCGGCCGCCGCAGGACGCCGAGCGCCGGACCGTAGGTGCGGAACCGGTCGAACGGAGCCTCCACCAGCAGCCCCTTGGTGGCCAGCCCGGCCTCCCGCATCGCCTGCGCCCAGCCCTCCACCCGCTCCACCAGCGGGTCGCCCGCGGTCAGGGTCGCGGCCGAGCGGCCGAAGCAGGCCACCGTGCGGTGGCCGTGGGCGATCAGGTGACGCACCGCCAGCCGGGCGCCGCCCACGTCGTCCGTCACCACGGCGGCGTTGGCCGGGCCGGCCGTGGCGTCCGGGCGGCGGTGCAGCAGGACCACCCGGGTGCGGTCGTCCTGGCCGAAGGCGCGGGCGGCCTGCTGCGCCCCGGTCTGGCTGATCAGGATCAGACCGGCGACCCGCATGCCGAGGAACGCGTGGGTGTAGTGCTCCTCCCGGGCCTCCACGTAGTCCGAGTTGCCGATCAGGACCAGCTTCCCGCGGTCGAAGGCGACGCGTTCCACGGCGTGGGCCAGCTGCGCGAAGAAGGGCTGGCGGGCATCCGGGAGGACCATGCCCAGCAGGTCGGTGCGCCGCCGGGCCATCGCCTGGGCCATGCTGTCCGGCCGGTAGCCGAGCCGCTCGATCGCGGCCAGCACCCGCTCCCGGGTGGCGGGGGCCACCGGCCGGGGGCCGTTGTTGATGACGTAGCTGACGACGGCGGTCGATGTCCCGGCCAGCGCTGCCACTTGATCCCGCGTCACTTTCGGCACGGGCCGAGCGTACACATCCGGCACCCGGGGCCGGACCGGCCGCCCGCGGAGCATTGCCCGGCTTCGCGCCGTATGCCCGCCCTGTCCGCCCCTCGGTCCGTCGCCTGGCGGAGGTACGACCCACCCCCGGGAAGTGCGGCGCGGCCCCGGGGGCGGATTCGTCACGCACCGGGGGAGGGCCGACCGCCGGTGTCCGGGCGCGGAGCTGACGGCCGGTCAGCAGGGCGGCGGGCTGCCACGCCGCCCGCTCGGACGGAGCGGGCCGGGGGCGCCGTCGCGGCGTGCCCTGGAGGCCACCGCACTCGTTGCGCACGGCATGAGCAACGCACCGCGCGGCGGGTCCGGCCGCCGACTCGACCTGACCCTCCCTCAGCAGCGCGGCGGGCGCCGCCGTTCCGGTCGGCCCGCTGCCGTCCGGACCACCGGGCAGCAGGGCCCGGAGCCGGTGGCGGCCGTGACGCACGAACGCCGGGCACCGGCCGGCCCGCCGAGCAGGCCCGGCGGCGGCGGTGCGGACCTGCGGGCCGCCCGGCTGATGCGCGCGTTCCTGGCCATCTGACCCCGGCGGGCGGCCCGGCGGGGAACGGTGACCGTTCGGCCCGAACCCGCCGGAAAATCACTGGAGACGACCGACCCGGCGCACCACACTGTCCCTCGGCCCCGACCGCCGGGGCCACGCGACAGTTCCACGGGAGCAGCCGGCTTGACGGATTCCACGCCCTACGACGCCGAACGCAGCGCCTTCACCCGGGCGGCACTCGCCCGGCTGGCCCTCAGCGACGCCGGCGTCGACCTCGCCGACGCGGCGGGGAACCTGGCGATCACCCGGTACGACGACCAGACCGGCCTGGGCGGCCGGGCCGGCGAAGCCGCCGGACTGCGGGACTTCGCCGACCGGCTGCTCACCAGGGCGGTGGTCTTCGAGCGCGAACGCGGTGCCTCGTGGGAGCAGGTGGCGCAGTACATCGGGGTCGGGGCGGCCGAGGCGCGCGAACGGTTCACGCCCGCCGTGGACCGCTGGGAGCGGGCCTTCGAGGAGCCCTACCGGCTGGACCCGACGGGACGCAAGCGCGTGCCCCAACTGCCCAGCGCCGCCTACGACCCCGAGGCGGCGTGCCGTCAGCTCGACCTCGCGGTGCGTCTGCGCACCTTCTTCCGGGACGAGCACCCGGTGAGCGGCGCGCTGCGCCCGGCCGACCACGAGCCGCCGCCGGACCACCGCCTCGGCGGCCGGGTACGGCGTCCGGACCTCGTACGGTTCCTGGAGCTGCTGTCCCGGTTCGCGGACGACTTCACGGACGTGGACTGGGACGCCGCCAGCGCGCAGCTGCGGAGCACGGACGAGGAGGACCCCGCCGACTGGGACGTCCACCCGATCCATGGTGCGACCACGCTGCTCCACGTCCGCCTGGCCACCGTCACCCGCGCCGCCCCCGACGAGGAGCTGGTCGAGGTCCTCGTCGAGGGGGCGTGGGATGCCCGGCTGCGCCTGGAGATCGACACGCTGTTCGCGGCACTGGGCCCGACCTACTGAGCGCTTCGGGTGCCCTGCGCTCGGGCGTGGGTGCGGGGCCGGTGTCGCGGTGGTCCGCCCGTGGCCGTCGGCGTGATCGTCCAGCGTCGGGCCGCCCGGCGTCGCAGGGGCGGCTCGGCCGACCGGAGCCCCGGATCAGATCCCTGGTCCGGGGTTTCGTCGTTTCTCGGGGACGTCTGTAACATCCGCGGCCGCTCGGCGGTCAATTCGGGTGTGAGAGGAACACGAGAGCTGGGGGTCGGGCGGATGGTGGCGGGGGAGCGGGACGAGGAGTTCCGGGCGTTCGCGGTGGCGCGGACCGGGCAGCTGTACCGCACGGCGTGCCTGCTGACCGGCGGGGACACGCATCTCGCGGAGGACCTGGTGCAGGAGGCGCTGGGGCGGGTGTTCGCGCAGTGGCACCGGACCGGGTGGTTCGCCAAGCGGTCCCGGATCGAGAATCCGGCCGGGTACGCGCACACCGTCCTGGTCCGGGTGTTCCTGTCGCACCGCAGCCGCCGCAGCTCCGCCGAGCGCCCGGTCGAGGCTGTGCCGGAGTGGCCGGCGGGGGAGGCGGATCCGGCGTTGCGGCTGACGCTGGTGGAGGCGCTCGGCCGGCTCGGGCCGCAGGACCGGGCGGTGCTGGTGCTGCGGTACTGGGAGGACCGCAGCGTCGAGGAGACCGCGGCGGTCCTGCAGAGCAGTTCCGGTGCGGTCCGGACGAGAACGACGCGGGCACTGGGGCGGATCCGAGCGGTGCTCGGCGAGAGCCTGGGGGAGTTGGCCGGGCGTTGAGCCGGTGGCTCCCGGCCCTCGTCGGTAGGGCATTTCCGATCGTTCATCGAGTTGACTGAAGGGGAGATTTCGTATGTCCGCAGGGAGTTCTTCCGAGTTCGATGCGAGGTTCGCGGAGGCGATGACGGAGGCCGGGCAGGCCTACCGGATCGAGCCGACCGCGCTGGTGGACACCGCGTGGGCGCGGGGTCGGGCGATCAGGCGGCGTCGGCGGGCGTCGGTGGTGGTGGCGGGCGTCGCGGCGGTGGCGCTGGTCGGGGTGGGGGGTACGGCGGTGGTGGGCGCGTTCGACGGGGCGCGTCCGGTCGGGGCCGCGCACGGCGCGGCGGCCCAGGTGTCCGGGCCGGAGTTCCAGGCGATGCTGACCGAGCTGCTGCCGCAGGGGACGGTGGAGGTGGGGCAGGCGCAGGGCACCGAGGCGGACCCGGCGCAGCTGCGGCTCACGGTGGACGATGGCCACGGCGCGGCGCAGTTCCTGTTCTGGATCACCCGGGGTGGGAAGGGCGCGCAGGGCTGCCCGGCGTACCTCGGTGAGGACACCTGCACGGAGACGGAGACGGAGGCCGGGCAGGTGGTCGTCTACCAGGCCGGGGCCCGGAGCGGCGAACCGGCCGGTTCGAAGACCTGGTCGGCCGTGCTGTACACCAAGGACGGCTACCAGCTGATGCTGCAGGAGTGGAACCGCAAGCCGTTGGAGCAGGGCACGCCGATCACGCGGGCCGATCCGCCGCTGACCGCTGCGCAGTTGACCGCCGTGGTGACCGACCCGCGCTGGAAGCGGGTCGAGGCGGCGCTCTCCTCGCAGAAGCCGGGCGCCTCCACACCGACCGCGGTCGCGCCGTCCTTGACGTGGCCCTCCGGCGGGGTTGCGGTGCCCGCGCCGTCGGGGCCGGCGGATGCCTTGAGGTCCGCTGTGGCCTCGGCCGTTCCGGTCGGTCCGACGGAGTAGCAGAAGGCGGCGACGGGGGCGGCCGTCCCGGCGGCCGTCCTGGCCGCGGACCTGGTGGAGCTCCAGCGCTTCCACGCGGCTGCGGCCGAGATGGGTGACGCGGTGGTCAAGGTCGAGGCCGGCTGACCCGCTCCGGCCGGATGGTCCGTCAGCTCCTGCCCGGTCCGCTCGTGGCCGGGCAGGAGAGCTGCGACCACGTCGCCGTTCGGCTGCGTGACAACGGTGCGCCCCGGCCGGCCGCTGGGCACACCGTCTCCGGGCGCCGGGCGCCGGACGGGGACGGAGGCGCAGCGGGCGCAGGAGATGACGGAAGTCTGACGTCCGCCCCGTCACCCTTGGCCCGGGCCCGCCTGGCTGGTCGAATCGGGGCATGAGCGATGAGAGAGGTGCACCGGTCGGGCGGCGGGTGGTGCTGGCGATGCTCGGGCTTGGCGCGGCGGGCGTCGCGGCCGGGCCGTTCCTGCAGCGCGGGGTGGAGGCGGTCACCAGCCTGGACCCGACCGGCGTCACCGGGCTGCTGCCCGGTGGCGGCGGATTCCGGTACTACTCCGTGGTCGATGCGGTGGAGCCCCGGACCGACGCCGACTACGCGCTGAGCGTCGGCGGCCTGGTGGAGCGGGCGGCGAGCTACCGGCTGGCCGACCTCCGGGCACTGCCGCAGCGGCGGATCGTCCACGACGTGCAGTGCGTGACCGGCTGGCGGGTGCCGGGCACCCCGTTCGAGGGCGTGCGGCTGGCCGACCTGCTGGACGCGGCGGGGGTGCGGCCGGAGGCGAAGGCGGTCCGGTTCGAGTGCTTCGACGGCGCGTACACCGAGAGCCTGACGCTCGATCAGGCCCGGCGGGACGACGTGCTGGTGGCGCTGCGGATGCAGGACGCGCCGGTCAGCCACGAGCACGGCGGCCCGGTGCGGCTGTACGTGGCACCGATGTACTTCTACAAGTCCGCCAAGTGGCTGTCCGGCATCACCCTCACCCCGGCCGTCGAGCCCGGGTACTGGGAGCGACGGGGCTACGAGGTGGACGCTTGGGTCGGCCGGTCGAACGGACGCGACGATGCGCCGACCTCCTGAGCCCGGCCCCCGGGTGCGGCGGTTCAGCCCCGCCGAGCGGTGGGTGCACCGGGCCACGGCCGGGCTGATGCTGAGCTGCCTGGTCACGGCGGCCTTCCTCTACTACCCGCCGCTGTCCCAACTCGTCGGCCGCCGGGGCCTGGTGAGGACGGTGCACGAGTGGTCCGGGCTGCTGCTGCCCGCCCCGCTGCTGCTCGGCCTGGCCTCCCGCCACCTGCGTGCCGACCTGGGCCGGTTCAACCGCTTCACCGCCGCCGACCGGGCCTGGCTGCTGGCCGTCCGGTACCGCGTGGCGCACCGGCCGGCGGGGAAGTTCAACGCCGGGCAGAAGCTGTACGCGGCGTTCACCGCCGGGGCCGTGCTGGTGATGCTGGGCACCGGGCTGCTGATGTGGTTCACCGGTCTCGCGCCGCTGATCTGGCGTACCGGGGCCACCTTCGTCCACGACTGGCTCGCTGTGGCGGTGGCCGTGGCGGTGGCGGCCCACGTCCGGTTGGCCGTCCGTGACCCGGAGGCCCGCCGGGGCCTGCGCACCGGCACCGTCGCCCGCAGCTGGGCCGCCCGCGAACACCCCGACTGGACCGTCCCCGACGAGACCCTCGAACCGACCCCGCCCTCCTAGGAGTTCCGATGTCGTCCCGCACCACCCGGCCGGTCAAGGCCTTGGCCGCCCTCGTCGTCCTGCTCG
The DNA here is from genome assembly GCF_044763225.1 of Kitasatospora sp. NPDC096147. Lineage (NCBI taxonomy): Bacteria > Bacillati > Actinomycetota > Actinomycetes > Kitasatosporales > Streptomycetaceae > Kitasatospora > Kitasatospora sp. NPDC096147. Next base: position 42,627 of record NZ_JBIWFX010000009.1, on the reverse strand, counting down.
CCGTCGCGGCGGGGCTGATCGCCTTCGAACCCTGGAAGGCGTTCACCGACACCACGGTCCAGGAGGCGCTCCCGCCGGTGGCGGCCCCGAGCACGATGACGACCGCCGCTCCCTCGGGAATGGTGTCGCCGACGGCCGAGGCATCGATGCCCGGTCCCGCGATGTCCGGTGCACCGATGAGCACCACACCGATGCCCGCCACACCGATGCCCGCCGCGCCGACGCCCGCTGCGCCGGTGTCCGCCGCACCGGCCCAGCTGGTCGGCGGTGCTTTCCAGTCCGGCGAGCACCGCACCACCGGCCGGGCCCGGCTGCTGCGGCTCGCGGACGGCGGCACGGTGCTGCGCCTGGAGGACCTCGCCACCTCCGAGGGCCCGGACGTCCGGGTCTACCTCTCCACCCGCCCCGCCGCCGTCTCCAAGCTGGAGGACCTCGGCCCCGCGCCGCTCGAACTGGGCCGCCTGAAGGGCAACTTGGGCAACCAGAACTACACCGTCCCGGCCGGCACCGACCTCACCCGCTTCCACAGCGCGGTGATCTGGTGCAAGCGCTTCTCGGTGGGCTTCGGCGCGGCCGACCTCACCGCGATGGCCGGCTGACCCCGGAGCGGTCACGGCGCAGGGGCGGTCATTGCGCGGGGGTGGTTCGGACCGTGAACCACAGACCTGCCGCCGCGCACACCCCGGCCGGGATCAGCAGGGCCACTGCCGATCCGGCCGGGCCGCCGCTCGTCCCGGCGCAGGCACCCATCACCGCCACCCCGAGCGTGGCGCCGCCCTGCCGGCAGGCGTTCAGCACCCCGGCCACCGCCCCGGTCGTCCCCGCCGGCGCCGCCTCGATCAGCGCCGCGACCAGTGCGGGCAGCACGGAGGAGGTCCCGACCCCGGTCAGCAGCAGTCCGGCTGCCAGGACCGGGTAGCCCGCGCCGGCTCCGGCCCCGGCGGCGAGCACCAGGGCGCCGACGGCCAGCAGCGCCGTCCCGGCCAGGATCGGGACCCGGGGCCCACGGGCGACGACGATCCGGCCGGTCAGTGGCGGGTTGAGGACGAACGGCAGGGTCAGCGGCAGCAGTGCCACCCCCGTCGCCAACGCCCCCAGGCCGCGCCCGCCCTGGAACAGCAGCGGCAGCACGAACAGGTCGCCCGCCAGCACGAAGTTCGCCGCCGCGCCGACTGCCAGCCCGGCCCGCACCACGGGACTGCGCAGCAGTCCCGCCCCGAACACGGGCGCAGCGCTGCGGCGTTCCCGCCAGACGAAGGCCGCAGCCGCCGCGCCGGCGAGGACGGCGGCGGCCGTCGCGTGCCGCCAGGCGCCGGCACCGGCCGCGATCGCCGCGTCGGTGGCCAGCGCGAGGGTCAGCCCCGCACCTGCCTGGGCGGGCCAGTCGATCCGCCGAGAGCCCGGCCGCAGGCGCGGCAGACGGCCGGCGGCCAGGGCGAGGGCCAGCAGGGCGATCGGCGCGTTGATCGTGAAGACCGCTCGCCAGCCCGCGAGTTGGACCAGGAGCCCGCCGACCGGTGGCCCGGCCGCCACCGCCGCGCCGCTGACCGCCGCCCAGGTCGCGACCGCCCGGGTCCGGGCGGCCGGAGCGGGGTACAGCTGCCCGATCACGGCCATCGAGGAGGTGGCCACCGCAGCGGCCGTCACGCCGAGCGCGGCCCGGGCCGCCACCAGGGTCATCGGCCCCGGCGCGACGGCGCAGAGCAGCGAGACGGCACCGAACGCGGCCGTCCCCACCCGGAACACCCGCGCCGCCCCGTGACGGTCCGTCACCGCCCCGGCGGACAGCAGCAGGGCCGCGAACACCACGGTGTAGGAGGCCGTCACCCACTGGAGGCCGACGGCCGACACCCGCAGCGAGGCGACCAGGTCCGGTTCGGCGACGGCCAGCACCGTCAGGTCCAGCAGCACCGTGAAGTACCCGAGCGAGACCCCGAGCAGCGCGCGGGCGGGGCGACGGGCCACGGCCGGTGCGGGGTGCACGGGTGCGGGGTGGACGAGAGCGGGGCGGACGGAGGCAGGGCCAGGGTGAGAGTCAGGGCCAGGGCCGGGGCCGGGCACCGAGGGAGGGGGAGGAAGTGCGTTCACGGGGGTACCCTCCCGGCCGCACCCCCACCCGGGCGACCGGTCCTGCCGCAGCTCCGTTCGGGAATTCCGAACGGACGGCGGGCGGTTGGCGACGGTCATGGAACTGCGCCAGCTCCGGGTCTTCGAGGCCGTGGTCCGCCACCGCACCGTGACGGAGGCCGCCCACGCCCTGGGCCTCGCCCCCTCCACGGTGTCCGAGCACGTCCGGGGGCTCGAACGCTCCCTCGGCCTCCTGCTGTTCGAACGCGGCAGCCGGGGCATGCGGCTCACCCCGGCCGGTGAGCGCCTCCGGGGCTGGGCACACCGCCTGCTGGACCAGGCCGACCAGGCACGCCGCGAGGTGCTCGGGGCCGAACAGGCGCTCCGGTTGGGGGCCTTGGAGACCATCGCCGCCTCCCACGTCCCCGGCGTGCTGGGCCGGGTCGGCGCCCGCGACCCCCGGCTCCGGATCGAGCTCCGCCCCTCGCGCAGCCGCGACGAGCTGCTCACCGACCTCGCCGCCGGCCGCCTGGACGCCGCGCTGCTGCTGGACACCGGCACCGCCCTCGGCGGGCTCGGCTTCGGACCGCCCCCGGCCGGGCTCTCCTTCGCCGACGTCGCGACCGTCCCGCTGCTCCTGGTCGGCCGGCCCGGGCATCCGCTGGCCGGCCACCGTGCGCTGGGCGCCGAGGACCTGACGGGGGAACAGCTCCTGGCCAACGCCCCCGGCTGCTCGTTCCTGCTCGCCGCCGACCGCCTCCTCAGCCCGACCCAGCCCCGGCTGCGTGCCGACGGCGTGCCGCTGATGCGGGCCTGGGCCGAGCAGGGCCTGGGGGTGGCACTGCTCCCGGAGTTCGCGGTGGCCGCCGCGGTCGCGGACGGACGGCTCGCCGTGCTCCCGCTGTCCCGGCCCGCGCCACCGAGCCTCAGCCTGCGGCTGGTCTGGCGCACCGGCACGGAGGACGCCCCGGGCGTCCGCACCCTGCTCTACGCCGCGGCCGACCCGGGGGCGGCCCGCTGACGGCGAGTGGTTCAGGGGGTCGGGGCGGCGGCGGCCCGGCGGGAGCGGCGGCGGTGCAGCAGGGCGAGGGCGGCGAGGCCGAGGGCGCCGGCGGCGATCGGGACGGCCGTCGGGAGCGGGGACGGGGTGGTGGTCCCGGCCACGGGGAGCAGGTCGAGGTCCGAGGCGCAGGCCAGCGGGACGGTCGAGCCGGCGGTGTGGGCGCAGGCCGTGGTGGCGGCGCGGGTGGGGGATGACGGGTCGTCACCGAGGGTGGCGGAGACGCGGAGCTGCCGGGTCGCGTCCGGTTCGAGGGTGAGGCCGTCCCAGGTGGCGGTGCCGTGGTCGACCGTGACGGTCGGTGTGCCGTCGGTGGAGAGCGAAGGGGCGGGCGCGGCGCCGGCCGGGAGCTGCTGGGTGATCCGCAGGTCCGTCAGCCGGGTGTGACCGAGGTTGCGGACCGTCACCGTCCAGGTCAGTTCGTCGCCCGGCCGGGCCCGGTCGCGGCCGTCGTCCAGGGTGAGGGAGAGCCGGGGCGGTGGATCGGCGGCGGTGGCCGGGGAGGGCAGCAGGGCCGGGGCGGCGAGCAGGGCGAGGACGAGGAGGGCGCGCGTCGTACCGGGCTTCACGGTGCCTCCACGGGTGTCGGTTCGCCCCTCCATTGCACCCGCCGGAGTGGGTGCGGCCCGGGAGGACGGCGCGGGGGCGAGCGGGTTCCACCCGGGTGGCGGAGGACGGGCGTGAGCCCTCCCACCCGGTGTGGGTGGGAGGGCTCACGGGAGCGGACGGACCGTCAGGACCGGCGGCGGGTGGCGGCCCAGGTGCCGAGGCCGAGGGCGAGGGTGGTCAGGGCGAGGACGCCGAGCAGGCGGAGCGGGAGGTCCGCGCCGGTCTCCGGGAGGGGCTTGGGCGTGGGCTTCGGAGTGGGGGTGACCGGGGGCTTCGGGTCGGGGGTGGTGCCGGTGGAGCAGGCGGGGTCGGCCGAGCCGGGCGGGCAGTTGGAGTCGGGGGCGGTGACCAGGTTCCGGAGCTCGGCGGTCGCACCGTCCTTGACGGTGACGGAGTAGGTGACGGTGGCGGAGGCGCCGACGGCCAGGTCGCCGGTCCAGCTGAGCAGCGGGGCCGCGTAGGCGGTGGCGCCGGTGGTGGCCCGGGCGTCGCGGTTGTAGTCGGCGCTGCGCAGCACGCCCGTCAGGTCGTCGGTGAAGGTGGCGCCGGGGTGGTCGGCGGTGCCGTCGTTGGTGACCGTGACGGTGTAGGTGACGGCTTCGCCGGCCTTGGCGCGGCTCTTGTCGGCCTGCTTGGCGACGCGCAGGTGACGGACCGTCTGGTGGGTGGTGCAGGCCGGGTCGTAGGGGACGGCGGCCCGGGTGAGGCGGCGCGGCTCCATCGGGATCGGGCAGTTGCTGTCCGGCACCACCGCGGAGTTGTCGAGCAGCCTGTCACCGGCGCCGGTGACGGTGACCGAGTAGGTGATGACGGCCTTGGCGCCGACCGCCAGGTCGCCGGTCCAGCCGATCGTCGGGGCGGTGTAGGCGGCGGTGCCGGTGGTGGCGGAGGCGTCGCCGTTGTACGTCGCGTCGTCGAGCACCCGGGAGAGGTCGTCGGTGAGGGTGGCGCCGGGGTAGTCGACCCGGCCGGTGTTGGTGACGGTCACCGTGTAGGTGATCTTCGTGCCGACCGAGACGCCGGTGGCGTCGGCGGTCTTGGTGACGTCCAGTTTCTTCACCGGGGTGACGGTGGAGCAGGCGGGGTCGGTCGAGTCCGGCGGGCAGTTGGAGTCGGGGGAGACCACCAGGTTGGTCAGCTGGTCGGCCCGGACGGGGGTGCGCAGGGTGATCGAGTAGGTGACGGTGGCCCGCTGACCGACCGCCAGGTCGCCGCTCCAGGTGAGGTGCGGGGCGGTGTAGGAGGCGGTGCCGTGGCTGGCGGCGTGGTCGTCGTTGAAGTCGGCGCCGGCGATGACCTTGCTCAGGTCGTCGCGGAACGAGGCGCCGGGGTAGGCGGTGCCGCCGTCGTTGGTGACGGTGAGGGTGTAGGTCACCTTGTCACCGGCCTTGGCCTCGGTGCGGTCGGCGGTCTTGGAGACCGTCAGGTGGCGGACCGGGACGACGGTGGAGCAGTCGGGGTCGGTGGAGCCGGGCGGGCAGGTGGAGTCGGGGGAGACCACCGCGTTGGCGAGGACGCCGTCGCCGCTGAGCGGGTTGTTGACGGTGACGGAGTAGGTGATGGTGGCGGCGGCGCCGACGGCCAGGTCGCCGGTCCAGGACAGCACCGGGGCGGTGTAGCTGGTGGTGCCGGTGGTGGCGGTGGCGTCGTTGCCGTAGGCGGCGTCGTCCAGGACCTTGGTGAGGTCGTCGGTGAACGAGGCGCCGGGGTAGGGGGCCTTGCCGTCGTTGGTGACGGTCACGGTGTAGGTGATCCTGGAGCCCGGCATCGCGCTGGTCCGGTCCGAGGTCTTCCTGACGTTGAGGTGCTTGACCGGGGTGACGGTGGAGCAGCTCGGGTCGGTGGAGTCGGGCGGGCAGTTGGAGTCGGGGGAGACCACGGCGTTGGCCAACTGCCGGTCGCCGGTGGCGGGGTTGTTGACGGTGAGGGAGTAGGTGATGGTGGCGGTGGCGCCGATGGCCAGGTCGCCGGTCCAGGACAGCACCGGGGCGGTGTAGGTGGTGGTGCCGGTGGTGGCGGTGGCGTCGTTGCCGTAGGTGGCGTCGTCCAGTGCCTTGGTGAGGTCGTCGGTGAAGGAGGCGCCGGGGTAGGGGGTCTTGCCGTCGTTGGTGACGGTGACCGTGTAGGTGACCTTGTCACCCGGCTTGGCCTCGGCGGGCGTCGAGGACTTCTTCAGGGTGAGGTGCTTGACCGGGGTGACGGTGGAGCAGCTCGGGTCGGTGGAGCCGGGCGGGCAGGGGCCGTCGGGGGAGACGACCGCGTTGGTGAGGACGCCGTCGCCGGTGAGCGGGTCGTTGACGGTGACGGAGTAGCTGACGGTGGCGCTCGCCTTGGCGGCCAGATCGCCGCGCCAGCTCAGGGTGGGGGCGGTGTAGCCGGCCGAACCGGCCGTCGCGGTCTGGTCGTTGTTGTAGGTGGCGTCGTCGAGGACCTCGGTGAGGTCGTCGGTGAAGGAGACGGCGGCGGCCGGCTCGTCGGCGAGGTTGGTGACGGTCACGGTGTAGGTGACCTTCCCGCCGGCCTTGGCCTCGGACGGGGCGGCGGTCTTGACGACGGTGATGTGCCGGGTCGGGACGACCGTGGTGCAGTCGGGGTCGGTGGAGCCGGGCGGGCAGGTGGAGTCGGGGGAGACCACCGTGTTGACGAGCTTGCCGTCGCCGCCGATCGGGGTGTTGACGGTCACGGAGTAGGTGATGGTGGCGATGGCGCCGGCCGCCAGGTCACCCGTCCAGGAGAGCACGGGCGCGGTGTAGGTGGCCGAACCGGCCGTCGCCGCCTGGTCGTTGTCGTAGGTGGCGTCGTCCAGGACCTTGGTGAGGTCGTCGGTGAAGGTGGCGCCGGGGTAGGGGGCCTTGCCGTCGTTGGTGACGGTGATGGTGTAGGTGACCTTGTCGCCGGGCTTGACCGCGGCCGGGGCGGCGGTCTTCTTCACGGTGAGGTGCTTGACCGGGGTGACGGTGGAGCAGTCGGGGTCGGTGGAGTCGGGCGGGCAGTTGGAGTCGGGGGAGACCACGGCGTTGGCCAACTGCCGGTCGCCGCTGGGCGGGTCGTTGACGGTGACGGAGTAGGTGACGGTGGCGGTGGCGCCGACCGCCAGGTCGCCGGTCCAGGTGAGGAGGGGTGTCGCGTACGAGACCAGGCCGGTCGAGGCCTTGGCGTCCTTGCCGTAGGTGGCGTCGTCGAGCACCTCGGTCAGGTTGTCGGTGAAGGTGGCGCCCTGGACGGCGGTGCCGCCGTCGTTGGTCACGGTGACGGTGTAGGTGACCGTCTCTCCGGGCTTGACCTCGGCGGGGGTCGAGGTCTTCTTCACGGTGAGGTGCTTGACCGGGGTGACGGTGGTGCAGGCCGGGTCGGTGGAGCCGGGCGGGCAGTTGCCGTCCGGGGAGGTCACCGTGTTCGCGAGCTGCTTGTCGCCCGAGAGCGGGTCGTTGACGGTGACCGAGTAGCTGACGGTGGCCCGTTCGCCCGGCTTGAGCGCGCCGGACCAGGTGAGGGTGGGGGCGGCGTAGGTGGCGGTGCCGGTGGAGGCGGTGGCGTCCTGGTTGTAGGTGGCGTCGTCGGTCACCTTCGACAGGTCGTCGGAGAAGGTGGCGTCCGGGGCGTCGGCGGTGCCGTCGTTGGTGATGGTGATGGTGTAGGTGACGGTGCCGCCGGGCTTGACCGTCGTGGGGGCCGCGGTCTTCTTCACGGTGAGGTGCTTGACCGGGACGACGGTGGTGCAGGCCGGGTCGGTCGAGCCGGGCGGGCAGTTGGAGTCCGGGGAGACCACGGTGTTGCCCAGCTGCCGGTCACCCGAGACCGGGTCGTTGACGGTGACGGAGTAGGTGACGGTGGCGGTGGCGCCGACCGCCAGGTCGCCGGTCCAGGACAGCACCGGGGCGGCGTACGAGGCGGTGCCGGCCGAGGCCGTCTGGTCGTTGTTGTAGGCGGCGGTGTCGACCACCTTGGAGAGGTCGTCGGTGAAGGAGGCTCCCGGGTACGGGGCGCTGCCGTCGTTGGTGACGGTGAGGGTGTAGGTGACCTTGTCGCCGGGCTTGGCCTCGGTGGTGTCGGAGGTCTTGCGGAGCGTCAGGTGCTTGACCGTCACCGTGCTGGTGCAGGCCGGGTCGGCGGGGTCGGGCGGGAGGCAGGTGGAGCCGTCGGCGGTGACCTGGTTGACGGCGGGCGTGGCGGTGGCCTGGGTGATCTTCACCGTGTAGGTGATGACCACGCTGCCGCCCTTGGCCACCGTGCCCGTCCAGCTGAGCTTGGGGGCCGTGTAGGCGGGCGCCGTCAGCGGGGCGCCGGAGGCGTCCTTGGCGGTCGCGTCGTTCTGGTAGTCGCCGCTGCCGAGCACGCGGCTCAGGTCGTCGTCGATCACCGCGCCGGGGTAGTCGGCGTCGCCGGTGTTGCGGGCGGTGATGGTGTAGCTGACGCTGTCACCGACCTTGGCCGGGTTGGGGGTTGCGGTCTTGGTGAGCTCCAGGCGGGGGAGCGGGGTGACGGTGGAGCAGCCCGGGTCGGTGGAGCCGGGCGGGCAGACGTCGGGGACGTTGGTGGTGACGGCGTTCGTGAGGGTGGTGCCGTCGGCGGGCACCGGGTTCTTCACCTTGACGGTGTAGGTGACGGTCAGGCCGGCGCCGGCCGCGAGGTCGCCGGTCCAGACGAGGTTCGGCGCCGTGTAGACGGGGGCGGTCAGCGGGGCGCCGGTGCCGTCCTTGGCGGTGGCGTCGCCGTTGTAGTCGGCGCCCTTGAGCACGCCGGTCAGGTCGTCGGCGATCCGCAGGCCGGGGTAGGCGCCGCTGCCGCCGTTGGTGGCCGTGATGGTGTAGGTGACGGTGTCACCGGGCTTGGGGGCGGCGGGAGTCGAGCTCTTGGAGACCTTGAGTGCGGGGGTCGGGACGACGGTGCGGCAGTTCGGGTCGGCCGGGTCCGGCGGGAGGCAGTTGGAGCCCTCGGAGCTGACGGTGTTGATCAGGGTCACGCCGGCCTTGGCGACGGTGACGGAGTAGGTGAAGGTCACGGTGGTGCCGGTGGTGATCGGCCCGGTCCAGCGCAGGGTGGTGCCGGTGACGGTCGGGGCGGTCAGGGTGGCGCCGGAGCCGTCCTTGGCGGTGGCGTCCCCGTTGTAGGTGGCCGCGCCGCCCGCGCCGTCGGAGCCGTTGAGCACCTTGCCCAGGTCGTCCTGGACGGTGGCGTCCCGGTAGTCGCCGGGGCCGGTGTTGGCGACGGTCACGGTGTAGGTCACCTTGTCGCCGACGTTCAGCGGGGTGGTCGACTGCGGGCTGACCTGCTTGCGGATCTCCAGGCGGGGGAGCGGGGTGACGGTCGAGCAGTCCGGGTCGGTGGAGCCCGGCGGGCAGGCGCCGGGCACGTTGGTGGTGACGGCGTTCGTGAGGGTGGTGCCGTCGGCGGGCACCGGGTTCTTCACCTTGACGGTGTAGCGGATCACGATGTCCGTCCCGGCCGGGACCGAGCCCTTCCAGCTCAGCTTCGGCGACGACCAGTCCGGTGCCGCGGTCGCGCTGCCGTCGCCGGCGGTGGCGGTCGCGGTGCCGGTGTAGTCGGCGCCCTTGAGCACACCGGTCAGGTCGTCCGTGACGGTGGCGTCCGGGTAGGCGGCGTCGCCCGAGTTGGTGACCGTCACGGTGTAGCTGACGGTGTCACCGGGCTTGGGGGCGGCGGGAGTCGAGGTCTTGACCACCGTCACCTTGGCGAGCGGCACCACCGGGTTGCACCGGGGCTCGGTGTTGCCGGGCGGGCAGTCCGAGCCCGGGGCCTCGACGTGGTTGCGCAGGCTGGCGGCGGTGGCCCCGGTGGCCTTCACCGAGTAGGTGATGACCACCTGCTCGCCCTTGGCGATCAGGCCGGTCCAGGAGAGCTTCGGCGCCGAGTAGGTGGGGGCCGGATACATCCCGCCCGCGCCGTCCGAGGCGGTCGCGTCGCCGTTGTAGTCGGCGCCGGTCAGCACGCCGGTCAGGTCGTCCGTGACCTTGGCGCCGGGGTAGTCGGCGTCGCCGGTGTTGCGGGCGGTGATGGTGTAGGTGACGGTGTCACCGACCTTGGCCGGGTTGGGGGTTGCGGTCTTGGTGAGCTCCAGGCGGGGGAGCGGGGTGACGGTGGAGCAGCTCGGGTCGGTGGAGCCGGGCGGGCAGGCGCCGGGGTCGTCGGTGGTGACGGCGTTCTTCATGGTGGTCCGGCCGGCCGGCACCGGGTCCAGCACGGTGACGGTGTAGCTGATCCGCACCAGGCCGCCGGCCTTGACGGTGCCGGTCCAGGTGAGCTTCGGCGCGGTGTAGACCGGTGCCGGGGTGACGGCGGCGCCCGAACCGTCCACGGCGGCGGCGTCGTTGCCGTAGGTGGCCGAGCCGAGCAGGCCGGTCAGGTCGTCGTCGACCCGGTACCCGGTGGCGTCCGTGCCGCCGGTGTTGGTGACGGTGATGGTGTAGGTGACCTTGCCGCCGGGCAGCGGGTTGGCCGGAGCGGCGGTCTTCACCACCCGGACGGCGCCGACCCGGGTGCAGGCCTCCTTGGTGGTGGCCTCGCCGTTGACGGTCGCGGTGGCCCGGTTGAGGGTGCCGGTGCCGCTCTCGCCCGCGTCCAGGGTGCAGTCACCGGAGGTGTTGGTGACGGCGGTCCGGTCCAGGGTGTAGCGGACCGTGATCCGCCACAGGTGCTCGGTCTCGCGGGGGAGCTGGGCGCCCGCCTTGATCAGGGTCCGGTCCCGGCCGTTCCAGTCGAAGGTCTCGGACTCGTAGGCGGCCGGCGGGGTGAGCGCGGCGGAGACGACGGTGACCCCGGTGCCGTAGGCGAGCTGGTCGCTGAGGTCGTACGAGCCGTCCCCGGCACCGGTGTTGGCGACCTTGACGTCGTAGACCAGGTCGTAGGTGTCGGTCTGGCCGGCCACCTGGGTCGGGCCGCCGGAGACGGTCTTGGTGACGCCGATGTTCGGGGTGCGGCGGCAGGCGGTGCTGGTGGAGGTCTCGCCCGCCACCGTGGTGGTGGCCTCGTTGGCCAGGCCGGTGCCGCTCTCGCCGGTGCCGAAGGTGCAGTCGGTGGAGGCCGGGTCAGCGGTGCCCCCGGCGGGCAGCCGGACGGTGACCGTGACGGTGTAGGCGTGGGCGGCCCCGGCCGCGAGCGGCTGGTCGGTCACCACCCGGGTGTCCCCCTGGCCGTTCCAACTCGCGGACGGGGTCACGCCGGTGGCGGTGGTGGTGACGGCGGGGGTGGGCTGGACGGTGATCCCGGCACCGAACCGGAAGCGGTCGTCCAGGGTGTAACGCCCGTCGCCCTGACCGCTGTTGAGCACGTCGATCCGGTAGGTCTGGGTCCAGGTGCCGTTGCCGTTCGGGGTCAGGTCGAGGCTGGTCTTGGTGGTGCGGATCAGCGGGGTGCCGGCGCAGGCGCTGGTCTCGGCGGTGCCGCCGTTGACGTTCACTCCCGCCTGGTTGAGGGTGCCGGTGCCGCTCTCGCCCGGGTCGAGGGTGCAGTCGGTGGAGGTCGCGGTGGCGGTCGTGCCGTCCACCGTGTAGCGGACCACGACCGACCAGACGTGGGTGGTCCGTGCGCCCAGGGCCTCGTTGTCGCTGAGCTGGGTGCGGGAGGTGCCGTTCCAGTCGGGGCGGACGGGCAGGCCGCCCGGGGTGGTGTTGGTGCCGGTGGCGGAGGTGACGGTCAGTCCGGTGCCGTACTTCAGGGTGTCGCTGAGGGTGTAGGAGCCGGGGCCCGCGCCGGTGTTGGCCACCGTCAGGTCGTAGCGGACCTCGTAGGTGCCGGCCTGGCCGGGCACGGGGGTGGGCTGCTGAGTGAAGGTCTTGGTGATGGTGACGCTCGGGGTCTCCACGCAGGCCCGGCTGGTCTGCGTCCCGCCGCCGGAGGTGGTGGTGGCGGTGTTGGAGAGCCCGGTGGCGCCGTTCTCGCCGCCGTCCTCGGTGCAGTCGGTGGACTTGGGGTCGGTGCTGGTGACCGGCACCTTCGCCACCACGGTGACGGTGTAGACGTGGGTGCCGCCCGCCGCCACGGACTGGGCGGTGGCGATCCGGGTCCGGTCCTGGCCGTTGAAGGCGGCGTCGACGGTGAGGGTGCCGGGCTCGGTGTTGGCCGCCCGGGCGGAGACGACCGAGATGCCGGCGCCGAAGGCGAGCCTGTCGTCCAGGTCGTACGCACCCGCCGCCCCACCGGAGTTGGCGACCTCGATCCGGTAGGTGACGGTGGTGGTGCCGTCGCCGTTCGGGGTGGTGCGCTGGACCGTCTTGGTGGTCTTCAGCAGCGGCACGCCCGCGCAGGTGGAGTCGGTGGAGGTGCGGCCGTCGGTGGTGACGCTCGCGCTGTTGAGGGTGCCGGTGCCGCTCTCGCCCGGGTCGAGGGTGCAGTCGGTGGACTTGCCGGTCGCGGTGGCCCGGTCGACCCGGTAGCGGACGGTGGCGGTGTACACGTGGGTGGCCGAGCCGGCGATGGCCTGGCTGTCGGAGACCTTGGTGTCGCTGGTGCCGTTCCAGCCCGCGTTGACCGCCAGGCCGCCCGGGGCGGTGTTGGCGACGGAGGCCGAGACGGTGGTGATGCCGGTGCCGAACCTGGTGGTGTCGTTGACCAGTTGGTAGGTGGTCGGGGCGGCGCCCGCGTTCCGGACGGTGAGCTCCCACTTGATCTCGTAGACGTCCGGGCTGCCCGGGACGGCGGTGGGCTGCTGGGAGATCCGCTTGGTCATCGAGACGTTGGAGGTGGCGCCGCAGGCCTCCTTCTTCTCCTGCCTGCCGTCCACGGTGGTGGTCGACTCGTTCAGCAGGCCGGTGCCGCTCTCGCCCGGGTCGAGGGTGCAGTCGGTGGACTTCGGGTCGGCCGGGTTCTCCGGCACCTGGGCGGTGATGGTCACCCGGTAGGTGTGGGTGGTGTTCGCGCCGATCGACTGGTCGGTGACGATCCGGGTGGTGCCCTGGGCGTCCCAGGCGGCGTTCGGGGTCACCCCGGCGGGGGCGGTGGTCACCTTGGCCGAGGTCACGGTGGTGCCGGCGCCGAAGCGGGCCCGATCGTCCAGGGAGTAAGTGCCGGGCGCGGCGCCCTTGTTGGCGACGGTGATCTCGTAGACCGCCTCCCACTGGCCGCCGCTGGTGGGCTTGGCCGAGACCAGGGTCTTGGCACTGGTGACGGCGGCGACCGGCGTGCAGGTGTTCTTGCTGGAGGAGGTGCCGCCGGAGGTGGCGGTGGCCTCGTTCCGGGTGCCGGTGCCGCTCTCGCCCGCGTCCAGGGTGCAGTCGGTGGACTTCGAGGTGGCCTGGCCCGGGTCCACGGTGTACCGCACCGTCACCCGCCAGACGTGGGTGGCGGGCGCGGCCTCGGTGCCGGCCGCGATGGCCTGCTTGTCGGCGACCCTGGTCTGGCCGCGCCCGTCCCAGCCGGCCACCGGGCTGAGCCCGCCCGGGGTGGTGTTGGCGACGGAGGCGGAGGTGACGGTCAGTCCGGTGCCGTACTTGAGGGTGTCGGTGAGGTCGTAGGTGGTGGCCGCGCCGGTGTTGCCGACCTTCAGCTCATACTGGGTCTCGTAGGTGCCGGGGCTGCCGGGCACCGGGGCGGGGGCCTTGGTGACGGTCTTGTCCAGGGTGACCCGGACCGGCGCGGGGCCGGCCGGGATGGTCACCTGGCGCTGCGGGGTGGTGACCTCGGTGCCGGCCGGGTCCTTGCCCTTGGCGGTGGCGGTGTTGGTGATGCTGCCGGCCTTGGCGTCGGCCTCGGTGACGGTGTACGTCGCGGTGCAGGTGGTCTTCTCGCCGGCCGCCAGCGTGGTCTTCGCACAGACGACGGCGCCGGGCGCGGGGATCTTGTCGTCCGCCACCGTGATCGAACCCACCGTGGTGTTGCCGGTGTTGGTGACGGTGTAGCCGTAGGCGACGGTCTCGCCGGGGTTGGCCTTGCCGTCGCCGTTGGCGTCGTCCAGCTTCCCGGTCTTGGCGAGGTCGAGCTTGGGGGCGGCCTTCGGCTCGAAGGTGAAGCCGACCACGCCGTAGCCGATCTCCTCGATCGAGCCCTCCCGGCCCTGGACCACCGAGAAGGTCCGGGTGGTCGGGGCGATGGCGGTGATGTCGATGGTGTCGACGTCCATGTCCGGGCAGGGCATCGCCACGCCGCCCCAGCCGGTGCCGGACTTGGGGTTGCGGCCGGGGATGTCCGTGCCGTACTGGGCGCAGGTCCCGTTGCCCCAGTCGGTCGCGGGGTTCGCGGCGTCGGAGACCCGGCTGCCGGCCACCTTGATGGAGTCGCCGTAGTTGACGTCGCCGTAGGTGGCGGTGGCGTAGATCGAGGCGCGCTGGAGCTGGGCGCCCGAGTAGGGGGTGGTGCCGAGGTCGAAGGTGTTGCTGACGGCGGTGCCGTTCATGTGCGCCCACTGGTCGCAGAGCGCGACCTGGGTCAGCGGCGCGCTCGGCGAGGAGTAGACGACGGCAAGGGCCCAGCCGCCGAAGCCCCGGCTGCCGTAGTTGGTGTAGTACGGGGTGTCGCCGAAGCCGTAGCTGCCCGAACCGCCGGCCTTCACCAGGGCGGTGACGTCCCGGTAGGCCTGGTGGTTGTTGCCGTAGGTGCCGTTGCTGTACAGCATGTTGTCCACGCCGTCGGCGGTCAGCCGCTGGTAGCCGGCGGCCGGGGTGCGCATCTGGAAGGTGTCCGGGTCCGCGTAGTAGGCGCTGCCCGGCGCGTAGTACTGGCTGCCGTAGACGTAGGCCATCGCCTTGACCACGGTGGCGTCGGCGGGCAGCACCAGGTCCGCCCGGGACGAGTCGTCGCGGGTGGTGTAGGAGTACGGGGTCGCCTGCCCGGTGAGGTTGTCGACGTTGGCCGGGGCGCCGCCGTTCTTGAACAGGAACCCGTTGCCCGTCATCACCATCCCGCCCTGGAGGGTGTCCTTGTAACGGCAGGTCAGACCGGTGCGCTCGGCGTGCGCCGGGAAGGCCGGCACCATCAGCGCGGCTGCCGTGAGCAGGAAGGTGAGCAGGACGGACAACGTCCTGTGCAGTGCGGGCTTCCACACGGGCTGGCGGCGCATGGCGGGGGCCTCCGGGACGACCGAGGACGGTGGGCGGGACGGCGCCGCTCCGGGGGAGCTGACACACCGTCACCGTCACAGATAGTCGCCGGGAGGCCGTTCGATGAGCAGGACACACCATGATCGGTAAAGGTGCTCCTCATACCGCATGCGGATTCACCCTGAAGGCCGATCGTGGGGGCGGGCCTCTCGGAGCCGGTGTGGCCCCGGCCGTCGAAGGCGACGTACGACCGGTCGGTGCCGCGCGGACCACTGCTCCTCGGGCCGTGCGACGGCGCCGGCGGGCTGTCCGCTTCCGTTCCGCACCCGGTGACACGGGGTCAGATCGGGCACGGTCGTGACGGGCGGGCGGACCCGTCGGATCGCGGGGCGCGCGCATGTGGTCCGGAAGGTGGGGTAGCCGCCGGAGCGTCAGAGTGCGCAGACGGCGAGGAGGCAGTGATGACCGGCGGACTGTGGGGGTACGAGCGGGCCGAGGGCTACGTGGCGGGTACCGACCTGACCGGGTACCGGGTGGAGGCGACCGACGGCCACATCGGGAAGGTGGACAAGCACACCGACGACGTCGACTCCTCCTCCATCGTGGTGGACACCGGCCCGTGGATCTTCGGCCGGGAGGTGCTGCTGCCGGCCGGCACGATCCGCCGGGTCGACGTGGCGGAGGAGACGGTGTGGGTCGACCGCACCAAGGACGAGATCAAGGACTCACCCGAGTACGTGAAGGACGAGCGGGCCGGGGACCGGGAGTACCGCGACCGGGTCGGCGACTACTACGCCGGCGGGTTCACCGGCGGTACCCACCTCTGACCTCCGGTCGAGGGAGGTGGACGGAGGCGGGGCCCCACCGGCGGGTGGGGCCCCGCCTCCGGCGTGTCGCGGGTCGGTGGGTGGGTGGGTGGTTCACCTCGGCTCGGGCGGTCCCTGGCGGGCGAGTTCGGGCTCCAGGCCCTCGGTGAGGGGCGGGGGTACGGGCCGGCCGGTGTCGCGGCGCCAGCCGTCGAAGGCCCAGGCGGTGGCGGCGACCAGGGCCAGGCCGAGCAGCCAGCCGCCGAGCACGTCGCTGACCCAGTGCACGCCGAGCGCGACCCGGGTGAACCCCACCCCGAGCACGCTGACCACGGCCACCGCTCGGGCCGTCAGGAGCGAGCGCCGGCCCAGGACCGGAGTGAACACCAGCAGCAGGACCGCGCAGCAGGTCGCGGCCGTCATCGCGTGCCCGGAGGGGAAGGAGAAGCCTGGAGCGTGCGCCACCGGGTCGGGCAGGGCGGGGCGGGCCCGGGCGACGGCCGCCTTGACCGCCAAGCCGATCAGCCCGGAGGCCGTGACGGTGGCGGCGGCCCAGAGCGCGAGCCGCCGGGCCCCGCGCCACCACAGCCAGCCGACGGTGGCCGCGACCAGCAGACGGAGCGTCAGCGGATCCCACACGCCCTCGCTCAGCACGCGCAGCGCGGTGAGCGCGGCGGGGTGGTCGCGCACGGCGGTGTGCAGCTGCTCGGCGGCTGCGGCGTCGAGCCGGTGCAGCGGTGGCCAGTTGGCCTCGATCAGCACCAGCAGCAGCGCGGTCGGCACCGCGCCGAGGCCGAAGGCGGCGACGGTGGCGAGCAGGCGCTCGCCGAGCCGAAGGTCCGCCGTGCGCAGGGAGGGGCGGGGGTGAACGGGCCGTGGCGGCCGAAGGGTTCGGAGGGCTCGCAGCGGGCGCAGGGGTCGAAGCGGTCGGCGGGTCACGGCGCGTTCCTCTCCGGGTCGGGCAGGACGGGGTCGGGCCGTCCGGTGCGGTCGGCCTCCAACTGGGCGGCGAAGGACAGGCCGAGGAACAGGGCGATGGCGGTCAGGTAGGCCCAGACCAGGAGCGAGAAGACCGCGCTGAGCGGCCCGTAGACGGCGTCGAAGGAGCCGCTGAAGCGCAGGTAGAGGGTGAGCAGCCAGGTCGCGGCCAGCCAGAGCGCGAGGTAGGTGCCGGCCCCGAACGCGAGCCAGCTGTAGCCGGGTTGGCTCCGGCGCGGGGCCCGCCGGAAGATCACGGCGGCGGAGGTGAGGGTGAGCAGCAGACCGACCGGCCAGCGCAGCAGCGTCCAGACGGCGGCGGTGCCGGGGCCCAGGCCGAAGACCTCCTGGGCGGCCTCGGTGACCTGCCGGCCGGCCACCAGGACGAGGAACCCGGCGCCGAGCGGCAGCCCCGCACCGGCCGCCATCAGCAGGCTGCGGCCGTACTTGCGGTGGAAGGGGCGGTCGCGTTCGATGCCGTAGATCCGGTTGGCACCGCGTTCGATCTGGGACATCGCGGTGATCAGGTTGGCGAGGGCGAACAGCGCGCCGAACCAGAGGGCGACGGTGCCCCCGGTGTGGTCCCGGCTGCGGTCGAGCACGTCGCCGACCAGTTCGGCGCTGGAGGCGGGCACCATCCGTTCGATCGCGGCGGCGACCAGCCGGCCGACCGGGCCGCCGTGCAGCGAGGACGCCAGGCCGACCACGGCGATGGTGAACGGCACCAGTGCCAGTACCACCTGGAAGGCGAGGGCGCGGGCGTGGCTGAAGCCGTCGGCGTAGCGGAAGCGCAGGAAGGCGTCCCGGGCCAGCGGCCACCAGGCACCCCGACGGAGGGTCAGCACCGCCTCCTCGGCGGAGAGGTGCTCGCGGCCGTGGCCGACCGGGCGGGCGGTTCCCATCAGTGCTCTCCCGTCCGTGCGTACCGGTGGTCTGAGGCGGGGCCGTGGTCGGGGGTGGTGGCCCTCTCCTGCGGGGTGTGCGCTGCAGTGGTCCGGTCCCGGGCGGGGTCGGGGAGCCGGACCAGCAGGGCGTTCGGACGGACCGTCAGGGTGAGGACGCGGCCCTCGCTGACCGGATCGCCGTCGCACTCGCGCGCGCGGGGCCGGTCGGCGGTGAGCTCGATCCGGCGGCCCCGGAAGTGCTCCAGCGGTGCGTCCTGTGCGTCCGGGCGCGGGCTGCGGCGGGTGCCGGTGAGCAGGGCGCGCGCGGTGGCGGCCCAGCCGCGCAGGCCGTGCGGCTGGACCAGCACGAGGTCGAGCAGGCCGTCGTCGGGCTCGGCGTCGGGCAGCAGGCGCACGCCGCCCTGGAGGGTGCCGACGTTGCCGACCACGGCCATCCGGACGTGGCGCCGCACGGGGGTGCCGCCGTCGATCGAGACGGTCAGGGCGAAGCGACGGTCGGTCAGGTGCCGGACCGCGCCGAACAGGTAGGCGGGCCAGCCGAGTCGGCGCTTCAGGCCCTGGTCGGTGGAGGCCATGACGGCGGCGTCCAGGCCGGTGCCGGCCATGGTGGCGGCCGTCCGGGCGGCCAGGTCGTCGCCCTCGACGCGCATCAGGTCGATCCGGCGGGCTGCCCCGGTGAGGGCGGCGTCCAGTGCTTCGACCGGGTCGGTGGGCAGGCCGAGGTTGCGGGCCAGCAGATTGCCGGTGCCGCAGGGGACGACCAGCAGGGCGGCGTCCGTCCCGGCGAGCGCGTCGGCGCAGGCCGTCACGGTGCCGTCGCCGCCGCAGGCCGCGACCAGCCGTGCCCCGTCGGCGAGGGCCCGTGCGGCTGCCGCCCGGCCGGAGTCCTCGGCCGAGCCGGGCAGCAGGCGCGGCGGGTGGTGGCCGTGCGCGGTGACGGTGGTGGCCAGCCTGGTCAGCAGGGCCTCGTCCACGCCGACCGGGTTGTAGACCAGGGCGACGGGGCCGGTCGGGGGCTCCTCGGTCGGCTCGGTGCGGGTGCGCACGGGACGGTCGACGGGATCGGCGGAGGTGTCGGCGGAGGCATTGCGGGGCGCGCGGGCGGGCAGCGCCCGCCACACCACCCAGAGGGCGGCGGCGCCGTTCAGCAGGCCGGCCAGTACGTCGGTGGGGTGGTGCATGCCCCGGTACAGCCGGGAGGCCGCCACCAGGACCGGTACCGTCCAGGCCAGCGCGCACACCACCGGCCGCCACCGCCACCGCCCGGGCCCGCGCCCCGCTGCCGCGCAGAGCACCAGCAGGCCCAGGCCGCCGTACAGCGCGGTCGCGGCGCCGACGTGCCCGGACGGGAAACTGGAGGTCGGCAGCGCCCCGTCCAGCCGGACCACGTCGGGCCGGGCCCGGTCGACCAGGTGGGCGGCCGTCACGAAGACTGCCGCCTGGAGGGCCACCGCACCCGCCAGCAGGGCGGCTCCCCGCCACTGACGCAGCATCAGCAGCACGGCGGCGGCGACCGCCGTCACCGCGACGATCGCCGGGGTGAAGGCGAGAGCGGAGAGCCAGTCGCTCGCTGTGGTCAGCGCGGGGGTGCGGTGCGCGGCCAGCCAGGCCACCAGGCCCCGCTCGCCCGGGTCCCACCAGCCGGCCGGCGGGTGGGTGATCAGCAGGCCGGCGGCGACCAGCACGGCCGTCTGGACCGCCACCGCGCAGGCTGTCGCCACCCCGGTCCGGGCGGCGTGCTCCTGAGTCCTCGTCATGGACCTCGCGTGCCCCGATCAGCGGTTTCCATCCCCGGGGCGGTCCGATCCGGGTGCTCCCGCGCGGCCCGGCCGGCCCGGGCGTCGATCTGCCGTGAGGGGGTAGCCGGAGGTCCGGCAGTGTCACCCCCAGGACGGAGCAGACCCCGATGACCACCGAGACCGCGCCCCTGACCGTCGTGCCCGACCCGGCCTCCCCCGGAGCGGGGCGCGGGCCGCTGCTGCGCCGTCGGCTGGAGGGGCTGCTCGGGATCGCCGCGACCGAGGGGAACGAGCTCACGCCGCTGCGCAACGGCGACGAGATCTTCCCGGCGATGCTGGAGGCCGTGGACGGTGCCCGGCGGACCGTGGACCTGATGACCTTCGTCTACTGGCGCGGTGACATCGCCCGCCGGTTCGCCCGGGCCCTGGCCCGCAAGGCGGCCGAGGGGCTGCGGGTCCGGCTGCTGCTGGACGGGTTCGGCAGCCGGCTGATCGAGCCGGAGCTGCTCGACCTGATGGAGGCGGCGGGCGTCCGGATCTCCTGGTTCCGGCGGCCGGTGCGGCTCTCGCCGTTCAAGCAGAACCACCGCTGCCACCGGAAGGTGCTGGTGGTGGACGGTCGGATCGCCTTCACCGGCGGCGTGGGCATCGCCGAGGAGTGGTGCGGCGACGCCCGCCACCCGGGGGAGTGGCGGGACACCCACGTCCGGGTGGTCGGCCCGGCCGTGGACGGCATCGCCGCCGCCTTCGCGCAGAACTGGGCCGAGTGCGCCCCCGGCACGCTGTACGACGAGGCCGACCGCTTCGAGGAGCACGAGCAGCCCGGCGGTGCGGTGGTCCAGGTGGTGCGCGGCTCGGCCGCCGTCGGCTGGCAGGACCTGCAGACCCTGATGCGGGTGGTGATCTCCTCGGCCGAGCGTCGGCTGCGCCTGGCGACCGCGTACTTCGCGCCGGACGACTACTTCGTCGACCTGCTCTGCGAGGCCGCCGGGCGCGGCGTCGAGGTCGAACTGCTGGTGCCGGGGCGTCACATGGACAAGCGGGTCTGCCAGTTGGCCGGGGAGCGGCACTTCGGGCGGATGACCGGGTGCGGGGTGACGGTCTGGCAGTACGCGCCGACCATGATGCACGCCAAGGTGCTGACCGTGGACGGCGTGCTGTCGGTGGTCGGCTCGGCCAACTTCAACCGCCGCTCGCTCGACCACGACGAGGAGGTGGTGCTGGCCGTGGTGGACGAGGAGTTCACCGCCCGCCTGGACCGGGACTTCGACGAGGACCTGACGCGCAGTGAGGTCGTCACCCCGACCCGCTGGCACCGCCGGGGCCCGGCCCGCCGCGCCTTGGAGGCGGCCACCGCCCCGATCCGGCACTTCCTCTGAGCCTGCCGTCCACCGTCCGCGCCGGGGCAGGCCGGTCGCGCCGGATCACCGTCCGGCCCTGATCTGCTTGGATGCCGGGGTGCCCGACCTGATCCCGACGTCCTCGTGCCCCTGCGTGCTCTGTGATCCCGCGGCCTCCGCGACCCTCCGCGCGCGCCGCCAGCGGGCGAAGCACTGGTCCTCGGAGATGGCGCACGTCCGCGAGCACGGCTGGCACGTGGTCGGCGTGGCCGGCGGCGGGGACGTGCCGGACTGGGCCTTCACCGTCGGCCTGTGGCACTCCTACCGGATTCCGGAGGTCGCCGTGTTCGGCCTGGAGGTGCACGGGCTGATGCGCTGGGTCGGTGCTGCGGCCGCCCGTCTGCGGGACGGTGCGTCAACGGAGCCCGGGGCACTGATCCCCGATGTCATCGAGGGCTACGAGCTCGGGCTCCATCCGGTGGATGCCAGCTGGCACGTTCCGCTGTTCGGTACCGCCGTCGGCTTCTACCGACGGAGTCCCGTCCCGGTGGTCCAACTGGTCTGGCCCGACCGGGAGCACCGCTGGCCCTCGGATGACCGGGCCAGCCCGGGGTGCCGTGCCCAGCCCAGCCTGTGGCTTGCCGTCGAGGAGCACCCGAAGGGCGTCTGGACCGAAGAGGCCCTCTGAGGGGGGATCAGAATCCCCCCTCAGGAGGGACGTCGCACGGCAAGCCGAGCCCGGCGCCGGGGTGCCCGTACGCAGGGCACGGCACGGCACGGCGGTGCAGGGGGTAGGCGCGTGCCCCGGTCGAGCGCGGGTGATCGGACGTCCGACCTCGGTCAGCGGTTCGGGACGGCCCGTCTGTGGCGGAGCGGCCGCGCCGGTGCCGTTCCGTGGCCGAGTCGGCCTCACGGAGCGGCGGTTCAGAGGGCGATGGCCGCCCGGATGCGCCTGCCGCCGTCGGGGAGGGTGGAGGCGGCTGACCGGAGTTCAGGAACCGGCGGTCGGCGGGCGCGTGTCGGTCTCGGCCCACACGGTCTTGCCCCAGGGCCGGGGGACGGCGCCCCAGCGGTCGCAGGTGCGGGCGACGACGAACAGGCCGTGACCGCCCGGGCGGGCGGGCAGGTGGGGTTCACGCGGGATGGGCAGGACCGGCGAGGCGTCGTCGACCTCGACCCGGAGCCGATGGGCGTCGGCGTCCAGTACGAGGTCGAGCGGGCCGTCGCCGTGCAGGACCGCGTTGGTGACGAGCTCGGTGACCAGCAGCAGGACGTCGTCCACCCCCGGCCACGCCCAGTCGGCGAGGGCGGCGCGGGCGAAGTCGCGGGAGGCCGCGACGGGCCGCCCCCGCCCGGTCAGGGTGAGGCGGCGACGCCGGCCGCCCGGTGGCAGGTCCGGCCGGAATCCGGGACGGCGTTGGCCGTTGAGGGTTTCCCGGGGCGTACTCATGCAGTCGGCCCTTCGTGTCGGAGGCGGTCACAGACTTCTCGGATGCCCGCTGCGACGCCGAAGACACGACGTGGTCGGCCGCGGTTCCCGCGCCGGGACCGATCGGAGGAAGGCCCGGACTCCCGGGAGGCTCGGCGGCGCCGCCCGCACGGGGACGCGGGTCGAACGCGGACGCCGGCCGGCGGAGGCCGCAAGAGGTGACCCATGCTCAGGTCGGCGGCCACGCGGGTGCCCTTGCCGGGGCGGCGGTTCGCACGCGCGAGCACCCCTGCGGGGGCGGGCCGTGCTCGACCTGCCCACCGCGTTCGGCCCGGTGCCCTCCGGCGTGGCTGCCGGAACGGCGGGGGTGGCCACCGGCCGTGGTGGCCACCCCCGCCCCGGGGTGCGGGTCAGGCCGCCTGGAGGCCCCGCCGCAGCTGGGTGAGGATGCGCGACAGCAGCCGGGAGACGTGCATCTGGGACACGCCCAGGCGCTCGCCGATCTGAGCCTGGGTCAGCTCCTCCGTGAAGCGCATCGACAGGATCTGCCGGTCGCGCTCCGGGAGGGCCGCGACCAGCGGCCGGAGCGAGACGAGGTCCTCGACCAGGGAGAAGCGGTCGTCGGTGCCGCCGAGCCGGGCCGCCAGCGCACCGGGGCCCTCGTCGTCCTCGCCTCCCGCCGGTACGTCGAGCGAGTCGGTGCTGCGCGCGTTGGCGGCGTTCAGCCCCTCGACGACCTCCTCCTGGGAGAGGCCGACCCGTGCGGCGAGCTCGGCCACCGTCGGCGAGCGGTCCAGCTCGTGCGCCAGCGCGTCCTGGGCCTTGGCCAGGGTCAGGCGCAGCTCCTGGAGGCGGCGGGGGACGTGCACGGCCCAGGTGGCGTCGCGGAAGTGCCGGCGGATCTCGCCGAGGATCGTCGGGATGGCGAAGGTGGTGAACTCGACCCCGTGCTCGACGTCGAACCGGTCGATCGCCTTGATCAGGCCGACCGCGCCGACCTGCATCAGGTCCTCGGTGTTCTCCCGGTGCGAGCCGAAGCGGCGCAGGACGAACCGCACCAGCGAGAGGTTCAGCTCGACCAGCGAGGACCGGACGTACGAGTACTCCCGGGTGCCCTCCTCCAGTGCGGCCAGCCGCACCAGCAGCACTCTGGTCAGGTCCCGCGCGTCGGACGGCGCGACCTCCCGCAGCTCCCCGACGTCCGCCAGCTCCGGCAGGGCCGGCCGGGGGATCGGCGGCTGCGCGAGCTGCGCCTCGCCGGTGGTGCGCAGGTCGTGGAGGAGTTCGTCACTGGTCACAGCCATGTCGTTCCTTTCCTCGAGTCGTCATGGTCCGTACCGGCTACCCCCTGCACCGAGCCCATTCCCCCGATCACGTGAACAGCTCGTGAAGGCCGTCCCGATCCGGGGATTCAGGGCGCGTCGACCGGATCGGCGAGGGCAGCGGCGGTGGACGGGTAGAGGGTGAAGACCATCCGGGCTCCGGTGATCTCCAGCAGGCGCAGCACCGGTACCGCCGCCGTGGCCAGGCGCAGCTCGATGTCGGCCTTCAGGGCCGAGGCGCGGGTCTTGAGCAGCAGGTTGAGGCCGGCGGAGTCGCAGAAGCGCACCTGCTCCAGGTCGATGACCAGGAGCCGGGGTGCTCGGGTCAGCGCTTCCTCCAGGAGGTGCTGAGCGGGCGTGAGGGACTCGATGTCCAGGTCCCCCGCCAGGCGGCAGACGAGGGTGCGCGATCCGTCGGCCTCCAGCAGGACGGGTGGCTCCCCGTCGGGGGAGAGTCCCTGGCCGGGGGCGGGTGGGTCGTCGTGATCGGCGTGCATCTCTGTCCCCTCGGGCGAAGTCATGAAACCCTAACCACCCGCCGAGCCGTGATCCAAGTCCACCCGGCGCGGCACGGTGCCGCGCCGGGCCCCCGGCAAGTGGCAGGTCCGGTCGGCTCGCCGGTACTGAGGGGCGCGGAGAGGGCAGGAGGTAGGGGTGACATTGCACTGACCGTCCAGAGGTGGGGTAGCGTGCCGGGCTGTACGTGCCCGTGCGGCCGGTCGGTCGGTGCGGTGGCCGGAGCGGGTTTCGAGGAGGCGGCGTTCGATGGCAGGCGTGAGGACACCCGAGGTTCCCCACCAGGCCGGCGACAGCGCCGCGGCCCAGGCCGGTTCGCCTGAACTACGGCTGCTGCTCGCGGGGTTGACGGCGGTGCGCGACGGGGACTTCGGCACCCGGCTGCCGGGCGACGCGGACGGGCTGCTCGGGGAGATCGCCACCGTCTTCAACGGCATGGTCGACCAGCTCTCCCTCTTCACCTCCGAGGTCACCCGGGTCGCGCGCGAGGTCGGCACCGAGGGCCGGCTCGGCGGCCAGGCGGAGGTGCCCGGGGTCTCCGGCACCTGGGAGGACCTGACCGACTCGGTCAACGCGATGGCCGGCAACCTCACCACCCAGGTCCGCGACATCGCCCAGGTCGCGACCGCCGTCGCCAAGGGCGACCTGTCGCAGAAGATCACGGTGGACGCCCGGGGCGAGATCCTGGAGCTGAAGAACACCGTCAACACGATGGTCGACCAGCTCGGCTCGTTCGCCGGGGAGGTGACCCGGGTGGCCCGTGAGGTGGGCACCGAGGGCATCCTGGGCGGGCAGGCGGACGTCAAGGGCGTCTCCGGGACCTGGCGCGACCTGACCGACTCGGTCAACTTCATGGCGGGCAACCTCACCGGCCAGGTCCGCTCGATCGCCCAGGTCGCGACCGCGGTCGCCGAGGGCGACCTGTCACAGAAGATCACCGTCACCGCCCGGGGCGAGATCCTGGAGCTGAAGGAGACCATCAACACGATGGTCGACCAGCTCTCCTCCTTCGCCGGGGAGGTCACCCGGGTCGCCCGCGAGGTCGGCACCGAAGGGCGCCTCGGTGGCCAGGCCGACGTCCAGGACGTCTCCGGGACCTGGCGCGACCTCACCGAGTCGGTCAACGTGATGGCCGACAACCTCACCGCCCAGGTCCGCTCGATCGCCCAGGTCACCACCGCCGTCGCCAAGGGCGACCTGTCGCAGAAGATCCGGGTCGACGCGCGCGGGGAGATCCTGGAGCTGAAGGAGACCATCAACACGATGGTCGACCAGCTGTCCGCGTTCGCCGACGAGGTGACCCGGGTCGCCCGCGAGGTGGGCACCGAGGGCAACCTCGGCGGGCAGGCCACCGTGCGCGGGGTGTCGGGCACGTGGAAGGACCTGACCGACAACGTCAACGTGATGGCCTCCAACCTCACCGGCCAGGTCCGCTCGATCGCCCAGGTCGCCACCGCCGTCGCCAAGGGCGACCTCTCGCAGAAGATCAACGTCGAGGCCGAGGGCGAGGTCGCCGCGCTGGCCGGCGTCATCAACACCATGGTCGACACCCTCTCGGCCTTCGCCGACGAGGTGACCCGGGTCGCCCGCGAGGTCGGCACCGAAGGCACCCTCGGCGGTCAGGCCCGGGTGCCCAACGTCGCCGGCACCTGGAAGGACCTCACCGACAACGTCAACTTCATGGCGCACAACCTGACCTCCCAGGTGCGCAACATCGCGCAGGTCACCACCGCCGTCGCCAAGGGCGACCTGACCCGCAAGATCGACGTCGACGCGCGCGGCGAGATCCTCGAACTCAAGACCACCATCAACACGATGGTCGACCAGCTCTCCTCGTTCGCCGCCGAGGTGACCCGGGTGGCCCGCGAGGTCGGCAGCGAGGGCCGACTCGGCGGCCAGGCCGAGGTGGAGGGCGTCTCCGGCACCTGGAAGCGGCTGACCGAGAACGTCAACGAGCTGGCCGGCAACCTCACCCGCCAGGTCCGCGCCATCGCCGAGGTCACCAGCGCCGTGACCGCCGGCGACCTCACCCGGTCCATCACCGTCGACGCCTCCGGCGAGGTCGCCGACCTCAAGGACAACATCAACTTCATGGTGGAGTCGCTGCGCGAGACCACCCGGGCCAACGAGGACCAGGACTGGCTGAAGACCAACCTGGCCCGCATCGCCGCCCTCATGCAGGGCCGGCGGGACCTCGCGGTGGTCGCCGAGCTGGTCATGGACGAGCTCACCCCCCTGGTCGCCGCCCAGTGCGGAGCCTTCTACCTCGCCGAGGAGACCGACGACCAGACCCTGCTGCGGCTGGTCGCCTCCTACGCCTTCCCCCGCGACGCCCGGCCCCTCCCGTTCCGCCTGGGCGAGTCGGTGGTCGGCCAGGCCGCGCGCAGCCGCCGGACCATCGCCATCGACCGCCTGCCGGCCGGCTACCTCCCCGTCGAGTCCGGCCTCGGCGCCACCGACACGCTCTCCCTGATCGTGCTGCCGATCACCGTCGAGGACCAGGTGCTCGGCGTCATCGAGATCGCCGCCGTGCAGCCGTTCACCGCCGTGCACCGGGACTTCCTGGAGCAGCTGATGGAGACCATCGGCGTCAACGTCAACACCATCGTCGCCAACGCCCGCACCGACGAACTGCTCGGCGAGTCCCAGCGCCTCACCGCCGAACTCCAGGCCCGCTCCCAGGAACTGCAGGCCCGTCAGGAGGAGCTCCAGGCGTCCAACGCCGAACTGGAGGAGAAGGCCGAGCTCCTCGAAGCGCAGAAGAGCGACATCGAGGCGAAGAACCTGGAGATCGAGCAGGCCCGCCAGGAGCTGGAGGACCGCGCCCACCAGCTCTCGGTCGCCTCCAAGTACAAGTCCGAGTTCCTGGCCAACATGAGCCACGAACTGCGCACCCCGCTCAACAGCCTGCTGATCCTCGCCCAGCTGCTCGCCCAGAACCCGGCCCGGAACCTGACGGCCAAGCAGGTCGAGTACGCCGGCATCATCCACTCGGCCGGCTCCGACCTGCTCCAGCTGATCAACGACATCCTCGACCTCTCCAAGGTCGAGGCCGGCAAGATGGACCTCAACGTCGAGACGGTCTCGCTCGCCACCCTCGTCGACTACGTCCAGGTCACCTTCGGCCCGATGACCGGCCAGAAGAACCTCGCCTTCGCCGTCCGCAGCGCCGCCGACGTCCCCGAGGCGCTCCTCACCGACGACTACCGGCTGCGCCAGGTGCTGCGCAACCTGCTGTCCAACGCGGTCAAGTTCACCGAGAAGGGCAGTGTCGAGCTGAGGGTCGAGCTCGCCAAGCCCGGCGAGGCACCGCACCACCTGCGGACCGAGGGCCCGCTGCTGGCCTTCCGGGTGGTCGACTCGGGGATCGGCATCGCCCCGCAGCACCTGGAGACGGTGTTCGGCGCCTTCCAGCAGGCCGACGGGACCACCAGCCGCAAGTACGGCGGCACCGGCCTGGGCCTGTCCATCAGCCGCGAGATCGCCTACCTGCTCGGTGGCGCGATCACCGCCGAGAGCACCCTCGGCCAGGGCAGCACCTTCACCCTCTACCTGCCCGTCAGCCGTCAGGGCCTGCCCTCGCCCGAGGCGGAGGCGGTCGCGGTGGCGGCGATCGAGCCGGCGAAGGCGCGCAGCCGCCCCGAGGCCGTGCCGGAGGACCTGCCGGCCCGCCGGCTGCTGGTCGTCGAGGGCCGCCGGGGCGGCCTGCTCAGCCTGGTCGCCGAGAACGCCCTCGCCGACCTGCCGGCCGCCGGTTCACGAGGACTGGACGTCGTCACCGCCGTCGGTGCCCAGGAGGCCGCCGCGCTCCTCGCCGACGACCCCTGCCACTGCCTGGTCATCGACCTCGACCTGCCGGACGGCAGCGCCGCCGGACTGCTCAGGGACATGGACCGGGACCCCGCCCTGCGGTCCGTCCCCGTACTCGCGCACCGCAGCCGCGGCTTCAACCCCGTCGACGAGACCCTCACGCGCAACGGGGAACGCCCGCTGGAGATCCTGGCCAGCCTGGACGAACTCCGCGAGCGCGTCGCGCTCCACATGAGCGCCGAGCGCCCCGAGGACATCCGTCCGCGCACCGCGCCCGCCTTCGCCCCCGACTCCGACACCGCGCTGGCCGGGGTGACCGCCCTGGTCGTGGACGACGACGACCGCAACCTCTACGCGATCACCGGCATCCTCGAACTCCACGGCATGCACGTCCTCCAGGCGGAGAACGGCCGTGCCGCACTCGACGCCCTGGCCGTGCACCGGGAGATCGACATCATCCTGATGGACGTGATGATGCCCGAGATGGACGGCTACGCCGCCACCGCGGCGATCCGTGCCATGCCCGAGCACACCGGGCTGCCGATCATCGCCGTCACCGCCAAGGCCATGATCGGCGACCGGGACAAGAGCCTGGCCTCCGGGGCCAGCGACTACGTCACCAAGCCCGTCGACGCCGCCGACCTGATCAGCCGGATCCGCGACCAACTGGAGGCAAGGCCCCGGCACGAGAACAGCTGACCGTCCCCCCGTCGTCAGGAGAGCGCCGTGCCCGATGCCCGCGTCCCGTCCACGCCCACCTCCCTGCCCGCACCGGCCCACCCGGCGCCCGGCATCGGAGCACAGCGCGCCCTCCCGCACGGCGAGGCCCCCGAACCGGTGCCGACCGCCGCACTGACCCGGCTGGCCGCGACCGTGGAGTACCTGCGGTCCGAGCTCGACCAGGTCCACGCCGACGCCGCCGCCCGCTCGCTCGTGGAGATGGCCTCCGGCGTGCTGATCGAACGCCTGCGCTGCAGCCCGGCCGAAGCCGCCGGACAGCTCACCGCGCTGGCCGACCAGGCGGGCGTGCCGGTCCTGGAACTGGCCGCCGACCTGGTCAACCAGGTCTCCGCCGACCGGATCTCCGCCATCGCCCGCGAGTTCCTCAGCCCCTCCGGCGGCGGTGCGGACGGGGCCCAGGCCGCCCTGCGGCTGCGGACCACCCAGGCACGCACGCTCGCCGCCGGGGACAGCGCAGCCGTCGCCCACTCCGTCCTCACCACCGCCCTCCAGCCGCTCGGGGCCGTCGCCGTCGCCATCTGGGCCGCCCACCCCGACCAGTCGCTCACCCTCGAGGGCAGCGCCGGCTTCGACACCGCCGAGGCCGCCCGCTGGCGCACCGTCCCGCCCGGCGTCCCGACCCCGGCCCGCCGGGCGCTGGAGGCGCGCGAGAGCGTCGTCCACCCCACGCTCGCCGACGCCGCCCTACCGACCATCGGCCAGCACCGGTGGACCGGAGGCCGCGTGGTGGTCCCGGCCGGCACCGGCGGGCGGCTGATCGGGGCCCTCGAAATCTGCTGGCCCACCGCACTGGAGCCGCAGACCCAGCCCCTCATGCGCCAGTACGAGGCACTGGCGGAGCTCTGCGCCACCACCCTGGAGAACTGGGCCGAACCCGCACCCGGCGCGGAGGCCGACCGCGACTTCGAGGACCTCCGACGGCTCGTCGACGGCATCCTCGACCCCTGCCTGGTGCTGCAACTCGTCACCGGACCGAACGAACTGCCGCTCGAGTTCACCGTCCGCCACGTCAACCCGGCCTTCACCGACTTCGCGGGGCGCCCCGCCGCCGCCGTCGCCGGTGCGCGCCTGCTGGAGGCGTACCCGCTGGCCGCCGAGCCCGGCGGCCTGGCGGAGAAGGTGGAGCACGTCCACGCCACCGGTGAGTCCTTCCGCACCAAGGACATGCGGCTGACCGCGATGGTCGACGGCATCGCCCTGCACGCACAGGCCCAGGTCAGCATCAGCCTGCACGGCTCGCACGTGGTGGTCATCTGGCGCCTGGACGACGGCACGCCCCGGGTCGCCCGGCTCCTCCAGCACGCCCAGCGGCTCGGCCGGATCGGCGGCTTCGAGGAGAACCTGATCACCGGTCAGACCGCCTGGAACGAGACCCTCTTCGACCTCCACGGCATGACCGCCACCGCCCCGCCCATCCCGCTGGACCGGATCTCCGAGCACGCGCATCCCGACGACCACCACGCCATCGGCCGGTTCCTGCGCACGCTGCTGCACCACCAGCGCCCGGCCTCCACCGCCTTCCGGCTCCAGCGCCCCGACGGCGTCTCCCGCCACATCCGGATCGTCGCCGAACCCGTCCACGACGACACCCAGGCGCTCACCGCCGTCCGCGGCGCCTACCAGGACATCTCCGCCCAGCACTGGACCGAGGTCGCCCTCGCCGCCACCCGCGACCAACTCGCCCAGAGCGAGCAGCAGGCCGCCGAACGCAGCCGCCTCGCCCTCCAGCTGCAACACGCGATCATGCCCCCCGCGAGCGGCCCGCTGACCCTGCACGACCTCCAGATCGCGGTCCGCTACCGCCCCGCCGAGAAGGAGCACCTCGTCGGCGGTGACTGGTACGACACCCTCACCCTCCCGTCCGGCGAGATCCTGCTCTGCGTGGGCGACGTCGCCGGCCACGGCATCGACGCCGCCACCGGCATGGTCGCCCTGCGCAACGCCCTGCGCGGCCTCGCCGCCACCGGCGCCGGGCCCGCCCAGCTGCTCACCTGGCTCAACAGCGTCACCCACCACCTCACCGACAACGTCACCGCCACCGCCGTGTGCGCCCTCTACGACCCCGCCACCCGCCGACTGCGCTGGGCCCGGGCCGGACACCTGCCGCCCGTGCTCCTGCGGGACGGCCGCGCCCGCACCCTCCCGCAGGTCAACGGCATCCTGCTGGGCGTCCTCGACCACGCCGAGTACGACGAGGACCACCTCGACCTGGCCCCCGGCGACACCCTGGTGATGTTCACCGACGGGCTCATCGAACGCCGCGACGAATCCGTCCACGCCTCCCTCGACGGGCTCCTCGCCCTCAGCGAGAAGGCGACCGCCGGCCACACCGACTCGGCGAACTTCCTCGAAAGCCACCTCGACCACCTGCTGCGCTACGGCGGCGCCGACACCGACGACGACACCTGCCTGGTCGGCATCACCGTCCGCCACCCGTAGCACGGCCTTGCTGGGTGTCCGGGCCCTGGCGCGCGGACACCGGCCCGGCGTCCGGGGCGAGCAGGGTGCCCCACGGTCACGGCGTCCGCCGACCGGGAGCGGCAGATGCTCGCCTGCGCCCCGCCGAACCGGAGGCAGCGGGAGCGCGCCGGGCGGCAGTACGACGACGGCGGGGCCGCACCGAATCGGTGCGGCCCCGCCGAGTGGTGACGCGGGGTCAGAGGCGGCTGCCGCCGGTGTAGCCGTCGGTGTAGTAGGCGCCGACCTGGCGGCGGTACTCGGGGTCGTCGGTGTGCCGGTCCTTGTCGAACTCGGGGGAGTTCTTGATCTCGTCCTTGGTGCGGTCGACCCACACCGTCTCCTCGGTGACATCGACGCGGGTGATGGTGCCGGCCGGGAGGAGGACCTCCTTGCCGAAGATCCACGGGCCGGTGTCGACGACGATGTGCGCCGAGTCGACCACGTCGGTGTGCTTGTCCACCTTGCCGATGTGGCCGTCGGTGGCCTCCACCCGGTAGCCGGTCAGGCTGGTGCCCGCCGCGTAGCCCTCGGTGCCCTCGTAGCCCCACAGTCCGCTGGTCACCACTGCCTCCTCGGTGTCTCGGTGTCGCTCTGACGGTCTGTCGGCTACCCCGCCATCCGGAGCGCACGCGTCCGACTTCGCGGGCGGGCGGCTGCTCGGCCGAGGGCCCTGGAGACCGTCTGACGAGTGATCATCCGGTCGGTTCGCGCAGCCGGAGGATCACCGGGGCCAGGAGGACTCCGCCCCTCGGTGGCGGTCCGCGAGCGTGTCGGGCCCGGTGGTGATCGCGCGGAGCTGTTCGGGACGGGCGGAGCATCGTTCGAGCACGTTCCGGTCGCGGTGGACCTCCTCGTCGGAGGCGGGCGGCTGACCGCCCGAACGCTCCCGGCGTCGGTGATTGGTCGCCTGGTCGCGGTGCTCGGGGGTCGTGGCAGTCGTGTCCTGGTGACGGCCCCCGCGCTGTCGGCGGGCTGTCAGTGGGATGACAGCGGCCTGCCGGTGGGTTCCCGGATGATCTGAGGAGACGGGCGGCAGCGCCACGGCGACAGTGCGGACGGCATCGATGCACCGCGACGCCCACCCCGACACCCGACCCCGACACCCGTCCCGAGAGGAGGCCGTCATGACCGGCACCGGAACCACCGTCGTCGCCCCAGCAGCGGCACCGCACACCTATCCGTCGCTGCGTGCGGCGTGGATCCCGATGGCCGCGCTCTGCTTGGCCTTCTTCGTCGAGATGGTCGACAACACGCTGCTGTCCATCGCGCTGCCCACCATCGGCCGGGACCTGGGCAGTGGCACCACCGCGCTGCAGTGGGTCACCGGCGCATACTCGCTGACCTTCGGCGGTCTGCTGCTGACCGCCGGATCGATGGCCGACCGGCTCGGCCGCCGCCGCGTCCTGCTGGTCGGCCTCGCCGTGTTCGGCCTGCTCAGCCTGTGCGTCGCCTTCGTGACCGGCGCCGGGCAGCTGATCGCCCTGCGGGCCGGCCTCGGCATCGCCGCCGCCGCCATGGCCCCGATCACCAACTCCCTGGTCTTCCGGCTCTTCGACGACGCGGCCCTGCGGATGAGGGCGATGACCGTGATGATCGTCGTCGGCATGTCCGGCTTCGTCCTCGGCCCGCTGCTCGGCGGCACCGCCCTGGCCCACGTCAAGTGGCAGTGGCTGCTGCTCGTCAACGCCCCGATCGCACTGATCGCCGCCATCGGCGTGCGCCTCGGCGTCCCCGCCGACCGGCCCGAGGACCTCACCCGCGACCGCCTCGACCTGCCCGGCGCCGTGCTGAGCGTCGCCACCATCGGCCTCGCCTGCTACTCGCTCACCAGCGGCGTCGACCACGGCTGGACCTCCGCCACCACCATCGGCTCGATCCTCGGCGCCCTCGTGGCCGGCCTCGCGTTCGTCCGGCACGAGCGCCGCACCGCCGCCCCGATGCTCGACCTGAAGCTGTTCACCAACGGCACCGTCCGCGGCGCCTCCATCGCCCAGATCGGCACGGCCATCGCGATGGCCGCCGTCATGTTCGGCCTGATCCTGCACTTCCAGTACGCCTACGGCTGGAGCCCCGTCAAGGCCGGCCTGGCGAACCTGCCGATCATCGTCACCATGCTCGCCGCCACCCCGCTCTCCGAGTGGCTCGCCAAGCGCTACGGCCACCGCATCGCCTGCCTGGTCGGCGCCGCCTGCCTGGCCGGCTCGCTGGCCGGCCTCGCCTGGGGCGTCTCGCACGGCTACGCCGCCATCGCGGTGTGCATGGTCGTGATGACCATCGGCCTGCGCACCGTCATGACGATCTGCGCCATCGCCCTGGTCGAGAAGATGCCCGAGAACCGCACCTCGATGGGCACCGCCCTCAACGACACCGCCCAGGAGGTCGGCAGCAGCGTCGGCACCGCCGTCGTCGGCACCCTGATCGCGGCGCTGGTCACCACCCAACTCCCCGCCGGCACCTGGGACAGCGCCCTCGTCGGCTCCTTCTTCCACGGCGAGCGGATCACCTTCGCGGTGCTGGCGGTCATCGTCGGTCTGGTCACCGCCTTCGGAGCACTCACCCTCACCGACTCCCGCAGCACCGAGGAGCACGCCGCCTGACCCCTCCGGTGCTCCGACCGCGACCGGCGCCCCGCCCCACCCGGCGAGGCGCCGGTCGCGGTCGGATGCGAGCCCGGGTCGGCCGGTCTCCGGTGCTACGGGGGTGTCGGCCGCAGGGACGCGCCGGAGGGACGGGCGACGTGAGCGGATCACCTGCGTCCGGGGCGGGCCGTGAACGCCGCGTACCGGTCCGCGTGTGCCACCCCCCTTCCGGGTCAGCGGCTGGGGGCGACGCGGACGCCGGAGGTGCGGGCTCGGGCACGCCACTGCTCGGACGACGGTTCGCCGAGCACCTCGACCGGGAGGCCCTGCCCGAGGAGTTGGAGGATCAGCGGCCAGGCCAGCTCCGCGAGGATCCCGGCGTCACCGTCGAGGGATCGTGCCCAGGCATCGAGGTCGATCGTGACGGCGTCCGGCTCCCCGACCCTGCGGGGGAGCGGGCCCGCCAGCGTGTCCTGCACGGGGTCCGCCCCGGGCCCGCTGCCGCTCTCCAGCAGGAGGCGGCGATTGGCCTCGATGAGGTCGACCGGTCCTCGCGGGCCGCCTCCGGTGCCTCCGGCGCCGCTGGTGAGCGCGCCCGCGACGGCGCGGCCCGCCGTCGCGGTGATGCGGGCCAGGTGGTCCATGGTGGGCGCCATGAAGTAGCCGTCCACGTCACTGTCGAGGATGCGGCTGATCGGTCCGCGGAAGTCGGCGCCGTAGGCAGGGTCGGTGAACTCGGTGACCAGGATGCGGGCTTGGGGGAACTGGTGACGGAGGATGCCGAGCAGTTGGGCGCTGGCGGGCGGGATGAGCACGAGGTCGGCCTCCGGGCCCGCCTCACGGATGTCCACCAGGATGTGACCGGGCCCCAGGCGCTCGGCGAGCGCCTCCTGGGCGGCCTGCTTCATCGCGATGCCGACGACGACCACGACCGGCCGGAGCCCGCCGGCCTCGCCCAGGACGGGCTCCTCCCGGGCCGGTTCGGAGGGGCCGGACCCCGTGCGAACGAGCAGCCGGAGCCCGGCCGTCGGGTGGTCGCCGGGTCCGCCGTCGTGGTGGTGGTGCTCCTCGGACGTCATGGCATGCCAGACGTTCGGGTGCGGTGCACCGGTTCCGGCGGCGGCAGTTCACCACCGGCGGCGGTCGGCTCCGCACTGCGGCCCGGCCCTTGCGTGGCGGGATGCTGGTCGACCGCTCGGGTCAGCTCCCGCGCACGCCTCGTTCAGCGGCCCGACGACGTTGCCGCAGGTCGTGATCGGCGAGGCCGTGATCAGGCGGAGAGCGGTCCGACGTCGACGCCCGAGATCCGTCCGAGTCCGTCGAAGGAGACCACCGCCGTGCTGCCGCCGGGAAGCTGCGCGGTAGTCCGGTCGGCTTCCTCCTGAGCCGGGATTCCGTGCAGGGCGAACCAGCCTTCGACCACCCGGCGCGGCGAGCGGGCGAAGAGCTGCGCGCCGGTGAGCAGGTGGCGCGGCATGGTGACCGGGTCGAACCCGGCCGGCTGGAGCTGCGGGTCCTGCGGCACGAAGTAGACCCGGGTTCCGGGGCCGGCCTCCTGGCCGATGTAGCCGGGTGCGCCGAGTACTGCCGAGCCGAGGAAGGCCAGTGCCTCGGCGGCACGGCGCGGGTCAGTGAAGCCGGCGAGGTCCACGCCTTCCTGCTCCAGCTCGGCGACGCCGTGCCGGCGGCCGAACTCGGCGATCCGCTCACCGGCGGCGACCACCGCGCTGCCGCGCAGTCCGGGGTTGGCCCAGCCCCACAGCCAGGTCTGCTCGTCCGTGTCGTAGCTGCCCAGCAGGCCGACCCGCAGGGTCCGGCCACCGGACTCGTAGCGGCACTCGTCGAGGCTCGCGGTCCAGGGGCCGGTCGGGACGGCCTCGCCGATCAGTTCGAGCTGCTGGGCGCCCCACGCCGCGTGGTACTCGGTGGCGTCCAGGAAGGCGTCGGAGAAAGTGGTGATCATCCGGGCAGCCTAGGGCGCGTCGGCCACGGGCGTGGAAGGGGGCCCGTCCTGAGGTCGTCCCGAGGTCGGCCCGGGTCAACGGTCGGAGCCGACGCTCTTGAGGTGGTCCCGAGGTCGGCCCAGGTCAACGGTCGGAGCCGACCCTGATCGCCCGTCAACTCATCCACAGGTCTTGACCATTGCTCATCAGCCTTGCCGGGCCCCGGGGGTCGACCGCGCCGGGAACCCGAGCGTCACGCTCGGTCGACCGATGCGGGGACGAGGCGGCTCGGGGGCGCCGACGAGAAGCACGCCCGGAGCGGACCCGGCCGGCCGCCGGTGGGGCGGACGTACCTACCGGAGGCCGGGGCGGGCCCGTGGGGCGGTGCGAGGTGGGCGGTGCGTCCCGGTTCAGCCCGTGGGGGCCTTCAGGTCGACGATCTTCTGGTCGACCGAGAGCTTGGACACCTTGATGATGTAGCCGGGGACACCGGTCTGCCACCACTCCAGCGTCGCGGTGCCCTGGATCGGACCGACCGTCACATGCGGCTCCTTGTCGGGCCAGCTGCGCTTGACCCACGCGTGGTCGGCGCCGTCACAGACGGGAGAGGTCACGCCGCCGACGCCCCACACCGTGCTGGTCAGGCGGACCATGGACATGGCCGCTGGGGTGGAGGCGGGCGCTGTGCAGCGGTACGTGCCCGACAGGGTCACGTACCCGTCGCTCTCGACGATCCCGGTGGAGTCGAGGGTCACCGTCCCGGTGGCGGTGACGGGAGCCGTTCCCGGGGTGGCGGCCTGGGCGGGCGCGGCGGCCCAGAAGCCCGAGAGCAGGGTGATGGAGACGGCGGTGGACAGAACGGCGGAGGCAGAGCGGCGCAACGTACTTCCCTTCCAGGAACGGTCACAGAGCCTGGTCTAGACCTGTCACTGGGACCGTACCGACTCCGCCGCCACGAATCCGCCGACCGGTCGGCAACTGCCCAACCGGCCGGGCGAACGTGCCCGTTCAGGCAATCCGGAACCACCGGTTGCACAACCGCCTTACGGGGCAAGGCTGTTCCGTCGCCGGACCGTCGCCAGCCGAGCGGCCGGTCGGTTCTACTGGCGCTCCTCGATGCCGACGGCCTTCCTCAGGTCGTCGTGGGCCTGGCTGCCCTTGCCTTCCTGCTGCTCCAGCATCGCCCGGGCGATCGCGTCCAGCTTGCGCTGGATCGCGTGCTCGGCCCGGCGTTCGGAGTTCTTCAGCATGGCGAGCAGCAGGAGCGTCACCGCCGCCATCGAGTCGCCGACCAGCAGTTGCCAGTGCAGGGGCAGACCGGCCGCGTGCGCCAGGAGGTAGCCGGCCACCAGGCAGAGGCAGAGCACGGCGAACAGCGGCGAGCTGGTGAAGTTCGACGCCAGCTCGGCGAACTGCTCGAACCGGCCCCGCCGATCGTCACCGTGCTTGCGCGCCGGATGTTCGAGCGTCACGTTCTCATGTCCTCGTCGGTGTCGGATGGCCCGCCCTGCGGCGGGGGGCCGCCCGAGGAGTTCGGGCGGCCCCCACCGCACGGCACGGGGACGGTCAGCGCTTGAAGGCGTCCTTGACGTGCTCGCCCGCCTGCTTGATGTCGCCCTTGGCCTGGTCCGCCTTGCCCTCGGCCTCCAGCCGCTCGTTGCCGGTCACCTTGCCGGCGCCCTCCTTGAGCTTGCCCTTGGCCTTGTCGGCGGCGTTCTCGATCTTGTCGCTGGCGCTCATGCGGTCCTCCGGTTGGTCGAAGTGGATCTGTGCCGCGTCTGCCCCGATCGCCCCGGAAGATGCCACGCAGCATCCCGCGATGCTCGTGGCCCGGCTTGACGGCTGGTCAGGGGCGGTCACCCGTCCGCGTCCGGGGGATTGGCGGCGGGGACGTGGGCATGATCAGCTGACCCTCTGATCTGCCTGCCGGTCGGCAGGCGTGCGCGAGGAGGAACGAGAGCATGGCGGGGTTCGGCTGGAAGGTGCACGGGGACGGGCGGAGCCCCCGGCCCGGGGCGGTGGTGCGGCCGGACGAGCGGTTGTCCTGGGGGCGGACGGTCGGGCTCGGGGCGCAGCACGTGGTGGCGATGTTCGGTGCCACCTTCGTCGCGCCGGTGCTGATGGGGCTGGACCCGAACCTCGCGGTGATGGTGTCCGGTGTGGCGACGGTGTTCTTCCTGCTGGTGACGGGGGGTCGGATCCCGTCGTACCTGGGGAGCAGCCTGTCCTTCGTCGGGGTGGCGGCGGTCATCAAGACGCAGGGCGGCGACGCGGCGACGCTGACCGGTGCGCTGCTGGTGGTCGGCGCGGTGCTGGCCGCCTGCGGCGCGGCGGTGCAGGCGCTCGGCGGCAAGGTGATCCACGCGGTGCTGCCGCCGGTGGTGACCGGTGCGGTGGTGATGCTGATCGGCTTCAACCTGGCGCCGGTGGCGGCGGGGACGTACTGGCCGCAGGACCAGTGGACGGCGCTGCTGACGATGCTGTTCACGGGGCTGGCGCTGGTGGTGCTGCGCGGCTTCTGGTCGCGGATCGCGATCTTCCTGGGGCTGGTCTTCGGGTACGCGGTGTCGTGGCTCTTCGACCGGATCTTCGGGCAGATCAACTCGGCGAACGGGGCCGGCCAGGTGGTCGACCACTGGCGGCTGGACCTGTCGGGGGTCGGGAAGGCGGACTGGATCGGCCTGCCGTCCCTGCACGCGCCGAGCTTCTCGCTGTCGGCGGTGCTGGTGGCCCTGCCGGTGGTGGTCGCGCTGATCGCCGAGAACGCCGGGCACGTGAAGGCGGTCGGCGAGATGACGGGGGAGCGGCTGGACGACCGGATGGGCACCGCGATCATGGCGGACGGCGCGGCGACGGTGCTGTCGACGGCGGTGGGCGGTCCGGCGACGACGACGTACGCGGAGAACATCGGGGTGATGGCGGCGACCCGGGTGTACTCGACGGCGGCCTACTGGTGCGCGGCGGGCTTCGCGATCGTGTTCGGCCTGTGCCCGAAGTTCGGTGCGGTGATCGCGGCGATCCCGGGTGGGGTGCTGGGCGGGATCACGGTGGTGCTGTACGGGATGATCGGCCTGCTGGGCGCGCAGATCTGGGTGCACAACCGGGTGGACCTGACCAACCCGCTGCACCTGGTGCCGGTGGCGGCGGGGGTGATCGTCGGGATCGGGAACGTGACGCTCAAGTTCACCGACGACTTCGAGCTGTCCGGGATCGCGCTGGGGACGATCATCGTCCTGACGGGGTATCACGTGCTGCGGGCGATGGCGCCGGCGCACATGAAGCAGCCGGCGGAGACCCCGCTGCTGGACGGCGGCACGAGCGACTACGACGACAGCGGCACCAAGCGCGACTGACCGGGCGTCAGGGCGGCGGTCACCCGGGTCGGTACCGGGGTGGCCGCCGCTGGTCGTGGACGGCCGGGTCGGCGGACCCCCATCGCGCCCGCCACTCGGCGAACGGGGCTTCGTCGGCCACGATCGAACCGACCGCGTGCAGGGCCGCGGCGAAATCGCCTGCCAGCGTGGTGCAGAGGGACACCATCCGCTGGTAGGGGAGGAGTTCGACCGACCGCTCCGGCCCGTGGGCCGTCTGCCGCAGGCACTCCACCGCCACCGGATCCTCCGCGAAACGGAACGTCAGCACCCGGTCCACGCCGGGCGGGTAAAGATCGAGCTCGAACGCGGCACGCTCCTCCAGGGCTTCGAGGAGATCCTGCAGGCCCTCGACGAAGGCCGACATGTCGTACGACACGTCGAACCGCCAGTCGTCCTTGCCGAAGCCACCGATGCGGAACGCCGCATCCGTCTCCGCGAGGTCCAGGCAGCCCCGCATCACCAGGCTGCCGTAGTACTCGGCGCCCTCCTCCAACGGCCCCTGCTCCGCGAGGTACTCCTCCGACAGCCGGGTGACCGTGGGCATGATGAGCGAGAACCCGAACGCCATGGTGAGACCCTCCCCGAGGTCGTCCCACCCTGGGCCCTCGTCCAGCCGCCCATCCTGGCGGCATCCGTCGTGCGTCGCCACCGGATTGTCCACCCCGACGGGAGGGCCGAACTGCTTGCGGCGGCGTGGACGTGAGCGGTCCTGGGCTGCTGTGATGGGTTCAGGGGAGTGGATCGACACGGGGGCGGGCATGGCTGCGCAGACCATCGTCGGGCTGGTCGGGATCGTCGTGCTGGTGGGTGTGGTGGTGGCCGTGGTCGCCGTCTGGCGGACCGGCACTCCGTTCCCGGCGGCGAGCAGCTCCGCCTCCGTGGCGGCGCTCGGACCGGACTGTGTGACCTGCGGTCACGAGGCGCACCGTGGCCACTGCGCGGTGCGGGTCTCGGCCTCGGGGGACATCTACGACGGGGGCGGCGACTGGGTCGGCTACCGGAACGAGACCTTCTGCGCTTGCCGCGCGTACCGCACCGAGCCTTGGCCGCCGTGCACCGTCTGCGGCCACGGGCGGAACGAGCACCGCGCCCTCCTCCGGTGCCGGGGCGTACGGAACAGGGGCCTCGGCAACGAGGCACCGTGCCCCTGCGACACCTACCGCGCCGAGCCCGGCCCGAGGCCGTCGTCCTACGAGACGGCGGTGCGGGCGCAGGACCGTCGCTGCCCGCTCGGAGCCGACGGACGCCCCGCCGCCCTGCGCTGCCTGCCCTGCGCACTGCTCGGCGACCGTTGCCCGAACGACCCGTCGTGACCCGGGCGCTTCCGACCCTCTCGTCCTGACGGGCTGTCACGCGCTGCACGGCCCGTCCGGCCGAGGCCCTGCTGCCGTACGCGGGTAGCCGGGGCGGAAGCAGCCCGAGCCGACCGTGTTCGACGGTACCGGCGGCTGATGGCATGGTTGGGGTTGCTCCGTCCACCAGTCCGTGGGGGCCGGCCCCCACCCAGGCCTCGGGGGTGGGGAGTGGGGAGTGGCGAGGGAGCAGGACGGTCGGAGTGGCGAGTGCCGGGGACCGGTCGGGATCGGGCGCAGTCGCCTGCCGAGGTTCCGGGGGATGCCGGCCGTTGTGGTGTGGACGAAGCCGGGAGAGTTCGGAGCTTCCGCTCGGTTGGGGTCGGGGGAGTTGGTACGCCGCTGTCTTGGTGTGGTCCCGGTGCATGGCCGCTGCTCGTCCCACGCACGCGCGCCGTCCGCGCCTGCACCTGTCTCCCCGCTCACGTAGGAGACCATCCCGTCGGACAGTCGGCGAGCCGGTTGGTGAGGCGCCTGGCCGCCGGGCCGGCACTCGCCTCACCGTGTCGGCAGCGGACGCTACCGTGTGGTCGACGGAGCGGGCGCGAGTGGATGGTGGCTGATGGGGCGGGGACCTGGGGCGGGCGTCGAGGTCGGGTTCGCGGAAAGTTGGGACCCGGTGTCGCGTACCCGTGGACGGGCGCTGTCCGTCGGACAGGCGCGGGAGCGTGATGCCGCAGGGCTGCCGTACGTGGTGCTGTTCGGGGAGCCGGGGAGCGGCAGGCCGGTCGAGGTGCGACTGGTGTCGTGGGGCGAGGGCTTCGTCGAGCGGTGGGCCTACGAC
Source organism: Kitasatospora sp. NPDC096147 (assembly GCF_044763225.1). Lineage (NCBI taxonomy): Bacteria > Bacillati > Actinomycetota > Actinomycetes > Kitasatosporales > Streptomycetaceae > Kitasatospora > Kitasatospora sp. NPDC096147. The sequence goes on along the minus strand of NZ_JBIWFX010000009.1, from coordinate 1,822 downwards.
GACCAGGGCCATCCGGTGCTCAAGGCGGAACAGCGCCTGCTGGCCGACGAGGGCCGGCTGCTGAACCGGCGTGTGATCAGCTGGCACCCCCAGGACCGGGTGGCGGCGGAATCCGCCCAGGACCGCCCCCGCACGGTGGTGGACATCTCCCCCGACGGCACGGGTCGGATCTCGCACCAGCCGGAGGGCATGCGAGGTGCCTCGTTGGAGGCGGTGCTCACGGTGTCGGACGATCAGATGTGGTCGGCCCGGGCGGAGTTCGGGACCTGGCCACTTCCGAGCGCCGAGCATCTGCCGGGCTGGGTGCGGGAGCACCTGGAGCGCGCCGGAACACCCGACGCTTCCCTGCCCTGGTGTGAGGAGCCGTCCCGGATGCTCTTGTCCGTCGACCTCGGCGCGCTCTTTCGGCCTGGCACCCGTATGTCCGAACCGTACGGGGAGGAGGGGGAGGAGATGGTCGTCGTCGAGCCGGAGCGGGCCGGTACCCTGCACGTGCCGAGCGGCTTGTTGGCGGTCGACTGCCCCTGGGGATCCGGCGGTCCGCACTTCAGCATCGCCATCCCCGCAGGCACCCACGTGCTTGACGAGGCGCAGGCCGACGGCTCGGACGGCCGTGCTTCGGTCACGGCATTCCGTGTGCGCACCGGGGAAGCTCCGGCCGTGTCCTGGGAGATGGCACTCAGGCCCTGCGACGACACCTGGATGCTGAAGAAGGGTCAGGCGTACGGGTTCGGCACGGACGGCGCGGCGGGTGCCTTCGCGGATGCCGACAGGTGGGACTCGCTCCAAGAGCTCATCCGGCACGCCGGGGAGGGGCGGAACTCGGAAGCGGGGGAGTACGAACCGGACTCCGCCTCCTTCCTCCGCGCGCGTGAACCCGGCTCCGGTGCCGAGCTGGCAGCGTTCCCGCTGGCCTCGGACGGCGTCCATCCTGTCTGGGTGGGCCGGTCGGCGGAGGGAGACGTGGTCGGCGTCGTCGTGTTGGTCGAGGGAATGCCCGACCTCATAGCCTCGTGAACGTCGGCCCCCTTCTTCGGTTCGTGCCCCGCTTCGGCTGCCCGACGTCCACTGGCCACCAGCACTGATCGGCGCCCCCGAGACCGCGTCCGATGGCGCAGCGCGCGAGCACTACGCCCGCCTCGAAGCCGCTCTACCAGCGACACGAAAATTCAAGGTGCATGCCTCCAACGTCGTGCCGGGGATGACGCAGACGGCTGTGATGACGAAGCACTCGCAGGCCAACTCAACCACTTACTCAATGTCGCGGCCCTCCCACACGTCTCCGTCGGCATCGTCCCGTTTCGGGCTCGCCGGACCGTCTGGCCCTCGAAGCGTTCTACGCCTTTGACGAGAGCCTTGTGGCAGTCGAGACGCTGACAGCGGAGGTCAACGCCACGGCTCCCGGTGAGATCCGCGCCTACCATCGCGCGTTCGCCGAACTGGCGAAAGCAGTTCACGGAGCCGAAGCGGGGAGCCGAATCGCCACGGCCCGCAGCGTTCTTGGGTGAACCTGTGCAACCGCGTGCAACTTCCTGGAATCCTCTGTGGTCAACTCCCTACGGTCTGCCAAGCAATCCCCCACCGCCCCGGCGAAGGGGGAGAGAGCGATGCCGAGACGTGCCACCTCGCGTCTGTACCGCGAGATCGTGACTGGCCCCGCGAAGTACGAGCTGAGCCAGTCCCTCACTGTCGCTGCGGCACGAATGGCGGCGGGGCCCCCCCGGGGGGGGGGGGCCCCCCCCGGGGCCCCCCGGGGGGGGCGGGGGGGGGGGCCGGGGGGGTGCCGACGGGGGGGGTTTGCCGCAGGGGGGGGCGGAAAGCC
>NZ_JBIWFX010000008.1:293656-384477 GCF_044763225.1 Kitasatospora sp. NPDC096147 | reverse complement strand
GTGGTTGCGCGGCATTTGGTGGTGGTGCATGGGGTGCGGCGGTTGTTGTTGGTGAGTCGTCGTGGTGGTGATGCGCCGGGTGCTGGGGTGTTGTCTGCGGAGTTGGTGGGGTTGGGGGCGGAGGTTTCGTGGGCGGCGTGTGATGTGGGGGATCGTGGGGCGTTGCGGGGGGTGTTGGCGGGTGTTTCGGGTGAGTATCCGTTGAGTGGGGTGGTGCATACGGCGGGTGTGGTGGATGACGGTCTGGTGTCGGCGTTGTCTGCGGAGCGGTTGGCTGGTGTGTTGCGGCCGAAGGTGGATGCTGCGTGGAATCTGCATGAGTTGACGGCTGGGTTGGGGTTGTCGGCGTTCGTGTTGTATTCGTCGGTGGCGGGTTTGTTGGGGACGGGTGGTCAGGGGAATTACGCGGCGGGGAACTCGTTTCTGGATGTGTTGGCGCGGTATCGGCGTGGGCTCGGTCTGCCGGCCACGTCCCTCGCCTGGGGCCTCTGGGAGGAGTCCAGTGCGCTGAGCGGTGGACTCGACGAGGTCGACCGCAAGCGGATGACCCGGATGGGGTTGCGTGCGCTGAACTCGACGGAGGCGATGGCGCTGTTCGATGCCGCGGTGGCCTCGGACGAGCCGGTCCTCGCGCTCACCCGGATCGACACGGCCGCCCTGCGCGCCCCGGGCGCCGAGGTCCCGCCCCTGCTCCGCGCCCTCGTCCCGCCGCCTAGGCGCCGGGCGGCCGACCACGGCGCCGCATCCGGGCTGGCCGACCGGCTGGCCGCACTCTCGCCGCTCGAACGGCAGCAGGTGCTCCTCGACCTGGTGCGCGGTGAGGTCGCCGGTGTGCTCGGCCACGCTGACCGGGCGGCGATCGAGGTGGGGCGGGCGTTCCAGGAGATGGGCTTCGACTCGCTGACCGCCGTCGAGCTCCGCAACCGGATCAACACCGCCACCGGTCTCAAGCTGCCGGCCACCCTCACCTTCGACCACCCCAGTCCGTCCGCCCTCGCGCTCCACCTGGAGGCCGAACTCTCCACAGCAGGCACTGGCAGTAAGGGAATTGAGGCCGTCGCTCCGTCCGACGAGCCGATCGCGATCGTCGGGATGGCCTGCCGCTATCCGGGTGGGGTGCGATCCCCCGAGGACCTGTGGCGCTTGGTGCTCGCGGGTACGGACGCGGTCAGCGGCTTTCCGGAGAACCGGGGTTGGGATCTGGAGGGTCTGTACGACCCGGACCCGGAGCGGGTCGGTCACAGCTACACGCGCTCCGGCGGGTTCCTGCACGATGCCGATCTGTTCGACGCCGAGTTCTTCGGGATGTCCCCGCGCGAGGCGCTCGCCACCGACCCCCAACAGCGGCTGCTGCTGGAGACCGCCTGGGAGACGGTGGAGAGCGCGGGGCTCGACCCCGAATCGCTGCGGGGCAGCCGGACCGGTGTCTACACCGGGGTGATGTACCGCGACTACGGGACGACGGTGCAGAACGTCCCGGACGAGTTGGAGGGCTACCTCGCCGGGGGCAACGCCGGCAGTGTCGCCTCCGGGCGGGTCTCCTACACGCTCGGCCTGGAGGGGCCGGCGGTGACGGTGGACACGGCGTGTTCGTCGTCGTTGGTGGCGTTGCACCTGGCGGCGCAGGCGTTGCGGCAGGGCGAGTGCGATCTGGCGCTGGCCGGTGGGGTGACCGTGATGTCGACTCCCCAAGCCTTCGTGGAGTTCTCCCGGCAGCGAGGTCTCTCAACCGACGGTCGCTGCAAGCCCTTTGCCGCCGCTGCGGATGGTACGGGGTGGAGTGAGGGTGTGGGGCTGCTGTTGGTGGAGCGGCTTTCGGATGCGCGGCGTCATGGGCATCGGGTGTTGGCGGTGGTGCGGGGGAGTGCGGTCAATCAGGACGGTGCGTCGAATGGGTTGACGGCTCCGAATGGTCCGGCGCAGGAGCGGGTGATTCGTCAGGCGTTGGCGAGTGCGGGGTTGTCGGCGGTGGATGTGGATGCGGTGGAGGCGCATGGGACGGGGACGACGCTGGGTGATCCGATCGAGGCGCAGGCGTTGATCGCGACGTATGGTCAGGGGCGTTCGGGGGAGCGGCCGTTGTGGTTGGGGTCGTTGAAGTCGAACATCGGTCACAGTCAGGCGGCAGCTGGCGTTGGTGGTGTGATCAAGATGGTGCAGGCGATGCGGCACGGTGTGCTGCCGCGGACGTTGCATGTGGATGAGCCGTCGCCGCACGTGGACTGGAGCGCGGGTTCGGTGGCGCTCCTGACGGAGCAGCAGCTGTGGCCGGAGACCGGTGCACCGCGCCGGGCCGCCGTCTCCTCCTTCGGCTTCAGCGGCACGAATGCGCACGTGATCGTGGAGCAGGTGCCGTCCCCGGAAACCGAGTTGTCGACGGAGCCGACCGGCCCGGGGGTCGTGCCGTGGGTGGTGTCGGGGCGTTCGCCGGAGGCGGTGGCGGACCAGGCGCGGCTGCTGCTGCCGGTGGCCGAGAGCGCTCGGCCGCTCGATGTCGGCTTCTCGCTGGCCACCGGGCGTGCCGCGCTCGAACACCGGGCGGTCCTGGTCGGTGGCGATCGGGATGAACTCCTCGCTCGACTCCGTGAGTTGGCCCAGCACGGTGACATCGCTGCGCGGGTGTCGGGTGGGTCGGCGTTCCTGTTCACGGGGCAGGGTGCGCAGCGGGTGGGCATGGGGCTGGAGTTGGCTGCTGCGTTCCCGGTGTTCGGGGCGGCGTTCGATGCGGTGTGTGCGGAGTTGGACGGTGTGCTGGGGCGGTCGTTGCGTGAGGTGATCGCTTCGGGTGTGGGGTTGGACCGAACGGGGTTCGCGCAGCCGGCGTTGTTCGCGGTGGAGGTGGCGCTGTTCCGGTTGCTGGAGTCGTGGGGTGTGCGGCCGGACTTCCTGGTGGGGCATTCGATCGGTGAGGTGGCCGCCGCGCATGTGGCGGGTGTGCTGTCGCTGGCGGATGCGGCGGTGCTGGTGGCTGCGCGGGCGCGGTTGATGCAGGCGTTGCCGGGTGGTGGTGCGATGGTGGCGGTGCAGGCGTCGGAGGCGGAGGTGCTGCCGCTCCTGCTCGATGGAGCGGAGATCGCGGCGGTGAACGGGCCGTTGGCGGTGGTGGTCTCGGGCGACGAGGGTGCGGTGCTGGCGACGGCGGAGCTGCTGGCGGCGCGGGGTCGGCGGACGAAGCGGTTGACGGTCAGTCATGCCTTCCACTCCGCTCAGATGGACGGGATGCTCGCCGAGTTCGGCCGGATCGTGGCCGGGCTCGACTTCCAGCGGCCCCGCATCCCGATCGTCTCCACCCTCACCGGCCTCCCGGCCGACGAGGACCGGCTCCGCACCGCGGACTACTGGGTCCGCCAAGTCCGGCAACCCGTACGATTCCTGGACGCCGTCCGTACCCTCGCCGAGCAAGGGGTGACGTCGCTGGTCGAACTGGGGCCGGACGCGGTCCTCACCGGGCTCGCCGAGGAGATCCTCGACGACCTGGCCGCCGACGGGGCCGCGAGCGCCGGACCCGCTGCGGTCGCGTTGCTCCGTCGGGACCGTCCGGAGGCCGCGAACCTCCTCGGTGCGGTGGCCGATCTGCACGGCCGGGGGCTTCCGGTGGACTGGTCGGCGTACTTCGCCGGTACCGGCGCCCGGCGGATCGACCTGCCCACCTACGCCTTCCAGCACCGCAGCTTCTGGCTGGGCTCGACCGGCGCCGGGGCGTCCGCCGATGCCGCCGGGCTCGGGCTCCGGGCGACGGGGCATCCGCTGCTGGGCGCGGGGGTGGTGGTCGCGGGTCTGGACGAAGTGCTGTTCACCAATCACCTCTCGGTGTCGCAGCACCCCTGGCTGGCCGACCGGGCCGTCCTCGGCTCGGTGGTGCTGCCGGTGTCCGCGATGGTCGACCTGGCCCTGCGAGCCGGCCAGGAGGTCGGTAGCACGACGCTGGAGGAGCTCTCGCTGCGCGCGCCGCTCGTCCTGCCGGAGGGCGGTGGCGGGCAGCTCCAGCTGAAGGTCGGCGCGCCGGACGGAGCGGGCCTCCGCAGCCTCGCCGTCCACTTCCGCGCGGACGGGCAGGCCGACTGGACCCTGCACGCCGAGGGGCGGCTCGGGGTCGGCGGGCCGGACGCCTCCGACCTCGGTGCCGTCCCCCCGGCGGTGCCGTCGGTCCCGGTCGGCGTGCCGGAGGAGCACCGGGCGGACGCCTCGCACTACGGCCTGCACCCCGAGCTGTGGGAGGCGGCGCTGCGGGGCGGGGTGACACCGGGCGGTGACGGTACGACCTCGCTGCCCGCCGAGTGGCGCGGCGTCCGGCTGTACGCGGCCGGCGCCTCGGTGGCCCGGGCCCGGCTGACCACGACCGGCCCCTCGGTCATGGCCGTCCAACTCCTGGACGAGGAGGGCCGGTTGATCGCCGAGGCGGAGTCGGTCGGGTACCGCGAGGTGGCCGACGCCGAGTTCGCCCTCGGCCCCGGGCCGCTGATGCGGGTCGACTGGACCCCGGCCCTGCTGCCGGAGCCCGGCGCACCGGTCGGATGGGTGGGCCTGGCGGGTGCCCCTGCGGTGGCCGGGGAGGTGTACGCCGACGTGGCCGAGGTCGCCGCCGCGCTGGAGCGGGGGGCCGGGTTCGACGCGGTCCTCGCCGCACCGGAGCCGGACCCGGGCGGTCCGGTCCCGACCGCCCACCACGCGAGCGCAGCGGCGCTGGCGCTGGTGCAGCAGTGGCTGGCCGAGGAGCGACTGGCCGATGCCCGGCTGGTGATGGTGACCGAGCATGCGGTGGCGGTCGGCGTCGACGACGTGGTGGACCCCGGTGTCGCGGCGGTCCGGGGCCTGCTGAGGTCCGCCCAGTCGGAGGCACCCGGGCGGATCGTGCTGATCGACGTGGACGACGCGGCGCAGCTCGAACCGGCGGTGCTGTCGGCCGTGCTGGCCTCGGGCGAGGAGCAGGTGGCGCTGCGGTCCGGCACGGCACACCTGCCCAGGCTGGAGCGCCTCACGGACCGTCAGGCCGACTCGCAGGCCGACCGGTCGGCCGCGCTCGCGGACGGGACCGTGCTGATCACCGGCGGCACCGGCACGCTCGGCGCGCTGTTCGCCCGGCACCTGGTCACCCGGTACGGGGCCCGGCACCTGCTGCTGGTCAGCCGCCGGGGCGAACGGGCAACGGGGGCACAGGAGTTGGCGGCCGAGCTGGCCGGTCTCGGGGCGAGCAGCGTCACCCTCGCCGCCTGCGACGTGGCGGACCGCGCCGCGCTCGCGGAGCTGCTGGCCGCGGTCCCGGCCGAACGTCCGCTCACCGCCGTCGTCCACACGGCCGGGATCCTGGACAACGCCCTGGTCGGCGGACTCTCCGCCGCACGGCTGGCGGACGTCCTGTGGTCCAAGGCGGATGCGGCCTGGCACCTGCACGAGCTGACCCGGGAGTCGGAGCTCGCGGCCTTCGTGCTGTTCTCCGCGACGGCGGGGGTGCTCGGCAGCCCCGGCCAGGCCAACTACGCGGCGGCGAACGCCTTCCTGGACGCGCTCGCCCAGTACCGCCGGGGCTTGGGCCTGCCCGGCACCTCGCTCGGCTGGGGTCTGTGGGCCGGCGGGGAGGGGATCAACGGGCAGCTCGGCGAGGCCGACCGGCTCCGCGTCGCCCGGGAGGGCTTCGGGGAGGTGACGCCCGAGCTGGGCACGGCCTGGTTCGACGCCGCGCTCGGCCACGAGAGCGCCGCCCTGCTGGCCGTCCCGCTGCACCCCGCCGTGCTCACCGGAGGGGCCGTGCTCCCCGCAGGGGCCGGGGGTGCCGGCGAGCACCTCAGCCCGCTGCTGCGCGGCCTGGCCGCCGGCCCGGCGCGGCGTGCCGCGCGGGCGGTGCCGGCCCCGCCCGAGGCCCTGGGCAGCCGGCTGGCCGGGCTCGGCGAGGCGGAGCGCCACGAGGCGGTCCTGGCGGTCGTCCGGGGGGTGGTGGCCACCGTGCTGGGGCATGCCGAGGCCGGCGCCGTCGGGGCCGACCGGTCCTTCCAGGAGCTCGGCTTCGACTCGCTGACCAGCGTGGACCTGCGGAACCGGCTGAACGCGGCGACCGGCCGCAGGCTGCCCGCCACGGTGGTCTTCGACCACCCGAGCCCGGCGGCGCTCACCTCGCACCTGCTGCGGCTGCTGGCCGAGGAGGCCGGTGCGGGTGACCGGCGGCCGGTGCTCGCCGAACTGGACGACCTGGAGGCCGCGTTGGCCACAGCCGCCCCGGAGGCGGTGGACCAGCCGGCCGTCCTGGCCCGGCTCCGCACCCTGCTGTCGCGGCTCACCGAGAGCGCCGCGCCCGAGGAGGCGGCGGCCGGACCCGACTTCGAGAGCCGACTCGAAGGTGCTTCGGCGGACGACATCTTCGCCCTCATCGACACCGAGTTCGGCCCGTCCGGGAGCTGACCGCCCCGGGCGACAACCCTGCCCAGCCACGCTTCTGACGCACAAGGAGATGCGGTACCACATGTCGAACGAAGAGAAGCTGGTCGAGTACCTGAAGCGGGTCACCGCCGACCTGCAGAAGGCCCGCCGCCGGGTCGCCGATCTGGAGGCCGGCCGGGAGGAGCCGATCGCGATCGTCGGGATGGCCTGCCGCTATCCGGGCGCGGCCTCGGCGGACGCGCTCTGGCAGCTCGTGCTGGACGAGGCCGACGCGATCACCGACTTCCCGACCGACCGTGGCTGGGACCTGGCCGGGCTCTACGACGCGGACCCGGCGAAGGCCGGCAAGACCTACATCAGGCAGGGCGGATTCCTGGACGGCGCGGGCGAGTTCGACGCCGCCTTCTTCGGGATATCGCCGCGCGAGGCGCTCGCCATGGACCCGCAGCAGCGGGTGCTGCTGGAGACCGCGTGGGAGGCCCTGGAGCAGGCCGGGATCGACCCGGCCGGGCTGAAGGGCACGAACACCGGGGTCTTCGCCGGTCTGGTCGAGCAGAGCTACCTCGACCTGGACGCCCCCGAGGAGTTCGAGGGCTACCAGATGACCAGCAAGCTCAGCAGCATGGCCAGCGGCCGGATCGCCTACACCCTCGGCCTGGAGGGCCCGGCGGTCTCGGTCGACACGGCCTGCTCGTCCGCGCTGGTGGCACTGCACCTCGCGGCCCAGTCGCTGCGGTCGGGCGAGTCGTCGCTCGCGCTGGCCGGTGCCACCTACGTGTCCGCCCACCCGGGCGGCTACCTCGACGGGGCCCGGCAGCGGGCGCTGGCGCCCGACGGCCGGTGCAAGCCCTTCGCGGCGGCGGCGGACGGCATCGGCTGGTCCGAGGGCGTCGGCGTGCTGGTGGTGGAGAAGCTGGCCGACGCCCGGCGCAACGGGCACCGGGTGCTGGCACTGGTCCGTGGCACGGCCGTCAACCAGGACGGCGCGTCCAACGGCCTGACCGCCCCGAACGGACCCTCGCAGGAGCGGGTGATCCGGACGGCGCTGGCCGCCGCCAAGCTCACCACCGCCGACGTGGACGTGGTCGAGGCGCACGGCACCGGCACCCGGCTCGGCGACCCGATCGAGGCGCAGGCGCTGCTGGCGACCTACGGGCAGGGCCGGCCGGAGGGCCGCCCGCTCTGGGTCGGCTCGGTGAAGTCCAACATCGGCCACGCGCAGGCGGCGGCGGGCGTCGGTGGGGTGATCAAGATGATCCAGGCGATGCGCCACGGCGTGCTGCCCCGGATGATCAACCTGGACGAGCCCAGCCCGCTGGTCGACTGGTCGGCGGGCGACGTCCGACTGCTGGCCGAGGCCCGGCCCTGGCCCGAGACCGGCGCGCCGCGCCGGGCGGCGGTCTCCGCCTTCGGCGCCAGCGGGACCAACGCCCACGTCATCCTGGAGCAGCCGCCCGCCGAGGAGGCCGGAGAACCGGAGGCGCCCACCCGGACGGACGGGCTGTACCCGTACCTGCTCTCGGGCCGGACCCCGGAGGCGTTGCGGGACCAGGCCCGGCGGCTGGCGGCCTTCCTCGACCGCGAACCGTCCGCCCGCCCCGTCGACCTCGCGCTCTCGCTCGCCACCACCCGCACGGCGCTGGAGCACCGGGCGGTGCTGGCTCCCGGGGACCCGGAGGGCCTGCGGGCCCTGCTGGAGGCCGTCGCTGACGGTGCGTCGGCCCCCGGGCTGGTCCAGGGACGGGCGGGGGAGGTCGGTCGCACGGTCTTCGTGTTTCCCGGCCAGGGCAGCCAGTGGGCCGCGATGGGGGAGCAGCTGCTCGCCACCTCGCAGGTCTTCGCCGAGCGGATCGCCGACTGCGAGCGCGCCCTGGCGCCCTACCTGGACTGGTCGGTCGAGGACGTCCTGCGCCGCCGCGACGGCGCCCCCTCGATCGAGCGGCTCGACGTCGTGCAGCCGGTGCTGTTCGCCGTGATGGTCTCGCTGGCCGCACTCTGGCGCTCCTGCGGGGTGGAGCCCGCCGCCGTGATCGGCCACTCGCAGGGCGAGGTGGCGGCCGCCTGCGTGGCGGGGGCGCTCTCGCTGGACGACGCCGCCCGGGTGGTGACCCAGCGCAGCCGGCTCGCCCTCTCGCTCCAGGGCGGCGGCGGCATGGGCGCGGTCGCCCTGCCCCGGGCCGAGGTGGCCCGGCGGCTGGAGCAGTGGGACGGCAGGCTGTCCATCGCGGTGGTCAACGGCCCGAGTTCGGTCCTGGTCGCGGGCGACCGCGAGCTGCTGGCCGAGTTCCTCGACCAGTGCACGGCGGACGGCGCCCGGACCCGCCGGTTCGCCACCGACTTCGCCTCGCACTCCGCCCAGGTCGAGCCGGTCCGGGACGAACTGCTCGCCGTGCTGGCCCCGATCGCCCCGCAGCCCGGTGACATCCCGTTCTTCTCCACCGTCACCGGCGACTGGGTGGACGGCGCCGCACTCGACCCGGCGTACTGGTACTCCAACCTGCGCAGGCCCGTCGAGTTCGAGAACGCGGTCCGCGTGCTGGCCGAGCAGGGCCACCGGGTGTTCGTGGAGATCAGCCCGCACCCGGTGCTCACCTCCGCCCTCCAGGAGATCGCCGAGGACGCCGTCGTCACCGGCACCCTCCGCCGCGACGAGGGCGGCCCGGAGCGCTTCCTCTCCTCGCTCGGCGAGCTGCACGTCCGGGGAGTGGCCGTCGACTGGGCGGAGCTGTTCGCCGGGACCGGTGGCCGCCCGGTCGAGCTCCCCACCTACGCGTTCCAGCACGAGCGGTACTGGTTCGCGCCGGGCTCGGCGACCGTCGACGCCGCCGGGCTCGGGCTGGCCCCGACCGGCCACCCGCTGCTCGGGGCCGCCGTGGCGGTGGCCGGCTCGGAGGAGTTGCTCTTCACCACCCGCCTCGCCGCCCACACCCACCCCTGGCTGGCCGAGCATCTGGTCGGCGGCTCCGCCGTCGTCCCGGCCGCCGTCCTGGTGGAGCTGGCCGTCCGGGCCGGGGACGAGTGCGGCAGCTCCGTCCTGGACGAACTCGCCCTGCCCGCACCGCTGGTGCTGCCGCCCGACGGCGGGCTGCACCTCCAGCTCAAGGTGGGCGCACCGGACCCGACCGGGCGCCGCAGCCTCACCGTCCACGCCCGGCCGGACCAGGGCGAGGGCGGCTGGAGCGAGTACGCCCGGGGCACCCTCGCGGCGCGCGGCCCCGGCGAACCCTTCGCGCTGACCGAGTGGCCGCCCGCCGGAGCCGAGCCGGTCGACCTCGACGGGGCCTACCAGCGGCTGGCGTCGCGCGGCCTGACGATCGGTCCGCAGCTCCGGGCGCTCACCGCGCTCTGGCGCGAGGGCGAGGACCTGTACGCCGAGCTGGACCTCCCGGAGCCGGCCCGGTCGGAGGCCGCCGCCTTCGGCCTGCACCCGGCGCTGCTGGACGCGGCCCTGCACGCCGCCCTGCTGGACGCGGCGCCGCCCGGCCGGCGGGCGGACCAGGACCCGGCCGACCGACCCGCGACCACCGTCGTCGAGTGGGGCCGGACCCGGCTCTACGCGACCGGTGCCACCACCCTGCGCGCCCGGCTCGGCACGGCGCCCGACGGCAGCCGCACGCTGCGCCTGGCCGACCGGAGCGGCCGGCCGGTCGCCGCCGTCGACGGGCTGACGCTGCACCGGGCGGAGCCCGTCGCGCCGCACGTCCGGCAGGCCCGGGACGCGGTCTTCCACCCGGTCTGGGAGCCGATCGCGCTCGACGCGCCGGCCGCGGCGCCGCGCTGGGCCGCGCTGGCGGCGGCGGACGGCATCGCCGGGCTGGCGGCGGCCGTCCGGGCCGGTGAGCACCTCGACGCGGTCCTGCTGCGCCAGGAGCCGGACCGGGGCGCCGACGTGGTCACCGCCGCGCACCAGGGTGCCCGGCGGGTGCTGACCCTGCTTCAGCAGTGGCTGGCGGAGGACCGGTTGGCCGACGTCCCGCTGGTGGTGACCACCCGGGGCGCGGTGGCCGCGACGGCCGACGGGGGCGTCACCGACCCCGCCTCGGCGACCGTGTGGGGGCTGCTGCGCTCGGCACAGTCCGAGCAGCCGGGACGGGTGGTGCTGGTCGACCTCGATCCGGCCGTCACGCCGGAGGCGACGGCACCGGAAGCCGCGCAGGAACAGGCCGCGCTCGACGCCGTGCTGGCCGCCGGTGAGCCGCAGGCCGCCATCCGGGCCGGCCGGGCGTACCTGCCGCGACTGCGGCGCGCCCCGGCGCCCGAGGCCGGTCGCGGTAGCGGGTCCGGGGCGTGGGACCCGGCGGGGACGGTCCTGGTCACGGGTGGCACCGGCACGCTCGGCGGGCTGTTCGCCCGGCACCTGGTGGTCGAGCACGGGGTGCGGCACCTGCTGCTCACCAGCCGCCGGGGCGAACGGGCCCCCGGCGTGGCCGAGTTGACCTCGGAGCTGACCGGGCTCGGTGCCCGGGTCACCGTCGCCGCCTGCGACACCGCCGACCGCGCGGCGCTGGCCGCCCTGCTGGCCGCGATCCCCGCCGACCACCCGCTCACCGGCGTCGTGCACGCCGCCGGCACCTCGGACGACGGGCTGATCGACGGGATGACGGCGGAGCGGCTGAGCTCGGTGCTCCGTCCGAAGGTCGACGCGGCCTGGCACCTGCACGAGCTGACCCGCGACCTCGGCCTGTCCGCCTTCGTCCTGTTCTCCTCGCTCGCCGGAGTGATCGGCGGTGCCGGTCAGTCGAACTACGCCGCCGCCAACACCTTCCTGGACGCGCTGGCCGAGCACCGCGCGGGCCTCGGGCTGCCGGCCACCTCGGTGGCCTGGGGCCTGTGGGCCCAGACCGGCAGCATGGGAGAGCACCTCGACCAGGCCGACCTGGACCGCATCGCGCGGGCCGGCTACCCGCCGATCGTCTCCGAGCAGGGGCTCGCGATGCTCGATCTCGCCCTCGGGCTGAGCCGGGCGAGCGCGGTGGCCGCCCCGCTGGACCTGCAGGCGCTGCGCGAGCAGCCCCGGCCGGCCCCGGCGGTGCTGGCCGGGCTGGTCCGGCGGCCCGTCCGACGGGCGGCCCGGAACGACGAGGGCGCCGAGGCCGCCGTCCTCGCCTTGGCCGGGCTGACCGAGGCGGAGCAGCACCAGCACCTGGTGGCCCTGCTGCGGACGGAGGCGGGCGCGGTCCTCGGACACCCCGCCCCGGACGCCCTGGACGCCGACCAGCCGTTCGGCGAGCTCGGCTTCGACTCACTGACCGCCGTCGAACTCCGCAACCGGCTGGGCCAGTTGACCGGACTCCGGCTGCCCACCACGCTGGTCTTCGACCACCCCACGCTCAACGCCCTGGCCGAACGGCTGCGCCCCGAACTGCTCGGCGCGGACGGCCCGGCGGTGGAACGGGCCGCGCAGCACGGTGACTTCGGTGCCGAGATCCGGCTCGCCGACGACATCCGACCCGCCGCGGAGGTGCTCCACACCGTCGAGGATCCGGCCGAGGTCCTGCTCACCGGCGCCACCGGCTTCCTCGGCGCCTTCCTGCTGCGCGACCTGATGCGCACCACCCGGGCCAGGGTGCACTGCCTGGTGCGCGGCACGGACCGCGCCGAGGCCACCGCCCGGCTGCGGGCGAGCCTGGAGTGGTACCGGCTGTGGGAGGAGGTGGACGAGGACCGGCTGTCGGTCGTGGTCGGTGACCTCGGCCTGCCCGGCCTGGGCCTGACGCCGGAGCTGTTCGACGAGCTGGCCCGCAGCGTGGACGCCGTCTACCACCCCGGCGCGATGGTCAACTGGGTCCAGCCGTACGCGATGCTCAAGCCCGCGAACGTGCTGGGCACGGAGGAGATCCTCCGGCTGGCGGCCCGGCACCGCACGGTGCCGGTGCACCACGTCTCCACCCTCGGCGTCTTCGTCGGCCAGGACACCGGCGGCGCCCCGCTGCGGGTGACCGACCCGACCGGCCCGGGCGAGACCCTGCCGACCGGGTACACCCAGAGCAAGTGGGTGGCCGAGGAGATCATCGGTCTGGCCCGCGAACGCGGTCTGCCGGTCTCGGTCTACCGGGTCGACCTGATCGCCGGGGACCAGCGCAACGGCGCCTGCCAGACCAGGGACTTCGTCTGGCTCAGCCTGAAGGGCCTGATCCAGGCCGGGGCGGTCCCGGCCGGGCTGGCGGTGGACTTCCACCTGACGCCGGTGGACTACGCCAGCTCCGCGATCCTCGCCGTCTCCCGCAACCCGGAGGCCGCGGGCGGCACCTTCCACGTCTGCAACAACAGCGGGCTGGGCTTCCCCGCCGTCGTGGACCGGCTGCGGGCCGCCGGCTACCGGCTGGACGAGCTGGACTGGGACACCTGGCGCAGCCGGGTGCTGGCCGACCCGGACAACGCGATGGTCCCGCTGTTCGACGCCTTCGAGTACATGGCGGCGAGTCCGGAGACCTTCTACCCGGCGATCGACGACACCGAGACCCGGAAGGCGCTGGCCGGGACCGGCATCGAATGCCCGGAGGCGGGAGTCCGGCTGTTCGACAAGCACGTCGAGTTCTTCGTCGGCACCGGCTACTTCCCGGAGGTGTCCGCAGCGGACCGCTGAGGTGGCGGACCGCTGAGTCCTCAAGGGGCGAGCACAGGAGGCGCCGGCCGTCAGACGGCCGGCGCCTCCTGCCGTCCCACGGGGTGTCAGTTCCGAACGGACAGGCGCTCCCGGCCCCAGACGCCGAGCGGCTTCAACGCCTCGTCAAGTGCCACGCCGTCCTTGGTCAGTGAGTACTCCACCCGCAGCGGAGCCTCCTCGTACGTCTCCCGCAGCACGATCCCGTCCGCCTCCAGCTCCCGCAGCTGCTGGATCAGCACCTTCTCGCTGACTCCCGGGACCTGCCGCCGGAGGTCGCCGAACCGCCGGGCCTGGTGGCGCAGCGCCCAGAGGATCAGCACCTTCCACTTCCCGCTGATGACTTCCATCGCGGAGTCCAGACCACAGTGTGTCGGTCTCGCCCGAACGCTCATAGTCCCACCCCTGCCATCTCGCCGGTTCGATCCCGACCGGCCCGTTACGGTGTGCGCTCCAGCGTAACTCAGCGGCATCGAGGGTGACATGCACGGGCGGCAGCCGTCGCCATTGCGGTGAAAGGCTCGTTCGCGAGAGAACCAGCCCGGGCGGAGCCGCCGGGTCGGGGTGCTGCGGTCAGGCCGCCGGCAGCGCTACCGCCGTCAGGACCAGCCCGCCGTGGGCCAGCCAGCGCCCCGGGAGCACGGTCGGCCCCGGCCCGTCGCCCGGGCCCGGCACCGGGTCCGGCACTGGGCCTGTCACTGGGCCCGTCATCGGCCCGGGGACGAGCAGGCGGGCCTCGAAGGTCCCCCGGGCCCGGTCCACGGTGATCAGCGCCTGGTCGAAGTCCAGCCGACGGCGGGTCAGCGGGAACCACGCCTTGTAGACCGCCTCCTTGGCGCTGAACAGCAGCCGGTCCCAGGCGACGCCGGGGTGCGAGTCGGTCAACTGCCGGACCCACACCCGCTCCGCGGGGAGCGAGACCGCTTCGAGCACCCCGTCCTTGAGGGCGGCGTTGGGTTCGGCGTCGATGCCGATCGCGCGGACGTCACGGGCGAGCCCGAGCGCGGCGGCCCGGTACCCGGTGCAGTGCGTCATGCTCCCCACCACGCCCGCCGGCCACAGCGGTTCACCGTGCTCGCCGACCGGGACCGGTGCGGCGGGCAGCCCCAGCCGCTCCATCGCCCGCCGCGCACAGGCACGGACCGTCGCGTACTCCGCCTGCCGTCCGGCCACCGCCTTGGCGACGGCGGCCCGCTCGGCCGGGTACAGCTCCGAGCCCGGCGTGTCCACGGTGCTGTCCACCGCCGCCACGGCCTCGCCGAGGATGCGCTCGATCACGGGTCACCGTCCTGCCGGGACGGCGGTGCCCGCCGCTCCGTTCGTGGTCATCCCGTCACCCTAGCGACCGTGACCCCGCCGCACCCTGACGTTCCGTCAGGGGTGACGCTCCTCACCCGCCGCCCCGGCCGTCAGCGTCGGCCGACTCCGTCCATCGGGGTGAGGAGTGCCCGGCTGACCATGCCGACCGAGCCGGAGAGGGTGTCGGTGAAGGCGCCCCGGACGAAGGGGATGCCGCGCAGCTCCCAGAGCGCCAGGGTGCTGGCCCAGGCGGCGTCCCGGGCCCGGCCGATGCTCCAGACGCCGATGACGTGCAGGAGCGGATCGGCGAGGTCCACCTCGTCCGGACCGCCGAGGAGTTCGTCACGGACCTGGTCCTCGACCTGGGCCAGCAGGGCGTTCACCCGCTGGTAGTCGCGCTCGATCCCGGACGGCTCCCGGCCGAGGGTGCGGCAGGTGTCCACCACCGAGAGCGGGAGGTCGTTCTCGATGTGCGCGTTCATCCCGGCGAGGGCGAACTGGAGCGGGTGCACGCCCCGGTGGCCGCGCAGGTCGAACAGCGGTCGCCAACAGGCCGCCGGGCGCCCGCCGGTGGCGGCGGTGTCCACGGCCGCGAGGTAGCGGGCCGCGAAGCGGGCGTCCAGCTCCGCCATGAAGACGGGATCGTCGAAGAACCCGGCGGTGATCCGCTGCCCGATCAGCTCGGTGACGGACAGGTACATCGCGTTGAACACCCCGACCCCGTCACCCTCGGGCAGCTCCCGCTGCAACTGCCGCATCCGTTCGATGACCTGGTCGACCGTCAGGGTCGGTTGGCTTGCCATGCACTCAGCATGCCTGCTGGGGAGTGTGCCGTGGAATGGGCCAATGCCGTGAGGCGCAGGGCATCGCGCGCTGGCGGATCTGACCTATAGAGGGGGATTCATGGTGGTTCGGGGGCGACCGAGACCCTGGTGAAGGGTCAGGCTAGGGTGTTCGAACACATATCGCGATCGCACAGCGGGGGGACCGTGGCTATCGAGCTGCCCGGCGAGTTGGTCTGGGTGATGGACCTCATCGGCTTCAACTGGCCGGAGGTGAACGAAGACAAGGTGCGGGAGTTCGCGGATCAGGTCCGCAGGTTCGCGACGGACATCGACGGCACGCACCAGACGGCCACGTCGGTCATTCGGCAGATGGCCGAGCACTATCAGGCGGACTCCTACCAGAGACTGGTGGATCGCTGGACCGCGATGTCCTCCGACCACATGGACGAGTTGGTCCAGATATGCAACGCCTCTGCCATCGTGCTGGATGTGGCTGCGGATGCCATCGTGGCGGCCAAGATTGCCGTCATCACCCAACTCGGAATCGCCGCGGCCGAGCTGGCCGCGGCCACCGCCGCGTCGGTCGCCACCCTGGGCGTCGCCGCTGCTGCGGAGGTGGCTCTGATCGAGGTGCAGAAACGAATCATCAACGCCATCCTGCGGGAGGTCGAGGAGCAGGTCATCGGCATGCTCGTCGCACAGGCGGTCGACCCGCTGGTCGCCGTGGTCGAGCGTGCCGCGACCGGCCTGGTGTTCCGAGGTGTGCAGGCCGCCGTCAACGGGGTTGCCTCGGGCGGCGGCGGCAGCGGTGACGGGTTCAGGGTCAATCCGCAGGAACTGCTCCGCTGCGCCGCCATGCTCGATGAGCATGCCGATCAGGTGGCCGCCCACGCCCGAGCGTTTGCCGGTGCTACCTCGGGGGTGTCGTTCAGTTGAGCAATCCGATCGCCAAGGCGTTGGAAGAGGCAGCCCAGAAGATTGGCAAGACGCTGAGCCAGGAGGCGGGCCGAGCCGTCAGTGACATGTACCAGCAAGCTGGTCAGGGCGCCCAACAGGTCGTCAAGCACATCGTCGATGCCGATGACGCGCACAAACGCGAGATCATCGCCCTCGCTGAGAAGATCGCGAAGAACCACGGCGAGATCGGCCCCGGTGCCCGTGGCCGGATCAAGCGTCAGGCCGCAGCGCGGACCGAAATCGCCGGCCACTTCGGAGTCCGGGGAGACTACGACGCAGAGATGGTCATCCCGAGGTCGCGCTATCCGGAGTCGGCCGACCACATCGAGCAGGCTCAGCAGGGACAGATTTGGCGCGGCGACCGATCGAGGCAAGGACCGCCCAAGCCGTCGATCCTGACCATCGACCGGCCCGGTGCTGACGACAATCGGGATGATTCGCTGCGCGGCATTGCCACCCGGCCGCCGGACGACCGCGATGAGTACCCACCGGCGATGTACAAGGAGGGCGGAAAGGGGGCCAGCGTAAAGTACATACCCAGCAGTGACAACACTGGTTCGGGCTCGAGTATGGGGAGTGCTGTCCGGGGCCTACCCGAAGGAGCGCGGGTCAGGGTCAGGGTCAGACATTAGCTATGAGAGGACCGTCATGAACGTCGCTGAGGCGCTCATCTCCAGTGCCCGCCAAGGGCGGTTCGACGAGACCCTTCCGGACCTGGTGAGACTCGCGACGCGGTCGGACGGTGACCGCGATGAGGCGTGGGAAGCTGCTGCCGCTGCCGTTCAGGTGCTTTCGTGGCGTGATCGGTTCGCCGAGGCAGCGGACCTCGTCGAAGCGCTGATCCTTCGGGACGGCTCACTGGGTGGTGAACTGTGTGACCAGGACGTGCCGTTCAGTACGATCTTCCTGGCGGCGGAGCTGTACGCCGATCAGCCGGCCCGGCCCCGACTGCTCGCTGCGGCTGACCGCATGCCTCAGGACTGCGTACTGGCAGGGGACCTGACCTGGCTGGCCGACGAGGTGACGAGACGTCCACTGGAGGAGCTCCTGCCGAGCTACTTCGACTGGGGTGGTTCCTCGCGGCCTCTGGACGGCCAGGTCGAGAGTCTGGCCGTCCAGGGCTTCGACACGCTGGACAGCGGCGCCCGACACGCCCTCTGGCAGGGCCTGACCAACGCCAACGATTTCGAGCGGGCCCATCAGGTCGCCGAGTCCGCAGGTGCGGTGCCGGATCGGTACGCCTCGTGCCTGTGGATGGCCGGATGGTACGCGACCCAGGGCGACCTCCTCCGTGGTGAGAGGATGCTCTTGGCGGCTCGTGAGCGATGGTGGCCCTACAAGGCCTGGGATGCCGTTCCGGATGACCCGGTCCTCCAACCAGCCCTGCGCCTGGTCGTGACGGACCGGGTGCGAGAGCAGTACCTGACGCGGCCGATCGGCCCTGAAGCAGCGGAGAAGAAGGAATGACGCAGAGCGCGCTCGAGCAGCTGATGGGCCGGGCCCGCGGTCCGATGGGCCCGGAGATCGAACTCGACTTCGGCGTGGAGAGCGGGCCGCTGGTCGAGCTCGGCCGGGTCATCACGCGGATGAACGGCTTCTTCCTGTTCAACGGTGGCGTCCAGGTCTTCCGGGTCGGCGACGAGGGCCTCGGCCACGACCTCCTCGCCTGGAACACGGACGAGCTGTGGAAGGACTCCTACAACGGGCTCGCGGACGACCTGTTCTGCTTCGGGCAGGACCTCTTCGGTGCGCAGTTCGCGGTCATGGGCGGCACCGAGGTGGTCCGGTTCGACCCCGAGACGGCCGAGGTGGCCGTGATCGGCACCAGCCTGGAGGAGTGGGCGGCCTGGCTGCTCTCCGACCCGGATGTGAACGGGGTGAATGCCTTCTCGTACGCCTTCCAGCAGGAGAATGGTGCGCTCGAGCCGAACGAGCGCTTGATCCCGCTGCAGTTCTTCGTCATGGGTGGCACGTACGAGTTCGACAACCTGGTGGTCAAGGACGCCGCGGTCGCCATGCGGATCCGGGGCCCGGTCGCGCAGAAGGTCCACGGCGCGCCGGACGGTGCGACCATCCGACTGGCCACGGACTGACCCCGAGAGGTGGCGGGGCGCCGGGGTTGTGGGCCGGCGCCCCGAGGCAGGTTGCGGGTGGGGCCGTCAGCCCAGCATCACGCCGAGGTCCCGGGCCAGGGACTCCAGGCCGTAGCGGGAGACGTGGTCGGCGTTGGCGAGGTCGATGGTGCGCAGGCCCTCGGAGCTGAGGCGCTCGTTGACCTCCTCCAGGTGCTGCTGGACCAGCTGCTTCTCGGCGTCGGTGGTGCGGCCCTTGTGCGGGCGGCCGGCGTGCTCCAGGCTCGCGTAGTTGACCCGTTCCCGGGTGCCCGCCGGGGCGGTCTGCTGGCTCGGGATGCCGGCGGAGGCGACCCGCTTGGCGCCGCGCAGCACCTCGGCCATCGGCGTCGCCACGGCCAGGCGGTCGAACACCCCGGCCTCCATCACCACCGTCTCCGGCCGCTCGCTGCCCGGCCGGTACAGCTCCACCGTCACCAGGTCGAGCGCCAGCTCCTCCACCGGGGCCAGCTCCTCGGCGAGCGCCTCGATCTCGACTGGACCGTCCGTCAGCTCCGGGTGGTCCCGCACCACGATCCGCACCAACGCGCCGTCGTCCTCGACGTGCTTGCCGGTCAGGTCCGAGAACCGGATGATCTTCTGGCCCATGTCTGCACTGCCCCTCGTATGACCTCGTATGACGGATGATCAGCCGAGAGCCTACGCCCACCCCCACCGGAGAACGGACCCCTCGATGGCCGACCGCCCCCACGTCCTGCTGAGCGTCGCCACCTCGATCGACGGGTGCATCGACGACACCTCGCCGCAGCGGCTGCTGCTGTCCAACGCGGCGGACTTCGACCGGGTGGACCAGCTGCGGGCCGAGTCGGACGCGATCCTGATCGGCGGGAACACCGTGCGCACCGACGATCCCCGACTGCTCGTCAACAGCCCGGCCCGGCGGGCCGCCCGGGTGGCGGCGGGGAAGCCGGAGCACCCGCTGAAGGTGACCGTCACGGCGGGCGGGGAGCTGGGGCCGGAGCTGCGGTTCTGGCACTCCGGGGGCGGGAAGGTGGTCTACACGACGGACGCGGGCGCGGCCCGGCTGCGGCCGGTGCTGGCCGGTACGGCCGGTCTGGCCGAGGTGGTGGGGCTCGGGGAGACCGTGGACTTCGGGCCGATGCTGGACGACCTGGCGGAGCGCGGGGTGCGGCGCCTGATGGTGGAGGGCGGGGGCCGGATCCACACGCAGTTCCTCGCGCAGGGCCTGGCCGACGAGGTGCAGTGGGCGGTGGCGCCGTTGCTGGTGGGGGAGGCGGCGGCGCCGAGGTTCGTCCACCCGGCGGAGTTCCCGGGCGGGAGCACCCGGCGGATGCGGCTGCTCGGCGCGAGCACGGTCGGGGATGTGGTGCTGCTGCGGTACGCGCCGAAGGAGGGGGCGCTCGGGTGAGGCCCGTGGGCGGTGAGGTTGGCTGGCGGTGAGGCCTGTGGGCGGTGAGGCAGCGGGGGAGGGGCGCGGCCGGCGCGGACCTGGGGGCGGCGTGGTGCGGGCGGTGGAGCAGAATCGGGGCTGCGGGGGTCAGAGCTGGCTCCCGCTCCGTACGGACCGACAGGACACCGCCGATGACTTCGCTCGCTCTCCCCGGACCGCTGGTCGACGTGCACTGGCTGGCCGGGTGCCTCGGGCACCCCGACCTGGTGGTGCTGGACGTGCCGGTCGGGGAACGGCCCGAGGGGGTGCAGCCGATCCGCGGGGCCGGGGTGTTCGACCTGGAGGGGGCCTTCTCGGACCACGGTGACCCGCTGCCGCACACCATGCCCTCGGTGGAGCAGTTCACGTCAGCGGTACGGGAGTTGGGCGTCAACGACGACTCCACGGTGGTGGTCTACGACGGCACCGGCATCTACTCCGCCGCGCGGGCCTGGTGGATGTTCCGGGCGATGGGCTTCGACCGGGTCGCGGTGCTGGACGGCGGCCTGCCCGCCTGGGAGGCGGCCGGGCTGCCCCGTGGGGTGGCGGAGCGGCCGGTGGTCCCCGGCGACTTCACGGCCGCCCCGCGTCCGGGGCTGGTCGTGGACCGGGAGGTGGTGGGCGCGGCCCTGGCCGATCCGGACCGCGCGGTGCTGGACGCCCGGACGGCCGGGCGGTTCGCCGGGACGGCACCGGAGCCCAGGGAGGGTCTGCGCGGCGGCCACATGCCCGGGGCGTTCAACCTCCCGTTCGGCCGTCTTCAGGACGGCGGCCGGATGCGGTCGGCTGCGGAACTGCGGTCGCTGTTCGAGGAGTTGGTGGGCGAGCGGGAGGAGCTGGTGTTCAGCTGCGGCTCCGGGGTGACGGCCTGCGTGCTGGCCCTGGGCGCCGACCTGGCCGGGTACCGGCGGCTGGCGGTCTACGACGGTTCGTGGAGCGAGTGGGGCGCGCGGGCCGAGCTCCCGGTGGTGACGGGGGAGTGAGGCCGGCGGGACGGTGAGACCGGGGTGGGTCTGCGGCCGGAGGAGTAGGCCCAAGGGACCGGGCGTGCTGCGTCCGGTGGCCGATCCCGGGGTGCGGTGCCCGGGGCGACAGTATCGCCATGGACATCACCTCTGACTCCGCAAGCGTCCCCGTGGTCGTCCCCGCCGCCGAGGCCGTGACGGCCACTCCCGCCGGGGCCGACACCGTCGCCCGGGTGGCCGTCGTGACCGGGGCCTCCCGGGGCCTCGGTCTCGAGCTGGCCCGAGCGCTCGCCGAGGACGGCTGGAAGCTGGTCATCACCGCCCGGGGGGCCCTCGAACTGGCGGCAGTGCAGAAGGAGTTGGCCGGCCGCACCGAAGTCGTGGCACTGGCCGGATCGGTGGTGGACGACGACCACCGGGAGCGGCTGGCGGCGGCCGCCGCCGCGCTCGGCGGTGCCGAGCTGCTGGTCAACAACGCCTCCACGCTCACCGGCTACCCGCTGGCCGGGGCGCCACTGCCCAGGCTCGCCGACTTCCCGCTGCCCGGCCTGCTGGAGACCTTCGAGGTCAACGTGCTCGGACCGATCGCCCTGACCCAGCTGCTGCTGCCCCAACTCCGCTCCCACCACGGGGCGGTGCTCAACCTCTCCTCGGACGCCGCCGTCGAGGCGTACGCCGGCTGGGGCGGATACGGCGCGAGCAAGGCCGCCCTCGACCACGCCTCGGCGATCCTGGCCGAGGAGGAGCCCGCACTCCGGGTCTGGGCGGTGGACCCGGGCGACATGCGCACCGTGATGCACCAGGAGGCGTTCCCCGGCGAGGACATCTCCGACCGGCCGCTGCCGGCCACCGTGGTGCCCGCCTTCCGCGCCCTGCTGGCCGGCCGCCCCGACTCCGGCCGCCACCGTGCCGCCGACCTCGCCCCGGACGGCGCCGGCACGCCGACGACGGGAGGTCACTGATGGCCACCGCCACGGAGAGCGGACTCGACTTCACCGTCCCGGCCGAGCTGTCCGCCCGGGCACCGGCCGAGGCCCGCGGTCTGCACCGGGACGGGGTCCGGATGCTGGTCGGCCGCCGGAGCGGACTCGCCACCGAGCACCGGGTGTTCGCCGATCTCCCGCAGGTGCTGGAGCCGGGCGACCTGCTGGTGGTCAACAACTCCGCCACCCTGCCCGCCGCGCTGCCCGGACGGCTCCCCGACGGCGCGCCCGTCACCCTGCACCTCTCCTCCGCCCGGCCGGACGCCCGGGGCGCCCACCTGGTCGAGCTGCGCCGGCCGGGCGGTGGCGGATCGGAGTACTTCCCGCCCGAACTCTCGCCCGCCCGGCCCGGGTTGACCGTCACCCTGCCGGGCGGCGGCAGCGCCGAGCTGACCGGCCCGTACACCCCGCGCCTCTGGTACGCCCGGCTCGCCCTGCCCGCCCCGCTCGCCGGCTACCTGGCCGCCCACGGACGGGCCATCCGGTACGGCTACGTGGACCGGGACTGGCCGTTGAGTACCTATCAGACGGTCTTCGCGAGCGAGCCGGGAAGCAGCGAGATGCCGAGCGCGGCAAGACCGTTCACCGCCGAGACGGTCGCGCGGCTGGCCGCCCGGGGCGTGCTGCTGGCGCCGGTCACGCTGCACACCGGGGTGGCCTCACCGGAGCTCCACGAACGGCCCTACCCCGAGTGGTACCGCGTCCCGGCCGCCACCGCCCGGCTGGTCGGCCACGTCCGCGAGCACGGCGGCCGGGTGATCGCGGTCGGCACCACCGCCGTCCGGGCCCTGGAGTCCGCCACCGCCGAGGACGGCACCGTGCGGGCCGCCGAGGGCTGGACCGATCTGGTGGTCACCGCCGAGCGGGGCGTGCGCTGCGTGGACGGGCTGCTCACCGGCTGGCACGAGCCGCGCGCCTCGCACCTCGACCTGCTGGCGGCGGTGGCGGGCAGGCCGCTGCTCGAACGCTGCTACGCCGAGGCGCTCCAAGGACGGTACCTGTGGCACGAGTTCGGCGACGTGAACCTGCTGCTGCCGTGACGGAGGTCGAGGCCGAGGCCGAGGTGGTGGGGGTGGGGGTGGCAGTGGCGGCGCGTGGAGGGTCGCCGTGCGGGGGCGGGGCAGGCGACGGGCGGCGAGCGCGAACGCTGGGGCGGGCGGTGCGGCGGGCGGAACGGTCGCGCGGCCGGGGCCCGGACCGACGGTGCCGAGCGCGCCGATCCGGGCCCGGAGGGCTCCCGCTGTCGGTAGGCTGACGGTATGACGCCGGGTCAACAGGCAGGTCCGGCGACCCCACGAGGACCCGGGCCAGTGACGCACCCCTACACCCTGCGCATCGCCAAGCCCGTCGCCGCCGTGGTCGGCGACCTCGCCGTCCCGGCCCGCCGGGAGCTCCGGCAGGCCCTGCTGCGCGCCCAGGAGCACCCCTACGCCTGGCCGTCGGCGGACCGCTACGACCTCGACGACACCGTCCGGGTGGTCACCACCGCGCACGCCATCGTGCACTACGCGATCGTCCCGGCCACCCCGCACCTCTGGGCCTTCGCGATCACCGTGCTGTGATCGCCGGGGCGGAGGCTTGCCCCGGACTTCCGTGATCAGTATGGTCGTTCGTGTGACTACCGGGTCGGCCTTGGGCCACGCACGAGTGGGTTACCCGGCCTCGGCTTGAGCCCGAGGCGGGTCAGAGCCCCGCCACCTCGCTCCGTTTCCTCGCCTCCGGCGCGCCCTCCTGCGGCAGCGCCGTTCCTGAAGGACACCGAGAACGGAGACCACACCACCGATGACGCACATCCAGCTCAACCACACCGCCGTCTACGCCAGCGACCGCCAGGCGTCGGCCGAATTCCTGGCCACCGTCCTGGGGTTGGAGGTCGGCAACCCGTTCGGGCCGTTCCTCCCCGTGGACCTCGGCAACGACGTGACGCTCGACTACTACGAGAAGCGCGACGAGCCGGTGCAGGGCCAGCACTACGCCTTCCTGGTCCCCGACGAGGAGTTCGACGGCATCATCGCCCGCCTGGAGGCGGGCGGCGTCACCTACTACGCCAACCCCGACCACACCGACCCCGGCCGGGAGAACGCCTGGTTCGGCGGCCGGGGCGTCTACTTCGCCGACCCCGACGGGCACAACATGGAGATCATGACCCGGCCCTACGTCCGCTCGTAGGCCCTGGCCCGCCTCGTCGGACCGCCGGGCGTTCGGCGGCCCGACGAGGCGGGCCCTGCGGTGGTCAGGAGCTGACCACCTCCAGCACGGGCGGGTACGTCGGGTGGCTGCGGGCGTCGAGGTTGACGGCCAGGCCGACGGCGCCGAGCGGTTGCCAGAGGGCGAGGGTGAGGGCGGGGCGGCCCGGGGTGACGGCGGCCGTCACGTCCAGCGCGATCCAGTCGGGTGCGGTGGAGATCCGGCCGGTGCCCAGGGCCTGGGCCAGGGCGGGGGCGTTCGCCCAGGTGACGGTGGGTTCGGTCCAGTCGTCGCCTGCGGTGGCGAACGCCTGGAGGGTGGCCAGGGTGCCGCCGGAGTCGGCGACCGCGCCGTGCACCCAGAGGACCGCGCGGCGGACGGTGCCGGGGACGGCCGTGGTGTCGAACGCGAGCAGCGCGCGGCGGCCGAAGCCGCTGTCGGTGCTGTTGGTGTTCTTCACCGTGAGGGTGGTGGCGGTGCCGTAGTTGACGGTGGCGTAGGAGCCGTCGCGGACGAAGCTGTCCCGGGTCGGGGCGAGCAGCGTCGCGGTGGCGGCGGCCGGGGCGCCGGAGGCGGAGGAGAGGGTGACGGTGCGGCCGGCCCCCTGGGTGCCGCCGAGCTCCACCAGGAGGGTGACGGTGCCCTCGGTGCCCAGCACCTGGACGCCCGGGGCGGGCGCGACGGGGCGGCCGGTGCCGGTGAGGGTGACCGTCACGGTGGCGGACCGGCGGGACGGGTCGGCGACGGTGACGGTGCGGGTGGCGCCCTGGGTGCGGACCAGCACCGAGCACGGGGCGGAGGCGGTGACCGGCCCGGCGGTGCCGGCGGCGAAGAAGTTGGCGGCCGTGACGCCGGAGGCCGAGTCCGATATCGCCTGCACGGTGGGGGAGTTGGCCAGGGTGGTGACGGTCGGGGCGGCGGCCCGGGCGGCCGTGGCGGTGGCGCTCGCGCCGGGCAGCAGCTGGTACTCGTAGGTGGCGTCGGTGGGGTCGGTGCCGTGGTCGAACCAGAGGGTGAGGTAGCGCCGGGTGAGCTGCTCGGTGGAACCGTTGGTGTTGATGTCACGCCAACTGCCGGTGCGCGCCTCGCGCTTGGCGAGCAGACCGGTCCCGGCCGGGAGGACGTAGCCGCCGAAGCCGGAGACGGTGACGGCGCGGGCGCCGTCGAGGCGGCTGGACCAGCCGAGGGTGGCGGGCTGGGCGACGCCGTCCACGGTCAGGGTGTGGGTGCCGCCGGGGCCGAGGTTGCGGTTGTCGAGGACGGTCTCCACCCGGGCGCCGTCGGTGGAGCTGATGCCCGCGCCCAGGCAGACGATCGCATCGTCCAGCAGGAACCAGGACTTGCGCCCGGTGAGGGTGGAGGAGAGGCCGCGCAGGTCCTGGCCGACGGCGGCGTAGCTTCCGTCGGTGGCGCCGCCGGCCCAGACGGCGTCGGGGCGGGGCGCGCCCCAGGTGCCCCCGGCCGCGTCGGCGAGCGGCTTGGCGGAGACGGTGGTGCCGGGCAGGCGGTAGGGGTCGACGGTGGGCCAGAAGGCGTCCGAGTACTGCCCGTTGCCGAAGGTGGCGCCCCACCAGGAGAGCATGCCGTTGTTGCTGTGCCAGCCGCGCAGGTGCTCGCCGTTGCCGGTCTCGTAGAAGGTGGTGCGGGCCGAGCAGAGGCTCAGCGCGGCGGCCCAGCCGGCCCGGCGCACCACGGCGCGGTCCATCGCGAACACCCTGGCCCCGAGCGGCTCGGGGGAGGCGCTGGTGGAGGAGGACAGCAGCGCCTGGGCACGGGCCAGCTCGGGGACGTCCAGGTAGCCGTTCGAGAGGTAGGGGAGGTAGTAGTCGCGGGTCAGCCAGCCCTTGACGGCGGAGCGCCAGGCGGCGGACTGCGCGGCGGGGGCGGCGCCGGAGTCGGCCAGCCGGAGGATGTGGCCGATCAGGGTGTGGCCCCGGGTGTGGTCGTCCTGCTGGAGCTGGAACTGATCACCGCTCTGGCGGCCCCGGCTGACGGCCCGTCCGCTGACCGGGTCCATCACCAGGCCGTTGTAGAGGAACGGCGCGTAGGCGTCGGTGACGGCGTCGAAGACGTTCTGCCGGGCGGGATCGGAGACCTGCCAGGCCGAGCCGGCCAGCAGGGCGAAGAGCCGGCTGAGCCCGCCGAGCAGCACCTCGCCGTACGAACCGGTGTAGGGGACCCAGGTGTGCTGGACGAAGGAGCCGTCGGCGTACAGACCGTCGCCGGTCAACACGTACGGGAAGACCGGGGAGAGCGCGGTGGTCGCGGTGGCGAGCTTGGCGGAGGCGCGGCCGAGGATGCCGCGCAGGGCGAGGACGCGGCAGAGGTCCACCCGGTTGGCGCCGGTGCTGGTGCCGCTGTAGCCGGAGACCCGGGAGTCGGGGACCTGGCGGTCCACGGCGGCGAGGAGGGAGGTGAGCTGAGCGGGCGTCAGGCGGTCGTGGACCAGGACGCAGACGTCCAGCAGGGCCTGCGGGGTGCCGATCTGCCAGTCCCACCAGTTGCCGTAGGCGGTGGTGGTGGGGGTGTAGCCGCCGGAGGTGGTGTTGAGGTGGTTCAGCCCCGTGACGACGGCGGTGGCCAGGGCCGGATCGCCGGTCAGGCCGGTGCCCGGCTGCGCCCAGGCCAGGGCCATGGTGCGCAGGCGGGTGTGCGAGGCGGTGACGTTCGCCGAGTTGCTGCCCAGCGGGAGGTCGGGCCAGAGGGCGGTGGAGGTCGGGGCCATGCCCTGGAGCTGGGCGCGGGCTCGGTCGCCGAGGGCGGTCAGGGTGGTGGCGAAGGGAGCGGAGGCGGGGTCGAAGCCGGTGCCGGTGAGCAGGTCACGCCAGCGGAGCCGGAGGGTGTCGTAGGCATCGGTGGCGTTGGTGGCGTTGGCGGCGGCCCAGGCGGGGGTGGGGGCGGCGAGGGTCGGCAGCGAGGCGAGTACGGCGGTGGCGGGGCCGAGGGCGGCGAGTTGCAGCAGGCGGCGGCGGGAGAGCAGACCGGGCGGTGGGGTGGGTCGTGGGGTGGGGCGCTGCGGGGTGGTGGGCATGGTGGTGCGTCCTCCGGGGCGGTGGGGGCCGGGGCGGGACGACGGTAAGCGCTTACCTGAAGGGGCGTCAATGGCCTGGACGGGATGGGGTGAGCCCTTGGGGGGAAAGGCGGTAAGCGCTTACCGGGGTGACGGTTCAGCAGGCGCGCACCCGCGCAGCCGGACGCGGTCGCGCGGCCGGTGTCGGCGGTCGCCGTCGGAGGTGCCGGACGCGGACTCCGTGGGTGTCGGTGTGGGGGCGTCGCAGGGAACGAGGGGCCGGGCCCGACGGGGCAGCGGCCGACGGACCGTCAGCGGCGGGGCGCCGCAGTGGTGGAGCGGAGCACCACCTGGACCGGCGCGTCGAAGCTGCCCACGGTGTCCGCCGGGGTGCGCAGCGCCAGCCGGACCGCCTCGGCGCCCATCAGGGTGAGCGGTATCCGGACGGTGCTCAGGGGCAGGCTGAGGTCCTCCGCGAGCGGTATGTCGTCGAACCCGGCCACCGAGACGTCCTCCGGCACCCGGACCCCGCGCTCCCGGCAGGCGGCGAGTGCACCCACCGCGCAGACGTCCGCCAAGGCCAGCACCGCCGTCGGGACCCGCCCCCCGCCGTCACCCCCGAGGAGCGAGGCCATCGCCCGGCGGCCACCCTCACGGGTGAACTCCGACCGCAGAACCGCCGATTCGGGCAGCTCCACCCCGGCCTCGGCAAGCGCTTGCCGCACCCCGGCCAGCCGCTCGCCCGGCACCCGGAGCCGGCTCGGTCCGGTGATCACCGCGAAGTCCCGGTGGCCGAGCGCCAGCAGGGCCCTGGTCAGCTCCGCCGCTCCGGTCCGGTTGGCCGGCCGGACGGTGTGGTAGGCCGGTCCGTGGTCGGTGACGGCGGCCACCGACCCGCCGTCGGCCCGGTACTCGGCGAGCGCCACGTCCAGCCGGACGGCCGCCTCCGCGTCGGTGTAGCCGGACCCGGCCAGCACGATGGCCTGCACCCGCTGGGCGTGCAGCATCCGCACCCCGCGCAGTTCGGTGGCCGGGTCGCCGTCGGTGTTGACCACCAGGGGCATCAGACCGGCGGCCACCACGCTGTCGCAGGCGCCCCGGGCGAGCGCCGCGAAGTACGGGTCGGATACGTCGTGCAGCAGGATGCCCACGGTGGCGGTGGCGGCGCGGGCCAGTGCCTGGGCGGGGGCGTTCGGCAGGTACCCGAGCGCATCCGCAGTGTCCCGCACGTGCTCGGCCAGGGCGGTGCTCACCTTCCGGATCGACGACCCGTTCAGCACCCGGGAGGCGGTCGCCAGCGAGACCCCGGCCTCGCGTGCCACATCGCCCAGCGTCACACCCATTGTCGAGGCCCCCGTTCGGCAGGTTTCGGGCCGTCAGGGTACCGGTTCGGGGCGGTCGGTCGGTGAGGGTGCCTGCCGAACCGGGGCCTCGCGCGGACGGCGCCGCCGGCTTCGTGCTCAGCGTCCGACGGTGCTCCAGTCGACTGGGCCGGGCTCCACCAGCCGACCGGCGGCGTACTCGCCGAGGCGTCGGGTCAGCTCCGGCAGGTCGTACGCGGGGAAGCTCACCTGGAGCAGCCGCAGGCCGAACTGCGAGGCCGACTCCTCGCGGAACATCGCGGCGTCCATGGGCTTGATCCTGACGTCCCACGCGTCCGGAGCCGCCCAGTGGGTCATCCGGACGTAGAAGGCGTCCCGGGGGCCGGAGTTCGCGACGGCGGAGAGGAAGGCCAGCCCGCTGTCGATCGGGAAGTCGATGAGCATCCACCCACGGCGGGAGTCGACGTAGGCCGCCATGTGGGGCAGCTTCTCCGTCCAGCCGGCGTTGCTCTCGCCGAGGTCCTGGCAGCAGGTGAAGGTCTCGAACCCGCTGCGCCAGCAGGCTTCGATCGCCGGGGCGAGCAACTCGTCGATCTGAGCCTGGTGGTGGCCCACCCGGACCGGAACGGTGGGGTGGGTTCCTTCTGGGACGGTCATCCCGCGAGCGTACGAGGCCGGACGGACAACCCCGCTGCCCCCTCGCTGCCCCGTGCGGGCCCGCCGGGGGCGTCCGCCCCGGCCGAGCCCCCGTGACGGACGGTCAGGCCCTGGCCCCCGTTCGTTCCCAGCCCCATGGGACGTCCGGCCGTGCGCGTACGCCACAGGAGAGTGGCCGACGCGGGCTGCCCACCCCGGGTGGCCCGCGTCGGCCGTCCGGGGCGCGGGAGGCTGCGCCCCGCCCCGCTTGAGGACCGGGCCGGGTCGGCCTCCCGCATCCCGGCCGCACCACCCATCCAAGCGCTCCGCCACCGTGCGGAGCACTGGGCTCCCGCACGAACCGACGGCCCGCCCGCCGGGTGATTCGCCAGCCCCTCGCCGTCGATCGACCTCCCGGGTGGGCCTCGTCGGCCGACCTTGCGGACCCAGCGCGCGGGGCGGCCTCGCCGACCGACTTCGCGGGCCGGCCTCAGCCGGAGGTACCCAGGCGGACGGTGACCAGACCGGCCGTCACCAGCGCCAGACCGACGAGTTGGACCGGGGAGAGCCGGTCACCGCCCAGCAGTGCTCCGGTCAGTACGGCGCCGACGGTGCCGATTCCGGTGAAGACGGCGTAGGCGGGGCCGGCCGGGAGGTCCCGGACGGCCAGGCCGAGGAGGTAGACCGCCGCCAGCATCAGGGCGAGGCAGAGCGCGGTCTGCGGGAGCCGGGTGAATCCCTCGGTGGGCTTGATGCTCTGCGACCAGGCGATCTCGACGGCACCGGCCAGCAGCAGCCAGATCCACGGCATGGCGTTCAACTCCCCTTCGTCGCCGGGTGACCGGCCAGCTCCAGCCCGAGCCCGGCCGCCCGGTCGAGGGCTGCGGCGGCGGAGTCCCGGTGCTGCGGCAGCCGGGCGGCCAGGGCGGGGTCGGTGAGCGAGTTGACCAGTTCGGCACTGATCACCTCGCCGTCCTCCACGCCGTAGTGCCCACGGAAGAAGTCGAGGAGGTAGCGGGCCTGGTGGTCGAAGGGCTCACGTGGAGTGCCGGGCCCGTAGGCACCCCCGCGCGCCGAGAGGACCACGAAGCGGCGGGGGGTGAGCACCATCTTCGGGAAGGTCACCTGGTCGATCCACGCCTTGAGTGCGCTCGGCACGCCGAAGTTGTACATCGGGGCTCCGATCACCACCACGTCGGCGGCGAGCAGTTCGGCCAGCAGCGGTTCGGTGACCGCCCAGGCGAGGCGCTCCGGCTCGGTGCGGACCGCCTCGGCGTAGCGGTCGGTCTCGGTGATGCCCTCGCGCAGCAGGGTGTCGCAGATGGTGGTCCACCCCTCCCGGATCGGCGGTGGCGGATCGAGCGTCAGATCGCGGTGCACCACCTCACCGCCGCCGCCCTGCCGCCAGGCGTGGACGAAGGCGTCGCCGAGCCGGCGGGTGAAGGAGTCGGAGCGGGCGCTGCTGTCGAGGCGCAGGAGTCGGGACACGGCGGTGGAACCCCCCTGGGTTTCGGGAGAAGTGGACTGTGTGTCCACTTTCCGGGCGGCTTCACCGTACGCAGAAATGGACGCTCTGTCCACTTGTCGGATAGGCTGCCGCCGTGACCCGACCCCCACCGCGCCCGCTGCCGCTCGCCGCAGATCCGCCCCCACGGGAGCGGGCCGACGCAGCCCGCAACCGTGCCCGGGTGCTGGCCGCCGCCGAGCGGCTGTTCGCGGAGCGTGATCCGGCGGGCGTCACCATGGACGACGTCGCGAAGGCCGCCGGCATCGGACGCGGCACCCTCTACCGGCGCTACCCGGACCGGGCCGCGATCGCCCGAGCCCTGCTGGACGAGCACGAACGCGCGCTCCAGGAAAGGCTGTTGAGCGGCCCCGCGCCACTCGGGCCGGGGGCCTTCGGCGAGCCCGCGCCGACCCCGGCCGCCCGGTTGGCCGCGTTCTACACGGCCATGACCGAGCTGCTGGAGACCCACGTCCACCTCGCCCTCGGCGCCGAGACCGGCCTGGCTCGTTACGGCACCGGGGTGTACGGCTTCTGGCGGCTGCACGTCACCCACCTCGCCCGCGAGGCCGGCCTGGCCGACCCCGAGACCACCGCCGACCACCTGCTCGCGCCGCTCGCCCCCGAGCTCTTCCGGCACCAACGCGACCGCGGCGTCCCGGTCGACCGGATCGCCGCCGCCCTGGCCGACCTCGCCCACCGCACCCTGGGCGGCCCCTGAGGCAGGGGCCATGGTCGGCGGGCGCGCGGATGCAGACGGGGACGTCGGGCCGGTGAGCGTGCGGCGGAGGCGCGAAGGAGGAACACGAGGTGGTGGAGCCCGGAGCACGGGCGGAGGTGCCGGTGGTGGCCGCGCCCGCGCCGTGGCGGCGGGTGCTGCTCGCGGCGGTCGGCGGGCTGGTCGGGGTGGGCTTCGGAGTCTCACCGGAGGACGGCCGGGACTTGGTGCTGGTGATGTCGCACAGTGGCCGGGGGCTCTACGACGCGGTGACCGGCGAGCTGTTGGCCAGGGAGGAGACGCCGGAGAGCAGCTGGCCGGAGGCGGACCTCAGTTGCCACGGGATCGGGCCGCTGACGGGCCTGCGGGTGCCGACCGCCGGGCTGGTCGGCGGGACGCTGGGGCGGGCGACCGGCGACGGCTGGAGTCTGACGGTCGTTCGGCTGGGCGGGCTGGAGGAGCAGGTGCTGCTCTCGGCCGACGGCGACCGCTGCGCCGGGCCGCACGGCGGGACCTGGTGGCACCTCCACGACGCCGACGCCACCGAACTCCGGGCGGTGGGCTTCTCGCTGTCCGGGCACACCCTCGCCGTGGCCACCACCGCCGACCTGACGCTCTGGGCCCGCCCGTGAGGCCGTGACCGCCGGGCTCGCTCGCCCGCTTCCCCGCCCGGCCATCGCCGTGTCCTCGGCCCGGGGAGGGCGTCGGCCGAGGACACCGGCGAGGGCCGGGCGGTCCGGCACGCCCCGACGAGGACCCGCTGCCCGTCCGTGCGGTGGGCCGTGCGCAGTCGGCTGTCGAGGACCTGCCGGCCGCCCGGGCGGTGCTCGTGACGGTGGGTCAGTAGAGCCCGATGGTGGCAGCGGCGTGGCTGACGGGCACGGTGTGGGTGACCCAGCCCGAGGTGGGTGAGGCATCCGCGGACGGGGCGAGGGGAGCGGCGGTGCGGAGGTGGAGCAGGAAGGAGGTCGGCTCCGGGAGGTAGTCGGGCACCTGGCCGCGCAGGGCCAGGCCACTCTGCAGGTGGGTGCTGGGGGCGACGGTGAGCAGCGTGCCGGCGAACGCGGCCGTGGCGGGGCGGTGGACGTGGCCGGCCAGGACCCGGGCGACGTTGCCGTGCCGGGCGATCACGGTGGCCAGCTCCTCGCCGTCGGTCAACCGCATGCCGTCGAGGAACGCGATGCCGAGGTCCACCGGCGGATGGTGCAGGCAGACCAGGGCGGGGATCTCCGGCCGTCGGGTCAGTACCGTGTCCAGCCAGGTTGTCTGTTCGGGGCCCAGCCGTCCGGCGGGTGAGCCGGGCAGCGACGAGTCCAGCACCACCACGGTGAAGCCGGGGTGGTCCACCGCGTGGTGCGTACGGTCCGCGCCGCCCAGGAAGCGGGTGCCGCCGAACTCCGCGAGCAGCGCCTCGGGGTTGTCGTGATTCCCGGCCACCAGGTGGAGCGGGAGCGGGTAGCGGTCGATCAGGTCGTGCAGGAGCGGGTAGGCCTTCCGGTCGCCGCGGTCGACCAGGTCACCGGTGATGACCACGCAGTCCGGTCGGGGGTCGAGGGTGAGGACCCGGGCCAGTGCGCGGTGGAGGTTCTCGGCGGGGGCGGCGGCGAGTGCGCCGCTGGTGAGGTGCGGGTCGCTGAGGTGTGCCACGGCGATGGCGGCAGTGGTCGGAGTGGTCATCCTCGAACACTCCGACGTGCCTGCGGCGCACGGCAATCGGTCATGCCGAGGGCGGAATCGACCGGGGACGGCAGCCGGCCTTCGAGGCCCCGGGATCGGGTCAGCGGGTCGGGTCAGCCGGTCGGGTCAGCGGGTCGGGTGCGCTCCGAGCAGCGCATCGATGGCGCTCAGGAACAGCTCGGGCCGAGGGGCCGGGCCGGCACCGAAGTTGACGTGCCCCTCGGCCGACCACTCACCGAGCACGGTGCCGACCGAACCGTCGACCGGACTCTCGGAACGCTCCAGGGTGAGGAACCGGCAGGCCTCCTCGCCGCGCACCTGGACGACGGCCACGAAGTGCGCTTCGGCGGCGGCGATCGGCTCCGGCAGGGTGACCAGCAGCAGCCGGTGGCCGGCCCGATCGACGTGCTGTCCTGACAGGCCGTCACTCGGCAGCCGGTCCTCGGGCGGGAGGGTCCCGCCGAAGCCGTCCCACAGGGACTCCAGGGAGCGCTGCACGCCGTGTGCCGGAGGTTCGGCGAGCATCGTCGGCCCGAAGTCCACGGCGGCCCGGGGCATCACCCGGTGCGCGAAGCGGTAGTGGTGCGCCCGGAGTTCAGCCATGGTCCGTCCTCTCCCGTGCCGCCCCGGCGGGACGGTTCGCGCCAAGCCAGCAGCCATGCGGGTGGCTTCTCGGGGGGCCGACGAGTGTTGGGCCGGCGTTCTCTTGATCGTCGGACGCCGGCCCCTTCCGCTGCTCCCATCCGCCCGTTCCGTCCGTTCCGTCCGTGCCGCGCTGGCGGTCTGGCGGTCTGGCGGTCGCGTACGGGCGGAGCCGGGGCGGGGTCGTCTACGGGCGGAGCGGAGGGCGGGCGGTGCGGGCCTTGGCGGCCGGGCGGGCCGTCCGGGCGACCAGGAGCAGCATCAGACCGCAGGCACTGACCACGGCCCAGCCCGGGAGGGCGGCGTCCGGCAGATCGGCCGGGGCGGCGTCCGCGACCAGGATGCCGGCCACCGCGATGCCCAGGGCCGAGCCGAACTGCCGGGCGGTGGAGGTGATCGCGCCCGCCACTCCGGCGCGGGCCGGGGGCAGGCCGCTCACGGCGGTGTTGGTGATCGGGGCGTTGGCGAAGCCGAAGCCGATGCCGACCAGCAGGTAGCCGGGCAGCAGGAACGGCAGGACGGTGGTCGCGGTCGTCATGGCCAGGCAGAGGCCGCTGGCCGTCAGGAAGCCGCCGGCCAGCAGCAGCGGTCGGCGCGGGCCGATCCGGGCGGTGAGGTGTCCCGACCACGGGGCGCAGACCACCGCGCCGAGCGCCATCGGCAGGGTCGCGAGCCCGGCGGTAAGCGCTGTCCAGCCCCGGGCCTGCTGGAGTTGGAAGGTGGAGAGCAGCAAGGTCAGGCCGAGCGCGACGAACACCGCCACCGCACCCAGCACCGCACCCGCGAAGGCCGGGCGGCGGAACAGCCGGGGGTCGATCAGCGGTTCCTCGCGCCGCGTCTCGACCAGGACGAAGGCCACCGCCGCAGCCGCCGCCACGCCGTACGCGGTCAGGGCACCGGGAGAGGCCCAGCCGATCCGGGGCCCCTCGATCAGCACCCCGACCGAGACGCCGACCAGCAGCGCCAGCAGCGCCTGTCCGGGCAGGTCGAGCGGCCGGGCCTGCGGTGCCCGGGACTCCGGGACGTGACGCACCGTCAGGGCGAGCGCCACGAGGACCACCGGGACGTTGACCCAGAACAGCGAGCGCCAGCCGAGGGCGTCCACCAAGGCGCCGCCGGTCACCGGCCCGGCCGCCATGCTCAGCCCGAAGACGGCCGCCCAGATCCCGATCGCCCGGGCCCGCTCCTTGGGATCGGGCATCGCGTTCACCACGATGGCGAGCGCCACCGGACTGAGCATCGAGGCGCCCAGCCCCTGCACCGTACGGGCGGCCACCAGCCAGCCCAGCGACGGGGCCAGCGCGCAGAGCACCGAGGCCGCCCCGAAGACCGCCAGGCCCAGGCGGAACACCCGACGGCGGCCGAAACGGTCCGCCAGCGCCCCGGAGGTGATCAGCAGGGCCGTCACCGCGAGGGTGTAGGCGTCGACGGTCCAGGCGAGGGCGGGCACCGGCACGTCGAGGCCGGCGCCGATGGCGGGCAGGCCGATGTTGACGATCGTGGTGTCCAGCCCCACCAGGAACAGGCTGAGGCAGCACACCGCCAGCACCGTCCACCGACGGCGGGCACTGAGCGCGGGAGCGGGAGCGGGAGCGGGCACGGGCACGGGCGTGGCCGGTGGCGGAGCCCCGGGTGCGGGCGCGGGCGAGGGGGCGTGATCGGCAGTGGGGGCGGGCACGGTCATGGCGGAGACCTCTCACGGTGCGTCAGAACGGGGCTGCCGCCAGCCTCGGCCCACGGGCCCTGCCGTGCCCAGGTGATTTGCCGTTCCTGCATGGATGGCCCCGTGGACGCGGAACTGGAGCAGGTACTCGACGCCATCGGCCCCCGGCTGCGCGCCCTGCGCCGTGACCGGGGCCTCACCCTGGAGGCGCTCGCCGAGGCCACCGGCATCTCGGTCAGCACGCTCTCCCGCCTGGAGGCAGGTAAGCGCCGTCCCTCGCTGGAACTCCTCATCCCGCTCGCCCGCGCCCACCGCGTCGCCCTCGACCAGTTGGTCGCCGCCCCCGCCAGCGGTGACCCGCGCGTCCACCTCCAACCCGTCCACCGCCACGACGGCAGCGTGGTCGTCCCGCTCACCCAGTACCCGGGCCGGCTCCGGGTGTTCAAGCAGGTGCTCGCGCCGCGCGAGCCCAAGCTGGTGACCCACGGCGGCTACGAGTGGCTCTACGTGCTGGCCGGGACGGTCCGGCTGATCCTCGGCGAGCACGAACGGCAGCGCGAACTGACCCTGAGTCCGGGCGAGGTGGCCGAGTTCGACACCAGCGAACCGCACTGGTTCGGCCCCGCCGACGACCGGCCGGTGGAGGTGCTCCACCTCTTCGGGCCGCAGGGCGACCAGGTCGTCCTGCGCACCTGACGAGGGTTCGAGGGGTCGGGGGCCGGGCGGGCCGGGGGAGCCGGGCCGGGGGAGCCGGGCCGGGGCGCGGAGCCGACTCACTCCGTCCAGGCGGCGGTGGCGGCGGTGCGCTCGCGCCACTGGTGGACGGCGGGGCCGTCGGGGGCCCGACGCTCGCAGAAGCGCTCCAGCTCCGCGCGGCGGGCGAGCATCGCGGCCCGGCGGAGCGGCCAGGTCGGGACGGGGCCCCGGTAGGCCTTGAAGAAGTGCCGTAGGGCGGTGCGGTGTTCGGCGTGGTGGGTGCGGACGATCCACTCGCACCGGGCGAGGTCCTCGACCGGGGCGCCCGGGCGGGCGAACTCCCAGTCCGGGACGGCGGTGACCTGACGGGTAGTCGGGTCGAGCAGGACGTTGTCGGGGCCGAAGTCGCCGTGCACCAGCACCTGTCCGGGGCCGAGCCCGACGGACGGGGCCGCCGCGCGGTGGATGCGGCTCAGCAGGGCACCGCAGCCGGTCAGCACCTCGGCTGCGTGGCCCTCGGTCATCAGGTCCTGCCCCAGGACACCGGGGAGCCAGCCCAGCGTGAGAGAGCCCCGGGCCTCGCCGAGTACGGGCGGGACGGGGAGTCGGCCCGCGAGTTCGGCCGGCAGACCGCGTTCACGGGCGAGCCGGAGCTCCGCGTCCGGGCCTTCGTAGGTCCTGCGGACCGTTGCTGTCGCTGTCGCTGTCGCTGTCGCTGTCGCTGTCGCTGTCGCCGTCGCCGTCGCCGTCGCCGTCGGTGCGGTTGGTGTAGCCGTGTCTCATGCGTTGCACCGGCAGATGATGGAGCGCCGGGAGTCGGCGACGCCACCGAGTCGGGAGGCCGGGCCGAAGGGAGGAGGACCGGCCCGGGCGGCTCAGGTGTTGCGCAGCCTGGATGCCCGGGGAGCGAGAGCGGCGCCGAGCAGGGCGGCCAGCAGGACCGTGGTGCCCAGGGCGGCGGCCAGGGCAGGCCAGTCCACCGTGACCTGGACGTCCAGCGGGCGCAGGCGGGCGGTGGCCAGGGCGATGCCCGCCCCGCCTCCGGCCAGGGTGGCGAAGCCGGCGATCACCAGGGACTGCAGGGCCAGGATGCGGCGCTGGACGCCCCGGTGGAACCCCATCTCGTGCAACTGCCGTAGATCCGGCCGTAGTTCCTGGGCCGAGGCGGAGAGCGCGATGGTCAGGGAGGCGAGCACGGCGAAGCCGGACAGGTGGAGCAGGATCTGCAGGAGCACCGGTGGCGGGTAGGACGGGCCACGGTCGAACCGCAGGTCGGTGGCGGGGATGGCGAGCGGTTCGAGGACGCGCACCAGCTCCTGCTCGGCTGCTCCGCCCGGCGGCGCGTCAGGGGCCGTGATCAGGGTGTTCACCCGGACGGCTGCCCCGAGGCGGAGGGCGGTCCCGCTGCTCAGGACGGCGCCGGCGCGGACCAGGGTGGTCTGGTCGACAGGGTCGGAGAGCACGGCCCGGACCTGGACTCCGCGGGGCGGTGAGCCCTCGGTGGGGGCTGGGAGCAGGGTGGCCCGGCCGTCCGCCGTGACCGCGGAGGTGAGGGCCAGGAGGTCGCCGGCGGCGAGCACCGCCAGTTCGCGGTCGGTCGCCCGGCGCCCGGCCAGGGCGAAGAACTCCGCAGCGGAGTCGATGACTTGGAGATCCTTGCGGAAGTCGCCCGAAACCTCCGCCACGGTCCACCCGGGTCGGGAGAGGCGGCCGGGGTCGGGTCGGTCGACGGTGGTGCCGGAGGAAGGGGAGTCGGTACCGGCGGAAGGGGAGGCGGCGCGACCGGCGGGCTCGTCGGTGCCGGGTCGGTCGGCCGCGGCGACGGCCGACTTGACCTCGGTCAACCCGCTCGGAGCGAGCGCCGGTTCGGCCACCCGCCGGACGGTGTCGACGTCCCCGGTGTGTCGGAGCACGATCTCGATCTGACCCGGATGGCGCGAACCGACGTACCGGCGCTGCTGATCGGCTGTCGCACTGGAGAGCAGGACCAGGGTGGCCGCCGCGACGGTCACCGAGAAGAAGCCGACGGACAGCGCCGCCACGGGACGGCGCGGCTCGCGGGCGAGGTTGCGCAGGGCGATCCGGGTGGCGACGGAGCCGTCCCGGGCGGCGCGCGCCAGGAGCCGCAGCAGGGCCGGTGATGCCATCAGGAGTGCCACGCACAGGCCGGTGCAGCCGAGCAGCCCGCTCACCGAGGCGGCCGAACCGGAGGAGAGCACCGAGGCGGTGGCCAGGGCGGCCGTCCCGGTCGCGGCGAGCAGGTTGCGCACCAGCCGGGCCCGCCCCGACCGCGCCGGGTGGGAGGCGAGTTGGCGCCCGGCGTGGTGGCTCACGGCGGCCCGGGCGGGCGCCCAGACCGCAGCGGTGCCGACGGCGGCGGTCAGTGCCAGCAGGAGCAGCGAGCCCCGCCAGGGGACGGTCAGTGGCGCCAGGTCGCGTTCGACGGTGGCCAGGAGCAGGGGGCGCAGCGCCACGCTGAGGGCGAAGCCCAGGGTCAGACCGACGGCGGCGCCGGTGGCCGAGGCGATCAGGCCGGCCAGTCGGCAGGCGGCGAGGATCCACCGGGGGCCGAGCCCGACGGCGGAGAGCAGCGAGAACTCCCGACGGAGCCGCCGTACCCGCACGCCGAAGGCCGCTGCGGCGCCGACGGCCACCAGGAGCAGCCCGGGGAGCAGGACGAGGCCGGGCTCCCGGTCGACCAGTGAGCCGCTCGCCCGGATGTTCTCGCGGGAGCGCAGCCGAATCCCCAGTTCGGCTGCGCTGGTGGCCAGTTCGGGGGCGGGGTTGGGGAGGGTGAGCAGCCAGCTGCTCTGCACCCGGCGCTCGGCGTCGTGCGTGCCGTCGCTCCAGGCGGCCAGTTGGCCGGGAGCGGCGAGGACCGACTCCCCCTTGTGGGCCATGGGTTCGCGGACGATCGCGGTCACCACGGCCGGGCGGTCCGACCACCGGTAGCGCAGGTGGTCGCCGACGGAGAGGTGGTGGAGGCGGGCGAACTCCCGACTGACGGCCACTTCCCCGGCGGTGACCGGGAGTTGACCGCGCGGGTCGACGGTGAACCAGGTGCGGAGGACGGGGGATGTCCAGTCGGCCTCTCGGTAGCGGACCGGCACGGTCCGCCCGTCCAGGTACAGCGGAAGCTCCATGGCGGAGTCGACCCGGTGGGCGACGGAGCCGGGGCCTGCGGTCGCGAGCAGGCGGTCGATGGTCTCCGAGTCGGTAGGGGGAGATTCACCGGCACCGGAGCGCGAATCGGGAGGAAGCAACTCGACCCGCGCGTCCGCCCCGGCCAGTTCGGCGTGCGCACGCTGTCCGGCCGCCCGGTTGACCGACTGGAGGACGCCCGCCCCCGTGGCGGCGATCAGCACCGGCACCGCGAACAGGGCCAGGATCATCACCCGTCGGCGTCCCCGGCCGAGGACGACCTTCCAGGCGACCAACAGGCGACTGCGCCGGACGGTCACGGGCACCCCTCCCCGTCGGTCCGCTCTGCGGTTCCGCCCGTGGTCCGGTCTACGGCCGGGACCGTTCGGCCGTCCGCCAACTCGAGCACCTGGTCGCCGTGGCCCAGGTTGGCGGGGTTGTGCGTGCTGAGCACCACCGTCACCCCCTCGGCACGCAGGCCGCCGAGCAGGTCCATGATCTCCCGGCCGGTCCGGCTGTCCAGGGCCCCGGTGGGCTCGTCCGCGAGGACCAACTCCCGCTCCCCGACGATCGCCCGGGCTATCGAGGCCCGTTGCTGCTGTCCGCCGGAGACCTCGGCGGGATAGCGGTCGGCGAGCCCGGCCAGGCCGACCCGGTCCAGTGCGTCCCGGGCCGCTGCCCGGGCGGGGCGGCGGGCCGTGCCGTTGCCCTCCAGCGGGAGCGAGACGTTCTCGGCCAGGGTGAGGTCACGCACCAGGTTGAAGTCCTGGAAGACGAAACCGATCCGGGTGAGCCGCAGCTGCGCAGTCTCCCGAGCGGTGGCGGTCCGGAGGTCGGTGCCGAGCACGGTCAGGGCGCCGCTGTCCGGTCGTTCCAGACCACCGATCAGGTTGAGCAGCGTCGACTTCCCGGAGCCGCTCGCGCCGATCAGCACCAGCATCCGGCCAGCCGGGACGTCCAGGCTCACGTCGTCCACCGCGTGGACGGTCTCGCCGCCGGTGGTGAAGGTCTTGCCGATCCGACGTGCCCTGACGACGACCACCGAACTCCCCGAGAACGCACCCGGGAGCCCGACGGCCGTGGGACTCCCGGGAGCTGATGGTACGTCAGGGGCGTTCGGGAGGAGGGGAAAGCAGAGGATCGGACGTGTGCGGCGTTCCCGGGCACGGTCCGACCGGGGTGAGCCGGCCGGGACGGGGCTCGACCCGGGCGGGACCGGCCGTGATCACGAACGGCCGGTAGTGGTCTGTTCGCTGACGTACCTCCGGTCCTAGCGTCGGGTGATCGACGAAGTCCGACCACGGGAGTCCGCGCATGAACCAGTCCACCCGACTCGGCCCGGTCCTCGGGGCCGCCACCGCAGCCGTGGCCGCCTTGGCGCTGTGCGCCGGGCCCGCCCACGCGACCGGGCAGCCCGGCACGATCACCAGCGCCAGCCCGGAGGCGGCCGGCAAGTGCCTGGACGTCTACGACTGGGGCAACGGGCCGTGGATCCAGATGTGGGACTGCCACGGTGGGAGCAACCAGTCCTGGCAGGTCGTCCGGAACGACGTGACCGGAGCCTGGAACCTCCGGACCGGCGCGGGCGGCCAGTACTGCGCCGACGGCTCCCTCGGCCACGGTGAGCAGCTCATCCAGAACTACTGCAGCAACGGTCTGGGGCAGGACTGGAAGCTCGACTCCGCCGCCGGTGCGACCCGCCTGGAGAGCGTCGCCTTCCCCGGCCAGTGCGCGGACATCTACAACTGGGGACGCAGCTCGGTCGTGATGCTGTGGGACTGCGGTACCCAGGCGAACCAGTACTGGATCCTCAACTGACCGACCGTCGGCCTGTCACCGAGCGTCCGGATGACAGGCCGACGCCCCGGCCGCCGTGCTACGCGTCCGTCCCCGCCGCCGCGTCGGGATTCGCCGTGTCCGTGGCCCCGGTCCCGGCGATCCCGGCCGGATCCTGGGCGGCAGCGGCGGCTTCGGCAGCGGCCCGAGCCTCGGTGATCGCCTCGGCACGCAGCTGCTCCTCGGAGGAGCCGAGCCGCCAGTAGCCGGTGAACTCCACCGCCTTGCGGTCGAAGCCACGCTCGCCGACCAGGTGACGGCGGATCGAGCGGACGGCCGCCGCTTCACCGGCCACCCAGGCGTAAGGAGCGTCGCTCGCCCCGGTGGCCGCAGGCGTCCCGCTGGTCGTCGCCGCTCCGGTGATCCCGGCCGTCGCCGTCGTCCCGATCGCGCGGGTCGGCAGCGCGGCCGAGCGAAGGGCGTCCAGGATCAGGCCGGGGCGGGCACCGTCGCGGACCAGCCAGTGGATCTCGGCCTCGGCGGCGGTGGTCAGGTCGAGGCGGTCGTCCTCGGTCGGCACCTCCAGGTAAGCGCTTACCCGGGTCCCCGCCGGCAGCCACTCCAGGATGGCGGCGGCGGCCGGCAGCGCGGTCTCGTCGGCGGCCAGCAGCACCAGGTCGGTCCCCGCCGGGGGCCGGAAGCCGACGCTGGTGTTGTCCTCCACCGCCGGGCCGAGCAGCAGCACCCGGTCCCCGGGGGCGGCCCGGCCGGCCCAGGCCGAGGCCGGACCGGTGTCACCGTGCAGGACGAAGTCGACGTCCACCTCGAGGAGTTCGGGCCGGGCGGCGCGCACGGTGTACGAGCGCATCACCGCCCGTTCCTCCTCCGGCAGGGCCCGCCAGGCCCAGAACCAGCCCTCGCCCTCCTCCACCGGTACCACCGGCTCCGACTGACCCGGGTGCGGCAGGAAGAGCGAGAAGCTCTGGTCCCGCCCGCCGGAGGCGAAGCCGGCCAGTCCGGCGCCACCGAGGGTGACCCGGAGCAGCGAGGTGCTCAGCCGGGTGGTGCGGACCACCTCGGCGCGGAAGAAGGCGAAGGGCTGGTCGGACATCGTCGGTACCTCCGGGAGGGGGGATCATCGATCGAGCGGCCGGGCGGATGGCCGCTACAACTGCCGTTCCGAGCGCCGTTCCGAGCGCCGTTCCATGCGCGGTCCGAGCGCCGTTCCATGCGCCGGTCCGAGCGGCCGGGCGGATGTCCGGCCGCCGCCTGAGCCGCCGAGGGAGTGTCAGGAGAGCTTCTTGGCGCCCTCGATGGCCTTGGCCAGCTCCTCCAGCAGCGGCGCTGCGCCCGCGTAGGAGAAGCGCGGGACGGCGTCCCACGGCGTGATCTGGTTGGCCTTGACGGCCGGCAGCTGGGCCCAACCCGGCTTGCTCGCCAGGTCCTTCGGCTGGAGCGCGGTGACGCGCTTGTCGAGCAGCAGCAGGTCGGCCGGGTACTTGCCGGCGTTCTCCCAGCTCAGCGACTCGAAGTAGCCGCCCTGGTCCAGCTTGTCCGGGACGATGATGTCGACGCCCAGCTCCTTGAAGTACATCAGGTCGGTGCTCATGGCCGGGGCGGAGGCGTAGAAGATGTCGGCCGCACCCGAGCAGGCCAGCACCTTGATGCCGTTGGCGGCCTTCGCGGCCTGCCGCAGCTTCTCCGAGGCGGCCTCGAAGCGGGCCTTGGCGTCGGTGACCTCCTTGGCCTTCAGGTCGGCGCCGAGTGCGGCGGCCAGCTCGGCGTAGCGGCGGATCGGCTCGGTCAGCGTCACCCGGCCGGTGGTGATGGCGACCTGCGGGGCGAGCGG
Organism: Kitasatospora sp. NPDC096147; assembly: GCF_044763225.1. Taxonomy (NCBI): domain Bacteria; kingdom Bacillati; phylum Actinomycetota; class Actinomycetes; order Kitasatosporales; family Streptomycetaceae; genus Kitasatospora; species Kitasatospora sp. NPDC096147. Next base: position 342,169 of record NZ_JBIWFX010000008.1, on the reverse strand, counting down.
CAGGATCTTGTCCTTGCTCTCCTCCGGGACGTACCAGAGCGAGTCCGCGTCGTACATGTGGGTGACCAGCAGGTCCGGACGGAGGGCCGCGTACTTCTCGATGCTGAACTCGCCCCAGGCGTTGCCGACGATCTCGATCTTGCTCAGGTCGAGGTCGCCCGCCTGCGGGTTCGCCTTGCCGTCCGGGTCCTTGGTCTCGCCGAAGACGCCGACGATCTGGTCCCGCACGCCGAAGTCGCGCAGCGCGGCGGCGGCACCGGTGAAGGCGACGATCCGCTTCGGGGTGGACTTGGCGGTGACCTCCTTCTTGCGGTCGTCGGTGAACGACCACGGACCGGTGGCCGCACCGGAGGCGCCGGAGCCCGCCGGGGCGGCGGAGTCCTTGGAGCCGGAGCTGCCGCAGGCGGCGAGCACCGCACCGAGGCCGAGGGCGCCGGTGGCGGTGAGCATGCCGCGACGGGTGAGGTGGGCGGGGCCGGCGTTCGTCATGGCGGTGACTTCTCTCGTACGGGGCGTTCGGGGGATGCGCGAAGGGGAGCGCGAGGGTGGCGCGGGAGGTGGTCGCGGAGGGCACGCCCGCATTCGGGGGCATGCGGGCGTGCCGCAAGGGGCGGACCCGGATCACCGGCCGCCGGTCGTTAGGTTAGCCTAACCATTGTTACTGTCCATCAGGGCGGGGTGCCCCCCTGAGCTGCACCGGAGTCCGCACGTGTCCTTGACCAAACCGCCACCGCAGACCGCGGTGGACGCCCCACGGCCACCGGGGCGTCAGGCCCGGCGTGCCGTCGGGCTGTTCGCCGCGCTGCTCCTGCTGCTCCTCGTCCTGGTGCTCAGCCTGGCGGTCGGGGCGCGTCAGTTGAGCCCCGGCGAGGTCTGGCAGGGACTCACCCGGGAGGGTTCGCCCGCCTGGACCGTGGTGCACGAGATGCGGTTGCCGCGCACCCTGCTCGGCCTGCTGGTCGGTTGCGCGCTCGGCCTGGCCGGCGGCGTGATGCAGGCCCTCACCCGGAACCCGTTGGCCGACCCGGGCCTGCTCGGGATCAACGCCGGCGCCTCGGCGGCGGTCGCCTCCGCGATCACCTTCTTCGGCGTCAGCTCCTTCGACGGCTACGTCTGGTTCGCCCTCGGCGGCGCGGCGGCGGTCTCGGCCGCCGTCTACGCGGTCGGCGGCGGCCGGGGCGCCACTCCGGCCCGGCTCGCGCTGGCCGGCTCCGCGCTGAACGCCGCGCTCTACTCCTACGTGATGGCCGTGATGCTGCTGAACGCGGCCTCGCTCCAGCAGATGCGGTTCTGGACGGTCGGTTCGCTGGCCTCGGCCCAACTGGACACCGTCCTGAAGGTGCTCCCCTTCACCGTGATCGGCGTGCTGCTCGCCCTCGCGCTGGCCCAGCCGCTCAACGCGCTGGCGCTGGGCGAGGACTCGGCCCTGGCCCTCGGCGCCCGACCCGGCCGGGTGCGGGCCGGTGCCGTCGTCGCCGTCGGCCTGCTCTGCGGCGCGGCCACCGCCGCCTGCGGCCCGATCGTCTTCGTCGGCCTGCTGGTGCCGCACCTGGTGCGCTCGATCACCGGCCCGGACCTGCGCTGGCTGCTGCCGTACTGCGCGGTGCTGGCCCCGGTGCTGCTGCTCGGCGCCGACGTGCTCGGCCGGGTGCTCGGCCGGCCCGGCGAGCTCCAGGTCGGCATCGTCACGGCCGTGCTCGGCGGACCGCTCTTCCTGCACTTCGTCAGGCGGCCGAAGGCGGTGCGGGCATGAGCGGCACTCAGCACACCGCCCGGAGCACCGAAGCCCGGAACACCGAAGCCCGGAACACCGAAGCCGGGAGCACCGATCCCACGAGCGCCACACCCCCGGCCACCGCTGCCCGCACCGCCGTCCGCCTGCGCACGCTGCGCCTCGGCGGCCTGTCCGTGCGGCTCCGCCCGCGCGCCCTGCTGGCCGTCGGCCTCGTGCTGGCCGCCGCACTGGCCCTCGCCGTGCTGGCGATCGGCAGCGGCGACTACCCGATCGCCCCCGCCGAGGTGGTCCGCACGCTGCTGGGTGACGGTGCCCCGGCCCAGGACTTCATCGTGCACGAGCTGCGGCTGCCCCGGGTCGCCACCGCCCTGCTGGTCGGTGCCGGACTGGCGCTCTCCGGCGCGCTCTTCCAGTCCCTGGTGCGCAATCCGCTCGGCAGTCCCGACATGCTCGGCTTCACCCAGGGCGCCTCGACCGGCGCGCTGGTCGCCATCGTGCTGATGGGCGGGAGCACCTTCGCGCTCTCGGTCGGTGCGGTGGTGGGCGGCCTGCTCACCGGCCTGCTGATCTACCTGCTGGCCTGGCGCGGCGGGGTGCACGGCACCCGGCTGGTGCTGATCGGCATCGGCGTGATGGCCATCCTCACCGGAGTGAACGGCTACCTGCTCACCCGGGCCGAACTGGTCGACGCCTCACGGGCGATGCTCTGGCTGACCGGCAGCCTGGACGGCCGCGGCTGGGACCAGGCCGGGCCGCTGGCCCTGGTGCTCGCCGTCCTGCTGCCGGCGGTACTGTTCGGCGCGGGGCGGGCGTTGCGGCTGCTGGAGATGGGCGACGAGGCGGCGTACGCGCTCGGCGTCCGGGTCCAGGGGGTGCGGCTGCTGCTGACCGGGGCCGCCGTGGTGGTCGCCGCCTTCGCGGCTGCCGCCGCCGGGCCGGTCTCCTTCGTCGCGCTGACCGCCCCTCAGCTGGCCCGTAGGCTCTCCCGCGCCCCCGGGCCGAACCTCACCGGCTCGATGGCGGTCGGTGCGGCCCTGACGGTCGGCGCCGACCTGCTCGGGCAGCACCTGATCGACGGCCGCCAGCTCCCGGTGGGCGTGGTGACCGGTGTGCTCGGCGGCGGCTACCTGGTGTGGCTGATGGCCACCGAACGCAAGGCAGGACGGATATGACGGCCCGACAGGAAGAGACCACCACGGTGACCAGCGCCCCCACTTCGCGACTTGCCGGCCAGGGCCTGACCCTCGCCTACGAGCAGCGCACCATCGCCGAGGGCCTGGAGGTGGCGATCCCGGACAACTCCTTCACGGTGATCGTCGGCCCCAACGCCTGTGGCAAGTCCACCCTGCTGCGCGCCCTGGCCCGGGTGCTCAAGCCGAAGGCCGGCCAGGTGCTGCTGGACGGCTCCGACATCGCCAAGCTGCCGCCGCGCACCGTGGCCCGCACCCTCGGCCTGCTGCCGCAGACCTCGATAGCCCCCGACGGCATCACCGTCGCCGAGCTGGTCTCGCGCGGTCGCCACCCGCACCAGGGCCTGCTCCGCCAGTGGTCCCGCGAGGACGAGCGGATCACCGACGAGTCGATGGCCGCGACCGGCGTGCTGGAGCTGGCGGACCGTCAGGTGGACGAGCTCTCCGGTGGCCAGCGCCAGCGGGTCTGGATCGCCATGGCGCTGGCCCAGCAGACCCCGCTCCTGCTGCTCGACGAGCCCACGACCTACCTGGACATCGCCCACCAGATCGAGGTCCTCGACCTCTGCGCCCGCCTGCACGAGGAGCAGGGCCGCACGCTGGTCGCCGTCCTGCACGACCTCAACCACGCCGCCCGCTACGCCACCCACCTGATCGCCATGCGGGACGGCCGCGTGCTGGCCGAGGGCGACCCGGCCGAGATCGTCACCGCCGAGCTGGTGGAGCAGGTCTTCCGCCTGCCCTGCCGGGTGATCGAGGACCCCGAGACCGGCAAGCCGCTGGTCATCCCGGCCGCCCGCGCCCGGGCCTGACGGTCCCTCGGACGCCGGAGCCGCCCACGGGGAGTGGGCGGCTCCGGCGTCCCTGCGCGGTCTCCGGTACCCAGCCCCCCGTTCGTCCGTTCGTCCGTCAGGGCAGGCGAGCAGCGAGTCGAGGAACCCCGGCGGAATCGAGCAGCTGGTGCATGACGGGCGGCGGGACGTTCGGATTGGCCGCAGCACGGATCGACGTCCGCGAATCCTCGTCCCCCAGCAGCTCCTGCACCCTCGCGTAGGGCAGGTTCGGGTGCGAGGCGAAGGTGCGTCGGAGGCGCACATCGGGCTCGTGAGTGAGGCGCAGCAACAGTTCGGCCGGTGCCTCGGGGTCGTGGACGGCAAGCTGCCGCTGCCGCAGCTCGGGGGAGTCACCGAACCGCCGGGCGAGCCCCACCCGGGGAAAGTTCGGATGGTCCAGCAGCCTGCTCGTCAACGGGCTGACCCAGCGGCGGAACGTGTCGAGGACCACCTCGCCGTCGGTGGTGGGCTGGTTCTCGCAGAGCAGGATGCGCACGGGGAGGTCGTCGTCGCGGCCGAGCAGGTCGACGGCGTCCTGGGGCAGGTGCTCGTTGCAGGCGGCACTGCGGCGGAGCAGCGTGTTGCCGGACGCCGCGCACCGCCGAAGCACCTCGGGATCGGTCGCATCGAGAACCCAGGCGACCGGCCTCAGCCGATCCGACACCGACACGTGGTGGTCGACCTCCGCGCGCTGTGCCTCCGTCAGGTCCGGGCGTGAGGCAAACTGCAGGCGGACCGCGTGCTCCGGGTCCTCGGCGAGGAGGCGCGCCGTGTCCAGCGCGACGCCCGGGTGGCCGGCGATGGCGGCGCGTTCGGCCACCTCGCCGCTCCCGGCCAGGCGCAGCGCCGTCGCCGGGTGGAGGGCGGCCCTCGTCAGCACGATGCCGCGCACGACGGGCTCGTCGTCCGTGTCCAGGAGGTACCGGTCGGTGGCGTCGGCATCGTGGACGCTCGCCTTCTTCGCGGCCTCACCCCGGACGGAGGCTTCGGCGTCCGCCAGCAGCAGTCCCCGAGCCTCGGCGTCTAGGAGCTCCCAGGCCCGGCACGCGGCACGGCGCCGCCGGTGGTCGGCGTCCCGGGCCAGCTCGGCCAGTGCCCGGGACGGCGGGAGGCGCTCCTCCGCCCGTGAGCGGACCTGGGCGTCCCGGTCGTGCAGCAGGCTGCGCTGAGCCCACTCCGGCAGTGGGTCCACCGTCACCCTGAACCACTGCGGTCCGACCGCCACCGCCGCTCGCACCGTCGGTTCGGGGTCATGCACGAGCCGTGCCCGGACGTCCCCGGGCGCGTGCCTGTTCTCTGCGAACGACTCACGCAAGCTCACGTGCGGGGAGTTCACGATCCCGTCGACGACCGGATCGGGAAGGAGTCGCGAGTAGGCCAGCTCCGACCAGGCGCACGAGGCCTCGTCGGCGAGCAGTCGCAGCAGCACGGTGACCGGAGCGGCCGGGTTCCCGGCGATTCCGTGGATCATCCCGCATTTCTTCGTCGGCACGCCACGTGATGCTACCCGCGGCCGGGCCTGACACGGCCTCAGCTCTCTGGTGTAGACCAAATGGTTGAGTCCAATCGGCTGCGGTACGCCGCAGGGTTGACCCGGTGGTGAACGGAGTACCCCGCTCGTTCGATGACGCGAGCATGGCCAACTGGAAGTCTCTGGTCCCGCAAGCACTGCCCATCGGATCACCAGTCAACCGGAAGGCACCTCCATGAAGCTCCGCGCACTGGGTGTGGCCACGACCCTGGCCGCCACCGCGTTCCTCAGCATCGCGACCGGCACCGCCGCCGAGGCGGCCCCGGGCTGCGGTTCCAAGCCGGCCGCCAATGGCAGCCGGACCGCCACCGTCGACGGCCCGTACCAGACCTACAACCTCTACAAGGGGCCGGCCACCTCCTGCGGCACCACCGGCGCGACGGTGAAGGACGGCACCGGAGCCACGGCGCTCTGTGCGGCCAACATCACCGGCACCACCTGGTACTACATGGACACGCCGAGCGGGAAGGGCTGGATCTCCTCGGCGAACGTCAAGACCTACAGCGGCGCTCCGGGCAACTGCGCCTGACCGTCGCCTGACTGCTCGTCACACCGCCCGAGCGCCGTCTGACAGCAGCAGCAGGAACGGCCCGCCGATGAATCGGCGGGCCGTTCCGCGTCCCCGGCGGCTACGCCAGGGCCTCGGCGATGCGGAGCAGCGTCGCGCGGTGGACGGCCGGGTCGTGGGCGCCGGTGGTGACCAGGACCTCCTCGGCGCCGGTCAGGTCCACCAGGTGGTCGAGCTCGGCGCGGACGGCGGCGGGCGGGCCGGCGATCTGACCGGCCACCGTGCGCTCGAACAGGTCCCGCTCACGGGGCGTCAGCGCGGCGGCGCGGACCCGCTCGGGGGTGGGCAGGGCCGGGAAGGCACCGTCCGAGCGGGAGCGGACGATCGCCCAGGCCTCCGGGGCGAGCAGGTCGCGGGCCGCCTCGGCGGTGTCGGCCACGGCGACCGGCGCGGCGAGCAGCACGCGCGGCTCCGCGCACCAGGGGGAGGGGTGGAACGCGGCGCGGTACTCGGCGACCACCCCGAGCAGGCGGTCCCGGTCGTGCAGCCCGCCGACCACCACCGGCAGCCCGGCCGCCGCGGCGATCCGGCCGCCCTCGCCCATCGCCAGCACGTACGGCGGCACCGGCTCGACGTCGTCCGGCTGGACCCGGACGTGCGGGTGGGCTTCGGCCGTACCGGGGCCCAACCACTCGAGCAGCTCGGCGAGTTGGGCCGGGAAGTCGTCGGCCTCGGCGCGGTGGTGGCCCAGCGCGTCCTGGATCGCCCGGGTGAAGCCGACCGAGCGCCCCACCCCGAGGTCGATCCGGCCGGGGAAGAGCGCGGACAGCACCCGGAACTGCTCGGCCACCACCAACGGGCGGTGGTTGGGCAGCATCACCCCGCCGGTGCCGATCCTGATCCGCTCGGTCCGCGCGGCGACCGCCGCCGCCAGCACCGTCGGCGCCGACCCGGCGATCCCGGGCACCCCGTGGTGCTCCGACAGCCAGAACCGGTGGTACCCGGCCCGCTCGGCGGCGATCGCCGTCCGCACCGTCTCGCGCAGCGCCCGTGCCGCGCCCTGCCCGTCCTGGACGTGGGAGCGGTCGAGCACGGAGAGCCGGTAGCGGGTACCCATGCGGGGAGTCTACGAGGGTCGGCCGCCGGTCCGCCGGTCCGCCGGTCCGCCGGTCCGCCGGTTCGGCGGAGTGGCAGTGGCGGGACGGGTCTTCCTCTAGCCTGCCGGAATGACGGAGGAGTCGGAATTCGGCGCCGTGCTGGCGCGGCTGCTGGACCATCGGGGTATCACCGCACGGGAGTTGGCCGACCGGGCGGAGGTCGAGGGTGCGGAGGTCCGGGCGGTGCTCGCGGGGGCCGTACCCGGCGACGAGCTGGTGCGGAGGCTCGCGTCCGCACTCGGGCACCCGGCCCTGGACCTGTCCGTGCTGGCGGGGATGGCGGTGCCGGACGATCTGGCGCCCTCGGACCAGGAGGCCGCGAGACCGCTGCGGGACCTGGTGCTCAGCCTGGCCGCGCTGCCCGGGGAGCGGCGCCGGGCGGTCCTGGCGGAGGTGCACGCACTGCCCCGGGAACGGCGGCGCGGGGGCTTCGCCCCGCGCTGGCTGCTGCCGCCGGGAGGTGGCCCGGGGGCGAGGCTGGTCCGGCTGCTCCAGTACCGCAACCTCGACCGGCTGGGCGTGGCGATGACCCTCGCGCTGGTGACGCCGAGCTACCTGTCGGCGCCCACCTACTCGGTGATCGGCGCGGGCGGGAAGGAGTTGACGCCGGATCTGCTGGCCGACTTCGCGGCCGTGTCGGGCTTCGACGCCCGTGAGCTCGCGGTCCTGCTCGGGCTACCGCTGCCCGAGGCCCCGCGCCCCCCGAGCCCGGCGGCGGTGGACGTGGCCGAGCTGCTCCGGGGGGCCGGAGGGCTGTCCGCCGCCCAGGTCGAGCGACTGGCGGCGGACGTACGGGCTCAGCGGTCCGGGATGACCAGCCCGGACTCGTAGGCGAGGACGACGGCCTGGGCGCGGTCGCGCAGGCCGAGCTTGGCGAAGATGCGGGCGACGTGGGTCTTCACGGTGGCTTCGCTGAGGGTCAGGTGGCGGGCGAGCTCGGCGTTGGAGAGTCCGCCCCCGAGCAGCGTGAGCACCTCGCGCTCGCGCGGGGTGAGCGGGGCCAGGTCCGGGTGCGGGGCGGGGGCGGGGGCGCGCTCGGCGAAGCGCTCGACCAGGCGGCGGGTGATGGAGGGGGCGAGCAGGGCGTCGCCGGTGGTGACCAGGCGGACCGCGTTGGCCAGGTGCTCGGAGGTGACGTCCTTGAGCAGGAAGCCGCTGGCTCCGAGGGAGAGTGCGGAGTAGACGTAGTGGTCGAGGTCGAAGGTGGTCAGCATGATCACCCTGGTGGCGGGCGCCTCGGCGAGGATCTGCCGGGCGGCGGCCAGACCGTCCAGGACCGGCATCCGGATGTCCAGCAGCGCGACGTCCGGCCGGGTGCGGCGGACGGCGGAGACGGCCTCGGCGCCGTCGCGGGCCTCGGCCACCACGTCGATCCCACGGGCCGTCAGGATCAGCCGGAAGCCCGTGCGGACCAGCTCCTGGTCGTCCGCGATCACCACCCGGGGCGGGGCGGGCACGGGGACGGGCGTCGCGGGGACCTGCGGGTCGGAGTGCGGAGGGTCGGGGAGGAGGCTCACGGGCGGTCCAGGGGTATGCGGGCGCGGACGCGGTAGCCGCCCCCGAGGCGTCGTCGGGCGTCGAGGTCGCCGCCGTGCACGGCGACCCGCTCGCGCAGGGCGGCCAGCCCGTGCCCGGCGCCCTCGGCTGCCGAGGCGGTCGTGGTGGTCCTGGCGTGTGGGAGTGGCGCGGCGCCGGTGAGCACGCTGGGGCCCCCGTTCAGCACCTCCACCCGGAGGGCGCGGCCGGTGTAACGGATCGTCACGTCCGCTCCGCTCCCGTCGCCGTGCTTGAGCGCGTTGGTCAGGGCCTCCTGGACGATCCGGTAGGCCGTGACGTCGATGCCGCCCGGCAGTGGACGAGGCTCGCCGGAGATCCGGACCTCGACCGGCAGGCCGGCGAAGGAGATCCGGTCCACCAGGGAGCCGAGCCGGTTCAGGCCCGGCTGCGGTGCGAGCGGATCCGGGCCCGGCTCGGAGCCGTCCGCCGGCGGGGCGAGCAGCCCGAGCAGCTGGCGCAGCTCGGTCATCGCGTCCCGCCCGGCCGCCTCCACCGCCGCCATCGCGGCGGCGGCCTCGTCGGGCAGGGTGGCCAGCACCTCCCTGGCCGCTCCGGCCTGCACCACCATCACGCTCACGTTGTGGCTCACGATGTCGTGCAACTCGGCGGCGATCCGGGTGCGTTCGGCCCGGACGGCACTCTCCGCCGCCGAGGCCCGCTCGCGCTCCAGCAGCCAGCCGCGCTCCTCCAGCACGGCGCGGTGCAGCCGTCGCGCGCGGTGCAGCGCGAGCGCCAGACCGGCCGCCGCGAGCACCGGCACGGCGACCGCCAAGGTCGTCCCGATCCCCCACATGGGGGTCATCCTGGCAGCTCAGGGCTTGATCGTCATCGGCCGGGAGGAGGGCAGCGGCTACATCTGCGGAATGACGGCCGGTGGTGGCGGCGGTCGGCGACGGCCGGAGGAGGGCGCGGGTACATCCCGGGGATGACGCGCTCGGCGGACTGCACCCGGGGAGGGACGCGGCCGACCGCGGTCGGCTCCTAGGTTCTGCGGTATGACGAATGATCACGAGGGGGCCGGCCGACCGCCGGTGGTGCAGGTGGACGCGGTGTCCAAGGCGTACGGGGAGACCGACGCGTTGGCCGGGGTCTCGCTGGAGATCCGGGCCGGCGAGGCGGTGGCGGTGATGGGGCCCTCGGGCTGCGGCAAGTCCACCCTGCTGAACCTGGTGGCCGGCCTGGACCGGCCCACCACCGGCACGGTGCGGGTGAACGGGCAGGACCTCGGCGCGCTGACCGAGACCGGGCTGGCGCTCTTCCGGCGGCGGCAGGTGGGCATGGTGTTCCAGTTCTTCAACCTGTTGGACGACCTGCCGGCCCTGGACAACGTGGCGCTGGCCGCCCAGCTCACCGGCACCCCGGCGAAGCAGGCCCGGCGGCGGGCGCTGGAGCTGATGGAGGAGCTGGGCATCGCCGGCCGGCGCAACGCCTACCCGGCCGTGCTCAGTGGCGGCGAGCGCCAACGGGTCGCGGTGGCGCGGGCGTTGATGAACCGTCCGGCGCTGCTGCTGGCGGACGAGCCGACCGGGGCGCTGGACAGCCGCTCCGGCGAGCAGGTGATGGACCTGCTGATCGACCTCAACCAGATCGGGCAGACCCTGCTGATGGTCACCCACGATCCCCGGCTGGCTGCGCGCTGCGCCGGCCGGCTGGTGGAGTTCGCCGATGGCCGGGTGGTACGGGAGAGCAGGGTGGACGGGCCGGCCGGGGAGGCGGGGCCACCCGGGCGGGCGTCCGGTGCGTCCGGTCCGGCCGGCATGGACGGCGCGGCCGGCGCGGACGGCCCGGGCCGTCCGGACGGGAGCCCGGGCCGGTGAGCGCGGTGTGGCGGGCGGCTCGGGCCGGGGTGCGGCGGCGCAGGCTGCAGATGACGTTGATCGGCCTGGTGGTGTTCGCGGCCACGGTGACGGTGGTGCTGGCGCTGGGGCTGCTGCTGGCACTGTCCGCCCCCTTCGACCGGGCCTTCGAGCAGCAGCGCGGTGCGCACGTAACGGCCGTCTACGACGCGGGGCGGGTGACGGCGGGTCAGCTCGCGGACGCAGCGCGGCGGCCGGGCGTGGCGGCGGCCGGGCCGTTCGACACCGTCGAGGTCGCACTCGCGGAGCCGGTGCTGGGCATCGGGGACGGAGCCTTCGACCTGGTCGGCCGGGCCGACCCGGGCGGGCCGGTGGACCGGGTCGAGGTGCTGGAGGGCCGGTGGGTGAGGGCCCCGGGGGAGGTGGTGGTCAATCACGAGAGCGGCTTCCACGGCTCGGGCCTGCTCGGCAGCAGACTGGCCCTGCGGGACGGCGGGGCACTGACGGTGGTGGGTGTGGCGGTTTCGATGAGCCGGACGGCCGAGGGCTGGACCACCCCGGAACAGCTCGCGGCCCTGCACCCCACGGGGCGTCAGATGCTCTACCGCTTCGACGCCGCCGCCTCTGCCGCCTCTGCCGTCGGTACCGAGGACGGGCTGCGGACGGCGCTGGCCGGCGTCACCGAGGGCCTGCCGACCGGCGCCCTGACCTCGACCCTCGACCACCTGGCGTTGAAGGCGGCCTTCACCGCCTCGGCCGAGGCGTACCTGCCGGTCATGTCGATGTTCGGCGGGCTCGGCCTGTTGGTCGCGGTCCTCATCGTGGCCAACGTGGTGAGCGGCGCCGTGGTCTCCGACCTGCGCCGGATCGGCGTGCTCAAGGCCCTCGGCTTCACGCCGAACCAGGTGCTCGGCGTCTACCTGCTGATGGTCGCCCTCCCGGCGGTGGCCGGGGCGCTGCTCGGTGCGGCGCTGGGCAGCGCGCTCGGTGGGCCGGTGCTGAAGGCCGCGTTCCAGGGCGTGTTGCGCGGCACGGCCGAGATCGGCGTGGAACCGTGGGTGGCGCCGTTCGCGCTGGCTGCCGTGCCGCTGCTGGTCCTCTTGGCCGCGTCGGTGCCCGCCCTGCGTGCGCACCGGCTGCCGGCCGCGCGGGTGATCAGTGCGGGCAGCGCGCCGAGTGCCGGCCGGGGGAAGGGGCGCGGGTCCGGAGCCGGTCCCGGGCTGCGGGTCCAGCGGTGGCTGGCCGGGACCCGGCTGCCGCGCGCCGTGAGCCTCGGGATCGGCCAGCCGTTCGTCCGCCCGGGCCGGACCGCCCTGACCCTGGCGGCGATCCTGCTGGGCGTCACCACCGTCACGCTCACCACCGGCCTGACCGCCACCCTGGTCGGCCTGGACCGGGCAGGCCGGGGAGACGGCGGGGCACGCGTCTCGGTCTGGGTCGGCCGCCCCACGCTCGGCGAGCCGGCACCGACCCTGACCGCGCGTCAGATCGAGCACCTGCTGCGCAGCACCGCCGGCGCGGCCGGGGTGACGGCGGAGGCGATCACCGAGGTCGGGCTGGCCGGCAGTGCCGAGCAGTTGACGGTCTTCTTCCGGCGGGGTGACCGGGACCCGGGGGAGGCGCAACGGCTCTCCACCGGACGGCTTCCGGCGGAGCGGCCGGGCGAGGTGGTGGTCTCGCCGGGCTACCTGCGGCAGTTCAGCGCGGAGCTCGGTGACCGGATCACCCTGGAGCTCGGTGACCGCCGGACCGAGGCGACCATCGTGGGCGTGGAGCTGAGCGGTACCTCCCGTTTCGTGAAGGCGAGTTGGGAGACCCTGGCCGCACTGTCACCGGCGACCGGGCCGGTGCACTACGAGGTCCGGCTGACCCCCGGCGCCGACGCGCCGGCCTACCTGGCGGCGGTGGCGGCGGCCGATCCCGGCCTGCGGCCCTCGCTCGCCGACGACGGCTCGCCCGCCACGGTCACCCTGGTCACCTTCTCCGCCGTCTTCACCCTGCTGCTCGCGGTGGTGTCCGCCCTCGGGGTCCTCAACACCGTGCTGCTGAACGGGCGCGAGCGGCGCCGTGACCTCGGCACGCTGAAGTCGCTCGGGATGACGCCGCGTCAGGTCACGGTGATGTTCGTGACCTCGATGGGCGTGCTGGGCGTGCTGGGCGGGGTGGTGGGCGTGCCTCTCGGGATGGTGGCGCACCGGGTGCTGCTGGAGCAGGTCACGGTGGTGGTCTTCCCGGACTCCCTGAAGGACGTCTGGAAGGTGCCGCAGCTGGTGCTGGTCGGGGCGTCCGGGGTGATGATCGCGGTGCTCGGTGCCTACCTGCCGGCCCGCTCGGCGGGGCGGCGGGCCGTCGCGACCGTCCTGCGCACCGAGTGAGGGCGGCGCGATCCCGCCCGAGCCGCCTCCGGGTCACCACGCCCCGGGTCACCGCGCCCCAGGTCAGCGCGGGAGCGCGAGGTCGTTGTCGGCGATGCTGATCGACAGCCGGACCCGGCCGTCCAGGCTGTCGATCGTCAGGCAGCGCGGGCGCCGGTCCAGCACCCACCCGTTGGGGCGGCAGGGCTCCTTGACGACGGCGAGCCGACGGACGATCTCCTCGGCCGGCAGCGCGGCCTCGCTGCGCACCTCCCAGGACCGGGTGCAGACACTGGACCCGCAGCCCTCCGGGCTCCCGGCGCTCAGCGAGAACCCCGGGGGAAGGTCCGGCGGCGCGCCGTACGCACCGCCGGCCTGACCGAACATCAGCGCCCAGGCCGGCACGGCCAGCAGGGCGACACCACCGAAGTGGATGCCGAACACCACGGTGGCGACCGAGACCCGGCGCGGCCTCGGCTCGGCTCGCGGGCCGGACAGGAGCCGGCGCTCGGCGTACACCGCACCCACGATCAGCGGTCCGCCCAGCAGTCCGTACCAGAGGTAGCACTCGGGTGCGCCCCGGAAGGTCCACAGTCCCAGGCTGTGGCCGGAGACCGTCACCGCCCCGATCAGCAGCGCCAGCCCGACGGGCACCCCGATGTCGAGGGTGCGGGCCATCACCGCCCAGCAGAGCACCGGCAGCGCGGCGTAGATCACGAACAGGACCATCGGAACCCCCGTGGCGAGTCGGTCGGCATCCCCGTGCGCCGTCTCGTGTCCGGGGGCTCCGGTGGATGACGCCCCGTCAGCCGGTCCGGTTGCGGGTGACGGTGACACCGAGGCCGGCCAGGGCGTCGAGGAACTCCTCGGGGCGGTCCAGGCTGACCCGCAGTTCGCGCAGGCGCAGCGGCAGACCGGTCATCCGGCAGCACACCGGAGGGTCGATCCGCAGGGCGATGATGCCCTGCGAGGAGCCGTTGACCAGCCAGCGGCCGGAGAAGCCGTGCACGCCCCAGCCGCTGACCGGCCGTCGGTCCGGGGCGGCATCGGTGATCGAGGCGATCGGGATCTCGGCCCGGAAGGCCCAGCCCATTCGGACCCGGACGACTGAGGCGTCGAGCGTGACCGTGGAGCGGCGCGGCGGCAGGGCGGTGATCCGGGCGATCGGGGCGTACCACCGGTCGTGCCGGATGGCGAAGGTCGAAGTCGGCACGCTATCCGCCCTCCTGACGGTCGGTCGGTCCGTCGGACCGGTCGTTCGAGATCCACCGTAGTCCAGGGGGATCGCGGTCGGGGTGTGCCCGGGGGCGGGCCCGGATCCGGGGTGTGTGACCCGGGCGAGGCGGTCTGCCGGGAGGGCGAAGTGGTGGGACCGGACGAGGTCGAGGGCGCGTTCCCTGGTGGTCACCCGGTCATCCTCCGACGGGCGTCGAGCAGGTCGCCGGCGACGGGTGTTCGCCGTGCCCGCCGCCTCCGGGTGGCGTCGGTCGGTGCGGATGCTTGCTTCGCCTGCTATCTTGCAGTGCATGGTACCTGGCATCACACGGACGGGTGGGGGAGACGGCGGCGACCCGTCGGCCGACGGCGCGGTCGCCACCCAACTGCGCAAGGGCGTCCTGGAGTACTGCGTCCTCGCGCTGCTGCGCGACGCCCCGCGCTACGGCGTCGAACTGCTCCAGGAGCTCGACCGCTTCCCGACCCTGGCGACCAGTCAGGGGACCATCTACCCCCTGCTCTCCCGCCTGCGCCGGGCGGGGCTCGCCGACACCTTCCTCCGGGACTCCGCCAGCGGACCGTCCCGCCGCTACTACACGCTGACCGAGGCCGGCCGCACCGCACTGGACGAGTTCACCGCACTGTGGCCCGCCTTCCGCGAAGCCGTCGACCACGTCCTCACCCCGGGAGAGACCTCATGACCGACCCGACCGCTCGACCCGACGGCCACCCGCTGGTCCGCGAGTTCCTCGACGCAGTCACCCGGCTGACCGCCACCCTGCCGCGCGACCGGCAGCGCGAACTCCTCGCCGACCTGGGCGAGCACATCGAGGTGGCGCTCTCCGAAGCCGGCACCGGGGCGGGTGCCGACGAGCCCACCGTCCGACGGGTGCTGGACCGCCTCGGCACCCCCCGGCAGATCGCGGACGCCGCGCTGGCCGAGGAGGGTCGGGCCCGCCCGGTGGCCGAGAGCACCCGGCAGACGCTCACCACCCTGCTGCTGGCCGCCCTGGTCTTCCCGCTGCTCCTCGTCCCGGCCGTCGGCCCCGGCATCGCGCTGGTCGCCGCGATCGTCGCGGGCGCCCGGGTCGCGCGGTCCTCGGTCTGGACCGCCCGGGAGAAGAAGCGCGCCGTGCTGCTCCTGCTCTGCCCCGTCCTGGTCGCACCGCTGGCCATCGCCGTGGTGGCGCTGGCCGGCCGGTCCGGCCTGACCCCGGCCGGCCTGCTGGCGGGCTGCGCGGTGGGCTTCGTGCCGACCGTGCTCGCCGTGGTGCTGCTGGCCCGGTCCGCCGCGCGGGTGCGAGCCGCCGCCGCGCCGGCCTGAGCCGTCCGGCCGGGTCCTGACCGGCGGTGGGTGGCGGGTTGACCCTGACACGGTGTCAGGCCGTCCGATGAGGGCCGTCAGCGACCAGCACCCCCGAACGAACCAGGAACCCCCGTGCCCGCACACTCCCGCTACATCGGCTCCGGACCGTACTGCTACACCAACTCCCTCGCCATGCTGCTCGGCCCCTCGGCGCCCACCGTCACCGTGCTGGAGACCCTCACCGGCTCGGCCTTCGGCGTCCAGCTGATCGCCGGTGAGCTGCCGTTCTTCTGTCCCTACGGCTGGGACCCGGAGCTCGGTCTGGACGCCGCGATCGACATGCTGGGGTGGCGCTGCGACCACACCTCCGGAGGCACCGCCGCCGAGGCCGTCGAACGGCTGCGCCGCGCCTGCTCCGACGGCGGCCCGGTGCTGGCCGGCCCCGTCGACATGGGCCTGCTGCTCTACCAGCCCGGCACCCCGAACGCGGAGGGCGGCGACCACTACGTGGTGGTCCTGGAGGTGGACGACGACACCGTGCTGCTCCACGACCCGCACGGCCACCCGTACGCGACGCTGCCCGTCGCGGACTTCGTCGCCGCCTGGGAGGCGAAGTCGGTCGCCTACACGGACCAGCCGTACGGGATGCGCTCCGGTTTCGTCCGCGAGCGGGAGGTCGGGGCGGCGGAGG
Source organism: Kitasatospora sp. NPDC096147 (assembly GCF_044763225.1). Taxonomy (NCBI): domain Bacteria; kingdom Bacillati; phylum Actinomycetota; class Actinomycetes; order Kitasatosporales; family Streptomycetaceae; genus Kitasatospora; species Kitasatospora sp. NPDC096147. Next base: position 326,296 of record NZ_JBIWFX010000008.1, on the reverse strand, counting down.
CGCTGCGGGCCTCGCTACCGGGCGCGGTCCGGTGGCTGACGGGGCGTCGGGAGCTGCCGATGCCGCCGGGCAGCCTGGGTGGGGCGGCTGCCCTGGAGGCGTTGGCCGACCGGGTCGAGGCCGAGGGCGGACTGCCGGCCGGCGTCCGCGACCTGCTCCAGCACTTCGGCGTCCGGGTCGGTGTCCGGCGGCTCGCGGACGCGGCGGCCTGCCTGGACGGACCGGGCCTCTCACGGGCCGCCGCCGAAGCCGCCGGCCAGGCCCGCCTGCTGGGCGCCCTCCAGCACCCGGTGGTGGTCGGCGACACCACCGCCGTGGCGGCCGGGCTCCGCCGGCTCGCCCCGGGCTACGACCGCCTGCGGTCGGCCCTGGAGGCGGCCATCGCCTGACGGCGCGTCGGCGGCAGGCGTCGGTCGCCCCCTCTGGCGGACTCGCCGCACCCGAGAGCGAAACGGTGGCCACAGCGGCCCCAGCGGTCCCACCGGTGTGCTCAACGGCCGTACCGGCAAAGGAATTCGGCCACTTCCAGCCGTATGTCTGATGTGCCGGAGGCGCCGGATCGCTAGCATCCTCTCGACACCGCGATCAGCGTGTCACCGGACGCATCTGGGGGGACAGCGTTCATGTCCGAACTTCTCACCGACATCACGGCCATCGCTCCCTACTTCACCGTAGCGGCGACCACCTTCGGGACGCAGCTCGCCCAGGAGGCGTCGCAGCGCCTCGCCGGCAGCACGGTGGAGGCCGGGCAGGGCTTCTTCCGCCGCCTCCTCGGACGCCGCTCCGAGGAGGTCGCCGAGGTCCTGGAGAGCCACCAGCTCGACGAGACCCGGGTGGACCGGCTGCTCACCGGGCTGGGCGAGGAGGACCGCCGCCGCCTCGCCGAGGCACTGGCCGCCTGGCTGGGCGAACGGACGGCGGAGGCCCTCGCCCAGGACCGCCTGGTGGAGCTCGTCCGGGCCCCGGCGCCCGGCAGTCGGACCACCATCACCTCGACCGGGGACCGCACCATCGTCGGTGCCACCTTCGGCGACAACACCACGGTGAACTTCGGCGACGGCCGATGACGGAGCCCGCGGGATCGGAGGGACCGTCAAGCGTCACCTCGGCCGGTGACCAGACGATCGTCGGCAGCCGCTTCGGCGACCACAGCATCTTCAACTTCGGCCGGGTGCGCGACGGCGACCCGCTGCCCCTGGTGGTGCTGCTGCCCCTGCTGGCGGTGGTCGCCGTCGCCGTCCGCGCGGTCCTGTCCTGGCCGGGCGGGCCGCAGGGCCAGTACGTCCTGTTCTACCTGACCCTCGCCCCGGCCTTCCTGCTCGCGGTCCTGTGCGTCGTCGGCGGGACGGTGGCCCGGAGCGCGGCGCGGCCGGCGCCGGCCGCGCTCCCGGGCCGGCCGTCCAGGGCGGCGCTGCTCCTGCTGGCCTCCGCCCTCCTCCTCTCACTGCTCGCCCTGGCGGGCCTGGAGGACGTCCGGCGCAACGGCCAGGTCTCCGTGGCGATCGACGTGCTGGGCACCCAGTCGCTGGTCAGTACCGAGAACGGTGACGTGCGGGGCACCTGGACCCTGATGGTCCCCGCCTCGGCACCCGCCCGCGACCGGCTGCGCCTGCGGCTGACGGTCGCCGACCACGATCCGACCGTGCCCACCTGCGTCCACCACACGACGGTGGTGCTGACGACCGCGACGGCGGGGGTCACCCCGAACGCGCAGCGGGTCTCCGCCGAGAGCGTCACGGAGTTCGACATCCGTGGCAGCGGTGGGGCGGTCGCCTTCGACGTCACCCTGAAGACCGGGCCGAACTGCGCCCTGCGGATCGCTCAGGTGAGCGGGACGCTCTACAACGACTGACGCGGGACCGGGAGGGCAGATGAGGACGAGTCGGGTGCGGGCACGTGCAGTTCGGGTCTCCGCCGTGGCGGTGGCCGTCGTGCTCGCCGCGGCGGGCTGCGGTACGGACGAGCCGCCGTCGCTGTTCGCCAAGGGGGAGCAGGTCCTGGTCGGGGCCAAGAACGACCAGCCCGGCACGGGCTTCGAGGTGCACGCCGGTGAGTTCGCCGGGCTGGACATCACGGTGGCCCGGGAGGTCCTGAACCGGGTCGGCAGCGAGCCGCCCGACTTCACCGGGGTGCTCTCCAAGGACCGCGCCCCCAAGCTGCAGAAGGGGAAGCTCGACCTGGTGGCGGCCACCTTCTCGATCACCGCCCAGCGGATGAAGCCGCTCTCGGAGGGCGGCGACGGGCTCGACTTCGTGGGGCCCTACGCCTCCGGGCAGCAGGGCATGCTCATCCGGGCCGCCGACCGGGACCGGTACAAGCGGCTGGAGGACCTCAACGGGGCGCTCGTCTGCGTCTGGCGGAGCACCACCTCGGCCACCGAGCTGGACAAGCCCGCCTACCAGCAGATCCGGAAGGCCGAGATGGAGGACGCGAAGACCTGCGTCGACGCCCTGAAGCGGGGGGACGTCGACGCGGTCTCCACCGACCAGCTGATCCTCTACGGATTCATGCACGCCGACCCGTCCCTGCTGGTCCCGGTGGGGATCGGGTTTGGCGCGCTCAACGACTACGGCATCGCCTTCGCCAAGGGGCACCGGAAGGACTGCGAGCTCGCGAAGGCGGCGCTCAAGGCCTACATCGAGGGCAACGACTGGGACCGCGACTTCCAGCTGAACCTGCCCGACGTGCCGACGGACAAGCGCAACGAGGCCCACCCGACCTCGGACGAGATCGACGCCCTGTCCTGCCGCGACAGCCCGCAGGGCGCGCCCGCGAAGTGAGCCCCGCCGCGCCCTGCGCTCCGTACGGTGGCCGGATCGCCCCCCTCCCCGGGGAGTACCCCCGGAGGGGGTCGTGGCCGGGGCTGCGGGCGGGTCATGCTGGCCGGAGTCGAGGCGGGTGTGCTCTCCGTGGGGGTGTGGCGATGGACGAACTGCTCGACCGGTTCCTTCCCGAGTACGGCCGGCGGGTGGTGCACGGCATCACCGTCGCCGCGCCGCCCGAGCGGGTCTGGGCGGCCCTGCAGGCCGTGACCTTGGACGAACTCCCGCTGCCGCGCGCGTTGTTGGCGCTGCGGACGCTGCCGTCCCGACTGCGCGGGAAGGGGCCCGATCTGCTGGACCGGTCGGTGCCGCTGGCCGAGCTGTTCCGGCGGGACGGCCGGTGGGTGGTGCTGGCGGAGGAGCCGGGGCGGGCGCTGGTGCTGGGGCGGGTCGCGCGGTTCTGGCGTCCGGTGCCGCAGGGGGCCGGGGCGGTGCGGGACGCCGGGGGCTTCCTGGCCTTCGAGGAGCCCGGGTACGCGAAGGCGGTGATCTCCCACCGGGTGGTCGCGCAGGGGACCGGTTCGCGGCTGGTGACCGAGACCCGGATCCGGGGGACGGACGTCCGGGCCGCGCGGCTGTTCGCGGGGTACTGGTTCCTGATCCGCCCGGGGGTCGGCCTCATCCGGCGCAGTGCGCTCGCCGCGGTCGGCCGGCGGTGCGGGGATAACGGATTTCGCGTTCGTGGGGGGATGGCGTAGTGTCGTGTTCACCGACGCGGGGTGGAGCAGCTCGGTAGCTCGCTGGGCTCATAACCCAGAGGTCGCAGGTTCAAATCCTGTCCCCGCTACGAAGAGAAGCCCGGTTCGGACCCACACTGTGGGTCCGAACCGGGCTTCTTCGTGTGCCGGGTGCCCCGGTGGGGGCGTCCCTCAGCGGGCGATCTCGTCGAGCCGGCCGGTGGCGATGCCGAAGCCCCGGACCGGAGGATTCCCGGGCGCGAACGGGCTGCTGCGGATCCGGGCAGCCGACTGCCGTCCCCCGGACGGGTTCCGGTGGAACGCCGCCCGAATGGGCTGTGCGGGGGTGGGCGGAGCGGTGTGCCCGCTCGGACGACGGGTGGGGGAAGCGGCGGGGCCCGCAGGCCGAGGTGGCCGGCCAGGGGGCGCGCGCGGGAGGGTCTGCACGCTCCCTTGTCGACATTCGGGGCCGGTGGTCTGATGAAGTGACCGGTCGGTGCGGCCAGGTGGGGGAGTCGTCGGGACGTCCGGACGCCGCCGGGTCTGACGGCCGGTCAGGTGGGGTACGGGGCGCCTCGACGCGTCGGCGCGGCGACCGGGTCAGGGGTGACGGCGCGGGAGGAAGCGGGAGCGGGCCGGGGCCGCGGACCCGACAAGCGGACGGCAATTCGTCGTCAAGTCGCCCCGGCCATGCTCGTTCCGGCAGGCGCACGACGAGGAGGACGGCATGACGGGTGGGAAGAGCGGCGGGCACGCGGTCGTCGCAGGGGCTGGGATCGGTGGGCTGCTCGCGGCCCGGGTGCTGTCGGAGACGTACGGGCGGGTGACCGTGGTCGACCGCGACGCGCTGCCGGAGAAGGCGGCGGTCCGGCGGGGGGTGCCGCAGAGCGGGCACGCGCACGGCATGCTGGCCAAGGGCTTCCAGGTGCTGGAGGAGCTGTTCCCTGGGCTCGGCGAGGACCTGGTGGGGGAAGGGGCGTTGGTCCGGGACGCGCAGGCGGACGTGCGCTGGTTCAACGACGGCTACGAGATGAAGCAGGCGCACTCCGGCCTGCCCTGCCTGCTGGTCAGCCGCCCGGCCCTGGAGCGGTACCTGCGCTCGCGGGTGGCGGCGCTGCCGGGGGTGGAGCTGCGGGACCGCTGCGAGGTGCTGGAGCCGGTCGCCGATGCGAGCGGGGGCCGGATCACCGGGGTCCGGGTGCTGGAGGTGAACGCGGAGCCGGAGGAGCTGACGGCCGATCTGTTCGTCGACTCCACCGGCCGGAGCAACCGGGGCGAGGCGTGGCTGCGGGCGCTCGGCTACCGGCCGGCCCCGGAGGAGCGGATCGACTCCAAGGTGGTCTACGTCTCCCGCGAGTACCGGCGCCGGCCGGGCGAGGTGGGCGCCGACGCGTACGTGGTCGGTGCCACCGGGACGATCCCGCGCGGCGGGGTGGCGCTGAGCGCGGAGGGGGAGCGCTGGCTGGTCACCATGTTCGGCATGAACGGCGACCACCCGGCCGTGGACCCGGAGGGGTACCTGGCCTTCGCCGAGCGGCTGGCCTCGCCGGAGCTGCACCGGCTGTTGGAGCGTCTGGAGCCGGTCACCGCACCGAAGTTGATGCGCATCCCGGTCTCCATCCGCCGCCGCTACGAGCGGGTGGAGCGGATGCCGGAGGGCTACCTGGTCTTCGGTGACGCGATCTGCCAGTTCAACCCGACCTACGGCCAGGGCATGACGGCGGCGGCCTGCCAGGCGGAGGCGCTGCGCGAGGTCTTCGGACGGCTGCGCGGGGCGGCGGCGGCGAAGGAGTTCTTCCGGCGCGCGGCGCAGGTCACCGACGTGCCGTGGGACATGTCGGTGGGGGCCGACCTGCGGTACCCGTTCGTGGAGGGCAAGCGCACCCTGCGGGTGAAGCTGCTCAACTGGTACGTCGGCCGGCTGCACCGGGCCGCTGCCGAGGACGCCGCCACCGGGCGGGAGTTCCTCGCGGTGGCCAACCTGCAGGCGCCGCCGCAGCGGCTGTTCGGCCGGAAGGTGCTGGGCCAGGTGCTGCGGCCCCGGCCGACCGGGCGGCCCACCAGGCCGTCGGCGCGGCCCGCTCCGCAGGCGGGGGCCTCGGCGACCTGAGCGGCGCGGCGTCGGCTCCGGGGGTGGGGAGAGCTGCCGGGGGGCGGGCCGGGGGCCAGGTCTGCGGCCGAGCCCGGGGCCGGGGCCGAGTCCGGCTCCGGGGTCGGTCGGGGGACGGCGTCCGGGGTGGTGCCGGGCGGGTCGTCGGGGGGCGGTCCGCCCGCGCTGTCGGTGGGGCGCGGCAGGATGGTGGGATGGACGAACACGACGAGGAGCTGTTGCTACGGGGGCGGGTGTACGGCGCCGACCACGGTGCCGACGACCAGGGGCCGCTGCCCGGACGGGTCTACCGGGAGTTGGTCGGGGGTCCGCTGGACGGGCTGCTGTTCGACGTCACGGGCCTGGCCGAGGACGAACTGTCGGCGGGGGCGGCCCTGGTGACGGAGCTCGGTGCGCACGGCCCCGGCGGCCGGGCGCACTACGAGCCGCGTCCGGCGGCCCCGGCCAAGTGGGACTGGGTCGGCGACTCGCTCTGACGGCCCGTCGGCCGTCCGGCGCGGGTGGTCGGTCGGACCGCTCGTACGGGTGGGGCCCCCTGACCCACGGGGGTGGCCAGGGAGCCCCACCCGGCCGGGCGCCGTCTCCTTGACGGGGCCGGGCGGTCGGTCGGAGTACACGCCGGTCCGGGGCAGGAGGGGCCGTCATCGGCTTCGCGTCGGTCGCCGCTGCTCCGCACGGCCCCTCCCCGAGCCTCCGGCCGGAAGGCACCGGGAGGTTCCCCTTCTCGGCGCCGCCGGGACACGCGGCCTCCCCGACAGGCGACGGGCAGGAGGGGCCGTCCGACGACGCTCGCCCCTGCGGCGGAGCCGAACTGTGTCACAGCCGCGCCCGTCAAGGGGACAAGTCTCCGGTGCGGACCGGGACGGCGTCAGGAGGCCGGTGCGGGGCGGCGAGTGACGGCCCGTCGGGCGATCTTGGCGAGGACCGAGGGGTGCATCAGGAGGGACGACGGGGCGGTCATGTTGGCCACCTTCACGAAGCGGGTCCAGACGTCGCTGTCGTGCCGGGCCAGTGCGAAGACCTGTTGGTTGTACCAGTGCGCGAAGCGGGCTGCGGCCGGCTGGCCGGCCGGGGTCCACATCAGGTCGGAGGTGGTGGAGAGCGACCACGGCACCTTGATGATGGTCGCCGCAGCCCGCAGGTAGTCCCGGCTCAGGCCGGTCAGGGCGGTGCCGGCCGTACGCCGCCTGCGCAGCAGCGCACCGAGGGCGACGGCCTCGATGGCGGCGACGGTCAGGCCCTGGCCGTAGACCGGGTTGAAGACGCAGAGGGCGTCGCCGATCGCGATCAGTCCGTCCGGCCAGCCGGGGTTGCGGTGGTGCCGGCGCCAGGTGCTGCCGGGGTTGGTGTAGCGGTGCAGCTCGTCGTGGCGGGTGCGGCGGGCGATCTGCTCGGCCAGGCGCGGGTTCTCCAGACTGCGGGCGTACTCCAGGAAGCCGTCCGGATCGGTGGGCGGGTGCTGTTCGAAGCCGAACAGGGAACAGACCCAGCGGCCGTGCTCCACCGCGAGCATCGCCCCGCCGCGCCGGACCGAGGGGGCGAAGGTCATCTGGTAGGCGAGGTCGTAGTCCTTCTCCTCGGCGGTGCGGTCGAAGACCATCGTGGTGTAGGTGATCTTCGCCTTCACCGTGGTCCGCGCCGAGACCGGCAGCCCGGCTCCGGCGAGCCAGTCGTCGATCGAGGTGCTGCGGCCGGAGGCGTCCACCACCAGGTCGGCGGCGATCTCGGACTCCTGGCCGTCCTCGACGCGGTAGCGCACCCGGTCGACCCGTCCGCCCGGGCCCGTGCCCAGGCCCGACACCCGGGCCCCGCCGAGCACCCGGACGGGCGCCAGGTCGAGCACCCGCCCCCTGATCCTGCGCTCCAGCTCGTCCCGGGTGAAGGACTGCACCCACACCCCGGTGGTCGTGCGGGTGGCGTAGCCGGTGGGCAGCAGGAAGCTGATCCGCTCCCCGTAGTCGAAGACCGGGGCGCCGATCTCCTCCAACTCCTGGCGCAGGCCCGGGAAGAGACGTTCCAACATCTCCGCGCCCTTGGCCAGCATCGCGTGCGCGTGGTACGCCTGCGGGGCACTCGGGTGGGCACCGGTCTCCCGGCCCACCACGTCCCGCTCCAGCACCACCACCTCGGTGAAGTGGTCGGCCAGCGCGCGGGCCGCCAGTAGACCGGCGTAGCCGCCGCCGATCACCACGGCCCGCTGCCAGCCCGGGCCTCCGGCGGTGGATCCGGTGCCCTTGCCAGCGTCCGTCATGCCGTTCCCCCGCTCGTCGGGCCGACGGCCTCCCGGTCGGGTCGCCGTTCGAGCACCACTTCACCGCGCGGCCCTGGGGGCGATCAAGGGCGGGCTGAAGGCGTGCAGGGGCGCAGGACCGGCGCTGACCGGCGGTCGGCGCGCGCCGGGAGCGGCGGACCCCGGACCGGGGGACGGTCGGGCCGGGCGACGGTCGGATGCCCCCGGAGCGGCGGATGACCTCCGGGCCCGGGGGCCGGTGCCCTTCCGGGCGGCCACGGCAGAAAAGGTGGGAAGCGCGTCATTGCTGACGGACCGTCCGCGTTGAGAGGCTGACGGCATGGAACAGCGCAGCGTGCTGGTGGTCCTCTTCGAGGACGTGCAGAGCCTGGACGCCACCGGGCCGTTGGAGGTGTTCGCCGGGGCGGCCGGGGCATCGCCCGGGTACCGGTTGAGCACCGCCGTGCTCGGCGGGGGGCCGGTGCGCTCCGGCAGCGGGCTGCGGCTGCTGCCCGACGGTGACCTGGCCGAGGCCGAGCCGCCGCACACCCTGCTGGTGCCCGGTGGCCGGGGCACCCTGCGGCCGGCCCCGGCGCTGGTCCGGCGGATCGCCGAACTCGCTGCCGGGGCCGAGCGGGTGGCCTCGGTCTGCACCGGGGCGTTCCTGCTCGCCGAGGCCGGCCTGCTGGCGGGTCGCCGGGCCACCACGCACTGGTCGTACTGCGATGCGCTGGCCCGCCGCTTCCCGGACGTCGAGGTGGACCCGGAGCCGATCTACGTGCGGGACGGCCGGATCGCCACCTCGGCCGGGGTGACGGCGGGGATCGACCTGGCACTGGCCCTGGTGGAGGAGGACCACGGCCGGGAGGTGGCACTGACCATCGCCCGGCACCTGGTGATGTTCCTGCGCCGCCCCGGTGGTCAGGCGCAGTTCTCGGTGCAGCTCTCCGCGCAGCTGGCCGAGCGGCAGCCGCTGCGCGAGCTCCAGCAGTGGATCGCCGAGCACCCCGGGGCCGACCTCTCGGTGCCCGCGCTGGCCGACCGGGTCGCGCTGTCGCCCCGTCACTTCGCCCGTGCCTTCGCGGCGGAGGTCGGCGTCACACCCGGTCGCTACGTCGACGGGGTCCGGCTGGAGGCGGCCCGGCGCCGGCTGGAGGAGGGGCGGGACGGCATCGAGGAGGTCGCCCGGGCGTGCGGCTACGGCTCCGCCGAGTCGATGCGCCGGGCCTTCGCCCGGACCCTGGCGGTCACGCCGGGGGAGTACCGCCGCAAGTTCGCGGGCGATCCGGCCTGAGCCGGGCCGAGGCGTCGTCAGGACCCCTCGTTCCTGCGGCCGTCGGCCCCGGAGATGCGTGCGCCGTTCGGCTCCCCACCCCGACTCCCTGGTTCCCCGTGTGCCCTGATGAACCGTTCGGAAGGAAGAGAGAGACCCATGAAGATCGCCATCCTGCTCTACGACGACTTCACCACGCTGGACGCGGTGGGCCCGTACGAGGTCCTCGGCCGGATCCCCGGTGCGGAGGTGGTGTTCACCGCCGTCCGGCCCGGCCCGGTCCGGAACGACCAGGGCAGTCTGGCCCTGGTGGCCGACGCCGCGCTGTCGGAGGTGACGGCCCCGGACCTGCTGCTGGTCCCGGGTGGGCCCGGCACCGAGGCGGTCCTGACGGACCCCCAGGTGCTCGACTGGGTGCGCCGGGCCGATGCGGCCACCACCTGGACCACCTCGGTCTGCTCCGGCTCGCTGCTGCTGGGTGCCGCCGGCCTGCTGGCGGGGCGGCGGGCCACCACGCACTGGGTGGCCCACGACACGCTGGCCCGGTTCGGGGCCGTGCCGACCGAGGAGCGGGTGGTCTTCGACGGCAAGTACGCGACCGCCGCCGGGGTTTCGGCCGGGATCGATCTGGGGCTGCACCTGGCGGGGCGGATCGCCGGGGACGCGGTGGCCGAGGCGATCCAGCTGATCACCGAGTACGACCCCCAACCGCCCTACCGGGCAGGTTCGTTGGCCACGGCTCCGGCCGAGGTGGTGGCCGCCGTCCGGGCAGCAGGGGTCGAGGTGGATCCCGCGCTGATCGATCCGGCCTCGCCGTTGGCGGCGGCCAGGGCGGGGGCCGGCCCGCGCGGCTGAGGCGGCGGGAGGAGCGGCGGCGCGTCCGGCGGCACGGGGGAGGGCCGGACGCGCCGCCGACCGGTCAGGCGGACGGGTGGGTGCAGAGGGTGGACTGCTGACCCGGCGAGAGGGCGGGCGTGGTGGTGACGCAGACGATGCTCAGCTCGTTGGTGACCACCTTCGGAGTGGTCAGCAGCGCCGGGCCGGCGTGCAGGGCGGTGGTCGAGGACACCGTCACCCACGGGCTGCCCCAGGCGCGCTGGGTCTTGAGCTCCACCTTGGCCACCACCGGCAGGCCGGCCGTCGGGATCAGCCGCGCGACCCCGGCCAACCCGGCGGCGTCGCGCTCCTGCCAGACGCAGGGATTGCCCGCGAAGGAGGCGTCGGTGGCGCAGCTGACCGGGCCGGCGGTCACGCCCGGGGTCGTCGCCGGGGCGGCGGAGGCCGTGGCGGGCACGGCGAGAAGGGCGGTCATACCGACAGCAGCGGCTGCGATGCGGGTGCGCATAGCGGTGTACTCCCTAGGAATCGAAGGCTTTTGGCCCAACGGGGCGAGTCTTGCACACCGTGCGCGGATCATCACTGTGTGGAGCGTCACACGCAAGGTAGCCGGGTGAACACCCAGGGCTACCGGGGTGGACGGGCCGTTTCCGCCGGGCTACCTCACGCGGTGTCGTCGAGGGCGGTGGTCGTGGTGGCGGGGCCGGCTCCGATGGTGACCACGAGGAGCGTGACGGTGGCCAGGAACGGGCCCCGGGCGAGGTGGGAGAGCCAGGCGTCGGCCTGTGCCCGGGTGAAGTGGCCCGAGCTGACGGCCCGTTCGGTGTTGCGCTGGAGGCCCAGCACCCGGTCGGCGGTCCGGACGTCCCGGAAGACCGAGGTGACGGGGATCACCGAGGGTGCGGCCATGCCCAGGTCTCCTGCCAGCCGGGGGAGTTGGCGCCCGACGGTCGGGTTGCGCACGATCCGTTCGCACAGGTGCCGGGTGTACGCGCGGGGCAGCGCGGGGTCCGGGTGGTCCACGGCCAGTGTCTCCCAGTCGGGCTCGGCCGCCACCAGCAGTCCGCCGGGTCGCAGCACCCGCACGGCCTCCGCCAGCACCCGTGGTACGTCCGCCACGTGCTGGAGCAGGCGGTCGGTGCGGATGCGGTCGACGGACTGCGCGGGCAGCGGCAGGGCGTGAACGTCAGCCTGGAGGACGGTCGTTGACCGGAGTGCGGCGGTCCGGTCGCGTGCCTCGCGGACCATCGCCGGGTCGTGGTCGATGCCGATCACCCGCCCGGTGGGGCCGGTGGCTGCGTCGAGCGGGGACAGGCCGGTGCCCGGGCCGCAGCCGAGGTCCAGCACGTGGTGGCCGGGGCGGAGGTCCAGTGAGGTGAGGGCAGTCTGCCGGTAGGCGCGGGTCAGGTCGGTCGCGGCCAGCCGGTCCTGGTAGTGGATCCGGTTCGGGACGGCGGTCTCGAAGATCCGGTCGGCCACCCGGGCCAGCGAACGGGCCTCGCCGGTGAGCAACTCCCGTCCGGCCGGGGTGAGTCGGAGGGGGCGCCGACGCCCTTCGCCGTCCAGGTACTCGACCAGGCCCTTGCCGTGCAGCCTGGTCAGGGCGCCGGAGAGGCTCCCCCGGCCGAGTCTCGCGCCGGTCATCCGCTCGATCGCGGTGTTGACGGCGTAGCCGTGCAGCGGGCCGTCCGCCAGGGCGGTGAGCACCAGCATCTGGGCGTCGTTGGTGCGCATGGGCTGCTCCCGGTGGGGCGCTCGGAGGGGCCGTGGTCGCGATTGGCACGCGGCGCGTGTCATTCAGTCCGTAGTATGCACGCTGCGGCGGCCCGCCGGCTGCCGCCATGCCCTTCGAAAGGACCTGCCATGCGCCTCGCGGAGCCCGTCCACGCCCTCTACGCTCGCCGTCTGCGCCGAGGGTTGGCGGGGGCCCGGCTGCCCTCGCACGTCGGGATCGTGATGGACGGCAACCGCCGGTGGGCCCGCGAGCGCGGCCTTGCGGACACCCGGCTCGGGCACCGCTACGGGGCCGAGCGGGTGCAGGAAATGCTCGACTGGTGCGAGGAGTTGGGGATCGGGCACGTCACGGTCTTCGTCTGTTCGGCCGAGAACCTCCAGCGGCGCGGGCCCGCCGAGGTGGAGTTCCTGATGCGGGTCATCGAGGAGGTGCTGGCCTCCGCGCTGCCCGGTGCCCGCCCGCGCTGGCGGATGCACCTGGCCGGAGACCCGGATACCCTGCCGGCCTCGACCGCCCGGGCCCTGAAGGCGGCGGTGGAGGACACCCGGGAGTGCGCCACCGGGGCGCACCTCACCCTGGCCGTCGGCTACGGCGGGCGGCAGGAGCTGGTGGATGCGGTCCGTGACTTGCTGTACGAACTGGAGGGCACCGGGCGGCCGGTGCGAGAGCTGGCCGACGGCCTGGTGGCCGAGGACATCGCGCGTCACCTCTACACGGCGGGGCAGCCGGACCCGGATCTGGTGATCCGCACCAGCGGCGAACAGCGCCTGTCCAACTTCCTTCTGTGGCAGACCGCTTACGCGGAGTTGTACTTCTGCGAGGCGTACTGGCCGGCCTTTCGGAAGGTCGACTTCCTGCGCGCGGTACGGGCGTTCGCCGCCCGGAGCCGACGGTACGGCGGCTGAGTGTAGCCGCCCGGACACGCCGGACTGAACCGGTACAGCGGGTTGTGACCGGACGGCACCGATCCGGTCCCGGAGGTCGTACGATGTGCGCGGACCGCCCCACGGCACACGGGACCACCGTCCTGGCCGGCCGACCGGCTCCGCCCTCACCCGAATCAGGCGGACGCGTCCTTCACCGTGGCGTACGCGAGTCCTCCCGAACGGGGACGGCCCGCGTCGGCGGTCCACCAAGCTTCACCCGCCGCCCTCGGGCGGGCGGGGCGTGGGAGTGCCCGGAGACCGGTCCGGGCCGCGGCGGGGCAGGGGCGGGAGTCCGCCGGGGTGCGACCCGGTGCTCGGCCTCGGGCTTCCCGTGCCCGGCTCCGAGCAGGAGCCAGTGCGTGTGCAGGTGCTCGTGCCTGGGCACGGACCACTCGCCGTCCGGGCTCAGGGGTGCACCTCGCGGGCCCGGAAGTCCTCCACCGTCTCACGGCGGATCAGCAGCCGGGCCCGGCCGTCCCGGACGGCGGCCACGGCGGGGCGGCCGACCAGGTTGTAGCCGGAGGCCATGGAGAGCTGGTACGCGCCGGCCGCCGGGACCGCCAGCAGGTCCCCGGGCCGCAGGTCGGCCGGGAGCCGGGCGGCCCGCACCAGCACGTCACCGGCCTCGCAGTGCCGGCCGACCACGTCCACCTCGCGCAGCCCGGGGACGGTCGGGGTGCGGCCGACCAGTCGGGCGCAGTAGCGCGAGCCGTAGAGGGCGGGGCGCGGGTTGTCGCTCATCCCGCCGTCCACCGCGGCGAACACCCGGCCGTCGGCGGCCGTCTTCACGGTCAGCACCCGGTAGACCGCGACCCCGGCCGGGGCGGCCACCGCCCGGCCCGGCTCCAGCAACAGCCGTGGCACGTCCAGGCGGTGGCGTGCACACTGCTCGGCCAGGCGCCGGCCCAGTGCCGCCGCGAACCGGTGCGGGTCCAGGCCGGCCCCGCCCGGCAGGTAGGGCACGCCGTGGCCGCCGCCGAGGTCGAGCTCGGGGAGTTGGACGCCGTGCCGGTCCCGGAGGGTGGCGAGCAGGCCGACCAGGCGGTCCACGGCGGTCAAGTACGGTGCGGGGGAGGTGATCTGGGAGCCGAGGTGGCAGTGCAACCCGGTCAGCACCAGCCCCGGCTGGTCCAGCACCCGTCGCACCGCCTCGGCGGCGTCCCCGCCCCGGGGCTGCGGCTGCGGCTGCTGCTGCCCGCGCCCGGCCGGGGCCGCGCCGGCACCGTCGTGGTCGTCGGGGCCGGCGCCGTTGCCGTCGAGGGCGAAGCCGAACTTCTGCCCGGTCACGCCGGTGCGGACCGCCTCGTGGTGGCCGGCGGCGATTCCGGGGACCACCCGGACCAGCACCCGCTGGGGCACATCCGCGACGGTCAGGGCGGCGAGCCGGGCGATCTCGGCGTGGTTGTCGATGACGATCCGGCCCACCCGCAGCCGCCGGGCCAGCCGCAACTCCTCGGGGCTCTTGGCGTTGCCGTGCAGCAGGATCCGTTCCGCCGGGAAGCCGGCCGCCGCCGCGAGCCGCAGTTCGCCCTCGGAGCAGACGTCCAGGCCGAGCCCCTCCTCGGCCACCCATCCGGCCACCGCCGAGGAGAGGAACGCCTTTGCGGCGTAGAGCACTTCGGCCGCCGGGAAGGCGCTGCGGTAGCTGCGGCAGCGGGAGCGGAACTCGCCCTCGTCCAGCACGTACAGCGGCGTGCCGAAGCGGTCGGCCGCCTCGGCCAGTCCGACACCGCCGACGGTCAGGTCGCCGGAGGTGGTGGGGATGGCGGAGGCCGGCCAGGGCGCGCCGAGTCCCGGCATGCCGAGTTCAGGCCTGCCGGGGCCGGGTGTGCCGGGTGCGGGCGTGCCGGGTGCGGGCGTGCCGAGTCCGGCGGGCGCGGCGTCATGCGGTCGGCAGAGGTGCGTGGTCATCCGAGGGCTCCTGACGAGTGCGGTGGCAGGGTGGTGTCCGTGCTCCGGTGTCCGTCCGACGCTAGGCCGAACCACTCGGTGGGCGAACGTTCCTGACGCGCCGTTGACCGTCGGCGCCCCCGTCCATACAGGGTCCTGACGCCGGGAGGGTTACGGCAGTGCGCCCGCGGGGTGACGGTGTCAGGGAAGTGTTTGGATTCGAACGGCCCCCGTCAGGGAAGCGTCAACGGGCGGCTCCGGGGGCGCGGGAGCGGTTTGGCTGTCTGCCACACAGTCGGACGGGCGAGATGCGGGAGATGGCGGGATGGACCACCGGGACGGGGAGCGGGGCGGCGAGCGGGACGTGCTGCGGCCACGGCGGATCGTGGTCGGGGTGAGCGGCTCGCTGGGCAGCCTGGCCGCGCTGCACCGGGCGGTGGAGGAGGCCCGGCGGACCGACGCCGAGGTGCTGGCGGTCCTGGCCTGGCTCCCGCAGGGCGGGGAGATCGGCTACCGCAGGGCGCCCTGCCCGCCGTTGCTCGGTGTCTGGGAGGAGAGCGCCACCGCCCGCCTGGCGGAAGCGCTCGACGCGGCCTTCGGGGGTGCCGGTCCGGCCGGTGTGCGGATGTCCGGCTGTGCGGTGCGCGGGGAGACGGCACCGGCGCTCGCGCTCTTCGCGGACCGGTCGGCGGACCTGCTGGTGGTCGGTGCGGGCAGCGGGAGCAGGCTGCGGCGGGGGTTGCGCGCGTCGGTACCGGCGGAGTGCCTCAAGGTGGCCCGCTGCCCGGTGCTCGCGGTGCCGAGGCCGCCCCTCCAACGGGAGTTGGAGAGCCGGTCGTGGCGTCACTGGTGGCAGTTCCCGGTTGCCCCGGTGCCGACCCGGTGATCGTCGGCGGGGGCTGCGGTGCTGCGGTGCTGCGGTTCGATCGGCCGGACGGTGTGGACGGTGTGGGCTGCCGGGCCGGCCGAACGGCACGGATGGCCTAGAGGCGAGTCAACTCGGCATTAGGGCAGAGGGGTTGGGGTGACGGCATGAGCGACGGATTGCGGCTGTACCGGGCACGGCCGGGCGGGCGGTCGTTCCGGCCGGCCACCCGACGGCTCCCGCTGGGAGCGTCGCTGGCGCTGGCGTTGGGCGGGGCGGCCGGGTTGGTGCCGGCGCTGGCGCTGCTCGGGGAGCAGCGGGCGACCTGGTTCGCCCTGGGCGCCTTCGCGGTCGGTTGTGCGGTGCTCGGGGCCAACTCCCGGCCGTCGGCCGCCCCGTTGATCGCCGGAGCGGCCTGGCTGTTCTTCAACGGCTTCGTGATCCACCGGCACGCCGTGCTGGGCTGGTCGAGCACCGGCGGCGAGTGCGCCAGGCTCGGCCTGTTCTGCTCGGTGGCGCTGATCGCCGCCCTGCCCGCCGTCTGGCCCCGCCGGACGGTCCGGACCCTGCCGGTCGTCCTGCCGGAACCGCTGCCGCCGTCGTAGCGGTGGTGCCCGGCGGGGCCGACCGGTCTG
Organism: Kitasatospora sp. NPDC096147; assembly: GCF_044763225.1. NCBI lineage: Bacteria > Bacillati > Actinomycetota > Actinomycetes > Kitasatosporales > Streptomycetaceae > Kitasatospora > Kitasatospora sp. NPDC096147. The sequence goes on along the minus strand of NZ_JBIWFX010000008.1, from coordinate 310,296 downwards.
CGGTCTGCACGCCGGGCGCACGCGGTGGGTGCCGGGGCGGGCACGCGGGTACGGGGGAGGCCAGGGCCACGGACGGTTCGGCCACCGTTCACGGGCCAACCACCTGTTGGTGGTGGGCCATTCGGCGGAGGCGAGCACTGTCATGCCCGCCCCGACGCCATCGACCTCCCCCAGGATGGAAACCGTGACCTCACCGCTCGCCGGCCTCCGGCTCCGCCGCATCGTCCCGTCGCTCGCCGCCGCAGGCGCGCTGGCCGCCGGAGTCCTGACCGCCGCCCCCGCCCAGGCGGCCCCGGCGGACGACATCCGGATCAACGAGGTGGTGACCACCGGGAGCGTCAACGACTCGATCGAGCTCTACAACAAGGGCACGGCCACGGTCGACGTCTCCGGCTGGGTGCTCAAGGACGACAGTTCCTCGTCCAACTACACGATCGCCTCCGGCACCACGCTGGCCCCGGGCGGCTTCCGGGCCTTCGACGTCTCCGGCTCCTTCGGTCTCGGCTCCAGCGACAAGGCCCGCCTCTACCTGCCGGGCGGCTCCACCCTGGTGGACAGCTACACCTGGAGCAGCCACTCGGCGCCGTCCTGGTCGCGCTGCGCCGACGGTACCGGTGCCTTCAAGTCGGCTGCGGTGACGCTCGGTTCGGCCAACGCCTGCGGCGGCTCCGGCGGCAGCCCGACCACCCCGGTGGCCTGGCCCGGCAGCAGCACCGTCGCCAACGCCGACGGCTCCAACGTCTTCGGCTCCGACCTCAGCGGCCTCGCCCTGGAGGGCAGCGGCGTCCTCTGGGGCGCCCAGAACTCCGGCAAGCTCTGGCGGCTGGTGCCCAACGGCTCCGGCGGCTGGAAGCCCGACACCGCGAACGGCTGGACGTCCGGCAAGACCCTGCGCTTCACCAACGGCTCCGGCGCTCCCGACGCCGAGGGCGTGGCCCTCACCTCGGCCGGCGCGGCGGGCGGCGTCTTCGTCTCCAGCGAGCGCGACGGCTCCGGCAGCAGCCGGCTCTCGGTGCTGCGCTACGACGTCTCCGGTTCCTCCTCCTCGCTGACCGCGACCAAGGAGTGGAACCTGACCGCGAGCCTGCCCTCGGTCGGTGCCAACGCCGGCCTGGAGGCGATCACCTGGGTGCCGGACTCGGCCCTGACCGCGGCCGGCTTCAAGGACGCCGCGACCGGCGCCGCGTACGACCCGGCCGGCTACGGCGCGCACACCGGCGGCGTCTTCTTCGTCGGCCTGGAGGGCAACGGCACGGTCTACGGCTTCGTGCTCCAGGACTCCGGCACCTTCACCAAGGTGGCCACCGTCAGTTCCGGCATGAGCGGCGTGATGGAGCTGGAGTGGGAGCCGCAGGCCAACCGCCTCTGGGTGGTCTGCGACGACACCTGCAGCGGCCAGCACCGCACCTTCGCGGTGAACGCCTCCGGTGCCCTCGCCGTCACGGCCACCTACAACCGGCCGACCGGCATGTCCAACCTGAACAACGAGGGCTTCGCGGTGGCGGGCGCGGCCGAGTGCGTCGGCGGCTCCAAGCCGGTGTACTGGTCGGACGACTCCAACACCAGCGGCCACGCCATCCGCAAGGGCAGCATCACCTGCTGACGCCCCACCAGCGACTGGCGCTCCGGCCCGGTCTGACACTCCGTCGGACCTGACGCTGCGGCCCCGCCCCTCGCATCGGGGGCGGGGCCGCAGCTCCGCGCTGCTCCGTTCCAACCCGCCCGGTCAGCGGGCCGGGCGCACCGGGTGCTTGCTGAGGATGGAGACCCGGTTGAAGGCGTTGATGGTGACCGCCACCCAGGCCACCGCCGAGATCTGCTGCTCCGTCAGGACCGCAGCGGCCTCGCGGTAAGCGCTTTCCTGCAGGACCGCGTCGGCCGGCAGGGTGGTCGCCTCGGCCAGCGCGAGTGCAGCCCGCTCGTGGGCGGTGAACAGCGCGGTGTCCCGCCAGGCCGGCAGCACGCCGAGGCGCTGGGTGCTCTCGCCCTCCTGGAGCGCGGCCTTGGTGTGCACGTCCAGGCAGTACGCGCAGCCGTTCAGCTGGGAGACCCGGAGGTTGACCAGCTCCACCAGCCGCCGGTCCAGCCCCGCTTCGGCCGCCGCCACCCGGACCGCCTCGGCCGTGCCGCGCAGGGCGCGGAACGGCTCGGGGTGCTGCTTGTCGACGAAGACTCGCCGGGGTGTTGCCGGGGCCGTGGCCGCGTCGATCGTCGTACCGCTCATCTGGACTCCTCCGGGTCGTCAGGTGATCATCACCGATCCTCCCATGGCATAATAGTTGAATCCGAAACCATCGGGGTCAACGGGAGGAACTGCCATGGACTATGTCGAGATCGGCCGCACGACCGTCGAGGTCCTGCCCGTACGGGACGTCCCGCTCGGTGGTCCTAGGGCGATGACGGTGCGTCGCACCCTCCCGCAGCGGGCCCGCACCCTGATCGGCGCCTGGTGCTTCGTCGACCACTACGGCCCCGACGACGTCGCGGACACCGGCGGCATGGACGTCGCGCCGCACCCGCACACCGGCCTGCAGACCGTCAGTTGGCTCTTCACCGGCGAGATCGAGCACCGGGACAGCCTCGGCGTGCACGCCTTCGTCCGCCCCGGCGAGCTCAACCTGATGACCGGCGGCCACGGCATCAGCCACTCCGAGGTCTCCACTCCCTCGACCACCGTCCTGCACGGCGTCCAGCTCTGGGTCGCCCTGCCCGACGCACACCGCCACGCCCCGAGGGACTTCCAGCACCACGCCCCGAGCGCCGTCCCGCTCCCCGGCGGCGCCGGCGAAGCCCGGGTCTTCCTCGGCACCCTGGCCGGCGACACCTCGCCCGTCACCACCTTCACCCCGCTGCTCGGCGCCGAGCTCACCCTCCGCCCCGGTGCCACCGTCACCCTCGCGGTCGACCCCTCCCACGAGCTCGGCCTCCTCGTCGACCGGGGCGCCGTACAGCTCGCCGGCACCACCCTCGCCCCCGCCGATCTTGGCTACCTCCCCCCGGGCGGCAGCGAGTTGACCCTCACCAACACCGCCGACACCGACGCCGTCGCCGTCCTGATCGGCGGCCCGCCGTTCGGCGAGGAGATCGTCATGTGGTGGAACTTCATCGGCCGTACCGACGCGGACATCCGCCAGGCCCGGGAGGACTGGGAGCACGGCGACCGCTTCGGCGAGGTCCACGGCTACCCGGGTGGGCGGCTTCCGGCGCCGGAGCTGCCGAACGTGCCCTTGAAGCCGCGCGGCCGGGCGTTCTGACCGCTGACCGGACGTTCCCTCACCTCAGCTGATCCGACGCCCGTGGCGCGCGGGCGGTGAGTGCAGCGGTCGTGCGAGGGCGTGCTCGGCGACGGGCCAGGAACGGTTCGGGTGCTTCTCCGGTCGCAGGTGGCCGCCGCAAACAAGCCCGGTGGCCGGTTCGTCGCTCGCCCGTGAAACGGCGTGCCGCCGCTGGAGACGGGGGACACCGGAGGCGGTGCGTTGGGCCCTCTGATACGACACGCCACGTGGTGCGGGTGGCGGGACGGCGATGAAGCGTGCGCCGCCCGGGGCCGGGAGGCGGATCGGGTGAGCGCTCCCCTTGCCCGGCGGTGGCTCCTGTCCGGCCGACAGAGGGTCAGAAGAGCTGCCCGAAAGGGCAGTTCGCACGTCAGGGCATGGACGCGGACTGGTTCGCGTGGATAGCGTTCGGGCGTTGCCGGATTTGCGAGCTTCATCCCGAGGGGCGGTCGGCAGCACGGGGGAGTGACGGCCGCTGCGATGGCGGTGGTGCTGTCCGCACAGGCCGAGCCGCTCCGGGCTCGGGGCGTCGTCAGGATCATGAAGGTGGATTCCATCGAAACCCCGTTGTCCGAACTGCCGGACGCAGGGGCCCGGCTCCGTGCCCGCCGTCCGGTGCGGTGACCGTTGCCGGCACGGGCGATTCCACGTCCCGTCCCGCAGGATCGGCCGACGAGCCGGAGGCGAGGGTTGCCCCACTCCCGGCACGGTCCGGTGCAGTGACTCCCATGAGAGAACACCTGAGAGGAACCATGAAGAGTTCGACGAGGACCGCCCTCACCGCAGGCGCGGGGACGCTGGCCTTCGCGGCCGTGTTCGTGGCGGCGGCCATCCCGGCCTCCGCAGCCACGTACAAGGGCAGGGCCACCTCCTACGCGCCCGGACTCAACGAGTGCGGGACGGTGGATTCCCCCGGGGACTTCATCGTGGCGGTCAGCTCGCAGATGTTCGGTAACGGCTCGGTGTGCTTCTCGACGGTCCGCATCACGTACAACGGCCGCACTGCGACCGCGAAGGTGACCGATCGGGCGCCGGGCGCGGGAGTCAACGACCTCGACATGTCCCCGGCGCTGTTCAAGCACTTCGCCGGCCAGGGCCAGAACGTGCTCTCCGGCGTCAGCTGGTCCTTCACGGACTCCAAGCCCACGCCCGGCGGGACCACGAAGGCTCCGACGCCGAAGCCGAACGGGACCACGAAGGCGCCCACGCCGAAGCCCACCAAGCCCACCAAGCCCACCAAGGCTCCGACGCCGAAGCCGACCAGGACCACCAAGGCACCCACGCCGAACCCGACCAGGACCACCAAGGCACCCACGCCGAACCCCAGCTCGACGGCCCACGGGTCCGCGCTCGGCTGACCCCCGCCCTCGCGGAGCGGGCGGGGTGTCCGCGACCCCAGCGAACGGCGGCGACCGACCCCCGCTCACGCAGGGAGGACCCGTGGCCCCGCCCTCGTCCCGGCTCCCGCCGTCCTCCCATCACCACGCCCGGCCGTTTCGGAGTGCCAGTCTCCTACCCAGGTCTCGAAGTACGGGGCCGTCGCCGATTCCTATGGGGGCGGCCCCGAACTCGGACGCGAGCCGGACCTGACCGCGGCAGGGACCCACGGTCACCGGGAGCCAGAACTGCGGCCCGGCCCCGTCGAGTTGGAGCACCCTCCGGTGTCACGGGGCGAGTGGGACGCGTCCTGGTACGGACCGCCGCGCAGCAGGTGCGGAGGCATCGGAACCAGGCTCTGGATGCACCCGGCCCCGGGTGGGTGGCCGATGGTCACCGTGGCGGCGGGGGAGGCGCCGAGGCTGCCGCTTCGAGTGCGTCGGGAACGGCCGGGGCCCGCCGGACGGCCGACCCGCAGGTGTCGTGCCGCTGCCCGACCGCAGGGACGGCGCCCGACGTATCCTCCCCCGAAGCGCCGGAGGTGCCGTCATCCCGCAGCCGACGCCGTCGCCGTCCGAAGGCGCGTCAGGTGGTGGGCGAGGCCGGAGTCGAACCGGCACAGCCGAAGCGGGGGCTTTACAGGCCCTTGGGCTCTCCAATGCCCAGCTCGCCCTTGGCGGAGGAAGTGTGGGGTCGAACCCATGCGGGTGCTTGCGCGTCCCGACGGCTCTCAAGACCGCGGTCGGCGTCCGTCCCTCCGTGAACTGCCTTGTGCTGCGCTGCCGGACGAGGATTCGAACCCCGAACTTCCCGATCCAGAGTCCGCAACTCCGCCAATTGGCTAGGTCCCGTTCACTCCACCCAGGTCCACCCGAATCCACAATCATGCAGGTCAGCTGCTACAAGCCGTCTATGTGCGTCCACGGTTGGCCACCCCGATCTACCCAGGTAGCAGGCGGCGAAATCCCCGCTTGATCCCCGCACCGTCCCCGCTCAGCGGGCAAGACCGGATGATGAAGCAGGTCGCGAACGGTGACCAGGGTCGACGTGAGAGAGGATTCTCGGCATCATCGGATCTTCCAACCGTGGGACGCCTGTCAACTTCCCCCTGGTTGAGCCGATTTCGACCCTACCTGACGACCAGTGATCCGACGAAGGAACGCTGCCGGCATCCGTGGCTGGTCGTTGGCGACGGTGGCGCACTACTCGGAAGGTGAAGGGCAACACAGTCGGATAGGCACCGTCAGCGTGGTTCCTCGAGGCCGGGCAACTGCAGGGGCGTCACCGTCAAGGGCCTCTGCTCATCTGGCCACTTGTCGGGCATGAACAGCCGGAAATTCTCACCGTCCCGAGGGACGAGTCGCAGTTGCTGGCCATTGGCTCGGCCTGCGGTCAGTGCCGCGAGCGCAGCCTCGTAGCCGTTCACGTCGACCTGGGTGTGGAACATGCATACCCGGCCAAGAGAAAGGGTACGTCCGGCGAATTCCACGTAGAAGTCGTCCCTCTCGGCCCGCATCGCGCGTGGTCCGGCAGCGAGCGCACCTCGGAGCTCATCACCGTCCGTACCGTTGAGGGTCATGCTGATCTCGCTCATCCCGGGGTACGCCACGCAGTGGCCTTCGATGAGTTTGCGGGCGACGCGGAGGTTGATCCGTTCGTGCGTGCTGGTGCGCTCAGGGATGGCGAAGATCTGGCCGGTGTGCCGCTGCACGATGCTGAGATCCTCAACGAGAGCGTGGAGACGAGCGCGAAGAGCTGCTTCGTCAGGATCGAGCGGCCCGAAGGTGCGGCCGCTGCAGAACACCGCTCCCTGATAAGCCAGTTCGAAGCGCTGATGCGAGTGCAGGAGCTCGTCGATGGCGAACGCGAACAGTGCGGTGGAGGGCAGGGCACCTGCCAGCTTGCTGTCGGCGTGCAGAGTCGGGGAGGAGCCATCGTGGGGTGATGTGAAGGTGAGGGTTACCAGGTTGTGGAATCCGACGATCAGTGACTGCCCCTGGTCGCCGCGGCCGTGATGCTTCAAGATGCCTTCGAAGGAGCCGGCTATGCGACCGTGCTCGTCCAGGAATCGCAAGTCAACTTGGCTGGAGGGGACATCGCTTGGCAGCGGTTCCCAGCTGACCTCGATGTCTTCGAGGGTCTCCGCGAGCCACGGTGGGCCGATGACGGTGAGGCTCTCCACCACCTCCCGGGGGAGGGTGAATCGCTCGGGAAGACCGAATCCGACTGCTCGCTGGAACGCCGCCGTGAGCTCTGGCGTGGCCCGGTCCCAGCGTCCACGGAGGTGTATTTCCACAGGGCTGACCTCGGCAGCACGCGGATGCTTGGCACGCAGGTGTCGGAACACCTCTCCTCTCCGATACTCGAAGTCGAACCGCCAGTCCGGGTCAGCTCGGTCGGCGATGCTTCCGAGGGCCTGGACCCGGTCCGAGAGCTCGGCGGCGTTGGCGGGTAGAACGCTGGCCTGGATGAACGCCTTGGTGGCGTGGTCTCGGTGGCGGTCCTGATCGAAGTAGCCGTCCAGATCGGGAAACGCGGCCATGCCACCGTCGAGTTCGGCGCGTCCCATCACGGATACCTTCACAGGGCGCCCAGCGGCCAATCCGTCGATGAACTTCCGCTCCGAGGCGGTGAGATTGCAGGGGACGACAAGTGTCCACTGCAACGGCTGGAGCTCCATGGCCCTGTCGAAGGAGGACTGGATGGATGCGCGGCGCTTCTTGAAGGTGCTACTCGGGAAGCCGTCCGGGTAGTACTTCAGTTGGAAGATTCGCCTCCTACCGCCCTGGACGACCTCGAAGTCACGCCCGCCGTCCCCGCCGCGCCCGTCGATGGGGCGTACCTCGTCAGCTTCTGCGTAGGTGCGAAGCAGCAGCACCTCTACAACCCGGTCGAACTGCGGTTGGCCGATGAAGTCCCACTCGATCGTGACGTCACACTCCTCAGAACGAAGCTGTGGACTCATCTTGCCACCTAGGGAGGACAGTTGGCTGGGGTCTGCGGTGCGTGGCGCGACCGCAGACCCCAGCTAGCGGGATGCCAGAGGTCAGCGACGGCCGTGGGCCGGCGGAGTAGGGATGGAGCCGACCTCTGGCCGCGGGGGACTCCAGGAAGAATCGGGTCAGGCTGCGGCTCGGTGCTCGTTCGAAGTCGGGATGACGCCGAGCGCACGGGCATCCCGAAGCGCTTGGGCGAAGGAACCCCTTACGGCTTCGCGATCAGTGCCGTGTGCGGTGACTTCGATCGGTCCCAGTCGTCCGAGTGGGGTCTCGATTCTGGTGACCGTGGCCAGTTCGGTGAACAGCTCGCGTTCGAACTCCCAAGCGACTCCGGTGCTGAGCGGGAATCGGAGCACGGTGCTGGTACGGCGGTCGATGAGGGCTATCAGGCAGTGGATGACCTTGTACCGAGGAGGGCGATCCCATAGCCGGCCAGTTCCGTCCCACGACACCGTGTCCGTCGGCATCTCTGCTGTAGACGCTCCGTTCCGGCGCTCGCTGGAGATGGAGTTCCACGTCGTGATGGTGGTCTCTGCGTCTTCCCTCCCCTGGATGGCGACCTGGATTCCGCCCAGGCGGACGACGTATGCCTGCACGGCGTTGTCGGTCGGGCGCCGGTTCTTCATTGGGACCAGCGCGGCGGCCTTCTCCGCGCTGTCCCTGTCCAGGGCGGGAAGGACGGAGGTGTAGGTGTCGGCGGTCATCGCGATCGTTGAGTGGCCGAGCACCTCCTGCACGACCTTGAGGTCGGCGCCGGCCCCGAGGAGCAGGGTGGCCGCGAGGTGGCGGAGATCGTGCAGACGCACGGGCGGCAGGCCGATGCGTGTGTAGAGCCGTTCGAAGCGGTCGGTGAGGTAGTTCGGGTTGATCTCGGCGCCGTCCTCGCGGATGAAGACTGAGTCGGTCTCAGGCCAGGGCAGTCCGGCGTTGGCGGCTTCCTTGCGGGCTTCGTCCATGCGGTCGAAGTGGTCGCGCAACTCTTGCAGGGTGTGGCTGTCGAGGGCGATGGTGCGGACGCTGTCGGCCTTCGGCGTCTTGCCCATTGGTGCGCCGTCGACGGTGACGATCTGCCAGTCCACGGTGATCAGAGCCGTTTCGAGACTGGTCTTCGACTTCTGCAGGCCAGCCCCTTCACCGCGACGAAGACCGCGGAAGATCGCCAGGTGCCAGTAGGCACGGAGCCAGTCGTTCTCGATCGCATCGAGAAACACGCCGGCCTGCTCGGGGGTCCACACCATCACCTTGGAGGGCTTCTCGCCGGTTCGATTCCATGCTGCGACCCGTTCGGGAGTCCACAGCAGAGCCTTCGGCCGTTTGCCGGACGGCAGCTCGACGAGGCTTGCCCAGTTCTTGCTGATGCGCTCTTCGCGAGCCGCCTGGGTGAGAGCGGATCGCAGAGTTGCGCGGATGCGGTGCATCGAGGCCGGCGAGACCACTCGCATCTGCGGGTGCGGTGCGCGGCTCGGAATTTCGGGTGCTGGGACAGCAGGAGGTAGGGCGTTCGCCTTCGGCCGCCCGGGCTTGCGGCCGTACTGGGCCTTCCACACCGCGTACTGCGCACGGGCGTTGGCGACCATGGCCAGTTCGTACTCGATGACGAGGTTGCGTGCCTCGATCGCGTCGAACATGTCCCGGATTGGGCCGGCTGTCAGGTCCTCCAGCTTGATGTTGCCGAGCGCGGGGATCAGGTAGCTGCGGATGTGGCCGGAATAGGAGCTGAGGGTCGTCTTCTCGAGAGCCTTGCGTCCGGCGAGCCACTTGGTCAGGAACTCGCCGACGGTGGTGCGGTGGTCGATGACCTCCTTCCTGGCCTGTTGGCTGATGACCTTCGCAAGCGCTTCGAGGGCGGCGTCCTTGTCGGTGAAGCCGCCGCGGCGATCCTTGCGTTGCTTGCCGTCCGGGCCTGGTTCGAGGTTGATGTAGTACCACCAAGTGCCGTGGGCCTTCTTGCCGCTGAGCTTCGGGCACTTGGCTCCGAGCTCCCGCATCTTAGGCTTGCCCCGTGCGTCGAGGACCTGGTGGCCGTTGCCGTCGCGCACTGGTTCCCGGCACGAGCATCGGCGGTACACCGTCCCCTGGGTCTGGGGCCTGCTCATCGGACCGCCTTCGGCGGGTGCTGCAGCGTCATGCTCTCTCATCCAGTGCTCAGGCCCTGTGGGGGCTCGGGTCGGGTCTGGTCCACAGTCACCGGCCTGCGCTGATCGGGGCACAGGTTCTTTCGCTGGTGGCGGAGTTGGACACCGTAGGCACGGGATGCCGTTGGGGCGCGCCGAGGTGTTCTCGGCTCAGGCAGGAACGCGCTGGAGTGGGCGGGGATGGACGTGGGTGGACGGCTGGGCCCGAGGGAGGAAGGGGGCAGCCGTTGAATCGTCAGGTCGGGTGCATCGTGCCGTTGTTGTGGTGATGTCAGATATGTGTGGGGCAAGAACGCCATCTGCGAACTGCAAGCTCCCTGACCTGCGAAGTCATGGTCCTACGTGTACCTGTGGTGACCGACTAAGTACGTGGTGAGATCAGAGCGTTCGAAGGTGGACGGCGGGACGGAAACCCCCGGTCCAGGCCAATGTTCGGGCATGACGATGATGGATGACCGCCCCGTAGTGCCCGACCCGCGAGTGCAGCCGACGATGACCGTTCCGGAAGCCGGCCGGTTTCTGAGGCTGCAGAAGGCCGCGAGCTACAACGCCGCCAAGCGCGGCGAGATCCCGACGATCACCGTCGGCCGCCGGCTGCTCGTTCCCACCGCGCGGCTGCGCGAACTCCTGGGCATGGATCCCACCGCCGAGGGTTCCGTAGACGCCTCTGCCTGAGTGCCGACAGCCTCGTACAACTGCCGGACTGCGACCCCGGCACCATCCCCTGGTAGGAGACAACACCCATGGCCTGGTTTGCTGTTGGTGACAGCACCGACGACCACCGCAAGACCCTCGCGGCAGGCAACGCCGCGATGGGCCTGTGGGTTCGCTGCGGCGCCTACGCGAGCGCCCACCTCACCGACGGGGTGATTCCCGGACCCGTCGCGGCGAAGCTCGGCACCCCGACCCAGATCCGCAAGCTGCTGGCGGCCGAACTGTGGCACGAGGCCCGGCACGCCTGCCGGGCTTGCCCGCAGGTGAAGCAGGGCGACTTCGTGATGCACGGCTACCTGGAGGCGAACCCGTCCCGGCGGCAGGTCCTGGAGCGCCGAGAGCGCGCCGCCGAGAAGAAGCGCCAGCAGCGAGGCGGCGCGGCGAACGGTGATCAGCTGCCTGAACGCGCCGCCGCTGACGGCAACGACTCTGGTCAGAGCGGCGCGTCCCGGAGGGACGAACGGGTCCCTCGCGCGCGCCCGGCCCCTGCCCTCCCCTCCCGTAGGGAGGGGGCTGGTGTGGGTGTGCGTGCTGCGGGTGGTGGCGGCGCGCGCCGCCACCCGTTCCCGGAGAGCTTCGCGCCGGACGAGGCCGCCCTGCTCTGGGCCGACCACGAGGGGCACACCCACCGACTCGGCGGCCGGCCCGGACTTCAGGCGACCACGGAGGCGTTCGCGGACTGGCACCAGGGGCAGGGGACCCTCGCGTCGTCGTGGCAGGCGCTGTGGCGCAAGTGGGTCCGGGAGCAGCGCGCCTGCCCCACCCCGGCCGCCGTACCGGCGGCGCGCGAGCCCAGCCCCGGGGCCAGCAAGAGCACCGCGGCTGCCGCTGGGGTCTCGGTGGCCGAGCGGTTCGCGGGCATCGAGGCGCGGATCGCCGACGACGAGCCGGCGGCTCGGCCGCTCGCCTTGGTCGGCCCGTCGGCGGCGCACGCTCCCGGCCGCGAGCGCCAGGCGGTGATGCCCGGCCAGCGGCCCTTGATGGCCGCCGTACCGGGCGGCTGGGTGGACCCCGGGGACGTGCCGGACGTCGGCGCGGTGGTGGAGGCGATCGCCCTGCACGGCCAGGCCGCAGCGGTGGGCATGTTCGGCTGGCGCTCGGTGTCGGCGGTCCTGGCCGTGCCGCTTCCGGAATCCGTCGGACGGTGAACTGATGCTGCCTCGCCGAGGGTTGCGGCACTGCCGCCGCTGCGGAGCGCCGGTCCACTGGACGATCACGGCCGCCGGATCGCGGCTCGCGGTGGACGCCGAGCCGTCGTCCGCCGGCAACACCGCGGTCTACCGGGACGGCGTCGGAACGGTCCGCTCGCGCAGGCCGAACGAGGACCTGCCGGTGCTCTCCTACGAGCAACTGCACGTGCCGCACGTGGCGACCTGCCGTGGCCGGGCCGCCCGGGAGGCTGGCTGTCCGGCCGCCGCGAAAATCCGTGCCACGTAAAGGCCGTTGGAGTGCAACCATTCATCTCTTCGCACGTCAACCGCAGCAGGGACAGCAGTCTCCCGCGAAGTGTCGGCCAGCGGTACGGATCGGGTCGCCGACTGCGTTGTTCCTAGGCCGAGTTGGCGTGCTGGAGGGCAAGGAGGAGTGATACAGGTGGGATCGGAGAACTCTTACGCAGTGGTGCACGAGGCTCTGCACCGCTGGGGACGCGTGAGGGAGACCGACGGGGGATGGCTGGCGAGGTGTCCGGCCCATGATGACCGGCAGGGGTCGCTGCTGGTGCTGGCAGCGGGCGACGGGCGGGTGGAGCTCGACTGCCTGGGCGGCGGATGTGACTCCGAGGACATCGCGGCGGCTCTGCGGCTGAGTCCGCAGTACGTCGTGGTGCCCCCGCCCAGCTTCGACGAGGGGCCGGGGTGGATCTGGCCGGGCTGGGTGCCATCGGTCGGCATGACGCTGATCGACGGCGAGGACGGGGTGAGCGCGATGGCCGTGGCGCTCGATGTCGCCGCCCGTGCGTCGGCCGGCAGCGTGATGCCGGACGGGCAGCCGCTCTGCCGTGCCCGGAACGTTGCGGTTCTGACGGCTGCTCAGACGACGCCGGACACACAGCGGCTGCTCGCGAGCCTCGGTGCCGTGCCCGGCCGGACCGAGGTCATGGAGGTGCTCGGGCGCAGCGGGCGGCGCGGCCTGCGCCTGCCGTCGGACCTTGGGCAGTTGGAAGCGCGTGTGGGCGGCCGGCAGATCGAACTCCTTGTGGTGGACGTGATGCTGGTGACGCCCTACCGCACGCCCGTCGAACGGGCCCTTGGAGCGCTCGCGGAGCTGTCGCGGGCGACCGGGGCGGCGGTGCTCGCGGTGAGGGAGGCGTCCAAGCGGGCGGGCTGGCTGGCCTCCCGCCGTGCCGAGCAGGCGGCATCGTCGTGCAGCACCGAGGCCGTGCACCTGGCGGTGCGTTCGGACGACGCGATGGCGCTGGTTCCGGTGGCCAGCCAGTGGTGGAAGGTGATGGGCGGTCTGCAGTTCCGGCAGGCGCGGAGCCGGCCGGTGGTGTGGCAGAGCCGGTTCGCCCGGGGCCGGCAGGGAGCGATCGAGGCGGCCGACCAGTGCCGGATTCGACCGGCGAGCACCAGTGCCGAATCGTTTCTGCAAAGCCTTCTGGCCGCCGGGCCGGTGCCGGCTCGGGACGTGCTGGCCTCGGCACAGGCCGTCGGCCTGGCACCTCGGACGGTGCAGCGTGCCCGGCACCGGCTGGGTGTGGTTGCGACGAAGACGGCGCAGGGCTGGGTGCTGTCCCTGCCCGCGCCCCACTCGGGCCTGTAGGCCGGTGGCCCGGCCCGGAGCGGGCCGGGCCACCGGGGGCGATCAGGGGGTCGGCTTGATGCTCGGGCCGGAGGGCAGCGGCCCCCGGGAGCCGCTCGGGCTGGGCAGCAGGGTGATGGTCGGCGTGGGCTCCGGCGGGGCGGTGACGGTCACCGCCGGGGCTGCGACGACGTGGGTCGCGGTGGCGGTGACCGTCGCAGTGACGGTGACCGTCGGGGCGGCTTCGGTGACGGTGACGGTCGGGCCCGGCACGGCGGCGGCGGTGACAGTGGCCGGAAGTACCGTCGGCGCGGCGGGCTGGGCGGCGGTCGGCAGCAGCGGGGGAACCGGGGCGGTGGTGGGCTGCGTGGTGGGCTACAACACCGGGGCGGGGGCGACGTAGTAGGTGGCCGGTGCGGTCGGGGCAGGAGCGGTGGCCGGGGCGCGGGAGGCGAGGGTGGTGCCGGTGGTGAAGGCGGCGGTGACCGCGAGGGCGACGGCCGCGTGGCGGGCCGTGATGCGGCTGGTCCAGGACATGGTTGGGCTCATTGTGTCAGGGCCGGGGGTTCGCGGCCCCCGGCTGGCGGTACCAGCCTCGCAGAAAAGTGTCACGAGGTACATAAAACAGACTGTTGTTCTTTTCTGTGTTGGGGCCAGCCTCGGCGCGACACTGCGCCGACCGGCGGGCACCCTGGCGGGCCGACCACTCCCGAGCCGTCGGAGAGCCCGTGAAGCAGCCCCTCGCCCTGCCCGCCCCGCGCGCGTCCAAGAGCGGCCGGACCCTGTACCGGGACCTCGCGGCCTCACCCCCGGCGCTGCGCCGCCGGTTCTACGACGGCCTGTCGGCGAAGGACTGGAGCCAAGTGCTCGCCGCCGCCACGGCGGAGGCCGGCACCCCCTACGCGCTCTGGGCGGACGACCCGGTCGGCTTCGTGGAGGACGTCCTTGGCGAGAGCCAGTGGAGCCGCCAGCGCGAGATCCTCGACGCCCTGGTCAGCAACCGCCGGGTCGCCGTCCCCTCCTGCTTCGGCTCGGGGAAGACCCACATCGCCGCCAGAGCCGCCGTCTGGGCCTCCGTCGTCCACCCGCCCGGCACCTCCCTCACCGTCACGACCGCCACCCGGGCCCGCCAGGTGCAGCGGCAGATGTGGCCGCACATCCGGCAGATCGTCGCCCGCGCCGGCCTGCCCGGCGAAGTCGGCGTCACCCAGTGGAAGATGCCCGCCGGCAGCTCCGACGTGGTGGTCGCCTACGGCTTCTCCGCTCCGGACCACGACGAGTCGGCCGTCCAGGGCATCCACGCCCCGCGGCTGATGTTCATCGTGGACGAGGCGGGAGGCATCGGGCGCATCATCGGCTCAGCGATGCGCGGCGTCCTGACCGGCGAGCACACCCGGGCCCTGCTGATCGGCAACCCGCCCACCGACGACGAGGGTTCATGGTTCGAGCAGACCTGCGCCGACCCGACGGTGAAGGTCCTGCCGATCAGCGTCTACGACACCCCGCTGCTCTCCGGGGAGCGCACCCGAAGGTGCCGGTCCTGCCCTTCGCAGGCCCCCGCGCACCTGCTCGCCTCGCACCTGGTGGACAAGGAGTGGGTCGAGGACACCATCCGCGACCACGGCCCCGACGCACCGTTCGTCACCGCGAAGGTGCACGCGAAGTTCCCCCGTGGGGGCGCCGCCAGGGCGATCCCGTCGTCCTGGGTGGAGGCGGCGGCCGAAGCCCCCGAGCCCCAAGAGGCGGGGTACCGGGCGCTGGAGGACCTCGGCCTGGAGGGCGAGAACTCGCCGTTCCTGGTCAAGCCCGGGGCCTGGGTCCGGCTGGGGGTGGACGTCGCCGGGGCCGGCGGCGACGAGATGGTGATCGCGCGCTCCGTCGGCGACCTGGTCGAGCTTCGGCACACCTCGGCCGGGCAGGACAACGCGGACCCGATCACCGTGGCCGGCGTCATCCTGCGGGAGATCCAGGCGGCCCAGCGTCTGGCCGAGGCCCTCGGCACCCGGGTGCCCGTGCGGCTCAAGATCGACGCCATCGGCCTCGGGTGGGGCGTTGCTGGCCTGCTCGAAGCGTGGAGGAAGGAAGGAGTCCACCGCTCGGAGATCGTGGCGGTGATCGCCAGCGAGACACCCGGTCACGACGATGAGGCTGCGACGCTCCGGCCCGGTACCCGGCGGGACGAGATGTGGCTCGCCATCCGGGCGCTGCTCGCCCCCGGCCGTACGACGCTGCGCCTGCGGGTCGATCGCCGCACCCAGGCCCAGGTGTCCGCGCCGAAGCTCGGCACCGGCTCCACCGGCCGGACCGTCATCGAGTCGAAGCGGTCGATGCAGGCGCGGGGGGTCAGCTCCCCGGACCGGGCGGAGGCGATGCTGCTCGCCCTGTACGAGCCGCAGGAACGGCGTCGGAAGGTGCGGGTAGTTGCCTAGGCATGCCTAAATATCGATCAGGATTCCAGACAATTGGGACAAGGGGGTGGAAGGAATCTAGTGTGACCGACCTCACATTAAAAGGATTTGCCTTTTTCGGTTTCCTGGATATTGAATCGTTGACAAGTCAATGAGGCATATGCCAGTTGATCACCGGGGGGTCCTGGAATTGGCCGAACAGCGTCAAAGTCAGGGGGTGGCCGACAGGGGCGCCACGCGCATTTCCGTACCCCCCAGTCTGATCGACAGGGCAGACACGGCGGCGCCCCTGCCCCGCGCGGGAGGCGTCCAGGCCAACGGCGAGGATGCACGGAAAATGACTACAAGTCGAATTCCCTGCTCTCGTCGAGCCGCACGGAAGGGAATCGGAAATGACCGGGACGGTATCG
Source organism: Kitasatospora sp. NPDC096147 (assembly GCF_044763225.1). Lineage (NCBI taxonomy): Bacteria > Bacillati > Actinomycetota > Actinomycetes > Kitasatosporales > Streptomycetaceae > Kitasatospora > Kitasatospora sp. NPDC096147. Next base: position 294,236 of record NZ_JBIWFX010000008.1, on the reverse strand, counting down.
GCCGAGCAGCAGCACGAATGGGTGATCGCCGCCTACGTGCCAGTCGATGCACAAGGCGCCGCCTACGCACGCCGACGCGGCGTTTACCGCGTCCCCGCGACGACAAAGGTGTCGTCCACCGAAGTCATCTGCATTCACTGCCGCCTGCCCTACGACGTGGCCCTCCATGCCGAATGCCCCGGCTCCGACCCCAACCTGCACGGCGGCCCCGTCGGCACCCGCAAGCGCCGCCCCGCCGCCAGCCCCACCCCCCAAGCCGCCGCCGGCTGACCCGGCAGCACCACCTCAATGAGGGGGTGCCCGGGCGGCCAAGGGGGCCCGCGTGAGCGCCACCCCCAGCGCCCGGCCCCCAACCCAGCAATCACACCGGGACGCTAACCCCCGGCCCTGCCTAGCCTGCCTGCTGTGACGACATCCGGCAGGACCGACCCGCAGGCCAGCACCGACGTGGCGCCCCCCCCCCCCCCCCCGGGGGGGCGCCGGCCCCCCCCCCCCCCGCGCCGCCCCCCCCCCCCCCCCCCCCACCCCCCCCCCCACCCCCCCCCCCCCCCCCCCCCCCCCCCCCCCCCCCCCCCCCCCT
>NZ_JBIWFX010000008.1:225052-293647 GCF_044763225.1 Kitasatospora sp. NPDC096147 | reverse complement strand
CGGGCACGCTAACCCCCGGCCCTGCCTCGCGTGCGTGGTGTGCCGACACCCGGCTGCCCCGCCCCGCCGGCCACCCCCGCCGGCGCCCCCCCGCCCCGCCGCCGGGTGCGCGACGTCACCGCGCTCATCCTGCTCGCCCTCGGCACCAGCGGCCTCAACGCCGCCGCCTACACCACCGACCCCCGCCTCGGCCTCGCCTGCACCAGCCTGGCCGCCCTCGCCGTCGCCGCCGTACTCGGCCACGACAACGAGCAGCAGTAGGAGGAACCCCATGCCCCGCCGCTGGTTCCCCACCCTGCGCAGCACCCCGCCGCCGGCCACCAAGAGCGAACCCGGCTACACCCTCTGGGCCCCCGCCGGAGTGGACCGCGCCCGCCCCTGGTCGGTGGAGCGCGCCGTCCGCGACGGCATGGAGCGCGCCGTCTGGATCTACAAGGCGGTGGACACCATCTCCAGCCACGCCGCCGACCGACTCCTGCGCGTACGCCCCCGCAGCGGCACCTCCGAGGACGCCCTGCCGTCGCTCGCCGACCACCCGCTCTACGAGGCCCTCAACGTCACCGCCAACCCCCTCGAGGGAGCCTGGGCCTTCAAGAAGCGCGTCAGCATGCAGCTGCTCCTCTCCAAGCGCGGCGTCTTCCTGGAGCCCACCTTCAGCCGCGGCGGCGACCTCCTGCGCATCGACCTCCTGCCGCCCGGCCGTACCCGGCCCGTGCCCAGCCGGGGCGCAGACCTGGTCTCCCACTTCGAGACCGTCACCCCTTCCGGCGAACTGCGGACCCTCGACGTGGAGCGCGTCCGCTGGATTCGCAACCCCCACCCGCTCGACGCCTACAGCGGCATCACCCCGCTGGAAGCCGCCGGCCTCAGTGCCGACCTCGACTACTACACCCGCCTCTACAACCTCAGCTTCGTCCACAACGACGCCCGGCCCGGCGGCGTCATCGGCATCGACGGCGACATGGACGACGCCGAACTTCGGCTACTGCGCCAGCGGTTCAGCACCGGACCGACTGCGGCCGGAGCCTGGACCGTCCTCTCCGGCGGCAACATCACTGTCACCGACACCTCCACCACGCCCCGCGACATGGCGTACGAGACCGTCTCCGCCAACTCGAAGCTGGAGCTGCTGGCTGCCTTCGGCGTCCCCGAGTCGCAGCTCGGCAACGCCAGCGGCCGGACCTACGACAACGCCCACGCCGAGAAGCTGCAGTTCTGGACCATCACGATGGCGACCCACTTGCGGCTGCTCGGCTCCGCCTTCCAGACCGACGCCGGCGAAGGCCACGAGGCGTACTTCGACGCCTCCGACATCGACGTGCTGCGCGAGCCCCGCTCCAAGCGGCTCGCCGAAGCCAGGGAAGAAGTCGCCGCCGGCGTCCGCTCCCTCTACTCCTACGCCGAACTCGCAGGCTACGCCGACGAGGTGGACGACACCCCGGCCTCCCGGGCCCTGTGGGTCAACTCCGGACGCACCCCCGTACCCGCCCGCGCCGCCGACGCCCAGGCCCTCGCCCAAGCCGCCCCCGCCGCTCCCGCGACCCCGGCCGCCCGCACCGCCAAGGTCCTCGACACCACCAGCGACCTGCCGCTCGACGGCGCAGCCGCCACCACCCTCCACCGCCAGCTCGACACCGCCCTCCAGGCCCTCGCCACCCGCTGGACCGAGCGCACCGTCACCCGCCTCAACTCCCCCCGCCACCGCAAGGGCACCCGCCACTGGGACAACCGCGGAGCCGACGACCCCCGAACTGGCCTCAAGGAACTGCCCGTTGAGCAGGTCATCGACCTGGCCACCTGGCAGCAGGAAGCAACCCAGGCTCTCCAGCCGCTCGTTGAGCGAGCCGCCGCCACCGCCGGGACCGAACTGCACACCGCCCTCGGCGGCACCGGAGCCGGCACCGAGAACACCTGGCCGACCCTCGCCCCGCTCCTCGCCTCCTGGCTCACCGGCCACGCCACCGCCCTCGCCGACGAGATCCACCACGCCGACCACCAAGGCAAGGACCTCGGCGGCATCACCGTCACCACCCGCGACTGGGGCCGCACCTTTACCGCCTGGGCCACCACCACCGCCAACCGGCTCGCCACCGCCACCATCGAGATCGCCCGCGACCACGCCGCCACCGCCGCCGGCCGAGCCGGCCTCACCCGCCGCTGGGTCGCCCACGACGACGGCCAGGTCCGGCCCGACCACGAAGCCGCCCACGGCCAGACCCAGTCCCTGGGCCTGCCCTTCACCGTTGGTGACGACCTGCTCCGCCACCCCGCCGACCCCGAAGCCCGACCTGGCCAGGCGTTGAACTGCCGCTGCCGCCTCGCCTGGCAGCTCCGGCCCTGATCCCCGAACACAGCCCGGGACCCACCAGCCGGGCCCCTCTCCATGTGAGGATTAAGCATGACCACCGGCACACCGCCCAGCGACCAGCAACAGGCGAACGAGGACTGGCTGCGCGGGCGCAGCTGGGACGTGCGATACCCCAACGGTGACCCGGTCACCACGCTCGCCGGTCTCGCCGACGTCCTCGGCGTCGGCCCTCAGGAAGCCGCTCGCCGGCTACTTAGCCAGCCCTTCGGGAAGGCGGCCCCCCGCGCGCTGCTGGACGAAGCAAGGGAAGAGGGGTCGCAGAGCGACTGATCTGGGCGGAGGTGGTCAGGGCTTGAAGAGAGCGAGGTAGGCCGCTCCGATCAGGAGAGCCGCTCCCACGGCTGCGCCGCCCCGGTGGATGACCTGCTGGGCGGATACTCCTTCGGAGTGGCGGAGCCAGGCAGCGACGACGCCGACCAGCAGGCTGATGATGACGACGAACGCGATGTGGGTGAGCACGGGCAGGGCGCCTTCCGGGAGAATCCGGCGAAGAAGAGAGCACAGCAAGGCGTTCAGAAGTGTTCACTGTACGGTGTGAACACTTCTGAACGGATGATAGCCGAAGGGGTCGAGGCTCGGTGGCACAGCAAGACGATCGACAGCGCTTTGCAGAGACGCTCCGGGGTCTCGTGCGTGATACGGGCATGTCGATCACTGAGCTGGCGCGCGCGTCACGGATTGGCCGGACCACTGTGAGCGCGACAGTGAACGGCCAGGCCTTGCCGACGGAGCGAACCCTCTTCGCGCTCGCTCGCGCACTAGGCGCGGACGCGGAGGGCCTTCTGGCGTTGCTGGTCCGTGCTCGAGCCGAGGAGCAATTGGGACAGATTGGCCTCAAGCCCCCGGCCGAAGAGCCGGTCTCTGGACCCGTGCGGTACTTCGATCCCCTAGACGAGGAAAACCTCGTTCGAAGCGTCGTGGAGGAACTCCAACGCGCCCCGCTGATGCGGCTGGAGGACTACGGGGAGGAGACTCGGGGGATCGGCATTTACGCGATCTACTACAGCGGCCCAAATCCTCTCTACGCGCCTGTCGCCTCTGACCAGCCAACCGTCCCGGTCTACGTGGGTCGTACCGACCCTGCCCCGAGGGCGATGATTGGCCGCTCCAACCGCACCAGGTTCCCCAGCATCGGACACAAGCTCCGCGTACACGTCCGTGCACTTGCTATGAGTCCAGACCTGGAGCCTGAAGACTTCCAAGTGCGCGCTCTCCAGGTCCCCAGTCTCTTCGCAGAGCCAGCTGTCCACGAGCTGATCAGCAACACTTTGCCTATCTGGAACACCTCGCTCCAGGGTTTCCCTCGCAGCGCGTTTGGTTCGGCAGGAGAGCTCGCAGCCCCCTGGTACATGCTGCATGGTGACCGAAGGTATGCAGCCAGGCGCTCATCAGATGCGGAGATCGACAGGCTGAGGGAGCGCGTACATAGGCACTACGCCGAGGTTGCGCAGGGGTGGAAGCACGAGCGCGGGTCGGCCTCGTAAGAAGCGACAAGACAGTAGGGAGTGCTGCTGGGAATCTGCACGGGTCCACCTGACCCGTGACCTCCAAGAGGAGTGCCGTGCCCTACCCTGCGATCGGCCAAGTCCGCCTCTACTTGCGGGTCAAGCAGCGCCCGTTCGCCGAGCATCTGCACCCCAGGGACGGCCGAGGGCGCTTCGCTACCACCCCCGGCAACTCCACTGATCCGCTGCTGGAGCGCATCCGGGCCGGCGTGGCCCGGCCGTCCCGGGCGACTCGCTCCCAGCCGCGGTTCGATGAGGAGGAGTACGGGCTCGTCTTTCGCGACGGGAACGAGGAGCGGGTGGCGCAGGCGTACAAGGCGAACGTCGTCCGGTCCCTGGCCCGGGGGATGCGGGACGTCCCGGATGACGAACTCCTCGGTGAACACGATCTCGCCCGGCTAACCGGAGTGCAGGGCGGCTCTGCCCGGCCCTTCCTCGATCCGGCCACCGGCATGCTGCGCACAGCCGGCCCCGGCAGCCCGCCCCCGCAGCCGTCCTGGCAGTCCATCACCCCCGAGGCTGCCCGGGACCTGCTGCGCACCGAGGTGGTCAACCGCATGGTGGCCAACTGGGCGATGACCTCCAACGACGAGCACGCCGAATCTCTCGCGCTCCAGGAGACCGCCCGGGACTTCATCGGCCTCCAGCCCACCGCTGACTGGCCCACCGTCGATCACCTGCGCCAGGAGGTCGCCGACCACCGGGCCGCCCACGGGCCAGCGATGGAGGCGCTCCTGCGCGGCATGTGGGCCGACACGCAGACGCACCTCGCCGAGGCCGACCTTGGGTCCCTCACCATCTGGCGGGGCATCAGGACCCCGGACGGGCGGCCGCCCGCCGAGTGGAGCGCCGACGGCAGCACCCTCGACAACCCGCCGATGCGCCCCCTCTCCGCGTTCTCCCTCGACCCCGACGTGGCCCACCAGTTCGCCACCGAGGGAGGCCCCGGCATCGTGATCAGCGCCATCGTCCCGGCCGGGCGGATCATCGCCACCCCCGTCACCGGAATCGGCTGCCTGGACGAAGCCGAGGTCGTGCTGCTCGCCGGGCCCGGCACCTGGCACTGGCAGCCAGGCGAGTAGCCGCCCGGCTCGGCGCGACGCTGCCCCCGGCCCGCTGCCACCCTGCCGCGACCACCGGCCCCGGCAGAAGGCAGCACCCGTGCGCGCTGGACCCGCCACCATCACCCTGCGGCTGCGGACCAAGCGCCAGCCGTGGGAGGAGCACCGCCACCGCCGAGACGACCGCGGCCGGTTCGCCGAGCACGCCGGCACCGCCCCGGCCGCCCTACCGCGCACCCGCACCGGCCCGTCCCGGCCCCCGGACGACGAGCTGCTCGGCGGCCGCCAGCGCAGCCCCGGAGCGCTCAAGGCCGCCATGTGCGGCTCGCTGTCCACCAGGATGGCCCACCTGACGGATGACCAGCTGCTGTCGGACCGTCAGCAGGACCGGCTCGCCCGGGTCCGCAGCGGGCAGCTCGCGGCCTACCGGGCCGAGTCCGGCAGCGGACGGGCGGAGTACGTCGAGCAGGCCGACCTCGACAGCGGCGCCCGCCGAGAGCCGTGGGGCTACGTGCGGATGGACGGCGAGGAGTATCACCAGTTCGTCCGGGCCGAGGCGGTCTCCCGTCTGGTGGCCGGCTGGGCCGTCACCGCCAACGACCACGACGCGAACGCCCTCGCCCTCCAGGAAGCCGCCCGGCGGCGCTTCAACCTGCCCGACACCCTGCCCTGGGACCACGGTGACGAGGACCTGGACGCCGAGACCGCACAAGCCCTCGCCGAAGACGGGCCCGTGCTGGACGCCTTCCTCACCGCGATGTGGGAGACCACCCAGCAGCACTTCGCCGACCTCGGGATCGAGTACGTCACCGTCCACCGCGGTTTCACCGACGACTACGACGACTCCTTCACCGACCACATCGACGGGGCCGGCACGATCGACGCGCTCCGCCTGCGCCCCATCTCGTCGTTCTCCACCGAGGAGGACATCGCGGACGCGTTCGCCACCAGGGGCGGGGACGTGCGTGGCTACGTGATGAGCGGCGACATCCCGGTCTCCCGCATCCTCGCCGTCCCCGGGACCGGCATCGGCTGCCTGGAGGAGGCCGAGGTCGTCGTCCTCGCAGGTCCCGGACAGTGGCACGTCTACGAGGCCTACCCCGACGAAGACGAGTAGCCCGCCCCGATGTAGGCGCGACCCAACACCCCGGGGGTGCCTACGGTGACCGGCACCAACTCGGACGGGAGACACGGTGGGAGCAGCACGTACGGCCAGCCCCGCGCTGGACCACAAGCAGGCGACCCTCGGCCTGCTTGAGCTGGAGGCCGACGAGGGCCGGGGAACGTTCACCACCCTGGTGTCCGTCACCGGGCTGTTGGACCACGACGGCGACGTGATCGAACCCGGCGCGTACGCCCGGACCCTCACCGAGCTCACCCCGAAGGGCGTCTGGTCGCACGACTGGAACGTGTGGACCGCCCGGACCGAGCACATCGAGGAACTGCTTCCTGGGGACGCGCGGCTGCCCAAGACCCTGCCCGGCGGGCAGCCCTGGCCGCCCGGCGCCGGCGCGCTGCTGGTCAAGGGACTGTGCAACCTGGGCACCCAGGCCGGGCAGGACATGTACGCCAACCTGCAGTTCTTCAAGGACCAGGTGCAGTGGTCGATCGGCTACAAGGTCCGAACTGCCAAGCGCAGCAAGGGAGCCCGCCGCATCACCGACCTCGACCTGTACGAGTACAGCCCGGTGCTGTTCGGAGCCAACCCCCACACCAGCACCCTCGACCTCAAGAGCAAGGCCCGCGGGCTGCTGCGCGAAGCCGAAGTCGAGCTCGCCCCGCTCGCCGGCACCCTCGAAGACCGCATCGACGCGATCACCACCGCCGTCCAGGAGCGCCTACTCCCGCCCGCCGACGGCGAGTTCGGGTCCGGCACCCTCCAGATCATCGGCACCTACCCGGACCGGGTGATCGCCTCCCTGTGGCGGTACACCGCCGACGGCTACAGCACCACCTCGTGGGAGGTTCCCTACACCCTGGACGGCACCGGCGTGCCGACCGTCGGCGAACCGCGGGCCGTGCGCCTGGTCCTGGACGTCGAGGACGGAACGGCCGGGGCCAGCGCCGCCCTCGCGCCGCTCGTACCCGACCTGGAGCGCGTCGCCTCCCACCTCAAGACGCTGACCGCCGCCACGAAGGAAGGCCGGGCCCTGTCCGGGGAGAACGCCACCCGGCTGGCGACCGCCGTGCAGCAGCTCGTCGCGGTGCTCGGCGCGGCCGGCATCGACTGGCAGCAGCCCGAGCCGCAGAGCAAGACCGCCGACACCACCCTCGACCTGGCGGAGATCGGGGCCGCTCTCGCCCTGTTCGCCGACGCGCCCCCCGGCCACTGACGGCGCGACCTTAGACCCGGCCCCGGCCTACCGTCCGGCACTCCGTCACCCCATCACGGAGGGCTACGCGCTGATGAACCGTCACCACGGCCAATCCGAGAAGCCGGGAGCGAGCCGATGAAGCTCGTCTCCCGCAGCGAGTGGGGGGCCGCCGCGCCGACCGGCCCCTACACCCGCATCACCGCCACCCGAGGCGTGAAGATCCACTGGGAGGGCTCGCCCGTCCCGGCCGGACTCGCCGCCGACCACAGCCGGTGCGCCGGCCACGTCCGAGACCTCCAACACGCCCACCAGACCGATCCCAAGGAGAACTGGATCGACGTGGCCTACAGCTTCGTCATCTGCCAGCACGGCTTCGTCTTCGAAGGGCGCGGTCTCGGCCGGCAGAACGCCGCCAATGGTGGCCCGACCCTCAACGCGCGCCACTACGCGGTCTGCGCGATGGTCGGCACCTCCGGCAGCACCTCGGCCTCCACCGACATGCTGCACGGCCTGGTCGACGCGATCGAGTACTGCCGCGCCAAGGGCGGTGCCGGCCCGGAGGTGCTCGGCCACCGCGACGGGTACTCGACCACCTGCCCGGGGGACGAGCTGTACGCCTGGGTGCAGCGGGGAGCGCCCCGCCCGAGCGGCGGCAGCGGCAACCCGAGCCCGCAGCCGCCCACCCCGGCCCAGGGCCCGGCCTTCCCCGGCCGCATCCTGCGACTGGCCGACCCGATGCTGCACGGCCCGGACGTGCAGACCGTGCAGCACCGGCTCATCGAGCGGACTTGGAGCGTGGGCCCCGACGGTGCCGACGGCTGGTACGGCCGCAACACCCGGGACACCGTCGCGGCGTTCCAGCGCGACTCCACCGCCAACGGCTGGCCCCTGGAGGACGACGGGGAGGTGGGCGAGCTGACGTGGCGCGCCCTGTTCAACCGACCGATCAGCCGGTGAACACGCGGCAGCGCCCCACCCGCGACCGGGGTTGGGCGCTGCCCTGCGCGGCTCGGGACCAGCGGACTACGACCGCCGGGCACGCCGGGTGGGGAACACCCCGACGCGCCGGTTGATTGCCGGGTCCCACGCCTTGCCGATCTTCGCGGCGGACAGCATCCCGGTGGAGCACCCGAGCCGATCGGCGAGCTCGCTGACCGGATACCCACCCCACCCCAGCACCTGCGACCGGTAGGCCTCCCGCACCGACCGGCCGAGCGCCACGGCCGCCCAGGTGTGCAGCACCCGGTAGCCCTCCTGCACCCAGTACCGCTTCTCCACCTCCCGCAGCTGCGCCGCCAGGTCGGCCTCGGAGGCGTCGAACCAGACCGCAGGGGTGATGAGGTGGCGAGCCGCGTACTCGTCGGCGTCCTGCACGCCCACGTGGAGTGCGACCCGGGGAGTCCAGGCGGTGTTCACCAGCGCGGTGAACCAGCCCTCCTCCACCTGGGCCAGGCACCCCCAGGGGCCCCGGACATGGGCCTTCAACCACAGCAGGTGCGCCGTCATCTGGTGCAGCCACTCCTCCGCCCGGCCCTCACCGGCGCACGGCCCGAACAGCTCCGGCTCCGTCCCGGGCTTCTTCACGCGCAGCAGCCAACCCTCGTCCGAGGAGAGGACGTTGAGCTGTGTGCCAGCCACGGTGAACGAGCGGCCCTCGGGGGCCGTCTCGGCGATAGCCGGGCACAGGTCCTCGGGTACGGGCGGCAGGTCAGGGCGCGGGAAGGGGTACACGGCAGACTCCCGTCGGTTGGCCGGGCGCAGCCGGCAGGCCCGGCACCGTGCCGGCTTCGGCCACCATCACCTCGGAATTCCGGCGATGGGCACACCCAACTTGCCAGGTGTAAAGGCGTGTTGAGGTCGAGGGTGGTCCGTCGGTCCGGTCCGGGGCGTGGCGGTCTTCTCGACGCGACGCTAACGGCGGCTCCCTCCTACGGTGTGCCGGATCGCCGTGGCGTGCCGGTGCTGACCGCGCGCACGACGTGACCCCTTCGCCCCGCTCTGGCGGGACGGCCCGGACCGACCCCGAGGAGCGTCACTTCGTGACCGCCACCAAGACCCGGCTCGCGGAGCTGAACACGGCGCTGCGCGCCAAGGCCGCCGAGCTGGACACCATCAGCAACTCGTTCTCGGTCGAGGACGGCGGCGTGACCGTCTCCGCCGAGAAGGCCACCGCCTTCCGCAAGGCCCTCGCCGACGCGCAGGAGATCAAGCAGCTCATCACCGACCTGGAAGGCGCGGCCGGCATCCAGACCTTCCTGGCCGAGCCCGCCACCCAGCCCTACGCACCTCACGACGCCGCCCTCGCCGCCCGGCTCGGTGCCGGCCAGGGCAAGAGCCTCGGACGGCGCTTCCTCGACTCGGAGGAGTTCAAGGCGCTCGCCGCCTCCGGCTTCCGGGGCTCCTTCGACGAGGTCGTGGCCGTCGATGGTCAGTCCCTCGAGGGTCTCTCCGCTAAGGACATCTTCACCCGCTCCGCCGGCACCGCCCCCGTCCTCGGACTCGGTACTCCCGAGCACCTGGAGATCGTGCCCCGCGCCGTCCGCCCCGGCCGCGTCCGCGACCTCTTCCCCTCCCAGACCACCGCCGCCAACATCCTCTACGGCGTGCGCGTCACGGGCTTCACCAACAACGCCGCGATCGTCCCCGAGCGCGCCATGGAGGTCCCGGCCGGAGGCGGCCCGGCCGTCGAGGTCTACGCCCGAGCCCCGCAGTCCAACCTCACCTTCAAGACCGTCACCTACCCGGTCGCCGAGATCGCGCACACGATGCCGATCCACAAGAACACCCTCGCCGACGAGCCGCGGCTGAGGGAGATGATCGACGGCGAGCTGATCGACGGCGTCAAGATGGCGGAGGACAACGAGATCCTCTACGGCATCGGCGGAGACGAGAAGATCACCGGCATCGTCAACACCGCCGGCGTGCAGACCTACGCCCAGGTCGATCCGGACAAGCAGTCCGCCGCGATCCGCCGGGCGGCCACCCGAGCCGTCCTCGCCTACTTCCCGCCCACCGGCATCGTCCTGCACCCCTTCGACTTCGAGGACTTGGAGCTGGAGACCGACGGTCAGGGCGCGTACCGCGTCGCCGTCAACGTCGCCATCGGTGCGCAGAAGGTCGTCTGGCGGCTCGCCGTCGTGGACTCCATGGCCATCAACGAGGGCAAGTTCCTGCTCGGTAGCTTCGGCCTGGGCGCGCGCCTCTACGACCGGGAGCAGGTCTCCGTCCAGGTCTCCACCGAGAACCGCGACAACTTCGAGCGCGGCGTGATCACGATGCGCGGCGCCGAGCGAGTCGGCCTCGAGGTGCCCCGCCCCGAGAGCTTCGTCTACGGCACCTTCAAGGCGGCCCCCTGATGCCCCCGGCCCGCACCAAGCCGGCCACCGCACCAGTGGAGAAGGGCCCGGTGCAGCCCGTCCCCGAGCAGCCGCACCCGCCCGTCGATCCCGCCCCGGGGCCGCCGCCGGCCAGCGGTCCCACCGGCCTGGAGCTGTCGGTGGCGGCACCGCTGGAGCCACTCGCCGCCCCGGCCTTGGCCGAGCCGCCACCCGCCCCGGCAGCGGTCCCGCTCGGCGTGCAGCGCCACCAGCCACTCACCACCACGGGCACCGAGCTGGTGGACGAGGACGGCAACCCCCTGCCCGACGACCTGGCCGTCCTGTTCGACCTCACCCGGCCCGAGCAGACCGTCGTCTACCCGCGCCTGCGGATCTACGAGCGGCAGACGTACACCGGCAGCCGCCGCACGGTCACCAAGCTGCTGTATACCCCCGGGAACGCGGTGCCCCGTGCCGAGGTTGACCAGCTCCGCCGAGCTCTCAGTAAGGCGTAGGGCCCGAAGCCCGTTGAAGCCTGCCCCACGCTCCGGGGGCAGGCTTCGACGTGTGACTGGCGGCTGCCGAGCGGAGGTGCCGCTACTGCTCGGCAGGCGGCTGCGCGAAGTAGTCGGTGAGCATCTCGCTTGTCCAGGCCGGCTCGTGGATCGGTCCGCGGGGTCCGAAGTCGGTGAACCAGGGCTTCACTTCGAGGACTGGGGTACCGTCCACGGCATCCAGGTCTTCCACGTGGAGGTCGAGTCCGTCGACCTCGATGAGGCGCGGGTGGGAGACACCCAGCCAGTTCAGCCGCCGCATGTTCCGGTGACCGAACACACCGACCTCAGGCCACTCGGGATTGTCGCGCGGGCGGCGCGCGCCGAAGTGCAGATCGGTCGGGTCGGTGAGGTGGAAGCGGAACACCACCTGGATGTGGGAGAAGGCGTCGAGACCCTTGGTGGACTCCACGGGGAAGAGAGAGCTGTCGAGGCGGATGATCGAGCGGGTCCCGCCCCAATAGTCGTCGGTGGGCTCCTTCCGGCCACCCACCACGTGGCCAAGGGCCTGTACCTCGAAGACTTCGCGTTCGGACACTCCGTACTCCTCCTCGGTGATCAGCGGGAGCTGCCAAGCCATCTTCCCCTAGGCAGTGGCCGCGAGGTACTCCCCAGCCCTGCTGGCCACTTCGTCGGCGCGCGGAACCCCGGTGGAACGAGGTGCAGAGAGCATGGCCTGCATCGTCATGGCTGTCTGCCTGGTCCGGTCGGACCGGACACCCTGCATGGCGTCGAGGGCGTCGGACCAGGTCGCGCAAGCCAACTCGTAGTCCTGCATCTGAGCCTGCACCGCTCCCAGATAGCCGAGGGTAACGGCATGCGTTCGGGTGTACGTCGTGGCCTTCCGGGTGGCCACGCTTCGGCGGAACTCGCCCTCGGCCTGGGGCAGATCGCCGACGTCCCGAAGCGTGGCAGCGGTCTCGTGCGCGAGGCTTGCCTCGCCGAAGAACGAGACCCTTGCGGGTTCGCTACTGCTGCCACGCGCGGAAGCGAGATCATCTTCAGCCCGGAGCAGTGCCGTCATAGCTGCAGTGCGTTGCTGGCCAGCGGCGAGGGCACGTGCGTGGACCACGCCGAGCAGGGCCCGCTCGCGCGGACTGGCGAGCCGGTAACGGTCTCCCTCAAGCGACGCAGATGCGAGGGCAAGAGCCCGCCTGGGTCGCCGAAGATCAACAGCCTGGTGCGCCATGGCTCGGAGGATGTGAGCCGTCAGCGGAGGATCACCGGCCTCCATGGAGAGCTCAACGGCGACCGTGAAGTGCTGCTCCGCGCTCGAGTGCTCCCCGGAGTCGAAGGCCATCCAACCAGAGAGATACGCGAGTTCCGCAGCCGCGCCGAACATCTCCCCCCGGAGGGTGGAGTTCGTGAAGCGGCCGTGGAGCAGGCGGTAAACGTCGGCTTCGAGGTAGCGAGCGGCAGCTCGGCCGTGGCCGCCGCCGCGCTTCTGGTCCATCTGGGAGAACAGCGCGGCTGCATCGCGCACGGCTTCGATGTCGCCGACGCCGACCAGTGGAGCGCCGGCCAGGCTGCGTAGTGCATCGGTGCGTTCGAAGACCTCCGTGCCCTCGCCGACGGTGGCCGGAGAGCGGCCTGGGGACGGCGAGAGGAGGGGAAGGGAGAGTATGGCTGGGGCGCCAAGCACCTGACGTCGCTTCACGTCATTGATACTGGCCTGTCCGAGCCCGAGCCCGCCACTCCCGTTGAGATCAACGGGAAGAGTGAAGCCCAGCTTGTCGAGCGTGGTGCTGAAGGTCGCGCAGAGAGCCTCAGCCGCGTCGTGGCGGGGCAGTCCGGGATTCGCACTTTCCCACCGCCGCCAGCTCCGCGCGCTCACCTCGAAGCTGGGCAGGTCGAAGAGCTCTTTGCCAACCTCCGAGACGCCTCGGGCAGCGTCTACCTGCCGGTACCAGCCCATCTTCACCCTGGCCGTGACCAGCTGCTCGTTCCGCTCCGGCACGCCTGCCGAATCCTCACGCATCGTCACCCAGCCAACGTAGAGGGTGAGTTGATGGAGCGGGAGACCTCACGCTGATCTCGACCCCTTCAACAGCCCAAGTGGCCGCAAAGTGGCCGCTCGATGGCCGCTCCATGTGCTTTTTCGGTCACCGGCCTGGCGGTGGAATGGTGCACGGCGCTGCGGAGCGACCAAGACATCGTCACAAATGCCCGGCCGCTCCGCAGTCCGGACTCCTGAGGTCATTGGACCAGCGGTGGCCCGGCGGCTGAGCAAGTCGCAGCCGGCCTGATGCACGCAGCTGGAGCGATGCCCAACTCACCATCGGTGTCCAGTTCGTACGTCTCTAGCTACTCCGCGCTTGGTCTGGAGGACCTGGCATGGCCGCGTACCCAAAGCGAAGCAGAAGTGCAGCACCGTCGCGCCTGGCCGGGGAGGCACACAAGTGGTGACCAGGAGTCCGGTGATGCCACTACGGCAGTGGCAGGCGTCCGTCGAAGCCGATCCGATGTGCGTTCCGGCGGTCCGGCGGACCGTCTCCGACCTGATGGTCGGGTGGGGATGGGCGGGTGAGTCGCTGGACGCGGCCCTGCTCGTCTTCTCGGAGCTGGTCACCAACGCGATCGTGCACAGCGCCCGCCCCGGCGACGCGGTGAGCGTGCGGGTACAGGAGTTCGACGGCGACTGCCGCATCGAGGTGGTGGACGCCCGGCCGGACCTGCTGCTGGTCGCTCGCTCCGCCAGCGACACGGAGGAGGGCGGGCGCGGGTTGCTGCTGGTGAGGAGCTGTTCGGCGGACATGGACGTCGTGACCAGCCGAGGACGGAAGAAGGTGTGGGCGCGAGTGCTCAGGGAGGCAGCAGGATGAAGAAGTTGGTGCGGCGGGTGCTCGGCCGCCGACGACTGGAGCCGGTGGCGGTCTGGCCGCCAGCGCCCTCCTATGGGGGTCGCCCGGGCGGACCGCCCATTCGGCGCTCCCCACCCGGGGAGCCCCGGTACCGGTGCACCGTCACCGCGTACTTCAGCGCGGGGCAGCCGCTGGTCCAGTGGGCCTGCGGTACGGCGGACATCCGGTTCGCAGTCCGGGCCCTGGAGAGCCAGCTCGATGACCTAGCCCTTCGGCTCTCCCTCGATGAGGGCAGCGTGCCGGTGAGGTGGCGGTCTACCCGGGACGGCTATGACCGGGCCACCTACGACCTGGCGGCCGGCCGCACCCACGCGATCACGTTCACCCACGACGCGGTCACCTACGTGCTCGAGGTCGCGCCCTGCAAGATCCAGGGGAGGCAACTCCTCGTAGGCGTCGGCTGATGCCGACCTTCGGTGCCACCCGGGTACGCCCGGCGATCCGCGCCCGGCGCAGGGACCTGTGCTGCTGCGGCCGGATCGCTCACACGGTGGCCAGGCTCCAGCAGCTGCCGCACGGCGAGCCGGATCTGTCGCCGCGGGAGGTTCAGGTCCTGCGGCTGATCGCCTCGGGGAGAACCGCAGCTCAAGCTGCGAAGGTGCTCGTCCTCTCGGAGAGCACCGTCAAGTCGTACATCCAGAACCTCCTGCACGTGCTCGGGGCGGCGAACCGCGGGCACGCGGTGCTCCTCGGCCTCGCCTACGGGCTCGTCACCAACGAGCACGTCTGCGCCGGCCGTCGGGAGAAGGCTCCCCCCGGGCCGCACACCCGGCGCGAATGGGAAGTGCTGGGCTGCCTGGCCCGCGGTCTGACGTACCGGGAGATCGCCAGAGAGCTCCACATCGCGCTCCACACCACCAAGACCCACGTGCGGAGGGTGATCGCCGCGATGCGTGAGGACAGCCGTGTCCAGGCGGTCGCGTACGCCGCTGTGGACGGCCTGTTCGATCCGGCCGTCCTGCTCGCCGGGCATCGCCTTGGGCAGCGGGGCCGCCGCCGCGTCAGCCCGCCACGAGACCGCCTCGGGCGGTTCGCCCAGGGACAACGGTCCCGGGCAGGCACGAAGTAGCTCAACTGACCATGCGGGTTCGCCACCTGGCGGGCCCGACTCTCTCCTGCCTCCCGGGCGGAGGACTACCGAAAGTATGGAGATGACCCAGACGACCCCGCGCAAGACCGTCGTGATCGCCTCCGGCGGTCTCGACAGCACCACCGTTGCGTACTTGCTCGCCGACCAGGGCAGCGAGGTCACCCTGCTGTCCTTCGACTACGGCCAGCGCCACCGCACCGAGCTGGAGTACGCCGGCCGCATCGCCCAGCACCTCGGGGCCCCGCACGTGATAGCCGACTTGAGCGGGCTCAGCCGCCTGCTGACCGGCTCCGCGCTCACCGACCCGACCGTCCCCGTCCCGGACGGCCACTACACCGCCGTGACCATGCGCAGCACCGTTGTGCCGAACCGGAACACGATCATGCTGTCCGTCGCGGTGGCGGCGGCGATCTCCCGCAACGCGGACGCCGTCGCGTTCGGGGCCCACAGCGGGGACCACGCGATCTACCCGGACTGCCGCCCGTCGTTCTTCGACGCCTTCACCGCGATGACCCGGGAGGGCAACGACGGCTTCCTCGCCGACTGCTTCCAGTTGCTGGCCCCGTTCATCGGCCTCGCCAAGGCGGACATCGTGGAGACCGGCCAGAGCCTCGGCGTCCCGTTCGTGGACACCTGGTCCTGCTATAAGGGCGGGCGGGTGCACTGCGGCACCTGCGGCACGTGCACCGAGCGGATCGCGGCGTTCTCGCTGGCCGGTGTCACCGACCCCACCGACTACGTGACGAGCGTCGCGGCGGTGGCCCGGTGAAGCCGCTGAGGGGTACTCACCGGATCGGCAAGACCTTCCGGTTCGAGGCGGCGCACCAGCTCAGCGGCCTGCCCGAGGGCCACCAGTGCGCCCGGCTGCACGGCCACTCCTACGCGGCCGAGTTCATCCTGACCAGCGACCGGTTGGTGGAGCCCGGGTTCGTGACCGACTTCGGCGACCTCGCGCCGGTGAAGAAGATGATCGACGCCGTCCTCGACCACCAGGTCCTGAACGAGGTGCTGCCCGATCTCGTCCCGACGTCGGAGAACGTCGCCGCCTGGCTCGCTGCCTGGTTCGTGGAGCACGTCGAGCCCGGCCTTCCCGGACGGCTGCACGCCGTGCGGGTGTCGGAGACCGCCAGCAGCTGGGCCGAGTTCGAGGTGCAGCGGTGAAGGCGGCCTTGGCCGCGCCCGCTGGCCGAGGGCTGCTGGTCGCCGAGTGCTTCGGCCCGACCTTCCAGGGGGAGGGGCCGACCGCCGGTCAGGAAGCGGTCTTCGTCCGCTTGTCGCGGTGCAACTTGAGCTGCCCCGGCTGCGACACCCCGTACACCTGGGACTGGAGCCGCTTCGACCCGTCCGAGGTCTCGACCCGTCACGGGGTGGAGGACCTGGCGGAGTGGGTGTCGGCCCGACTGGCCACCCGGGTGGTGATCACCGGGGGAGAGCCGCTGATCCAGCAGGCCGAGCTGGTGCGCCTGCTGCGGCTGCTGCCGGGTCGGAAGGTGGAGATCGAGACCAACGGGACGATCGCCCCGCTGCCCGAACTCACGGACCTGGTCGAGGCGTTCAACGTCTCCCCGAAGCTGTCCGGGTTCGCCTCGTCGAACGACCACCCGATCCGAGGCGACGCCTTACGCGCGTTGCAGAAGTCGGGGAAGGCCCGCTTCAAGTTCGTCGTCAGTGACCCCTCCGAACTCGGCGAAGTCGCCACCCTGGTCGAGCAGTTCGGGCTCGGTGAGGTGTGGGTGATGCCGGAGGGGACACGCAGCGGCGTGATCATCGAGCGGCTGCGCGCCCTCGCCGATCCGGTGCTGGCCCGCGGCTGGAATCTCGGGAGCCGACTGCACGTGCTGCTGTGGGAGGACGAACGTGGCCGCTGAGAACAGCACGACGCCCGAGTGGGGCGGTCCTTCCAGCTCTCCCAGGCCGCGCGTGTTGGGTAGCGGCCAAGCGTGTGAAGAGGAGAGCGGGAACCTGCCTGCCACTCGGGCTGCCGCCAGCATACCCAACTCTGTTTCGCCGCGCGCCCATTCACTGATGTCCTTCCTCGTTGACCCCCGGCACCTGCGGCGCGCTGCGAACGTCTGTATGCGCCGGGGCGGGTCCGCCGGGGCCGACGGCGTCAGCTGGGCCCAGTTCCGGGTCGGGATGCCCGGCCGCCTCGAGGCACTCGCGCAGCAACTGCGCGCCGGCACCTGGAGCCCGTCGCCCGTGAGGGAGGTCGAGATCACCGCCTACACCGGGAAAGTGTTCCCGGCCGTGATCCCGACGACGGCCGACCGGGTGGTGCAGCGGGCGATGCGCAACGCCATCGAACCGGTGCTGGAGAGGCGGGCCCTCGCCAACTGGGTGTCCGGCTACCGGGCCGGCCGCAACCGGATCACCGCGCTGCGGGACGCGCAGCGGCACCTCGGCACCGGCCGCCAGTGGGTGGCGGACGTGGACGTACGCCAGACCTCCGCCGGCTCCAGCGCCGAGGAGGTGACCGGCTGGCTCGCCGAGCACGTCGCCGACGGCCCCTTCCTGCGGTGCTTCCGCAGCGTGCTGGAGCCGCTGCCGTACCCGATCGTGCCCGGCACCGCCCTGGCGCCGCTGCTGATCAACCTGCGGCTCTCCCGCGTGGACGCCCTGCTCACCGGCCACCGGGTGGTGCGGTTCGCGGACAACTACTGCTTCTTCTGCTCGACCGAGACGGAGGCCCGCCAGGCGATGGCCGCCGTCAGCCGGGCCCTCGCCGAGTGCGGACTTGAGCCGCACCCGGGCAAGAGCCAGATCCGCGACGGCGTCAACGCCGAAGACCTGTTCCTGATCGCCGGATGAAGGCGGACAAGACCATGAGCCTCGAACTCACCCAGCCGGTGGTGTGGGTCCCCATCCCGGGCGGCACCTGCCTGTTCGGCGACCGGCAGCGCCCGCTGGTGATCCCGGATCTCGAATGGACGGCAACACCGCTCACCTGCGGTCAACTGGGAATGCCGGGAGGGGACTTTCCGCTCACCCGCGTGGTCCAGGCCCAGGCGGCGCACCTGGCCGCCGAGGTCGGTGGCCGGCTGCCCAAGTCCTCGGAGTGGGAGTGGGCCGCAGCCGGAGCCGAGCGCAGGCCTTACCCGTGGGGCTCCGACGAGCCGGAGCCGCACATGGCGAACCTGCGGGGCGGCCCCGGCCGGACGACCCCGGTCACCGACCACCCCGCCGGAGCCACCCCCAACGGCCTGTTCGACATGGCCGGCAACTGCTGGGAGTGGACGTCCAGCGCGACCCTCGGCGGCGGCTTCGTGATCCGCGGGGCCTCCTTCAACTCCCTGGCGCTGTACGCCGGATCCACGTTCCTCAACGCGGCCCCGGCGGAGCTGGCCTCCTGCGGCATCGGCGTGCGGGTGGTGAGGGCGGCATGAAGGGGGACCTGCTGATCGCCGGCTGCTCCCGCCGCAAGGCGGCGCAGCGAGCCGAACTGCCCGCCCTGGAGCGGTACACCGGCGGCATCGCCCCGCACCTGCTGGCGCGCTTCGGCCACCAGCAGCCCGCCCGGGACCGCATCCGCTTCCTCTCCGCCGAACACGGCCTGCTGCACGCCGACGCCCCGCTGGCCCCGTACGAGCGCCGCCTGACCCCCTCGCGCGCCGAGGTGCTGCGGCCCACGGTCGCCGAGCAGCTGGAGCACGAGTTCCAGACCTTCGGGGTGCCCGAGCGGGTGCTGCTCGTGCTGGAGCCGACCTACCTGGTCCTGCTGACCGACCTGATGGCTCACCCCGCCCGGCCCGCCCTGCACTGGGTCTACGACCCCCGGGGCTGGGCGAAGGCGACTGCCGTCCTCGACGAATGGAGCTGGCCATGACCTCCACCCTCAACGCCGTCCTCAAGACCCGCACCAACGATCACAGTTCACTGACCGGCGCCTTCTCCACGAGCGCCCGGATCGGCTGGCACCAGCCCACCCCCGCGCCGGTGGCCGCCGGCCGCTCCCTGTCGGTCGTCATCCCGGCCCGCAATACCGGCTACGCCCTGCCCGCGGTCCTGGACGCGCTCGCCGCGCAGCAGACGGACGGCCAGGTGGAGGTGATCGTCGTGGACGACGCCTCCACCGACGCCACGTTCGACCTCGCCCGCCGGCACCCGGCGGTCACCACCGCCGTCCGCCTCGGTGCACGCACCGGCTCCGTCGGGGCCCGCAACGTCGGAGCCCGCCTCGCCGGAGCCGACAACCTGCTGTTCCTGGACGCCGACATGGTCCTGCCCCCGCACGTCCTCGCGGAC
Organism: Kitasatospora sp. NPDC096147; assembly: GCF_044763225.1. NCBI lineage: Bacteria > Bacillati > Actinomycetota > Actinomycetes > Kitasatosporales > Streptomycetaceae > Kitasatospora > Kitasatospora sp. NPDC096147. The sequence continues at coordinate 274,334 of NZ_JBIWFX010000008.1, read as the reverse complement.
TTCGCCGCCCGGGCGAAGCCCGAGACGGTGCTGACCGGCTTCCGCCACAACCTGCCCCACCGCAGCTCCCCGTGCGGCCCCGTACTGCCCGCCGAACCACCGCAGCTGGCCGCCGACCACCGCGTCACCTGGACCCCGCCCGTCGGCACCCCGCTGCCGTACTCCGGCCTGACCCTCACCGAGAAGCTGGACGGCCGGCCGCTGGACGCCACCCACGACTTCCAGAGCCTCGGATACGGCCGCTCCTACTACGACTGGGACCTGCCCAGGATGGCCGTCACCGCGCTGCTCGGCGTCCCCCGGGAGCGCCTGGTGGACGTCGGCGGCTTCGACCCCGAGTTCGGCCGGCTCGGCTGGGGCATGGAGGACACCCACCTCGGGGCCGCGCTGATCGCCGCCCGCTGCCTGGTCGTCCCGCTGCGCCAAGCCGTCGGCTACCACCTCGACCCGCCGAACGCCGCCGCCCAGTGGCAGAGCAAGCTCGCCACCTGGCCCTCGACCCTCGCCCACTACCGGCGGCTGCTCGCCCAGCCCGCCCCGACCGGGCGCGGCAGCGACTTCACCACCACCACCGACAAGCTGCTCCTCGACGCAGAGGTGACCACCCGATGATCCGCACCTTCGCCGCCGCCGCCATCGACGGCCTCACGGTCGTCCACGACCCCGTCGTGGGCACCAACCACCTCAGCCCCACCACCCTGCCCGCCGGCCGCATCCACCTCGACCAGGCGCACGTCGCCGCCTGGCCGGAGGCCCAGCCCGGCCAGCTCAACCCGCAGGCCCCGCTCAGCATGTGCTACTCGCTGATCGTCCGCTGCAACCTCGCCTGCCCCCAGTGCCTGGACGACAAGACGGTCCGCGAGTCCACCGCCGAGGAACGCCAGACGATGGCCGGGCACATCGCCGCCTCCGGCGTCCTCGGCGTGGACCTGTCCGGCGGCGAGCCGCTGCTGCTGCGGGACCTGCCCGACGTCGCCAAGGCGATCCGGGCCGGCGGCCGGACCGTCGTCAGCTGCACCACCAACGGCTGGCACCTCGCCCGCCGCGCCGCCGAACTCGCGCCCGTCCTCGACGGCCTGCGCGTCTCCCTGGACGGCGCGACCGAGGCCACCCACGACCGCTGGCGCGGCGACGGCAGCTACAGCCGCGCCATCGGCGGCACCCGCGCGGCGATCGACGAGGGCCTGCCCGTCCAGTTCCAGATGGTGCTGATGCGCGACAACCACCGCGAGGCGCAGCAGCTGCTCGACCGCGCCGCCCAGCTCGGCGTCGGCGGAGTCACCTTCCTCCAGATGCTCCCGATCGGGGACGGCAGGAACATCGCCGAGCAGCAGATGCTCACCGACGACGAAGCCACCGCGACCATCGACGCCCTCACCGTCCCCGAAGGCCTGCGGCTTCGGCTGCGCACCCGCGCCAAGGCGGACGGCTTCACCGTGCTGCGCGCCGACAGCAACGCCTGGCGCAACACCGGCGGCGCCACCAGCATCACCATCCGCGCGACGGTCACCAGCCCGCAGGACCTGCACCTGCCCGTCCCCGGGAGCGCCGCGTGAGCACCAGCACCCCACCGTCGCAGCGCACCTTCACCAGGACCGCCCCGTACGCGCCGACGCTCTACCAGTGCTACGACGCCGCCCGGCTCCTCGCCGAGTCCATGGTCGGCTTCGCGCCCACCGTCAGCGCCGTGATCGGCATCGCCAACGGCGGCATCAAGCCCGCCACGGTCGTCGCCGACTACCTCGGCATCCCGCTGCTCACCGCGATCGCCCGGCACAACACCAGCGACGAGCCGTGGCAGCAGGCCACCGGCCAGGTCACCGTCTCCCTGCCCGCCGGCCTGCCCGCCACCCTGGAGGGAACCGTCCTGCTGGTGGACGACATCGCCGGGTCCGGAGCGACCTTCGATGCCGTCACCACCGCCCTCACCCCCCGGCTCCAGCCCGGCAGTTCCGTGCTGAGGCTCGCGCTGTGCCGCAACGCCGGGTGCAGCAACGGCCCCGACCGGTGGGTCTGGAACGTGGACGACTGGGTTGTCTTCCCCTGGGAGGACCCGCACGACGGCGACACCCGGCTCATGCCCGCACCGCGGGGGGTGCTCACCCCATGACCGGGAACCCCAACCCGAAGCCGGCGGCGACCGCCAGCCGGGGCGTGCTGCTGGTCCTGCTGTCCTGGACCCCCGACGCCCCCGCCGGGATCGAGCGCGCCACCGCCGCACTCGCCTCCGGCCTCGCCCAGAACGGCCACCGGTCCGTCATCGCCACGGCCGCGCCGCAGCCCGCGGGGCCCGACTCGCTGCCGGGCGTCACCATCGCGCGCCTGCACCTCGCCCGGGTGACCTTCCCCTGCGACGACACCCAGCTTCGCCACGCCGTCAGCTGGCAGGACGGCGCGCTCGCCCAGCAGATCGCCGAGCTGGTCACCACGCACCGCATCGACACCATCGTGTTCACCGATGCCCTCTGGGGCCTGGGCCGGCTACGCGGTCACCTCCCGCAGCACGTCCGCCGGGTCCTGGCCGCGCACGTCCGCCCGGCCACCCTCGACGCGCGCCCGGCCCTGAGCCGGGCTCACCACGTCATCGTGCCCTCCGACGTCGTCGTGGACGAACTCGCCGCCTGGCAGCCGCAGAACGTCACCGTCATCCCCAATGCCCTGCTCGCCCAGCCGCCGACCCCCGCGCCCAGCCCCGAGTGCCGCGAGCAGCTCCGCCGGTCCGGACCGGTGCGGGTCCTGGCCCGGCTCGGCGCGGAGAAGGGCGTCGCCGAACTGCTCGAAGCCGCCGCCGGGTGGGAGCGCCCCGTCGAAGTCGCCCTCGCCTCAGCTGGCTTCGAGGACACCGGAGGCTCCCAAGCCGCCCTGCTGGAGCGCTGCCGGGACCTGGCCTCCCGGCACCCGACCGTGCGGCTGCGAGGCGCGCTGCCCTGGAACGAGGTCCTACCCTGGCTGGCAGAGGCCGCCGCCGTCATCGTCCCCAGCCACCGCGAGACCTTCGGACTCGTCGCACTGGAGGCCATGAGCGTCGGCACTCCCGTCATCGCCTACCGGGTCGGGAACCTCCCCGCCCTGATCGAGCCGACCGGCCATGGAGACCACCTTCTCGTCCCCCACGACGCCGGCCCCGAAGCCCTCCACAAGACGGCACGAACCCTCCTGGAAGATGACATACTGTACGCCGCGACTACACAGACCGTGTACCGGCGGGCCAAGGACTTCGACCCCACCCGGATCGCTCACCTTCTCCTGGAGGCGATCTCGTGATGTCCGCACCCACCCCGGCACCGCTCCTCTTGGTGGACGGCTTCAACGTGCTGTGGGCCGGCACCTTCGGCTTCCCCGCCGAGATCCGCTCCCGCGACAAGGCCCGTGAACTCACCGGCCTGTTCGCCTTCTTCGCCCTGCTGCGCGCCAGCATCCGCGACGACCTTGACGTGGACCCCCCGGAGGTCGTCGTCGTCTTCGACGGCGAGCACGGCAACGCCGACCGGGCTGCCGAGGACAGCGACTACAAGGCCAACCGCGAGAGCACCCCCGAGGCCCTCAAGCCCCTCCAGTTCCTCGCCGACGTCAAGACCGGCCTCGACCAGCACAGCATCCGCTGGGTCGAACTCCCCAACCAGGAGGCCGACGACGTCATCGCCACCCTCGCCATCCAGGCCGCCCCGAGCCGGCCGGTGCGGATCATGTCCCGCGACGCCGACTACTACCAGCTCCTCACCGACCAGGTGAAGATCATCAACCGGTCGCGCAAGGCGACCAACCGCCTGATCACCTCCGAGGAGGTGATCGACCGCTACGGAGTCACCCCGGACCAGTGGCCGGCCTTCCGGGCTCTGACCGGCGACAAGTCCGACAACATCCCCGGCGTCCACGGCGTGGGCCCCAAGGTCGCGGCCCAACTGCTGCGCGACAACCTGCCGTTGGAGGACCTGCCCGGCTCCGGTCGGCTCACCGGGGCCAAGGGCAAGGCGATCACCGAAGCCTGGGCGGACGTCCAGCGCTGGCACGGGATGATCACGATGAAGCACGACCTCGAGGTGCCGCTCGCCCCCACCGGACTGGTCAGCTCCCAACTGCCGAGGCCCGCCGACGTGGTCGAGAAGCTGGGGCTGTGGTGACCGGCGACCCGGGCTCGGTCCTGGCCGTGTTCGCCCACCCCGACGACGCCGAACTGTGGTGCGGCGCCACCCTCGCCCTCCACGCCGCCCACGCCCGGGTCACCGTCGCCGTGCCCCACCGCGACCCGGAGCGCGACGCGGAAGCCGCCGCCGGCGCAGCCATCCTCGGCACCGAGCTGCACCAACTCGCCTCGGCACAGGCATCCCTGATCACCGACCTGATCATGGAGCTCCACCCCGAGATCGTCATCACCCACCCGGTCAACGACGTCCACCCCGAGCACCGCGCCATCGCGGCAGCCGTACTCGCGGCCCTCCCAGACGCCGTGATCGCCACCGGCTTCCCCCACCGGGTGTTCACCAGCGACACCTACAACTCGCTCACCCTGGACGGCCCGGTGCGCGCCGACACCATCATCGACGCCACCGCCACCTTCTCCGTCAAGATGCAGGCCCTGCACGCACACCAATCGCAGCCCATCGCCGACCACTTCGGCCCGATGGCCCAGAACCTCGGCAGGCTGTGGGGCGCGCGGATCGGCACCACCTACGCCGAGGCGTTCACCGCCGTCCCCATCCTGGGCCGGCTCCCCGCCGCCACCTGCCTCTGACCCACCTCTCCACGCCGCTGGCCAGCCCTACGCAGGCAGGCGGCCTGGACCGTCATGCCCTGAAAGGGGAATGCCGTGGAAGCAATAACCACCATGGTACGCAAGCCGGTTGACACCGAGCGCGTCCAGCAGCTGTACCGCGAGCTCCTGATCGCCCTCGGCGAGAACCCCGACCGCGAGGGCCTGGCCGACACCCCGCGCCGCGCCGCCGCCTGGTGGACCGAGTTCCTCAACCACGACCCCGGCACCCTCGACACGACCTTCGCCAACGACAACTCCCACGACGGCCTGGTCGTGCTGCGCGGAATCGACGCCTGGAGCCTGTGCGAACACCACCTACTCCCGTTCCGCCTCACCGTCACCATCGCCTACATCCCCGGGACCCGGGTCCTCGGTCTGTCCAAGCTGGTGCGCCAACTCCACGCCCACACGCACGCGTTGCAGGTGCAAGAGCGGATCACCACCGACCTCGCCCACGCCCTGGCCAAGGCCGCCGGCACCGACGACGTCGCCGTACTCGCCGAGGGCGAGCACCTGTGCATGAGCATGCGGGGCGTCAAGGCACCGGAAGTACGCACCCTCACCAGCTGCCGGCTCGGCCGGACCGCCGACGATCCGACGGTTACCACGCTGTTCGGCAGGCTCGCGCTGCCCTCGCCCCGCTGACGTAGAGCCGGCCGCCTGCGCCGCCGCACGGTGGCGGGCGGTCGCCTTCACGGCGTCCCGCCCTCCCCGGCGGCCTCCTCCGCCGGCCCCACCCGGGCCGGAGCACGCGTCACCCAGCCTGCTCCGGGCCGAGCAGCCGGCCACCGCCCGACCGGCCTTCCCGACTGCGCCCCATCCCGTTCACGTAGACCCACCCGACCACGGCTGTCCTGAAGCGAAGGAGCGATCATGAACCCCGACAACGACACGATCACGATCGGTAGTTGGAACATCGAGCACGACGGGTGGCAGAGCGACGGCAAGGGCGGCGGCAGCCTCGACCGTTGGTACGCCGCCCACGAGTTCCTCGCCGGACTGGGGCCGTTCGCGGCGGTGGCCCGGCAGGAGATGACGCACTCCCTGAACTGGCGGGGCCGGATGGCCTGGCAGGCAGGAGACGCGCTCGGCCGCCTGATCCCGTTCGTCCAGTCGAACCCGGTGCCGGCCAGTCGCAACCCGACGGGTCTGCTGCTCGACACCAAGGTGTTCTGGCCGGTGGGGGAGTGGCCGGAGGACAAGGGTTGGTGGCACGGTCCGACCGCGGTGGAGGTCCGGCTGACCGGTGCCGCGCAGGACGCCGGGACCCTGGTGTTGGGCTCGGTGCACCTGTGCTCCCGCTCCGCCCGCATCCGGGAGGACGAGGCCGACCTCGCTTCCGGCTGGGCGGAGGGCCGGCGGGCGGTGCTGGTCAGCGGCGACATGAACTCCTACTCGGCCTTGGACGAAGGCTTGCCCGACTTCAGCAAGGTCACCGACCTGCCGTTCGTCGCGCACCGGACGGTGGACGGCCGCACCCCTCACACCGAGCCCGACAAGATCCTGCGCCGGGCCGGGCTGGTGGACCTGGCCCACTACGCGGCCGAGCACCTCGCCCAGCCGGAGGCGCTCGCGCCGACCGGGTCGATGCGCAGGCCCGAGCAGGGCGGCGGCCAGCGCATCGACCGCGCCTACCTGAGCGCCCAACTCGTCCCGGCTCTGCGCTCGTTCGAGGTCCACACCAACCTGGACCTGTCCGACCACTCGCTGCTGATCATGCGCTTCGACCGCCGCGAGCTGACCGAGCTGCTGAACGACTTCGGCAGGGCCGCGTGACCCAGCCGCCCCCGCCCGACCCGAACCTCCTGGACCGCGCCATGTCCCACTTCTCCGCGCCCCCGGGCCTCCCCGACGACCTCGCCGACGTTCTCTCGGTGCTGGTGGAGCTGCCGTTCGCCGTCCTGGAGCCGGGGCTGGTCGCTGCCGCTCTCGACAGCAGCCCGGACGCGGTCGCGGACACCCTGCCCCGGCTCGCGGACCTTGGCCTGCTCCAAGCGCACCCGACCACCGGCCTGTGGGAGTTCCCGAACGAACGCCGGGTGTCCCCGCTGCCGGCCCGCCCCCCGGACCCCGGCGCGCAGTTGGACCGGCTCCAGCGGGCGGTGGCGTGGTGGCTCGCCTCGCTGGTCGCCGCAGAACGCCAGCTCGCTCCCTGGCACCGGCCGGTTGCCATCGCACCGCGGTGGGGTCACGGTCCGGCGCAGCCATTGACGTTCGACAGCTCCGAGCACGCGCGGGCTTGGGTGGTCGCACAGGCCGGCAACGTGATCGCGGTGATCGCGGGTGCCGCGCTCAGGTGGGACCACATCGCCTGGCGGGCCACCCTGGCGGCATCGAGGACGCTGTGGAGGGTGCGTCCTGACCCCGGGGTCCAACTGCTCTGCTCGAACTGGGCGGTGGGCGCAGTGAAGGACGGCGGAAGCAGGCAGGAGATTCGAGCGGTGTTGCTCGCCCGGTCCGGCGCCGCTCGGCAGGTTGGCCAGTACTCGGACGCCTGCGACGACGCGGACGCTGTCCTCTACTTCGCCGAGGAGGACGGGGACAAGCGCCACCGGGGGGATGCCCGGCACGCCATGGGCAGCGCGCTGCTGGCTGCCGGGCGGGCTGAGCCTGCCCGCGAGCGGTTCACCGAGGCGCTGGCGGTGCGGGAGGAGGTAGGCGACGAGCGGGCGGTGGCACTCACCCGGCTGCTGATCGGACTGTGCCACCGAGAGGCAGGCGACCCACGGAGGGCTCTCGCCGAGCTGGACGTCGCGCGAGGGCTTCTGGCGCGGGTGGGTGACCAGTTCGACCAGGCACGGGCGCTCGCGTACACCGCCCGCGTTCGGGCCGACTTGGGCGCGCCTGTGGAGGCGGTGGCTGACCTCAAGAAGGCGGCCACCCTCTTCGCCGGGGTCCGCGCCGACCCGTGGTGGGCACGCTGCGTCACCTGGCTGGCCACCAGCCACCCAGACGCCGTCCACGAGCGGGCCTGGCACCTACTCACCGAAGCGGTGCAAGCGTTCGGCGACAACTACCACGTCGATCAGACCGCTGCCCTCGCCGCCCTTGCTGCCCACGCCAAGCGCCGCCGACCGTGACCGTGCCGTGGGGTGGGGTCTTGGCCCCACCCCACGCCTTCTCCGGTCACATCGCAGCGGCCGGCTGACTCCGATAGGACCCCGACGTTGATCACCACCTCATCAGCTACGCAGTCCTTGGACGCCCTCACCCCGGCAGCCCTGCACGCCCTGGAGGTCGCCTGTGCCCGCCGGGGACACGACACGGCTGGCGCCGTCGTTCTCCAGAACGGCTTCAACCAGGTGCTCCGGCTGCCGCACGCCGCCGGCGGCCGAGGGGTGATAGCCAAACTCCACCGGCCCGGCACGCGGCGGGAGGCGGCCGAGCGCCAGGCGGCGGTCGCCTCGTGGGTGCTGGAGCATCGGGTGCCCACGGCCCGGCCGCTGGGCCGCCCGACCGCCGTACGCGGGCTGATGGTGTCCTTCACCGAGGACCTCGGGCCGGGCAGGCAGGCCGACCCGGACGAACTGGCCGTGCTTCTCCACCTCTTGCACGACCTGCCTCTCCCCGACGGCATGCCCGCTTACGCGCCCACCGCCCGCCTGCTGCGCCGCCTGGCAGCGGTGCCGGCCAGCGTGATGACACCGGCCGCACGGAGTGAGGTGCGGCTGCGGCTGGAAGAGGTGGAGCGGCGCTGGTGGACGGCGGAGCCGCTGACCCGCCGCCACCTGATCCACGGCGACGTCGGGCCTGCCAACACCCTCGTGGACCGGCGGGGCGTTCCCCACCTGATCGACTGGGAGACCGCGGCCGCCGGACCGCCCGCACTCGACCTCGGGGCCTGCGCCACCCGCCGTGACCACTACAACGCCAACCCGCGCGACTACCAGCGGATCTGCGCCGGGTACGGCACCGACATCACCGACGACGACTGCACCTACCAGGTGCTGGCCACCCGCGCGGCCTGCTCCGGGGTGATCGTCGCGGCCGAGCTCGCCGCGAGCCGCCCCGAGTGGAGGCCGCAGTACCTGCTGCGGCTGGCCTGCCTGTCCGCACTCGGCGACCCGGGCTGCCCCTACCCCTGGACCTGGCAGGGAGGCAGCCAGCTCGTCGCGCCCGAGCCCCAGCACCGCCCGCCCGCCGACGCTTCCGCGCAGGTGCTCGCCCAACTCGCGGACCAGCCAGCCCCGCTGTCCGCCTGACCCGCACCTCACCCCTCCACAGCCACTCGACCGGAGCTACCTCGTGTCCACCCGCGACTACCTGTTCCTCAACGACCCCCGGACCCTGGCGGAGATTGCCCGCTGGATCGCCGCCGTCCTCGGCACACCCGACCCGGACCTCGGCTCCAACCCCGCCGAGCCACAGGGCTTCGGCCGCGTCGGCGAGTTCGAGATCGGCTTCGCCGTGGGCACCAACTACCTCCGGGACGGGGACGAGCGCACCGCCTTCAACCCCTCCGGCGTCATGGTGCAGCCGTGGGCGCTTGCCAGCCGCCACGACCAGCAGCCGGCCGCGAAGGCGCTGTTCGAGCGGCTTGCGGCTGACCCGGCGGCCCCGGCCATGCTGCTCACGGAGGAGACGGGATGGGTCCGCGCCGCCCACCTCCCCGGCAAGGGCACCCACCACTTCCCGCAGGGCACCGGGATCGAGGACGTGGCGGCCTGGCAGGAGTGGGTGGGCCCCGACCCGTACTGGCCGCCGGGCACCACACCGCCTGAGGAGGTGCCCGAGCAGGACTGGCGCTACAGCACGCGCGGGCCCGGCGAGTTGGTGATGGGCCTGTACCTGCGGCACCTGCGTGAAAGCCTCGGCCTGACCCTGGATCAGATGCCCGCCCGAGTGGCCGCCCGGCCCGAGCCGGCCTTCGAGCTGGAGCGCCCGGACCGGTTCGCGCGTCTGGAGGCGGGCCAGGTGATCTACAACGCGAGGGCCGGGAACTTGCCGGTGCTCCTGGAGGCGTACGGCCTCGCGCGGGGCCCGCTGCGCGATGACGTGTCGGACGTGGTGGTCGAGCGGATGCTCAGGGACGTGGACTGGGATCGCACCCTCGCTGACGCCGGCCCCGGCTGGGCCCACCGGCACGCCCTGGTGGAGGCCGCCGCAGTGAAGGCCACGATCTTCGTCACCACGCCGCTCGCCCCCTCGCTCACGTGCGACGCCTTCGAGCGGGAGGTCGCCTACGATCTGCCCGGTCCCGGGGCTCCCGGCCCGGCCACGGTGATCGAGACCCAGTGCGCGGCGTGCCGGATGGTCCACTTCGGGCAGATCGGCGACGCCGTCCAGCACACCGACTACCGGCTCCACCTGGCCGGCCAGCGGCGGGAGACGATGGCGGCCCTTGCCGCCGCCCCGGCCGCCGACGGCTCCCCGGCACTCACCCTGCTGGTCCACGAATCTGCCCTCGCCCTGGACCACGGCCGACCCGACATCCACCGCGAGGTGATGCAGGGCCTGGCTGCCCTCGCCGAACAGCCCGGCACCCGACTGCTCGTGGTGCGCCCCGAGGGCGGGTGGCACACTCTCGGCCCCTACCGGGCCCTGCTCGATCTCCCCGGAGGCGATCGGCTCGCCGTCGCCAGCCGCGCCGCCTCCACCACCTACAGCACCTACCAACTCGACGCGGAGCAGGCGCGCTTCGACCAGATCACGGCCGACGGCGAAGCCGCGGCCGAGAGCCTGGTGATGCTGCACCGCGCCGCCGAAGGCAGGTACAGCCTGTGAGCGCAGCCCACGCCACCAGCGACCAGCGGCCGCCAACGAACCCGCAGCCGGCCTCCCGGCCGAGCGGCCCTGAGACCGTGCTGCTCGCCGCTGCCTGCGCCGGCTTGGGCCTGCGGCCGGACGGGGCCGAGATCCTGTGCAGGCGCCGCAACCTCGTCGCCCGACTCCCCGCCACCGGCTTGCCCGGACCCGCCGTCGTCAAGATCCACGACCTGGGCACCGCCCGCGCCGACGTCGCCCGGCAAGCCGACCTCGCCCGCTGGCTCACCGACCGGGGCTTCCCGACCGCCGCGCCTGCCGGACGGCACTTGGTTGTTGCAGCCGGCGACCGGTGGGCCAGCGCCGTACGCGACCTCGGCCCCGGCGAGCCCGCCACGCACACCCAACTGGGAATGCTCATCCGTAAGTTGCACGCACTTCCCGCGCCAACACACCTCGGTCTGCCGCTGTCCGACCCGGCCGCCTCCCTGCTCTCCCGCGTCACCCGGCTGCCCGATGCGGTCCTTCCGCCGGACGAACGCGCCTGGCTGCGTGAGCAGATAGCCGCCGCCGGGACACAGTTCGATGCGGTCGGGTGGCGCGGGCGGCCCGGCCTCGTCCACGGCGATGTGCACCTGCCGAACACGATCGTGGCCCGGGACGGCAGCCCGTACCTACTGGACTGGGAGACCGCCGCGCTCGGCCCGGCCGCAGCCGATCTCGTCTTCCCTGCATGGCCGGTGGACGCCTTCGGCTACAACTCGAGCAGCTACCGCGACTTCTGCGAGGCGTACGGGGCTGACGTCACCACCACGGACGGCGGCCACCTCTACCGGGTGCTGACCCGGATGACCGCCGCCGTCGGGGTGGTCATCGCACTGGAGGAGACCACCCGAGACCCCGCCTGGAGGATCGAGGCCACGTACAGGCTGAGCTGCTTCCGCCACCAAGGCGGCGACGATCCCGCCTTCGCGTACCCCTGGCGCTGGAGCATCAGCCCCACCACCGCCTCCACCCCGGTGGGTGCTGCAACGAGCGGCCGACGATGACGACCGGCCCCTTCCCCGACCTCCTGCTGAGCCGGACCGTCACCGCGACGGTGGAGGCCGCCATCGCCATCCGGCACCCCGGCGGCAGCACCGCCCGGTCTGCCGCCATCAGCTACGCCTACCTGCCCGCCGGCCTGCTCGCCGTCTCCGTCATCGACGGACTCGCCGACCCTGACGCCTGCGGCGACTCCGCGTTCGAAGTGGCCACGACGGTTGCCGACTTCGCGGCACGTGCCGCAGCCTCCGCCCGGACACCCGATGAGGGACGCGACAACGCAGCCCCGCCCATCCTGAACGGGGCCGTGTGGAGGTGCGCAGTCGCGCTGGTGAACGGAGACGTTCATGTTCTCGGCACCGGCTGCCGGGCGTACGGCTGGACCCCGGCTGAGGGCCTTCGTCCGCTGACCACCGACCACGGAGCCTGCTGCGACGACCTGGTGATCCTCAGCGCCGGCCGCCACCCCGGACCCACCTTGCGCGCCGAGCAGGTACGCGATCTCGCCGACGATCCGTGCACCCTCGCCGCGACGCTGGCCACCACCCCCGGGAGGGCCCGCAGCTGCATCGTCGTTCTACGCCGCCTGCCCACAGCCTGGGGCAGCACGAGCACACCCACGGACCCGGACGACGGGCCCGGAGCGATGCCGCTGGTCTTCACCCAGCAAGTCGACTACCGCCAGGCCCCCGAGCAGCACCTAGCCGATCTGGAGCACTGTTGAGCCCCCTCACCCGACCCTGGCGCGCGGACCAGCTCGCCGCCCTGCGCGAGCACCTGGACCTGCTCACCGCAGCCGGCACCGTCCCCGGCGGAGTGATCGCCTGCGGAACCGCCGGAGCCGAGCCCACCATCCTGACCTCCGGAGTCGTCGCCCCCGAGTACGGTGCCGCCCCTCCCGGCCCCGACACCCGCTACGACCTCGCCTCGTTGACGAAGATCGTGGCGACCTGGGCACTGGTCGGGAAGGCGTGGGCCGCCCGGCGCATCACCCTCAGCGCCCCGATCCACTCGCTGCTGCCGGACGTGCCGCACGACGCCCCGGGCGGAGGGGTGACGATCGGTCAGATCCTCACCCACACCTCCGGCCTGCGCACCGAAACCCGCCTGGATCTCTACCGCGGCCGGCCCGAACCGCTCGCCCAGCTCATCTGCTCGGAGCCCCTGGCGGGCAAGCCCGGGGCGGCCCACCAGTACATCAACCGGGGATTCATCCTCCTCGGGCTCGCCCTCGCGCAACTCCACGGCCGCCCGCTGGAGGCCCTGGCCGCCGACCTCTGGGCGGACCTCGGGATGACCGGCACCTCCTACGGGCCGCTCACCCGGTCCGCGACGGTCGCCCCGACCGGGCAGCGCCTTGCCGGTGCACCGCGCCTGCACGGCATCGCCCATGATGACGCGGCGGCCATGCTCGGCGGAGTGGCCGGGCACGCCGGCGTCTTCGGCACCGCCGCCGATCTTGCCGCCTTCGCCAGCCATCTCCTTGATCCCGGTAGTGAGCTCGGCATCTGGCTGGGGTTCAGCGCCCGCCCCCGGACCCGGATCGAGCCCGGCCTGGAGCGGGGCCTGGCGTGGATCGTCTCCGGCGATGGCGTTCTCTGCCACCACGGGTTCACCGGCACGAGCCTGTACCTCGCCCCGGCCACCGGCCGCTACCTGGCCCTGTGCACCAACGCCGTCTACTACCACCAGGACAACCGCGCGGCCCTCGCCCAGCTCCGGGCGCTCGTGTTCAAGGAGATCGCCAACTAGCCCGTGCGTGCCGAGAAGCGACCACCGAGAGGACAGCCCCCTACATGACCCGACAGCCCACCCGAGCGACGCCGGCCTGCGGGCAGCCGCTCGCCGGTCTGACCATCAGCTTCGACCTGTGGAACACCTTGATCAGGCAGACGGCACTGGAGGCCTCCCGCACCTGGCAGCTGGAGCGCTTTGGCCGCATCCTCCGCTCCTACGGCCACCGGACCCCGCCCGAGGCGATCGCGGTCGCCGTCCAGCACGTGCGCCACGAGCACATCACCCAACAGCGCCTCAAGGGAGCCCAGTTCGCCGTCGAGCACCTCGCGCAGGCGCTCCTGGTCAGTCTCGGCGTCGCCTACGACGAGAGCCTGGTCGAGCAGCTCTCCACCGTCTGGGACCACACGATGCTCCATGCCAACCCCCGGCCGATCGACGGAGCCCCGGCCGTCCTGTCCGCAGTCCGCCGGCTCGGCGCCCGGGTCGTCCTCACCTCCAACACCCTTGCCAGCACGCCCGCGACCCACCTCCTCCTGCTGGCCGACCTCGACCTGCTTCAGCACTTCGACTTCGTGCTTCTCTCCGGCGACCTGGACACCGCCAAGCCGAGCCCCGACGTCTTCGAACTCGCCGCCGGGTCGCCCTCCATGACGGAGCGGACCGTCCACATCGGCGACGACGTCCTGACCGACGTGGACGGGGCGCTGGCGGCCGGATGTCGAGCTGTCCACTACGACCCGCAAGGCTGTCGTGAGCGGCCCCACGTGCCCGCCATAACCCAACTCACCGACCTGCCCGAGCTGATGACCTTGATCGCCTCGACCCACGCGTGAGCCTCGAGGAAGCACCAGTCCCTGCGCTCCGTAGCTTCTGCCTCCCGAGATCGAGCCGACTCCGCTGACTTCGGCGAGGGACTGTGCGGCGGTGTTCAGGAAGCCCTAGTGCCGACAGTCGCGCCAGCCCGGGCACGGGGCCGTCGATCAGTGCACCCGCACTGCGGTGGTCCGTACAGGAGGCCCCTAGGACGGGTATTCGAGATGGTCGCGCAGGGTCACCCGCTTGGGCGTAGCGCTGTTCGAATTTGGGGGGGCTAGTATTCATGTCGCGCCACCCATGGGATTTCATGTGGGATTTCACGGGCTTACCACCTGCGATTATCCCAGTAAGTGTGATGATCGCTGGGGGCGCGAATATTCGCACGAACAGATGGGATGCGACTGTGGTCAACTACCAAAACGGCATGCCGGCTGGCACCATCGACAATGAGGGTGAGGGGTCCTGGTTCAAGGCGAGCGCGAGCGCGTCGCAGGGGGCCTGCGCGGAGGTGAAGGACCTGCGCGGGCAGAAGATTGCGCTGCGTCAGAGTACTGACCCCACGGGCCCCGCGCTCATCTTTACCGCTGCGGAGTTCACCGCGTTCGTTGCTGGCGCCAAGGCAGGGGAGTTCGACCTGCTCGGGCGCATCGCCTAGTCGAGCGCCGCCTTTCGTTCATTTGATCGAAAGGCAGGTGATAGCGGCCTCCCTTGGTAGAATGCGCGCGGAAACGGGCATTCATCCGTAAGGGGGGCCGCATGGCCGCGCACAGCCTGGGGTTCGAGGGCGATGACAACGTCTTCCCCCTCGAACCGCCCGACGAAGACAGTGCGGGCGCCGCCGCGATCGTCGCCGAGTGGGTGCTAGACAGAAGGCTTGAGCTCAAGCTCGAAGCCAAGCAGGTGGCCACCGCCGCCGAGACCTCGCCATCCACCTACAGCCGGATCGAGACCGGCAGGGGCAGGGTGCACCCCAAGACCGTTGCCCGGGTGCTCGACGTGCTCGGCTTCAAGCACGGCCCGGACCGGCAGGTCTTCATGGAACTTGTGAAGGAGGCGGCCGGCAAGGGCTGGCTAACCTCCTTCCACGACGCGGCGCCTGGGTTCATCCGGCGCTACTACTCGATGGAGAGTCGGGCCTACCTGCTGCGCACTCTGGAGACAAGGGTGGTGCCCGGGCTGCTCCAAACCCCCGAGTACGCGCGGGCGATCAGCTCGCACACTCTGCCTGCTGATGGGGTCGGCATGTCCGGCCGAATCGTGGAATTGCGGATGGAGCGCCAGCGCCGGTTCTTCGCTGGCGAGCGCGCCGAGGCGGCCTTCTTCTTCCCGCTCAGCGTCTTCGACCCTGAGATCGGCCCCCGTCGTATGATCGCCGCCCAGATCGAGCACGTCATCGGCCTCGCCGAGACGCCCGGAGTGATGGTGCGGATTATCCCGCCCCGGCTCCCGGTCGGCCTGACCGTCACCGCGATCACCCTGCTGGAGTACAAGACCGGTTCGAAGTCCAATGAGCTGATCTACGAGGACCACGGCGACGTCGGCCAGTACTACATGCCCCGGGCCCGCACCCGCTCTCTGTTCGAGAACCGCCGCGCGATGATGGAGCTCGTGTGGTCGGTAGCGATGGAGTTCGACGCGAGCCTCGACGCGCTCCGGGCTAAGTTGGAGGAGTACCGGGACTAGCCGTCCCGGCGGCCCCAGCGGCGGTTCAGCGTTCCGGGATGACGGCCAGGCCCCCGTACTCGATCCACTCGCGAGTGCGCTGGCGTGGCAGCAGCTTGCCGTCCGGCCGCCAGAAGGTGACGTCCATCAGGCCGGGTTCCTTGACCTCCAGCCCGTCGAAGTACGCGTTGACCTCCTGCTCGGTGCGCACCCGGCCCCAACGGGCAGTGGCCTTCATCAGGTTGGTCACGCCGTCGCGGACCGCTTGGTCCTCGCTGACGAGCTGGCAGATCACCATCACGCTGCCGGGCGTCAGACGCTCGGCGGTGCGGCGCAGCAGGCCGGCAGGGTCGTCCTCGTCTGGGAGGCAGTGCAGGACGGAGACGAACAAGGCCGCGGTCGGCTTGCTGAGGTCGAGCAGGTTCGTCACCCTCTCGTTGCCGAAGATGGCGTCGGTGTCGCTCATGTCGGTCTGGAGGATCTCCACCCGCTCGTCTTGGCGCAGTAGCGTGCGTCCGTGAGAGAGGACGATCGGGTCGTTGTCGACGTAGACGACCCTGCTCTCCGGGTTCACGCGCTGGGCGACCTGGTGGACGTTGTCCTGAGTGGGCAGACCTGAGCCGTGGTCGATGAACTGGGTGATCCTATGTTCGCGGACGATGTGCTCCACCACGCGCATCAGGAACTCGCGGTTCTGGAGGGCGAGTTCGCGGGTGCTGGGTGCGATCTTCAGCAGTTCCTCGCCCGCGAGGCGGTCGGCGACGTAGTTGTTCGAGCCGCCGAGTAGCCAGTCGTACATGCGTGCGGCGCTCGGTGTCGTCACGTCGATGGTGTGCCCATGCCAAGCTTGCTCGCCCACGCCAACCCCCTGGAGTGTCCGGACTGCCTTGCCGGATACAAGACTTGATGATCCGTCATGGTATGCGGATGTGGACATGGGGCACCACCACCCGGACGAGTGATCCTGGCGCGACCCTGGCGCGCGCGGGGTGGCGTGGTGCCCCCAGCGCGGCAGATTCGCGTCGGTGTCCGGGTGGTGGCGCCCTCATGGGCACCCCAAGTTCAGGGCCTTGGCGGGATGATCACCTCCTCTCCGCCTTCCAGCTGGCGCCGCGCGGCCATCACTGCGACGTGCAGTTCCGGCTCCGGCACGCCCATGACCTCCGCCACCCGCGCCGGCTGCAAGCCGAGGTCCAGGCGCAGCACGGAGGCGTCCGCGGCGGGAGCCGGCAGCTCCCGGTGGAGGGCGTCCACATCCAGGGCGGTGTCCTCGGGGCGCACGAAGGTGACGCTGTCACGCAGGATGCGCCAGGCGCACGCCAGGGGGCGGGGGTCGCTCAGCAAGGCGTTCCACCCCAACTCGGTGCGGCGGAACGCGAGTGCGACAGCCCGATGGCCAAGATCCTGATCCCCTAGGCGTGCGCGGGCGTACTTCTCGTAGACGGGCTGGTGAAGTTGGACGAAGGCGGCGAACCCCGCGCCTATGGCGCTCGGCTGCATGGCAGGCACCCGGTTTCCCTCGACGGCTCGGCCGTGCCGGTTCCGGTGACGGGCCGGCGGGCCCGGGTGGATGGCTACGCAGTGCCGAGCTGGCGGATGCTGCGCGCCCGGCCCCAGCCGAGGCGCACAGCAGGACACGGTCCTGGGAGGGGTCGCAGCGCAGCGATGGGCGCTGCGACCCCGGGGGTCAGCGCAGGGTGAGGCGCGACCAGTGCACGGTGGCATCGCGGCCGGCGCGCAGCAGCGCGGCGATCAGCGCGATGCGCTCCCAGCCGTCCGGGCCGCCGTCGCTCATGGCCCACAGCAGGAGCGCGGGCGTCAACAGGGCGCTCAGCCGCGCCGCCGTGGCGAAGGAACGCACGGCGTGCAATCCCACCAATCGGCCGCTGAGGGGCATCTCGCTGCTAGCGTGGTGGATCACCGAGGGCAGGAAGCCTCGCGCAAGAGCGGGTCGGTCAGACAAAGCAACACCTCGCAGTTGATCGGCCCACCTGTCCCGCATCGTTGTTTCTCAGGCGCCGGTGCGGGGCAGTCAACCCCCTTGTGGGGAAGCGGCCTTGAGTAAACCGTAGCGGTGTCAAGGGTCGCCTTGAGCCGTACGGGGGGTCCCTGCAACACCAACTTGGACTCTGGCAATCTGCGACATTCAGCGGTCAACTTCGAAACAGGTCGCACAAGTTCGCCGCGCCAACCCACTGAATCGATCAACCGGAATCCATGCTGCCACCTATGGGTGCGCCGACGCCGAAGAAGCCAGGACGACAGCTGCCTCCCCGATGCCTACTCTCTGCGAGCTGATCGACTCGGCAGAGGTGGAGGACCTGATGGAGCTGATCGTGACGGCAGAGAGCGTAGCCATGCGGCTGGGCTACCCGATGCCGCTCCCCGACGAGGTTCGGAAACGGATCGAGGCCGCGATCGAGGACGCGCAGGATGCCCTCACCGGGCACCTCGGCCGGCCCCTGCTGCCTGTGCAGTACACCGAGTCCGGCGTCCACGCCGGACCGGACGGCTGGGTCCTTCGCCACGCCCCCGTCATCACGGTGGTGTCGGCCACGGCCGACACCACCACCCCGGGCAGCGGGGGATCGCCGACCTACACCGTGACGTACGTGGCCGGCATCGACGCCCGCTCGGACCCGCAGACCGCGCCCCTGCGGCTGTGGCTGCGGGCAACGGCGTGCCTGCACCCGCTGCTCGCTGACGCCCCGGGCCGCGACCGCCGTGTGTCCTCGGCGTCCGTGGACGGCCAGTCCGTCACCTACGAGACCAGTACCGAACCACCGGCCGTCCTCGCCCCACCGGAGCTCGCCACCACCGACCGGTGGCGGCTGAGGGGCCGACGCGTCTACCAGCCCCCGGTGCGGCCGACACCGCCCGGTCTCACGGTGCACGGCATCCCGGGCACGGGCAGGCCGTGATGGCCGTCCTGCTGCCTGACCGCCAGCTGGGGGTCCGGACCCGCGGAACGCCCGTCCTGGACGCGTACGGGGCCGAAATGACGGGCCCGCCCGGCCCACTTGCTGGACCGTGGCCCGGCCGTGCCCTCCCGCGTGAGGACGGCACCTGGCTGCTCTCCCTGGACCCGCAGGCCGGGACGCTCATGGTCGGCGACCTGGTCGTGGAGCCGGCCACCGGCGCGGAGTGGACCGTCCTGGCCGCCGATCCCCAGCAGCACGCGGTCCACCCCGACGTGGGGTACGTCCGAGTGACCGCCCGCCCCCGAGGCGCTGGTGGTACCCGGCCGGAAGGACATCCCTGATGGCTGAGCTGGAACTCCCGCCGGACCTTGCGGTCAGGCTCGCCCCGCTGGTGGCCCGGCACGTCGAACGCCTGGCGGAGGAGGTAGCCGCTGATGCCCGCCGCCGGGCGCCGGCCGCGAAGACCTGGCACATCGAGGACGGCGGGGCTCGGCCGAGCCACCGAGAGGCCGACGGCCAGACCGTGCCTGGCCCGGTGCCCTTCCGCGTCGGCGGTGCCCTGCTCTCCGGACCGCGTGACCCGGATGGCCCGGTGGAGGAGACGGCAGGCTGCCGCTGCTCCGTCACGGTGGACCCCAACGCGGTCGGGGCGGCCATCACCGTGACCAAGGCCGCCATTCTCGGTACGCGTGCTCAGGCGGAGGTGATCTGCGACTTCCCGCACGCGGCCGAGGCGGAGTTCGGGCAGGGCGAGGGATCGCACTTCATGAGCGGTGCCGCAGCGCAGGTCGCCGACCGCTACCGCTGAACTGCTCTTCGCGGTGCGCAGTTCGGCAGCCCTCGACGGTAGAGCGCGGTTGTTGCTTTCCTTCGGCCGGTCACCCGTTGCCGTTCCAAGGAGAGCCTTCATGGCCGACACCGTCCGCATCACCCTCGCCCACCACCTGACCCGCGGCGGCGAGGACCTGCTGCCCGGGACCGAGATCGAGGTGCCGCCCCACGAGGCCCGCGAGCTGATCGCCGCAGCGTACGTCGCCGGCGTCGATCCCGGTGACGCCGAGGCCGTGGCCAAGGCGCTCGCCCCGGCCACCACCAGCAAGCAGCTCACCCCCAAGGCACCCGCCACCAAGGCGACGAGCAGCCCGGGTGAGTGAGTTCACCACCCTGGACCCCGAGCTGCTCGCGGCGCAGTGGCTGTCCGACCATGCCGAGCTGACGGCGGCCTTGGGCGGCGCGGGCAGGGTCGGGGCGCGCAACTCCCCGCCCTACCCGCGCATCCGGATCAGCCAGGTACCCGGAGGGTCGGCCCCGCGCTGGGAGTGGCTCGCCACCATCCACCTCCAAGTCGAGGCACTCGGGGACCTCGACCGGTCGGTCAGTCGGCCGGTGCTGCGCCGGGCCTTCGTGACGGCGGTCAAGGCGCTCCACGAGCTGACGAGCCGCCCGGCGGCACCGGGTCAGCCGGTGGTGACTGCGGTGCAGGCACTGTCGGCCGGGGGCTGGCTGCCGGAGCCGACCGGGCAGGGCCGCTATGTGGTGGTGGCGGCGGTGACGGCGCACCCCGCGCCGGAGTGAGCCGCAGTTCTGCGAGTTCTGCGACAGCCCTACGGGCGCGAGGGGAACCGGGCGGCCGGGCAGCGGCGGGTGGCCGGCGCGACGCTACGGGGGAGCGGGCCTACGGTCCGGTGCAGTCCTACCGGTCCGCCCCGAGGAGCTCGTCCCATGCCCGCTGAGAGCATGTTCGTTGCCCAGATGGCGCGGCTGTACCTGGCGGTGCCGGGTACCGTCGCGCCGGTCGATCCGGTCGTCGCGCTTGCGCCGGCCTGGAAGGACGTCGGTCTGTTCAAGCCCGGCTCGCTGGAGTGGAACACCGACCCGAAGTTCGAGGACATCAAGTCCCACCAGCTGAGGTACACCGCCCGCACGATCCAGACCGAGGACGCCGCCACCACCAAGGTCGAGCTCCAGGAGTGGAACGCGACCAACATCGTCGCGGTGTACGGCGGTGGTGCGGTCACCAGCACCACCAGCGGCGGCAAGACGTTCTACCGGTACACCCCGCCTACGGTCGGCGGGCGGGTGCAGTTCGCGGCGGTGATGGAGCTGATCGACGGCGCCAAGCACTACCGCCGGGTTGTCCCTCTGTGCGAGCAGGTCGCCTCCGTCAATCAGAAGTACCCCAACGACGCCGAGAGCACGCTGCCGCTGGAGCTCAAGGTCGTCGCCGGGTCCGTCGGCGACCCCTGGTACGACCTCACCGACGACCCGGGGTTCGCTCCGGTTGCTTGATCTCGCCTATACCGCAGGTGAGTTGGCGGTCTGGATGCTGTGCCCAACGGCAGCCGGTTCGCATACTGTGGTTCATGCCAGCCCGGTCCTCCCTCTCCCCCCGGGGAGACCTGGCTGCGCCGCGCGAAGCCCCGGCCCACCCCCCGGCCGGGGCTTCGCTGCGTCCGCTGGGAGCGCAGGAGAATCACCTTCTCGCCTAACGGCCCATTCCAGTAGGCAAGTTGGAATTATACGTTTTCTTAACTGGCCGGTACTGGGTGTGTAAATTAGTAGTTCGCGCGTACCTCCTCAGAGGTGCGCACTGAAGGCGGATAGCCCCCGGTCATTAGCCGTGACCGGGGGCTATCTGTCAGGGGCTGGTATCCGCCCCCGCACCTGCCCGAGTGTCGAGATGGTGCGGTGTCCTGTACTCAGGCCAGCCCCCAGTGGCAGTTACTTCACTGCCGTGATGACCAGCCCAACTACTGCGGACAGGGCCGCGATGACGTTGGCGTTGTGCCGCAGCCACCGGGCCAGCCGATGAAGCAGGGTCGGTCGGTTGTCGTTCACGTGGGCTTCCTCCCTCTCGGAGTGCCGGGCCGGACGATCCGGGCCGGCACAGCAAGAGGGCGGCGAGCGCCGCGCTGGTGACACCGCGAACTTACCCCCACATCTGACGGCCCGTCAGGCATTCCGGGTAGATCGGCCGGTCAGATGCGCCAACCTCCTCGCCTGCTCGGGGCGACGCTAAGCCGGGCTCCTCCTAGCGTCTGGGCGATCACTCGCCTGACAGACCGAGGAGCCCGTGATGCCCGGGATCGACCTGGACGCCGCACGAACGCGCCGCCTGGCCGCGGCCGCCGACAAGGCGCGCACCGCGCAGGCCGAGTACACCGTCGGGGAGGAGCCGGTCGTCCTTGGCGGCACCGAGGTGGCGGTGCTGCCGGCCGAACTGCCGCTGGAGGTGTGGCAGCCGCTCGTCGGCATCCCGTACCTGCCGCTGCTGCTGCGCAAGCTGGTGGAGGCCGCCCAGTCGCAGGGTGAGCAGCAGGCCGAAGCCGCGGGCCTGATCGTGGACGTGCTCGGCTCGGAGCCGAGCCTCCCGGCCGACCTGGTCGGCGCGTTCGCCGAGATGGGCCGGCGGCTGCTCGGGCAGGAGGGCTACGACCGGCTGATGGCGCAGAAGCCGAGCCACTCCGATGTGCTGGAGCTGGCCCGGTACGCCTGGTCGAAGTACCTGTCGGGGGGTGCGGGCCTGGGGGAACTCATCGGGCCGTCCGAGCCGTCTACGACCGCTGGGACGACCTCGAAGCCGACCTTCAGCGGTACTACCACCTCGACGCCCGGGGTGTCTGGCGGCGGCCCGGTGACGCTGGATTCCTCGGCACCCGCCGGCTCCTGACCCTGATGAGGGGTCTGCCGGCCGAGGCGCTGCTGCGCCGCGACGAGGCCGAGGTCGGCTCCGACCGCTGGGGGCTGACGCAGGAGCTGCTCGCCCAGGTGGTCGAGCTGGTTTCGGTGATGGCGTCCGAGCGCCGTCTGCGCAAGCCCATCGAACTGCCCCGCCCGGGGTACCTGTGCGCTGCCCAGTCGCCCAGCGGCGACGGCGAGATGGCCCGCGCGGTCTCCGTGCTGCGCTCCTCCAGCAGGAGGGCGGTGCGCGGTGGCGGATGAGATCGACACCGGCCGCCTGCGGCTCCAGGTCGTCGCGGACCTCAGCGGGTTCGCGCAGGAGACCCGGGCCCGCGTCGAGTCGGCAACTCGTAACCTGCGCCTGCGCGTTCAGGTGCAGCCGGACACCACCGGGCTGCGCCAGCGCGTCCAGGCCGCAGCCCAGTCCGTCCGGGCCCGGGTGCGGGTGGCGGTGGACGCCGACACGTCCGGTCTGGCCGAGCGGATTCGGGCCGCGACCTCCCGGGGCACCTGGGTCCGGGTCGGGGTCGCCTTCGACACCGGTAACCTGCGTGAGCGGGTGCGGATCGCCGCCGAGGCCGCCGCCGGGACCGTCAAGGTCGGCCTGGACGTTGACACCGCCGGCCTGCGCTCCCGGGTGCGGGCCGCCCTGGCCGGGCTGGTCGTCAACGTCCGCGTCGATCTGGACACGGCCGCCGCCACCACCCGCCTGGCTGCCTTCCGCACCGCAGCGGGCCGCCCGGTGGACGTCCCGGTCAGCGCCGGTGGGGGCGGTGGCCTGGCGCAGGCCGCCGACGGGATCGGCTCCGCCATGGCGGGCCTGCTGCGGCTGCCCGCGATGGCCTCCGGGGCCCTGGCACTCGGCCAGGCACTCACCCAGGCTGCCGGTGGGCTTTTCGCCATGGGCTCGGCCGCCGCGCCCGCGGTCGGCCTGCTCGGCGCTCTGCCCGGTGCGATGGCCGCCGCCGCGCAGGGCGGCGGCACCCTGCTGGCCGCGTTCTCCGGCATCGGGGACGCCGTCAAGGCCCTCGGGCAGGCCGACACCCAGTCAGCGGCGGCCTCCGGCGCGGCCGCCCAGGCCCGCCAGGCCGCCGCCGACCGGGTGGCCGACGCACAGCGGCGTCTCGGCGCTGCGCAGCGCGACAGTGACGAGCAGGCCCTGCGCGGCGCCGAGCAGGTCGCGCAGTCCCGCCGTCGGCTGGCGGACGTCCAGGAGCGCGCCGCCGCGTCGGTGGCCGCCGCCGACCGGCAGCTGGTCGCGGCGGAGCTGGCGGTCGCCCGCGCCCACCAGGCGGCCAGCCGGGCGCAGGAGGCTCTCAACGATGCGCGGCGTGATGCGCAGCGCACGATCGAGGACCTCAACCGGGATGCCGCCCGGGGCCCGCTGGAGGAGCAGAAGGCGCTCCTTGACCTGGAGCAGGCCCGCAGTCAGCTCAACGAGACCAACACCTCGCCGTTCGCGTCGGAGGCCGACCGGCGGGAAGCGCAGATCGCCTACCAGGAGGCGGTCAACCAGCTCGAGGACGTCCGGGTCCGCAACCAGCGGTTGGCGGAGGACGTCCGGCGGGCGAACGCCGCCGGCGTCGAAGGCAGCGAGCAGGTCACCTCCGCGAAGGAGCAGCTGGCCCGGGCGCAGGAGGCCGAGCAGGACTCGGTGCGGGCCTCGCAGGACGCCGAGCAGCAGGCCGCCCGCGCGCGGGTGGAAGCCGTCCAGGAGATCCGGGACGCCCACACCGACCTGGACCGCACGGTCCGCGACGGGCAGCGCCAGCAGGAACGTTCCGCCGAGCAGGTCGCGGACGCCCAGCGGGACGTCGCTCGGGCCCTGCGGGACCAGGAACAGGCTCTCGGCGGCAGCGGTGCCGCCGCGAACGCGGCAGCCGCCGCCCTCGACCGGCTCAGTCCGGCCGGGCAGCGCTTCGCCCGGTTCCTCCAGGGCACCGTTCAGCCCGCCCTGCGGGAGCTGCGGTCCTCCGCGCAGGAGGCGCTGCTGCCGCCGTTGGAGAACGCGATCGGCCGGGGCTTGCAGCTCCTGCCGATCTTCAACCGCGCTCTCTCCCAGACCGGGCAGGTGCTCGGTGACGTCGCCGAGCGGGGCGCGGCCATGGTCACGTCCGGCCCTTGGCGGGCGGACCTGGCCCAGATCGCGGCCAGCAACAGCAGGGTCCTCGGCTCGCTCGGCAACTCCGGTCTGAGCGCCGCCGATGCGCTGCGCACCCTGACCGTGGCGGCCGGCCCGCTGCTGGAGCGCTTGGCGGGCGGTGCCGACCGCGGGCTGGCGGCTGCCGCCGCGTTCTTGCAGACGGCCCGGGAGAGTGGCCGGCTCGGGGCGTTCTTCCAGCAGGCGGGGGACACCGGCGCGCAGCTGTGGGCGATCCTGCGGGACATCGCCCTCGGGGTCTTCAACATCGGTCGGGCCGCCGCCCCGGCCGGGCAGGCTCTCCTCGACTCCCTTGCCAGTGCTGCGAGTTCCTTCCGCACGCTGACCGGCGAAGGGGAGACGCAGGCCAAGCTCGCCGGGTACTTCGCCAACACTGTCCCGGTCGTCCAGGAGCTCGGCCGTCTGGTGGCGGCGGTGGCGGTCGCCTGGTTCACCTTCACGAACAACCCGTCCCTGGCGCCGCTGATCGCCCGGGTGCGCACCGAGTTCCTGCCGGCCCTGATGGTGCTGGCCGGGGCCCTGGGCAACGGGCAGCTGTGGAACCAACTGCTGCTGCTCCTCACGTCGGTGGCGAACATCGCCGCCCAGCTCGGCGGCCTGGGCAGCACCCTGTCCGGCTTCCTGTTCGTGATCAACTCGGTGGCCGCCGCGATCAGCCTGCTGCTGTCGATTCCCGGACTCGGACCCGTCGTCCAGGCGCTGCTGACGATCGCCGGGATCGCGGGCGGGCTGATGGCCGTCTCGAACGCCATCGCGGCCGTCCGGGTGGCCATGCTCGCCCTGTCGGCGAACCCCGTGATGCTGATCGTCGCCGGGATCGCCGCCCTGATCCTCGCGTTCGTCACCGCCTACCAGAAGTCGGAGTGGTTCCGGGGCGTCGTGAACGCCGCGATCGGCGGGATGGTCGACTTCGTCTCCTACGCGATCGGCGGGCTGGTCGACTTCGTCAAGCGCATCTGGCCGACGCTGACCGCGATCTTCGGCGCGCCCATCCGCTTCATGATCAACACCGTGTACGACGGCGGGATTCGCCGTGTGTGGAACTGGATCGCCGACTCCTTCGGCCTCGGCAAGCTGCCCGCCTTCACCGTCGGATTCGCCCGAGGCGGTGTCGTGCCCGGCTACGCCCCCGGCCGGGACACCGTGCCCGCGATGCTCTCGCCGGGCGAGGGCATCCTCGTGCCGCAGGCCGTCCGCCAGCTCGGCGGCAGCAACGCGATCGGAGCGATCAACGACGCCGCCCGCGCCGGCACCCTCCAGCAGGCCGGCGCACCCGTGCCCGGCTTCGCCTTCGGCGGCATCGTCGGCGCGGTCGAGGACCAGCTGCGCGAGTGGGCCACCTCCGCCCTGACCCGGGCCCTCACCCCGATCCGGGGCTGGTTCAACTGGATGCCCGATAACGCGGTCGGCGACATGATGCGCGGCATGGTCAACCGGGCCGTGGACGGCGTCCTCGGCTTCGTACGCGGCTACTCCACCGGCGGCGTCGTCCCCGGCTACGCCCCCGGCCGGGACTCCGCGCTCGCCCGCCTGTCCCCGGGCGAAGGCGTCCTGACCCCGCAGGCCGTCCGGGGGCTCGGCGGCAGTCCGGCGATCAGCGCCATCAACGCCGCACGCGGCCAGCTCGCCGCCGACGGCGGCCAGGGCGACCGCATCGGCACGGTGATCTCGCCCGGCGCGATCGTGCAGTACATCACCAACCCGCTGCCCGAGACGCCTGGGGAGACCGTCAACAACCGGCTGCGGGCCCTGGCCTCCTTCGGCCTGTTCGACAAGGAGAGCGCCTGATGGCCCGCGAACGGTGGCTGGTGGACGGCTACGAACTGACGGAGGGTCTGGTGCGGGACGTGGAGTACCGCGCCGGCCTGATTGCCACCCCGCCCGTCATCGGCGCGAACGCCACCGTGCCCAACCGGGTGGGCGAGCTGTGGCGGCCCAAGCACCACGGCCCCGGCAAGTTCACCCTCGCCCTGTGGCTCGCCCCGCGCACCGGCGGCTGGCAGCAGGTCGAAGCCGCCTGGGAGGACCTGCTGCGCGTCCTCGCCCGGCCGCACCGGCTGCTCACCTTCGAGCGGCACACCGCGGCCGGGCAGATCCGCCGCTGCCAGGGCGAGGTGCTGTCCTCCCTCGCACCGACCCCCCTCGGGCAGAGCGGCATGCGGCTCGGCGTGGAGGTAACCATCCCCTCCGGCTACTGGGAAGGCACCGCGACGGTCACCAACTCCAGCCCGGCCGGGACGGCGCTGCCGCACGCTCTGGCCCTGGCCGCCTTCGCCGACGCCACCGCCCCGATGGAGAACCTGGCCTACCGGATCGACGGACCGATCACCGCGCCGACCGTCACCGACACCACCGACGGGCCCGGCGGCGACTCCTTCACCTACACCGGGCAGATCACCGCCGGCCAGTCCCTGACGGTGGACTCCGCCACCTGGCAGCTCAGCGGCACCGGCGGCCTCCAGCCCGATCCCGCCCGTCTGAGCCTGACGGGCCCGGCCGTCCTGCGCCTTGCCCCCGGCCGGCCCTCCAGCCCGCCCAGCGTCCGCCTCAGCGGCACCAACGGCGGGCCCGGCACCGCGCTGACCGTCACCGGCCGCCCTGCCTACCTCACCTGAACAACGGAGACCCACCGTGGCCGTCCACCTGCGCGTCTACAGCCCGAGCGGGCCCCTGCTCGGGCTCCTGCCCTACCCGGCCGACCTCAAGCTCCAGGCCGAGCACAACGGGCCCGGAGCGCTCGGCTTCACCTACCCCCGCTCCGCCCCCGGCGCGCAGCTGCTGGCAGGGGATGACCCGCGCATCGGCTTGGTCCTCGACGGGGTGGAGCAGCCCGAGCGGTACCTGCTGGAGGACGACGGCGACGACCCGGCCGACCAGGCGGGCGAGGCCCGGCCCGTGCAGGTCGGCTGCCGTGGCGCCCTCGCCCTGCTGGAGCGCGCCGTGATCTACCCGGCCGGTCACACCGCCGGCCAGCCCGTCACCGGCCTCGACCCGCACTTCCCGTTCGTCAACGTCAGCCCTGGCGCGATCCTGGCCACCCTGCTGGCCCGGGCCCAGGCCCGTGGCGCGCTGCCCGAGATCACCTGGGACTTCACCGCCGCCACCGACAGCGCGGGCCGCCCTTGGCCGACCGCCTACACCGCCCAGTACGACGCCGGCACCGACCTGCTGAAGACGGTGAACACCATCACCTCCGCCGGGTGGGCCGACGTGCGGATGAACGGCTACCAGCTGCGCGCCTACGTGCCCGACACCGCCTGCGCCACCGACCACCCCGGCATCGTGCTGTACCTGGGCCGGGACGTCCTCAAGGGCCCCCGTCAGCGCTCCCGCCGCCCCGTGCGCTCCCACCTGCTGGCCGCTGGGGACAGCGGCGCCCTCGCCGAGGTCGTCGATCCGACGGCGGCCGCCCGCTACGGCCGTCGGGAGGCGTTCGACGGCCGGGGCGGGATCACCGACGCGGCAACCCTCGCCGAACTGGCCCGGGTCACCCTCGGCGGCATGGTGACGGCCTCCGAGGGCTTCACCATCGAGCTCGACCCGGCCGCCACCCAGCACCGGCCCGGCATCGCCTACCGGCCCGGCGACTACATCCGCTACGACCAGCGGCGCACCAGCCCCACCGCGCTGGAGCCGCTAAGGGTGCGGACCATCGCCACCAGCTACGACGACGCCGGCCAGCCCACCAGCTCCCTGGAGCTGGCCGACGTCTTCGTGGAGCAGCGCATCCGGGTGCAGCGCCAGCTCGACGCCCTCACCAACGGCTCCGCCACCGCCAGCCGCACCCCGCTTCCGCCGCTCGGCGACCGCAACGACACCACCGCCCCCAAGCCGCCGTCCGCCGTGCTCGTCGGGTCCTGGGCCTACCTGGACACCGACGGGCAGCAGCACGCCGCCCTCGCGGTGTCCTGGCCCGCAGTCACCCAGAACGCCGACGGCACGGTGTACGACGACGCCGGCAACTACTACGTCTCCTACCTGCTGCCCGCCCTGCCGGTCGGCGGCCAGGACCCGCAGTGGTCGCCCGAGCAGGCCGTCAACGGCACCATCGCCCACTACGACCAACTGCCGGCCGCAGCGCGCGTCCGAGCCCGGGTCCGCACGGTGGACGCCTCCGGCAACTCCTCCCCCTGGACCGTGTCGGAGGAGGTGCTCCTGGCCAGCGACACCACCCCGCCGCCGGTGCCCTCCCGCCCGGTACTGGCCCGCCTGATCGGCGGCATCCGCGCCACCTGGGACGGGCTGGGGGCGCAGGGCGAGCCGATGCCCGCCGACTTCGCGGCCCTCGAGGTGCACGCCTCCACCGCCGCGGGCTTCACCCCCACCGCCGCCACGGTCGTGGACCGCCTCACCGGAGCCGGACCGGCACCGATCACCGGCCTCGCCTACGGCACCACCTACTACCTCAAGTTCGTCGCCGTGGACCGGGCCGGGAACGCCTCCGGCCCGTCCGCCGAGGCCTCCGCCATCCCGGACATGGTGATCGGCTCCGACCTCGCCGACAAGATCCTCACTGCCGGAAAGTGGGCGGACGTCGAACGGGCTTCCCTCCAGACCTCGTTCTTCACCGGCTTCGCCACCGACGACCCCCGCTGGGCGAAGACCGCAGGCGACACCGACGCCACCTGGACGACCGCGACCCGGGCCGACGCGCCGACCGGCGGCCGCGCCCTGGTCGTCACCCGCACCGCCCGCCTGGAGTGGTCGGAGAACCTGCTGCTCGACCCCGCCGTGCTCTACCGCATGGCCGTGCGCGTCCGGCAGACCACCGGCACCCCGAGCAGCATCACCATCGGCCTCACCGGCATAGCCGCCGACGGCACAACCCGCATCGGCCAGCCCTTCCCCATCAGCGCCAACGCCGCCCAGCTCGCCGTCGGCTCCGCCTGGGTGACCCTGTCCGGGTTCCTCAAGGGCTACGGCCCAGCCGGCGGCCCGTTCTGGACGGCGCAGCCCGACCCCCAGCGCCCGGTGACCCTGCACCCCGACGTGCGGTTCGTCCGCCCGGTGCTGCTCCTCAACACCGGCGGCGGCCCGACCGCCGTCACCGAGATCAACATGCTCACCCTGGAGTCGCTGGAGTTCCCGCCGAACATCATCGGGGCCGTGCAGATCGCGGACGCCACGATCGTCGGGGCGAAGATCGCACTGGCCACGATCCAGGACGCCCACATCGGCACCGTCTCCGCGAGCAAGCTGACGGTCGGCCAGCTCAAGGCCGACGTCACCGTGTCCGCCCGTATCAAGACCGCCGAGAGCGGCTCGCGGGTCGAGCTGAACTCGGGTGGCATCGGGGCGTGGAACGCGGCCGGCGTCCAGACGGTGGCGATCGCCGCCGGTGACGGCAGCGTGCGGATCGTCGGTGAGCTCTCCAGCGGGGTCACGGGCCGCCGCATCGAGATCAACCCCGACAGCACCGGTCTCCCGGAGATCCGGTTCTTCCCCACCAGCGGCAACAACTACGCCTTCATCAACTCCGTCGGCGAGGGCTCCAGCGCCTACCTCGGCCTCAACTCCGGCGCCTTCCAGGCCAACGGCCAAGAGACCAGCTTCCGGCTGTACCTGACCGACCAGGTGTCCGCGCTGGAGACGATCCGCCTGGACACCGAGGCGCAGTGGGGCGGCTCGCTGCGGATGACGCCGGGCGGGGCGGCGATGCTCCACCAGACCGACCAGCTGCACGGCTACATCTTCGCCTCGTCGTCCGGCAGCTGGTTCGGCCGACGTAACGACGACGGCTCCCGCTCCGAGCTGTGGCTCGACAACAACGCGCTCCAGTACCGCGGCACCTTCCCGAACTACTGGGAGCCGGACAACGACTACGGCCTCATCACCGGGACCTACCAGATGAACAACTGGTCCAGCATGGGCCTCAGTTACGGCCCGACGATGATCTCCGACATGGTGCCGATCGCCACCCTGATCGACGGCCAGGCGTGGCACCGCTGGCAGTTCACCCAGTCCAGCCGCAGCGGCTTCACCATGAGCCTCGACAGCGCCAGCCCCGGAGGCCGGCTCGGCTTCTGGTGCTTCCGCGTCTGACCGACCAAGGACTCGACATGCTTGAGAAGTACGAGATCACCGAAGTCACCCGGACCCGCATCGGGCTCACCGAGTGCTGGCAGGTGCGGCAGCTGCGCCCGGACGGCGAACACCACATCGCCGTCTTCCCGGCGGCCACCCTGGAGTGGCGGGCCGCCGAGTACGACATCGACCACACCACCAAGGCCGGCCTCGACCAGATCCTCGACATCGTTCTGCACGAGCCGTTCCTGCCCGACCCGCTCCAGGACCGCGACCAGGACCCGGCCGCGGCCAAGGGCCTCACCGCCCCCTCCACCCAGGCCCTCCACGGCCTGGCCGTCGGCGACCAGGCACCGGTCACCCTGCACAACGCACCCGACCGGGCGACCGCCCGCGCCGCGCACCTGGAGCGCATCGCGCACCTGAAGCGCACCGGCATCAACGTCGTCAGCCCCACCCCGCCGACCCGCCCGGGAGGCCTGGCCCGGGCCGCCGCCCCGGACCCGCTGGACCTGATCCGCGCCGGCCACGGCATCACCGCCGCCGGCGTCACCGCCAAGACCGCCCTGGTCGAGCAGGCCCGCCAGCACCTGGCCGCTGCCCGCAGCGAGACCGCCCCTCCCGCCAGCACCCCGGCCGACCTGCTGGCGGCGTTCACGGCCGCGCCGGAGGCGATCAGTCAGTCCCCCGACGGAGAATCCCCGGCATGAACGACCGGCCGACCCCCGACCAGCTGGACCACCTCCTCGGGCACGCCGACACCCGACGCCTGACCGCCGCCGAGGCGATCCGGCTGCGCACCGGCGTCCTCCACCTGCGCGAGCAGGCCGCCGCCGCGCAGGCGTGGGCCCGCCACTGGCACCACCAGAGCACCCAGCCCCGTACCCCTCGGCTCGACCCGCTCTGCCGCTGTGCCCCAGACTGCCCGGCCAACACGCTGCCGAGTCTGTAGGAGCCCCCGATGACCCACCCCACCGCGACGCCCATCGAGGTGGACGCGGAGGCGTACATCGCCCAGCTGCGCTCCCAGCTCACCGAGGCGTGGGGGCAGGCGCAGGCGGAACTCGCCCTCGCCCGGACGGAGATCCAGGTGCGGGCCGGCCGGGAGGCCGAGAAGGACCACCGGATCGCCGAGCTCGAGGCAGCCCTCGCCGAACTGCAGAGCGCCTCGACGCGACCCTAAGCACCCCGTCGGCCTACCGTCCCCGGCTGTGGACCAGCTCCCGGACGACCAGCAGCCGCCCGCTGCCCGAGGCCACCGACGGAGGACCCGATGGCGCGAGTTCACCGGCATGCAGACCCTGCGGGACGGGCTGCTGTTCCTGCTCGGGATGGCGGTGATCGTCCGGGAGGTCTGGACACCCCCGGTCGATCCCAGCGTGATCGTCACCGGGCTCACCCTGGCCGGCCTGCCCGCAGCGCTGTCAAGGGACGAACGGGGACCCCGGCAGTAGCCGCACCCCGGACCAGCGCGCTGGCCCGCTACCCGTGCACCACCCGCTACCTGGCGGGCGCTGTGCTCGCCCTGGTCGCCACCTGGCCGCTATGACCGCCAACTCCGACCCGCACACCGTGAACTGGGAGAGCACACCATGAACGTCCTGAACGACACCGAGGCGTGGGGCCTGCTGCTCGGCGCCGCCACCCCCTGGGCCACCGCCCTCATCCAGCAGCCCACCTGGTCGAAGCCGACCCGGGCCGTCGTCGGCGCCCTGACCTCGGCCGCCGTCGGCATCATCACCGTCCTCGCCCGCGGCGACATCGCCCATGCCCAGACCGCCCTGACCACCGTCGCCCTGACCGTCGTCGCCTCCAAGGCGTTCTACGACGGCCTGTGGCAGCACACCGGAGCCGGCGCACTGGAGCGCGCCACCTCGACCAGCCCCACCCTCGGCCCGTAACCACCCCCGGATTCCGCCAGCCGTCCCTTAGAGTGATGATGTGGCCGCCGGGCCGACCGGCCTCGTGCTCCGGCAACCGGTCCTTCGGGGCTGTCTCCTTTAACCAGGGGAGCACGAGAATCCGGGCGGGATTCGCACCCCGCAGGCTCGGCGGCCACACTTCCAATCTCCATGAACCGCAACCGAATTGGCCACGTGGTGGGTGTTCCCACGGGCCCGCGGGCAGCGGGAGGGTAGAGGCAGGCAGCCACACCGGGGCCTGCGAACCCCGGTGCCGCCATGGAGACAAGGAAGGCACCCCACGGTGACAACTACCCAGCAGCAGCCCCCTGCTGACGCTCAGCAGGATGCGCCGGCCGCGCCCGAGCCGCCTACGCCGCTCACCGACAACCGTGCCGAGATGATGATCGAAACGGCCGACCAGGTCCTGGAGATCACGGCGAAGCAGCGATTCTGGACCAAGGCCCAGCGGGTCGCACTCGGGTCCATCGGACTCGCCAACGCCACCACCGCCGAGCAGGTCGCGTTCTTCCACATCTGCAAGAGCACCGGCCTGGACCCCTTCCGCCGCGAGATCTACTACATCCAGCGCAAGCGGAAGGTCGCCGGACGGCAGGACGAGCTCTACTACACCGCGCAGACCGGCATCGACGGCTTCCGGCACATCGGACAGCGCACCAGCCGGTTCATCCGCCGCGTCGGCCCGTTCTGGACCGGCCCGGACGACGACCCGAAGTGGTGGACAGTAGGCGAGGACGGCATCAACCACCGCCGCTGGGTGGACGTGTGGCTCGGCCCAGGCCTCCCGGCCGCTGCGATGTGCCGCATCGAGCACGTCAGCATCGCGGGTGTCAGGACCGTCAGCCAAGCCGTCGCCCTGTTCGCGGAGTTCGCCGTCGGTAAGGACGAGTGGGCCAACGACCCGAACACCGGCGAGGGATACAAGACCGGCAAGTTGAAGCTCACGGGGCTGTGGCCGAGGATGGGCGTCCACATGATCGGCAAGGTAGCCGAGGCCCAGGCGTGGCGCATCGCCTTCCCCCGCGAGCTGACCGGCATCTACGAGCACGACGAGATGGGCAGGGCTGACGCCGAGCAGCGCGACCTCGCCCGCGAGGAAGCAGCCGAGCGACGCCGGGCCGTCCGGCAGGAAGCACAGGGCGAGGGCCCTGTGGTCATCAAGGGCACCGTGGTGGACAGCACCACCGATGGCACACCCCCGCAGCCGCAGGACACCACGCAGCCCACCGACGACGAGACCAGCAACCAGCCGCCGAGGCTGGATGAACTCCGCACCGAGGTACGGGCGTACGCCGCCGTCATGGGAACCGGCGTCACCCAGGTCAGCCAGCGCTGGCGCAGGATCGCCGGTAAGTCCGTCACCGAAGCCACCACCGAGGAACTTCACCAACTCCTCGACGGGCTAAGGGATCACGTGATCAACATACTGCGCTCGTGGAACGCCGAAGCCGCTGATCACGTCGCGGCCGGCGGACTGCTGGTCCGCCGGGACCCGGACTACCGAACCTGGTCCCGGCCCACCAGCGACGCCCCGCACAGCTGACCGCCCGCCCCAACCGCAGGCCGACCGCGCCGCGCGCCCGGTCGGCCTGCCCACCTTCGGGAAGCACCCCTTGGACCCCTCCCTCATCCGGCGTGCCCGCGAACTGGCCGCCGACGCCACCACCGGGCCCTGCCCGCTGCCCTGCCGCTGCGGAGCCCCCCGCCACGAACACCGAGGCCGCAAGCGCTCCGGCGGCCACCCGGAGACAGCCTGCTCCCGCTACCGCCGCGACCCGGCGGACGTCCTCCTGGAACGCGCCCAGGCCGGCGCCGCCCGCAGCCTCGGCGACGACCTCGCCGAGCACGACCGCGGTCGGCGAAGGCGACGCCCCGCCCGGCCAGCGCGGCAGTGGTCGATCGGAGCATCCGACACCACCTCGTGCCGCCGCGCGATCTGGTACCGGGAGAACCCCCCACCCGGCTACACCCCGGCACCGACCGACCGCCGCGCGG
Organism: Kitasatospora sp. NPDC096147; assembly: GCF_044763225.1. Classification (NCBI taxonomy): domain Bacteria; kingdom Bacillati; phylum Actinomycetota; class Actinomycetes; order Kitasatosporales; family Streptomycetaceae; genus Kitasatospora; species Kitasatospora sp. NPDC096147. The sequence goes on along the minus strand of NZ_JBIWFX010000008.1, from coordinate 239,915 downwards.
CCCGCGCCGGAACACTGATCCACGACTCCGTCGCAGCCCGCCGCAAGGCCCTCTACCCGTGGCGGCTGTACGAGCAGAAGGTCACCCTGCCGGGCCTGGACCGGCCCTCGCGCTACGACGAGTACGACCCGGTCACCGGCGTGCTCTACGACTTCAAGACCGCCGGGGACTGGCAGTGGGAGCAGGTCGGGCAGCACGGCCCGGCCGAACCCGTCTGGGACCAGGCACAGCTCTACGCCCTCGCCCTCACTCTCGACGGCAACCCCGTCGCGCAGGTGAGGATCATCTACTTCGAACGCAAGAGCGGCCAGGACGAGGAGTTCACCAGGCCCTACGACGAGGCGGCAGCCCGGCGGGCGCTGGCCCGACTGACCGCCATCGCCACCGCCCTCGACCTCGGCACCCCACTGCCCCGAGACCGCTCCGGGCCGACCAACGACCCGATCTGCCGCCGCTTCTGCCCGGCCCGCATCGACTGCTGGAAGATGACCGAGGCCAAGGCCGCCGGCCGCTCGCCCGAGTCCTTCACGCTCATCGAGGACCGGGACGACATCGAGTGGGCCCTTGGGGAGTACGACCGGCACCGGCAGGCGAAGTCCGCCGCCGACAAGCAGCAGGTCCTCGCCAAGACCTTGCTGGAGGGAGTGCCGTACGGCACCTACGGCGAGTACGAGTGGGTGCGCACCGGAGGACGGGCCAGGGACCCTGGCCCCGACGTGCCCGGCCGCGCCGCGCAGTTGGAAGGGCTCTGGGACCTGCCGTCGGAGGAGCGCCCGCCCCTCGCGGAGCTGACCTACCCGACGAAGACGACGGTCACCCCCTTCCGGGAGGAGGTGCGCCGCGTCCGGGCCGCCAAGCGCGGTCAGTCCCGAACCGGCCGCCGGTAAGGACGCCAACCACGGCACGCGATGTCGGCCCCGCCTCAGACGGGCAGGCCCGGCGTCCTCCGAACCGCCCCACCCTCGCCGCCGCGACCCAAGCCGCGCCGAACCTTAACGTTCGCTGCTCTCAACAGAGTTGAAGGAAAACCACAGAAAATGACCCGCAATGAGCCCCGGCCCACGGCCCCGCTCCCCCCGCTGTTCATCGCCCGCCCGACCGTGCCGCGCGCGGTGCCGGCCAACGCGGCCATCACCACGTCGCAGACCGCGACCCCGATCTACGACCAGCTGGTGGCGGAGTACGGCGACCCCCACAGCCGCCTCGGACCCACCCGGGCCCGCCTGCGCCACCTCGGCGAGACGGGCAGCTAGCCGCCAGCTTCCGCCGCTGTACCGCGAACCCCAGCGGCGGAAGCGGCAGTTGCCTCGACGCGACCTAACCCAACCGGCCGCCTACGGTGCCCGACCATGGCCGCCCCCCGCTACATCGACTACCTGCCGTTGGACGAGATCCAGCCCGCCGCCCGCAACCCGAAGGGGCACGACGACGACGGGCTGGACTCCTCCGTCGACAAGTTCGACTTCACCGAGCCCGGACTGCTGGACGAGCGCACCGGCCGCCTGGTGGCCGGCCACGGCCGGTACGACACCCTCACCCGCCGCCGCGACGCCGGAAAGCCCGCCCCGGACGGCGTCGTAGTCACCGACGACGGCTCCTGGACCGTGCCGGTCGTACGCGGCTGGGCCTCCCGGGACGATGCGCACGCCGACGCCTACCTGATCGCCTCCAACCAGCTCACCGCCAAGGGCGGCTGGGACGGCGCGGGCCTGCTGGAGATGCTGTCCGGCCTTGAGGCGATCGACTCCGACCTGCGGGCCGCCACCGGGTTCGACCGCACCGACCTGGACACGATGATCGCCGAACTGTCGCCCGGCGCGGACAACCCCGACGGCGAGGAGCCCGGCCAGCCGGACGCCGAGGAACTGCGGCGCGGTGACCTGCTCGCCCTGGCCGGCGTCACCGTCGGAGTCCCCGAACACGAGGTCGCCAACGGCCAGGTGTGGAAGCTCGGCGAACACCACCACCTCGTCGTCGGCGACGTCTTCGAGGGCTGGCCGCTGTGGGCACCGCTGCTGACCGACGGCGCGCTGTTCCTGCCGTACCCGACGCCGCTGGCACCCTTCGCCGACCGGGCGGACGGCCGCCGGCTCGTGATGGTGCAGCCCGAGCGGTACCTCGCCGGGCACCTGCTCGACAAGTGGGCCCGGATCAGCGGCCATCAGCCCACCCTCGTCGGCGAGGAGGAGTGAGCAGCATCCGGGTGACCGGCGGGGCCTACGACCGCGCCGAGCGCCCCATCTACTTCACGGCCGGCGGCGGGGAGTTCAACGCGGGCCCGTTCGTGCTGACCGCCGTCAACGAGCTGATGAGCGACGCCGAGGAAGGGCACCTGCGCGGCCTGCTGGACGGCGGGAACCGCGTCCTGCTCGACTCCGGGATCTTCTGGCTGACCAACCGTCACGCCCGCGCCCACGCGGTGACGATGGACGAGGCGTTGGCGCTGCCGCCCGAGGCCATCGACGGATTCACCGAGCTGCGCGAGCGGTACGTCCACCTCACCCGCACCCACGGGGACCGGCTGTGGGGCTACATCGAGCTCGACCAGGGCGGCCAGCTGCACAAGCGCCGCCAGCGAGCCGCGCTCCACGACCTCGGACTGTCCCCGATCCCCGTCTACCACCCGCTGGTGGACGGCTGGGACTACTTTGACGAGCTCGCCCGCGGCTACGATCGGATCTGCGTCGGCAACATCGTGCAGGCCCCGTCAACGGTGCGGCTGCGCATCCTCCACACGCTCTGGGAGCGGCGCCGGGAGTATCCACACCTGTGGATACACGTCCTCGGCCTGACCGCCAACGAGTGGTGCCTGGCCGTCCCGCCGGACTCCTGCGACTCCTCGTCCTGGCTCGCGCCGCTGCGCTGGAACCACCAGCGCATCGAGACGGCGATGATGCGCCGCACCGGCTCGCTGCCCGCCACCTTCCGGTACGCCACCGGTGACCCCGCCTCCTACACGGCCGCCGCCCGGATGTGCGCCGACGCTGCGTCCGCCCTCGCGCGCACCTGGCGGCACGCCGCGCACCGCGCGCAGGACCTCACCGGCAGCCCGGCCCCCGCCCGCCTCCCGCAGGAAGGGGCACTTCGGTGACGACCCCCGACATGAAGCGCACCGGTGGCGGCGCATTCGACCCCGGCAACCGGCACATCTACTTCACCGCCGGCGACTCCGAGCACTACCCGCCGAACGTGCTGCTCGCCACCAACGATCTGCTCACCGCCGGCCACGAACGCCGCCTCGTCGCGCTGCTCGACGCCGGCCACAAGGTGCTGCTGGACTCCGGGGTCTTCTGGCTGACCAACCAGTACAAGCGCGACCACCCCGGCATCTCCATGGACGAAGCGCTGCGCCTGCCCCCGGAGGCCCTGGACGGCTTCGAGGCCCTCTACAGCCGCTACGTCGAGCTGGTGAAGCGCCACGGGGACCGGCTGTGGGGCTACATCGAGCTCGACCAGGGCGGCCGGGACAACAAGATCCGCACCCGCGCCCGGCTGGAGGCCGAAGGGCTCGCCCCGATCCCCGTCTACCACCCGCTGGTGGACGGCTGGGACTACTTCGACGAGCTCGCGCAGCAGTACGACCGGATCTGCTTCGGCAACGTCGTCCAGGCCCCGGCCCCGGTGAGGCTGCGCCTGCTGCACACCCTGTGGGAGCGGCACCGCCGCTACCCCGACCTGTGGGTGCACGTCCTGGGCCTGACCGTCAACGAATGGTGCCTGGCCGTCCCGCCGGACTCCTGCGACTCCTCCACCTGGCTCGGGCCGCTGCGCTGGCCGGACGTGCGGATCGACTCCGCGATGCTGCGCAAGGTCGGCGTGGTGAACCGCGGCTTCGCCTACGACCTCGACCAGCCCGCGCACCCCGAACGCGGACGCACCGCCTGCTGCCTGATGTGCGCTCAGACGGTGGAGGCCACCACGACGGTGTGGACCCTCGCCCGCACCTCCCGCAACCAGCTCCTCGGCGAGGTCTCCTACCCGCCGATCACTCCCCAGGAGGGCTCCTCATGACCACTGTCCCCGAGGCCACCGTGTGGGCGGAGGTCCGCCTGCCCGGCTTCCACCACTGGCCGGCCGCACCCGAGCACCGCTCCTACCTGCGTGCCCGCCACCGCCACCTGTTCCACATCAAGGCCTCCGTGCGGGCCGTCCACGACGACCGCGACACCGAGTTCCACGACCTCGCCGACTTGATGCGCGCCTGGTGGGGCCCGGGCGACCGGGAGTGCGGCGCGGCGTCCTGCGAGGCCCTGGCCCGCTCCCTCGCCGAGCACCTGGTCGGCATCGGCCTGCGGGTGGAGGAGATCGCGGTCAGCGAGGACGGGGAGGCCGGCGCGATCGTCCGCCTGCCCGCCGAGGAGGCGCAGCGATGAGCACCGCCGCGCACACCGTCAGCGTCCGCCACAACTTCGAGACCGCGCACAGGCTCCCGCACCTGTCCGGCAAGTGCGAGAACCTCCACGGGCACTCCTGGGTGGTGGAGGTCACCGTCGCTGCCCCGCACCTGTCGGCCGGCACCGTCGTGGAGTTCGGCAGCTTCAAGAAGGCCCTCCGCGGCTGGATCGACACCTTCCTCGACCACGGCACGATGCTCGGCGCCACCGACCCCCTGGCCCCGGTCCTCTCCGGCCAGGGCAGCAAGCTCTACCGGTTCGGCGCGGCCGACCCCACCGAGCAGGAGCAGCACGCCGCCGACCTCGGCTGGCCCAGCGTCGAAGCCGTCGCCCAACTGCTCGGCCGCGTCGCCGCCGAGGCCCTGGCCACCCTGCCGCGCGCCGCCGGCGCGTACGTCTCGCACGTCGCAGTCTCCGAGACCGCGGTCAACCGGGCCAGCTGGAGCGCGACGTGAGCGCACTCGTCCTGCCCACCGCCGCCCTCCCCGTCGCGGAGAAGTTCGGCCCCACCCTCCAAGGCGAAGGACCGTCCGCCGGACGGCTCGCGCTGTTCCTGCGCCTCGGTGCCTGCAACCTCAACTGCCGCTGGTGCGACACCCCGTACACCTGGGACGGCCGGCGCTTCGACCTGCGCAAGGAGATCACCCGCACCCCCGTGGCCGAGCTGGTGGAGTGGCTCGCCGCCCAGCCGCACGCCCTGGTCGTCCTCACCGGCGGCGAACCGCTGCTGCACCAGAAGACCGACGGGTGGAGGGCGCTGATGGCCGTGCTGCGGCACACCACCCGCAGCGTCGAGATCGAGACCAACGGCACCCTGGTGCCCGCGCCGGTGACCCTCGCCGTTCCCCGCCTGGTCTTCAACGTCTCCCCGAAGCTCGCCAACTCCGGGGTGCGGGCGAGCAGGCGGATCGTGCCGGAGGCCATGGAGAAGTTCGCCGAGCTGGCCTTCGCCGCCGGCCACCGGGCGCGGTTCAAGTTCGTCGCCACCGGCCCGGCCGACCTCGAGGAGATCGAGGAGATCGTCAGCCGCTACGTCATCCCCCCGCACGCCGTCTGGGTCATGCCCGAGGGAACCACCCCCGAGGCCACCACCGAGGTCGCCCGCGACCTGGCCGAGCACGTGATCGGCCGCGCCTGGAACCTGACGCTGCGGCAGCACGTGCTGCTGTGGCCTGGAGAGCGCACCCGATGACCCACCCGACCTTCCTGCCGAACGGCTTCGACCTCGACCTGGCCGCCCGGCACGCAGCCGGCCTGCTGGAGGCGCTCGGCATCCCGTGCGACAGCGAGTCCACCGCCGAGACCCCCCGCCGCATGGCCAAGGCCCTCGCCGAGCTGACCGCTGGAGTGCACCTCGACCCGGCCCGCCACCTCGCGGTGACCTTCCCGCCCGAGGGCGAGCGCCCCGGCGTCATCGCCGCCGTCAACGTGCCCTTCGTGGCCCTCTGCGAGCACCACGTGCTCCCGTTCCCCGGCCGAGCGACCGTCGCCTACCTGCCCAAGCCCGGGGCCCGCATCGTCGGCCTGTCCAAGCTCGCCCGCATCGTCCAGGAGTACGCCGCCCGCCCCCAGGTGCAGGAGCGTCTCGGCCGGCAGGTCGTCGAAGCCCTCGTCGACCACCTCCAAGTCGACGGCGCAGCCTGCCTGATCCGCTCCCAGCACGCCTGCATGACCCTTCGCGGAGCCCGAGCGCACGACGCCGCGATGGTCACCACCCACCTGGCCGGCTCCATGGGCAGCGACGCGGCGCAGCGCGCCGAAGTCCTGGCCCTGATGCCCACCACCCTTTCCTGACACGGGAGTTGTGCCCAACAGGCACCCCCGGAGGGGAGGATGGCAGAGCCAGGTCGGGACCGCGAATCCCGACCTCCTACAGGTCAAGGAGACCACCATGATGCTGCTCACCGTGCCTGACGAGCTGCCGAACGACGTGCTGCGGGTGAAGGACCTCCGTGCCCAGCTGGAGCAGATGGCCGACGACGACCTGATGGTCGGGTTCAACCTCGGCGTCGCCCAGGGCAGGGTTCAGCTCGGCTGGCCCGTCAAGGCCTCGGTGCGCAATGAGTCCGGCCGCCGCGTACCGGTCGTCGGCCTGCCGCAGGTGCAGCCGACCGAGCCGTACGCCCTGCACGTCTCGCTGATGCGCAGCCGCCTCCTCAACCTCCCCGACGAGGCCATGGTCGTGGTCGTCTGGGAGGCCACGGACGGACCCCGGCAGACCACCGTCGGCGCACCGGTGGAGACCACCGTCGTGGACGAGAGCTCCGGCGTCACCCTGCGCGGCGTTGGCCTGCCGCAGGTCGTCACCGGCGCGACCGGCTACGCCTACGACGAGCTGGTCTACAGCCTCGGCTGGGAGTAAGCCCCGAACCTGCGCCCGGTGCCCGAGAGGGCGCCGGGCGCAGCTGTACCCAGACCCCACCAGCCACCGAGGCGAAGCCCATGAACGCCACCACCCTGCCCCCGCCCGGCGGGTGCCGACACTGCGGCATCCCCGAGCGGGCCCACGCCCGCCAGTGGACCGACGGACCCGGCTGGCACCCCTGGACCCGGCCGACCCCGGAGCAGCTCCGGGCCCGGCTCCAGCGGCAGCGAGAGGACCGCTCCAGCCGCTCTAGCGGCCCGCAGCCGGGTCAACCGCAGTAGGTCTGCCCGGCCGCCGACTAGGCCCGGACGTGCGTGTGCCCGACCCCTTGGGGCCGGGCACACGCAGCGCGATCAGCGACGCCGGCCGCGCTTCTGGCCGCGCGGCCGGTTGTCGCGGGGGCCGCGGCGAGACTGCTTCGCCGAACGGCCCTTCTTCGAGACGCGCTTGCCCTTCACCGCCGTCACCCCCGGTCCGGTCCGCTGCGGCTCACGTCGCCTCACGGACGCCCCGCCCGGGGCGACCCGCCGCCGGAGATACGCCCGGTGCCGGTAGCGCACCCACAGTCCGGGGACGTTCCGCGCCAGCACGTAGAAGAACGCCTTGCGGAACAGCCACCAGGCCAGCCGGCGCGGCTCCAGGGGCGGGAGGGAGAACGGGTCGAAGATCGGCTCCGGGTCGGCTCCGTCCGACTGGCCGAAGATCCGGTCGAGGACCCTGTCGAGGAAGGACTTGTGCTCGTCGTCAATCACAGAACTGCCTTGGTTCGCAAGTGATCTGATGCTCATCGGCGGAGGCAAGCCCCACCGGAAGGGTTCGTCGATGCAGATCAGGCGGCTAGGGAAACGCGACCGTGGGCATCGACCACGGGAGCGCTGGCCCCGAATTCAGGCGCGCGAGGGACCATCGGCACAGCGAGACGAGTCAGTCCGCAGGCGACGGCCAGCGGCTCCGGGACCTCCGGCCTGACCAGCCGGGGCTGCTCCGCCGCAAGGGCTTTGGTGTCCTTCGCCATCGTGGCGACGAACGCGATCGCGGAGTCGAGCGCGGCGAGGCGTCGAGTGAGGTCGTAGCCCCAGTCCAGCACCTCGGAGTCGAGCCTCGTGGAGCCAGCCGACCAGCCCTCGCCGTTCAGGTGCTCGAATACGTGTGCAGCTGTCAGATCCTCCGCGCGAAGGCCTCTGCCGATGCGCTGTAGCAGGGCCCCAATCCGGTACTGTCCGTCGAGCGCAACGAGGAAGTCCTGCGTGCGAATCGCATTGCGGATCGCACGTTGGAACGGCGTCGGTCGATGACCGACGTACAGAGGCACCGAGCGATACTTGGACGAGCTCTCTGGCCAGGCCGCGAACCGTTGTGCAGCCGCTCCCCCTGTCGATCCGAGGGCGGTGGCAGGGTTCCGCGGGCCGCTGTTAGGGCGGTTGCTGGGAGACTGCGGTGCGAGGAACTGTGACCGCACCTCAAGAAGCAGGTCAACCGCGCGCGCATGGCGAGTCGGGCACTGGTGTACCAGTCCTTCGTCAGCCTGCCGCCCGTTCTCCACGGCATCATCGTAGCCGACACGGGCAGCCAGTTCCGTTGCGGCAAGGAGGACTTGACGCTCCAGCGTTGCGGAACGTGGGTGGGCGCGGCTGGATAGGTCGAAGCGCCGTTGACCTGCTGCTTGTCGTACCGTCCCGGGGTGAGCACCCGTCCTGGCCGTCGTCCTGCCCTCGAACCGGAGGTCGAGCGGCGGCTGCTGGACGCGATCCGGGCCGGCGTGCCGATGAGCGACGCGGCCCCGATGGCCGGCGTGCACGCCAGCACCGTATACCGCTGGCTGGAGCGGGCGGAGCAGGAGCAGCGGCGGATTGAGTCGGGGGAGCGGGCTCGGGCCGGGGAGAAGCCGTTCCGCGAGTTCCGCGACAGGTTCATGCGCGCGCGCAGCGAGGGCAAGGCGCAGTTGGTGTTGCTGGTGCGGAAGGCCGCGCAGGGCGGGCAGGTGGTCCGGGAGCGGACGCGGGTGGTGCGGGACCCGGAGACGGGCGAGCGGGTGGTGCAGACCGAGCGGGACTTCGCGCAGCCGGACTGGCGGGCCGCGCAGTTCCTGCTGGCGTGTCTGGCGCCTGAGACGTTCGGGCGGGCGGCGCAGGCGCGGATCGAGGTGGCGCCGGCGGGTGGCGGTGAGCTGCCGGCCGTGGAGGTGTCGGGGGAGGGCATCGACCGGTTGGCGGCGCGGCTCGCGGAGATCCGGGCGGAGTTCGTCGCGGAGCTGGAGGAGGACGCTCGGGTGGTGGACGCAGAGGTGGTGGAAGGGGCCGACGATTAGGACAACTCCCTTCCTTTACATGGGTGTTGTCCGCCTGGCCGGGCTCCGGTGAGTGTGGCCGGAGTCGGGCCAAGCAGGGCCCCGGGGGTATTGGAGCAGCTCTAAATGGTCAGCACGGAAGCCGAGTTGGGGCGTCGGTCCGCCGAGATCGCCGAGCGGATCACCGGGGAGCTGCGGTCCGCCGACAGCCAGCTGCGCGCCATCGGGCTCGGCATGCTGCCGGACCACGCCATCAACGGCGGCGTCGCGGTCAGCGCCGTGCCTGCCGCGCTGATGAGCACCACGGAGATCCGGGTGAACACCACCCTGGGCGCGATGTGGCGGCTGTGGGCGAAGGGCAAGAACGTGTATGCCGTTCACCCGGACATGGCCTCGGAGCTGTGGTCGTACAACCTCGGCACCCTGCCGGGGGCCTTGTTCCGCAAGCTGGAGCACCCGAACCCGGTCGCGGTGTTCGCCGAGCCGGAGACGATCGGCCTGCCGCACGGTGGTCGTGGCCGGCTGCTCGCCATCGTTTTCTGCGGTCGCCACAGCGAGCCCAGCATGCGCCTTCGCCCGACTGACGACGAGCAGATCGACCAGCTCGCGGCGGTGGCGATCGCCGAGCCGCTGAACGACGACGGATCGCCGGTCGTCGAGGCGGGCATGAGCAAGCCGCTGCTGGACTTCACGCACATGTCGATCCCCCTCGCGGCGGAGGCCCGCTTCACGGCGTTCGACCTGGCGAAGCGCATCTCCGACAAGGCGAAGCAGAGCTCCCCGAGCGACCAACTGGTGGACCTGGCGCAGCGGGTGCTGAAGATCGCGGTGTACCTGTGCAGCACGGAGGCCGAGATCGTGGCTCCCTCGCCCCGGGGTGAGGGCAAGAGCGCCAAACGCGGCAAGCAGAAGAAGCAGGCGAAGGAGCAGAAGCAGGGCCCCGGGAGCCTGCTGCGCGTGGGGTGGCGGCTGGGCCCGGCCTTGAAGGCGGCCCGCCAGCGCGCTGAGGGGGTGCGGCGCACCCTGGCGGGTGCTGGGGAGGGGACGGGCAAGCGGCAGTACCCGCACCGGCGCGGCGGGCACCAGAAAACGGTGTGGACGGGTCCGGGGCGGGCTGTCCCGGACTCCCGGCTGGTGGCCCCGTACTGGGTGTCCCTGGACCTGCTGGACGCCGACGGTGCCGCGCCGGAGGGGATCATCCGGCCGGTGCGCTGATCCTGTTGTCCTGCAAGGGAGTTGATGGGGAGGCTGGCAGGGCCCGCCCACGCGGGACCTGCCACAGGCCCGGCCGGGTATACAGACCGGGCCGGGCCGCCGGAGGCCGGATTGCAGAGCCGGCCACCGGCGGCAGGTCGGCGCGGGGCGGGCACCCAGGTTGCCGGCCCCCTGCGACGGGGCCCCTCGAAGGAGAAGACCATGTCGAAGACCACCTTGCCGCCGATGCCGGCCGCGCTGGCCGCTCGCCCGATGGACCCCCGCCGCAAGCTGCCGATCCCCGCCGTGAACGAGGTGCTGGAGGACGGCACCGGCGACTTCGTCGTCATCCAGGGCGACACGGCGCTGCGCCTGGCCACGCAGGGCCGGTGTGCGCTCTGTGGGCAGCTGATGGGCGGAGGCTCGGCCGCCTTCATCGGCGGCCCGGCCTCGGCGGAGTCCGGCCTGTTCACCGACCCGCCGATGCACGAGGCGTGCGCGGAGGCCGCGCTCCGGCTGTGCCCGCACATGGCCCGGCAGCACGCCCGGCGGGCCTCGGAGCGGCGGGTGCCGGAGGGGTCGACGATCCCGGCCGGCTTCTCCGAGGAGAAGCCGCAGGAGTGGGTGATGGTGCTGGCACCGCTCTACGGGGCCGGGGTGACGGCTGCCGCGGACGGGGGGCTGGTGCCGCTGTTCCGGGCGCTCGGCGAGGTGCGGAAGCGCCGATTCGGCTACGAGGGTGGCGTGTTGGTCGAGCGGGCCGACGGGTGACGGCGCGACGTTAACGGCGGGCCCGGCCTAGTTTCCCCGGCACATCCACCACCCCTGGAGGGCGACGTGCCGATCAGCTGGAAGCCGGGCCACTCGGTGTGCGGGGGAGGCGGGCCGGTTCGGCTCGCCTCCCTTCGCGTGCCCGGTGGCTTGCGTGGCGGGCGGGGGTGTGGTGGCCGGCGTCCTGCGGGGTGCGGACCGGTCGGCCGGCGGCGGGGCCGGAGGGTCATCGGCTCGCCGGAGGTTCGTCAACTCGGCTGTATGGAGGGCGCGTTGAGTGTCCACCCGGAGCACAAAGTTACTGGGGTTCGGATACTGTACGCCGGTCAGTTTTGTGCGAGGCTGGTCCTGCCAGCCGGGGACCGCGAACCCCCGGCCCAACAAAAGGAGTTCAGCCCCATGACCGACACCACCCCCGCCACCGAGGCCACCGGAACGGGCACCCGCCCGGCCTCCCGCCTCGACAAGCGGACCGTGGTCGCCCTCGGACTCGCCGCCGCCGGGTTCGTCGCCGGGACCTTCATCGCGGGCCGCCCGGCCCCCACCCAGCCCACCAGCACCCAGACGATCCCCACCGGCATCACCCCCAGCCTCACCAGCAACCCCGTCCAGCTGCCGACCGTGGCCCCGAGCGCCCCGGCCCTGCCCACGCAGGCCCCCCTCCCGCAGCTGACCACCGCACCCGTCGCCCCGGTGGCCCCGGTCGTCCTGACCACCGGCCCCACCCCGCCCGCCGCGACCATCACCGTCCCGGCCGACCAGCCCGCCCCCGTCCCGACGGTCACCGTCACCGTCACCCACGTGCAGGCGGCCCCGAGCCCCGGGGCCCCGAGCCCGAGCAGCACCCCGACCATGTGCCTGCCCGCTCCCTCCGCCTCCATCACCGCCAGCCCCTCGCCCTCCCCGAGCCCCTCGGCGAGCGAGTCCGTCCCGCCCATGCCGACCGACCTGCCGACCCTGGTCCCCGGTCGCCCGAGCCCCCGCTGACCCGACCCTGACCGGCCCCGCTCCGGCGGGGCCGGTCAGGCCCACCCCTCCCGAAAGGACCACCATGCGCGGCTCTGCTCTGTTCGTCGGCTCCCTCCTGGCCGGACTGGTGCTCGGAACCCTCAGTGCCGCCGCCGTGGCCCAGACCACCGACACCCCGCCCCCGCCGCCCGCCCCGGTCGTGCAGACCGTCCAGCCGGGCTGCGCCACCCCGCCGCCTGCCCGGCCCGTCACGGCCGCCGTCGTGCCCGCCCCGAGTCCGGCCCCCGCCCCGGCGCTTCCCGCCGCCTGACGGGCCCTCAAGCCCCGGGTCGGGCGTCGTGACCACAGCACCGACGCCCGACCCGGTACCACCTCCACTCGAACAGGAACCCCATGACCTCGATCAACAAGCGCGCCCTCATCGAACGCCTGGCTCCGACCCTCGGCGGCATCGCCCAGGCCGGCCAGGCCCTGGACGCCGTCCTCGACGTGATCGTGCGTGCCGTCGCCACCGGCGACACCGTCGCCGTCACCGGATTCGGGACCTTCGAGCCCGTCCACGCCGCCGCACGCCACGCCCGCAACCCGCAGACCAACGGCACGGTCATCGTCCCCGCCCGCATCGTCCCCCGGTTCCGCCCGCACCAGCGGTTCCGGGACTACGCCGCCGGCGACCGGGAGCTCCCCGCCGACGCCATCTGCATCCGCAAGGACCCCAAGGGCACCTACACCCAGCCCGCGGACGGAGCCGCCGCGTGAGCGCCAACCTGCCCGACCGCCTGGCCGAACTCCTCGACCTGGCGCTCACCGGGCCCACGCCGTTCGTGCTGATGCGTGACGCCGACGTCTCCGGGGTCTCCGGGACCGGCGAGGTGGCGGAGGGTGCCTACTTCTCGGTCGCCGCCGGCTCCACCGCCGTCACCCGCTGGCGGGGGGCGAAGGGCTCCACGACGGCCTGGGACCACGCCAGGTTCGTTGAGGAGATCCACGGCCACGGCGGCTCGACCCGCGTGAAGGTCATCCCGCTGCCGGCCATGGCCGCCGCCCTGCTCGCCATCGCCTCGCTCGGCGAGCAGCCCGGTTTCGACCAGTGGTCCACGGGCTGGAATCAAGCGCTGCTCGCGGTGGGGAAGTTGATCGAGGGGGCGCTGAGTCCCGAGGGGAGCGGCGAGGCGGCGGAGGACGCCCGGCCCACTGAAAGAACACCGGTCAAATAACTGTACAGAGGTACGGTTTGTGGGAGGCTGGTACCGCCAGCCGGGGACCGCGAACCCCCGGCCCTGACACAAGGAGCCCGACCATGTCCTGGAACAACCGCTCCCTGCACGCCACCATCCTGACCGTCATCGAGCCGATCCTCGGGGGCACCGTCACGGGGATGAAGCAGGTCGCCCGCGTCGGCCGGACCGTCGTCATCGCCTCCCTGTGGGAGGGCGGCACCACCGACGCCGTCACCGGCGTGCGAGTTCAGATCGTCACCCACGAGGGCGGTGAACTCGACAGCAACGTCTTCGACTTCGCCCAGTACGACGTCCTGGGCGAGGAGTTCGGCGGCCGCATCCAACTGCCGTACGGGCTGGGGGCCCTCGAGATGCCCCGCGCCGTCCACGCCAGCGCCCTGCGCAACGCGATCGGCGCGTACGTCCTGGCGTTCGAGTAGTCCTCCCCGCGCGGCCGTCCCCCGGCGGGCGGCCGCGCCTCCCCTGCCCGCCCACGGGGCCGGCAGCCTGCCCGCCCCGGCCCGCACCCTGAAGTCGACCTGGAGCATCCCCCGTGAGGATCTTCTACAGCGCCACCTGCGTGGACTTCGGCGACCGCCTGTCCCTGGTGAGTCTCGGCCTCGTCCGCGACGACGGCCAGATGTACTACGCCGTCAACAAGGCCCTGTCCGCCGCCAACGTGCGGGCGGACCGCCGCCTGCGGGACACCGTCGCCCCGCACCTGCCGTGGCGCCCGACCCACCCGGACCGGCTCAATCACCAGCACGCGGACGTCAAGGACCCGCGTCGCATCGCCGCCGAGGTCTCCGCGTTCCTGTCCGCCGCCCCCGACCCCGAGCTGTGGTCCTGGGACGCCGCCCGCCCGCACCTGCTGCTCGACCACCTCCTGGGCCGGTTCGACGCCTGGCCCGCCGGCCTCCCGGAGTGGACCACCAGCCTGCGGCAGGAGGTGCTCCGCCTCGGCCTCGGTGCACAGGACCGGCCCGCGCACGGCGGACGCCCGCACCACGCCCTGGACGATGCCGAGTACTACCGGCTCCTCGCCGACCGCGTGGACATCGCCGCTGTCGCCGGCGTGCCGGAGGCCGTCCGGGTGGAAGGCGGTGTCCGGTGAACGCCACCAGCCACACCATGCTCATCGGCCGGTTGCTCCAGGCCCCGAAGCTGTACGTGCCCGAGGGCACCACCATGGCGAAGGCGACCTTCACCCTTCAGCAGCAGCCGCCGATCCAGAAGGCGGGCCGCCCCCGCGGGCAGACCCAGTCCGGCATCGCCCTTCGCTGTGTCGCCTGGCGCGGGCTTGCCCGCACGATTGTCTCCAGCCTCACCGCCGGCAGCCGGGTCATCGTCGTCGGCGTCCTCACTCAGCGCCGTTACACGCCGAGGAACGAGAGCTCCCGGATCATCGTCGAGCTGGAGGTCGAGTCCATCGGGGTGCTGCTCGACCCGGACGACAGTGGCGTCGCCCTGCGCGGCCGGGGTCGGGCCGACGGTGGGGAAGGGGACGAGGGCGAGGGCACCTGACGCCCGGGTGGGCGTGGGGGGGGGGGGCCCCCCCCCCCCCCCCCCCGACCCCCCCCCCGGGCCCCCCCCCCCGCCCCCCCCCCGCCCCCCCCCCCCCCGGGGGGGGTGGGGGGCCGGGGCGGCACCCAGCAGGGCCCAG
>NZ_JBIWFX010000008.1:0-225043 GCF_044763225.1 Kitasatospora sp. NPDC096147 | reverse complement strand
CGGGGGGGGGGGGCGGGGGGGGGGGGGGGGGGGGGGGGGGGGGGGGGTGGGGGGGGGGGGGGGGGGCCCGGGGGGGGGGGGGGGGGGGGGGGGGGGGCCCCCCCCCCCCCCCCCCACCCTGATAGACATAGAGTCAGTCCCGCCCGGCCGCCGCCGGGCCGCACCCAGAGGAGAGAGATGAGCGGCAAGGAGCTGGGCAAGAAGCTGGCCAAGGCCGCGACCGCTCTCGACCAGGCGATCGAGGCATTCGAGGCAGCGGGCCTTGATCCGATGGAGCTGCTCGCGGCGGTGCGAGGCCCGCTGGAGCAGACCGACGACGCGATCGCGAGGATGCGGACGCTGCGCAAGGCGGCGGTCCTCGCGGCCTACACCGACCGCCGCATTCCGGTCTTCCAGATCGCTGAAGCGGCGGGCTTCTCGGCTTCCCTGGTGACCCGTGAGGCCACGCAGGCCGGGCTGGAGCCCCGCAACCGGCGCAGCTAGCGACCTGATCCCGCAGGGCCCGTACCGCAGCGCGGTACGGGCCCTGCGTCGTTCCAGCCGGCGGCCGGGCCGGCCACCGGCAGCCCTGCCCGCCGAGGCGTCAGCGGGCATGCGGGCAACGGGAATTGGTGCCTCGAAGGGTGTGCCCATCCACCCCCGCCGACAAATAGACTTAGGTCAAGAAAGCGGACAGCAGTCAGCTTGGTTGCCAGTCCGGGCCGCGAACCCGGACCCACCACAGGAGACACCCATGCGCGAGAGCGACGTCATCACCGGCCGCGCCGACAAGGGCGCGATCGACAACACCACCGGCGAGGCCGCCTTCTACTCCCACCGCCAGCCCGCCTGGCACGGCCTCGGCACCATCACCGAGGACGCGAAGACCAGCGACGAGGTCCTGCACCTCGCCAAGCTCGACTGGCAGGTGGAGAAGCTCCCGATCCTCCCGATGAACAAGGGCAAGCTCGGCAAGAAGATCCCCGGCCGGTTCGGCACCTTCCGCTCCGACACCGGCGACTGGGTCGGCGGCCTCGTCGGCAACACCTGGACCCCGATTCAGAACGCCGACGCCTTCCGCTTCCTGGACGAGCTGGTCGGCGGTGGCCACGTCACCTACGAGACCGCCGGTGCCCTCGACGGCGGCCGGGTCGTCTTCATGTCCACCAAGTCCCCGAGCTTCACCATCGACCCCGAGGGCGCTGCCGACCGCATCGACCTCTACACCCTCTTCGCCAACAGCCACGACGGCCGCTCCGCCGCCGTCGCCGTCGAGACCCCCATCCGGGCCGTGTGCACCAACACCCTCGACCTCGCCGTCAAGTCGGCCGAGCGCGTCTGGAAGATCCGCCACACCAAGAGCGCCCTCACCGACCTGGAGGAGGCACGCCGCACCCTCGGCTTCACCGAGCGCTACGCCGCCGCGCTGGAGGCCGAGGCCACCCAGCTGTTCCAGACCGCGATGACCACCGACGAGTTCGACATGCTCATCGACCGGCTGTGGACGCCTCCGGCCGAGGGTGCCCGCAAGAACCTCGTCACCGCCTACCAGGAGCGGCGCGAGAGCCTGCACCACCTGTTCGCCGAAGCCCCCACCCAGGAGACGATCCGGGGCACCCGCTGGGCCGCCCTGCAGTCCGTCATCGAGTTCGAGGACTACTTCCGCACCGTCAAGATTCCCACGGAGCTGACCGAGCAGGAGCACCGCGACAACCTGGCGATGACCGTCCTGCTGCACGACCAGCACAACGTCCGCAAGGACCTCGCCAAGAGCATGCTGCTCGCCGCGTGACCCATCGGTGCGGCGGGGGCCCTCGCCCCCGCCGCACCCCGGGCCGGGGACGCACACCCCGGCCCGCCCCGGCGCAGCCACCTGGCCGGCGCCGCCCGCCCCGGACCGATGGGAACACCGCGATGAACCACATCTACAACCCCGGCAACGCCGCCGACATGGTCGACCTCGTGCCGCACCTGCTCGGCTTCCAGCCCGACGACAGCCTCCTCGTCCTCGGATTCAGCGAGAGCCTCGGCAGCGTCGGCACCACCCGGACCGACCTGCCCGCCTTCCCCGCCGACTGGCCCGCCACCGCCGACTCGGCGATCGCCGACATCGTCGCCTTCCTCGCCTCGGCCGGGGAGCGGGTGGGCACGGCCGTCCTGATGGTGCTCACCGGGCCCGGCACCCGGGGCGACCTCCAACACTACGCCAAGCTGGGCCAGCGGCTCGCCGCCGCCTGCGCCCGCCAGCACATCGAGGTCGCCCACAACCTGTTCGTCAACCCGACCCACTGGTGGTCCTTCGCCGACGCCGGTACCGCCCGCCACCCCGGCCCGGGCACGGCCCGGCGGCCCGTGACCGCGCCGAGCCGTACCGCGGTCGCCGCCCAGTGGGCACCGGCCACCGGCGCGGACGCCCTCGCGGCCGTCCACGCGATCGAGAGCGCCCTGCACGACCTGGACCGCGAGCTGGCCGGCGGCCAGCCCGTCGTGAAGCAGCGCCTTCGGCAGCTCCTCGCCACCGTCCTCGGGGCCCCGGCCGGGAGCCCGGCACCCGACCCTGACCTCCAGCTCACCGTGCAGCTGCTCCTCGCGGTGCAGGCCGCCGGGCTGCTGGACACCGCACTCATCTACTGCGAGCCGCACGAGCTGCCCCGGGCGCGGCAGGTGTGGGCGCGGGCCGCGAGCTTGTGCGTCGGCGACTACGCCGACTACGCCATCGCACCGCTCATGCTCCTCGCCGCCAGCTTCCTGCTGGCCGGGGACGTGCCCTCGGCGCGGATCGCGCTGATCGGGGCCGTTTCCGCCGGAGGGGGCGACGACGAGTCGGTGCAGGACCTGCTCGCCATCCTGAACGACCAGCAGGCCGGCGTGGTCAACGAGCGGGGCGAACTCCCCGCCGAGACGCTGCTGCGCCACCTGCGGGGCCTGCGGGAGGTGGCACAGGGCTGACAGGGGTCGGGGGTGTCCGCCGCCCGGCGGGCACCCCGGATCTGTCGAACTTGGTTGCTGTGAAGGGTTGTTGGGGTGTGCCCATCGCTGCTCCCGGCAAATAGACTCGGGTTAAGAAAGCAGACAGCAGTCTGTTTGGTTGCCGATCCGGGCCGCGAACCCGGACCCCGCAAGGAGCCCGAATGCTCAAGATCAACGGATCTGCCGCGCTGGTCGAGGCGGTCCCCTACCTCCTCGGCCACATCCCGGAAGCCTCCATCGTCCTCATGGGACTGGGGCCCCACAGCCACGGCATCCTGCGCATCGACCTGGCGGCCGACCCATTCGACTGGGCCGACCTCGCCACCGGCATCGTCCACGGCCTCATCGAGCTCTCCGAGAGCAGGGGCCACCGCCCGGAGCGCGTCGGCATCCTCATCTACCTCGACCCCGCCGACCCGGACTACGGCCACAACGGTGCGCGCGAACTTCAGGGCCTCTTCGAGATCCTCGCCAACGCCTCCCGCAGCCACGGGATGACGGTGACCGAAGCCGTCGCGGTCACCCACACCCACTGGTGGTCCTACCTGTGCTCCGACCCGGACTGCTGCCCGCTGGAGGGCAAGCCGGTGCAAGGCCCCGCGAACCCCGGCCACATCACCGAACAGGCGCTCGCCGCCGGAATGGTGCGGCCCCGCTCCCGTGCCGAGATGCTGGCCGAACTGGCCCCGTTCGACGGCGAGACGGGCGACCTGATGCTGAAGGAGCTGACGGCGGCCGAGTGGCGGCTTCCCTCCGAAACCCGCGCCGAGGTGGTGGACCGGGTGGCCTCCCGCATCACCACCTACCTCGAGGCCGCGAGGTCCGGCGAGGGTCCGGCGGACCTCGGTGCGCCGGGCGTCCTCGACCACGAGAGCGCCGCCGAACTCCTCTTCGCCCTCCGCGACCTCAGTGCGCGCGACACCGCGATCGGATTCTGCCGAGCCGAGGAACTGGAGGACGCGGCGCACCTGTGGCGCGTCCTCGCCCGGTCTGCCGTCGGCCGGTTCGCCCACCTCGCCATCGCCCCGCTGACCCTGTTCGGGTTCAACGCCAGTCTCCGAGGTGACAACACGCTGGCCCGCATCGTCCTGCATCAGGCCAACAACCTTGCCGGTGAAGGGGAGTCGCAGTTGGCTGGCCTGCTGATCGACAACCTGAACCTGGGCGGTGAGGGCGTGCGGGGCATCGCGGCCAGGGCCCTGGAGCTGCGGGCGGAGCGCGAGTAGCCCTGGCAGGGGTCCGGCGCGGGTGGCACCTTCGGGTGCCGCCCGCGCTGTCGTCGTGCCGGCCGCTGCGCCGGCGCGACGGCGAGGGCTCCTTGGGTGCCAACTCCGCTGATCTTGAGCCGCTTTGGGTGTGCCCAACCACCCCTCCCGGAAAATAGACTTAGGTCAAGAAAGCAGACAGAAGTCAGCTTGGTTGCCAGTCCGGGCCGCGAACCCGGACCCACCAACAGGAGACCCCAATGCCCAACCCCGCCGCCCACCAACTCCGAGGTGCGGAAGCCATCGTCGCCTCCCTGCCCGAAGTCTTCGGTGCCTTCCCCGACGACAGCTTCGTGCTCTGCACCATCGCCGCCGACGGCACGCTGGGAAGCAGCATGACGGCCAAGCTCCCGGCCGATCCCTCCAGCTGGGACGCGATGATCCGGGAGATGACGGACCACCTCATCGAGCGGGAAGCGGCCCGCGGGTTCCTCGTGCCCCAGATCGCCGCCGCCGTCTGCCCCGCCGCCGACCAGCCGGAGTACGACGAGGCCGCCCGCCACACCCACCAGGCCCTGACCCACCACCTGAACACCATCAGCCGCACCCGCTCTCTGCCGCTGCTGGAGGTCCTGTACGTCACCCCGACGCGCTGGTGGAGCGCCCTGTGCTCCGGGCCCGCCTGCTGCCCGCCCGGGGGCCGGGACGTGCCGACGGGCCCCGACGGCCGCCCCTGGCCCGCCAAGTCCGAACTCCTGGCCAGCCTGGCGCCCTTCCGGGAGCCGGACGCCACCGAACACCGCCAAGCCATCCGCCGCGAACACCAGGGCTTGATCGAGAAGTTCGAGGTGCAGGGCCCGCACGCCTTCCAGCAGTACGGCCGGAACCTTCTGGCCGACACCATCCGCGGGGTCGCCGCCGGCTACACCCCGGACGGACTCGGGAGCGACATCACCGCCCGCCTCGCCCTACTGCTCCAGAGCCGCGTCATCCACGCCGACGTGCTGCTGTACCTGGACCCGGTGAACCTGAAGGCCACTCAAGCCCTGTGCCGCACCCTCGCTCGCGTCTGCGTCGAGCCCTACACCAACTACGCGGGCGTCATCCTGGCCCTGCACGCGCTCGCCAGCTGGGGAGTTGGGGACCTGCCCACCGCCCGGCTCTCCCTCGAAGCCGCAAACGAGGTAGACCCCGGCAACGCCCTCGCCGAGCTCCTGTACGACAACATCGTGGCCGGGGCCGAGTTCGAGGTCCTGCACCGCGTCGGCGATGCCCTCAAGTCGCTGGAGTCGCACGGATAGACGCACCGGCCGCCCGGCCCCGCCGGGCGGCCACCCCGTGCCCTACCCGACCCCCGCAGACCACGAGGAACACCCGATGATCGTTCACGCGCTGCCCGTCTTCGACGTCAGCAACCCGGCCGAGGCCGTCGAGGCCCTGCCCTTCATGATCGGACTCCAGCCCGAGCGCAGCATCGTCGCCTTCGTCTTCAACCAGCGCATCAACCAGCCCGTCGGGGTCGTCCGGATCTCCCCGCCCGCCGACCCCCAGGACTGGCCCGAGGCCGGCGACGACCTGATGCACAAGGTGCAGCTCGTGCTCGCCCAAGCCTCCAGCGAAGCCGACAGCATCCTGCTCTACATCTGCCCCAAGGGCGCGGACTTCCGCTCGGGGAAGACGACGGTGGCCCACTTCGCGCCGCTCGCCGCCGTCCTCTCGGCCGCCGCCCGGACCAAGGGCCTCGCCGTCCTCGGCACGTACTTCGCCACCGGCACCCACTGGTGGGACCTCCAGCACCCCGGCCAGCACCCGGAGGGCATCCCCGCCCACGGCCCGCACAACCCCGGCCCGGTCACGACCGAAGCCGTCGTGGCCGGCATCCCGATGCCGCCGAGCATGGCCGAGATCATCGCCCGGTTCGAGCCCGGAGCCGACGCCGGACCCGCCGACGACGAAGCGGCGGTGGCCGCAGCCCACAGGTGGGTGGACCGCATCCGCGCCGAGGGACCGCACGCGGAGGACGCCCGGTTCGGCGACCTGCTCGACCGGCTGCTGCTCGATGGCGGCGACGGCAGCCCGCTCACCGATCTCACCCCGGAGGTGATCGCGGACCTGCTCACCGGAATGCAGATCAGGCACCTGCGCGACATCGGGGCCCAGTTCGTCGAGCCGTCCGAGGTGCGCCGGGCCCACGAGCTGTGGTGCCTGCTCGCCCGGCGCAGCGCGGACCGCGACCTGCGGCAGGCGGCGGCCCCCCTGGCCCTCGCCGGATTCACTGCCTGGCTGGTGGGCGAGATGCCCGCAGCGGCCATCGCCATCGAGATGGCCTGCATGGCCGACCCGTCGAACCGGCTGGCGCACCTGCTGGCCGGGGCGTTGGAGGCCGGTACGGACGTCGAAGTTCTCGCCGACCGGATGCGGGCCCTCCGCAAGGCCCGGCTCGAACGGCGGCAGGGCTGACAGCCTGGTGCAGGGGGCCTTGCGCCCCCTGCACCAGTGCGGGCACGCGAGCGAGCGCCGGCCTGCGCCGGCCACCCGCCCGTTCGGAGCTCGAAAGACACCAACAGGCTTGCAGTACAAGGGAATTGGTGTTCCCAAGGGCATGTGGGGATGGGGAGGCTGGTGGTGTTGGCAGGCCGGAAGGCCCGCCCATCGCCCCCGGCCGCGCCATCAGCCCGGCCCGACCCAGAGGAAGCCATGCCCACGCCAGGAGTACCGCAGTTCACCCCGGACGCCCCCGATCTGATCGCAGACGCCCGGGACAAGCACCGCGCCGCCGCCGCCGACGCCACCAGCAGCAACACCTCCCGGGAGCACCACGCCCGAGCCGCCTGCGCCTACGACTGGGCCCTGAAAGCCCGCCAGGCCGACCCCCGCGCCGCCGCGCGCCACCTCGGCTACGCCCGAGCCCACGCCGAGCAGGCGGCCCAGCACGCCACCTCCAGCAGCCGTCATGGCCTGCGGATCACCCTCCCGGGGCCGTTCATCCAGTGGTTCACCACCACCGACCTCTACCGGAACGGCTACACCGGCGACGAGGCCGCCGACCGCCTCCTGCTCGCCTACAACGCCGGCCTCGCCCACCGCAGCGGTGCCGAGCCCACCGCCCGCACCATCCCCGGACACGACCCGCTCGCCATGGAGACCCTCCTTCAGCTGACGAAGGCCTACCTCGAACTGCCGTCCACCCAGACCCCGGACGCCGAGGAATGGGTCCGCGCCCTCATCACCCTCACCGAACAGCTGAACGGTATCGCGGACCGCCAGATCAAGGCCTACCTGTAGTCCGCCGCCGGGCCGCCCAACCGGCGGCCCGGCCCACCTAACACCTCAAGGACACCGACGTGCCCAGCCCCAAGCCGCTCACCGGCCCGCCCGGCCTCGCCCTCTACCGCCGCACCAACCTCAGCACCGCCTTCCACGCCGCCCTCGACGCCTCCGCCGAAGCCGACGACGCGCTCGCGGCCACCACCCTCGAACTCCTCGCCGCCACCGCCCGCGCCCACCACCCCGCGGCCGACGCCATCGAGTACGAGTACGACACCCAGACCGCGACCATCCGAGCCCACGCCCTGTGGGCCAACACCACCCTGTGGCGGCGCGCCGAGAACCCGACCGCCAGCGAACGCCAACTCGCCGAAGACCTCGACAGCCTGCTGCCCCTCCTCGTCGCCGCCAGCGGCCTTCCCGTCGTCTCGTTCGGCACCCACGCCCCGCCCCGCTACCTCCTGCGCCTCCCCACCCGCGACGTCGCCGCCACCCTCGCGGCCGGCCTCCGCCGCGAGCACCCGCAGGCCACCGCACTCCTGCTCAGCCTCCGCGCCGACCACGGCGACGTGGACCTCTCCGTCGAACACCTCATCGGCCCCGACGGCACCTCGATCTACGCCATCCCCAAGGACCCCGCCGCCTTCGGCCCCGAGGACACCTGGTGGCTGCGCGCCCGAACCAGCACCGAGCGCGCCATCCGCCACCTGTGGCGCCATCCCGAGCACCGCCCCCGCTTCTTCCGCCCGCAGGGCAACGAGTCGCTGATGTGGAACCACGGGCTACAGCTCGTACTACTGCCCGCCGTACCCGCCCTCCCCGCCGCACCGGCGGCCTGACGCGACCGGGGTGCCCGGCCCTCCCCGGGCACCCCAGCGTCATCCCCACCACCTAGCCTGGCCACCCGCACAACACCGAAGGGGCAACAGCGGTGATGAACGATCCCGAACTCAGCGACGAACAGGCGGCGGCCATCCTCGCTACCGGCACCACGGCCGGCACCCGAGCCCAGGTTCTCGCCCACCTCCTCGTCACCTACGGAGTCCGCGCTGCAGAGTGCCCGGCCCTCTCCGCCGAACCCGACGAAGATGACCCCGACTCCTGGAACCTGACGATCCCCAACGGCAAGGTGCCCCGGACCGTCACCATCACCGGCGAGACCGCCCGGCTGGTCACCGACTACCGGCAAGGGCTCGCCGCCACCGGCGACTACCTGTTCCCCGGCATCACCCCCGAGGACGTCACGGCCATCTGGAACGGCCTCGTCCACGAGGCCGGCGTCCGGCCCACCAGCACCCACGCCGCACGCCTACGACTGTTCGGGAGGAGGCCCGGCTGAGGGATGAGCCGTCGGCAACCCTTTCCGGGCCCCCGGACCAATTGGTCCGGGGGCCCGGAAAGGGTTGCCAACACGCGGCCTGGCGACGCCAGGTTGCCCGCATTCGATTAAGTGTTCGAAAATGGCTGGATGGAGGCTTCCCTCGCCGAACTGGCACCCCGGCTCCAGCTCGCCCGCCCCACCGGCCCGCTGGTCCCCGTGCTGCCCGGCCTGCGCGAGCTCCTGCCGGACGCCGGCCTGCGCCCAGGCGTCGTGGTGTCCGTGACTGGCAGCACGGCCCTGATGCTCGCGCTCACCGCCGCAGCCACCACGGCCGGCACCTGGTGCGCCGCCGCCGGCTTCTCCGGACTCGGCTACCTGGCCGCCGCCGAACTCGGTGTGGACCTCACCCGCCTGGTCTCCGTTGAGGAACCCGGGGACCGCTGGGAGGAGGTCGCGGTCGCCCTGGCCGACGGAGTCGGCGTGCTGCTCCTGCGCCCGACCGGCCCGGTGCGGCCCGCGGTCGCGGAGCGGCTGACGAACATCACCCGCAAGGCCGGTTGCGCGCTGCTGATCACCGGCACCTGGCCCGGGGCCCGGGTCCGCCTGACGGTCGCTTCCCGCCGCTGGGAGGGCCTCGGCCAGGGACGCGGTCGGCTGAGAGCTCGCCACCTCGTGGTGCAGACCGAGGGGCGCGGCTCGGCCGCCCGGCCGCGCCGCGCCGGACTCTGGTTCCCGGACGCCGAAGGCTCGATCCGCGCCGACCAGCCGGACACCCACACCCCCAGGGCCGCCAGCCCGCTGGTGGTGGTCTGAGATGACCACTCATCAGGGACCGCCGCCCGCCGAGGGGATGAGGTGGGATCAGCCGTACTCCCGGTTCCACCACCCGCCCTACGTGCCTGGTGATGCCCGGCAGGCACCGCCTGCGATGATGGCCGGCCCCCGGCAGTCCCGGGACCACGAGCCGCGCTGGCCGTGGGTGGAGATCCGGATTGGGGGGCGGTGGAGGCCCGGCCGGGTGACGGCGTGGCGGCAGCATGACGTCTCGTTCGAGTGGGTGGCTCTGGTGCGTTGGGGGCCCGACGCCTTGGTGGACTGGGCCTGGTACATCTTCGAGGGCGCCGAGACCATCCGCCCGGCCCCGGAGCCGATCGGTCCGGGCCGACCAGCCTGACTCCCGCACTCCGGGAGCCTCCGGCAACCCACGAACGGGATCGGTGTGCTGGCCGATGTCGGACACCCGACATCGGCCCCCAGCAGATGGCCGCCTACGCCCCCGTGGCGAGGGCCGGCCAGCGTCCGGGGTTGGGCACCTTGCGTCCGTCGGTGGTCTGGTTCAGATGGTGGCTCGGCCGTGGAGGACGAGGCCGCTGGCGTAGGTCTGCTGGAGCCGGGTGAGGAAGGCCAGTTCTTGGTCGGCGGGGGCGAGGTGGTCCATGTCGGTCGGCCAGGTGCCCGGCGGTACGACGACGACCACGGCCTCGTTGCGAGTTCGGGCCGTGTCGAGCCACCGGGGGGACAGCTCTGGGGGCGGAACCGGCTCCCAGACTCGGTGGCCGCCCGACAGCAGCAGCCGGGCCAGGGTCCGGTCCTCGATCACGAGCCGCGCGGTGGTGGCGGGCGGCGCTGCGGCGGCCATCGTGAAGCCACTGTCGGCCGCGTCCTGGAGCAGGAGCCGGTGGGCGGGCACGTCGGTCTCGACGATCGCCTCTGCGGTCGGCGGCTCGTCCCGCACGTCGGACTCCTGGACGAGGAAGGCCCACTGCATCGGGGCCGGGAAGCGGCTGGTCATGATCGGCACAACGAGACCCGACCCCGGCAGGTCGCGGCACGCGCCGCGCATGCCGCACTGACCGTCTCGCCGACCAGGGCGGCGGTTCGCTCCTCGCCCCGGAAGGGCTTGGCGGGGCCGGCGCTGGATGCGGGTGTGTGGTGATCACTAAGGTGGCCCGGTGGAGATCTGGCGGACGATCGAGGGTCTGGTGGCGGCGGCGGAGCAGCAGATCCGGGACGGCGTGTGGGAGTTGAACGCCGTGGGCTGCGAGGTGGCGTGGTCGGCTGCGGCGGACCTGGCGGCGGTTGTCGGTTCGCCGAGTACCCAGCAGGCGCTGGCGCCGATCGAGCGTCTGGGGGATCTGCGGGAGGCGTTGGCGGTGCTGGCGGTGGCGCTGGCTCGTGTGCACGGCCGGCTCGCCTGGGTATTGGCCTCGGCGAGCGATGCCCTGTCGCCGGTGTTGCACTGGCGGGCCCTGCCGGTCGGGGAAGGTTACGACTTCGGCACCGTCGAGCCCACGGAGGGCGAGTACGCGGAGGCGGAGGGCGCGGTGCGTCTGCTGCACGACTTCCTGGTGCGCGTCACCACTGCCTGACGGACCGCCGGAGCAGGCCGGTGGCCGGTGGTTCAGCGTGGCGGGGTGGGGGTGTCGATCTCGGCCCAGACCGTCTTGCCCCAGGGCTGGGGGGTGGCACCCCAGCGGTCGCTGAGGCGGGTGACGACGATGAGGCCGTGGCCTCCGGGGTGGGCGGGCTGGTGGGGCTCGCGCGGGACGGGCAGGAACACCGAGGCGTCGTTGACCTCGATGCGCAGCCGGTGCTCGTCGGCGTGGAGGAGGAGGTCGAGGGGGCCGCCGCCGTGGAGTGTCGCGTTGGCGATGAGTTCGGCGACCAGCAGCTGGACGTCGTCCGGCTCGGGCCATGCCCAGTCGGTGAGGGCGGTGCGGGTGTACTCGCGGGCGAGGGCGACGGGGCGGTGGCGGCCGGAGAGTGGGAGGCGGCGGCGCTGGCCGCCCGGTGGCAGGGTGGGCAGCGGGCGTGGGGGCTGGTGGCCGTTCAGGGCTTGGCGGGGGGTGCTCATGCGGTCAGCCCTTCGTGGCAGAGGTGGTCGCAGGTTGTGCGCCTGCCCGCTGTGGTGCGGCTGATACGCGCGGGCACCCTGTTGGTCCTGTCACCAAACCGCACGTGGTGGAGGTCGGGGTCACGGGGTGTGGGCGAGGGCGGCCCGCACGGTGGGGTGCACGTCGAACGCGGCGTCGGCGCCGGTGATCTCCAGCACCCGGCGCACCGGCTGGGAGATCGCGGCCAGGCGCAGTTGGGCGCCGGCGGCGAGGGCGTCGGCGCGGACCTTGAGGAGGAGGTTGAGGCCGGAGGAGTCGCAGAAGGTGACGTGTTCGAGGTCGGCGACGACGACCTGGTTGTCCCAGAACGCCCGCTCCAACGCATCCCTGGCCGGGGCGAGGGTTTCGACGTCGAGGTCACCGGTGATGGTGACCACGGTGTGGTCGGCTGCGGGGATCACGTCGACGTGCAGGTCCGGGTCGCCGTACGGGCCGGCCGGGCTCGTGGTGGCGGGTGTGGTCGTGTCGTCATGCGCGGTCATCGTCATCCTCTCCTGGAGCTCGGATCGGTGCGGTGAGCACACTCGCGGGGCTGGGGCCCGGCGATCTCGCCGGGCCCCAGCCCCGCAGGCGTGCTGGTCAGGCTGCTTCCAGACCCTCGCGGAGCCGGGTGAGGGTGCGGGACAGCAGGCGGGAGACGTGCATCTGGGAGAGGCCGAGGCGTTCGCCGATCTGGGACTGCGTCATCTCCTGGGTGAAGCGCAGCGACAGGATGAGCCGGTCGCGCTCGGGGAGGGCGGCGATCAGCGGCCGCAGCGAGACCAGGTTCTCCACCAGGTCAAAGCGGTCGTCGGTGTCGCCGAGGCCGGCGGCGAGCGCGCCCGGGCCCTCCTCGTCCTCCCCGGCCGGCAGGTCCAGGGAGTCGGTGGTGTGGGCGTTGGCGGCGTTCAGTCCCTCGATGACCTCCTCCTGGGAGAGGTCGACGTGGGCGGCGAGTTCGGCGACCGTCGCCGAGCGGTCGAGCTTCTGGGAGAGCTCGTCCTGGGCCTTGGCCAGGGTCAGGCGCAGTTCCTGCAGGCGGCGGGGGACGTGGACGGCCCAGGTGGTGTCGCGGAAGTGGCGGCGGATCTCTCCCAGGATGGTGGGGACGGCGAAGGTGGTGAACTCCACGCCACGCTCGGGCTCGAAGCGGTCGATCGCCTTGATCAGACCGACCGAGCCGACCTGCATCAGGTCCTCGGTGTTCTCCCGGTGGGAGCCGAAGCGGCGCAGGACGAAGCGCACCAGCGACAGGTTCAGCTCCACGAGCGAGGCGCGGACGTAGGAGTACTCCCGGGTGCCCTCCTCCAGCGCGGCGAGCCGCACCAGCAGCACCCGGGACATATCGCGGGCGTCGGTGGGGGCGACCTCCCGCAGCTTGTCGATCCCCTCCAGCTCCGGCGCCACGTCGAAGGACCGGGCAGGCAGAGCAGCCACCTCCACCTCGGCGGCGGTGCAGGCGTCCTGGCAGAGTTCGTCACTGGCCACAGCCATGTCGGTCCCTTTCTACGAGCTGCAACGGTCCGTACCCGAATACCCCCCTTTCCGGATCGTACGCCCCCTTATTTCGTGAAGAATCCGCGCCGAGTGCGGCCGTCCGGGCGGCCGGCGGCAGGGCGTACCCGGACGGCGCAACCTCGGCCGCGCCGTGGGATGGCGGCGAGGAGCGGGGGTAGCCGGACCGTCATGGACACCACTACCGAAACCACGCCCCTGCGCGCCGTCGCGCTGGTCTGCACGCTGTCCCCGTCGCCGAAGCCGTCCAGCTCCCAGCTGCTCGCGGAGCAGACGATGGCCGCGCTGTCCGAGCACGGGGTCACCGGCAAGGTGATCCGGATCGCCGACCACGACGTCAGGACGGGTGTCGCGGTCGACATGGGCGACGGTGACGCCTGGCCCGAGATCCGCGACACGATCCTCGGCTGCGACATCCTCGTCCTGTCCACCCCGATCTGGCTCGGCCACACCTCCAGCGTCGCCCAGCGGGTCCTGGAACGGCTCAACGCCGAACTCGGCGAGAGCGACGACCATGGCCGCCCCCTCACCTACGGCAAGGTCGCCGCGGTGTGCGTGGTCGGCAACGAGGACGGCGCCCACCACGTCAGCGCCGAGGTCTTCCAGGGTCTCAACGACGTCGGCTTCACCCTCGCCCCCAACGCGGTGACCTACTGGGTCGGCGAGGCCATGCAGCGCACCGACTACCAGGACCTCGACAAGACCCCCGACAAGACCGCCGCCGCCACCGCCACTCTCGCCGCCAACACCGCGCACCTCGCACGCCGCCTGAAGGGCGCCCCCTACCCGCCCACCTCCTGACCCGCTGCGCCGCGAGCAGGCCACCGAGGGCCGCCCGATCACGACGCCAGGTTGCGACACGTAGTCATCCGTGTGCGAATGGTGATCGGGCCGGTCCCAGGCCCCATCTGATCCCCGTAGTCCTGGAAGGACTTCGCACATGCGTGCTCTTCACCGTGCCCTCGTGGCCGGCGCCCTGTCCCTGCCCCTCGCGCTCGGCACCGCCGCCGCGGCCAGCGCCCACGACGCGCCGAACGTCGACTTCGAAAAGGGCAGCTTCACGGTCGGCCCCGGTGGGGCGGGAGTGAAGCTGACCGAGGCCCACTTCGGCCCGGACGGCGCCTCCTTCTTCGACGGCATGGTGATGGCCGGCCCCGGTGGAGTCACCGGCGGCTTCACCGGCAGCGAGGTCGGCTGGGAGGACTGACAGCCACCCACCCCCCTGCGCCCCCGGACCCGCCCAGCGGATCCGGGGGCGCACCCGTTCTCACAGACCGGCAGGCGGCGCCGCGAGCCACTTCGCCGCCTGGGCTCGCCTGCCGCGACGGCGGCACCCGCCCGGCGCGACGGCCACCGCGATGGCACCTGCGGCAATCAGCAGCACCACCACCACGAGGAGCAGCATCTCCATGACATCACCCTTCGCGAACCGGCCCGGCGCCGGACCGTCTGCCCCCTCCCCTCGAAGCGACACGCCGTCCCCGGGCGGGGCCTGCCCGCACCCGGCCTCTATACGAACCCGATCCAGGACTCACCGAGGGGGCGGGCGTGCTGGCCACCGGCTGGGGTAGCCGCGCCCTCATCGGAACGAGTGGCGACGATGAGGAGGCAGTGGTGAGCGGCGGAAAGCGAGACGGTGGGGGCGTCGGGGGCTACGTGGCGGGCACGGACCTGACCGGGTACCGGGTGGAGGTCGACGACGGCTACATCGGCAAGATCAGCCAGCACACCGTGGACGTCGACTCGGCGCACGTCGTGGTGGACACCGGCCCGTGGATCTTCGGCCGCCAGGTCCTCCTGCCGGTCACCACCATCACCCGGGTGGACGCCGAGGAGGAGACGGTGTGGGTCAGCCGCACCAAGGAGCAGGTCAAGAACGCGACCGGGTTCGACAAGGACCACCACACCGACCACCGCGAGCACCACGACCGGCTCGACGGCTACCAGGCGGGCGGCTTCGCGGGCGAACCCCACCTCTGACCAACGCCGGCGGCACCGGAGCGGGGCCCGCGCCCGATGGGCCCCGCTCCGGTGCCGCCGGTCTGGGTGTCCTCTCGGCGTGGGGCACGCGCTGGTCAGGAGTGGCCGGTCCCGCGCGAAGTCCGGGCGGGTCAGTGGCCGAGGTGCAGGCGGTGCTTGCGCTGGGTCGCGCCCGCCCCGGCGGTCGGCGGTCCGGCGGTCGGCGTCGCGTCCTGTGCCGCCGGTGTCGCCGCCGGGGCTTCTGCGCCGGCCAGGGTGGCCGCGGCGGTGAGGGCCGCGCGCTCGCGCGAGCGGCGGCGGGCCCGCATGCTGCCGGCGAGCAGGAGCAGGAGCGCGATGCCGAACAGCAGGGTGAGGGCGATGCCCGCGAGGAAGATCGACAGGCTGTTCATGGTGGCGATGTCGTTGCCGAGGACGGTGACCGTGTAGGACGGGCCGCCGTCGAGGTTGTCGGCGATCAGCAGGCCGGTGAAGGCGGCGACCGCGCACAGCAGGAGCAGTCCGAGGAGAACCATGGCGTCCTCTCCCATCGGTTGGCGTCGAGCCGCGCATGCCCGATCGCGGCCGGGCCAACCAGGGACTCCCGCAGCCGGATCCGCCACCGCCGTCCATGCCGTGAGCCGGGGCTTGCGGGGTGCCGCAGTCGGCCCGGTGTGGTAGGCCGAGTTGCCTGGCGAGCCGGCGCGAACCTGTTTCTTTCGTGTGCGATCGGAAATCCTCAGGACGTTGCCCACGGGAATCCGATGAGAAGGAGAGCACCCGATGTTCAACGAAGCGCAGCTGTCGAGCGTGCTGGACCACCCTGTCCTCGACTCCGAGGGCAAGAAGATCGGCAAGGCGGACCACGTCTTCTACGACGACGCCACCGGCCGCCCCGAGTGGGTGAGCATCAAGACCGGCCTGTTCGGCACGAGCGAGTCCTTCGTGCCCATCACCGGCGCTCACCTGGTGGAGGACCACCTGGAAGTGCCCTGGACCAAGGACAAGGTCAAGGACGCCCCGAACGTCGACGTCGACTCCGGTGGCCACCTCTCCGAGAGCGAGGAGCACCGCCTCTACGAGCACTACGGCATCGCCTGGGAGGAGTCCTGGCGGCAGGCCAACGAGAGCGGTGAGGGCGGGTGGGCCCAGGCCCATCCCGATAACCAGGCCGGCGAAGCCGCTGTGGCCGGCGGCGCGGGCGGCGAGGCGGCCTGGGCGGCCTCGGACCGCCAGGTCGCGGCGGCGGAGCCCGAGCGCGTCGCCGGGCGGGACGCGATGACCCGTTCCGAGGAGCGGATGAGTGTCGGCGTCGAGCGCCAGGAGGCCGGCCGTGCCCGGCTGCGCAAGTACGTGGTGACCGAGGAGCAGCAGCAGACCGTTCCCCTGCGCCACGAAGAGGTCCGGATCGAGCGGGAGCCGATCACCGAGGCGAACCGGGACGCGGCGATGACCGGGCAGCCGATCACCGAGGCCGAGCACGAGGTGGTCCTGCACGCCGAGCACGCGGTGGTCGACGTCGAGGCCGTTCCGGTGGAGCGCGTGCGCCTGACCACCGAAGAGGTCGTCGAGGAGCAGACCGTCACGGGTGAGGTCCGCAAGGAGAAGGTCGAGCTCGACCTCCCCGACACCGACGACCCCGGCCGCTGAACCGCCGGACGCGCCACCGACCACCTGGTGGCCCACCCGCTCACGCGGGTGGGCCACCAGGTGTCGCGTCCGGCGCTGCCCGGGACTGCTCGCCGTCCGGGTCTGATCAGTCCGGCGGCTCCTCTTCGGTGGTCGCCTCGGTCGTCTTGGCGGGGGCTTGGTCGCGCTCGCCGTCCGGGGCGTCGGGGTCGCGGCGGTCCTCAGCCTCCGGCGGGACGATGTCGGGAGCCTTCACACCGTCCGGGGGCGGAAGGTCGGGGGTCTTGGGCGTCTGGTCGGGATCGGGCATGGCGCATCCTCACGGGTTCGTCGTCTCTACGGTGATCGCCTGCCCGGCACGCCGTGGACTACGCGCCGGCCGTGGACAGCACCGACGTGGGCTCGTGGACCTCTGCAGAAACTCCGCCCTCCTCGCGCTCGGCGTTGCTCGCAGTGGTCCGGCCCCGGGCCGGTTTCCGGATCGTCCGCGGGGGCAGCCGCGAGCTGAGTGGGCGTCAGGAGAGGTCGTCCGCAACGGCGTACGAGGGGGAATGGACGTTGATCGCCATAGCGGTCGTGGTGTTCGTGGTCGGGCTGATCCAGGTGATCCGCCCTCAGCTCCTGTGGGGGATGAACCGGCGGCTGCAGAAGGGGTGGGTCAAGGACCCCGACGCGGCCGAGCCCACTGCCAAGGGGTACGCGGTCCAGCGCGTCGTCGGGGTGGCGTTCATCGGCGTCGCCGCCTGGATGGTGCTCACCCACCTGTGACGAACGCGGCGCACGCGCGACGGAGTGACTCCTGACCACGGAATGAGTGATGCCGGGCCCGGGGGGCTTCCCGGAGCCGCCGCTCGGCGCCGGGCGCACCGATGCACTAGGCCTCCATCGATCCGGCTCCTTGCCCCGACGGCCCTTGGTGTCCCGCCCGGGCCCGCCCTGGGCGGGACAGCGGCCCGCCTGGCGGGCCCGCCGGAGCTCCGGTTGCGGAGTGTGCTCGCGCGTGTGCGAATGGTGATCGGGCCTGTCCCGGGCTCCCTGTTCCCGTAGTCCTGAAAGGACGTCGCATGCGTGCTCTCCACCGTGTCCTCGTGGCCGGCGCTCTGTCCCTGCCCCTCGCGCTCGGCACCGCCGCCGCCGCGAGCGCTCACGATGTGCCGAGCGTCGGGTTCGAGAAGGGTGGCTTCATGGTCGGCCCCGGCGGTGCCGGCGTGCAGCTGACCGAGGCCCACTTCGGCCCGGACGGCGCTTGTTACTTCGACGGCATGGTCCTGGTCGGGCCGGGCGGTGTGAGCGGGGGCTTCACCGACAGCAGCGTGGACTGGACGGGCTGACCCAGCCACCCGCGCCACCCCCATCCGCCCGCGCCCCCGCAGCCGCCCCTCATCGGCCACCGGGGGCGCGGGCGCGCCCGGCCGCGCCCCCGGTGGCGAAGTAGGGGCGCTCGCCACGGTGTTCACGAGGAGTTTCGGTGTATGAACAGTGCTGGCGGAGCCCGGTCGGCGTACGGTGGACCGCATCGGCGCGTGTTCACCGTGGCTGCGCGCCAGCCCGCCGCAATCCGCCTCACTTCTGGTCCGGGACTCCCGGACGGTGATGGCGCGGGTGCGCTCCCTCGTAGCGTGGCGATCATCGACGGGGCCCGGAGGCCGCCCGATGCACCCTTACCTCAACCACGACGCCTGCCCTCCCGACCCGCAGTTGCGAGCGGTCACCGCGCGACTGGGCCAAGCCGCGCTGTGCTACCTCGCCGGTGACCTCGACGCCGACGCCACCGGCTGGGCCCGCACCGCCATCCAGCGTGCCCAGCGCCTGCCCTGCCCGCTGCTCGGCCTGGACCTGCGGGACGTGACCTTCATCGACTGCGCCGGGCTGAACCTGCTCCTCGAAGCCCGCCTGGAGGCCCGCCGCACCCACCGGGCCATCGTCCTCATCGCCCCCAGCCTCCCGGTCCAGCACCTCCTACGCATCACCGCCACCCGGCAGCTGTTCCCCGCCGCAGCCAGCGCCCGCGCGGCCCTCGCCATCCACCGGCCCCCAACCCCCGGAGAGACCGCGGCAGCCCGGGTCACCGCGGCCAGGGCGCGCCCCGGCACGCGGGAGCGGACCCGCGGGCTGACCTGATCGCGGCCGAACCGCGCCAGGACACCCGCCCCGGTGCACGCCAGCCGGGGCCGCGTCCAGGCGGAGCCTGACCGGCCCGGCGAGCCGACAACGCGGCTTAGCGGGCGCTCCAGGTCGCGCAGCCGGCCTCGTGCCAGCGGGTTCGGACGACGGTTCCGCCGAGGGTGACGTGCTCGGTGTCGGTCGTCATGCAGCACACGGGACCGGCTGCGGTCGGCACCAGCACCCCCGGCTGTTCCACCACGCAGTCGGCGGCGCCTTGGCCGGGGATGGTCGTGCGCTTGAGGCGGCCCAGGCCGCGCTTTCGTCGTCCTTGCGTCATCGCCTCAGCATCCCCGCCGCCACCGGGGAGCGTCTGGATGGGCGCGCCGGACTACCGCCATTTGGCTCAGCGCCGGACCACCGCCGCTCTTCCCGGGACTCCCGGCCGCCGCAGTTCTCCTCGGTCCGACCTCGCCGCCCGTCCGGCCGGCGCCCACCGGACGGAGAGCCGCAGACGGGACCGCGCGGCACCCGGACCCGAGCCGTGCCCGCGCATCCACTGCCCGGGGCCCGTGGATGCGCGGGCACGGACCGGGTAAGCGCGGCTGACAGCAGGCCCGGCGCGGCGGCCGTCTCGGTGCGGCGTGGGTACGGGCGGGATGAGGAAGGCAAGGTGAGGACGCGTGAGCAGCACGGATCGGTGGGGTCATGAGGCCGCCGACGAGTCGGTGGGTGCGCTGGTGTCCCGGGCATCGCAGCAGATGTCGGAGCTGGTGCGCGAGGAGATGCAGCTGGCGCGGGCGGAGATGGCCGAGAAGGGCAGGCGGTACGGAGCGGGCGGGGGCCTGTTCGGCGGGGCCGGCCTGCTCGGTTTCCTGGCGGCGCAGGCCCTCGTCTGCGCGGGGATCGCGGCGCTGGCCGGGCTGCTGCCCGTGTGGGCGGCGGCGCTGGTCGTGGCCGCTGTCCTGGCCGGGGCAGCGGCCGTGGCGGCGCTGGCGGGGAAGAAGCAGATCGCGAAGGCCGGTGCGCCCGCGCCGGAGCAGACCATCGACAGCGTCAAGGCCGACATGGCCGAGATCAAGGAGCACGCACACCGATGAGCACCCAGCACCGCGACCACGAGAGCGCACCCGCCCCCGAGCGCCTGCGCGAGCAGATCGAGGACACCCGTGACGAACTCGGCCACACCATCGAGGCCCTGGCCGGCAAGGCCGACGTGAAGGCGAGACTGCACGAGCAGGCCGCCACCGTGAAGGAACGGGCCGCCGCCAAGGGCGCCCGGCTCACCGACCGGATCCAGGAGGCGGCCGGGCAGGGCGTCCACCTGCTGAAGGACCGCACCCCCGACCCGGTCCTGGACCGGGCCGCCCGTGCCGCGCGGCGCCTGCGCGACATGACCGCACGGGCGGCCCGCGGCGCCGACCGGACTCCCGACCTCGCATGGGAGCAGGACCGTCCGGCGACGGATCCGGCGCGCGCCCGGCGCCTTCCGCTGCTCGCCGGTGGTGCTGCAGTCGTGGTGCTCCTGCTCGCCGTGCGCAGGATCAGGAGGCAGCGATGAACAAGACCAGGATCGCCTACAAGCCGGTCGGCCTGGCCCTGGGCGTGATCAGCGGCATGGCGGCGGGGGTGGCGTTCAAGCAGGCGTGGAAGGTGATCGGGCACGACGACGACGCGCCCGACGCCACCGACGAGGACCGGACCTGGCGGGAGATCCTCCTCGCCGCCACCCTCCAAGGCGCGATCTTCGCCCTGGTGAAGGCCGCCGTCGAACGCTCGGGCGCCACCGCCGTCCGGCGCGTGACAGGTACCTGGCCGGCCTGACGGGCCCCTTCGGGCGCCTCTCGACCGCGCTGACCGGCCGGTCGTGGGCCGGATGGCGGCACCGATGGCGGGATGCCGGGGCGGGTGGCAGCGTCTGACGCGCTCCCCGCCACCCGCTCCGGCGCCCCCTTGGAGGTCTACATGGCCGTGTTCCTGTTCATCGTTCTGCTCGCCGTGATCTTCGGCTTCGTCGGAGCTCTGGTGAAGGGCATGATCTGGCTGCTGGTGATCGGAGCGGTGCTGCTGGTCCTCGCCCTGGTCTTCGGAGGCATGCGGCTCGGCCGTCGCAGCCGCAAGTAGTCCCCGCGGCAGGCCCCGCGCCATGGCGCGGGGCCTGCTGACGAACTGACAGACCGCCCCTCCGGGTGACAACGCGTCCACCCGGCGCGGGGGCATGCGAGCGGGGACACGGGGCAGGCGAACGCGCAACGTGCTCGCCCGACACGAGAAGGTCGGCTCCGGGCTGGTCCGAGCGAGCCGGGGGTGGGACTGCCGCATGACGAATCATGGAGAGGTCGCCCTCGGGGACGAACCCCGTCCAGCGCGCAGGAGCGAAGCCCCTGTCCGGCCCGGGCGGTCACAGCGGAGCCGGTCCCGCCGGCGACCGCAGACAGCGCCGTCCTGGCGGGCGCGAACCGCCGACGGCCTCCGGGCTACCGGTACAGCGCTGCGCCACCCGGTGCGCACGGCCCGTTCGCACGGGGAGGCGCTCGCGCAGACCGCCCGGGTCGCCATCGCCTGCGCGCTGGCCTGGGAGGCCGCGGTCCTCCTGCTGGGTGAGGACGACCAGCCCGTCCTCGCACCGCTGGCCGCGCTGCTGACCGTCCAGCTCACCGTCTTCCGTACTCTCGCCCAGGGCCTGCGGCAGATCAGCGGCGTGATGCTCGGAGCCTTCGCCGCCCTCGGCCTGCTCCGCCTGGCCGGCGCGAACTTCGGCACCATCGGCCTCGCGGTGGGCTCCTGCCTGGCTCTGGGCAAGCTCCTGCGCCTGGGTGACCGCGCCACGGAAGTGCCCGTCACGGTCCTGCTGGTCCTGAGCACCGGCGCCCCCTATGCACCCGTGCGGATCCTGGACACGCTCATCGGCGTCGCCTCCGGCATCCTCGTCAACCTTCTCGCGGCACCCCCCACCTACGTGGGCCACGCCGCCCACCAGTGCGCGAAAGCCGCCCACCACCTCGCCGGCATCGCCCACGACACCGCCGGACACCTCCGCGAGGGCTGGGACGAGCACACCTCCGACACCTGGTTGCGCCGCGTCGAGGCGGCGGCCCGCGAGCTCGACCGGGCTCGCGGCAGCGCCGACCGGGCCCGGGAGGGCATCCGCCTCAACCCCCGCCGCCTGCGGCAGACCACCGACCCCGCCGCGGCCCTTGGCCCACTCGCCGAAGCGCTCACCTGCCTGGGGCACGTCGGCGACCAGCTCGGCTCCATCCTGCGCGGCCTCGACGACCTCGCCCGCGGCGAGCGCCAGTTCCCCACCGACGAGACGGCCCGCACGGATGCCCGGGAGCGGATGCGCCCGCTCGCCGGCGTCATGGACGCCATCGGCGACGCCCTCGACGTCTTCGCCCGCATCCAACGCGACCGCGCCGACGACCCCGAGCACACCGACGACCTCTCGAAGGCCCTGCACCGGGCCCGCGACCACCACGCCGCAGCTGCCGAGACCCTCTGCCGAACCGATTACGGCCCCGTCCTGTGGTCCCTGCACGGCTCCCTGATGGACGAGACCCGCCAGATCCTCCACGAACTCGACCCGCACCGCGGGCCCCACCCCGGCGCCACCCTCGGCCGGGCCGACCGGTGACCAGGCCGTCGCACCACGGGAGCTCGGCGCGGCCAGCGCTCGGGAGGCCGTGACGGGTCAGCCGAGCCAGAGCGCGTTCACCAGCTCCGCCCGTACGGAACGCGGCCCGCTGCGGGGCAACCTCGTGCTGACGCGTTCGACGGCGGAGGTCCGGCGGGGCCCGCCGATCCCGTCCCCGATCTGCAGCGTGCCCAGCCCGGCCGACCGGTACCGGCACTGCCCTCGTCCGTGGACCCGTTTCACCTTCGGACCCGGCGCAATGCTCCGGCTCCAGCCCTGAGCCCCGGGCTCCCAGGAGGGAAGCCAGCACACGGGGTCAGGGCGCGCCGGCCGTTGGAAGGAATACCTCAGTGGCTGTGGGAACCGGGTCGCCGTGAGCACCGCGTAGGGTCTTCGCGTCTTAG
Organism: Kitasatospora sp. NPDC096147; assembly: GCF_044763225.1. Taxonomy (NCBI): domain Bacteria; kingdom Bacillati; phylum Actinomycetota; class Actinomycetes; order Kitasatosporales; family Streptomycetaceae; genus Kitasatospora; species Kitasatospora sp. NPDC096147. The sequence goes on along the minus strand of NZ_JBIWFX010000008.1, from coordinate 202,184 downwards.
CGGCTGGCCCCTCCAGCCGCATTTCCCGGTCGCGGGACCGTGGCCCGTGCGGGCGCCGGTCCCGCGACCGGGTGAGCCGGCCGGTGGATGCGGTGGGTCAGAACCAGGGGGTGCACGCCCAGCCGGAGTACCCGGACCGGTGGACGCAGGTGCGGAACCAGCGGCCTCCCGGGTTGTCGACGGCGTAGGTGGTGGTGCTATGAGCTCCGCTGGGGACCTTCTTGTGGCAGGCGTGCCAGTTGCGGGCTCCGTCGTCGGACCAGTCGAGGGAGATGGTGTCGCCCGGGTTGAGGTTGTGCCCCCAAGCCCAGAAGACGTTCCTGCCGTAGTACGGGTTGTTCGTGCTGAGGTAGAAGTCGGCGCCGCCGCTGCCCTGCTTCGCGGCGTAGAGCCATTCACGCTGGCTGCCGGTCGTCAGCTCATAGGGGTTCAGCTTGGGGCCGCAGGAGTAGTTGATGACGTCGGCGCTGGCCGGCGCCGCGGTGCCGAGGACGCTGATGGTGGTGGTGGCCATCAGGGCAGCGGCGCCCAGGCACAGACGCTTGAGCACGGTCATGAGAAGCCTTCCTCCGATGTGTGGTTCACAGTGGGGCACGGCAGCTCCGCACAATGCCGCGGAGTCCGTCTGGCTCGTTCGACTGCGATTGTTCGCTCTGCGACCGGGCCGGGGCGTCGAACCACGGGTTGATCCGGCATGTCGAACCAGCGCGGTAGGCGCGCCCGGCGAGCTCCGGCGCCCCCGGGGGTAGGTAGCGCACCGTCTGGTCGGCCGGCAGGACGACGTGAGAGCCTCACGGCACGGCAGGGAAGGGCGAAGTGGGCAAGCTGCTCCACCGGCGCGGCTGGCCGACGGCACCGTCACCCACCCGGTGTCCGCCTGGGAGGCGCTGGTGGGCGCCGTCGAGAGTGGCGGTGAAAGCGATATCCACAGCTACACGAACAACCTCTACGCCCGGAACTGGCTCCACAAGGCGAGACCTGAGCCCGGGTTGCAAGACGCAGGTCCCGCGCACCCGTGCCCACGGGACCTGGAGCCCGCACCACCGCCGGCGGAGCTGGATCTCAACCCGGGGGTTGACGCCGGGCACGAGGCCAAACCCTAATCTGCGCAGGTGCAGATCAGCGGACGTATCCGACACCGTGCCCCCGTGGCCTTGGACGCGCTGCTGGCCGTCACACTGGCGGCCGTGAGCGTGGTCTACGGGCAGCAGGCCTACGAGGCTGCTTACCGGGCGGCCGGCTGGCCACGCTTCGGACCGGTGGCGATCGGTCTGAGCGTGGCGGTGAACCTGCCGCTGGCACTGCGCCACTGCCGCCCCCGCACGGCACTGGCCGCCTCAGGAACCGCCTTGCTGTGCTTCGTCCTCGCCGGATTCCAACCCTCGGTGAACGTCTGGGCCCCGATGCTGGCGTGCTACTGCGTGGTGACGGCCCGGCCGGGACACGAGGCCCGGTGGTGGGCGGCGGGCACGGCGGCCCTGTGGCTGGCCACCGGGCTCCAGGCCCGCCTGAGCATCGAGATGGCACTCGCGCAGAGCGTGATCGGCACCGGCGTGATGTGGTTCTTCGCGACCCGGCTGCGCAGGCTCGGCAAGCGCAACGTCCAACTCGCCGACCTGACCGAGCGGCTGCGCATCGAACAGGAGCTCCGCGCCCGGCAGGCCGTGTCCCTGGAGCGGCTGCGGATCGCCCGCGAACTCCACGACGTGGTCGCCCACCACCTTGCCGCACTGGCCGTGCAGTCCGGCACCGCCGGGTACCTCCACCGCGCCGGCACCGACCACGAGCAGGTCGGCGCCGCACTGGAGGCGATCGGTGACACCAGCCGCGAGGCCTTGGAGGAGATGCGCTCCCTGCTACAGGTCCTTCGGGTCGATCCCCAGAGCACGGGCGAACTCGACGACCTGCCCGACCGGGCCACCCCGGGGACGTCCCAGTTGCAGGGCCTGCTGGAGCGGGCCAAGGCGGTCGGCCTGGACATCACCCTCACGGTCACGGGGAAGGCGCGCCCGCTGCCGCCGGGCATCGACCAGTGCGCCTACCGCGTCTTCCAGGAAGCCCTGACCAACGTCATCAAGCACGCCGGACGGCCCGTGAACGTCACCCTCACCCTCCACTACGCGCCCGCCCTGGTCACCGGACGGGCGGTGGACAACGGCACCGGACGCGACCCCGCCATGCCGTCCGCGGGATCGGGGCTGGGACTGGTCGGGATGGCCGAGCGGGTCGCCCTTTACGGCGGAACCCTCAGGGCAGGACCCGGGGACGGGGGTGGTTTCGCCGTCGAGTTCTCCCTCCCCACCCCGCCAACCGGTAGCCGGCCGGTGGCCGGCCGAACCTCAGGGAGCGAGCGATGACCATCTCCTTACACCATGGCGAAGCACCGACCGGCCGCCCTGCGTACGGGGGATCGACCACCGTTCTGGTGGTCGACGACCAGGTCCTGATCCGTGCCGGGCTGGCCGCCCTGGTTCGTGCCGCACCTGGGCTGGACGTGGTGGGTGAAGCGGCCACTGGGGAGGAGGCCGTCGACCTGGCCGCCACGACGTGCCCCGACGTCATCCTGATGGACATCCGGCTGCCCGGCATCAGCGGCATCACCGCCATGTCGCGCATCCTCGCCCACGCCCCGGCGCCCGCCCCCAAGGTCCTCATGCTCACTGTCATCGACCTCGACGAGTACGTCTACGAGGCCTTGCGGACCGGAGCTTCGGGTTTCCTCCTGAAGGACACACCGCCCGACCAACTGCTCACCGCGATCGGCACCGTCGCAGCCGGCCAGATGCTCCTCGATCCGGTCCTGACCCGCCGCCTGGTCGAGACCTTCGTGCACCAGCCCCACACGCCCGGGACCGTTCCTGATCCGTCGCGGCTGCGCGTGCTCACCTCCCGTGAGAAGGAGGTGCTGCGGCTTGTCGCCCGCGGGCTGACCAACGAGGAGATCGCCGACCATCTGGTGGTCACCATGGCGACGGTCAAGACCCATGTGAACCGTCTGCTGTCCAAGCTCGCCCTGGGCAGCCGGGCCCAGGCCGTCGTCCTCGCCTACGAGTGCGGTCTGGTCGCGGTCGGCGACGGTGGCCCGCCGATGGGCATCCCCCGTCCACCTGCCCGGTAGCCCGAGCGGGCGGCGGCCGGTGACGGAAACGCGGATGTCCCAGGCGTTGGCATCGAGGGCTACGGCGACCGCCGGCCCGCCGCGGTGCGTGCTGACCCCGGCCCGGGCTCGCCGGCACGCGATGCCAGATGATTTGCCCAAGGGTGCTCGCAGGGTGAACGGGGGCGCTCGGGGTGGGAGAGCTTGGCCGCCCCGTGCGGCTGGACGGTGTCGCGGGGGTGCCGGCTGGGGTTGGCGGGTTGGGCCCCGGGGTGGTTGCGGGGCCCAACCAACGGCCTGCCCCCAACGTCAGCTCGGCGGCGCGGCTCGGCGCTCAGCGCGCGCGAGGGCCAGAGCGGCCGCCCCGGCCAGCAGCACCGCCAGGATCACCGCCGTCCAGCCCCGCCGGAAGCCCTCCAGGGCGGCTTCGGGGCCGATCGGGGTGCCGATCAGACTGACTGTCAGGGCGACGCCTATCACGGCTCCGATCTGCCGGGCCATCGTGGTGATCGCCGATCCGGTGGCGAAGCGGGCGCGCGGCAGGGCTGCGGCGGCGGCCCCGATCAGGGTGGGCAGCACCAGCCCGACGCCCAGTCCGGTGAGCAGCATCCCGGGCAGTAGCTGGGAGGTGTAGCCGGGGCGGACTCCGATGGTGAGGGCCCACCAGCCGACTCCTGCCGCGAACAGCAGGGTGCCGAGGGCGGCGAGTCGTCCGGGGCGGAGCCTGCGTACCAGGGCTGCGCTGCCGAGCGCGACCGGCGGCACCAGCAGCGGTCCGGGGGCGATGGCGAGTCCGGTGCGCAGCGCCGAGTAGTCCCAGACCTGCTGGCACCACAGGGCGGAGGTCAGCAGCATGCCGGCGAATGCGGCGGTGAACAGTAGAGCGGCGGCGTTGGCGGCGGCGAAGCTCGGCACTCGCAGCAGCGGCAGCTCGACGATCGGGGCGCGGTGGCGTGCCGATCGGTGGAGGAACCAGCCGGTGAGCGACGCGGTGGCGAGGAGGCCGCCGAGCGTGCGGGTGGAGGTCCATCCCCAGTCGTCCGCCTTGACCAGCGCTGCGGCGAGTGCGGCGATGGCGAGGGTGAGCAGTGCCGCGCCGAGGAGGTCGGGCAGCGGGCCGCCGTCCCGGGTCTGCGGCCGGCGCAGCACGCGGGTGCCGAGTGCGAGGGCGGCGATGCCGATGGGGACGTTGATGACGAACACCCAGCGCCAGTCGGCTTCGACCAGCAGTCCGCCGACGACGGGCCCCAGTCCGGCTGCGATTCCCCCGATGGATGCCCAGGCGCGGATGGCGCCCGGGCGCTCGGCTGCGGGTGTGGCGTCCAGCAGCAGCGCCAGCGAGGTCGGCATCAGCGCGGCCGCGCCCGCGGCTTGCACCACGCGTGCGGTGTCGAGCCAGGCGACCGAGGGGGCGAGCGCGCAGAGCGCGGAGGCAGCGGTGAAGACGGCCAGTCCGGTGAGGAAGACCGTGCGGTGGCCGACCCGGTCGGCCAGCCGTCCGGCGGCAACCAGCAGCGATGCGAAGGCGATGGCGTAGCCGTTCAGGACCCACGACAGGGTGGCCAGGTCGGCCGCGTGGAAGTGCTGCTGCATCGCCGGGAGGGCGACGTTGACGACGAACAGGTCGAGGTTCGAGACGAAGACGGCGGCGGCGACCACCGCGAAGGTGGCGCGTCTGTGGCGCTGCGCGGGAGCGGCCACGATGGATGGGTTTGATATTCCAACTCGCTTCATGGCGGGGAAGCTAGCTGATGCGAGTTTGAATACGCAACCCACTGTGAGAGGGTGGGGCGATGACCAAGCCCCCCGCCGACCGAGCGACCGCCGCGCTCCCCGGCCGCCCCTGCTCCATCGCCGCGGCTCTCCACGTCCTCGGTGAGAAGTGGGCACTGCTCGCCGTACGCGAGCTCTTCTACGGCAACCACCGCTTCGACCGGATCGCCCGCAACACCGGCGCCCCCCGCGACCGCCTCACCGCCCGGCTGCGAGCGCTCGAGGAGGCGGGCGTGGTCGAACGCCGCCCCTACAACGAGCACCCGCCCCGCTTCGAGTACCACCTCACCGAAGCCGGCCGCGACCTCGCCCCGCTGACCCAGGCCCTGCTCGCCTGGGGCGACCGCTGGCTCTCCCCCGAACCCCCCGTGGTGCTGCGCCACCACCCGGCCGGCCGGCCGGACCATCCGGACCACCCTCTGGATGCCGCCTGGACCTGCCGGACCTGCGGGTCAGAGGTGTGCAACCCCGACATCACCCTGGAGATCCGCTCACCCGGCTGGGAACGCCAAGGCCCCCAGCAGCAGAGGTAGACCGCAGGTCGCCGACGACGCTGCCTCGGCATGCTGCGAGGCAGCGTCCACGGGGGCCGACGCGGCCAGCTGCTCTTGGCCGCGCCCGCCAGTCGCCCGAGGTTGGTTACAGGTTGCCGATTTGCGGCAGGGTGTTCGTGGTGCCGTTGCCGACGTTGGTCAGGGCGTCGGGTGAGTGGTGTCCGCGTGTAGCTCAGGGCTGCAGACGCAGTGGCGCACCGGGGAGGAGAAGGTCGGGGTCGTCGCCGATCACCGCGTGGTTGAGCTGGAAGAGCGTGGTCCATCCACCGGGGGTCTGGTGCGATTCGGCGATCGCGCTGAGGGTGTCGCCCTCCCGCACCGTCTGGCAGGTGCCGGCCGGCAGGGCGTCGCAGGGCACCTCGGCGGGTGTGTCCGCGTCAGCCGCGCTGCCGGATCCCGGCAACGGGACGGCCGCGGCGCCGGCGGTCGGGCCGTCAGCGACGGAGGGAGGCGGCGCGACGTGGGCGCCGGAGCGGGAGGCCCTGCTGCCGCACACCGGCCAGGGGGCGAGCCCGCGTTGGGCGGCCAGGTGCTCGGCGACGGCGATCTGCGCCTGCCGGGAAGCCAGGTCGGCACGGGGCGCGTGAGCAAGTCCGCCGTTGGCGTGCCAGGTGCTCTGGTCGAACTGCAGCCCCCCGTAGTACCCGTTGCCGGTGTTGATGTCCCACCGGCCGCTGCTCTCGCACTCCGCGAGCTGGTCCCAGTCCACCACGCTTTCCGCCACCACGGGATCTGTCGGCACCCCGGGCGAGGCCGCCGCCCGCGGAGCACCGGTGATCACCAGGGGCAGGAAGGAGAGCAGGACGAGCGATCGCTTCACCGAGGACGACAACAGCACAAGCACTCCACACCTTCGACGACAGGACCGGGCGCACAGGCGCCGCGGAGTCATCCGATACCAATGTCTGACGGATCCTCGGCCGCACACGGCCCCGACCCCCAGGCCGGCCCACTACTTCACCCACTCGGCCCCGAGCACCTGCGCGTCCCGGGCCGAACGGCACCGCCAGTTCCATCAAGACGCCTCCGGCTGCGCCGCCCGAATCATCCGGGCCCCGATCCCGAGCGCTTAAGGTCCCCGCGCGTCGCGTCCTACCCGGCACCGACGTGCCCGCCGCCTTGAGGTTGTCCCGCCCCCGCACCGGCAACGTTGTGCCCGCCAACCGCCGAGGTTGTCCCGCTCACCCCAGGCGCCGACGGTCGAGCTGACCACAGGCCGCCCTCGCCGACCGCGCAGACGGCGGGCCCGTCACCGACGGCCATCACCGCCGTCGCGCCGCCCGACCGCGACGGCTCGGTTCGCTCCGTGCCGTCGGTACCTCGCGGTGCCGTGAGCGTTGATCTCGTGGTGCTCCACGATGGTCACGGTTCGTGACGGCGGTGGATGATGCCGCTCCGACAACACTCACGCCTGGACGCCAAACGCGGACCGGCGCGCAGAGAGGCATCGTCCATGACCACAGCAGACAGGCCGGCCGGCGTCGCCCAACGCCTGCGGCGCAGGGCCCTCGCCCTCGTGGCACTCACGGGCCTGGCACTCGCTCCAGTGGCCGCAGGAAGCTCCGCCTCGGCGATGGGGAGCACCAACGCCGACGCTTACAGGAGCATCAACTCCACTCGCCATCCCGACTGGATGTCCCTGGTCAACGGCAACACCTGGCTGGCAGCCATGACCATCCCGGGTACACACGAGACCATGGCGATCCAGGACGGCCCGAACGTCCAGGCCCAGGAGGACTACGGGACCTCCGGGGCGTCCCTGGCCAACCAGTTCGAGCGCGGCATCAGGGCGATCGACATCCGGGTCCGGGTGGTCGGCGACCGTTTCACGATCCATCACGGCGCCTTCTACCAGGACGCCGTCTTCGATGACGTGCTCATGCGCGCCCAGGGCTTCCTCGCCTCCCACCGTGGCGAGACCATCCTGATGCGGCTGCACTCCGAGTGCGACAAGAGCCTCGGCAGTTGTACCGACTCCCCGGAGAGCACCGACCAGACTGCACGGGTCAATATCTTCCTCGACTACGTCAAGAAGTACCCCGGCCTGTTCTACGAGCCGTCCGTCACAAAGGGCACGCCGACTGATGTTCCGCGGCTCAAGGACGTGCGCGGGAAGATCGTGCTGACCAACTTCGAGGGCCCCGGCAACGGTGACTACGGTTTCGGCATCAAGGGCTACAACAATCACCGGGAGGACACCTACGACGCCAGCGGCCCCGACTTCAAGTGGTCCAAGGTCAAGCCCAACCTGGACAAGGCCGCAGCCGACCCGAGCGGCGAAATGTTCGTCACCTACACGTCCGCGTCACTGGCTCCCAGGCTGAGTCCCGCACAGTTCGCAGGCGGCTTCACAAGCGGCAAGGATCATTTCGAGGGCGTCAACTCCCGTTTGATGAAGTACCTCAACAGCGGTGGCGGACGCGGTGACCACCTCGGTGTGGTGATGATGGACTTCCCCGGCTGGGCGTTGATCGACAACCTCATCTACCGCAACCCGTCGCAGATCTGGTCCGCCTGGAAGTCCTCACCGGGCAGCAACTACTGCCTCGACAACTACCAGGCCGGGTTCTTCCCCGGAGGGAAGATCGCCGCCCAGAGCTGCAACCAGGGCAACGCCCAGCAGTGGACTCTGATCGGCAACAGCATCCAGATGGGGAGCGTCAGCAGGCCCGGCGGCGTGCTCTGCCTCGACATCGCCCAGGCCGGTACGGCCAACGGCACCCCCGTCCAGTTGTGGGGCTGCAACGGCGGTACCAACCAGAGGTGGGTGCTCAACGGCAAGAGCCAACTGGTCAACCCGCAGTCCGGTCGCTGCCTCGACATCCCGGGCGGACGGACCGACGGCACTCAACTCAACATCTGGGACTGCGCCGACGGAGCCAAGAACCAGATCTGGTACCACGCCTGACACACCCCGAAGCCCTGCCGCGGACCGCCGGCAACGGACCTGGCCCCGGCCCACCGGATGCAGCGCCCGTTCATCCGCGCGCGAATGCAGATCGGGCCGGCACCGCGCAGGGCAGCGAGGTGCCGTGAGAGGACACCGAGCCGAGTGACGAGCTGAGGGGCACCGAGCTCGGCAAGCAGCACGGCGCGGGTGCGGCCGGCCTTGCCGCCCGGGCCCCGGGGGCAGACTCTCCCGGCCCGGGGGTTCCTGTCCTCCTGCCCGAACGGGCAGACCTCACCCGGCCAGCGCGGCGCCGCCGAGCACCGGCCGGACGCGGACGGGCACGCGAACGATCCTTCGCCAGCCGCACTTAGGCAGGTCAGGGGCGTGCACGTGGCCGTCCGGGCAGCCCGCCGGCCCGGTGCCTCCAGCTGTCCGCCGGGGCCTGCCGCACGTTGCTACTGTTCGGCCCCGCCCGGCCGCGATCACCCACCGGGCGGGAACCGGCCGACAGATGAGCGCGTGATGTCGCATTGCCGCGCTCGGCCGAGCCGGCCGCAATCCCCATTCCGAGCAGGAGTTCGCGTTGAAGCTTCGCAAGCCCGTCACCACGGCCGCGTTGGTGTGTGCCACCCTCGTCATCGCGGGCTGCGGTCCTGACGGCACGCCGGCCACCGCCCCGGCCGCCTCCGCTCCCGCTTCTGCGGCCAAGCCCACCGGCGAGCCGAGCACGCAGCCGACCCCCGCGCCGGCCTCCTCCCCGGCCGGGGCCGGCACGCACTCCGCCACGCCCGCCACCTCCGCCGCAGGCACCGCGAACGGGAAGCCCGCCGCCGAGCTGCAGCCCTGCTCCAGCGCGGAGAAGCACAGTGACGTCAAGGCCGAACTCGCCGAGCTGGACACCAGCGGCAACCCGAGGATGGGCGCGGTGGTGAAGCTCACCAACACCACCGGCCAGGACTGCGTGATCTACGGCCAGCCCGACGTGCGAATCGACAACGGCGGCGCGGCCTTCGCGAAGCTGGCATCGGCCGCGCTCGGGACCGCGAAGTTCGGCACCGACAAGGCCCACGGAGTGGTGCTGCGCTCGGGCTCCGCGCTGTACCAGCCGGTCGCCTGGTGGGCCTCGCCGCCGGCCACCGACACCCCGAACGCCGCCTGCACCACCGGCACGATGCTGGTGATCGCGGCCTCCCAGGAGGCCTTGGTGCTGCCCGTCGCGGTGAAGGACCTGCGGGTCTGCCCGGAGAAGCAGCAGGGTTCGGTCCAGGCCCGGCTCGGCCTGCCGCAGGCGAACCCGGCGGACGCCAAGGCCCAACTGAAGAGCGCCGCGAAGTAACGGACCACCCGGCAGACACGCTCAGCGGGAGCCGGACGGGGGTCCGTCGGCGCAGCTGGTGAGGCCGTGCCGGGTCAGCCGAGCCAGAGCTCGCTCTCGGTCTCCCGCCCAGGCCCCCGGTCTACCTGCCACCCGTAAGGGTGATCACCCGTTCAACGCCGATCGCACCACGCCCGGCCTGCCTAGGGTGAGACCGTGGAAAAGGTGGAGCAAGCCGCGGTCTCACCCGAGGACGTCGACGAGATCGCGGCGCTCGCCGACCCCGTCCTGCGGAACCTGAGAATCACCCTGGCCTACCACGACCTGAGCCTCGCGATGGGCACGGTCCTGGGCCGGGAGAACGTCAGCTGGTGCGCCTTCGGCACCTGGGCCTCCCGGACCGCGGGCCGGTCCATCCGCGGTGATAGCGCCCCCTCCATCGTCCGGGCGGCCCTCACCTTCGCCCAGCGAATGCCACCGCTGCTGCGCCCGGTCGCGGGCCTTCCTCAGGCCATCGTCCGGCAGGTCTCCGAGAACGTGGCATACGGGAACCTGATCGTCTTCCAGGACCTCGGCCCGCTCTTCGCCGCCCTGGCCGAGCACCTCGGCCAGCCCGGGCCACCGGAGCAGGTCGCCGAAGTGGCGGTCGAGCGCTGCTGCGCCTCCCTACGCCCCGGCCCAGCGGAAGAGGGCGGCCAGGACCTGCTGGCGGAGGCGATCCGCAGCTACAGCCATGCCTTCGTCAGCGCAGACGCCAATGAGCGCGCCGAGCACGTCCTGCTCGCCAACCTCAGGATCGGGCTGCACGAACAGATCAGGCTCCAGGAGCCGATCGCCCGGGCCCTCACCTGGCCTGCGGACATGCGGGCGGCCCCGCTGCCGCTGCGCGCACGCCTCCAGCGGTCCTGGGCGAGCACGGTCACCCGCCAGCTGATGGACCTCGCACTCCCCGCCCCGGCCTTCGCCACGACCCGCGCCCTGGTCTCCCAGCGGATCGGCTCCGACGTCAAGGGCTCCACCTCCAGCGCGCCCTTCCCCAGCGCCCTTGCACGGCTGCGCAACACCGATCTCAAGGCCCTGCTCTACGACATCGACCGTACGCCGAACACCTTGGCGGGCAGTGCCGCCGCGGACTGGGTGCAACTGGGTGACCGGATGAACTTCGTCGCCGACCTCTTCCGCGCCCGGCAGCAGGAGCAGCTGCTCTTCCGGGCGCCGTTCACACCGGAGCAGACCGAGGCGATCCGCCGGGGAGAGATCCCCGCCGACCCGGACATCTGACCGAGCCGCGCCGCTCTCCCCCGTGTCATGGCGAAGGCCGCAGGCACTACGGGGCGCCTGATGGTCCTCTGGCCTGCCCAGTCCAGGGCCTTCCGCCAAGCGGCACGGCAACGCCGTGGACTGCTACGCCTACTGAACCTCCGTGCCGGGCCTTGGGCCCACGAGATGGCCTCCCCCGTTCGCCCCCGCCCTGGCGGGGTCGGCGGCTCAGGTGGCCAGTGTGGTCAGGAGATTCCGCAGGTCCCGGACGGCTTCTTCGGCGTCGTCGTACTGGGCGGGGCCGGCCTCGATGGTGCCGAAGGCGAAGCCGTGCTCGGCGGCCATCGCGCGCCAGTGCAGCACGGGCGACAGGGCGGTGCTGGCTGCGGCCAGCAGCCACGCCAGCGGGCCGTGCACGCGGGAGGTGGCGATCGCGATGACGGCCAAGGCCTCGCGCAGGTCCTCCAGCCGCTCCACCGCCGACAGCTCCTGCCGGAGCTCGGCCGGGCCGACCGCGGCGCCCAGGTCGGCCGCGGTCCGCGCGGCCAGGGCGCGATCGGCTTCGGTCGGCTCCCACGCCTTGTCGCGCTGCTGCCGCTCGGCTTCGTCGGCCAGGCCCTTGATGATCGTCCGCATGTCCACGCGCCGTACCGTAGCGCTGCTGCGGCGCGAGTGCCCGTTCGGATGGCCCGTCGGGTCAGGTGGTGAGCGCGTGCCCGGTCGTCGAGTCGATGTGCCCGGGAATCTCGTCGTGGCGATCACCCACCGTGGGTGTGCCGGTGGGCTCGAACATGAGGATCGCGGCGCCGGAGGGAGCGTACGGCCTGTGCTCCGTACCCCGGGGAACTGTGAAGACCGCCCCCTGCTCCAGCAGGACCGTGCGCTCCCCGCCTGGCTCGCGCAGGCAGATGTGCAGTTCGCCGTCGAGGACCAGGAAGAACTCGTCGGTGTCCTCGTGGACGTGCCAGATGTGTTCGCCCTCGACCTTGGCGATGCGGACGTCGTAGTCGTTGACGCGCGTGACGATGCGCGGGCTCCACAGGGCGTCGAAGGAGGCCAGAGCCTTGCTGAGAGAGATCGGTTCGTTGCTCACGGGCTCATCCTGAGCCGTTCCGCACCGCCGCCGTGAGTGCTATGAATCGCACATGACGAAAGAATCCTCGCACGCAGAGGGCGGGGCGGGCGTCCACCGGGTCGTCGTGATCGTGGACGAGAACTCGAACCCCTTCGAGCTCGGGTGCGCGACCGAGGTCTTCGGTCTGCGCAGACCGGAGATCGGCCGCGAGCTCTACGACTTCAAGCTCTGCGCTCCCGAGCCCCACACCCCGATGCGAGACGGCTTCTTCACGCTGACGGGAGTCGCCGGCCTGGAGGCGGCCGACGCGGCGGACACCTTGATCGTCCCCAACCGTCCGGACACCGACGTCCCCCGCCGTCGAGCCGTACTCGATGCCGTCCGACGGGCACATGCCCGGGGCGCACGCCTGGTCGGCTTCTGCAGCGGCGCCTTCACCCTGGCCGAGGCGGGAGTCCTCGACGGGCGCCGGGCCACCGCCCACTGGCAGTGGGCGGATTCCTTCCGCGCCCGCTTCCCCGCTGTCCAGCTCGAAACGGACGTGCTGTTCGTCGATGACGGTGACATCCTCACCGCGGCAGGAAGCGCAGCCGCGCTCGACCTGGGACTGCACCTGGTCCGACGCGACCACGGTGCGGAGGTCGCCAACTCCGTGAGCCGGCGGCTGGTCTTCGCGGCGCACCGGGACGGCGGGCAGCGGCAGTTCGTGGAGCGTCCCATGCCCAACCTGCCGGACGAGTCCTTGGCGCCTGTCCTGGCCTGGGCTCAGGAGCGGTTGGACTCACCCCTCACCGTGTCCGGCCTCGCGGCGCGGGCCGCAGTCAGCCCGGCCACCCTGCACCGCCGCTTCCAAGCACAACTGGGCACCACGCCCCTGGCATGGCTGACGGGCGAGAGGCTCGCTCTGGCGTGCCGCTTGATCGAGCGAGGCGAGACCCGGTTCGAGGTGGTCGCGCGACGCAGCGGGCTCGGCACCGCCGCCAACCTGCGCACCCAGATGCGCCGCGCGACCGGCATCACCCCCTCCGCCTACAAGCACCGGTTCGGACCGAAGGCGAACTGACAGCAGGCATCCCCAAGCGAAGACCCGCATGCGCTCCACGGCTCGCTGTCGCCAGACGCGAGCAGCTCGGCCAGATCCGCGACCGCCTCCGGGACAGCTCCACAAGCAGCGGCGGACGCTCTCCGCCTTCCTGCGCCGGCACTTCGCCAATCACCACCGGTGCAGGGCTTCCCTGCTCGCCGACGGGGTGACGGCGAGATGCCGGTGCTCGTGCAGGTCCCACCCACCTGTCCCGTCCTCGCCCACTCGGCCTCGGCACCCGGCCGGGCTCAGCCGGGGAGTTCCCAGACGGTCACCTCCGCGCGGCTCTGGCCCTCGCCGACGGGGAGGCTGACGAGGCGGACATGGGCGGTGCGGCCCTCACTGGTCTGGAGGCAGAACCGGTCGCCGCGCTTGACCTTGTCGAAGCGGCTGACGGGGCTGCGGCCCAGTGCCTCGGCGCACTGCTGCTCCGTCGGCGCCGCCTCGCCGCTCCACCGCACCAGGACGTTCGGCTTCCCCGACACGATGTCAGGAGCCAGCCCCTGATGGGTCTCCAGCCGGAGGTCGTCGGTGAGGTCACGGGTGTCGATCCACCGCTGCGCACCGGTGGGCGGCTGGGTGTCGAGCTCGAAGGAGGAGATACTGCCCAGGATCACCGGGCCGCTGCGCACCCGCTGCTCTTGGCCGCGCTCCGTGGCGCCGCCACCCCCTTCGGGCCACAGCACGTACGCGGCGACAGCCGCGACCAGCGCGGCGGCGACCGCGCCACCGAGCACTGTGCGGCGCCCGGGGCGGGAACGGGGAGCCGGGGCAGGGGGCTCGGCCTGGGCGTGCGCCGCAGCGGGCTCGGTCGCCACCCAGGTGGCCGGCACTCGCCACACCTGTTCCAGGACCTCGGTGGCCCGGCCGGCGTCGGCCGTCTCCTCGCCGACCAGCTCGGCCAGCAGAGCGGCGGCCGTGCCGCGCCGGGCCGGATCCTTGTCGAGCGCCCGCTGCACCAGCCCCAGCAACGCACCGTCCAACCCGTCCAGCCGCGGCGGCTCGGTCAGCACGCGGTGGTGGATCTCGTACATTCCGTCGCCGGCGAAGGGGTGTGCTCCGGACGCGGCATACGCGATGACGCAGCCCCACGCGAAGACGTCGGCCGCCTGGGTGGCCGGCCCGCCGCGCAGGACCTCGGGGGCCATGTACCCCGGGGTTCCCGCGAGTTGGGTCGGCTGCACCGACCCGCCGGGGCCGTCCATGGTCCGGGCGATGCCGAAGTCGATCACCCGGGGGCCGACCGGCGACAGCAGGACGTTGGCCGGCTTGAGGTCGCGGTGGAGCACCCGCGCGCCGTGAATGGCCGTCAGGGCGGCCGTCACGCCGACCGCCAACTGCTCCAGGGCCGCCCCCGCCAGCGGTCCCTGACGGATGACCAGGTCCTGCAGCGTCGGCCCCTCGACGTACTCGGTGACCACGAACAGGGGGCGCTCCTCCAACCGGGCGTCCAGCACCGGAGCGGTGCAGAACGGCCGGACCCGCCGAGCGGCGTTCACCTCGCGCCGGAAGTGGTGGGCGAAGCGCTCGTCGTCGGCCAGGTCCGCGTTGACGACCTTGACCGCGACGGTGCGTCCCGCCTGGTCCTCGGCCGCGTAGACCGTGCCCATCCCGCCGGAGCCCAGACGGCCGATCAGCCGGTAACTCCCCAGCCGGACCGGGTCGGTGGGCCGCAGGGCGGCGAACGGTGCGGGCTCGGCCATGGTGTCGCTCTCTTCCCCCGAACGAAGCTGACGGGGCCACCCTACGGTCCGCCCCTCCGGCTCCGCGGTGTGATCGCCTACTCCGCCAACCCGGGGCGGAAGTGTGACGCAGGTCACGGCAATGGCCGGGTTCGATCGGGCAGGAACAGGCGTGGAAACTATGATACGGGCCCGTATACGGGCCGGAGACGAGCTGGCGTTCGGGCAGCTCTTTGAGGACCACGCCGACGCCGTCTACCGGCATGCCGTCCGGATGACCGGCGACTGGGCTGGCGCCGAGGACGTGGTCTCGCTGACCTTCCTGGAAGGGTGGCGCCTGCGTGGCCGGGTCGAACCCGAGGGAGGGAGCCTGCGGCCCTGGCTGCTGGGCATCGCCACCAACGTCATCCGCAGCACCCGCCGGGCCGCCCGCCGCCACCAGAAGGCACTCGCCCGACTCCCTCCGCGCGAGTGGGCCCCCGACTTCGCCGCCGAACTGACCAGCCGCATGGCCGACGCCGAGGAGATCGCCGCCGCCAAGACCGCACTGGGGCGGCTGCGCCCGGCCGAACGGGAGGTATTCGCGCTGTGCGTGTGGGAGGGCCTGGACCACGCCGCCGTCGCCGAGGCCCTGGGCAAACCGGTCGGCACGGTCCGCTCCCGACTCTCACGAGCACGCAGCCGGCTGCGTGGCCTCACCGCGAAGGAGCTCGCGGCGCAGCGCACCGCAGGCACGCGGCAACGCCCGGCCACGGGCCAACAGGTATCCGGTGACCGCATCCTCGCGGTCCGGCCGACCAAGGAGACGCCCTGATGAACGCCACCCCCCAGCACCAGCAGGCCGACCGGGAGGAGCTGGCCCGGCTGCTGCCGGCCGCGGGAGACCCGGCGCTTTCCCGCTACCGCCGCGTCCAGCTGAAGGAGAACCTGATGGACACCCTCACCGAGGACCTCCGGCCCGCCGCCGGTCGGCGCAACCCGAAGCTGCGCGTGCTGCTGCCCCTGGCGCTGGCCGCCGCCGTGGCAGGGGTCGCCCTCACCACGGCCCCCGGCCGCGACGCCACTCCCTCCCCTGGCGGCCGGTCCTTCGGCAGCATCGTCAACGCGGCGTACACACTGGAGCAGAGCGGCGACGACCTCATCGAACTCACCATCCTGGAGGACGCCAAGCCGGGCGACCCGGCCCAGCTCCAGCGCGACCTCGACCGCGTCGGCGTCCGCAGCCGCGTCTACGCCGGCGAACCCGGATGCGATGCCCCTCTCCCGGCTCTGCCCACCTTCGCACCGGAGACCTCGGCCAAGGCCGAACAGGACTGGCTGGCGGCCTACGGCTGGGACATACGCCCGGCGATGACCCCGGCGGGCCACCGGGAGGTCCTCGCCATCCGTCCCGGCGTGATCCGCGCCGACCTAACCCTCTACATCTACCTGCCGCTCGCCAAGACCAATCCGCAGGAGGGCTTCCGCCACCTTGAGGCCGGTCTGATGCAGAGCCCGGCGCCCGACTGCATGCCCACCCAGTCCACTACCCGGCCCCCCGCCAGGACCGGATCCGTCCCGAGCCCGACGCCGAAGCAGTGAGCACCCGGGTTGCGGGATGCCCGTGCCTGCGGCGTGGTGGCATGCGGGCCGTGACGGGCGCCAGGGCGGCGCGGGCACCCTCCTCTTCACCGTCCGAGGAACAGAGTGCCGAGGCCGTACGCACCTGCTCGTCGATGCGGCAGAACAGGTCCCGTGCCAGCCGCGCGACGCGCAGGCCGCGAAAGCGCTTGAGCGGGACCAAGGGGCGGCACGCAGCCGAGCGCGAGCCAGAGAGCACCGAGGCAACAGTGGACTCCGTGGCCGTATGCCATGCGGGGCAACGGTGCGCGGGTGCTGTCGAAGCGGCCCGTGTTGGCGCCGGGGGCCGGGTCCCGGTAGGCGGCGGACAGTTGGCAGATGACCTGGCCTGCTACTCCGGGCTCGTGGCGTCGGTTTCCAGGTAGCGGTGGAAGGTGATCGTCTGGCTGTCCGCGCCGAGGCCCTGACCTGTCAGGTCGCGTTCCGGGGCGCTCGGCTGGAGCAGGCGGCGGACGAGGTCGTCTATGTGCAGGTGCGAGCTCTCCGTACCCCGTGGGACGAGCCGCTCGGACGCGTCCAGGAAGGCCCGGACGGGTGCGGCAGGGGTGCGCAGCAGGGCGCGGCCTCCGAATCCGGTGAGGGTGATCGTGATGATGTCGGCTCCGTCGAGGTGGCCGGGTTCGACCCTGACGTCTGCGAGTCCTGCCTGGCCTGTGCATCCGCGGGTCAGCAGGTCGCGGCCGAAGGTCCAGCGGGTGGGGTGGTTCGTGTCGGTATGGCATTCGAGTTCGACGGCGTAGGGGTCGCGGGCGCGGTAGGTCAGGAGCGCCGGGACTTGGACGTTGATCCCGGAGATGCCGACCACGTTCATCGTCAGGAGCGCGCTGCAGCTCTCGTCGCCGTCGAAGGCCGGGTGGGGCGGGCGGGAGTGGGTGCCGCTCACCGGGTCTCCGTCCGGGGGTGGGCCGTCGGGTGCCCGGTGGCCGTCGGCCGTGGGGTCGCGGGTCCGGTGCCGGCCGGGGCCGGGTCGCAGGGGGCGGTGTTCAGCAGGAGAAACGGTTCGCCATGAGGTCCTCTGGTCATGTCTGCCACAACGAGCCGTTTGGCCCAGTGGTCACCCCTGTGGGGCGGCGCGACTCCTTGCGGGGGAATCGCCGTCGCCGGGGCACTTTCAGACCGCCCGTACGTGGGTTCCTCGCGATGTCGCATTGACGTGGGGTCACTCGGCCCCACGTCGTCTCATCGCATCACTTCACTCCCCCGGGTGAAGATCCCCTGCCTCGGCCAGATGGTGGCCTGCGGATCCGCAAGGGTGAGGGCCGGTCCAGCGCGCCCGGAGCGCCCGGACCACGTCCGGTCCGGGGACTTCCCGGCCGGAGGCAGGTAGCTCAGGGAAGGACGGCGCGGTGGGAGACGAGGCGATCCAGCGCGCGGCGCTGGTGTTCAAGGTGTTCGACGTCAACGGGAACGGGGTGCTGGACGTCCAGGACTTCGACCTGATGACACGGCGGGTGTCGGCGGTGGCCGGTGACTCTGCCGATGAGGAGCGGCAGGCGCTGGCCGACAGCCTGAGTGCCTACTGGCAGGTCCTGGCAGATGCGCTGGACACCGATGGCGACGGGGTGATCAGCCCTGCGGAGTTCGAAGGCTTCGTCCTGGACGCGGAGCGCTTCGCACCGACGGCCTCGGCGTTCGCCGACGCCCTCGCCACGCTCGGCGATCCGGACGGCGACGGCCTGATCGAGCGGCCCCGCTTCCTCGCGCTGATGACCGCGATCGGCTTCGATCCGGCGAACACCGACGCGCTCTTCGACGCCTTGGCGCAGGGCGGGGCCGACCGGATCCCGGTCACCACCTGGGCCGACGCCATCCGCGACTACTACGCGCCCGACAAGACCGGCATCCCCGGCGACCGACTGGTCACCCTCCCGGCCTGACCGCCAATCGCCGCGACCCGGCTCCACAGGTCCTCGGTCGACGACCGGATCCACACCACCAGAACGGTGGAGGTCCTCCAGCGCCTGCCCCAGGGCGATGTCAGCGAAGGCATCAGCGGGTGGACCATGCTGGAACCCGTGAGGAGCTGCGCGGGCAGGGTGTCGGTTCCGGGGGTTCCTCGTTGGGCCCTGTGACTGGGCCCTGCGCAGCGGGCTCTCCGTTCCTTCCGGGAGGAAGAGATGTCACACGACGATCTGCTGATCGCCAAGATCGCCTACGGCTTCGACCAGCTCGACGCCGACGGCGACGGCGAGCTCACCGAGCACGACCACGTCCTCATGGGACGCGCCTCGGCACGCTCGCTCGGCCACCCGGAAGGCTCCGAGCAGGAGGCCCGGCTCATCGCCGGCTACCTCGCCATCTGGCGGAAGCTGCACCTGCCGACGCTCGCACCGGGCAGCGCGGCGATCAGCCGTGCCGACTTCATCGCCAGCACCGCGGCCCTGGCTGATGATCCCGCCGCCGCCGAGGCGACGGTCGGCGCCCTGGGGCGGGCGTTCCTCGCCATCGCCGACACCAACGGCGACGGGCATGTCGACGCCGACGAGTTCCACGTCTTCCAGCGCGGCCACTTCCCGCATCTGGACCGCGAGGCGACGGACACCGCGTTCACCCACCTCGACCGCAACGGCGACGGCACCCTCTCCGCCGAGGAGTTCGTCTCCGCGATCGTCGAGTACTGGAGCAGCCGCGACCCGCACGCTCCCGGCAACTGGTGGGCGGGCAACCCCGCTCTCACCCAGGCCGGCTGATCTGACCGGCCAGGCGCTCACAGCCCCTCCCGGGCGGAGCGTCCTGCTCGCTGACCGGTGACCGCCTGCCGTCCCCGCAGCCTTGCGCGGGGGCGGCGGGCGCCGGAGGGCTTCGATCGCCCCTGGGAGGTCCCACGGCTGGCTGGTGGAACCGCTGCCCCCCGGGGGGGGGTGGGGGCGGCTGGCCTTGGCACTCAGCCGAGCCAGAGCGCGCTCTCCGCCTCCTGGGCGGTGCGGGCCACCTGCTCGGCGGCTTGGTGCTCGGCGTGCAGCAGGGCGTTGATGGCGGCGCCGGCCTGTCCGCAGGCGGTGTGCAGGTCGGCGATGGCCGCGCGTGCGCCCTCGCGGTCGTCCTCGGCCCACTGCCGGGCGGCGAGGCCGGCCAGGTCGGCGAGTGTGCGGACGGCGTCGTCGGCGCGGCTCTTCGCCTCGTGCCCGGGCAGGATCGGGTCGTCGCTCACGCCGGCCTCCGGACGGCCAGCTCCAGGGCGCCCGCTGCCGCTGCGGCAGCCGCGCCCCAGACCATGACTGGCATGGTCCGGGAGGTGCGCAGCTGCGGGTGGTTCTCGTGCGAGGACGCCGCGGACGCGAGGAGCCGGTGGTCGCCGCTGACCAGCGTGCAGGGGATGCGACGGTCCTCGCACAACCGCAGCAGCCGCGCAAGGAGACTGAGCGCGATGACGGCGTTGGCCGCCGGCAGCAGCCGCGGCCCGAAGTCCAGTACCAAGGCCGAGGCGCGGTACTGGACCTCCAGCTGGACGGCGTCCACGAGGTCGACGCGGTCATCCAGGCCGAGAGGATCACGGACCTGGACGACGACGCAGTCGCCGTGGCGGGTGAGGGTGAACAGCACGGGCAAGCGGAACTCCCGGTGGCTCGCGGGTGGTGCGCCCACGGTAGAGCTCCGGCCTTGGTCCGGCGATGCGACAGGCCGCACTTGAGGCGCGGGACCGGCTGAGATGGCACTGAAGGCCGAGTATCCGGGCCGGCAGTGACCGGCAGGCGAGAGGGCTCGTTGGTCGGACATGACCTGGGAACAGCGGCACGCCGAACGCCGTCAAGAGGCCCTCCTCGCCGATCCGCCGATCTACGCGCAACTGGCGGCCCAGTTCCGGCGCGAAGGTCGCGCCGTCCCCGGCGAGCGGGGACGGCACACCCGGCCACCCGCTCCCACGCACCTGCCCGTACTCGTCCCGCTGGGTGACGCCGCCGTGCCGCTGCGGTGCTGAGCGGCGTCGCGGCGCGCCAGGCTGAGCCACACGACGAGGACGGCCGCAGCACCCCGCTCAGCGTGCTGGAGCTCGTCACCGCCGACCTGGCGGTGCCGGTCGCACGCTCTGGACCTCGACCCCGGCAGGGCGGCGGGGGCCCGCAAGCACTTCATCGGTCGTCGGGAAATGGCTTCGCAGGGCCGCAGGCTGCTGGCTACCCTCGCCGGATGACGCATACCAGCGGATCCGGACCGGCCTCAGCCGCCCCCGGGGCGGGCCCGCTGCGACGGCGGCCGGCGCGGTGGACGCCCAGCCAGGCCGAACTCGACCTCGCCGCGACCTGGTGGGAGGGCCACTTCCTCGCCGGCCAGGCCCCGTTCGGCCTGACGGCCTGTCACCCCGAGCACGGCCCTGGCCACACCGGGCTCCTGCAGCACGCCCTGCGCGCCGCCGCCCGCTACGACGCGGCGGTCGAGACCATCACCGGCTGGTCGTGGCCGCAAGGGCCGATGGCCGTCATGGTGGAGAAGTACGCCGGGGCACTCGCCCCACCGTTGCGGTCGCCGCCCGCCTGCGGGCAGCGTGGGTGGCCGAACCGGGGCTGGCGACCTACGCCGACCAGGTGGCCGAATTCGAGTCGGCGGCCGTGCTGGGTGCCCGGGAGGCGGCCAGGCAGCGAATCGCCTGCCGACTGGCCGCCGACCGGTGGGACCGGGCGCACGTGAGCGCCACGGACCGGCAGACCATCACGTACGCCTCGCGGCACGCCGAGGGGCTGGCCCTGGCGATACTCGCTGCACCACAGCGGTGGCGGCGGGCAACGTGAGCCGCCGGCTTCGTCCCGCCGTCCCGTGGAAGACCAGGGCCCCGGGCACCAGGGCGGCCGGGTCGGTGCCCGGATGCTCCACCGGGTCGAGCGGGCGCTCGGCCCACCGTCCGGTAGCCGGTCTCCTCCACGAACCGCGCCGCTCCATCGCTGCGACTGAGTTCAGCCCTGGTCGAGGTCGAGGCCGGTGAAGACCAGTTCGCCTCGTGCGTCGCGGCGGACGCGGACGGGCAGGTGGTGGGGAAGCCAGCGGGCCAGCGGCGTGGTGCCGTGGGCGGGGATCAGTAGGTGGGCGGTGGCGGCGGCGATCACCCGCGCGGCGTGCTGGTCCAGCAGCGCCGTGACCTCCTCCCCGCGGTCAGCGCGCCGCACCAGCAGCCGTGCCGGCAGATCGGCCGGGCCGACGAGGGCGATCACCGTCACGTGCAGCTCTCGTCCGTCGTCGTCGCCCGGATCGTCCGCTTCGCCACCCATACCTGCCGTTGTACCGCCCGCGCGGGCGTCAGGCACCCGCCGCTCCGGCCCGCGGTGATGTCCGGCGTGCGCCGCTGGGCCCCGATGGCGCGGGAGGTCAGCTGCGGGTCGCGGGCGCGTCCCCGGGCCCGGCGTGCCGGGCGCTTCTCACGAGTCCTGGGCGCGCTCGTGGAAGTGCTTGGCCACCAGCAGGGCGGCGTGGAAGTTGTAGATGTGGACCGCCGGGTACGCGACGGGGGTGAACTTCCCCGCGACCTTGACGTACAGCGAGCCGACCTCCGCGCCGACGCTGCGGACCTTGGCCCAGGGGTAGAAGTTGCGGCCGGCCTCCAGCCCGTCCTTGCTGATGGCGAGCTTGCTCTTCGGCTTGCCCGCGATGTCGACCAGGACCCAGGGGGTGCCCTCGGCGACGCGCTTGAGGTGGTGCGGCACCCACACCTTCGCCACCGCGGTGTTGATGATCGGGCCGAACTCGCGGGCGCCCTTCCAGTCGGTCAGGAACGCCGAGCGGCCGTCGGTGTGGCAGAGGGTGTAGTTGCGGGACACGACGCTGCTGCGGCTCGTGATCCCTTCGTAGACCAGCATGTCGTTCCACGGGATCGGCAGGAGGCTGCCGTCCTGCTGCTCGACCACCACGCCGTTGTCGAAGAGGTCCAGGCGCTGGGGCTCCTTCTTGAACCGTGGCAGGAAGGTGTGCGTGTGGGCGCCCAACTTCGCCTCGTCGGCCGCTGTTTGGGTCGCTGGTGGCAGTGGCTGCGTCATGTGCGGAAGGCTCCACCGATGGTCCGTTGCATGTCAATCAAGCGGGCCGGGGTGGTGGTCAGCGTCACACGCCCACCCGGCCCCGATGCGTGATGCCCCGTCAGAAGGGTGTCCGGCGAGGGGCCTTCTCGCCTGTCCGGCAATGAGCTCGGGCGCCACCGGGGATCCGCCTGCTTCTGGTGCTGCCCGAACCGCGCCCTGCGCAGTCACCACCTGCTCGGCCGTGCCTGCAACCTCGCCGGGCCCGCCCGGCCCCGGGAGTCGGTGGATACAGATCAACCCTGGGGTTGACGGCAGTCCTGTCCTGCTCGTCCTACGATCCGAGTCCGGACGGGGGCGGGGCGAACGGGGACGTGGTGCAGCACAAGGGGGCCGGGTCGGGTGATGACCCGACCGGGCAGGCAGTGAACGTGGGCGGCGGAGCCGACGGGGCGGTACCGAGCGCGGATGCCGCCACGCGCCGGCTCGCGCGCGGTAGGGCGGCAGGGCGGCTCGTCGGGGGCCGGTACCGGTTGCTGGAGCGGCTCGGCGCCGGCGGGATGGGCACCGTGTGGCGGGCGCGGGACGAGGTGGTCGACCGGGACGTGGCGCTGAAGGAGCCCCGGGTGCCCGAGGACTGCCCGGCGGAGCAGCGGCGGACGGTGTTCGCGCGGATGGAGCGGGAAGCGCGGGCCGCCGCGCGGATCGACCATCCGTCGGTGGTGACCATCCACGATGTGGTGAGCGAGGACGGCCGGCCGTGGATCGTGATGGAGCTGGTGCGGGGCAGGTCGCTGGCGGAGGCGCTGGAGGAGGGGACGCTCGCCCCGCCGGAGGCGGCACGGATCGGCCTGGCGGTGCTCGGGGCGCTGACGGCCGCCCACGAGGCGGGGGTGGTGCACCGGGACGTGAAGCCGGCGAACGTGCTGCTGGGCCGACACGAGCGGGTGGTGCTCACCGACTTCGGGATCGCCAAGATGGACGACGCCCAGGCGCTGACCGAGCCGGGCACGCTGGTCGGCTCCCCGGAGTACCTGGCGCCCGAGCGGGTGCTCGGCCGTCGCTCCGGCCCGGAGGCCGATCTGTGGTCGTTGGGGGTGACGCTGTACGCCGCGGTCGAGGGTGTGTCGCCGTTCAGGCGCCAGACCACGCCGGCCACTCTCCAGGCCGTGCTGTTGGGCGAGTTGCCGGCGCCGCACCTGGCCGGCGGCCTGACCGAGGTGCTCATCGGGCTGCTCCGCAAGGAACCCGAGGCCCGCGTCGGCGCCCCCGCCGCCCAGGCCGCCCTGCGGGCGTTCCTGGCCCCTGCCGCGTCCCCGCCGCCGACCGTGGTGGTGGTCCCGGACGGCGGGCCCGGGGCCGCTCCGATGCCGGCCGGCCGGCGCGGCTTGGCGGGGCGGCTCTCCGCCCGGAGGGCGGTTGTGGCCGGGATCGCGGCCTTGGCGGCGGTCGGCGCGGTGGCGGGGCTGGTGGCCGCACTGAACTCGGACAGCGTGCCGCGGGGCTGGCGCGTCTATGACGAGTACCGGATGCGGCTGAAGGTCGCGGCGCCGGGCGACTGGTCCGCGGTGGTGGTCGACAACCTGGACAAGGACCGGGCCGACGGGCCCTACCGGGGCACCCGCTACATCGCCCCGGGCGGTGACTCGTGGATGACGGTGGACCGCCTGGAGCGCACGACCGAGACGCCGCTGGCGATCGCGAACCGGTGGAAGCGCGAGCACGAGGCCGGCTCCCCGCCGGCCGGCGGGCTGGCGTCGGCCGCATCCGTGACCGGCGGCACCGAGCAGGGCCGGGACGCGGCGGTCATCACCGAGACCTACAGCCAATCCGCCAAGGGAGCGCCCCGGCGCCTGTTCAAGACACTCATCATCGTCACCTCCCACCAGGAGCGGCTGACGATCTGTGTCGACGTGCCCGACGGCAAGGACGCCGCCGCGAAGGCCGAGACCCTCCTCGCCGCAGCGCGCTCCGGCTACCAGATCAGCGGACTGTGACCCGCAAGGGCCTGATCCTCGCGAAAGGGTCGTTGCTGGACGGGACGGCCTGGCCCGGCCGTTTCGCCGCCAGCCCTGACCGGTCTAGGACGTACGACCGCCGGGGCAGTGGGAGGAAGCTCTGCTGCCCAGCCCCGCACCGTGCTGTGCCGTCCGTCGGCCGGGTGAAGTGCTTGCGCCGAACAGCCGTGTACTCGCGTGAGGGTGATCCGGGTGCGCCGCACCGCCGCGCCCTGCAAGGCTGACCCCGGCCCAACCGCCGGTGCGTGCCGGTCGTCGTCCCTGCTGGACCGCCTCGGCGGGCTGCGGCGCCGAGATGGCGCTCCGGTCGGCGGGTTGTCCGTGTGCATGCCGTGGTGCACCGGTAGGGTCGCTCCCGTGACGGAGCCGGAGCAGGGCGGGGGTGGGCTTCCGGCGGTGCGATGGGCAGCGGTGTGCCTTCCTCCCGATGAGGTCGGCAGACGACCGTGGGCGGTGTGGGACCGCCTGACCGACCGGTGGATCTCATCGGGCCCGCACGGCGAAGTCGACCTCTACTTCGACCGCCACGGCGCCCAGAGCTGCATCCGGCGCTTGCGCTACCTCGCCGAAGCCGGAATCCACCCCATCACCTGACGCCGATCCTGCCTCAGTCGGCCGCGGGAGGATCGGGCCCTCCGGCTATTCGGCCCTCCCGCACCGCCACCGGCCCGGCGCAGCAGCCGCTTCAAACAGCCCGCCGGGCTCAGCCCCAGACCAGGGCCGAGTGCACGGCGACCTTGGAAGCGCGGCCGGTCGCGGCGTCGCGGCTCGGCGACAGCCTGCCCCGCCGCCGCGACAGGCACTCTCGGCCTCACGGCAGGCTCCATTGAAGGTGGAGGACGGCGAGGTCGTCGGTGTGCCGCCCGGCGTTCAGGGCCTGGGTCTGCTTGATCAGCAGGTCGACCTGAGTTGCAGCATCGGCCGGGGCAGCGGTGTTGATCAGGTTGAGCAGCCCTTCGACGCCGAGACGCTCGCCGGTGGTGCCGTTGTGGCCTTCGGTGAGGCCGTCGGTGTAGAGGGTCAGTGCGCCGGCCGCCGGGAGCGGGACGGTGGTGCTCGGCCAGTTCTGCAGGCCCGGCAGGATGCCGAGCGCGATGCCGTGGGCGGCGCGCACCTCAGTGGTGCCGCCCTGGCTGGTGAGCAGAGGCTCGTGGTGGCCTGCCAGGAACACGGTGGCGGTGCCCTTGTCCTGGTCGAGGGTGAGCAGGGTGACGGTGGCGAAGTGGGAGTCGCTGCCGCGTTCGGCGACCAGCACCCGCTCCATCAGGTGCAGCAGGTCCTCCCCGTGGTGTCCGCCGAGAACCAGCGCGCGCCAGGACGCCCGCAGCAGGACGCCGAGGGCGGCGGCGTCGCGGCCGTGGCCGCTGACGTCGCCGACGACCGCGTGCAGCAGGCCGTCGTCACCGACGACGACGTCGAGGAAGTCGCCACCGAGCAGGGCCATCGCGACACCGGGCAGGTACCGGCTGGTGACCTGCACGGTCGAGGTTCCCAGGATCGGCGGCGGCAGCAGGCCGCGCTCCAGCCGGGCGTTCTCCTCCGCCCGCAGCCGGACCGACTGCGCCTCCATCGCGAGCCGTTCGGTGCGGCTGCGGTACACCGCGTAGCGCAGGGTACGGCGCAGCAGGTCGGGCTCCACCTTGCCCTTGACCAGGTAGTCCTGGGCGCCGGCGGCCATCGCCTCGGTGCCGGCCCGGGCCTCGGAGAGGCCGGTCAGCACGATCACCGCGTGGCCGGGCGCGAGTTCACGCACTGCGGTGACGGCGGCGGTGCCTGCCGCATCCGGCAGGTGCAGGTCCAGCAGCACGCAGTCGATCGGCTGGACGGCCAGGGTGGTGCGGGCCTGGGCCATGGTGGTGGCGACGGTGAGCTCGAAGCGCAGGCCGGTGTCGAGCAGCAGCTCCTCCACCAGGATGGCGTCGGCGTCGTCGTCCTCGATCAGCAGCACCCGGTAGAGCGGCTCACGGCCAAGCGGGCGGCCATCCCCGCCACGGCCTCCGCCTCGCTCGCACTACTGGGCGTCCTGGCCGGGAAAGTCCTGCTCACGATCGGCACCGGTCCTAAGGCGTGTCTGATAATTGATCTTGTGGCAGGTCGAGGCGCCGGGGACGCCTCGGCGGCCGACCACCCGCCTTCGACAAGGAGTCCTACCGCGACCGCAACGTGGTCGAACGATGCTTCGCCCGCCTCAAGCAGTTCCGCGCGATCGCAACCAGGTTCGACAAGCTCGCCGACCGCTACCGAGCCGGAGTTGTCCTGGCTTCGCTGATCATCTGGCTCCGCGAACCAGCCAGATGATCATTTGTCAGACAGGCCCTAGGGTCGGGGTGCGGCTTCGGCACCTGCGCCTGTGGCTGACAGCGCTGCTCGGGCGCACACTCCGACGGGCTGGCCTACCTGAACCGGAATCGCACCCCATGCCGGGAGGCGAGCCGGCGAGAGCTGTCAGGAGGCGCTGTGGGCCATGTCGGCGGCGCAATCCCCGCCTCATCCCCGCACGGGGAGGTATTCACCGCAGGAGCCTGTCTCAGTGAGGTCGTGGTGGGTCGTCAGAACTGTAAAGCTGCAGGTCAGGTGGACCTTTGCGCAGGGTCTTCGAGACTGTCGGACGAGGATTCGAACCTCGAACTTCCTGATCCAGAGTCGGGCGTGCTGCCAGTTGCACCATCCGGCACGGCGGGCGGCAACGAGAAGGCCGCCCTGGCGAGGGGACGTCCCCCTGCGGGCGGCCTGGCACAGGAGGTGCCGGTCTACCGGGCGGAGGGATACCCCAGGCTCTGCTGGGAGCGTGAGGAGCGCTGATACGACTGGCTGTTGCTCATGACGTGCGTTCCTCTCCGTGGCGGTGTGCCGGGCTGATGTGCCTACTCTGCGACAGCAGTGCCCGGCCGGGCAACCGCATTTCCACGGCAGGACACCGCAGTTCAGTGACCGGGTCGACGGCCGGGGTCCGGGGTCCGGGCTAGGCCGTTTCTTTCGGATCATCGGATCGTTGGATCTGATGTGTCGTTGACTGATGCCCAGTGGGCGCGGATTGAGCCGTTGCTGCCGGACCGTGCGCCGAGGCGGGGTGGGCGGTGGCGTGATCACCGGCAGGTGATCGACGCGATCGCGTTCAAGTACCGCACCGGGACGCCCTGGGCGGACCTGCCCGGCCGGTTCGGGTCCTGGAAGGGCGCGCACAACCGCCTGCGGATGTGGGCGCTGGACGGCACCTGGGAGAAGGTCTTCACCGCCCTGCTCGCCCAGGCGGACGCCGACGGCGACCTGGACTGGGTCGTCGCGGTCGACTCCACCGTCGTGCGCGCTCACCAGCACGCGGCCGGGGCCCGTCAAAAGGGGCTCCGGCCGGCGAGCCCCACCACCATGCCCTCGGACGCTCCCGCGGCGGGCTGACCACGAAGGTCCACCTCGCCGCCGACGGCAACTGCCGGCCGCTCGCCTTCGTCCTCACCCCCGGACAGGCCGGCGACGCACCGGAGTTCGAACACGTCATGGCCCGCATCCGCGTCCCCCGCCCCGTCGGCAGACCCAGGACCACGCCGGAGGCGGTCCTGGCGGACAAGGCCTACTCCTCCCGCGCGATCCGCGCCCACCTGCGAGGGCGCGGCATCCGGGCCGTCATCCCGCAACCCGCCGACCAGATCGCCAACCGCAAACGCCTGGGCCGACGCGGAGGCAGACCACCCGCATGCGACTACGACACCTACAAGCGCCGCAACACGGTGGAGCGGTGCATCAACAAGCTCAAACAGTGGCGCGGCCTGGCCACCCGCTACGACAAGACCGCCACCATCTACCTCGCCGGACTCCACCTCGCCGCCATCTTCATCTGGTCAGCACGATGATCCGAAAGAAACGGCCTAGCAGGGCTGCGGGCGCTGGAGCCCCCGGAGGAGCAGGGCGACCAGCCGGCGCGGGTCGTAGCGCGGGTCGTCGTCCCGTCCGGCGCAGAGGTTGCCGATGCCGCGCATCAACTCGTAGGCCTGCGTGCCCTGTTCGATCTCCCCGGCGGCGGCTGCCGCGTCGATCAGCTCGGCGCAGACGGGCACCAGGCGGTCCAGGAAGTAGGCGTGCAGGGCATCGAAGCCGCCCTCCGGTCGCATCGCGTTGGCCAGACCGTGCTTGGTGACCAGGAAGTCGACGAAGAGGTCGGCCCACTGACGGAGCGCCAGGAGCGGGGAATCGCAGTCGGCCAGCAGGCGTGGGCCGGCCTCGGCGCAGGCCTCGACCTGGTGGCGGTAGACCGCGACGACCAGGTCCGCCCGGGTGGGGAAGTGGCGGTAGATGGTGGCCACTCCGACGCCCGCGGCGGTCGCGATCTCGCGGATCGGCGCGTCGACGCCGGCGACGACGAAGACCTCGGCGGCGGCGTCGAGCAGCGCCTGCCGGTTGCGCTGCGCGTCGGCCCGCGCGCCTCGGGCCGGCCTGTCCTCGGGCTGGGCTGCGGTGGGCACCGAAGGGTCCTCCTGGCGGCGTACGGTCGGGGCCGTTGACTAAACGGAACAAGGTTCCGTATCGTAAATGGAACAAGGTTCCGTTTCGGCTGCCACTCTAGCCGAACCCGGACGCTCCCCGCAGCAGCGGCCCTCGAAGGGACATCCGCACCATGAGCGCACCGACCCGTCCGACCGACTCCTTCGGCCCGCCCGTTCCGGTCCTCTCCGTCAGCCCGGTCACCCTGCCGGCGCCCGGTCGGGCCGTCGACCTGGATCTGCGGGTCTCCGCACCCGTGAGCGGAGACGAACTGCCGGTCGTCCTGCTCTCGCACGGCCAGGGCCACTCCCACCACCTCTCGTCCTCGGACGGCTACGCCCCGCTCGCCCACTTCTGGGCGGCGCACGGCTTCGCCGTCATCCAGCCCACGCACCTCAGCTCGGCCACCCTGCGGTTGCCCCCGGACACCCCGGGGGCTCCGATGTTCTGGCGCTCGCGGGCCGAGGACATGTCGCTGATCCTCGACCACCTCGACCGGATCGAGGCCGCCGTCCCGCAGTTGGCCGGCCGGCTCGACCACGGTCGGGTGGCCGTGGCCGGGCACTCGATGGGCGGGCACACCGCGAGCCTGCTGCTGGGCGCCCGGCTCGTCGATCCCGAGGACGGAGTGGAGGCCGACCTCGCCGACCCCCGGATCGCGGCCGGCGTCCTGCTGGCCGCACCCGGGCGCGGCGGCGACGCGCTGACCGGGTTCGTGGCGGAGCACTACCCGTTCCTCTCCGGCACGGACTTCTCCCGGATGGCCAGGCCCGCGCTGGTGGTGGCGGGTGACCGGGACGCCTCCGCGCACCTGACCGTGGCCGGCCCCGACTGGCACGCCGACCCGTACGTGCTCTCGCCCGGCCGCAAGTCCCTGCTCACGCTGTTCGGCGCGGAGCACGGGCTCGGCGGGATCTCCGGGTACGACGTCGCCGAGACGACCGACGACAGCCCCGCCCGGGTGTCCGCCGTCCAGCGGCTCAGCTGGGCCTACCTCCGCTCCGAGCTGAACCCGGGGGACCCCGCCTGGCAGCGGGCCTGTGACGCCCTGTCAGCCGCTCCGGACCCCCTTGGACGGGTCGAATCCAAGTAGCCCGGCCGCCCTGCCCCGGCACAGCCCGGCCGCCCCTTCGAGTCCCGCCCTGTCCAGTCCCGCCCCTCCCGGGCAGGGCGGCCGGGTCAGCCGTCGGAGCGGCGGCGGGCCGCTTCGATGTGGCCGAGGTGGCGGTGGGTCCAGTCGCACATGCCGTCGATGGTCACCCGCAGGGCCCGGCCCGGTTCGGTGAGGGTGTACTCGACCCGGGGTGGGACGACGGGGTGCACCTCCCGGTGGATCAGACCGTTGTGCTCCAGCATCCGGAGGTTCTGGGTGAGCATCTTGTGGCTGACGCCCTCGACCAGGTCACGCAGTTCGCCGAAGCGCAGGGTCCGGTCCCCGAGGGCCTCGACGATCAGGAGGGCCCACTTGTTGGCGAGATCGGAGAAGATCTCGCGCGCCAGCGAATCCGCCCGCCGGAGGTCCGCGTCGTCGGGCGAGCCCGTGTACTGCTTGGTCACCATCAGGTACCCCAGTCACCGAAAAGTGCGTTCTTCCATGTCAGAGGCCACTCTCCTACGGTGACCGAGTCACCACAAGAGACCACGTCGCGGCCCCGCCGCACGGGAGGAACGCCCCATGGCCATCACCCTGCTCGACCCCGCCGGACTGCCCGAGGTCGGCGCCTACCGCCAGGTGTCGATCGCGACCGGGACCAAGCTGGTGTTCGTCGCCGGTCAGGTCGCCTGGGACGCCGACGGCGTCACGGTCGGCCCGGGTGACCTCGCCGCCCAGGTCGAACGCTGCTACCTCAACGTCGGCACCGCCCTGGCCGCGGCCGGCGCCTCCTTCGAGGACGTGGCGAAGCTGACCGTCCACGTCGTCGACTGGACCCCGGCCAAGATGCCCCTGCTGCTGGAGGGGATCGCCCGGGCGTCCGCGCGGCTGGGGATCACCCCCGTGCCGCCGGGCACGCTGATCGGCGTCGCGGCGCTGGACGTCCCGGAGCACCTGGTCGAGGTCGAGGCCACCGCCGTGCTCGACTGACCGTCCGGCGAGACCCGCTCCCGTCCCGCGCAGCAGGTCCCAGCGCTCCGTCAAGTGCGCTGCGTGGGGCGCTGGTCCGGGCGTGCGGGGCCGACCGGGCCTGCCGTCTGCGGAGGTTGGGAAGGCGGCGGATCACCGGGCTCGCACCGCTCGTGCGTCGAAGTTGCGGAGCGTCACCCCGTCGTGCCCGTGCAGCCCTGCGGGGCGGCGGAGTTGGCGTGGTTCCGGGGCCCGCGGCCGGAATCGCGCGGGAGCGGACCGCGCGGTGATTCCGTGCAGTGACGGACCTCGCCGACCCGTGCCTCCGGGACCGCCACCAGGCATGGTGGATCGGCCCGTTGCGGGTGCGGGCAGGGGTTCGTGCTCGTAGGGTCGAACGGGGGCACCGCCCGATCGGGCGATGAAATCCGTACGAGGAGGCACATCTGATGCTTACTCAGTTCCAGACCGAAACCGCTTCGGCGTCACGCAGCGCGACGCTCGCCGAGGCCGGGACGCTCGCGAGCCTGATGGTGGAGGACGAGGCCGTCGTGTCCGACGCGCCCACGTACCTGCCCGAGGCCGCCGGCGCAGTCCTGCTGGCCGGCCTGCTGCTGGCGTCTCCGAAGCCGCCGAAGGAGAAGCCGGCCCGGTAGGCCGCCGGCACCCTCGTCCCGGCGAGCGGCGACCATGCGGCACGGCGCCGCACCACGGCCGTGCCGGATTCCGTGAAGGACGTGAAGGAGGAGAGATCCACCATGCCGTTCGCCGAGACCGCGCTGCGCGACGAGTACGCCGCCGCAGTGGAGCAGTTGTCAGGCCGCACCCTCGACGCCGTGCGAGACGGCGGGGGTGCGGCCGTACCCGCCGACACCACCGGCTGGGACGGCGCCGGAGACGCGGACGGCCGTACGCGTCGTCCGCTCCTGGCCGCCGCCCGAGTGCTCGGTGCGAACCTGTTCGCCCCTCAGCTCCTCGTCGGCGCCCCGCCGGACGAGGCCACGGCCGCGCTGCTCGCCGAGGCCCGGGGGGCCCTCCCGGTACCGACCGCCGGCACCGAGGCTGGTGCCCTGGCCATCGCCTGGCAGGACTGGGCGGCCCGGAGCGTCCTCGCCGCCACGCCCCACGCCGACACCGGGGCAGCCACCCCGCCACCGCCGGCACCGCCCGGACCGGCGGACCTCGGCTGGCAGGTCTGGTCCGTCCGGATGGCCCAGCTGTCCGTCCTGGCCCTGCCCGGCCTCGACGGCGCCGTACACGACGCGGCCCGGGCCCACACCCTGGACCTGGCCCGGGGCACCGTCCGCGCCATGCTGCGGCGTGACCCCACCACCGCCGTCCGGCTGGCCCGCTGGCTCGCCTGGGCGCAGGCCGACGGCCGGCCGGTCCGGCTGGAGGTCGAGCCGGTGCTGGACCGGATCGGCTTCGTCGGCGACGGCACCGCCCGGTCCGGACTCGAACTCGCCGTCGCCCGCAGCCTGTTGAAGGGGGCCCAGCGATGACCGACACCCAGGTACTGGCCACCGCCCAGCAACTCGGCTCGCGGGCCCTGGCCTGGCTGCACACCGGCCAGCTCGGCGGCTTCGACCGGATCGAGGACAACACCATCATCGACCTGGCCGACCCGAACGACGTCTACAAGCCGCTCTGCGAGGCCGCGCTCGCCGCCTCGCTGATCCTCCGCGACGGCGTCACCGGCGCGCACGACGCCCGGCTCGCGCGCGAGCTGCTGGAGGCGTCCTGGGCCCAACTGCGCTGCGGCGACCTGCTGTACGAGCGACAGCTGCGCCACGTCACGGTGATCGATCCGCTGGAGACCTACGCACACTTCGCCCGGGTCGGCTACCGGCACCACGCCATGGACGAGTTGCTCGAATCCCTGGGCAGGCTCCGTTCCGTGCACGCCGTCGAGATCCCCGGCAACCGGCAACTCGCCCTGGCCAACGCCCGCCGGATCGCCGGGCTCAGCCCCGCCCCGGACTGGCCCGCACTCGCCCGGGCCACCTGGCTCGGCGCGCTCTCCGAGCCGTGGACCATCGCCTGGGTGATCGGCTACCACGTCACCCACACGGTGTTCCACCTCACCGACTGGGGTGCTCGGCCCGACTGTCTGCCCGAGCCGATGCACGCGTACCTGCGGGACTGGCTGCCGGTCTGGCTCGACGTCTGGCTGGAGACCGAGCAGTGGGACCTGGCGGGCGAACTGCTCATCGTGGACTCCTGCATCGGGGAGCCGGTCACCGGCCGGGTCGGCTGGGACGCGCTGGCCGCCGTCCAACAGCCGGACGGGCTCATTCCGCGCGACGGCGCGACCCCGCTGACCTACGACGATCCCGAGGACACCTTCCGCGAGCACGAACACACCGCCGTGGTGGGCGTGGTGGCCGCCACGGTCGCGCTCTCCCGCGCCCTCGGCGGCGCGCCGGTCGCCGCGTGAACGCACTCGACCGCGTCCTCGGTGAGGCGGTGCGCGCCGCCGGCCCCCACGCCAGCGCGGTCACCTTGGCCGTCACGTGCGGGGAGCGGGAGTGGATCCGGTGCCACGGACGGACGGCGTGGGAGCCGGGAGCACCACCGTGCACACCGGCCACCGTCTTCGAACTCGGCTCGGTCTCCAAGACGTTCACCGCCCTGCTGCTCGCCGAGCTGGCCACCCGGGGCGAACTCGCCCTGGACGACCCGGTGGAGCGACGGCTGCCCCCGCACTGGAGGCCGGCCCGGTCCGGCTCCGCCCGGCCGATCCGTCTGCTCCACCTGGCCACCCACACCTCGGGGTTGCCGAGGCTGCCACCGGGGCTGCTGCTGAGCGCGCTGCCGGACTGGTTCGGCAACCCCTACGCCACCTTCGACGACCGGCGCCTGGCGGGGGCACTGGCCCGAACCACCGTGCACGGCACGCCCGGTAGCCGGTACCGCTACTCCAACTACGGGGTCGGCCTGCTCGGCCGGCTGCTCGCCGAGACCGGTGGGCTGCCGTACGGGGAGCTGCTCGCCGAGCGGATCGGCCGGCCGCTGGGTCTCGCCGCCACGGGGTGCCGGCCGGACGCCCCGGAGTTGGCGGTCGGCTACCGCCACCGACGGGCACGACCGCCGTGGCTGATCCCCGGCCTGCCGGGCGCGGGAGCGGTGCGGTCCTCCGGGGCCGACCTGACGCGCTACCTGCGGGCCCACGCCGAAGGCCGCAACGGCCGGTTGGGCGCTGCCCTGGCGGAGGTCCAGCGGCTGCGACTGCGGCTGCCCGGCTCGACGGACCGACTCGGCCTGGTCTGGATGCACCGGCGCTCCGGGGACCGGGACCTCTACTTCCACACCGGCGGCACCCGGGGCTTCACCAGCTTCGTCGGCTTCTCCCCGCAGGGCCCGACCACGGTCGCTGCGCTGGCCAACACCGGGCCCGCGCTGGACGGGCGCTTCGTGCAGGCGGGCTACGAACTGCTGCGGGCCGCCGCCGGCCTGGAGGAGGGGCTGCCGCCCCGGTAGGGTCTGGCGCTCGCGAACCGAGCAGGCGCGGTCCGGGCCGCCCACGGGCGGGAGGAGGCTGCGGCGACGCCCGCCCGAGCGGCGGGGTCGAGGGGCGGAGTCGAGGGGTGGGGCACAGCTTCCCCCTTCGGGGAGGCGGCCTCTGGCGGGTGCGAACTCCCGTACCGGGCAGCGGAGTCGGACGGCCCGGTACGGGACGCGAGGGAGGCAGGTGCGCCGGAGGTGGGTACGCCGCCGGATCAGTCCGTGCGGGGCAGACACTCGGCGAGCAGGGCGACCACGTCACGCCAGGCCCGCTCCGCGTGCCTCGGGTGGTAGCCGACTCCGGGCGGTGTGGCGTGGTCGACCGTGGGGTGATGGAAGGCGTGCAGGGCCCCGCCGTACACCACGAGGCGCCAGTCCACCCCTGCCGCCTGCATCTCTGCGGTGAACGCCTCCCGTTGTGCGGGCGGCATGATCGGGTCCTCCGACCCGACCCCGGCCCAGACCGGGCAGCGGATGCGGGCCGCCTCGCCGGGGCGGCCCGTGGTCAGGGCGTTGACCGTCCCGATCGCCCGCAGGTCGACACCGTCACGGCCGAGCTCGAGGGCGATCGCGCCGCCGGTGCCGTAGCCGATGGCGGCAGTGCGGTCGAGGTCGGCCCGGGGCTCGGCCCGCAGCACGTCGAGCGCGGCGTGGCCGATGGCCCGCATGCGGTCGGCATCGGCGAGCAGCGGCAGGCAGCGGGCCAGCATCTCCTCGGGGTCCGACAGGTAGCGTCCGCCGTGGAGGTCGAAGGCCAAGGCCACGTAACCGAGTTCGGCCAGGGCCTCGGCCCGTCGGCGCTCGACGTCGCTGAGCCCCATTCCCTCGGGGCCGATCAGGACTGCGGGCCTGCGCCCGGTGCCGGCCGGGAGCGCGAGGTGTCCGATCATCGTCAGGTCGTCGGCCGGGTACTCGACCGTGCGGGTGGTCACCGTCGTCATGGAAACCGACGGTAACGGCTGCTGTGCCGCTCTGGGCGGTGTTCACCGATGGCTGACAGCAGCCCCGGCCCGGACGAGGTCGGGTACGACCCGGGCCGCACCGTCCGCCGCGCGTCCACCGGACCGGCGCACGGAGGCGGACGCGGGTGCGGCCTTGAGGCGGCGGACGGTCCGTGGCAGGCTCCTGCCGCATGATCGATGCATTCGCGAAGGAGAGCCTGCACGGCAGACTGCGCAGGGACCGTGAGGCGCTGCTCTGGAAGCTGGACGGCCTGTCCGAGTACGACGTCCGCCGGCCCCTGACGCGGAGCGGGACCAATCTGCTCGGTCTGGTGAAGCACCTGGCCACCGTCGAGGCGAGGTACTTCGGGGAGGTCTTCGGCCGCCCTTCCCCGGAGGCGCTGCCCCGGTGGCAGGACTCCGACGGCAGCGATCAGTGGGCGGCCGAGGGCGAGACCCGTGACCGGATCGTCAGGTTCTACCGGCGCGCGTGGGAGTACTCGGACGCCACGATCGACGGGCTTCCCCTCGATGCACCCGGCCACGTGCCGTGGTGGCCGGAGCCGCGGCCCAACACCAACCTGTTCGCCGTCCTGGTCCACGTCCTCGGTGAGACGAACCGGCATGCCGGGCACGCCGACATCCTGCGGGAGGGCCTCGACGGCCGGACCGGGATGCGTCCCGAGCACCGGCAGCAGGACGACGAGGATGCCCGGGCGGTGCGGTGGGCCGGGATCGAGCGGGCTGCCAGGGCGGCCGGGTCGATCGCGCCGTAGCAGTCCGGCACCGCTCTGCGGCGCAGGACCCGACGGGGTGTCAGGCCGCGTGGCTACGGTGGGGCGCATGCGATCACTGATCACCGTGCTGCGGGAGAACGAGGACGCCGGGGAGTACCTGGCCTGGCCGGGGGACCTGGAGCTGGGCCGGAGCGAGCACGTCGAGGAGGTGCACCTGGCGTCCGGTGCCCGGTTGGAGGGGTTCGCCGGGGACGGGGCCGGGGGGACGTACTTCTTCTGCGGTGAGGGCGGGGAGGAGCGGCCGGTGCTGCACGCCGACTCCGAGGGGCGGGCGGGCCTGATCGCGGTCGGGCTGCCGGAGCTGCTGCGGCTGCTGCTGGTGGTGCCGTGGTGGCGGGACTGCCCCGGCTTCACGGTGGAGGAGAGCGCGGCGGCGGCGGTGGAGTACCTGGCGGACGAGCCGGACCTGATCGCCGGGCGCGAGCGGGCCGCCGAGGCGCTCGGGCTGGCGCTGCCGTCCGAGGCGGAGGTGCTGGCTCGGTTGCGGGAGGTGGTCGGGGGAGCGGGGGAGGAGTTCCAGCTGGTCTTCACGCCCGAGGGCACGCTGTACGAGCCGCTGTTCGCTCGCTGAGCCGGACTGAGCCGGACTGAGCCGGACTGAGCCGGGCTGAGCGGGAGTGAGCGGGAGCGAGCCGGACTGAGCCGGACTGAGCGGCGTGGCTCACGGGTGGCCCTGGTGCGGTTCGGGTGGCGGGCGCGGCCGATCGGGGTCGGTGCCGCAGACCGGGCAACTGACCGGCGGGAGCCGGCTGGAGGGATGGTCCGGGCTGCGGGTTCGTTCCGGCGGGTGGTGGCGCCGTCGCGGTCGGAACCGACGCACCGTCAGCCGCCCGTGGCCGTGCGGGCGGGGGCGGCTGACGGGCGGGGGCGGACGCACCGCCCTGCCTCCGTGGTGCTGCGGGCAGCGGCGCGTCCGCGGGGAGGGCGGTGGTCAGGTGGCGGGGCGGGTCTCCGGGAGGGCGGGGATGCCGGCCGCGCTGGGGAGGATATAGGTGTGCGGGTGGGTGGCGAGGTAGTCCTCGTCCACCTTGCCGGTCAGGACGCCGACCACCACGCCCGCGCCCGCGTTGGTGCCGGCCTGGAGGTCCACGGCGGTGTCGCCGGCGGCCAGCACGGTGCGGACGTCGAGGACGCCGGTCTTCTCCATCGCGCGGTGGATCAGGTAGGGCGCCGGCCGGCCCCGGCCGACCTCGTCGGAGGTGACCACGGCGTCGAGGTTGCCGCCCTCGCCGGTGGACCAGCCGATGGCGGCCAGCAGCGGGACGGCGACGTCGTCGCTGAAGCCGGTGGTGAGGGCGACCTTGATGCCCCGGGCGCGCAGCTCGGCGAGGGCCTGCTCGACCCCGGGCAGCGGCTGCGGCGGGTGAGCGAGGTACGCCTCGCGCAGGTACGCGGCGAAGGCCCGGTAGCTCTCCTCGACCAGCTCGGGGGTGGGGGTGCCGCCGCCGAGGCGGACCAGGGCGTCGATGGCCTCGCGCTTGTCGGTGCCCATCCAGGTCTGCAGGTCGTCGTCGGCGACGGCGACGCCGTTGCGCTCCACGGCCGCGCGCAGGGCCCGGTAGACCGCGCCGGCCTCGTCGATGGTGGTGCCGGCCATGTCCAGTACGGCGAGCTCGATCACGGTGTCAGTCCTCTTCGGTGCGGTAACGGCCGGCGGTGGTGCGGCCTTCGATGGTGTTCTCGATGGTGAAGGTGGCCATCGCGGGCAGGTAGCGGTCGTCGCCGTACTCCATCGGCTCGCCCTCGCTGGAGGAGGTGACCCGACGCACCCTCAACAGCGGTGCGCCGGGCGGGACCTGGAGCAGCCCGGCGTCGTCCGGGCCGGCCGCGATGGCGTCGATGGTGTGACGGGCGCGATACAGGTCGACGCCGCGACGGAGCAGCTCGGCGTTGACCGAGCCGGAGTCGGGGTCGAAGTCGTAGAGGTGGCGGCCGACTTCGGTGACCAGGCTGGAGCGCTCCAGCATCGCGGGGACGCCGTCGAGCAGCCGCAGCCGGACCAGCTCGACCACGAAGTCCTCCTCGCCGAGGCCGAGCCGGGCGGCCGCCGCGGGGGAGGCCCGGCGGCGGGCCACCTCGATGGTGCGCTGACCGGGCTCCCGGCCGATCGACTCGGCCCACTGGGTGAAGGACAGGAAGGTGGCGAAGGGCTGGGAGGGCGTGGTGCGGCGGGCCACCGGGGGCTTGCCCCGGCCGCCGACCAGGCTGCCCTCGCGGCGCAGCGTGGCGAGGGCCTGGCGGACCGGCCCCCGGGAGACGCCGAACTCGGCGCACAGGTGGGACTCGCTGGGCACGGGATCGCCCTCGGGCCACTCGCCGCTGCTGATCCGGCGCAGGAACTCGGTACTGAGCCGCTGGTGCAGCGGACCGTCCGTACTTGTCTTCACAGGTTGACTATGACACGCCGCCAGATGATTCCCAAGGCCTACCTCCTCGGCTCTCCTGCGGGTGAACGGCAGGTGGCTCGGCGATGAGCGGCCGGTATCTTGTCTATACATGTCTTGACAGGGGTGTGGCTCCGAGGCGAGTCTGAGCGTCATGAGCACTGCACCCTCCGACCTGGTCGTCGTGGGGGCCGGCATCGTCGGTCTCGCGCACGCATTCGAAGCCCTCGCCCACGGGCTGTCCGTCACCGTCGTGGAACGCGACCGACGCCCGGTGGGCGCCTCCGTCCGCAACTTCGGACACTGCTGCGTCGGCGCCCAGGACGGTGACCTGCTCGACCTCGCCAGGCTGTCCCGGAAGGGCTGGCTGCGGGCCGCCGCTGCCGCCGGCTTCTGGGCCCGGGAGGCCGGGGCGCTGGTGGTCGCGCGGTCCGAGGCCGAGGCGGCCGTGCTGGAGGAGCTGCACGCCGACCGGGGCGGGGAGGTGGTGCAGCTGCGCAGCGCCGCCCGGACGGCCGAGACGCTGGGCCGGCCGGTGGCCGGTCGCGCGGTACCGGGCCGGGCGACGTCGGGTGACGTGGTCGGCGGTGCGTTCCTCCCCGAGGACCTGCGGGTGAACCCGCGCGAGGCCGCGCCCGCGCTGGCCCGCTGGATCGCCGAGCAGCCGGGCGCCGAGATCCGCTGGGGCACCAACGTCACCGGTGTCGAGCCGGGCACCGTGCACACCAGCCGGGGCCCGGTGCACGGACGGCAGATCCTGGTCTGTGTCGGTCACGACCTCGACCACCTCTTCCCGGAGCCCGCCGAGCGCCACGAGGTCCAGCGCTGCCGGTTGAACATGGCCCGGGTCACGGCGCCGGCCGGCTTCCGCACCGACGCGTCGGTGCTGACGGCCACCTCGATGCTGCGCTACGACGCCTTCACCCGGCAGTCCTCCGCCGCCCGCCTGCGCGAGGAAGTGCTCGGCCACAGCCCGGAGTTGCTGGAGATCGGGGCCAACGTGATGTTCACCGGCCTGCCGGACGGCACCCTGCTGGTCGGCGACTCGCACCACTACGACGACACCACGCCGCCGTTCCTCGACGAGCGGGTCTCCCGGCTGCTGCTCGACGCGGTCGCCGACGTGCTCGGCGTCGCGCGGCTGGAGGTGCTCGAACGCTGGCAGGGCGTCTACGCCAACAGCCGCCGGGGCCCGCTGCTGGTCCGTGACCTCGCCCCCGGCGTGCGGGCCCTGACGGTCACCTCCGGTGTCGGGATGACGCTCTCCTTCGGCCTCGCCGCCCGCACCTTCGCCGGCACCCTGGAGCCGACCCCGGCCTGACGGGCCGCCGGCTCCTACCCCGGGCCTGGCCGTCACCCGGCCCGGCCGCCACCCGCCCCGGTCCGGGCAGCGGCACGGGCGGCCGGGGTCAGGCTCCGCCGTCGGGCCAGCCGAGCAGCCGGGCGCCGAGCGCGGCGGTCTGCAGGGTGTAGCGGTGCATCGGGTCGGCGGGGTCGAAGCCGGTGAGCTGTTCGATCCGCTCCAGACGGTACGTCAGCGCCCGGACGCTCAGACGCAGTCGGCGGGCGGCCTCGGCCGCGACGCATCCGGAGTCGAAGTAGGCCGACAGGGTCTCCAGCAGGGGGCCCGCCCCGCCCCGGGCCTCCCGGAGCGGACCCAGCGCGTTCAGCACCAGGTCGGCGAGCGCCTCCCGGTCCCGGGCGAGCACCGGGAAGACCAGCAGGTCGGCGGCGCGCAGCACCGGGCCGGCCAGGTCCATCCGCTCGGCCAGGTCCAGTACGCCGAGGGCCTCCTCGTAGGAGTGCACGACGCCGCCCGCCCCCGGGTGCGGGCGGCCGACGGCCACCGTGCCCGAGCCGAGGGCGGCCCGGGCCTGCTCGGCGAAGTGGGTCAGCACGTCGTCCTCGTCCCCCGGGGCGACGCAGACCAGCCGGCCCTCCTTGGTGGTGAGCAGGATGCGGCGGCTGCCGAAGCGGCCGATCAGGGCCTCCTCCACCCGGCGGGTGACGGGATCGCCGTCGGACTGGACCGCCGGGCCGCGCGCGACGGCCACCGCGTGCGTCCCGGAGAGCAGCAGGCCGAAGCGGCGGGCGCGCTCCGCCAGCCGGCCCAGGTCGCTGCGCCCGGACAGCAGGTCGTCGACGAACTCGCGCCGGGCGGTCTCCTGCTGACGCACCGCCAGCCGCTGGGCCCGCTCGTGGCCCTCGGCGAAGGCGTCCACCACCTGTTCCAGCGCGGCCAGCACGTCGGGTGCCCGGCCCGGCCCGGCCGACGCCGGCCAGGCCGTCCGGGCGACGGCCAGGTGGGCCCGGACGGTGGCGCGCAGGCCGTGCCCGGCCTCGGCGGCCAGCTCGCCCGCGAGCCGGCAGGCGGCCAGCTCGTCCCGGTTCGGCCGGCGGCCGGTCGCGGCCACCTCCGCCAGCAGCCGGGCGCACCCGTCGAGATGGTCCTCCAGCATCGTCCCGCCCATCGCACCCGCCTCCGTCCGTCTGCCGTACCCCGGAAGTATCCGGGAGCACCGCCCCGGTCGGCCAGCCCCGCCCTATGCCCTGCGGCCTGGGGACGGAGGCTGCCGTGACGCGGCATCAAGAACGCGTAAAGACTGCCGGATTCCGGCAGTGCAATCCGGCGGCCGTCCTGCGAGCATTCCCTCCGACGGGGGATGACACGGGGGACGACCGGAGAGGGGGCGGGCGATGGCGGTGTTCCTGGGCCTCGGCCTGGCGGGGATCGTGGTGCTCGCCCTCTCCCTGGTCCTGGACGGAGTGCTGGACGGCCTCCTGCACGGCCCCTGGGCCGGTCTGCTCTCGCTGCCGGTGGCGGCCGGAGCCCTGTCGATGTTCGGCTTCGGCGCGGCCCTCGTGCTGGGCACCACCGGGCTCGGCACCGTCGGTGCGGTCCCGGCGGGCGTCCTCGCCGGTACCGTGACCGGCTGGCTGACCCGACGCTTCGACCAGGCACTGCGGCGGAGCCGCAGCGCGGTCACCCCACGGACCGAGCACCTGCTCGGGACGGTGGGCACCGTGGTCACCGCGATCCCGGCGGGCGGCTTCGGCGAGGTGCTGCTGCGGGCCGGGGGCCAGCCCGTCAAGTTCGCGGCGCGCAGTGCCGTCCCGGTCGAACGGGGCGCCGAGGTCTGGGTCGAGGCGGTCTCCTCCAGCACCTCGGTCACGGTCCGCAGCGTCCGGCCCTGACCCGGTCCGGCCCGTACCGTTCCCGGGCCGATCCGTCCGTACCCACCTCCGGGGTTTCCGGAGGGAACCAACTGCCGCCCCACCGGGGCAAGGGGGACAGCCCGTGAGTCCAGTCGTCGCCGCCGTCACCGGAGTGCTCGTCCTCCTGGTGCTGCTCGTCCTCACCGTGGTCACCAGGTACAAAGTGGCCAGCCCGAGCCAGGCGTTCATCATCACCGGCCGTCGGGGCCGGAGCTCCACCGATCCGGAGACCGGGCGGGTGAGTACCGACAACAGCGGCCAGAAGGTGGTGGTCGGCGGCGGGGTCTTCGTGGTGCCGTTCGTCCAGCAGCGCTTCACCCTCGACCTGTCGAGCCGTCACATCCCGGTCGCGGTGCGCGGCGCCGTCACCCTGCGCGGGGTCAAGGCCAACCTCGACGGCGTCGCCATCGTCAAGGTCGGGGGCAACGAGGACGCGATCCGGGCCGCCGCCCAGCGCTTCCTCCAGCAGCAGGACGGCATCGTCGGCTTCACCCAGGAGGTGCTGTCCGGCGCGCTGCGCGCCATCGTCGGCCGGATGTCGGTGGAGGACGTGATCCGGGACCGGGCCGCGTTCGCCGGGCAGGTCGCGGAGGAGGCGGAGGCCAGCCTCTCCGGGCAGGGCCTGGTGCTGGACGCCTTCCAGATCCAGGACATCACCACCGAGGGCTCCTACCTGGAGGACCTCGGCCGGCCGGAGGCCGCCCGGGCCAAGCAGGAGGCCGACATCGCCGAGGCCAACGCCCGGCGCGCCTCGGAGCAGGCCCGGCTCAAGGCCGCCGAGGAGATCGCCGTCGCGGAGCGCACCTTCTACCTCAAGCAGGCCGAGATCCGGGTCGAGAC
Organism: Kitasatospora sp. NPDC096147; assembly: GCF_044763225.1. Lineage (NCBI taxonomy): Bacteria > Bacillati > Actinomycetota > Actinomycetes > Kitasatosporales > Streptomycetaceae > Kitasatospora > Kitasatospora sp. NPDC096147. The sequence continues at coordinate 159,654 of NZ_JBIWFX010000008.1, read as the reverse complement.
CGAGGCTGCGGCGGCCAAGGCGAACGCGGCCGGCCCGCTCGCCGAGGCCGCGCGCCAGCAGGAGGTCCTCACCGAGCAGGAGAAGGTGGCCGAGCGGCAGGCCGCGCTGACCGACCGTCAGCTGGACACCCAGGTCCGCAAGCCCGCCGACGCGGCCCGCTACCAGGCCGAGCAGGAGGCCGAGGCCCGCAAGGTCGCCCTGGTCAAGGAGGCCGAGGCGGAGGCGGAGCGGGCCCGGCTCACCGGTCTGGGCGAGCAGGCGCACCGGGCGGCGCTCGCCGAGGCGGTCCGGATCGAGGGCGAGGCCGGTGCGTCCGCGATCGCCGCCCGGGGCCTGGCCGAGGCCGAGGCGATGCGGAAGAAGGCGGAGGCGCTCGCCGGGTACGGTGACGCGGCGGTGATCCAGATGCTGGTCGAGGCCCTGCCGCAGGTGGTCGGCAAGGCGGCCGAGCCGCTGAGCGCGATCGACAAGCTGACGGTGATCTCCACCGACGGGGCCGGCCAGCTCGCCCGGACGGTCACCGACAACGTCGCCCAGGGGCTCGAACTGCTCAACGCGACCACCGGCGTCGACCTGGCCGGACTGCTCAAGGGCGTGACCGGCGGCGCGGCCCGCCGCCCGGCGCCCACCCCGGACGGCACCGCCGCCCCCGCCGTGACGGAGCGCGTCGAGATCGAGCCCGCCGGCTGACCGCTGCCGCGCCGGGCCCCGTGCCGGGCCCTCCCACGGGGGGAGGGTCCGTCACGGCCCGGCGCCGCCCGTGCGCCGGTCGCGGTCCGGGAAGTCGCGGGTCAGCAGGTCGTCGATCCGGATGCCGCCCGGTGGGGTGCGGTCGTGCTCGGTGAGGCGGCTGAGGCCCTCGCGGGTGGCGACCACCACCACGCGGTCGCCGGTGGAGAGCAGGTGGTGCGGGAGCGGGCCCCAGAGCAGCTCGGGGCCGGCGGGGTAGGGGTTGCCGAGGTCCGGTTGCCGTTCGTCCGGGTCGGCCAGGTCGATGGCCAGGATGCGCCAGGAGCCCGGGAGTTGGGCCTCGCCGATGGTGCGGTCCATCAGCCGGGGATTGCCGGTGACGTCGACGGCGGCGACCAGCAGCACCTCCCGGCCGATGGCGATCGCGCCGAGTGCCTGACGACCCATCATGGCGGAGGCGAAGGCGGGGGCGGCCAGGAAGGAGACGCTGCGGCTGCGGGTGTCGGCCTGGGGGTAGGAGTCGCGCAGCGCGCGGTAGATGTCGGCCGCGAAGTCGTCGTCGAACAGCCGCAGCACCACCCGCAGCCGGGGGTCGCTCTCCCGGGCGGCCAGCGCCGCCTCCAGGTTGGTGCCGTCCTCGCTGGTGAGGGCGACCAGCGCCCGGCTGTGGCCGATCCGGGCGGCCTCCAGGACGCCGTCCTGGGTGGCGTCGCCGATGATCACCGGGATGTCGTAGGTCCGGGCCCGGGCGATGCCCCGGGCGCTGGGGGAGCGGTCCACGCAGACCACCGGGATGCCCAGCTCCCAGAGCCGGTCCAGCACCCGGCTGCCGACCCGGCCGAGGCCGACCAGCACGACGTGCCCGGTCAGACCGGGCGGCGGGCGGCGCAGGGCGGTGGCGGTGCGGAAGGTGCCGAGGGCGTCCAGGCTGAGCGCGATCAGGAACGGCATCAGCAGCATGCCCGCCACGGCGGAGACCAGTTGCAGGGCCTTGCCGCCGTGGTCGGCCTGCTCGGCCGGGTCGGCGATGCCGAGCACGTCCAGGGTGACCAGCCAGGCGGCGTGCAGCGGCGGGTGGCCGGTGAGCTGCCAGTTCAGGCAGGTCAGCACGAGCAGCAGCAGGGTGAGGCCGGCCAGGGCCCAGCGCAGCCGGGGGGTGAAGAGCTCGGCCAGCGGCAGGCGGTTGAGGTCGGGCAGCCGACGCGGCCGGGGCGGGGAGCTGGGGCCGAGCAGCTCCAGCACGGTGCGGGTGCCGTCCGTCCGGTCGCCGTCCTCGGGGCCGGTGGGGGCGGGCAGCGGCAGCTGGACGCCGTTCGCGTCGGGGCGGGCCAGCACGGCGAGTTCGGTGCCCTCGGAGCGGGCGCCGGCTTCGAGCTCGGCGACCCGCAGCAGCCGCCCGTCCACGTGCAGCGCGTGGGTCCGCCCGCCCAGCGCGGCGGCGACCAGGGCCGGAGCGGCGGTGGAGGAGGCGGACAGCACGGTGGTGGACGCCTTCAGCCGGGCCGGGGTGAGCCGGGGGTCGCGGGCCAGGGCGGCCCGGTCGAGGAGCTGTTCGACCCGCTGCCCCAGGCGTCGGTTGAAGACCCGGACCACCAGCCGGAGGTCGGGGTTGAGCCGGCGGGCGCGCAGCGCGGCGTGCAGGTTGGCCTGGTCGTCCTCCGAGGTGAGGGCGAGCGCGGCGGCCCCTCGCACCCCGGCTGCGGCCAGCGCGGCGGCGTCGGTCTCGGTGGCCTCCACCGTGCTGACCCGCAGGGCCGGGTCGTCGGCGAGCGCGCTGATCTGCGGCCCGTGCCCGTGCAGTCGGGACGGCAGCACCACCACGACCTGCTGCCCGTAGAGGGTGGCGAGTTCGAGCGCGAGCCGGTGGGCGAGCGCGTCGTTCCCGCAGACCACCATGTGCCCGGCGGGCTCGGGCGGGCGCTCCGGGCCCCGGGGCAGGGGGAGGGGCAGCGAGGGCTGCTCGAACCGGGGCGGCTGGGGCGGGGTCGAAGTGCTCACCCGGGAAGTTTCGCCTCCCGCAGACGCCGAGGGCACATCGCAGGAGGATTGTTGACGACCTGTCACCTGAACGTGGGCCCCGGTGCCCGGGCCCCTGCGGTCGCCACCCGCGTGGCCCGGGGCGTCTGCGGCACGGCCGGGTCGGTCGGGGCCACGTCTCCCCGCCGGCCGGACGGTGCCGACGGCCCGTCAGGGCAGCAGCAGGCGGCTGCCCGGGGGGAGGGCTCCGGTGCGGGCGGCCTCGATGAGGTGGGCGAGCAGCGCGGCGCGGAACTCGTCGGCGGCGCGGCTGAGCGGTACCTCGCGGCCGTGCGCCAGCGCGATGGTGCGGCCGAGGCCGGGACGGACGAAGGGGGTGACGTGCAGGCCGGAGCGGGCGGCGACCATGCCGGGGAGGACGGCGGGGCCGAGGCCGGCCCGGACGGAGGCGAGCACGGCGTCCATCTCGCCGCCCTCCACCGCGTAGACCGGCTCGAAGCCGGCCCGGCGGCAGGCGGTCAGCGTGGTCTCCCGGACGTCGTAGCCCTCGCGGAACATCACCAGCGGCCGGCCCCGCAGGTCCTCGATCCGGGCCCGCCGCCGGACCTCCGGCACGGCGGCGACCAGCACCAGCTCCTCGTGCAGCAGCTCGGTCACGGCCAGCGCGGCGGGCCCGCCACCCTCCGGCACCACCACCAGGGCCAGGTCCAACTCCCCTGCCTCCAGGGCGCTTTCGAGTCCGCGCGAGCCGCCCTCCCGGAGCTGGAGGTCGACCCCGGGATGCGCCGCCCGGAAGGTGCGCAGCACGTCCGGCACCAGGCTGACGCAGAGGCTGGGCGGTGCCCCGAAGCGGACCCGGCCGCGCCGCAGCTGCACCGTCTCCTGCACCGCGCGCCGGGCCGACTCGGTGTCCGCCAGGATGCGCCGGGCCAGCGGCAGCAGCGCCTGGCCGGCGTCGGTGAGCACCGCCCCGGTCCGGGACCGGTGGAACAGCTCGGCCCCCAGCTCCCGCTCCAGGGCGCGGATCTGCTGGCTCAGCGAGGGCTGCGCGACGTGCTCCCGCTCGGCGGCCCGGGTGAAGTGACGGGTCTCGGCGACGGCGGTGAAGTAGCGGAGCTGCTGGAACTGCACCCGTCCACCATAGGTGATGCCTATCGTGAGCGCCGGAACCATGTCTTGGACGCGCCCCACCCGCCGTGCCTACCGTTTCCGGCATGGCACTCGCTACCCGGCCGGACGGCCGACCGTCCACCCTGGCGGTCCTCTGGCGCTCGACCCTCGGCAAGAAGGCGGTCATGGCGGTCAGCGGACTCGTCATGCTGCTCTACCTGGTCGCCCACATGCTGGGGAACCTCAAGGTGTTCTTCGGCCCCGAGGACATCAACGGCTACGCGCACTGGCTGCGCACCCTCGGCCAGCCGCTGCTGCACTTCGGCTGGTTCCTCTGGCTGGCCCGCATCGTGCTGGTGGCCGCCGTGGTCGCGCACGCCGTCGCCGCGTACCAGCTGAGCCGCCGTGACCTGAAGGCGCGTCCGGTGAAGTACGCGCACACCCGCCGCCGGGCCAGCTACGCGACCCGCACCATGCGCTGGGGCGGGGTGATCCTCGGGCTGTTCATCGTCTGGCACATCCTGGACCTGACCACCCTGACGGTGAACCCGCTGGGCGAGGAGGGCCACCCGTACCAGAACATCGTGGCCTCCTTCTCCACCTGGTACGGCGGCGGGGTCTACTGCCTGGCCGTGCTGGCGCTCGGGCTGCACGTCCGGCACGGCTTCTGGAGCGCCGCCCAGACCCTCGGCGCCAACAGCCCGCGCCGTGACCGCGCGCTGAAGCTCACCGCGAACGGCCTCGCGCTGCTGCTGACCGCCGGCTTCCTGTCCGTCCCCGTCGCCGTGATGACCGGAGTGGTCCGATGAGCTCCCCCGACCCCGCCTACCTGGACTACACCCTCGGCGCGCCGATCGCCGACACCGCCGCCCCCGACGGCCCGATCGAGGAGCGCTGGAACCGTCGCCGCTTCGAGGCCAAGCTGGTCAACCCGGCCAACCGCCGCAAGCACACCGTGATCGTGGTCGGCACCGGCCTGGCCGGCGGCGCGGCGGGTGCCACCCTGGCCGAACAGGGCTACCGCGTCGTGCAGTTCTGCTTCCAGGACTCCCCGCGCCGGGCCCACTCGATCGCCGCCCAGGGCGGCATCAACGCGGCCAAGAACTACCGCAACGACGGCGACTCCGTCCGCCGGCTGTTCTACGACACCGTCAAGGGCGGCGACTTCCGGGCCCGCGAGTCCAACGTGCACCGCCTCGCCGAGGTCTCGGTCGAGATCGTCGACCAGTGCGTGGCGCAGGGCGTCCCGTTCGCCCGGGAGTACGGCGGGCTGCTGGACACCCGCTCGTTCGGCGGCGTCCAGGTCTCCCGGACCTTCTACGCCCGGGGGCAGACCGGTCAGCAGCTGCTGCTCGGCGCCTACCAGGCGCTGTCCCGGCAGATCGCCGCCGGGAACGTCGAACTGCACGCCCGCACCGAGATGCTGGACCTGCTGGTGGTGGACGGCCGGGCCCGCGGCATCATCGCCCGCGACCTGGTGACCGGGGAGCTGACGACCCATCTGGCCGACGCCGTGGTGCTCGCCACCGGCGGCTACGGGAACGTCTTCTTCCTCTCCACCAACGCCAAGAACTCCAACACCACCGCGATCTGGCGGGCCCACCGGCGCGGTGCGCTGTTCGCCAACCCCTGCTTCACCCAGATCCACCCGACCTGCATCCCCCGCAGCGGCGACCACCAGTCCAAGCTCACCCTGATGAGCGAGTCGCTGCGCAACGACGGCCGGATCTGGGTGCCGAAGGCCAAGGGCGACACCCGCCCGGCCGCCGCCATCCCCGAGGACGAGCGGGACTACTACCTGGAGCGGATCTACCCGGCCTTCGGCAACCTCGTCCCGCGCGACATCGCCTCCCGGGCCGCCAAGGTGGTCTGCGACGAGGGACGCGGCGTCGGCCCCGGCGGGCAGGGCGTCTACCTGGACTTCGCGGACGCCATCGCCCGGCTCGGCCGGGACACCGTCGAGGCCCGGTACGGCAACCTCTTCGAGATGTACCAGCGGATCACCGCCGAGGACCCGTACACCGCGCCGATGCGGATCTACCCCGCGATCCACTACACGATGGGCGGACTCTGGGTCGACTACGACCTCCAGACCACGGTGCCCGGCCTGTTCGCGATCGGCGAGGCCAACTTCTCCGACCACGGCGCCAACCGGCTCGGCGCCAGCGCGCTGATGCAGGGCCTGGCCGACGGGTACTTCGTGCTGCCGCCCACCCTCAACCACTACCTCGGCTCCACCCCGCTCGGCCCGGTCGCCGCCGACCACCCGGAGATCACGGCGGTGCAGGCCGAGACCGCCGACCGGCTGGACCGCATCCTCGCGGTGGACGGCGACCGCACCCCCGACTCGCTCCACCGCGAGTTGGGCGAGCTGCTCTGGGACGAGTGCGGGATGGCCCGCGACGACGCGGGGCTGCGCCGGGCGCTGGCCCGGATCCCGCAGCTGCGCGAGGAGTTCTGGCGCCGGGTCAAGGTGCCGGGCAGCGGGGCCGAGCTCAACCAGGCGCTGGAGAAGGCCAACCGGCTGCTCGACCACCTGGAGCTGGCCGAGCTGATGTGCCTGGACGCGCTGCACCGCACCGAGTCCTGCGGTGGCCACTTCCGCACCGAGAGCGCCACCCCCGAGGGCGAGGCCGCCCGCCGGGACGAGGAGTTCGCCTACGCGGCGGCCTGGGAGTACACCGGGCCCGGCCTCCCGCCGGTGCTGCACCGGGAGGAACTCCACTTCGAGCACGTCCACCCCACCCAGCGGAGCTACGCGTGAACCTCACCCTGCGGATCTGGCGCCAGCCCGGCCCGGACGCCCCCGGCTCGATGACCCCCTACCAGGTCTCCGGCATCAGCCCCGACATGTCCTTCCTGGAGATGCTGGACACCCTCAACGAGGAGCTGATCCTGCGCGGCGAGGTCCCGGTCGCCTTCGACCACGACTGCCGCGAAGGCATCTGCGGCGCCTGCGGCATGGTCATCAACGGCCGCGCCCACGGCCCGGAGCGCACCACCACCTGCCAGCTCCACATGCGGCACTTCCAGGACGGCGACACCATCGACGTCGAGCCCTGGCGGGCCGGCGCCTTCCCGGTGGTCAAGGACCTGGTGGTGGACCGCACCGCACTGGACCGGATCATCGGCTCCGGCGGCTACATCAGCGTGCCCACCGGCTCCGCGCCCGAGGCGCACGCCACCCCCGTGCCGAAGGAGACCGCCGACCTCGCCTTCGAGCACGCCGAGTGCATCGGCTGCGGTGCCTGCGTGGCCGCCTGCCCGAACGGCTCCGCGATGCTCTTCACCGCGGCCAAGGTGGTGCACCTCAACCTCCTCCCGCAGGGCGCCCCCGAGCGGTCCTCCCGGGTCCGCGCGATGGTCGACACCATGGACGCCGAGGGCTTCGGCGGCTGCACCAACACCGGCGAGTGCGCCACCGCCTGCCCCAAGGGCATCCCGCTCACCGGCATCTCGGTGCTGAACCGCGAGCACCTCCGCTCGCTGCGGGGCTGAGCCTCCGTCAGCCGCTGAGCCGCTGAGCCGCTGAGCCGCTGAGCCGCTGAGCCGCTGAGCCGGTGCGCCGGTCGGCCCGTATGCCGGTGAGCCGGTGTGCTGGTCACCCGGGCCGGCCGCCGGTCAGTCCGCCTCGCGCAGCGCGGGCAGCACCGTCTCCGCGACCCGGTACGCCTCCTCCAGCAGCGGGTTGCCGGAGAGGATGAAGGTGTCGACGCCGAGGGACCGGTACTCCTGGAGGCGTTCGACCACCTGCCGGGTGCTGCCGACGACGGCGGTGCCCGGGCCGGGGCGAAACAGGCTCATGCCCGGCCAGAGGTTGGGATGGGTCTCCAACTCCCGCGCGTGGCGCGGCACCCGGCCGCCGTGCTGGCGGAACTGCCGCTGCCAGCCGACGCCGTCCTCGGCGCCGTTGCCGAGCATCCGGGTGTAGGTGGCCTGGCTGGTGACGTCGAGCAGGTGGTCGGCGGCGGCCCAGGCCTGCTCCTCGGTGTCGCGGACGATCAGGTGCAGCCGCAGGCCCAGGCGCAGGGTGCGGCCGTGCGCGGCGGCCCGCGCACGGACCAGGTCGAGCTTCTGCCGGAGCTGCTCCAGCGGCTCGCCCCAGGTCAGGTAGACGTCCACGTGCTCGGCGGCCATCTCGATGCCGGGGGCCGAGGAGCCGCCGAACCAGAGCGGGGTGTGCGTGCCGCCCTGGACGGGCGCGAGCTCGCGCAGCGAGCTGCCCGCGCCCGGCAGGTCGTAGAACCTGCCCTTGTGGTCGAAGACCTCACCGGCCGTCAGCCGCTTGACGATCGACCAGTACTCAGCGCTCAGTTCGTAGCGCTCGTCGTGCTCCAGGTGCAGGCCGGACTGGCGCAGCTGCTCGGTGGAGCCGTTCACCACGTTGAAGCGGAGCCGGTCCGGGCCGAACAGCTGACTGAAGCTCAGCGCCATCTTGGCCAGCAGGGTCGGCGAGATCAGCCCTGGGTGCACGGCCAGCAGCGGCTTGAAGCTCGGCCGGGTGACGGCGGCCAGCGCGCTCGCCAGCGGCCAGACGTCGTACAGGTCGGTGGCGAACAGCGCGCCGTCGTAGCCCAACCGGTCGACGGCGATGCCGAGTTGCTGGAGGTAGGCCAGATCGACCGGGCGGCGGCCGGCCGGCTCCCACGGGAAGGCGCCTTCGCGCGGGATGACGTACCAGAGGATTTCGGGGGCGGGCATCAGCGGGCTCCGAGGACGGCGTCGGCGACGGTGATCGGGGTGGGCAGGAAGCCGGCGGCGGCCAGGATGTCGGCGGCCTCCTGCTGCTCGGCCAGGAAGGCGGCGGAGACCGGCTCCAGGGTCCAGGGCAGGACGGCCAGCGCCTCGCGCCAGTCGGCCGCGCTGCCGCCCTGGTCGGCGGCGGCGATGGCGGCGGCCTCGTCCAGGTGGGCCGCGGCCCAGGCGTCGGCCTCGGCCAGGGCGGTGACGATCGCCTCGACCAGCTCGGGGCGGGTGGCCGCGAAGTCCCGGCGGGTGAAGAAGACGGACCGGTCGGTGATCACGTCCCCGGCCTCGGCCAGGGTGCGCACCGTCCCGGCCCGGCGGGCGGCGGCCAGCTCGGCGCCCTGGGCCACCCAGGCGTCGATCCGGCCGCCCAGCAGGTCCTGGTACGAGCCGGCGTCGGAGCGCAGCGCGGTGATGTCGGTGCCGTAGCCGAGCCCGGCGGCGGCCAGCGCCTTGGCGGTGAAGTGGGTCTGCCAGGAGCCGATCGCCAACGCGACCGTGCGGCCCCGGAGTTCGGCGACGGTCCGGACCGGGCTGTCGGCCGTGACCAGCAGCGCGCCGTGCCCGGGCCGGGGGGCGGAGACGGCGGCGTACACCAGGTCGTACCCGGCGGCCTGGGCGGAGAGCGGCGGGGTGGAGCCGGTGCCGCCGAAGTCGATGGTGCCGTCGGCCAGCGCGGCGGCGGTGTCCAGGCCGCCGATCCGGTGCCAGGCCACGGTCTCGCCCAGCGGGGCCAGGGCGGCCTCCAGCAGGCCGAGGCGGGACAGGTGGTAGAGCGAGGGGTTCGCGTCGTGCACCCCGATGTTGACGGTCATTCAGTGTGCTCCAGTGGCAAGAGGAGTGTGCACGCCGAGGTCGGCGAGCAGGCGGCGGCGGAGGTCGGCGAAGGCCGGGTCGGCCGGGTCTCGGGGGTGGTCGAACGGGATGCGCTCGTCGGTGACCAGCTTCCCGTCGCGCAGCACGGCCACCCGGTCGGCCAGCCGGACGGCCTCCTCGACGTCGTGGGTGACCAGCAGCACGGCGGGCCGGTGCACCCGGCACAGCTCGCCGACCAGGTCCTGCATCCGCAGCCGGGTCAGCGCGTCGAGCGCGGCGAACGGCTCGTCCAGCAGCAGCAGTTCGGGCTCCCGGACCAGCGCCCGGGCCAGTGCGACCCGCTGGGCCTCGCCGCCGGACAGCGTGCCGGGCCAGGCATCGGCGTGCCGCTCCAGCCCGACCTCGGTCAGCGCGCGCAGCGCCGTCTCCCGGCCGGCCGCGCCCCGGGGCAGGCCGACCAGTACGTTGGCCAGCACCTTCTTCGAGGGCACCAGTCGGGGCTCCTGGAAGACGATGGTGCGGGCCTCCGGCACCAGCACCGTCCCGGCGTCGTGGCGGTCCAGCGCGCCGAGGATCCGCAGCAGCGTGGTCTTGCCGGTGCCGCTGGCACCGAGCAGGGCGAGGAACTCGCCCCGGGCCAGGTCGAGGTCCAGGCCGTCCAGCACGTGCCGGTCGCCGAAGGTCCGACGCAGGCCGCGCAGGTGGACGGCGGTGTGGTCGGGGACGGCGGTGTCGTCGGGGATGGTGGTCATCGTCGGGCTCCCTGGGTGCGCCACGGCATCAGCAACCGCTCCAGCAGGCGGACCAGACCGTCCGCGAACAGCCCGATCAGGGCGTAGACCAGGATGCAGACGGTCAGGATGTCGGTGCGCGAGTACTCCTGTGCGGTGGACATCAAGTACCCGATCCCGGCAGTGGAGTTGATCTCCTCGGCGGCGATCAGCGCGATCACGCTGAGCGTCATGGACAGCCGCAGTCCGGAGAGCAGCGCGGGCAGCGCGCCCGGCAGCACCACCTCCCGGACCAGGGCGGCCCGGCCCATCCCGAAGCTGCGCATCGCCTCGACCAGCTTGCGGTCGGTGCTGCGCACCCCGCCCGAGGCGGAGACGTACATCGGGAAGCTGGTGGCCACCGCGATCAGCACCACCCGGGCGGTCTCGCCGATGCCGAACCAGACCATGAACAGCGGCACCAGCGAGAGGAACGGGATGGTGCGCAGCAACTGGACCGAGGAGTCCAGGAGTTCCTCGCCGAGCCGGGAGAAGCCGGTCAGCACGCCGAGCGCCAGGCCGGTGCTCGCGCCGATCAGCAGCCCGGTGCCGGCCCGGCCCAGCGAGACGGTGAGGGCCTCGGGCAGCTGGCCCGAGGACCAGAGCTCGCCGAGCGCCTGGAGCACCGCCCCGGGCGAGGCCAGCAGGTCGTCGGTGAGCAGGCCGGAGGCCGAGCTGACGTACCAGAGGAGCAGGACCACCAGCGGACCGAGGGTCCGCAGGGCGAGGGCGGTCCCCGGGCGGCGCGGGCGGGCGGTGCGGGGACGGGGGACGACCAGCCGGCCGGTGCTCATGCGGCGGCGCCGGGAAGGGAGTTGACGTCGATGAGGTACGGCTTGACGTCGAAGAAGCCCTTGATGATCTGCTGGTCGGCGAAGAACTGCGCCACCGCGTGGAAGCGGGTCAGGTCGGCCTCGGTGATCGGCTCGGCGACCCCGCGGGCCTTGTCGAACGGGATCTGGATCTCGCGCTGGGCGGCGCTGACCGCCTCCGGGCCGGAGTCGGTCTTGACGTTGAGGTAGGCGCCCGGGTCGGCCTGCAGCTTCAGGCCGGAGGCGTGCAGGTACTCGTAGAGGGCCTTCACCACGGCGGGGTGGGCGTCGGCGAACTTGGTGCGCACCGTCCAGACCGCGTAGTTCTCCGAGCCGACCTGGCCGCCGTTGACCAGGAAGCGGGCGTTGCGGTCGGCGAGCTGCGGGACGGAGTAGGTGCCCCAGGTGGACCAGGCGTGCACCTGACCGGAGTTGAAGACCGGGGCGGCCTGGTTCGGCTGGAGGTAGACCCGCTCGACCTGGTCGACCGGGATGTCGTTCTGCTTCAGCGCCTTGAGCAGCAGGTACTCACTGGTGCCGCCGTGCCAGACCGCGACCTTCTTGCCGACCAGGTCCTTGACGGTGGAGATGCCGGAGTCGCTCTTGACCAGGATGCCCTCGCCGAGCGCGTCGGGGGCGACGGCGGCGAACAGCTTGAAGCCCGGCGAGGCGGCCAGCGCGGCGGTCGCCGAGGTGATCGAGCCCTGGGCGAAGTCCAGTGCACCGGCGTCGAGTTGCTGGGCGGCGGGGGCGAAGGCACCGGCCGTGCCGGTCCAGACGACCTTGGCGTTCACCTTGGCCAGCGCCGCGTCGAGCGAGCCGTCCTTCTTGGCGAGCGCGAGCAGACCGGAGTTGCCGTCCTCGGGGATCCGGACCTCGATCCGGGCGGCCCGGTCGCCGCTCGCCGCCGCACCACCACCGGTGGAGCCGCAGGCGGTCAGGCCGAGCAGGGCGGCGGCGAGGAGCGCGGTGGACGGGAGCCAGCGGGAGTTCATGGCGGTTCGCAATCTGCTAGCGGGTCAGTGGCCGGTACGGGTGGGGGAGTTGCGGCGGGAGTCGAGCAGCGCCCGGGCCCGGGCGAGCGGCTCCGGGTCGGCCCAGTGCCGGACGTCCACCGGGGCGGGCAGGAAGCCCTGGGCGGAGAGGAAGCGCTCCTGCTGCGCCAGCAGGTCCAGGCGCTCGTCGGAGAGGTCGAGTTGCAGGGAGTGCCCGATGTCCGGGCGGTAGGCCCCGGCCACCCCGGCGGCCCCGGCGCCGGTCTCGGCGCTCAGGATCCGGGCCAGCTCGGCGGGCCGGTCGCGGGCCCAGTCGGCGGACTCGATCAGGACGGCGAGGAAGCGGTCCACCAGGTCGGGGCGCTCTTCCAGCAGGCGCTGGTGCACGGTGATCGGGCGCGGGGTGCCGTTGTTGACCCGGTGCCGGCGGTCCGGCAGGGCGTCCAGGTCGATCGCCACCACCGCCCCGAAGCGCTCGGCCGTCTCGACGGCGACCGCGCCCTTCACGTAGACCGCGTCCACCCGGCCGTCCCGCAGGGCGGCCAGCTCACCCTCCCACTGGCCGACCGGGGAGCCCTCGACCTCGGTCAACTCGGCGTCGGCCAGGGTGAGTCCGGCCGAGGCCAGCGCACCAGCGAAGCCGGCCAGCGCCATCGCCCGCCAGAAGTCGATCCCCACCGGGTGCACCGGCACGGCCAGCCGCCGTCCGCGCAGCGCGCCCGGCTCGCGGATCGCACTGCCGGCCCGGACCAGCACCGACTGCCGCTCCTCGATCCAGGTCAGCCCGATCAGCCTGGTCGGCTCGCCCCCCGAACGGGCCCACAGCGCGGGCACGTTGCCGCCCTCGCGGATCAGGCCGTCCAGGGCGTGGGTGAAGTGGTGGTCGGCGGCCTCGGCGGCCGTGGCCTCCTGGAGCGAGCGGACGGTGATGTCGTCCGGGGCGAACTCCTCGGCCAGCCGGCCTCGGTCGGCGGCGATCCCGGTGGCGGTGGGCACCGGGCAGCGGGTGAACCAGAGTCGGTCCATGCGGGTGACTCCCAGAGTGGGGTGGCGCGTTGTCGCACGGGGTTCTCACCACGCGGCAAGGCGGAGATGCGGAGCGGTCGCGGGCGGGTCAGCGACAACAGCGGGGGCGGGCCGGGTGCAGTATTCGAGTGGTGGTCATCGTCCTGCTCCCTTCCGGTCCCGGTGGCCTGGCCGGCCGTGTCGGCCTGTTGGCAGGAGGTTGGCACGGGGCGGACGGCCGGGGCAAGGCTTCCACATGGTGGGAAGCATCTGTTGGCAGAGCCGTCAGACGGTGCAACTCGCGTTCACACCACGGCAACAGTTGTCAGATGGTGGCATCGCTTCGCATGCTGGGGACATGACGACGACGGACGCCCCCGCCGGGGCCCAGGCGGTCACCCGCGCACTGGGACTGCTGCACTGCTTCCGCGACAACACGGGCGAGCTCAGCGCCTCCGACCTCGCCCGCCAGATGGAGCTCTCCGTCTCCACCGCACACCGGCTGGCCCGCACCCTGGTCGCGGCCGGCTTCCTGGAGCAGAACGACCGCACCTCCCGCTACCGGCTCGGCCCGGCGGTCGCCGAGCTCGGCCAGCTCTCCCTCCACCAGCGCGGACTGCACCGGGCGGCACCGGAGTTGGCGGCCCTCTCGGCGGCCACCGGCGCCGCCGCCGACCTGGCGATCCGCAGCGGCAGCCACGCGGTGATCCTGGTCGGCGCCTCCATCCAGCCCAGCACCGGCCTCGGCCTGCGGCGACCGCTGCACTCCACGGCGCTCGGCAAGGTCCTGCTGGCCTGGCCGGGCCCCGGCGAGGACGACCTCACCGCCCTCCCGCCGCTGACCGCACAGACCGACCGCACCATCGTCGACCGGGACGCCCTGGCCGCCGAGCTCGACCTGGTCCGGTCGGCCGGCCACGCCCTGAACGACGGTGAATCCGCCTACGGCGTACGGACGGTGGGTGTCCCGGTGCTGGACTCGGCCGGCCGGGCCCACTTCGCCCTGGCGCTGCGCTCCACCCCGGACGTGCTCACCGACGCCCGGCTGCCCTCCTTCCTGGCCCGGGTGCGGGCCTGCGCGGAGGCGCTGGAGGTGCTCCTGCTGCCACCGGACCGGCGGCGGGTGCGCACCTTCGACTGACGGAGCCGTCCGCCGTGCCCACCGGCCGTCCTGTCAACGCGGCGTGAACACCCCGTGACGGCACCGGCCCTGACGGCCCCCGGCCCGCCCGTGCCGGGGACCGCCGGGCGGATGGTCCCCGATCGGGGCCGATCCGTCGCTTCCGGCGGACGAAGCGGTACCGACGACGCTGGACCGGAGGGCATCCCGGGGCGCCCTTCCGAGGGCACTCCGGTGCACGTGCTCAGGTGTGTGCCCGGGTAGGCGGCCGTACGAGGGCCAGGTCGTGCCCGAACCCGATCACCACACCCCGCTCGGTGGCTGCGAGGCAGCGTGCGGGCAGTGGAAGCCGGATCGGCCGACCCACCGGCTCACCGGTGGACAGGTCGATGAGGGTGACGGTGCGGTCGGCGCGGGCGACGTAGGCCTCGGGCCAGTCGAGTCCGGCGACGGCCGTGACGGCCGACGCTCCGTCGATCTCGGGACCGGCGGGGCGACCGGTGCGTGCCCAGGCGCGGAGGACGGTCGCTCTCGTGCGGCTCGGGTGCACGGAGCGGACGGTGACGATCCGGCCGTCGAGCAGCGCAAGGACGGGATGGCCCTCGGTCCCCGGCAGGACGCCGGGGGTGGGCGACGGGTCATCGAGTGTGACCAGCCGGGCCGGTTCGTCAGGACGACACGGCTGCGATGGTGCGACCGGGTACGGTGCCGACCGCGAATCCCGTGGTGTCCGTCTCGGTGTCCAGGCGGATGCTCATCACGAGCGCTCCGGTGGTGGGCTCCAGGACCGTGATGTCCGAGAAGCCGTGGACGACCAGGGCGTCAGCCGCCGGCAGGCGGTGATGGACGACCCATTGGACGGTGTTGGCGCTCGTAGTGCCGACCGCTCCTGCGGCGGGTGGGTCAGAGGATGTTCCAGGCCGTCTCGGACCGGCCCCGGCGCAGGCCGTCGATGCGGTGGCGGACCTCGGCGAGCGCGTCGCTGCCGGGGGCGGCCCGCTTCGCGTTGGTGGTGATCATCCGCAGCTCCCGGAGATCGCGCAGCACCGGGTACCCGGACCAGGCGGTCACGTCGAAGCCGTACCGTTCGGCGAACTCCCGGTAGTGGCCGCTGCCGTGGCCGAAGCGGCGGCAGTGGATCTCCACCGTCACGCAGTCCAGCTCCGGCGGTCCGAAGCAGACCGTGTCCCAGTCGCAGAGCACCGCCGCGCCCGCGTGGTGCAGCGCGTTGCGGTGCTGCGGATCGCCCTGCAGCAGGCCCGGTGGCAACGGGTAGGAGAGCGAAGCCAGTCGGCCCGCGAGGTCGGCCAGGCGGCCGTGCAGGAACGTCGACTCCGCAGGCCGCAGCACCGAGGTCGCCGCCAGTGAACGGCCGATCGCCCCGACGGTGTCCGGCGGCCGGACCCCGAACGGCGGTGCCGGGAGCCGGTGCAGGGACCGCAGCGGGCGGGCGAGCAGCGCGGCCGGGACGGGGTGCTCCGGCTGGGGCAGGTACTCCCAGAAGGTGACCGCGTGCCCACCGGCCGCGGGCACCGGCTGCGTCCCCGGCAGCAGCTGGACGGTGGGGAAGCCGCGGGCCTGGAGCCACCTCACCAGCCGTACGGTGCGCCGTACTTCGGCGTACGGTGTGCCCGCCCGGGCCACCTTGGCCACCACCCCGGCGGCGCGCAGCAGGAAGACGGCATGGGTCCGCCCGCGCAGCAGCTCGGCGCCGGCCGGGTCGAGTCCGGAGCGGCGGCAGGCAGCGGCCAGCACGGCACGGGCGGCCGGCTCGGTGAACCCGCCGACGGTGGCGGTCGGAGTCGTCACGGCGTCAACCCTGCCTTCTGCCCGGATGGTTGTCACCACCCCGGCCGCCTGTCCCACGCTCGCCGGTCCGGCCGAAGTGCCCGCACGGCAGGCCCTGATGCCCGATCATGGCCGCATGCCGGAGACCTCCCACCACGTCGCCCTCCTCTCCACCGCCGTCCGGACCCTGCTCGGTGCGGGCCCGTTCGATCCGCCGCGCGGATGGACGCACATGGGGGCGGTGATCTGCGACGCGAGCTTCCAGGCGCGGCGCAAGTACCGCCGGCAGATATGGCCCCGGGTGGACGGGCTCCGGCAGGCGTGGCCCGACGCCGCGACGGTGAGCGGCTTCCGGGCCCGGCTGGCGGTGGAGGACCTGGCCGTCGCGATGGACTTCCGCAGCCCGGCCCGGGTCGCCATCGCCCACGGGATCGCCGGGCTGCTGGCCGCCGAGGGCGTCGAGACCCGCGAGGACCTGTACGGCTGGCTCGGGGACCCGGGTCACCGGGCCGCCCTGCGGGCGGTCAAGGGTGTCGGCCCGAAGACGGTGGACTACCTCGGCAACCTGGTCGGCCGGTCGAGCATCGCGGTGGATCAGCACCTGTCCGCCTTCGCGGCGGAGGCGGGACTGCCCCTCGGGCTCGGGTACGAGCGCCTGCAGGCCGTCTACGAGCGGACCGCCGATGCACTCGGGCACGACCGTGCCGGGCTGGAGCACGCCGTCTGGCGGTTCAAGTCCGAGGGCGTGTAGCCGATTCCGGCTCGGTCCGACGCCGTCCGTCCCGGTGGATGCCGTTCGTTCCGGTGGATGCGGTTCGTCCGGGCGGAGACCGTTCGCTGGACGCGTAGACGAACTCCGGTCCGCCGGGACGCCCCCGTGCGAGGCTGGCGGGGACGGGCCGGACCGGAACGGTGGAGGCAGTGGTGAGGGTGGTCTTCGTGCACGGGGCGTGCGTCCGCGACGGCGCGTGGTGGTGGCACCCCACCGCCGAACTGCTGCGCGAGCACGGGGTGGTGAGCGCGGCCCCCGCGTTGCCGAGCTGTGGCGAGGCGGGGCGACCGCCGGGCGGGGAGGACGGACCGGGGTTCGCCGAGGACGTGGCGGCGGTGCGGCGGGTGCTGCTGGCCGGGGACGAGCCCACCGTGGTGGTCGCCCACAGCTATGGCGGGATGGTCACCGCGGAGGCCGCCGCCGGGGTGCCGACGGTGCGTCATCTGCTGCTGGTCTCCAGCTACCTCCCCGAAGTCGGCCAGAGCCTGGCGGACTTCGGCGACGGAGACGGCCCGGCTCCCTTCCTGACGGTGGACCCGGCGGTCGGCACCTTCGCCGTGCGCCCCGACCTGCTGGCGGGCACCTTCCTCCAGGACTGCACCACCGACCAGCAGGCCGGGGCGGCGGAGCGCCTCGCGGCCCAGAGCCTCGCGGTCATCGGGCACCCGGTCGCGGTCGCCGCCTGGCAGCAGCTGCCCTCCACCTACCTGGTCTGCGGCGCGGACCGCGGCACCTCGCCCGAGCGGCAGCGCGCGTACGCCCGCCGGGCCGGCCGGGTGGTCGAACTCGACGCGGGCCACCACCCGTTCCTGTCCCGCCCGGGCGAGGTCCGGGACCTGGTGCTGACGCTCTGACGGACGGCACCCCCGGACGGTCCCGGGAGGCGTGGTTCAGCGGACGCGCGGGCGCCGGGACGGCCGGGCCGCCCGCAGTGGGAGCGGGCCATCCAGTCGGGACAGGTACCGCCGGAAGGCCCGCTGCTCCGCCGAGTCGGCTCCGACGGCCGGGTGGCGGTCGGGGAAGGCCGCGTCCGGCGTGGGGGAGGCGGTTCCGAACAGGTTGCCCTGGAGGCGCCCCGTCACCAGCCGGTGCCGGTGCCACGGGATCAGTCGGGGCCGACCGGTGACCACCGGGCCGCGACCGACCTGGAACCACACCTCGCGCCCGTTGCCGAACCGGACCAGGCCCTCCCGGAGGTCCCGGCGGTCGGTGCGCACGGCGGAGTCCCAGTTTCCGGGCGCACCGCCGACCGCGTGGTGGGTGCGGAAGTGCCGGAGGAAGCCGGGCAGTTCGACTGCCGCGCCGAAGGGGACCACCGCATCGGCGTAGGGCTCGCCGCCGACGAAGTGCAGCCGGAACTCCAGCCCGTACGACCGGCCGCCGACCCTGCGCCGGACGTACAGCGAGAAGGTGTCCGCATCGTCGTGGCGTGCGCGGTCGGCGGGCCGGACGTGCTCGTCCAGGTGGGCGAAGGTGAGCGTCTCCGGCCGGGCCGCCAGCCCCGGGATCCGCTCGGCCGACCCGTGCCGCAGGTAGCGGCCCATCAGGTCGATCGGGTGGATCCGGTGGACCAACGACGAGAAGAACCCCTCGGTGAAGCCGTCCCGCACCTGTCCTCCCCGCTGCCGTCCGAGCCGGGGCCAGGGTAGGGCACGGTCCGTCACTCCTCGGGACCGCCCCCGACCGCCGCCTCGTAGGCCAGCAGGGTCTCGACGAACAGGCGGCGCTGATCCGGGGTCAGCGGACCGAGGGCGGTGCGCCAGGCCGCGGCGCCGGGGGCGAGCCACTGGGAGATGGCGGGCCGCTGGGCCGGGGTGATGTCGACGATCCGGCGTCGGCGGTCGGCCTCGTCCTCGCGGCGCTCCAGGACGCCCTTCCGGCTCAGGTCGCCGATCAGCAGGCTGGCGGTGGTCGGGGCGATCCGCAGGCGGCCGGCCAGGTCGTTGACGGTCATCGGGCCGTCCAGCAGCAGGTAGGCCAGCAGGGAGAGGTGGCGTGGAGCGAGGGAGAGCGACCGGAGGGCCTCCGGGACCGGGATCTGTTTCGCCCGGCTCACCATCCTCGGCATTAGCAGCAGCAACTCCCGCACCATGTCGTCGACTTCGTTCTCCTGGCGGGCCGTCATCCGCTGCCTCCGTGGTCGCTCCGGGATTTACCTTTGCAAGCAAAGCTGTTTTACTGGCAAAGCTAACAGCCCCTCATGGTACGGACGTACCCACGCGAACGGAGCTGCCCCATGCCGCACTTCACCGTGCACATCCGCGACGAAGCCCTCGACGGCACCGTCGAGCCGAAGCTGATCGCCGCCCTGACCGACGCCGTCGGCACCGTCTTCGGCCCCGGCTTCGCCCGCCTGGTCGGCGTCGACCTGATCGGCATCCCGGCCCACCGCCGGGGCGTGGGCGGCCTCCCGGCCGATCGCGACAACCCCGTCGTCACCCTCAGCATGCGCGAGGCCGCCTACCACCTCCCCGAGGTCCCCGACGCCCCCGCCCGCCTGGTCGCCGCCACCACCGACGCCCTGGCCGCCGTCCTCGGCGAGCAGGTCCGCTCCCAGGTCATCGTGACCATCACCGGAACTCCGGCCGGCCGGACCGGGGTCGCCGGGGCCGTCGCCTGACCGGCCCGGCGCACTGTGCCCGCCCCATCGTCTGACGGGCCGGCCTCCGCACCCCACGGGACGCGGAGACCGGCGGCCTGCCGACGGGGCGTCAGGCGAGCGTCACCAGACGCTTGGTGGCCCGGGTGAGGGCGACGTACAGGTCGCGTTCGCCACAGCTGCGGGCGGCGGCGATCTCGTCGGGGGCGGCCACCAGGACGGTGTCGAACTCCAGGCCGCGCGCCTCGGAGGCGGGCACCACGGTGGCCCACTCCGTGACCCCGGCCCGGGCCAGCTCGGCGGTGCGGTGGTCGGCGCAGACCACGGCGCGCAGGTCGTCGGGGTGCCGGTCGGCCTGGTCGCGGAGCTCGGAGAGCAAGGCGTCGGCCAGCGTCCGGGGGTGGACGGGGGCCGTGCGCGGGGGCTCGCCGTGGCGGATGGCGGTGGCCGGGGTCTGCTCGGGGGCGATCCGGGCCAGCACGGGGTGGGTGGTGGCCAGGATCTCCTGGGTGGTGCGGTAGCTGACGGTCAGGGAGTGCAGGGCGAACCGGCTGCCGAAGTGCGGGGCGAGCGCCTCCGTCCAGCCGCCGGCCTCGGTGGCCGGGCCCGCTTGGGCAAAGTCGCCGACCAGGGTCATCGAGCGGGACGGGCAGCGCCGGGCCAGCATCCGCCACTGCATCGCGCTCAACTCCTGTGCCTCGTCCACCACCACGTGCCCGAAGGTGCGCTCCGGCGGGCCGTCGACCAGTGCGGCGGCCTCGTCCAGCAGGGGCAGATCGGCCTCCGTCCAGGCCTCCGTCGAGGCCGCCGTCGCTCCGCGCGCCGGGCGCAGCAGCAGGGCCCGGTCGGCCTCGGCGAGCCCCGGCAGGTGCTCCCCGGGGGCGGCCAGCAGCGCCTCGACCACGGCGGCAGCCGTCAGCCGGGGCCAGAGCCGGTCGACCGCCCGGTCGACCTCCGCCCGCTCGGCGAGATCGGCGCGGAGCGCCTCGTGGTCGATCTCCTCGGTGACGTCGGTGGCCGCCCCGTCGAAGCCGAGGTTGCGCAGGTCCCGCCCGGCGACGCGGTCGAGGTCGAGTCCGGTGGCCTCGGTCACCTCGGCGTCGATCCGGGCCAGGGTGTCGGCGGTGGCCCGGGCCGCCGCGTCGGTGGCGGCGTCCACCAGCCGCTCCTTGAACAGCTCGCGCGCCTGGTTGTGCGCCAGCCCGCTGCGCCGCGCCTCCTCTCCGGCAGCGGCCACCTCCTCCGGGTCCACGACGACCCGATCCTGGCCGACCCGGACGGAGAACGCGAGGTCGTCCCCGGTCGCCTGCCGACCGTGCACCAGGGCGGCGAGCGCCTCGGCCATCACCGCACGGCCCTTGAGCACGACCGCCTTCGCCGGAGCGCCCTTCGCCGGAGCGGCCGTCGCCGGAGCGGCCGTCGCCGGAGCGGCTGTTGACGGAGCGCCAGGTGCCGGTGGGGTGGTGGCGGTCGGCCGGATGCCGGTCAGGTCGGCGACGGTGGCCAGCAGGACGTCGTTCTCGCCGAGCGACGGCAGGACGTGCGCGATGTAGTCCAGGAAGCGGGAGTTGGGGCCGAGCACCAGCACGCCCTGTTCGGCGGCGCGCGGGAAGGCGTACAGCACGTAGGCGGCCCGGTGCAGGGCCACCACGGTCTTCCCGGTCCCGGGCCCGCCCTGCACCACGCTCACGCCCCGGTGCGGGGAGCGGACCACCGCGTCCTGCTCGGCCTGGAGGGTGGAGACGGCGCTGCCCATCCGCCCGGTCCGGCGGGCTTCCAGGGCGGCGACCAACGGGCCGTCGCCGATCAGGTCCTCGGGGGTCGGAGCGGAGCCGTCGAGGATCTCGTCGGTGATCTCGCGCACGGTACGGTCCGCCAGCCGCAGGTGGCGGCGTCGGCGCAGGCCCTGCGGGTGGACGGCGGTGGCGGTGTAGAACGGGCGGGCGGCGTCGGCCCGCCAGTCGACCAGCAGCGGGAGGTCACGGTCCTCGGTGTGCAGCCCGAGCCGGCCGATGTGCAGCACCGTGCCGTCGGTGTGGTCGACCCGGCCGAAGCACAGACCCTGCCCGGCTCCCTCGAACCGCCGCAGCCGGTCGGTGAGCCGGGCGACGGCGGTATCCCGGGCGTAGGCTCCGCCGGCCTCCTCGGCGGGGGCCTTGAGCAGGGCGTCGAGCTCCCCCCGCAGGGTGGCCGTCCGGTGGTCGAGCAGGGCGTGCATCGCGGAGAGGTGGGCCTGCTCGACGGCGAGCAGGCGGTCCTGGGTGGGGGTGGCGGAGGACTCGGGGCTGGGACTGGTGCGGTGCGGCACATGGGCTCCTGGTCGGGCGGGTCCAGAACTCGGTACCCCGTACGGGGTTTACCGAGGGGAGGTAACCGTACGGCATGCCGGGTTAATTCCGTATGGCGTACGATGTGGACGTGATCCGGGTCACCGCGATCGTGAGCGAGGAGCGCCGGTGAGCGAGAAGAAGCGGACCGAGCCGGGGCGGATCCTGGAGCTGCTCTGGGGGACCGAGACTCCGCCGAACCGAGGACCCAAGCCCAAGTTCACCCGTGCGCAGGTGGTGGACGCCGGCATCGCGGTGGCCGACGCCGAGGGGTTGGAGCAGCTCTCGATGCGGCGGGTGGCGGAGCACCTGGGCACCGGCACCATGTCGCTCTACACCTACGTCCCCGGACGGGCGGAGCTGCTCCACCTGATGCTCGACCGGGTCACCGGCACCCTTCCGCCGCTCCCCGGGGACGCCTCCTGGCGCACCGCACTGGAGCAGTGGGCCCGGGACGCCCGCGATCTGGCGGCGCGTCACCCGTGGACCAGTGCCGCGTCCACCCCGGGTCTCCTGCTGATGGGACCGCACACCACCGCGCGCTCCGACGCGCTCTACGGCGCCCTGGCACCGCTCGGCCTCGCCCCTCGGGAGACCGCCCGGATCGCCAACAGCGTCGAGGCGTACGTGCGCGGTGTCTGCCGTGCCCTGGCCGACCAGCAGGCCGACACCCGGCAGAGCGGCGTGGACTACGAGCGGTGGTGGGAGCAGGCCACGCCGCACCTCACCCGGCTGATCACCCGGGAACGCTTCCCGCACCTGTACGGGCTCTGGGAGCAGGGCGCGTTCGAGGAGCCGGCCGACGCCGGCTTCGAGTTCGGCCTGCGGCGGCTGCTGGACGGTATCGAGGCGGGGCTCGAAGCGGACCGGCCCGAGGGCGGGCGGTAGCCGCGCCGGGTGGCTGCCGGCTGCTGGGGGCGGCTGCGGGAGGGTGTGCCGAGTTGCGGAGAGCCGGGCCGGAGGCGGTGATGGGGGAGCAGGACCGTCTCCGGGCAGACGAGCCCGGAACCCGGGTCGAGGAGGAACCATGTCCCACCACAAGTCCAACAAGGAGGTCGAGGGCGACCCCGACACCGGCCACGGCCGTGGCCTGCCGCTCCGCCCCGACGAGGCCGCACTGGAGGAGCGCACCGAGGAGGACCGGGAGGAGCTGGGCCTGCCCGCCGAGGGCGAGGGCTCGGAGGGGACCGGCTAGGACGCACCCCGGACCGGTCGACCCGCTGCCGGATGAGGCGCCACGGGGCCGGATCGAGCCGCTGACACCGGCCGATCCGGCCCCGTGCCGCCCGCGGGTGGTCCGGCCCGGGTGCGGCCGACGCCGCCCGGGTCCCGGTGCCGGGACGGCCAGGGTCGCCGGGCGGGCCGGGGGTGATCTGTTGACAGTGCGTCAGTTCGGCGAGCCCTGAGCCATGTTGTCGGTGTGCGTCCGCCGGGGCGTCGGCGGGACGGCGGCTCGTGGTGCGCCCGCCCGCCGACGGCCCGGTCGGGATCGCCCGACTAGGCCGGGGTCCCGGCCTCCGCGCTCGGTGCGAATCCGCTGCCCTGCTGGGCGAACGCCTCGATGGCCGCGCCGACGAAGGCCACCATCCCGGCGTGGTGGGCGTCGTGGAACGCCCGCATGGCCTCGTCCTCGGCGTAGAGGAGCGACATGCCGACGCAGGCCTCCCGGGGCGGGGCGAAGAACCGGCTGACGAGGGCGAGGTGCCGGCTGACGAGTTCCTGGACCTCCTGGTCGCCGGGCAGCGAGCAGCCCTCCAGGCGGGCCGCGATCTCCCGATGCAGGACGTTCCGGTCCCGGTGGACCTGCGTGCTGTCCGCCTGCGCCCAGCCGTCGGTCCCCGCCAGGCTCTCCGCCTGTTCCCGGGCCAACGCCCGGCGGCACCGGTCCTGGTGGCCGATCTCCATGCACTGTTTCCCGTCGTTCGTTCGTCCCGGCATCCCTCGGGTGCGTCCCGGAGGGGCCATCGACCTGCCGGCGATGACCGGCTGTGAATGATCAACTGTCAGTCCGGAGCGGCAGTTGACACCTGGTCAGCCGACCGGCACGCCGTTTCCGCTCCCGGTTGCGAGGGGTCCGATCGGTCGGGGTGATCGTCAAACCCGACGTGCGGTTCGCGTTCGTCACATTGCGCACTGTTGACACTCTCTTGACCAGAACTTTAGGTTGACGTGGCGGCTTCAAGTGAGCCGTGAACGATCCACTCCACCTCCCGGAGGTTCCCATGGAGCAGCTCATCAAGAAGATGACCCAGGACGACAAGTGGAAGGGCTGGGTGGCCGTCAACTCCGCGTCCGCCGCCAAGGACGGGTGCATCAGCGCCACGCCCAAGTCCGGCTGCATCAGCGTCGTGAAGTCCGGCTGTATCTCCTGACGCACCGTCACGCACCACTGCGGAGCGGCGGTCGGGCCACCATGGTCGGCCCGACCGCCGCTCCGCGGCACCAGCGCCTGCCCGCCTGCCCGTACCCACCGGGGGTGACAGTGAACGGCCAGCCGACCGCCGACGTGGTCGACCGGATCAAGGACGTCCCGATCTACCGGAGTTCGATCGAACGGGGTCACTTCCCCATCCTGGAGAAGCCCGAGATCGCCCGTGGCTTCCCGGACAACTGGATGACGCCCGCGCTCGCCGAGGCGCTCGCCGCCGGTGAGGCGGAGTACGTGCTATCCACCGGCACCAACCACGCCCGGATGCAGATCATCCGCCCGCCGTACTTCCTGCTGAACTCGTACTACCGGCTGTGGAGCGAGCATCCCGACCTGGCCGGCACCTGGCACGAGGGGAGCCGACGGGTCTCGCTGACCACCGTGCTGGCCACCGAGCACGTCGCCCGGGTCAACGCCGGCAAGCGGGGCGAGGCCGCCCCGGCCGAGCCGACGCTCGACGACCGGCGGCTGGACGACCGCACGCTCTACCTCAACCTCCGTCTCGACCCGGCGAGTTGGACGAGGGCGGAGGTCGGCCGGATGCTCGCCGAGATCCGCGGCGCCGCCGCCGAGCACCCCGGTGGCCGGTACCTGCTCGACTGCTCCTCGTACCACCTGGCCCATCTGGTCCGGAAGGTCGACCGCTGGAACCTCTGGGAGGACTTCCCCCGGCCGGCCGCCATCGTGCACGCCTACGAGTACACCCCGCGCAACGTCTCCCGGTACCTGCGCGAGCGCTTCGACTGCCCGGTCGTCGACCTCTTCGGCAGCACCGAGCTCGGCTACCTCTACTACGGCGAGAGCGGCGGCGACTACCGCCCGTACCTGCACGACATGAGCGTCGAGCTGGTGCCCGTCGCCCCCGGCAGCCGCACCCACAGCCTGATCGTCACCAGCGTGCGCAACCCCTGGATGCCGCTGGTCCGTTACCGCTCCGGCGACTGCGTGCGGACGGCGGACGGCTCCACCGACCCCGGCCGGATCACCCGGTTCTGCGGGCGGGAGAAGGAGCTGCTGCCCGCCCCGGACGGGCCGGTCGCCCAGGCCGACCTGGACGACCTGGTCGGCGACCTCGCCCCGGCGGTCTTCGTCCACCGGCTCACGGTCAGCGACGGCGGCCCCGGCGCCGCCGACGGCTCGGGCACGGCCGTCCTCGACCTCACCACCTTCGACGGCACCCCGCTCGACCCCGCCGAGGCCGGACGGCTCGCCGACGCCGTGCGCCTGCTCACCGGACGCCCCGCCCGGGTGGCCCACCACAAGCACCTGCCGATCGGCCCGTCGGGCAAGTACGCCTGGCTCGCCACCGCCGCCACCACTGCCACTGCCACCGCCGCCGCCGACCGCCGATCCGCCGAGGGGACCCGATGACCCGTCAGCCTTCCGCCGCCCCCAGCCCCGTGCCGGCCCCGCCGGTCACGGCCGCCGAGCTCCGGGCCCTGCTCGGCGAGGACCTGCACGCCGAGGTGACCGCCTACACCGCCGCCCGCACCGGCGCCGACCGATCGGACGCCGAGCGCCAGGTGCTCGAATGCCTGCGCTACCTCTACCTGGTCTCCCGACACCGGGACGCCCTGGCCGGGCTGTTCCTCCCGGTGGAGCAGCACATCGACGAGGTCTGGCACTACCTGATCCTGCAGACCCGCGAGTACCCCGCGCTCTGCGAGCGGCTGCCCGGCGGCTTCTTCGTCCACCACCGCAGCATCGGCTACGAGGAGTACCAGCAGGAGCCCGGCCGCGAGCTGGCGGCGGAGCAGGCGCTGCGCTGGATCCCGCTCTACTGCCGGGAGTTCGGTCCCTTCGACGAGGAGGCGACGGCGCACTGGACCATCGTGCGCTACCTGCGCGAGCACCTCGACATGTCCTTGGAAGAGATCTCCCTGCTCCAGCCGCTCGCAGCCGGGTGAGCGCCCCCGCCGCTGCCTCCACCGGACCGGCGCCCGCGCCGGAGGCCGACCGGCCCGAACAGCGGCGCACCCTCGCGGTCCTGATCGCCGCTCAGGCCCTCAGCGGAGCAGGGCTGGCAGCCGGCATCACGGTCGGTGCGCTGCTCGCCGACGATCTGCTCGGCTCGACCGGTCTGGCCGGCATCCCGAGCGCGTTGTTCACCGGCGGCGGCGTGCTCGGCGCGCTCGGCATCGGCCGGCTCTGCCAGCGC
Organism: Kitasatospora sp. NPDC096147; assembly: GCF_044763225.1. Taxonomy (NCBI): domain Bacteria; kingdom Bacillati; phylum Actinomycetota; class Actinomycetes; order Kitasatosporales; family Streptomycetaceae; genus Kitasatospora; species Kitasatospora sp. NPDC096147. Next base: position 133,540 of record NZ_JBIWFX010000008.1, on the reverse strand, counting down.
CACGGCCGCCGCCCCGGCCTGGCGGCGGGCTACGCGACCGGCGCGCTGGGCAGCCTCGGCGTGGTGGCCGCGGTGGCCGCGCACCACGTGCCGCTGCTGCTGTTCTCGCTGCTGGTCTACGGAGCCGGGACCGCCACCAACCTCCAAGCCCGCTACGCCGGTGCCGATCTGGCCGCGCCGCACCGGCGGGGTCGGGCGGTGAGCGCGGTGCTGCTCGCCACCACCTTCGGAGCGGTGGTCGGACCCAACCTGGTGACCCTCTCCGGCGCCGCCGCCGAGCGCTGGGGCATCCCGGCGCTCGCCGGGCCCTTCCTGCTGGCCACCGTCGCCTACGGGGTGGCGGCGGTACTGCTGGGCACGCTGCTGCGCCCCGATCCCCTGGTGCTGGCCCGCCGGCTGGCAGCCGAGGATGCGTCAGCGGTTCGGCCGGTCCCGTCGGACGGTGCGGCGGGACCGGATGGTGCCCGGGCCCCGGACGGTCCGCCCGGTGCGCCGGCGGTGCGTGCCCCGGGGCCGCGCGGGCCGGGACTGGCCACCGGGCTGTGGGTCATGCTGCTCGGGCAGGTGGTGATGGTCGGCGTGATGACCATGACGCCGGTGCACCTGGACCACCACGGCCACGGGACCGGCGCTGCCGGGCTGGTGATCGCCCTGCACGTGGGCGCGATGTTCCTGCCCTCTCCGCTCAGCGGGTGGCTGGTGGACCGGCTCGGCCCGCTGCCGGTCGCCGCCGCCTCCGGCGTCACCCTGGCGGCGGCCGGTCTGCTCGCCGCACTGGCCCCGCCGCACTCGGTGGCGACCCTGGCGACGGCCCTGGTCCTGCTCGGCCTCGGTTGGAACCTCGGTCTGGTCAGCGGCACCGCGATCGTCACCGCCGCCGTCCCGGTGGAGCGCCGGGCGGGCACCCAGGGTCTGGTGGACGTCGGCCTCGCCGTCGCGGCCAGCACGGGCGGCCTCGCCTCGGGTGCGGTCGTCGCCCTCGGCAGCTACCCGGTCCTGGCCGTCGGCGGGGCGGTGATCGCCCTGCTGGTGGTGCCCGTGGCGCTGGCGGCGGCGCGGAGGTGAGTCCCCGTCCGGCGGTTCCCCGCCGTGCCGCTCCGGGGGCCGCTGAGGCGTGGTCGGCGGACGTCCGGCGCGGGTCGGCGGCCTGAGGTCCGGTGGCCGCCCCCGTCGTCGGCAGTCGAGCCGCTCGGACGGTGACGGAGCATCAGGCGGCGGGCGACGACGGGGGCCGGTCGGGTTGGTCGGGCCGCAGCTCGCGCTCGAAGGCGGCGAGGGCGAAGGCGTCGGCGGAGGCGTCCAGCCAGCGGGGGCGGCCGAACATCACGTCCCCGGAGAGGCCGTTGAGCATCGCGACGGCCCGCACGGTGAAGTCCGCCGGGTCCACGGCGGTGGTGAACTCGCCGCCGGCCTGGCCCTCCCGGACCACGGCCTCCAGCCGGGCGTCCCAGGTGTCGGAGAGGTCGGTGAGCAACTGCCGGCTGGCCTCGTCCTGCGGGCGGGCGAACATGTGGGTCCACAGGCCGTAGCGCTCGTCGCCCTGCTGGCGCGGCAGGTAGTAGCGGACGAACAGCGCGAGCTTCCCGGTGGACGAGGGAGCCCCGGCGGCGGCCTCCTCGAAGCGGGCGCCGAGATCGGCCTCGCTCCAGGCCAGCACCTCCAGCAGCAGCCGGTCCTTGCGGCCGAAGTGGTAGAGGATGTGGCCGGTGCTCATGCCGGCCCGGGCCGCGATGTCGGCCATCCGGACCCCGCCCGGGCCGCCCTTCTCGGCGATCGCCGCGATGGCGGCCCGCATGGCGCGCTCCCGCGCGTCGTCGCCACTCGGCTGACGCTTCCGCTCGATCCTGTCGGACATGGCCCCATCCCGGTTCCGGTGATCTAGACCGTTAGTCTAGACTGAAAATCTAGTCAGCACGACCGTCAGGAGAGACCCGCAATGACGCGCGGATTCGATGTTGTGGAAGCCGGTATCGCCAGCCTGCGCGCGGCGCTGGAGAAGGGCGAGACGACGGCGGTCGAGCTGCTCGACGCCTACCTGGCCCGGATCGCGGCGTACGACGCGCCCGGCACCGCCACCGCGCTCAACGCGATGGTCGTGATGAACCCCGAGGCCCGTGCCGAGGCCGAGGCCTCCGACGCCCGCCGCGCGCGCGGCGAGCTGCTCGGCCCACTGGACGGCATCCCCTACACGGCCAAGGACAGCTACCTCGCGAAGGGCCTGACGGCGGCGGCCGGTTCACCCGCCTTCGAGCACCTGGTCGCCCAGCGCGACGCCTTCGCGATCGAGCGGCTGCGGGCCGGCGGCGCCGTGCTGATCGGGCTGACCAACATGCCGCCGATGGCCAACGGCGGCATGCAGCGCGGGGTCTACGGCCGGGCCGAGAGCCCGTACAGCGCCGACTGGCTGACCAGCGCCTACGGCTCCGGCTCCTCCAACGGCTCGGGCACCGCCACCGCCGCCTCGTTCGGCGCCTTCGGCCTGGGCGAGGAGACCTGGTCCTCCGGCCGGGCCCCCGCCTCCAACAACGCGCTCTGCGCCTACACCCCCAGCCGGGGCGTGATCTCGGTGCGCGGGAACTGGCCGCTGGTGCCGACCATGGACGTCGTGGTCCCGCACACCCGGACGATGGCCGACCTGTTCGAGCTGCTCGACGTGGTGGTGGCCGACGACGCCGAGACCCGGGGCGACCTCTGGCGCGCCCAGCCGTGGATCGAGCTGCCCGCCGCCTCCGCCGTCCGCCCGGCCTCCTACCCCGCGCTGGCTCCCGCCGACGCGGACGCGGCCCGGGCCGCGCTGGCCGGCAAGCGGGTCGGCGTGCCGAGGATGTACGTCAACGCCGACCCCGAGGCCGGTACCAACCCCGAGGGCGGCATCGGCGGCCAGACCGGCCAGCGGGTGGACACCCGCGCCTCGGTGATCGGGCTCTGGGAGGCGGCCCGCCGCGACCTGGAGGCGGCCGGCGCCGAGGTGGTCGAGGTCGACTTCCCGGTGGTCACCAACTACGAGGCGGACCGCCCCGGCGCACCCTCGGTCTTCACCCGGGGCTTCGTCACCCGCGACTACCTCAAGGTCGAGATCGAGGACCTCTCCGCCTGGGCCTGGGACGACTTCCTGCGGGCCAACGGCGACCCGGCGCTGCCCAGCATCGCCGAGGTGGACGCCGACCGGATCTGGCCCAAGCACCAGGGTGAACTCCCGGACCGCTACGCCGGGTTCGACGACACCATCGGCGAGTACCCGCGCTTCGTCGCGGAGCGGCCGTACGCCTCCTTCACCGAGATGCCGCACGTCGAGGCGGGCCTGCGCGGCCTGGAGGAGACCCGCCGGGTGGACCTGGAGCAGTGGATGGACGGGCTCGGCCTGGACGCCGTGGTCTTCCCGGCGCTGGCCGACGTCGCCCCCGCCGACATGGACGTCAACGAGGCCTCCGCCGACCTGGGGTGGCGCAACGGCGTCTGGGTCGCCAACGGCAACCTGGTGCCCCGTCACCTCGGCATCCCCACCGTCACCGTGCCGATGGGCACCATGCCCGACACCGGCATGCCGGTCGGCCTGACCTTCGCCGGCCGCGCCTACGACGACAACGCCCTGCTCGCCCTGGGAGCCGCCTTCGAGGCGACCGGCGAGCGCCGGACCGAGCCGCCGCGCACCCCGCGCCTGCCGGCCGAGTGACCTGCTGACGCGGCGTCGCCCGAGTGGGTGACGCCGCGTCACCGTCGCGGTGGTGACCGGGTGTCGGCGGCCGGTGCCGTGCGAGGGTGATCCCGTCGTCGGACGCGGGAGGCAGTGTGGAGGACGTACCGTTCGGGATCTCGGTCCGCCTCGCGGGCCGGGACGCACCGGTCGAGCTGACCGGGGTGGCGGGCGTCACCCTCCGGCTGCCCGGCTCGCCGGAGATCGTGGTGGCGCAGGACCACCCCTGGGGCGTGGCCTTCCGGGTGGAGTCCCTGCCCGACGCCACCCACTTCCACCAGTTCGAGCTCCGGCCGGGGGCCGGCAACCTGCTCTTCCTGCGCGTGCACAGCTACCCGCGCCAGGACTGACCGAAGCCGCTCCCGCAGGGCCGGGCCGGGGCGGCGGGTCGTGCCGCGCGGCCCGCCGCCCCCGGTCCGCGCCGGTGCCCGCGTTCGGGGGGTTTCATGACCCAACCGGGCACGGAGGGTCGCCCGCGGGTGATATGACGGTGCGACAGCCTGGAGGTGGTCCGTCATGACCCGGTACTGCGTCGATCCCGTCCGGTACGAGCTGATCGCCACCTGGGGGAGCGGGGAGGGCGATCTGGCCACCCGGGTCGCGGCCGTCCCGGTGGGGACGGACCTGGTGGCGCTGTCGCGGCTGGCGAGCGTGCTGACGCAGTTCTCGGCCGCCGCCTGGCGCACCTACACCCACCCGGCGGGCGCGGCCCGGTCGTTGGAGCCGGGCAGTGAGGGGTGGCGGCGCGAGCACGAGCGCAAGGCCTTCGCGGAGGTGGCCGCGGCGGTGGTGGAGCCGCACCTGCCGCACGGCGGCTCGATCACCGTCTCCTACAGCCCGCTGGTGGAGAACGCCAACCGGATCGGCCGGGCCCTGCTGGCGCTGGCCGTCCCCGAGCTGACCGAGGCCGTCCGGGCCGACACCGCCGCCGAGCTGGCCGCCGTCGAGGCGGCCGAGCTGGGAGACCTCGGCGGCCGGGCGCAGCAGGCCGTGCTGCTCTCCCGCGAGGACGCCTCGCCGGTCCAGGTCGCCGCGGCGGACCGGCTGCTGGCCGAGAATCCGTTCGGTCCGGCCGCCCTCTTCTCCGAGGTGGACCCGACCGCCGCGGCGGTGGCCGCCGTGCACTGGCTGGCGGCGGCGGCGGAGGCGGCGGGCGCCGTCTCCGGCCACTTGGCGGTCGACGCCGTCCGGGAGGCGGACACGATCGAGTCGCTGCCCTACGAGACGCCGACCCTGGTGCTGGAGCTGATCGAGGCGGGAGCCTCCCCGTACGACGTGGTCACCGGGCTGGTGCGGCACGCCCTGCTGGTGGCCGACGGGGTGCTGCCCGATCCGGCCGCCTTCCGCGAACAGCTGGAGGAGGCCGAGGAGTTGCTCGCGGCCTACGCCGAGGGCGCGGAGGAGGACGAGGAGTCGGACGGCGCCGACGAGGACGGGCTGCGGCTCACCCCGCTCGACCCGAAGCGGCCCGCCCTGGACCTGCTGGAGGACCTGCTGACCGGCATTCAGGGCTGCTGGCTGCTGCACGACGAGTACGCCGAGCCGCTCGACGAGGACGGAGCGGACGGGGACGCGGACGCGGAGGAGGCCGAGGCCCGGGCCGAGGCCCGGCAGAACCGCGCACGCGAGGGCTTCGCCGCCCTGGTCCGGTCGGTGGCCGCGCAGCACCGTGACCGCCTGGTCTGAGTCGCGGTCACGGTGCCGTGCGGTCGGGCCGAGCCGGCCGGCACGGCCGGTCTCACTCGATGATGGTGTGGAAGAACAGGACGGCTCCGACGAACCCGCCGCCGGCTGCCAGGAAGCAGCCGGCGGGGGCGGTGCCGGACAGGAAGGTCAGCACGCCGGCCGCGACGGCGACCAGGACGCCGAGCAGGAAGATCACGGCGGCGCGCTGTCCGAGGAGGGGGCCTTGAGGGTTCACGTCGGACTCCTTCGGGTTCGACGGGACGGCCGCCCTGCGCGGCACCCGTTGTCGATGCTCTAGTGCCTGACGGGGCGTCACCCCTCGGGTGACCTGGATCACACCGGGATCCGGAAAAGAATCTTGCCGGACCGCGCGGGGTACCGCCCCGGTGGCCCCTAGAAGAGCAGGTGTTGGGACGCGCCGCCGAGCGGCGTGACGGCCGGACCCGAGGAGCTTTCGTGTCGCACGAGGTCACAGACGGAGGGGGCAGCCCGCCCGCTGCGGACGGCGTGCGCCATGCGCTCGATCTCCACGGCCCCGGCCTGTCGGCACTCGAACGGGACCTGGTCCTGGAGGGCGGTGGCGAGGCCGAGGACGTCTCGGAACGCGCCGCCCGGGCGGCCGCCGACGCGATGCTCGTCGAGATCCTGCGGCGCGACGGGTTCCAGGGCCCGCGCTACCGGCGGGTGTTGAGCGGCCTGATGGAGTACGCGTGGACCACGTTGCGCAAGTGGAGCAACACCGACGAGATCTTCCATCGGTCGAGGGCGGTCGGCAGGCCGGTGCGCCCCTCCCTGATCGTGCCCGGCTGGACGGCCGACGACCGCATCCAGGTGGTGACCGACAGCGTGATCACCGGGGAGCGGATCTTCCGTGAGTACGGCCTGCTGCGCGGGAGTTGGCGCCCCGACGGCGGGGCGGCGCTGACCACCTACTTCGTCGGCGCCTCGCTGCGGGGCTTCCAGCCCTCGTACATGCGCTGGCGCCGCGACCGCCCGGCTGCCGACGGTCACCCCGACGACGGTGAGGCACTCAACGCGATCCCCGACCAGCGGGCGGTGGACCCGTGTTGGTCGGCCGTCCTGCAGTCCGAGGTGCGGGAGGTCCTCGACCTGCTGGAACAGGTCGACCCCCAACTGCGCGAAGGGATCCTGCTCCGGGTGGCCGGCTACAGCCAGCGTGAGGCGGCCGCCCGGGTCGGCCTCACCGAGAAGGCCCTGGAGAGCCGGGTCGGCCGCCTGAGAGTGAAGGCCCAACTCCGCCAGACGACGCTTGAATCCGCTGAAGGGGGACAGTGATGACCGCTTACGACGGTGCGGCCGGGTACGGCGGGCCGGCCGAGGACGACGACGAGTTCGAAGCGCTGATCGCCGCTTCCAGCCTCGGAGCCCGGCACGTCCGCGCGGTGAACGAACCCCTTCCGGACCTGGTGCGACGGGAGATCTCCGAACACCTGGAGCCCGGCCGGGAAGAGCCGGAGGACCGGGAGGAGCCGGAGGAGCCGGAGGGCCAGGACCGGGACGGGTCGGGCAGCGGTGCCCTCTCCGGCGCGGTGGTGCGGGGCCCGGAGGGCGGCACGGCGATGCCGCCAGCCGTGACGGTGGACTTCGGTACGGTGCCGGCCCGGGCGGGGGAGCTGCGGGAACTCCTGCTGCCCGGAAGCAGGTTGGCGGGTGTCGGCCGGTTCGCGGATGACGCCGTGCTGCTCCGGTTGGCGGGCATGCCGCGCCCCGGCCGGGAGCAGGGCATCAGTAGGAGGGCTTGGCGCTGCACGGTGGCCCGGGACACCTGGTGGGCCGTCGCGCTCGAACTCCTGGCGGCGGTGGACCCGTTGTCCAGGCTCCGGGCGATGCGCGAGCACAGCGCGGTCACCGCGCTCGGGCTGGTCCGGGAGATCCGCAGCTACCTGGACCCGGGTCCGGGGCCGGGTCGTGGGTGGGGTGACTGCTGGCCGCTCTGGGGCACCCACCCGCTGTCGGTCGGGCTCCGACTGGAAGCCGGTACGGAGTGGAGTTCGGTGGTGCTGCTGGGAATGGGGGGCACCGGAAAGAGCTCGTTCGCCCAGGGGTTGCTCGGAGGCGGGTACTCGCCGTCCGGTGACCGGCACCTGGTGACGGACGTCTCCGGCCTGCTCCCGCCGCGCCGCCGGTGGTGGTGGCAGGAGGTTCACCCGGAAGGCCGGCCGGAGGTGGCGCGGGGTGCGGGGCCGGTCGGGGCCGACCTGGTGGCCGGTTGGTCGGACGGCGGGCCGGACGGGAGGTTCCCGGGCTCCTGGTGCTCGGGGGCGGCCCTCGTCCGGCTGCGTCCGCACGCCGTCCCGGACGGCTACCTGTGGGTGGAGCCCGGCTCGACGGCCTGCCGCCCCGTCATGTCCGTTCTCCGGCAAGGGGCCTGCCTGCCGGACTGGAGCGTGGCCGGGTCCGCGGGCGGGTGGGTGGGCTGGTGGGCGGCCGGGTTCGGGGCCGGGTTCGGTGCCGGAGCGAGGGACGGATGGGGGGCCGGATCGGCCGGCCGCGGGGTGGACCGGTGGTCGATGGCCGGGGTGAGTGGTCGGGCCGAGTGGCCGACGCCGGGCAATCTGGCGCGGGCGGTCCTGGGCCTGCTCGCCCGGCTCCGACCGACGGGCGAAGTGGTATCGACGGAAGGGGAGTTGATCCGTTGCGCTCCGGATCACCTGCTGCGCTCGCTGCCTTCCGAACTCCTTCCCGAGCTGGTCTCCGAGCTGTTCCCCGACCTGCTCTCCGGCCTGTTCACCGGATGCCCGCCGGATGTCCTGGCCGACCGTCGGCCGGCCGTGCCGGGCCGGCCGGTGCTGCCCCGCAGAGGGGTTCGGGCACGGCGCGGTCCCGGTCGGGGGAGGGCCGAACTGCGCAGCAGGGAAGCGGCGTTCAGGAGACTGGCGGCCCGGAAGCGGCGGAGGTCGCTGGGCCGCTCCGGGGGTGTGGTCGGGTACGGCGAGGGGGTGACGGGCGCCGTCGAGCAGGTGCCGCCGCCCGGGCCGCCCGAGCGCGCGCCGGAGTGGGCCGTCACGGACCGGTATCCGGACCTGGTGCTGCCCGTGTACTCGGGCGCGCCGGGAGGCACGGCCGGGGCGGGCCCGGTCCGGCGGCAGTTGCTGATCGAGGCCCCGACGGTCCCGCGCGCCGCGGCGGAGGAGCAGGAGGACGAGCGAGGCACGATGGGTGAAACAGCTGACGTGGCAGTGGAGTTGGTGATCCGACCGGGAGCGCGTATCGCTCGCGCCGAAACTCCGGACGGCTCCGTCGTCATCCACGCCGAGGTGCGGATGTTCCTGCTCCAGGGCCGGGACGGCACCGAACGGAGCGGCCTGACGGTCGGGCTCCGGTACTCCTCCGACGACCCGTACGCGGTGGAGGCGGACTTCGGCTCCGGCGGCGCGGGGGCGCCGACCTGGACCTTCGCCCGGGACCTGTTGGTGGAGGGGGCGCGGTCCCGGGCGGGAAGCGGGGACGTCCGGGTCTGGCGGGGCGGTGCCGAGCCCGGGGCGGGGCCGGGCGACCAGGTCTTCGTCCACCTCGGATCGCCCCGGGGGGAGGCCCGGTTGGTGATGGCCGGCCCGGACCTCAGGGCCTTCCTGGACGCGTCCCGGCGGGTGGTGCCGGTGGGGGAGGAGCACCGCCGGGTGGGCGCGGCGCTCGCCGAGTTCGAGGCCGGGCTGAGCCGGGCCGGCCGGGGCGCCGACAGCGCCGGCTGACCGCCCGGCCCGGTGCCGTGCCGACCTGAGGCAACGTCAGCCGTCAGCCGTCAGCCGTCAGCCGTCAGCCGTCAGCCGTCAGCCGTGAACCGTGAACCGTGAACCGTGAACCGTTAGCCGTGGCCCGGGTCGGTGCCGGACAGCGCCTCGGCGGCGGCCCGGGCGATGACCTCGGCGACGGTGGAGAGGGCGGGCGAGTCCAGCTTCCACTGCTGCCAGTAGAGCGGGACGTCCAGCGGCCGGGCCGGGGCGAGCTCGACCAGCCGGCCGGTGCGCAGCAGCGGGACGGCCTGCGGTTCGGGTACCAGGCCCCAGCCCAGGCCGGCCGCCACGGCGTCCCGGAAGCCGTCGGAGGCGGGCACCAGGTGGCGGATCCGCCCGGCGCCGGAGCGGCCCCGGGTGAGCGAGCGCACGAAGGCGTCCTGGAGGTCGTCGCGCCGGTCGAAGACCACGGTCGGGGCCGCGCCCCGGTCGTCGGCCAGGTCGTCGGCGAGCGCGCCGGTGAGGTGGCGGGCCGCGAACTCCGGTGCCGCCACCGGCAGGTAGCGGGCCACCCCGAGCAGTCGGACCAGGCAGCCGGCCACCGGATCGGGAGAGGAGGTGACGGCCGCCATCACCTGGCCCTCGCGCAGCAGGGCGGTGGTGTGGGCCTCGTCCTCGCGGTGCAGTTCGAAGCAGATCGGCGGGTCCTGCGGCACCCGGGTGAGCGCGGGGAGGAACCAGGTGGCGAGCGAGTCGGCGTTCACCGCGATCGGCACCCGGGCCGGGCCGTGCTCCGAGGCCAGGCCCAGCTCGGCGCGGGCGTCCCGCTCCAGCCGGGCCAGCTGGCGGGCGTAGCGGACCACCACCTCGCCGGATCCGGTGAGGCGCACCGGCTTGGTGCGCAGCAGCAGGACCCGGCCGGTGCGCTGCTCCAGCGCCTTGAGACGCTGGCTGACGGCCGACGGGGTCACGTGCAGGGCGGTCGCGGCGGCGTCCAGGGTGCCGGCGTCCACCACGGCGAGCAGGGTGCGGACCTGGTCCAGCGGAAGTTCGTCCATGATGGCTGCTAAGGATACGTAAGAATCTTTAGCTGTACGCCGCACGAGCCCGCTCCGTACGGTCTGGGCCATGAACAGCAGCACGCTCGCGGCGACCGCCGCCGGATTCCTCGCCGGGCTCTCCCTGATCGTGGCCATCGGTGCCCAGAACGCCTTCGTCCTGCGCCAGGGCGCCCGCCGTCAGGCGGTGCTCGCGGTGGTCGCGGTCTGCGCCCTCTCCGACGCGGTGCTGATCGCGCTGGGGGTGTCCGGGGTCGGGGCGGTGATCGAGGCGTGGCCGGCGGCGGTCACGGCCGTCGGGCTGACGGGTGGTGGGTTCCTGCTCTGCTACGGCCTGCTGGCGGTCCGTCGGCTGCTCCGCCCGGACCCGGCGGCGGCGCTGGTGGCCGGCGGGCCCGGGGCCGGGTCGGCCCGGCGGGCGGTGCTCACCTGCCTGGTGTTGACCTGGCTCAACCCGCACGTCTACCTCGACACCGTGCTGCTGCTCGGCTCGCTCGCCTCGGGCCGGGGCGAGCTGCGCTGGGCGTTCGGCGCGGGCGCGGCGCTGGCCAGCGTCGGCTGGTTCGCCGCGCTGGGCTACGGCGCGCGGCTGCTGGGCGGCCTGCTGGCGCGGCCGAGGGCCTGGCGGGTACTGGACGGCGTGGTGGCCGCGACCATGCTGACCACGGGCGGGCTGCTGATCGCCGGAGTCTGAATCCGGAGTCCGAATCGGGCCCACCCCCTTGCCGAGGCTATCGACAATCGATAGATTCCCATCGTTGAACGATGGAAGGTGGGTCATGGGACGACTGACTGTGCGCGCGCTGCGCGCCGTACTCGCGGTGGTGTTCGCCGGCACCGTGCTGCTCCAGGTGCTGATGCTCTGGACGGTGATCAGCGGCAATGATCCGGAGGACGGCTCGCTTCCGCTGACCGCGTTCCGGCTGATCGTGGTGGCGGGGATGGCGGTGGCGCAGGTCGCGCTGTACTGCGTCTGGCGGTTGGTGGCGATGGTGCGCAAGGGCACCGTGTTCTCGGACGCGGCCTTCCGCTACGTGGACGGGGTGATCGGCTCGATCGTGGCGGTGGCCGTGCTCTGGTTCGTCGTCACGGCGATCAACGCGCCGGGCCAGCGGGACGACCCCGGGGTCACGGTGATCATGGCGGGGATCGGCCTGGCCGTGCTCGGGGTCGCGCTGGTGGTGCTGGTGCTGCGGATGCTGCTGGCCAAGGCGGTGGCGCGCGACGTCGAGGCTGCGCAGCTGCAGGCCGAGCTGGACGAGGTGATCTGATGCCCATCGTGGTGGACATCGACGTGATGCTGGCCCGGCGGAAGATGTCGGTGGGCGAGCTCGCGGAGCGGGTGGGGATCACCCCGGCGAATCTGGCGGTGCTGAAGAACGGCCGGGCCAAGGCCGTGCGGTTCGCCACCCTGGCCGCGCTCTGCGAGGCGCTCGGCTGCCAGCCGGGGGACCTGCTCCGCTGGGAGTCCGACGAGGAGGTCCTCGGCGGCTGACGCTCCGTCAGCCGGGTGTCCGTCCGGCGGGGGTGCCCCGCCGGACGGACACGGCCGGGTCAGAGCAGGTGGACCTGCTGGGCCTGCGGGCCCTTCGGCCCCTGGCCGACCTCGAACTCGACGCGCTGGCCCTCCTCCAGGCTGCGGAAGCCGGGGCCCTGGATCTCCGAGTAGTGGACGAAGACGTCCGGGCCACCGGCGTCCTGCTCGATGAAGCCGAAGCCCTTCTCCGCGTTGAACCACTTGACCGAACCCTGCGCCATTCCCGGTGCCCTTCCGCTGCGGTGCCCACGTCCTGGTCGCCGTGGTCCGCGAAGGTCCTCCCCGGCCGTGACGCGCGGAAACCCCGCTGCCGCGCGCTCACCCTCGCGGGTGAACCGGCCTCCGGCAGTCGGCGGCCGGCCCGGCCGCGCGCGGTCGGCGCAGGGTGCGCACCAGGTCGGCGGCGGCCCCCGGCCAGTGCGGGTGCGCGAAGGCGAACCCGGCGTCGAGCAGCCGGCCCGGCACCATCCGGCGGCTCTTGAGCAGCAGTTCGGTGTCCGAGCGCAGGGCGAAGGCGCCCAGCTCGGCCATCCACCGGGTGGCCGGCAGGCCGACCGGGACGCGGGCGGCGGCCCGCAGCTCGCGCATGAAGGCGCGCTGCGGGAGCGGGGAGGGGGAGGAGAGGTTCACCGGGCCGCTCAGGTCCTCCCGTTCGGCGAGGAACAGCACCGCGCGGACGAAGTCGTCGCCGTGGATCCAGGACATGTACTGGCCGCCGCCGGCGATCGGGCCGCCGAGGCCGAGCCGGGCCATCCGCAGCAGCAGGTCGAAGGCGCCGCCCCGGTCGGGGCTCATCACCATGGCGGTGCGCAGCGCGACCTTCCGGGTGTGCGGGGTCGGCGCCTCCTGCTGGGCCCGCTCCCAGGCCTCGGCGATCTCGACGCTGTAGCGCCAGTACGCCGGGGCGTCCGGCTCCCCGCCGCCGAGCACGCCGGTGGCCTCGTCGTGGGCGGGGGCGGTGCGGTGGGCGTAGATGGTGGCGGTGCTCATCTGGAGCCAGAGCCGGGGCGGCCGGGCGGCAGCGGCGACGGCCTCGCCCACCACCCGGGCCGAGTCGACCCGGGAGTCCATCATGGCGCGTTGGTTGGCCGGGGTGTAGCGGCAGTTGACGCTGCGTCCGGCCAGGTTCACCACCAGGTCGCTGCCGTCGACCAGGTCGGCCCAGGGGCCGAGGGTCCGGCCGTCCCAGTGCACCTGCCCGGGGCCGGCCGGCCGTCGGCTGAGGATGGTCACCTGGTGTCCGGCGGCACCGAGCTCGCGCTCCAGGAGCATCCCCACCTGCCCGGTACCGCCGGGTATCACGATCTTCATCGGCTCTCGCCCTCCTCTGGGTGGGCAGAACTCAACCAGAATAATTGAACGTGTTCAAGTGCGGGTGGAGGGTGGGCGCGGCGGCTCAGGGGCGGGTCGGCAGGTAGTGCTCGGTGGTGGAGCGGGTGGAGACCTCCCGGGCCACCACGCCGACCGGGCCGAGCCCGGAGAGCAGGCCGATCAGCCGGTCGCAGTGGCCTCCGGCACCGCTGAGGTCGGTGCGCATCAGGGCGAGGGAGCGGAGGTCGGCCCGGAGCCAGTGCGGGGGTAAGTCCGTGGGGGTGGTCAACTCCCGCACCGGGACCGGATGCCGGCTCAGGGCGGCGTCGAGCAGCGGGTGCCGGGGGCCGGTGGCGGGCAGCAGCCAGAGCTCGTCGGCGGATTCCAGCGTGAGGCGCAGCGAGTGGAGCAGGTCCGAGCTCCGGTAGGACCACTGGTCGGGCTGCTGACCCCGCAGGTGGGGGTAGTGCCGGCGGGCCGTCCGTAGGATGGCGGCGGCGTCCTCGGCCGGGAGGTCCGGCGAGAGCACGAAGGAGAGCCGGTCGCCGTCGAGTTCGTGCGAGAACGATTCTTCTGCCGTGGCGGGGTGGTCGATGTAGACCACCTGCTGACGGGCCGTCGGGCAGAGCGCCTGCAGGCCGGGGGTGGCCGGTCCGAGCACCAGCACCGAATCGCCCTCGGCGAGGTACTCCCTGGCCAGTCCGGCCGGGTCCGGCGCGGGGGCGGGGGATGCGGCGGTGCGCTGCGCGGGCACGGACGACGGGGGTGGTCCGAGCAGCAGGACGCGCCGGGTGGCGAGCCGCTCCTGCCAGGCCTGCAGGGCGAGTTGGGCCTCGCGCTGGAGGGCGGGGTGGCCGGCGGGTGCGGCCAGGGCCAGGCCCACCGCCCCCAGGCGCGGGTCGAGGTAGGCACTGCTGTACCAGAGCAGTGATCCGCCGGTGCCGGTGCCGGTGCCGGTGCCGATGCCCTCGGCGCCGGTGCCCCCGGGGCCGGCCGGTCGGCCCCGGGGTGCGGTGGCGGTCAGGGTGGCGGGGAGGCCGGCCCGGTGCAGCCAACCCGCCACCAGGGCGGCGGCCGGTGAGGCCGTCCGTCCGTACCAGGGGTGGTCGAACTCCCTTGCGAGAGCGATGGTTTCGCCGAACCACCCGTCGCCGAACCAGGATGCGAAGCGCCTTGTCCGTTTCATCACTCCTCCAACACCGAACGTGCGCGGCCGGCCGTCTGCACTCAGAACGACCACGTGCCGGAGAAGCTTCGCCCGCCGCCGCGCTCCGGCGGTTCAATCACCCGATTGCTGCTCCGCGAGCCGGGCCGCCTCCTCCAGCAGGGCCTCGACGATCCGCGACTCGGGCACGGTGCGGACGATCTCGCCCCTGACGTAGATCTGGCCCTTGCCGTTGCCGGAGGAGACGCCGAGGTCGGCCTCGCGGGACTCGCCGGGGCCGTTGACCACGCAGCCCATGACCGCGACCCGCAGCGGGATCGGGAAGCCCTCGAAGGCGGCCTCGACCTGGCGGCTGAGCCGGTGGATGTCGACCTGGAGACGCCCGCAGCCGGGGCAGGAGACGATCTCCAGCCGGCGCGGGCGCAGGCCGAGGGACTGCAGGATGTGGTTGCCGGCCTTGACCTGCTCGACCGGAGGGGCGGAGGTGGAGACCCGGATGGTGTCGCCGATGCCCTGGTGCAGCAGGATGCCGAAGGCGACGGCGGACTTCACCGCGCCCTGGAGCTCGGGGCCCGCCTCGGTGACGCCGAGGTGCAGGGGGTAGTCGCAGGCTTCGGCGAGCAGCCGGTAGGCGGTGATCATGGTGAGCGGGTCGTGGTGCTTCACCGCGATCTTGAGGTCGCGGAAGCCGTGCTCCTCGAACAGCGAGCACTCCCAGAGCGCGGACTCGACCAGGGCCTCCGGCGTCGCCCTGCCGTACTTGACGAGCAGTCGGTTGTCGAGCGAGCCGGCGTTCACCCCGATCCGGATCGGGACGCCGGCCGCCGAGGCGGCGGCGGCGATCTCCTTGACCTTGTCGTCGAACTGCTTGATGTTGCCGGGGTTGACCCGGACCGCCGCGCAGCCGGCGTCGATGGCGGCGAAGACGTACCGGGGCTGGAAGTGGATGTCGGCGATGACCGGGATCGGGGACTTGCGGACGATCTCCGGCAGTGCCCGGGCGTCGTCCTGGGAGGGGACCGCGACCCGGACGATGTCGCAGCCGGCGGCGGTGATCGCGGCGATCTGCTGGAGGGTGGCGTCGACGTCGGCGGTCAGGGTGGTGGTCATGGTCTGCACCGAGATCGGCGCGTCGCCCCCGACCGGCACCGAGCCGACCCGGATCTGCCGGGAGGCGCGGCGCTTGGGCGGGACCTGGAGGCTGTACATCGTCTCTCCCGAGTGGGCTGAGGGGCCGTCAGGTGAACGGGTGCGCCCGGTCGGCCCGGGCGCGGAGCACGGCGTGCACGATGGACTCGGCGCTGAGCCCGGCTGCCGCCAGCAGCTCCGGCCGGGGCCCGTGCGGCAGGAAGCGGCCCGGCAGACCGAGCGAGGTGACCGGCACCCGCGAGCCCCGGTCGGCCAGCGCCCGGGCGATCGCGTCGCCGACGCCGCCGCTGCGCACGTTGTCCTCGACGGTGACCACCAGCCGGTGCGCGCCCGCCAGGTCGAGCAGCTCGCGGGAGACCGGCAGCGCCCAGCGCGGGTCCGCCACGGTGGTGCCGAGGCCGGTGCCGGCCAGGTGGCGCCCGGCCTCCAGGCACTCGGCGGCCAGCGGGCCGACCGCGATCAGCAGCACCTCCTGGATGCCGGTGCGCAGCAGGACGTCGACCGGGCCGAGCTGGTGCACGGCGGGCAGGTCCGTCCCGGCGGCGGCCTTGGGGAAGCGCAGCGCGGTGGGGTGCTCCTGGTCGTCCACCGCCTCGGCCAGCAGGGTGCGCAGCGAGGCCGGGTCGCGCGGGACGGCGAGCCGCAGGCCGGGGACGGAGGCGAGCAGGGGGACGTCCCACATGCCGTGGTGGCTGGCTCCGTCGGGGCCGGTGACGCCGGCCCGGTCGAGCACGAAGGTGACGGGGAGCCGGTGCAGGGCGACGTCCATCAGCACCTGGTCGTAGGCGCGGTTGAGGAAGGTGGAGTAGACGGCGACCACCGGCCGGGCCCCGGCGGTGGCCAGGCCGGCCGCGCTGGCCACCGCGTGCTGCTCGGCGATGCCGACGTCGTGGAAGCGCTCGGGGTAGTGCTCGGCGAAGCGGGCCAGGCCGGTCGGGCCGGGCATCGCGGCGGTGACGGCGACCAGGTCGGGGTAGTGGGCGCCGAGGCTGACGAGCTGCTCGGCGAAGACGTCCGTCCAGGTCCGCTGCGGGCCGGTGGAGCCGGGGCGGCCGGTGAGCGGGTCGAGGACGCCGATGGCGTGCATCTGCTCGGCGTGGTCGGCACGGGCGGGCGGGTAGCCGTGGCCCTTGCGGGTCAGCACGTGGACCACCACCGGCCGGGTCAGGGCACGGGCCTGGCGCAGCGTCAGGTCGAGGGCGGTGAGGTCGTGGCCGTCGACGGGGCCGAGGTAGGCCAGGCCGAGCTGTTCGAAGAGGTTGCCCCGGGCGGTGCCGGCGCGCAGGGCGGCCAGGTGCGCGGCGAGCGCCCCGGCGGTGGGGGCGTAGGAGCGCTCGTTGTCGTTGAGCACCACGACCACCGGGCGTTCGGGGGCGGCGCCGAGGTTGTTCAGCGCCTCCAGGGCGAGACCGCCGGTGAGGGCGCCGTCGCCGACCACCGCGACCACCGCCCGGCCGCGTTCGCCGGCGAGGGCGCGGGCCTTGGCGATCCCGTCGGCGTAGGACAGGGCGGTGGAGGCGTGGCTGTTCTCGATCACGTCGTGCGGCGATTCGCTGCGGCTGGGGTAGCCGGAGAGGCCGCCGCCCTGGCGCAGCCCGTCGAAGTCGTGCTGGCGGCCGGTCAGCATCTTGTGCACGTAGGCCTGGTGGCCGGTGTCGAAGAGCAGGGTGTCGCGCGGCGAGTCGAAGACCCGGTGCAGCGCGATGGTCAGCTCGACCACGCCGAGGTTGGGGCCGAGGTGGCCGCCCACGGCGGTGACCTTGTCGATCAGCAGGGTGCGGATCTGCTCGGCCAGCAGTGGCAGGATGCCGGCCGGGAGGTCCTTGAGGTGACCGGGACCGTCCAGGATCCCGAGCGGGCCGGGCAGGGCCCGGTCCTCGGTGGTGGCGAGGGTGGTGGGCGCTGTCATGACTGGTCCCTCACTGGTGCGGGAGGCGCGAACACGACGTCCTCCACGGTGGTGGTCAACTCCTCGACGGTGACCGGGCCGTGGGCGCCGAGCGCCTCGATCACCGCGGTCACCAGCTCGGGCGGGGCGGAGGCGCCGGCCGAGAGCCCGATCACCCGGGCGCCGGCCAGCCAGGCCGGGTCGATCCCGGAGGCGTCGTCGATCAGGTGGGCCTCGGTGCCGCCCCGGCGGACCACCTCGACCATCCGGACCGAGTTGGAGGAGTTCTCCGAGCCCACCACCAGCACCAGGTCGGCGCGGTCCGCCACCGCCTCGACGGCCAGCTGGCGGTTGGTGGTGGCGTAGCAGATGTCGTCCCCGGGCGGGGCCTGGAGCAGCGGGAAGCGCTCGCGCAGTGCCCCGACCACCTCGGCGGTCTCGTCCAGGGCCAGCGTGGTCTGGGTCAGGTAGCTGACCCTGGCCGGGTCGGGGACGGTCAACTCGGCCGCCTGCTCGGGGGTTTCGATCAGCAGCATGGCCTCCGGGGCCTCGCCGAGGGTGCCCTCCACCTCCTCGTGGCCGGCGTGCCCGATCAGCACCACGGTGTCTCCCCGGCCGGCGAACCGGCGGGCCTCCGAGTGCACCTTGGTGACCAGCGGACAGGTGGCGTCCACCACCGTCAGGCCACGCTCCCGGGCCTGCTCGCGGACCTGCGGCGAGACGCCGTGCGCGGAGAAGACCACGGTCGCGCCCTCCGGGACGGCGTCCAGCTCCTCGACGAAGACCGCCCCGCGCGCGGCCAGGCCGGCCACCACGTGGGTGTTGTGCACGATCTGCTTGCGGACGTACACCGGAGCCTCGCGGCCCGGCGCGTCCAGCAGCCGCTCGACCGCGTCGATGGCCCGCTCCACTCCGGCGCAGAACGACCGGGGCGCGGCCAACAGGACGGTGCGGGCGAGGAGTTCGGTCCTCCGAGGGGTGCTCACAGCTTCCTCCGGGTGATCAGGGTGGACAGGGCGCGCAGCTCGGTGGCGTCGCTGCCGGGGAGCAGCGAGCGGTCCAGCACGTCCAGGGCGGAGAGCAGGTGGTGATCGGCCTGCTCGCGGGCCCAGAGCCGGCCCCCGGCCAGCTCCAGCAGTTCGGTCGCCCGGGCCACCTCGGCGGCGCTCAGGGGGCGGTTGACCGAGTAGAGGGCGCGCAGCCGGCGGGCGGGCTCCGACTTCATCGCCAGTACCGCGACCACCGGCAGCGACTTCTTCCGGGTCCGCAGGTCGGCGCCGACCGGCTTGCCGGTCACCGCCGGGTCACCCCAGATGCCCAGCAGGTCGTCCGCCAGCTGGAAGGCCAGGCCGAGCCGGCGGCCGAAGGTGTCCAGCGCGGCCACCTGCCCGTCCGTCCCCCCGGCGGCCAGCGCGCCCAGCGCGCAGGCCGCGCCGAACAGCGCCCCGGTCTTGCCCTCGGCCATCTCCAGGCACTCGGCCAGGCCGACGCCGGCCCGGCGCTCGAAGGAGCAGTCCAGGTGCTGCCCCTCGCACAGCTCCGCGATCGCCGCGCCGAGCCGGCGCACCGACTCGGCCAGCCCCGGGTGGTCGTGCCGGACCAGGACCCGGGAGGTCATGGCCAGCATCGCGTCCCCGGCCACGATCGCGTCCGGGACGCCGAACGCCTTCCAGGCGGTGGGGCGGTGACGCCTCGTCTCGTCCTTGTCCACCACGTCGTCGTGCACCAGCGAGAAGTTGTGGGCCAGCTCCACCGCCGCCCCGGCGGCCACCGCGTGCTCGGCAAGACCGCCCGTGGCCCGGGCGGCGGCCAGGGCCAGCGCGGGACGCAGGGCCTTGCCGGTGCCGCCCGGCCGCCCGGCGCCGAGCGCGTCCCACCACCCCAGCTGGTAGCCGCAGATGAGCCGCATCCGGGGCGGCAGGTCCTGGAGGCAGGCTTGCAACTCGGCGTCGATCAGACCCCTGGCCCGCTCCAGCAGCGGACCGGTCCGGTTTTCGTCGTGGTCGGTCGTCATCGCGCTCATCTGCTGATTCGCCTCCTTCTGGACTGCCTCTGCCCGGTTTTCCGGGGCCTCTTGCAAGGCCCCCCGACGGGCCGCCACAGTGGGTATTGCGCCCGCCGGTCGACCGGCCGGGCCTGGAAAGGATGTTCGGTGTGGGGAAATCCCCCGAGCAGCGATCCGGTAGGGGGTGCCGTGAAATCCAGGACACCGAATCTGAGGCTCCGTTCGCTGCTCGACGAGACGGGTTGGACGGGCCAGGCCTTCGCCCACGCGGTGAACGCCGAAGGCCGCCGCAGCGCCCTCGTGGTGCGCTACGACCGCACGGCGGTGGCCCACTGGCTGGCCGGCACCCGACCGCGCGAGCAGGTGTGCGAGGTGATCTGCCGGGTGCTCACGCACCGGCTCGGCCGGACCGTCCGGCCGGAGGACGCCGGTCTGGCACCGGGGCGGCCGGCCGGCCGGACGGCGGGCCCGGCCGGGCACCCCGGACCGGACCGGACCCCGGGACCGGGGTCGTGGCCGGGGCCCGGACCGGGGCCGGACCCGGAGTCGGAGCAGGCCACGGCGGGGCCCGGGTCGTTCGGGGTGGTCCTGGTGCACGAGCGGCTGCGCGAGCTGGCGGAGAACGGGACGGTCGCCCGCCGGGTGCTCCAGCGGCTCCCGTACGCCCCGGTGATGGACCTGCCGTTCGCCGCCGGAGGTCCGCCGCCACCGGACTCCCGGGAGCGGATCGGCTCGGCCCACATCCGGGGCGCGGAGCTGATGGTGGGTCTGTTCGCGCTCGCGGACGAGGTGTTCGGCGGGGTCCGGCTGCGCCCGGCCCTGACGTCCTACCTGTCCACCGACATCGCCGCGCGGCTCTGCTGTCCCGCCTCGCCGTCGGTCAGCCGCCGATTCCGGCAGGCCAGTGGAGATCTGGCATACCTGGCCGGATTCATGTCCTTCGACGAGAATCTCCACGGCGTTGCGCAGGCATATTTTCAGCTTGCGGTCCGGCTTTCCGCCGAGGCGAACGATCCGGCCCGATATGCGATTGCCGTGCGCCAGATGAGCGTCCAGGCGTACGGTCTGGGTAATCCCGGGCTCGCGCTGCAATTCGCCCAGGAGGCCACCCGGGACATCGGCCGGCTCCCCGCGCAGGCGGCGGCCTCGGTGGTCGGCCAGGAGGCCCTCGCACTGGCCGGGTCCGGTCGGCGCCGGGCCGCGCTGGCCGGCCTGGGCCGGGCCGAGCGCCTGCTGGAGCGCGCGGAGGGACAGGGAGCCGTGCTCGGCGGCTACCACCTGGCCGCCTTCACCCATCAGCAGGCGGAGGTGCTGGCGGCGGCCGGTGACCTGCCGGCCGCCTGCACGGCGCTGGCGGCCTCGCTCCGGCTGAGGCCCCCTCAGGAGCGCCGGGCCCGGATGCTCACCACCGCCCGGCTGGCCGGCCTCCAGCTCTCCCAGGGGCAGCTCGAACTCGCCTGCTCCACCTGGGAGCGCTTCCTCGACGACTACCCGCTGGTCTCCTCGGCCCGGGGCGACGCCGCCCTCGGCGAGCTGCGCCGGGGCCTGCGCAGCTACCGGAGGGAGCCGGCCGCCCGACGGGTGCTCGCCCGGGCGGGACGGGTGGTCGGGGCGGCCGGCGGGTCCGGGCCCGGGGCTGGCGGGTCCGGAGTCGGTGGGGCCGGAGTCGGTGGGTCCGGCTGGGCGGGCAGCGGGATCGGCGCCGTGGGGGTCGCCGCCGGGGTCGGTGGGCCTCCGTCCGGGAGCGCGGGCCGGAGCAGGGGCGGGGGCGGGCCGGGCGGGCGGCGGCTCGGACCCCTGGTGCCGAGGCCCAGGGCGGCACCGGAGGCCGAGCGCTGACGCCCCTCGGCGGGACCGGGGGCCGGCTGACGGCCGGTCAGATCCGGTCGGCCGCGATCAGCAGGTACTGGAAGCTGCCGTCCCGGTAGGAGCTGAGGAAGGCCTCCTCGATCCCGGTGGTGACCGAGGAGTGGGTGCGCAGCTCCCAGTAGGGGATGGTGGCGGGGGTGAGGTTCTCCACGTGCACCGGCACGAGGCGGTTGGCCGCCATCGCCGCGAAGTACTCCGAGCGGGCGTGGATGTTGCACTCGTAGTGGGCGTTGATGGTCGAGACCGCCTTGGAGGGCTGCCCGTACACGTCGTTGTAGCAACCGGTGATAGTCACGTAACGGCCGCCCCGGGCAAGGAGCTTGGAGTGCGCGGCGAACAGGTCCCGGAGGTCCACGTACATGGTGGACTCGTTGTTCCAGATCGCCTGGTAGCCACCGGGGGTGAAGCCGGTCTCCAGCATGTTCCCGACGTGGTAGGTCACCTTGTCGGCGATGCCCAGCTCGCGGGCCCGCCGGTTGGCGAAGTCGACCTGCTTGGAGGAGAGCGAGATGCCGTCCGCGTGGCAGCCGAAGGTCTGGTGGGCCAGCACCGAGGTGCCGCCCCGGCCGCAGCCGGCGTCCAGGATGCGCTGCTCCGGCTTGACCTCGCCGAGGTGCTTGATCAGCAGGTGCGCCTGGTCGGTCTCCAGCCGGTGCAGCTCGTTGATGACGGCCTGGTCCCGGTCGGTCTCCGCCGTCTCCAGGACCGACCAGTCGACGTCCCCGACACCGTAGTGGTGGTGGTAGAGGCCGTCGACGTCGCCGAGGCGGAGGTTGACGGGACGTTCCTCCGCGTTCCAGTAGTTCGCGATGTCCTGCTGGTAGGGGCTGTGGGGGGCGACGGTGCTCATGCCGTGGTGCTCCTCTCGGTACCGGGGTGGGGGCCCGGGGGCGGGCCGCTCCGGAACCAAGTAACCCACCGCCCCGGCCCGCCCGGAAGCGCGTGCGGGGCACCGGCCTGTTGAAAGTCCGCCGGGGTTGAACGGGCCTCCGCGGGGCCCTTCCGGGCCGGTCAGGGCCGGTCCGGTCGGGGAAGTCCCGCAGCAGCGGGGCGGCGGTCCGGTGGAGAACAGGGACCGGTCGGGCAGCGGCTCCCCGGCCGGCCGGCCGGCTTGGCTTGGGTTGGCTTGGCGCAGCGGGCCGGGCGGGTGGTGCCGCCCGGCGGCCGAGCGGTCGTCAGAACCCGAAGCGGGCGCGGTGCGAGGCGGGCACCAGGTCGGCGTACTCGGGGTGCTTGTGCATCCAGCCCCGGATGAACGGGCAGTACGGCAGCACCGCGAGCTCCTGCTCCCGGGCCGCGTCCAGGGCGGCCCGTGCCAGCTTCCCGGCCAGGCCCCGGCCCTCGAAGGCGGCGTCGATCTCGGTGTGGATGAAGGCGATCTCCGCGCCCGAGCGGTGGTACTCGGCGAAGCCGGCCAGCGCGCCGTCCTCGCGGATCTCGAAGCGGGACAGCTCGGCGTTGTCGGTGATCGACGGCTCCATGAGGGGCTCCTCCGTGCGGTGGGGCGGGTGGTGGTCGGTACCCGGTCAACCTAGCCTGCGCAGGCGTGCGATCGATGAGCGGGGCTCATCGGTCGATGAGCCATCCGATCTTGTCCGGGCCCTTCCGCGGCTGGTGAGCTGACGGCATGACAGACACCCCCACCCGCACCGTCACGGCCGGTGCAGCCGACCCGGCCCAGCTCACCGCTGCCCCGCCCGGGGCCCACCGCTGGGCGCCGGTGCTCGCCGTCGGGCTGGTCACCTTCACCCTGGTGTCCTCCGAGATGATGCCGGTCGGTCTGCTGCCCCCGATCTCGCACGCCCTCGGGGTGACCGACGGCGTGACCGGCCTCTCGCTGACCATCACCGGTCTGATCGCCGCCGCCCTCTCACTGCTCGCCCCCACCCTGGTCGGCCGGCGCGACCGCCGGACGGTACTGGTGGCGTTCATGCTGCTTCTCGCCCTGGCCAACGGACTCTGCGCGCTGGCACCGGACTTCACCGTGCTCGCGGTCGGCCGGGTGCTGCTGGGCGGTGCGCTGGGCATCGTCTGGGGCCTGGTGCCGAGCCTCGGCCCGCGGCTGGCCGACGGCCGCCGGATCGCGCTCGCCATGACGGTGATCTTCTCCGGAGTCTCCGTCGCCTCCGTGCTCGGCGTGCCGCTCGGCACCTACCTGGCCGTGCTGCTCGACTGGCGGGCCGCGTTCTGGACGCTGGCCGCGCTCGGCGTGGTCTGCGCCGCCGTGCTCGCCCTCACCCTGCCGCCGCTGCCGGCCTCCGGGCCGGCCCGGCCGGGCGGACCGTTCGGCGCGCTGCGCCACCGGGGCGTGGCCACCGGCATCGCCGTCACCGCCTTGGTGGTGCTCGGCCACTTCGCCGGCTACACCTACGTCCGGCCCGCCCTGGAGGCGGCCCGGGACGACGTGGGCGGGGCCGCCCTGACCGGCGGAGCCGTCGCCGCCTGCCTGCTGGTGTACGGACTCGCGGGCGTGGCGGGCAACTTCACCGTCGGACCGCTCTCCGGCCGCCGCCCCAGGGCGGCCCTGGTGATCGCCCTGGCCGGCATCGCGCTGGCCACCCTGCTGCTGCCGCACGCCACGGGTTCGGTCGTCACGGTCCTCCTGGTGCTGGTGCTCTGGGGCGTCTCCTACGGTGGCGTGTCGGTCTCCACCCAGACCTGGGTGCGGATCGCGGCCCCGGCGGAGTTCGAGGCCACGGCAGCGCTCTGGGCCTGCGTGTTCAACGCCTGCATCGCGCTCGGCTCGGCGGCCGGCGGTCTCGTGGTGGACCGGGCCGGGACGGACGCGGTGCTGCTGACGGCCTCGGTGACGGTGGCGGCGGGCCTGCTGCTGACGGTGGTGTCCCGGCCCGGGGCCGCGCGCTGACGTCCGGTGGTGAAGCCCGGGTGGTGAAGCCCACGGGGGCTGACGCCGGCTCAGACCACGGTGCGCGCCAGCCGGGCCACGAAGGCGGCGGCCGTGGGGTGTGGCCGTCGGCCGTGCTGCACCACCTCCAGGGTGCTCGCGGTCAGCTCCGGAACCGGCAGGAAGCGCAGGGCCGGCCGTCGGAGGTAGGTGGTGCTGCACTCGCACAGCAGCAGCCCCCGGCCGGTGGCGGCGGCCGTCGTCAGGCCCTCCTGGACGGTGCCGGCGCCCACCGGGTAGGACAGCTCCAGTCCGCCCGGCGTGCGGCGGGGCGCGTTGACCTCCCGCCAGTACCCGGGCGCCGGGCCGCGCGGCTCGACCAGCGGCAGGCCGGCCAGCTCCTCGCCGCTCACCCCGGCCGCCCCGCCCAGCCGCCGTCCGGCCGGGACCGCGACGTACACCGTCTGCCGGGAGAACTCCAGCAGCACCTCGAACTCCGGCTCCCGGCAGGGCGCCAGCACGATGGCCAGGTCCACCTCGCCCCGGGCCAGCTGCGAGAACGGGTCCGCCCAGGGCAGCTCGACCAGCTGCACCGCGCCCTCCGGCAGGCCCGCGATCACCCGGGCCACCGGCTCGTACACCGCGCACTGGAAGCCCAGCCGCAGCGGAGCCGCCGTCACCGCCCGGGCCCGGGCAGTGCGGTAGCCCTCCCGGAGCTGCTCGAAGGCGGGCACCACCTGGCCCGCCAGCTCGCGCCCCAGCTCGGTCAGCTCGACCCGACGGCTGGTCCGCCGGAACAGCTCCGCGCCGACCCGCCGCTCCAGCCGCTTGATCAGCTGCGAGACCCGGCCCTGCGACACCCCGAGCCGCTCGGCCGTCCGGCCGAAGTGCAGCAGGTGGACGAGCACCGAGAAGCACTCCAACTCCTGCAAGGGGAGCTCGGGCAGCGGGGTCGCGGGGCTCGAAGCATCCATCCGGGCAGTCTAGGCGGCAGCCCCGGGGGCCTGACCTGCCGGTCTGGCTGCCTGCCTGCCCGTCCGCGCGCCCGTTCGCGCGCCTGCCGCTGGCCGTCCGGCTGTCGGCCCGCTGCTCCGGTGCCGGCTCCGCCGTGGCGGGCCCCGGCGTGCGCAGCCCGCTCCCGGGGACCCGACGGTCCTGCGGGCCGGGCGGGCGCGCGCCACCCGTTGAGGTGACGTGTGGCCCGGGCCGGGTGAGCCTCCGTCAGGTCGGACGTGCACGGAGCGAGGATGGCCGGTGGCGAACGGGAGGAGCGGGCGGATGACCATGGACCGACGGGGGTTCCTGACCGCGATGGGGCTGGGCGGGGCGCTGGCCGTGACCGGCGTCGGCCCGGCCCGGGCAGCGGCCCGGGGTCGGGCGGTGGCCACGGGACGTGCGGTGGCCACAGGACGGGTGGTGCCGCCCGACTGGGCCGCGCTGCGGGCCCGGCTGGACGGGCGCCTGCTCCAGCCCGGAGACCCGGGTTACCCCGTCGCCCGGCTCGGCTACAACGAGTTGAACGACGGTCAGTACCCGGCCGCGGTCGCCTCCTGCACCTCCGCCCGGGACGTCCAGTGGTGCCTGGACGCCGCCCGGGGCCACGGCGTCCCGATCGCCGCCCGCAGCGGTGGCCACAGCTACCTCGGCTACAGCGTGCCCGCCGACGGCCTGGTGATGGACCTGCGGCCGATGGCCCGGGTCGAGGTGGCGCCGGACGGCACCGCCCGGGTCGGCGCCGGGGCCCGGCTGATCGAGGTCTACGCGGCGCTCGCGGCGGCCGGCCGGCTGCTCCCGGCCGGCTCCTGCCCCACCGTCGGCGTCAGCGGGCTCACCCTCGGCGGCGGGGTGGGCGTGCTGGCCCGCCGCTACGGGCTCACCTGCGACCGGCTGGCCGGTGCCGAGCTGGTGACGGCCGACTCCCGGACGCTCACCGTCTCCGAGGAGTGCGAGCCCGACCTGTACTGGGCCCTGCGCGGCGGTGGTGGCGGCAACTTCGGGGTGGTCACCTCCTTCACCTTCCGGACCGCCCCGGCCCCCGACCTCACCGTCTTCGCACTGCGCTTCCCGAGCGGCTCGGCGGTCGAGGTGACCGGCGCCTGGCAGCGCTGGATCGCCGACGTACCGCCCGAGCTGTGGTCCAACTGCGTGCTCTCCGGCGGCCGGCCGCCCACCGCCCGGGTCGGCGGCTGCTACGTCGGCCCGCCGGCCGGGCTGGCCCCGCTGCTGGACGCCCTGGTGACCGCCGTAGGGGTGCAGCCAACCTCCCGCACCGCGCTGCCGAAGAGCTACCTGGACGCGATGAAGTACATGGCCGGCTGCGCCAACGACACCATCGCCCAGTGCCACCCCGTCTCCGAGGGCGGCCGACTGCCCCGGTCCTCCTTCGTCGCGGTGTCCCGGGTGCTCGGTGCCCCGGTCGACCCGGCCCGGCTGGTCGAACTCCTCGACGGGAGAACCGGGTTGGACCTGCTGCTGGACTCGCTCGGCGGCGCGGTCGCCGACCTGGCGCCCGACGCCACGGCCTTCCCGCACCGCTCCGCCCTGGCCACCGCCCAGGTCTACGCGAGCGCCACCCGCTCCTCGCAGCCCGCCGTCACCGCCTCGGTCGACGCCGTCCGCGACGGCTTGGCCGCGCTCGGGGCCACCGGGGCCTACGTCAACTACATCGACGCCACCCTCCCGGACTGGGGCACCGCCTACTACGGCGCCAACCTCCCCCGCCTGAAGGCGGTTTCGGCCGCCTACGACCCGGACGGCGTGTTCGCCTTCCCGCAGTCCGTCGCCCGCGCCTGAGCCGGCGTCCCGCCGCCGGCCGCACGGTGCCTGCCTGCCGGTCGAGGCACCTGTCCGGGTGCGGGGTCGTCAGGCCGGGTGCAGGTAGAGCTCGTCGGTGTAGCACCACGCCCAGGCCTCGCCGGGCTCGGCGGACCGGGCGACGTGGTGTCCGGCGACGGAGCGTGCGTGCCGGTGCGCGTGCCGACCGGGGGAGCTGTCGCAGCAGCCGATCCGTCCGCAGCTCAGGCAGGCCCGCAGGTGGACCCAGGTGGTGCCCTCCCGGAGGCAGTCCTCGCAGGCCGGCGGGGCGTCCCCGGGCCGCTCCGGGCCGTCCTCGGGCGGTGGGCCGCCGGGCGACGGCGCGGCGAGCGGCAGGCCGTCGAGATGGTCACAGGTCCGCTGCACGACCAGCCCCCGGTCCACCGCGACCTGCCACTGCTGTTCCTCGCTCATGCCCCTCACCGTACCTGCGCCCCGTCGTAGGACGACGGGGCGCAGGCCGGGTCGGGCGCCGTGGCGCGCCTGACGGATCAGCAGGTGACCGCCGGGCGGTCGCGCAGCACCAGGTCGGTGCGGCCGGGGGTGGAGTCGGCCCAGAGCACCCGGGTGCCCCGGTCGGCGGCGGGCAGGTACTGGCCGCCCCGGTTGCAGGAGAGGCGCTGCGGGGTGCCGCCGGTGACCGGGAGCTGCCAGAGCTTGGGCAGGTCCTCGTTGGTGATCTTGCGGCCGGTGGTCCGGGCGAGGCCGTAGGAGAACGTGACGGCCTGGTCCGATGCGGTCAACTCCTCGATCACCCTCGGCTGTTCGGCACTGCCGGTGAGCAGGTCGGTGACGCCGGAGCCGTCCGGGGCGGCGGAGCGGATCGAGGTGCCCCGGCGGTAGTCCGACGGCTGCTCCAGCCAGAGCACCCGGTCCGAGGTCAGCGTCAGGTGGTGCGCGTACGCGTCCCGGGCGCCGTCGGTGCCGTCGTTCCCGCTCACCGGGTACCGGGCGACGTCCAGGCCGGTGGCCAGCGAGCGGAGCACCTGGACCCGGACGGTCCGCTCGCCCTGCTGCCACTGCTCGGTCCGGGCGAGCAGGTCGCCACGGAGCGCGAGGTCCTCCACCTGGTGGCCGGGCGGCAGCTCGACCGGGGTGGCCGGTGCACTGTCCACGGAGAGCCAGAGCCCGGTGCTTCCGGTGCCGAAGTCCGTTGCGGTGAAGGCGACGTAGCGGCCCCAGACCCGGACGTGGCCGATCATCCCGGAGGCGGCGCCCTGGACGGCGCGGGTGGTGCCGCCGTCCAGCGGGCGGACCAGCACCGACCAGACGGGCCGGCCGTCGGTGTAGCTCTGGGCGATCCAGGCGGCGGAGGTGCCGTCGGTGGCGGGGGAGAGGTGCGAGGTCCGGTCCCCGGTGGGCGTGAGCTGCACCGGCGGGGCCGAGCTGCCGACCTTCCCGGTGACCAGGCGCAGGTAGCCGTCCCGGGTGTCGGGCAGCACCCAGCGGCCGTTCGCCACGGCGACCTTGTTCTCGGAGGCGCCGGACAGCGAGCCGAACACGGCGCGGCTGTCCATCCCGATCCGCCGCTCCCAGCCGTCCTTGATCCCGTGCGCGTCGAACGCGGCTGTCACCGAACGGAGTTGGGCCTTGCTCAGGCCGAGCGAGCGGCCGGCCGCGAGCACCGCGTGCCGGGCGTCGACGAAGGTGTCCAGCGGGGTGAGGTACTCGGTGAGCGTCCGGTAGACGAGCCGGTCGGCGACCGCCGGGTCCAGGGCCCGCCGGATGTCCCAGAGCGCGCCGCTGAAGATGTCGGAGTTGTCGTGCACGTTCTCCTGGGTCAGGCCCAACGGGAAGCCGACGTAGTCCTTCACCGTGGTGCGGCCCAGGTCGAAGCGGCGCGTCGCGCAGCCCTCCGGGGTGCCGGTGCGGCAGAGCTCCTCGCCGAGCAGCGCGGCCTTCGGGTCGGTCATCGGGATGCCGAGGCGGGTGACCTGCACCGCGTTGCCGAAGTAGTCCGCGATCGCCTCGTCCATCGCGCCGGACTGGTCGCGCTGGACGAGCTTGGCGGTGCGTTCGATCACCCCGTGGGTCATCTCGTGCCCGGCGACGTCCAGCGCGACGGCGAACGGGTACAGCGCGTCGTTGCCGCCGCCGTAGGTCATCCGGCCGCTGCCCCAGGAGGCGTTGGGCAGGCTGGCGCCGTCCCAGTCGGTCACGTTCACCAGCGCGTCGATCGGCCCGCCCGCCCCGTCGATGCCGTCGCGGCCGAGCCGGTCGTGGAAGAAGTCGTATACGGCGGCGGCGTTGCGCTGCGCCTCGGCGGCTCCGGTGGCCGCCAGCGAGGCGGGGAAGTCCGGGGTGGGCGAGCTCACCGGGCGGATGGTGTCGGGCAGTTGGCCGCCGACCTGGTTCACCGGTCGGCCGCCGCCGTCGAAGACGGTCAGCCGGGCGGGCCGGGTCAGGTCGATCAACTGGTAGCTGCCGTCGGGCAGTCGCGCGGCGTTCACCGGGACCCGGCCGCCCTTGGCGTCCGGCGCGGTGCCCGTGGCGGGGGTCAGCCCGGGGTCCGCCGGGGCCTTCACGGCGGCTGCCGCCGGGGTGTCCGTGCCGGTCCGGGCGGTGACGGCGAGGGCGACCGCGCCGGAGCCGGCGTCCAGGTAGACCTCGCGGGACCTGCCCTCCCAGGCCGAGCGGTCGGTGCCGCGCAGCGTGAAGTGCCGCACCAGCCGCCCGCCGCCACCGGGCAGCACGACCCGCCCGCGGTCCTCGGCGGTCAGCCCCGTGCGGGCCGGCCCGGCCTCGACCGAGGCGAGCGCCAGCGTGCGCAGCGCCTCGTCCGGGACGGCCTGGGCTACCGGCACGGTCAGCCCGGTGAAGTACTTGCCGCCGGCCGACTCGACCCGCTGCGCCGGCCCCTCTCCGGTCAGGCGCACCAGGTAGGCCGAGCCGAAGACCGGCAGACCGGCGTGCCGCTGCTCGAACCTGACGGTGCGCCGGCCGTCCGCCCCGCTCTGCACGCCGGTGACCACCAGCTGCGCCGGGTCGATCCGGTAGCGGTCCCGGTGGGCGGCCAGGTGGGCCCGGGCCGCCTCGGCCGGATCGGCGCCCGGAGCCGCCTCGGCCGGCCCGGTGACCAGTTGCGGGGCCTCCGTGCCGGTGCCGGGCACCAGCCCGGGCACCGGATCGGCGTCGGCGCCGACCGTGACGGCCGGGCCCTGGTCCGGCCCCCCGGCCGGTCCGGCGAAGGCCGGCGGTACGCCGACCGGGATGCCCAGCACGACGGCCACGGCGGTGCCGAGCAGTAGGGGTGTACGGGAACGGTGCTGCACTGCGGTCCTCCCTCGGGACAACGACGGCGGCCGGCCTCGGGCCGGCCCGCGCGAGCACGGCGGACGCCCTCCTGACGGCTCGTCCGTTCTCCGGAGCCGGCCGTCCGCCGTGTGATGAACATAGGCCATTTCTCTTTATATGTCGATGGACGTCATATGTAGTCCCGCTGGTGCGCCGACCGGCTTCCACCAGGTGGACGGGGAGCGCCGTCCGGCGGCCGGCCTGGAAGGCTGGGGCGATGGGTTTCGTGACGGAGGGGCCGGTGCTGACCGGTGCGCGGGTGCGGCTGGAGCCGCTGGCGAGGCGTCATGTGGGCGATCTGGCCGAGGCGGTGGAGGAGGAGCGCGGCTCCTACGGCTACACCTGGGTGCCGAGGGCGGCCGAGGCCGAGGAGTACGTCGAGATCCAACTCGGGCGTGCTGAAGCCGGGTTGATCCTCCCGTACGCCCAGGTCAGGACCGACACCGGCCGGGCGGTCGGTGCCACCGCCTACCTGGACCCGAGGTCTCTGCCGGGCCGGGAGGAGCTGTTCGCGGTCGAGGTCGGCTTCACCTGGCTGGCCGCCTCGGCCCAGGGCGGCGGGATCAACCGGGAGGCCAAGTACCTGCTCTTCCGGCACGCCTTCGAGGAGTGGGGCGTGGCCCGGGTGGACCTCAAGACCGATGCCCGGAACGCGCGTTCGCGGGCGGCCCTGGCCTCGGTCGGCGCGCGGTTCGAGGGTGTGCTGCGGAACTGGTCGCGGTCCTGGGCGCCGGGCGAGCAGGGCGGACTGCGCGATTCGGCGATGTACTCGGTGATCGCGGCCGACTGGCCGCAGTGCCGCGCCGAGCTGGAGCGCCGGCTGGCCCCGGCCCTGACGGAGAACCGGCCGTGAGGTTCGCGTCCGGCGCCGGGCCGGGGCAGGATGGCCGGACGGACGATCACGAGAGGAGCGGTGCCGTGGGAGCATCCGACCGCACGGACGAGGAGCGGCGGGCCCTCGGGCTCGTCGAGGCCCAGGCGAAGGCCGAGCGGCTGTTCGCCGAGGTGGCGGCCCGGGGCCTGGTGGCGCCCGGCGTCGGGGAGCGCGAAGTCAGCGACCTCATCCGGGACTTGGCGAACGAGCTGTTCGGCACCACCAAGCACTGGCACAAGCGGATCGTCCGCTCCGGCCCGCACACCCTGCACCCGTACAAGGAGAACCCGCCGGACCGGGTGATCGGCGAGGACGACATCGCCTTCGCCGACTTCGGCCCGATCTTCGAGGAGTACGAGGCCGACTTCGGCCGCACCTTCGTCCTCGGCGATGACCCGCACAAGCACCGCCTGCGCGACGATCTCGCCGCCGTCTTCGCGGCCGGCCGGGCCGCCTTCCACGCCGCCCCGGACATCACCGGCGCCGAACTCCACGCCGAGGTCTCCCGGTTGGCGGCCGACCGGGGCTGGGCCCTCGGCGGCTGGCACGCCGGCCACCTGGTCGGCGAGTTCCCGCACGAGACGATCGACGGTGCCAAGGCCGAGTCCTACGTCACCCCCGAGAACCACACCCCGCTCCGCCGCACCGACCGGGCCGGCCGACGCTGCCACTGGATCCTGGAGGTCCACCTCATCGACCCCGCCCGGGGCTTCGGCGGCTTCCACGAACAACTCCTCGACCTCGCCTGACGGACCACCCGGAAGGCCGGGCCGCTCGTGGCCCGCGCGGGGGCGTGGGCGGGTGGGATCGGCCGGGCGCCGGCACGGTACCCCGAGGGGCCGGGCGAGGAGGCCTTGGTCGAGGTGGCCGGGCTGAAGCCGGGCGAACCTGCGTGTCCACCCACCTGTCTGCCTGGCCGGGTACGGCGGGTCGTGATCAGGTCGGCGACGTCGGGCCGGGCGGCCACCCGGGCACGCCCCCCGCTCCGTGCGGCCGCACCGGCGAGGGGCTCGCGCCCGGCCGTGCGTCGGCGTGATCACCGTACCGGCCGTGCGGGCCGCCGCCCTGGTGAGGCTCCGTCAGGGCTTGACCACCTTGAGGACCTTGCCGGAGGCTCCGGCGGTGAGGTAGCCGCCGCCGCTGTAGTCGTCGGAGACGTAGTAGCGGATGGTGATCTCCTCGGCGAACCAGCCGTAGTCCACGATGATGTAGCGGGACTCCGGCTTCTCGACGCCGAGTTGGGTCTGCGTGGTGGCCAGGTTGGTGGGCAGCTGGTTCCAGTTGATCTTCGTGAGGTCGGCGGTTCCCTTGTTGCCGGTGACTGCGCCGCCCGGCTTCACGGTGGCCTTGCCCGCGCGGTAGGTGACGTCCTCGTAGCGCTTGGGGTTGTCCTTGGAGACCACCTTGGCGCTGGCGTGCTCCGGATAGACCGTCATGTCGGTGATCACGGTGCTGCCGGTGGCGGCCTGGATCGAGGTCACCAGGGCGAGTGCCCCGGCCGGGGTGAGCAGGTCGAGCCCCGGGTCGGCCGCCGGCGGGGCCTTGGTGGCGCCGGTGCTCGCGGCGGGAGAGGACGGGGTGTCGCCGACGGAGGTGCTGCCGCTGGCGGTGCTGCCCGGGGTGACGGTCTTGGCGCCGCTGCCGGAGACCGAACCCGGGTTCTGCTGAGCGGAGTTGGTGCCCTTGCCGGCGGTCCTCTCGGTGCCCCCACCGGCCTTGAACCAGCCGTGCGTGAGGGCCCAGCCGAGCAGCCCGGTGGTCAGCACCCCGGCCACCGCGGCAGCCACCAGCGGCCCGGCCCGGCGGGGGCGGGCGGGCCGTCGCTCGGCGGGCTCCGGCTGCTTCCACGCCTGCGGTCCGCTGTCGGACTGCCCCGGCACCCGGTCCTGCGGGCCGCTCCCGCCCGGGCCGGCGGACGGCCAGGGCGTCTGCCCGGAGGGCCGGTCGGTCGCCCCGGACGGCCAACCGCCCTGTCCGGCCGACGGCCCGGTCGGCCAACCGGTCGGCCCGGAGTGCTGCTCGCGCGCCCCGTTCGGTGTCTGTGGCGCGTCCGGCCCGTACGGGCCCCACTGCCCCGGATGCCCGGAGGGGTGCCCGGAAGGCGCGGCGTACGGGGAGTCGAACCGGGCCTGGGTGTACGGGATCGGCCCGCTCACCTGGGTGGGCCACTGCTGGACGCCGCCCATCGTCCCGTCGATGCCCTGCTCGGCGGCGGCGAACAGCCGGTCCAGCTCGGCCGCGTCCGGCCGGACCGCCGGATCGCGGGCCAGCAGCGCGGTCAGTGTCGGCCCGAGCGGGCCGGCCTGCACCGGCGGCGGGAGCGGCTCGTCCAGCACGGCTGCCAGGGTGGCCAGGCTGGTCGCCCGGCGGAGCGGGTGGTGGCCCTCGACGGCGACGTACAGCATCATGCCGAGCGACCAGAGGTCGGAGGACGGATTGCCCTCCTGGCCCCGGATGCGCTCGGGGGCGATGAATTCGGGCGAACCGATCAGCGATCCGGTCGCGGTCAGGCTGGTCGAGCCGCTCAGCGCGGCGATGCCGAAGTCGGTGAGCACGGGGGTGCCGTCGGTGCGCATCAGCACGTTGCCCGGCTTGACGTCGCGGTGCTGGATCCCGGCCGCGTGCGCCGCGCGCAGCGCGGAGAGCACGCCCCGGCCGATCCTGGCGGCCTCCGGCGGCGAGAGCCGCCCCCGGCCGATCCGGTCGTGCAGCGAACCACCCGTCACCAGCTCCATCACCAGCCAGGGATGGGGGAGTTCGGGGGTGTCCACGATGTGGTAGATGATCACTACGTTGGGGTGCTGGAGCCGCGCCAGCGCCTGGGCCTCGCGCAGCACCCGTTCGCGCAGTTCGTACGCGGCGGCCGGATCGGCCGCGAGCATCGCCGGGTCGGGCGGCCGGACCTCCTTGAGCGCCACCTCGCGCTGGAGCACGGTGTCCCGCGCGCGCCAGACCAGACCCATGCCGCCGCCGCCGAGCCGCTCCAGCAGTTCGAAGCGCCCGTCGACGAGCTGGCCGCCCGGGCCCCCAGTAGTCATGGCGGTCATCGTAGGGGCTCCGGCGGACAGCTTTCGAACACCACCGGTCCGGCGCAGGCCACCCAAGGATCGGTCCGGGACGAACCGTGCGGGTCGTGGTGGTGGCCGGAGCCCGCCCCTGTCGGGGACGGTCGGGACGGTCGGGCGGACGACGCTCCGTCAGGCCGTGGGCTGGGGGACGGGCGCCGGGTCCGTGGTCGGGGCGCTGGTGGTCGGGGCGGTGGTGGCCGCGGCGGCGCGGAGTGCGGCCTCGACCCGGCGGTTGCCGGTCATGGTGGAGGTGACGGCGGTCATGGCGAGCAGGAGGAAGGCGGCGGCGTAGAGGGGGGTGCGCACGTCGTAGGCGGTGGCCAGCCAGCCGCCGAGGAAGGCGCCGAACGGGGCCGCGCACATGCTGAGCATGCGGGAGGTGGAGGCGACCCGGCCCATCAGGTGGGCGGGGACGACGGCCTGACGGAGCGAAGGGGCGAGCACCATGGTGGCCCCGACACCGGCTCCGCAGAGGGCGAGCGCCAGCCCGGCCACGTACGGGCCCGGGGCGGCGGCCAGGAGCAGGATCGCGAAGCCCTCCAGGGCGGCGGTGCAGGTCAGGGCGGTGCCGGTGCCGAGGCGTCGGCCGAGGAAGGAGGCCAGACCGGCGCCGAGCAGGCCCCCTGCGGCCTCCGCCGTGAGGAGCAGGCCGAAGCCGAAGGCGCCGATGCCCAGCCGCTCGTGGGCGAACAGGGCGAGCACGGTCTCCAGGGCGAGGAAGGCGACGTTGCCGACCGCCGGGCGGAGCGCGAGCCCGAGCAGCAGCCGGTCGCGGAAGACGTGGGAGGCGCCGGCCCGGGCCTGCCGCAGCAGTGACTCGCGGGCCTCCGGGAGGGGCCGGGGCACGGGGGGCAGGGACCGCACGAGAGCGGCGGAGACCGCGAAGGACAGCGCGTCGGCGAGCAGCGGCACGGCCCGTCCGAGCGCCAGCAGGGCGCTGCCGGCAGGCGGTCCGGCGAAGCCGGAGGCGGCGGTCTGGGCGCTGCGCAGACGGGAGTTGGCGCGCTCCAGGACGGCGGGGTCACGGCCGAGCAGGTCGGGCAGGTAGGCCGTGGCGGCGGTGTCGAAGAAGAGGCCGCCGAGGCCGAGCAGGAAGGCGGTGGTGGCCAGCAGGGGCACGCTCAACAGGTCGAGCACCGCCGCGCCCGCCGGGACCGCGAGCAGCACCGCCCGCACGGCGTCGGTGACCCACATGGTGCGTCGGCGGTCCCAGCGGTCCACCAGCGCACCGCCGAGTATCCCGAAGAGCAGCCAGGGCAGCGTCCCGGCGGCGGTGATGACGGCGAGCGCGATCGGATCGCGGGTCAGGGTGAGGGCGAGCAGCGGCAGCGCGGCGTGTGACACGCCGTCGCCGAGTGAGGAGACCGTCTGCGCGGTCCACAGGCGGCCGAAGCCGACGGGCAACTTCTTGCTCTCCGACGTCACTTGGTGCCCTCCTCGGTCTTCTCGCCGGCGGCCGGGCGGAACAGCGCGAAGACCAGTGACACGTCCGGCAGCGACGGGTCGGACAGCTCGCGGTACTCGTCGGCGAGGGCGTTCAGCCGTTCCCCCAGCTCGGCGAACTGAGCCTCGGTGAGCCGCAGGTGGGCCATCCGGACCTGGCGTTCGCCGTCCACCGGGGCGGCCTCCAGATCGGCCACTGCGTGCCGCATCAGCACGTCCGGCTCGCCCGTGCCCCGCTTCGGCAGGACGATCGACCGCGCGGCCATCGCGTAGTACCGCTCGGTGACGCCCCGGACCTTCCGGGTCTGCACCACCCGGACCAGCCCGGCCCGTTCGAGCAGGCGGACGTGGTAGCTGGAGCTGCCCTTGGCCAGGCCCAGGCGGTCGGCGAGCTGGGTGATGGTGGCGGGCTCGAAGCGGAGCACGGCCATGATGCGGTGGCGGGTGAGGTTGGAGACGGCACGCAGCTGCTCGTCGGTGGTGACGTGGAGCGTCTCGGGAAGATCATCGGTAGGCACGCCCTAATGGTCAACACTTCTTGACCATTTGGCAAGTGGTTTCGGCGGAGCGGTGGGTGACGGTACGTCGAAGGCTCCGGCCGACCGGCCCCCGGCCCCCGGCCTCCCCGGATCGGCGGCTCGACGGGGAGGTGTACGAGGCCGGGCCGGGCAGCCGTGGGCCGGGGGCGCTCAGCGGTGGCGCAGATAGGCGGCGGCGGTCTCCCGGAGGCGGTCGTGCAGGCCGTCGTAGGCGCGGGTGCGGCCGAGCAGGGACTTGGGGAACTTGGCGGCCATCGTGTAGTTGGTGTCGCAGACGTTGGCGGCGGGCGCCAGGGCGGCCTGGCTGACCAGCTGGTAGGCGTCGAGCTGGTCGAGGCCGAGCAGCCCGGAGGTCCAGGAGACCAGGTCGTGCTGGCTGATCCGGAAGGCATCCTCCAGGGGGCGGGCCGAGCCGGTGGTGATCAGGAAGTCGTCGTTCTCCAGGCGCGGCCAGGCCGGGCCCGCGCCCTTGACCAGGTCGACCACGACGGTGGTGCGCATCGCCGCCTCGACCGCCGTGC
Organism: Kitasatospora sp. NPDC096147; assembly: GCF_044763225.1. NCBI lineage: Bacteria > Bacillati > Actinomycetota > Actinomycetes > Kitasatosporales > Streptomycetaceae > Kitasatospora > Kitasatospora sp. NPDC096147. Next base: position 97,085 of record NZ_JBIWFX010000008.1, on the reverse strand, counting down.
CGCACACCTCGCCCTCGCCCTGGCGGGCGTGGCCGTCGCCGATGGCGAGCAGGCCGCCCTCGACGTTGACGCCGAAGTAGGCGGTGGTGCCGGCCCGCATCTCGGGGGTGTCGAGGTTGCCGCCGTGCGCGCCGGGGGTGATGGAGGCCAGCACCTCACCGCCGGCCGGGGCCACGCCGACCGTACCGTGCATCGGGGCCAGCGGCAGTGCGACGGTGAAGTCCCCGGTGTGGGCCCGGAAGTGGCACAGCCCGCGCTTCGGGTCGAGGTCGTAGAACCAGACCCGCTCCTCCAGCGCGGGGTGCAGCATCGCCGTCTGGTGGGTGCCGGTCAGGGCGCCGAAGTGCGGGAAGGTGCTGGAGATTCCGTGGTCCCGGGTCGGGGCGATCTCCACGAAGTGCACGGCCAGCAGGTCGCCCGGCTCGGCGCCGGCCACCGCGATCGGGCCGGTGACGGGGTTCAGGTAGGGGAAGACGCAGACCTGGCTGGGCAGGTCGGTGGCCGACCGCACCTTGCCGCCGAAGCAGTCCTCGGTGGTCAACTCCACGACGGTGCCTGGCTGGACGGTGGTCAGCGGGGGTCGGCCGCCGAAGGTGTAGGCGTAGTCCTCGGGGCCGGGCGAGAGGACGACGGGCTCGGGCAGGGTGGTCACGTGGACTCTCCGGTCTTCCGGGCGCGCTCGGCGCTGTCGGTGTTCTGGGTGCTGTCGGTGCTCGGGGTGGCCTCGGCGCTCTGGGCGCCGTCCGTGACGGACAGCCGGGGCCGGCGGCCGGTGGCCATCAGCCCCGCCAGGACGATCGCACCGATCAACAGCCAGACGAAGCCGAGGCGTTGGGCCGCGATGTCGGCGTTGACGATCACGTAGGCGAGGATCGCGAAGCCGATCGCCGGGGCGATCAGGTGCCGCCAGTAGTCCCGGCTGCGGTTGCGGACCAGGTAGTGCACCACCACAGCCACGTGCAGCACCAGGAAAGTGGTCAGCGCGCCGAAGTTGACCAGGGTGCCGAGCAGGGTGATGCCGTCGTCCCGGGAGGCGGTGTAGAGGCCGAGCAGGAGCGAGATGCCGGCGGTGAGCAGGGTGGCGTTCACCGGGACCCGGCGGGTGGGGTGCACCCGGGCGAGGAAGGAGGGGAGTTGACGGTCCCGGGCCATCGCGAACAGCAGCCGGGAGGTGGCGGCCTGCGCCACCAGGGAGTTGGCGAAGCCCCAGGCGACGGCGGTGGCGACGGCCGTCACGGTGGCCAGCCAGCCGCCGGCGGCGGTGCGGGCCGCGTCGTAGAAGGCGGTGCCGTCCGGGTCGCCGTTCGCGATCAGCGCCGCCGGGTCGGTGACCAACAGCGAGGCGACCCAGGTCTGCACGATGAAGAGGGTGCCGGCCAGCAGCAGCGCGGCCACCATCGAGCGGCCGATCGCCTTCGCGGAGTCCCGGTTCTCCTCGGCCAGGGTGGAGATGCCGTCGAAGCCGAGGAAGCTGAGCACCGCGATCGACACCGCGCCGAAGGCCAGGCTCCAGGAGAAGGTGTGCGGGTCGTAGAGCGGTGTGAGGTCGAAGCCGCGCCCCTTGCCGGCCGCCAGTGCCACCACCCCGGCCGTCACGAAGACCGCGAGGACGAGGAGTTCGCCGATCAGCACGGCCTTGTTGACCCGGGCGGTGGTCTCGATGCCGAGGTAGTTGACGGCGGTGTTCAGCAGCACGAAGCCGACCAGCCAGAGCCAGACCGGGACGGCGGGCACCAGCGAGTTCATCGCCACTCCGGCGATCAGGTAGAGCAGGCCGGGCACCAGCACGTAGTCCAGCAGGATCATCCAGCCGGCGAGGAAGCCGACCGGGGCGGCGATGCCGCGCCCGGCGTAGGTGTAGACGGAGCCGGCCATCGGGAAGGCGCGGGACATCTGGGCGTAGGAGAGCGCGGTGAACATCATCGCCACCATGCCGAGGACGTAGGCCAGGGCGACCATGCCGCCCGAGCCGGCGAAGACGCCGCCGAAGATGCCGAACGGGGCGATCGGGACCATGAACACCAGCCCGTAGACGAGCAGGTCACTGAAGGTCAGGGAACGGCGGAGCTCCTGCCGGTAGCCGAAGCCCTCGATGTCCCGAGGTGTGGGGGAGTCGGTCATGGGAGGAGACAGTAGGCGCAACTATTTCCATATGGAAGAGTTTGGCGGAGGCTTCCCCAGTGGTGGGCGGCAGCTCAGCCCAGGACGGTGAAGCCGGCGCCGTCCGCGCGGGCCAGGTGCACCCGGCGGCCGAGCGGCCCTCCGGTCCCGTCGGTGGCGGCCAAGGCGCCGGCGGCCCCGGTCAGCCGCTGCGGCGTCAGGGCTCCCTCCCGCGACGCCAGGTCGGCGAGCAGGTGCAGGCCGTCGTAGAGACCCACCGCGTACGCGTCCAGCACCGGGGCCCACGGGCCGCAGAGCAGCCGGTGACGGTCCGCCAGCTGCCGGCGGCGCTCCTCGGCCAGGGTGGCGAACGAGGGCATCGTCGCGTACAGCAGCCCGGTCTCGTCACCGCCCAGGGCGAGCAGGCCGTTCTCCTCCAATGCCGGTGACAGGCGCACGAGTCGGCGATCCGCACCGCTGCGCCGCAGGGCCCGGTTGAACTCCACCAGGTCGCGCCCGACCAGGCTGAGCAGCACCGCGTCCGCCCGGGCCGCGCGCAGCGCGTCCAGCAGCTCCTCCGCCTGGCGCCCGACGGAGCCGAACGGCACCCGGCGCTCCAGCGCGACCTCGGCGCCGGCGGCGGCCACCAGACCGGCGGCGGCCCGGTGCACCGAGCGCGGCCAGATGTAGTCGTTCCCGACCAGTGCCCACCGACGAAGCCGGTGACGTTCCGTCAGGACGCCGATCCCGTACCGTAGTTGCTCGGCCGGACCGACTCCCGTGCAGAGCACCCCGGCGCGGCGTGAGCCGCCCTCGTGCGGCGGGGTGTACACGTACGCGATCCGCCCGGCGGCCAGCCGCTCCACCGCGCGGTGCACGTCGCTGGTGTGACAGCCTGCCAGCGCGTCCAGTGCCCCGGCCGCGAGTAGCGGGCGGAGTGCGGCGGTGACCGTCGGGGGTGATCCGCCGCCGTCGATCAGCACCAGCTCCAACGGGCGGTCGCGGACCCCGCCGCGCTCGTTCACCTCGTGGGCGGCGAGCAGCGCGCTGTCCAGCGCGGACGGGCCGGTCAGCCCGAGCACGCCGGACTGCGGCACGACCAGGCCGACCCGGAACGCGCCCGACGCCGGGTCCGCCGGGTCGTGCCGGTCCGCGTGGAGCGCGTCGAGCGGGTCCACCAGGCTCGCATCCAGCATCACCGGTGCGAGTATGGTCGCGATGTCGGCCCCGGGAAAGACCCGCCGACCCGACCGGCAGAACGGGAGCTCAGGATGACCGCGCAGCACGACGCCGTCGCGGCCACGCCGGCAGCGGCCACGGGTCCGCAGCCCCTGCTGGTCGAGCTGGTCGCACTCGCCCACCGCCGTCTCACCGGCGGCCTGGCCGCCGCCCTGGCGGAGCAGGACTGCACCGTGGACCAGTGGCGCGTGCTGCGCGCCCTCGCCGACGGCGCCGGGCACCCGATGGGCGAGCTGTCCCAGGCCCTGCTGATCCCGCAGGCCAGCCTCAGCCGCCTGGTCGACGGCCTCGCCGACTCCGGCCTGGTCTACCGCCGCCAAGGCGACCAGGACCGCCGCCGGATCACCGCCCACCTCTCCCGCCAGGGCCGCACCCACCTCACCCGGCTCGACGCCCTCGCCGCCGCCCACGACGACGCCGTCCGCCGGACCTGCGGCCGGGCCGACCTCGGCGAGGCGCTCGCCCGGCTCGCCGCTCCCTGAGCCGCCGGAGCGGGCCGGGCCCGGGTACCCCTGCCCGCCGAGCGGGGTGCGGAGCACCCGACCGACCGGGCGCCACCGCCACGGTCGCCGCTCCGCGCACCCCCGACTGCCTGGCCGAGGGAAGGCATGAGAGCGTGGGGCGCCTCACGACGGGAGCGGAGGAGAGCCGATGAGCGCCGGACGGGTCCTGGTGGTGGACGACGACGCGGCGATCCGACGATCGCTGGAGCGCGGGCTGCGGCTCAGCGGCTTCACGGTCCGGACGGCCGGAAGCGGCCCCGAGGCGCTGGCCCTGCTGGCGGTGGAGCCGGCCGACGCCCTGGTCCTGGACGTCTCGATGCCCGGACCCTCCGGGACCGAGGTCTGCCGCGACCTGCGCGAACGGGGCGACGAGACACCGGTGTTGATGCTCTCCGCCCTGGACGAGACCGCGGACCGGGTGAGCGGCCTGCAGGCCGGGGCGGACGACTACCTGGTCAAGCCGTTCGCCCTGGAGGAGCTGGTGCTGAGGCTGCGGGCGCTGCTGCGGCGCCGCCCCGCGCCGCCGTCCGCGCTGCTGCGCTGCGGGCCGCTGACGGTTGATCAGGAGGCCCGGCAGGTCCGCTACGGCCCGGCTGAAATCACCCTCACCCGGCGGGAGTTCGAGCTGCTGGTGCACCTGGTCAGGAACACCGGCGTGGTGCTGAGCCGGGACGTCCTGCTGGAGCGGGTCTGGGGCTACGACTTCGAGGTGCGCACCGACGCGGTCGACACCTTCGTCAGCTACCTGCGCCGCAAGCTGGAGGAGGGCGGACGGCCGCGCCTGATCCACACCGTGCGGGGCGTCGGCTTCGTCCTGCGGCTGCCCGGTGGGGAGGACGGGCGGTGAGGCTCTCCACCCGGATCGCCCTCTCGGTGGCGGTGATGGTGCCGCTGCTGGTGCTCGGAGCCGGCGTCCTGCTGCTCGGACTGGTGAACAAGGACCTGCGGGGCCAGCAGGACGCCAGGCTGCGGGAGCGGGCCGCCGCCGTCCTGCCCTCGGCCCGGGCGCTGCTCGCCGCCGACCACAACGGACGGCCCAAGGTGGAGCAGAACCAGGGGCGCAAGGTGCTCGGCGACGTGCTGGACTCCGGTGTCCGGGTCACCGCCGCCGACGGTGCCGTGGTGCTGGCGGGCGGGCCGTCCCCGGCCGACCCGGCGCGGTTGCCGAACGAGCCCGGCGGCCCGGTCACCGTCCGCGAACACGGCAGCGCCTGGCGGGTGTTGACCGTCCGGGTGGACGGTGCGGTACCCGGCACCCTGGCCCTGATCGCCCCGGCCGCCGCCGACGGACCCCAGCTCGCCGCCGTCCGGCGCCGGGTGCTGCTGGTGACCGTGCTGGCCGCGCCGGTCTCCGGGCTGCTCGCCCTCGCCCTGGCCGACCGGGCCACCCTGTCGATCCGTCGGCTCAGCCGCCGGGCCGCCGCACTGGATCCGGCGGCCGGCGCCGCAGCCTTCGCCCCCGGCCGCAGCCGGATCGCGGAGGTGGACGAACTCGCCACCACCATCGGCACCCTGCTGGCCCGCTACGACGAACAGGCGGCCCGGACCGCTCACGCACTGGAGACCGCCCGGTTGTTCTCCTCCGCCGCGTCGCACGAGCTGCGCACCCCGCTGACCAGCATGCGCACCGACCTCGACGTGCTCGCGGCCCACCCCGACCTGCCGCCCGCCGAGCGCGCGGAGATCGTCCGGGACCTCCGCGCGGACCACGGCCGCATGGACGAACTCCTCACCGCACTACGGACCCTGGCCCAGGGCGACCTGGTCGAGGCCTCGGCCTTCGGCTCGCTGGACTTCGCGGAGCTGGTCGGGGACGCGGTCGGGGAGACCCGGCGCCGCCATCCCGAGGTGCGGTTGACCGCCGACCTTCCGTCGGAGGTCCGGGTGTTCGGATGGGAGGGCGGTCTGCGCATCCTGCTCGCCAACCTGCTGGGGAACGCCGTGGTGCACGGGCACCTGCCGGGCGAGCCGAGCACCGTCGCGGTGCGGCTCCGGACCGACGGCGGGTGCGCGGTGCTCTCCGTCGGCGACCTCGGCCCCGGGATCGAACCGGCGCGGCGGCAGGCCGTCTTCACCCGCTTCCACCGGCGGCCGGACAGCCCGGGGTCCGGCCTCGGCCTGACCCTGGTGGCGCAGCAGACCGCGCTGCACCGGGGCACGGTCACCGCGGGGCCCGGTCCGGGGCAGGTGGGCACCCGCTTCGAGGTCCGGCTGCCGCTGCTGCGGGCCGACGCACCCGCCGTGCCGGCGCAGGGGCTGACCCGCCGGGACTGGCTGGCGACGGACCGAGGGCACTGACGGGCGGCGAGGGCGGGCGCCCACAGGGATTCCACAAGAAAGCGCGCTAGCTTCCGGACCGGCCGGCCCCGTGACCCGGGGCCGGGGACCCTCGGCACCGAAGGAGATCCAGCCATGCCCAGTACGTACAAGGCCGCCGCCCTCGCCGGAGCACTCGCCCTGGCGGGCACCCTGCTCGCCGTCGCACCCGCGCAGGCGGACACCAAGCCCACGAGCGCCCCGAAGGGCGACGGCGCGAAGGCGATCTGCAAGCGGCTCCCGAAGACCCAGGAGCACGTCGGCGCCGCGCTGACCCGGCTGAACGGCGACGCGACCGTCACCGGCTCGGTGGCCCGGCTGGAGCAGCGGGTGGCGAACGCCAAGTCCGCCGGCCACGCCGAGATCCAGACCCTGCTGAACGACCGGCTGACCCATCGTAAGAGCCTGCTCACCACCCTGCAGACCCGGCAGAACGACCTCAAGGCGGTGGCGAGTTGGTGCGCCACCCAGCCCGGCGCTCCGGCGCAGGCCAAGTGACCGGCCGTCAGGCCGCCGCCGTGGTCGCGCTGGTGATCGTGGCAGCGCTGGGTCTGAGCGCCTGCGGCCCGACAGCCGGACGCCCGGGCACCGACGCCCGGCCGGGACAGTCGGCAGCAGCCGACGACGGCCGGGCGCAGGAGATGGGGCAGAAGCTCGACGCGGCCGAGAGCGCGGCGGCCGAGGCTGACGCGGACGGCACCGAGGACGGTTGAGAGCGGTCGAAGCCCCCGTGCGCCGTGTGGGTCGGTGCGCGGGGGCTTCGTGGTGTGCCGTGGCTGGTCTTCTGTGGGGTCAGATGCTGAGGACCTGGCCGGGCAGGATGAGGTCGATGTCGTCGCCGATGACGGAGGCGTTGTTGGTGTAGAGGGTCTGGAGGTCGACGCCGTTGGTGGCGGCGATGGCGGCGAGGGTGTCGCCGCTCTTGACGGTGTAGCTGTCACCGGTGTTCTGCTGCGTGGGGGCGGCGGGGGTGGTCTTGGTGACCGGGGTGCGCTCGGTGCTGCGGGTGGCGGCCTGGGTGTCGTTCTTGGGGGTGGCCTTGGTGGTCTGGTCCGCGGACTTGGCGGTCTTGGTGGACTTCGCCGGGGTGCTGGCAGCCGAGGTGTCGGTCTGGGCGGGGGTGCCGCCCTTGGTGAGGCCGGCCTTGACGGAGCAGACGGGCCAGGCGCCGGGGCCCTGGCCCTGGAGGACCTTCTCGGCGACGGCGATCTGCTGGCCCTTGGTGGCCTGGTCGGCGGAGCCGGCGTACTGGGTGCCGCCGTAGGCGGCCCAGGTGCTGGGGGTGAACTGGAGGCCGCCGGAGAAGCCGTTGCCGGTGTTGGTGTTCCAGTTGCCGGTGCTCTCGCACTGGGCGACGGCGTCCCAGGTGGAGGAGGACGCGGCGGAGGCCGAGGTGGCCGTGACGAGGCCTGCTGCCGGGAGGGCGGCCACGGCGCCGCCGATGAGGACCATCCGCAGGCGGTTGCGCTTGGCGGAGGAGGTGGTGGTGGCAGCGGTGGTCTCGTGACGGAAGGTCATACGGATCCTCTCGGAAGCCCCGGACGGACAGCACGGAGTGGGCCCCGCGAGGGGGGTGTTCCGCGATGTCGCACTCGGTGGGCGGCTGTTCGCGTGTCGGTCGCGGTCTGCCGCCCCGGTCACCTTCGCCGTGTGTGCCCGGCCGCCGGGTGGGCGGGGGCTGCGGGGTGGGCCCGGGTGGTGCGCTGTGCACTGGTTTCGAAGCTACGAGTGGTTGGGCGTGGGGGCAAGGATTTGGAGGAGATCGCAGCTCAGGGTGGGGTTACCGAAGGTAGGGTCCGGGTCCGGGGCCCGAGGTGGCGGGCCGGACGGGCGGTGGGGGAGATCGTTGCGGGTGCTGTTGTGACCGGCGCCACTGCCTGGCGGTGGTGCTCGGGGGTGCGGTCTCGACCGAGTGCGAGCGCCCGGCCACGGAGGGTCCGACCCGACCGCACCCGCCCGTGGCCCCCCTCACACCCATCCGCGAGTGTCACGGACCGCAGTCGATGTCGAAGGTGACGGAGCCGGTCCCGTCCCATTCCGGAGCGTCGGTGAGGGTCAGGGTCCCGTCCGCCGCCTGGGCCACGCGCACCACGATCGCGCCGACCTCCTCCCCGGGGAACGCGACGGTGAAGTGCGGGTCCAGCTCCAGGAGGAAGTCCCAGCCTTCCCGTCGGGCCGGGTCGAGGGCAGGGCGGTGCGTGGCGCTCGCCCGCCACGTGCCGGCCGCGTCGACCGTGACGGTGAGGTCGAGGTCGTACCGCTCCACGCACAGCAACGGATTGGCCCACCACTCGAGGCGCCCCCGGCCCACGAACCGGTCCATGGTGATACCGCCGAATCTCGTCGCAGGAGCGGGACGCCTGCACGTTCGCAGAGGTCCGCTCCCGGCCGCAATCGGTTTGCGGTGGCTGCGGTAACCGGTGGCACCGGCCGGTGGTGCTCGTGTTGGATGAAACCCGTGGAACACGTCACCGCCGAGCTGTTCACCGAACCCGGGAACAACGCCGTCGTCCGCCTGCCCCCGCGCCGCTTCCCGGGTGTGCTCGTCCAGGGGGACTCGCTGTCGGTCATCCGGGACGAGGTCGCCGGGATCCTGGCGGCGTGCGAGCAGCGTGACGTCGAGGAGGCCGGTGAACTGGCTGCGTACCTCCTCGCCGATCTCGACGAGCTGCTGGCCGGCTACACCGCAGTCCTGGAGGAGCACGGCATCGTACGACCCTTCTGACCGGGCAGCGCCATCGCGGTGACCGCTGCGCTCGTGGCGATGCGCTTGCAGAGCTTCCTCGTGATCGGTCCTGCTCCGTTTCCGTTACCCGTCAGACGCACCGAGGAGTCGCAGCCGTCCAGGCCATGACCGCCGGCCCCGGTACGCCCGGTGCCATCGAGGCCAGCCCAGGTATCACGGCGGTAACACCCGGCGGCGCCCGGTGTCACGGCGATGTCGCGCGGGGAGTTGGTGACCTCGGACCGCACATGATCAAATGCGTCCGGTCCGTTGCGGCCGAGCTCGGAGGTGGTGCCGAGCGAGCCTGGCGGCGCCGTCGGGGCCGGGCGCCGGGATCACGGGGAGGGCGTGCCGTCCCCTGTCGACGGGCTCCTGCGCACCGCCGTCCCCTCGGGCGATCCGCCCGTTCCCACCCCACTGTCGTCCGTCCGAAAGGTCGTCATGAAGAACACCGTGCGTCGCACCGCTGCCGTCGCCGCAGCCACCCTGGCGCTGAGCCTGGCGAACATCGGTTCCTCGCAGGCTGTCTCCGGCACCCAGGACTTCATCGTCTACGGCGCGACGCCCAAGTGCGCCACGCCGTACGGCAACGGCACGGCCAACGGCACCGTCCTGACGCTCTGGGACTGCACCGGCTCCGGCGTCCAGAAGTTCCAGTTCTCCAGCTCGGGCGAGGTCAAGCACGTCCAGAGCGGCCGGTGCATCACCCCTCGGGGCAACAGCTACTCCAACGGCACGGTCCTGACGCTCTGGGACTGCACCGGTGCCGCCGTCCAGAAGTGGAACGTCGGCAGCCACTACGACCGGGGCAACAACCGGACGACCCCGATGTTCAACTCGGGCCAGTGCATCACGAACGAGGGCAACAGCTTCGCGAACGGCACCCAGATGACCCTGTGGACCTGCAACTCCTCCTGGCCCGCCGTCCAGGACTGGGCCGTCTGGCTGTAGCACCACCGGCCGGTGCCGGTCGGTGCGGACCGTGCCCGCCCCGCAGTCGCGGGGCGGGCACGGTCGCTGATCCTCCGTCAGTTCCCGCCGGTCGTCGCGGGGCGACGGCGGAACACGAAGACGCCGGCGGCCAGGGCGGCGGCCAGCGAGGAGGCGCCCAGGACCAGGGAGCCGGTGGAGCCGCCGCCCAGACCGGCGGCCCGGACGTTGGCCGCGGCCGGGACGGCCGCCTCGTCGCCGCCGTGGCCGTGGTGGCTGACGGTGGACTTCGCCAGACCGGCGGTGAGCTGCTGCTCGCTCGGCGCCTGCGGGGCGGCGGCAGCGGCGGCGGCACCGAAGACCACGTCGGAGCAGGAGTAGAAGGCCTCCGGGCTGTCGTTGCGCTGCCAGACCAGGTAGAGCAGCTGACGGCCGGTCCGGTTCGGCAGGGTGCCGTTGAACTGGTAGTACCCGTTGGTGGCGGTCCGGGTCACCGGGGTCTGCACGACCGGGTTGGCCAGGTCCAGGTCGGACCACTTGAGGGCCTTGGTCGGGTCGTAGCCGGCCTTGGTGATGTAGACCGTGATGGTGCCCGAGTGCGGTGCGGTGACCCGGAAGTTGAAGGCCCGGCTGCCGGCCGTGACGTTGGTGGCCGGCCAGTCGGTGCGGGGCATGTCGAGCGCCTTGTACTTGTCCCGGTTGGCGGAGCAGAGCTTGCCGTCCGGGATGATGCTCTGGTGCTGCCCGTTCGCGTTGGCGATGTTGACTTCGTTCCAGTCGTACAGCGGCTGGGTGCCGCTCATCGCGACCAGGTCCTTGCACACCTGGGACTTGGGGGTCTCGGGACCCTCCGCGTAGCAGGCCGCGACCCGGCTGACCGGGCCGTACAGGGTGCCGTGGGCCGAGGCGGTGCCCGGCAGCAGGGCAGCGGCGAACAGCGCTGCGGCGCCGGTGGCACCGGCTTGCAGCAGACGTCGGTTTGAGGACATGTGGGGGTCTCCTGACCGGACTTCGGGCCGTTCGTGGGGGAGGGCGCGTCGGCCCGCGCCCGTGGACGAGTCCACGGGCGTACGGTGGGGGACGGCCCAGGGGTGGCCCTCCGCAGAGAGTACGATTGGTCTGGACCATGCACAATAGGCTTGCAGCTTAAGGGATCTGACGTACTGTTCTCCGTTCTGGGTCGGAGAGCGATCTCCTGGCGGGGATGCCGGGCCGGTCGGGTACCCCCGCCCCGCAGGGCCGATCGCGGTCGGGTCCGCGCCGAGCCGGCAGCGGCGACCGGACGAAGAATCAGCCGGATGTTCGGAACTCGCCGGGGAGTCGGTCCGACTCCTCCACCGGGCACACTCCGTGCCCCCTGGAGGAGGAGGTGCGGTGTTGCGCTCCGACGGCGAGACGCCACGGCGGTCGGCCCCGGCACGACCGTCCCGGCCCGAGGCACCCGACCGGTGGGGCCTGGTGCTGGTGGCCGGGGGCCTCTCCTTCCTGGCCATGCTGGACATGAGCATCGTGAACCTCGCGCTGGTGGACCTGGCCGGTGATCTCCGGATATCCGACGGAGTCGCCCAGTGGGCCGTGCTCGGCTACCAACTCCCGCTGGTGGCTCTGCTGTTGCCGGCGGGGCGGTGGTTGGACCGGGTCGGCACCCGGCCCGCACTGCGGCTCGCGGTGGCCGGCTTCGCGCTGGCCGCGGTGGTTGCGGCGGCGGCGCCGTCGGCCGTGGTGCTGATCCTGGCCCGGGTGGTGCAGGGTGGCTTCGGAGCGGTGCTGTTCGTGCTGATGCCGGTCCTGGCGATGCGGTCGGTGCGGCCCGGCCTGCGGGGACGGGCGATGAGCGTCCCGGCCACGCTCGGCCCGCTGGGGGCGGTGCTCGGACCGGCGCTCGGTGGGGTGCTGCTGGATCAGCTGGGCTGGCGGGCGATCTTCCTGGTCAAGCTGCCGGTGTGCCTCGCCGCCTGGCTGGTGGCACGTCACCAGCTTCCCCGGGAGGGGCGGTTGGAACGTCCGGGCAGGTCCGAGCTGGCGGATGCCGCCGCCGTCGGCGGCGCGGTCGCGGCCGTGCTGCTCGCCCTGACCCTCGCCACCGACCGGCCCGCCGGACTGCTGGTCGTGGCCCTGGCCGTGCCACCCGCCCTGTACTGGCTGCGGCGGGGTGGACGGCCCGTCAGGACGGTGCTGCGGGAGAACCGGACCGGCGGCCTGAACTGCGCGGTGCTGGCCGTCGCGGCCGGGTTCGCCGCCGTCCACTACCTGGTGGCCCTGCACCTCCAGCGGGAGGGGGCGGCCGGGGCCACCGCCACCGGGCTCACCCTGCTCTGCTTCCCCCTCGCGATGGGCCTGGCCGGCCCGGTCGGCGGCCGACTCGCCGACCGCTTCGGCGCACGGCCCACCGCCACCGCCGGAGCCGCCCTCACCGCCCTCGGCTTCCTCCTGCTCGTGCCGGTCCAGGACGGTTGGACACTGCCGGACCTCGCCTGGAGGCTGGCCCTCGCGGGCGCCGGCACGGGACTGTACGGCGGGCCGTCCCAGGCGATGGCGATGGGCTCCGCCGCCCCCGCCGCGATGGCCACGGCCGCCTCCACCGTCCAACTCGCCCGCAGCCTGGGCTTCGCCCTCGGTCCGGCCGTCGCCACCGCTGTCTGGAGCCTGGCCGGACCGGGGGCGGGACCGCACCCGGACACCGGGCTCCGGGTCGCACTGGCGGTGGCGGCGGGGGGAGCCTGCCTGGCGGTGCCGCTGCTCGCCCGGCACGGGAGCGGCGCCGGCGGCCTGACCCGGTCGCCCGACCCCGACCCCGGCCTCGGCCCTGGCCGCGCGGTGCGGGGCCAGGCGCGGTGACGGCTCTTCGCCGAGGCGGGCTTCCCGGTCGACCTGACGTCCGGGCGCGGCCGTCCGGCGCGGCTCTCGGACGGCGTTCGGCGCGGCCGATGGCGCGGCGGTGGGCTTGCCGCCTGACCGGATGTCGAACCAACTGCCCTCCGGGGAAGTCCGATTCGCGCGCTGCTGGGCTGCCCGACCGGATGGCAGGGTCCGGGACGAGGTGCCGCAGCGGGTAGTTGAGTCAGTCACCGACGGCCTTGCCCGGCTCGGTCGTTCGGCGGTCCGGGTCGGGCGGTCGGCCTGGCCGTCCGGGAGGGCTGTCCGAGGCGGTCGGCCTGGTCGTCCGGGCGGTCGTTCGGTGGCCTCGCCCGGCCCGGTGGTCGTATCGGGTCCTCGATCTGGTTGCCCTGCCGGGTTGTTGGGCGTGGCTGCGTGCCTGCCTGGCCCGGCCGTCCGACAGCCCTGCCATGGTCGGCCGACGAGCCGACGAGCCGACGAGCCGACGAGCTGACGCGCCGGGTCGCCGGCCGATCGAGTGCCCGAGTGCCCGAGTGCCCGAGTGCAGCCGGGCCGCCCCTCCTCCCCTTCCACACCCACCACTCACACCCGGAGTACCCGTATGTGCGGAATCACCGGCTGGTCGTCCTTCCACCAGGACCTCCGCCGACAAGCCCCCGTCATTGAGGCGATGACCGCCACCATGGCGCTGCGCGGCCCCGACGCCGGAGGCGTCTGGCTGACCCGGCACGCCGCCCTCGGCCACCGTCGGCTGTCGGTGATCGACATCGAAGGCGGCGCCCAGCCGATGGCCGACCGCCCCGACCACCCCCAGGTGGTGCTGACCTACAGCGGCGAGGTCTACAACCACCACCACCTCCGTACCGAACTGGCAGGCAGGGGACACCGGTTCACCACCCGGAGCGACACCGAGGTGGTGCTGCGCGCCTACCTGGAATGGGGCGACGGGATGGTCGACCGACTGGAGGGGATGTACGCCTTCGCCGTCTGGGACGAACGGCGGCGGGGGCAGGAGCGCCTGCTGCTGGTCCGTGACCGGCTCGGGGTCAAGCCGCTGTACTGGACGCCGGTCGACGGCGGTCTCGCCTTCGGCTCGGAGCCGAAGGCGCTGTTCGCCCACCCCGAGGTGATCCCGACCGTCGATGCGGACGGCCTGCGCCACGCGTACGGGCTGCTGTTCGACACCGGGCCGACCGTGTGGGCGGGCGTCCGTGAGGTGGCGCCCGGCGGGATGCTGGTGCTCGACCGGGCGGGGGTCCGAGAGCGGTGCTACTGGGAGCTGACGGCGCGTCCGCACACGGACGGCCTGGCGGCCACCCGGGAGCGGGTCGCGGAGCTGGTCGGCGGCGCGGCGCGGGCGCAGACGGAGGCGGACGTCCCGCTCTGCAGCCTGCTCTCCGGGGGACTGGACTCGACCGTGGTCACCGCCCTGGTCGCGGACGAGCTGAGGCTGCGTCAGGGGCCGGACACCAGGCTGCGCTCCTACGCCGTCGACTACAGCGACCAGGCCGAGCGGTTCACCGGAGACGTGCTGCGCACCGGCCACGACACGCCGTTCGCCATCGAGGCCGGGGCCCACATCGGCACCGAGCACTCCACCGTGATCCTCGACCCGCGCGCCCTGCTCGACCCGGAGCACCGCCGCGCCGTGGTGGTCGCCCGGGACTCGCCGATCGGGGTCGGCGACATGGACACCTCGCTCTACCTGCTGTTCGGCGAGATCCGCCGCCACTCCACCGTGGCGCTCTCGGGGGAGGCGGCGGACGAGGTGTTCGGCGGCTACCCGTGGTTCCACCGGCCCGAGGCGCTGGCCGCACCGACCTTCCCCTGGCTGCTGGTCACCGGGGACGAGGCCGCCATGCCGATCCATCCGGACCTGGCCGCCGCGCTGCGGATCGGCGAGTTCCACGAGGACACCTACCGCACCGCCCTGGCGGCCGTGCCGCACCTGCCGGACGAGACCCCGGCCGAGCACCGGCTGCGCGAGGTGCAGCACTTCTCCCTCACCCGCTGGCTCCGTCAACTGCTGCATCGCAAGGACCGGTTGAGCATGGCCCAGGGCCTGGAGGTGCGAGTGCCGTACTGCGACCACCGCCTCGTCGAGTACGCCTTCAACACCCCCTGGGTGATGAAGAGCCACGACGGCCGGGAGAAGAGCCTGCTGCGCGACGCGGGGCACGGCCTCGCGCCGGACTCGGTGCTGTGGCGGCCGAAGAACCACTACCCGGCCACCCACCACGCCGCCTACAACGCCGGGCTCCAGGCGCTGGCCCGCGCGGCGCTGGACGCCCCGTACGTGCGGGACATCGCCGACGAAGCGGTCGTCAAGGCGACCCTCGACACCCCTGCCGACCAGCTCCAGTGGGGCCACCGCCTGCGCCTGGAGCGGGTGGTCGACCTGGCCCTCTGGCTCGACCACCACCGTCCCGTCCTTGCCGTCTGAGCCCGCCGGATCGTCCGGGGAAGCAGACCGAACCCACCGTGGAGGAAGAGCAGATGACCACACAGGACCGCGCCGGAGGCCGTTGCCCCGTCACCGGCACCGCCGCCGCCGGTGAACCGATACCGCTGCACGGCGCCGCCTACAAGACCGACCCCTACGACCTCTACCGCCGGATGCGCGAGGCCGGGCCGGTCCACCGGGTGCGCTTCCCGTCCGGGATCGCGGCCTGGCTGGTCACCGGCTACCAGGCCGCCCATGCCGCGCTCAACGACCCCCGCCTTGGCAAGAACCACCGCCTGGGCAACGACGACTGGCGGGCGCTCGCCTCGATCATGCCCGAGCCCCAGCACTCCCAGCTCCAGGTGCACCTGCTGCACCAGGACCCGCCGGAGCACACCCGGATGCGCCGCCTGGTACTGGACGCCTTCGCGCCGCGCCGGGTGGAGACCCTGAGGCCGCGCTTCCAGCAGATCGCCGACGCCCTGGTGGACGCCCTGCCCGCGACGCCCGCCGACGGCGGCACCGACCTGGTGGCCGGCTTCGCCGCGCACTACCCGTTCCGGGTGCTGGCCGAAGTGATCGGTCTCCCCGCCGAGTTGGCGGACCGCTTCGACCGGGACTGGGGCAAGGTGGTCCAGCCGGTCGGGCCGCAGGACCCGGGGCGTGCCGCCTACGAGGCGCGGCTCGCCGGTCTCCAGGGGTACATCGCCGAGGTGGTGGCCGACCGGCGTACGCGTCCCGATGCGGGCCTGCTCTCCCGGCTGGTCGCCGCCCGGGACGCTGGGGAGCTCACCCCGGAGGAGTTGGACTCGATGGTGTTCCAGCTCCTGGTGGCCGGGCAGGAGCCCGTCACCAACCAGATCACCACCATGGTGGTCACGCTGCTCCGTCATCCGCACGAGCTGGCGCGGCTGCGGAGCGACCCGGCCCTGCTGCCCCGGGCGGTCGAGGAACTGCTGCGCCACGACAGCGCGTTCGAGCTCACCACCTGGCGGTTCTTCGCCGAGGACAGCGAGCTCCACGGCACCCGCATCCCGGCCGGCGACTCGGTGATCGTCTCGCTCTGCGCGGCCAACCGGGACGGCGCGCAGTTCGCCGACCCGGACGTGCTCGATCTGGAGCGCAGCCCCAACCCCCACCTGGCCTTCGGCCACGGTGTGCACTTCTGCCCCGGCGCCGCCCTGGCCCGGGCCGAACTCCAGGTCGCCCTCGGGACCCTGCTCGCCCGCCTGCCCGGCCTCCGCCCGGCCCGGCCGCTGGGAGAACTGACCTGGATCCCGGCCGTGCTAGCCCGGGGCGTGAACCTGCTCCCGGTCAGCTACGACGAGCGGCGCTGACCGCAACCACCACCCGGTCCCACCCGGTCCCACCCGGTTCCACCCGGTCCACCCCCGTCCGGCCCACGCCGCCCGGGTGGCCCGCCGTGCCCGCACGCCATCGGAGAAGGAGAAGCATGCCCACGACCGTCAGCACGACGGCCGACACCACCGGGCGGATCAGCACCGCCGTCCTGGAGTTGCTGCTGCCGCACCGACGATCCACCGACCGCACCGCGAACCCCGGTATCTTTCCCGAACAGCTGCGTCAGATCGCGGAGTTCGTGACGGTCGGGGAGCCCATCGTCTTCACCCTGCCCGGCTTCCCCTGCAAGTCTCCCAGCCCCGCCAAGGTGCTCGGCCACCTCCCCGACGAGGGCGAACGGCTCTCGCTGACCTTCCTGGACGGGCTCTGCCGAGCGGTCGGCGAGGTGTACGAGCCGGGCGCCCGGATGGAGATCTGCTCGGACGGTCACATCTTCGGCGATCTGATCCGGGTGCCGGACGCGCACATCGACGCCTACGCCGACGAGTTGGCGGCGATGATCCGGCGGGAGCGGCTGACCCGGCTGTCCGTCTTCGACCTCCGGGACGTGCTCGGTGACCTCCCGTACGACGAGAAGCGCGCCAGGGTGCACGCGCGGTACGCGCCCGCCGTCGAGGAGTTGCGCGCCGAGGCCCGGAGCGACGAGCACCTCCGCGCGCTCTACTGCGGGATCACCCGCTTCCTCACCGAGGACACCGTCGACTTCACCGGCACCAGATCCGCCCTGCAACGGGAGTGCCGAAGGCGCGCCTACGGGGTCATCCAGCGCAGCCGGGCCTGGGGCGACCTGATCGCGGAGCACCACCCGCGCACCGTCCGCCTGTCGATCCACCCGCAGCCGCACGGCGCCGCCAAGTTCGGCATCCGCCTGCTGGACGCGCCGGACGCCTGGACCACGCCCTGGCACTCCGTGGTGCTGCACCGGGCGGACGGCCGAAGGGAGTTGATGCACCGGCAGGAGGCGGCGCGGCTGGGAAGGCTGGTGACCCGGGACGGCCGGCCGAGTCACTACCGGGAGCACTGACCCGGACAGGTGGGCTCCGGATCGGTCGGTCCCGGACCGGCTGGCCTCGGCTCGGCTGACCCGGCCCGGAGCCGGCCGAGCCCGGGCCGGGTCAGCCGTGATCGTGGGCGAGCCCGGCCCGCACGGCCAGCACGGCGAGGCGGATGCGGTTGTCCCGGCCGGTCTTGCCCATCAGGTTGGCGACGTGGGTCTTCACCGTGGTGATCCCCAGGTACAGGCGTTCGGCGATCTCCTGGTTGGAGAGGCCGGCGCTGACCAGACCGAGCACCTCCCGTTCGCGCGGGGTGAGGGCGGCCAGGTCGGCGTCGGTCGCCGCCGGCCCCGGAGCGGTGGCGGTGCCGACGGCCCGGGTGACGATGCGGTCCAAGGCGGTGCGGCTGAAGACGGCGCGGCCCTCGGCCGCCCGGCGGACGCCGTCGAGCAGTTCGGGCGGCGGGGTGTCCTTCACCAGGAAGCCGCAGGCACCCGCCTCCAGGGCGGGGTAGAGGTGCTCGTCGTCGTCGAAGGTGGTGAGGGCGACCACCCGTGCTCCGGGGCGGGCGGCGACGATCCGGCGGGTGGCCGTGATGCCGTCGGTGCCGGGCATCCGCAGGTCCATCAGGATCACGTCGGGTGCCAGGAGTCCGGCCAGCCGGACGCCCTCGGCGCCGTTCTCCGCCTCGCCCAGCACCTCGATGTCGGGGGCCTCCCCGAACAGCATGCGCAGTCCCATCCGCACCAGCTGCTGATCGTCGACGACGAGGACACCGATCATGCGCAGGGCTCCGAGACGTGGGAGAGGGGCGGGAGTTCGGCGCTGAGCAGCCAGCCCCTGCCGGGGGCGGGCCCGGCATCCAGCCGGCCGGCGAGCAGCTCCACCCGCTCGTGCATGCCGATCAGCCCGTGCCCGGCCGGGCCCGGGAAGACCGCCCCCGGGGCCGCCGTACCCGGGGTGGCCCCGGGGGCGGTCGGGGTGGGCTGCCGGTCGGCCGGCCGTCGAGGGGGTGGCGCGGAACCACCGGCGCCGTCGTCGTGGATGGCCAGGTGGACGGTGTCGTCGCCGCCCAGCGTGACGGTGACCTCTGCGCGGGCGCCGGGCCCGGCATGCTTGGCCGCGTTCGCCAGCCCTTCCTGGACCAGGCGCAGCACGGCGAGCCCCCGTACCGGGTCCAGCCGTGCGAGCGCCGGGTCCACCTCGGCGCCGACGTCCAGCCCGGTGCCCCTGCTGCGCTCCACCACCGCCTCCAGTGCGGCGGGCAGTGCGCCCGGGGTGAGCAGGGCGGGGTCGGAGCCGGTGCCGTCCCGGTCGCGCAGCACCGCGACCAGCCGGCGCAGGTCGGCCAGGGCGGTGCTGCCGCTGGCGTGCAGGTCGTCGAGGACCTCGGCGATCCGGGGGTCGCCGCCGTGGCCGGCCGAGGCGGCGGGGATGACGTGACGGGCCACCCCGACCCGGAGCACCATGGAGGAGACGTGATGGGCCACCAGATCGTGCAACTCCCGCGCGATGGCCGTGCGTTCGGCCGCCCGCGCTGCCGAACGGGCAGCCGACAGCCGCTGCTCCGCGCGGCGCTGTCGGTCCCGCGCGTGCTCATGGGTCATCCGGAGGTATCCGCCGGCCAGCAGCGGCAGACCGGCCACGACGCCCATCTTGTAGAGCACCGAGGGCAGTTCGCCGGGCAGGTCGGGCAGCCGGTTCGCCAGCACCGCACCGGCCAGCACGGCGGCGCCGATCAGCGGAGCGCGACCGGCATGCCGCACCGCCAACTCGAAGACGGTCAGGGCGGCGAGCACCTTCAGGGTCGGCACGACGCCCGCACCGGTGCCGTGCGCCACCACCAGCAGGACCGACTGCGTGATCACCGCCGCCAGTGGCCCCAGCGCTCCCCGCGCTGATGACGGGCGGTGCCCGGCCGGCAGGCAGAGGGCGAGCCCGGCGGCGGCGAACGCCCAGTCCCGGAGACCGGCCGGCCGCTCGACCAGCACCAGGTCACCGGCGAGCAGCGCGACGATCGCCAGGACGCGCGCGGTGCCGAAGTGCCGGCCGATCTGGTCGAGTCGCTGTCGGTTCACGGAGGCCACCCTAGGCCGGAGTTCGCACCCCTCGGCTCCTGCCCCGGGAGGAGCGGCGGCTCCTCCCGGAGGCCGGTGGGTGCGGCTGCGGGCAGGAGGCGGACGGCCCGGTGCCGCTGCGAGCGTGGTGGCCATGGAGAAGAACAGGACGAGGCAGGACAGCGAGGAGCGCACCGCGCCGGGCCGGCGGGCGGTGCTCGGCGGGGCTGCGGCGCTGGGGGCGGCCGTGCTCGGGGCGGGTGCACCCGGTGCGGCGGCGCGTGAGCGGGAGCGCCCGCAGGGGCGGCGGTTCGAGGGCCGGTCGGTGGTGATCACGGGTGCCACCTCGGGCATCGGCCGGGCGGCGGCGGTCGCCTTCGCCGCCGAGGGCGCTCACGTCGGATTCTGCGGTCGCCGGGCCGAGTTGGGCCGCCAGGTGGAGCGGGAAATCCGGGCGGCGGGCGGTGAGGCGACGTACGTCCAGGCCGACGTCCGGGTGGCCGACCAGGTGCGGAGCTTCGTGGACCGGATCGCGGCCCGGTACGGCGGGCTCGACATCGCCTTCAACAACGCGGGTGTGGGCAACGGCAAGCTGCCGCACGAGCTGACGGTCGAGGAGTGGGACGACGTGCAGCTGACCAACGCCCGGGGCGTGTTCCTGGCCGTCAAGTACCAGGTGCCGCACATGCTCGCGGCCGGACGGGGCGTGATCCTCTGCACCGCCTCCTCGGCGGCCGAGCAGGCCCGGCCGAACGGGGCGGCGTACAGCGCGAGCAAGCGGGCGGTGCAGGGTGTGGTGAAGGCCGCCGCACTGGCCTACGGCACCAAGGGCATCCGGGTGAACGCCGTGCTACCGGGCACCACCGACACCGCCTTCGTCCGGCCGCCTGGCATCCCGGACGCGGACTGGGCGGCGTACCGGCAGGCCTGGGGCCCGCTGAACGTGGACGGCCTGGAGCGGATGGCCGATCCGGCGGAGATCGCGCGTGCCGTGCTCGGGCTGGCCTCGGACGACTTCCCGTACATGACCGGGGCGTCGGTCGCGGTGGACGGCGGGAGCACCGCCGGCCGTCGGATGGTCCAGCCGAGCCGGGGGCAGTAGCCCGGACTCCGGCGCGGAGACGGCGCCGTGACGGTGGGTCGGCACCCACCGCCACGGCACCGCCTACCGCCACGGGCACGCCCGGGCACGACACCGCCGGGGCACGGTCGGCTCAGCCGGCTGCGCCCCGGTGGTCGAAGGCGATCAGCGGATCGCCCGTCAGCGGGTGCTCCAGCACGGCGGCCCGGACGCCGAAGACCTCCGCCAGCAGCTCGCTGGTGAGCACCTCCCGGGGCGGGCCGGAGGCCACCACCGCCCCCTGGTGCAGCACGTGCAGCCGGTCGCAGAGCGAGGCGGCGGCGTTCAGGTCGTGCAGCGAGATCAGGGTGGTGCGGCGCTCGGCCCGGAGCAGCGCGAGCAGCTCGACCTGGTGCCGGACGTCCAGGTGATTCGTCGGCTCGTCCAGCACCAGCACCTCCGGCTGTTGGGCGAAAGCCCTTGCCAGCAGGGCCCGTTGGCGCTCCCCGCCGGACAGGTCGGTGAACCGGCGCCCGGCCTGCGGGAGCAGACCGACCCGGGCCAGTGCGTCGGCCACCGCCGCGCGGTCGAGGTCGTCGTCCCGGGCGAAGGCGCGCTTGTAGGGGGTGCGGCCCATCGCGACCACCTCGTGCACGGTGAACTCGAAGTCCGAGCCCCGCTCCTGCGGCAGCGCGGCCACCTGCCGGGCCGCTTCGGCCGGGGCCAGCGTCCGGACGTCCCGGCCCGCCAGCAGCACCCGCCCGGCCCGGGGGCCGAGGTGCCGGTAGACGGTGCGCAGCAGGGTGGACTTGCCGCTGCCGTTCGGGCCGACCAGGCCCGCGATCTCGCCCTCGGCGGCGATCAGTCCGACACCCGACAGGACGTCACGGCCGCCGAGCGCGACGGTGACCTCCTCGATGGTGACCTTCATCCGCGCTCCAGACGCCGGTCCAGCAGGTACAGCAGGACGGGTGCGCCGACCACGGCCGTGACCACGCCGATCGGCAGCTCCTGGGTGTCCAGGGCGGTCCGGGCGACGGTGTCGACGACCACCAGCAGGACCGCCCCGGTGAGGGCGGAGAGCGGCAGCAGCCGACGGTGGTCGCCGCCCACCACCAGCCGGCAGACGTGCGGCACCAGCAGGCCGACGAAGCCGATGGCGCCCGAGACCGCCACCAGCACCCCCGTCAGCAGGCTGGTGACGGCGAACAGTTCGCGGCGCAGCCGGGCCGTGTCGACGCCGAGTCCGGCTGCCGTCTCGTCGCCCATCAGCAGGGCGTTCAGCTGCCGGGCCCGGCCCTGGAGCGCGAGCCCGCCGAGGGCCACGGCTGCTGCGGGAAGGGCGAGTTGGTCCCAGGTGGCGGCGCCGAGGCTGCCCATCAGCCAGAACAGCACGCCCCTGGTCCGCTGCTCGTCACCGGCCTGGAGCACCAGGAAGCTGGTGAAGCCGGAGAGGAACTGACCGATCGCCACTCCCGCCAGCACCAGCCGCATCGGGGCGAAGCCGCCACCGCGCCTGGCCGTCGCCCAGACCAGGGCGAAGGAGCCGAGCGCCCCGGCGAAGGCGGCGGCCGAGACGCCGGGGCCGGAGGCGAGCGCGGTGCCCGCGCCGAGCACGATGACGGCGACCGCGCCGAGCGAGGCGCCGGAGGAGACCCCGAGCAGGTAGGGATCGGCCAGCGGATTGC
Source organism: Kitasatospora sp. NPDC096147 (assembly GCF_044763225.1). NCBI lineage: Bacteria > Bacillati > Actinomycetota > Actinomycetes > Kitasatosporales > Streptomycetaceae > Kitasatospora > Kitasatospora sp. NPDC096147. The sequence continues at coordinate 74,829 of NZ_JBIWFX010000008.1, read as the reverse complement.
GGACCAGGGCCTGCACGGCGGTACCCACCAGCCCGAGTCCCGCCCCCACGATCGCGGCCAACAGGGCTCGTGGGGCGCGGAGTTGCCAGACGATCAGGTCACGGGTGCCGGTCTCCGGCGCCGCGCCGGTGAGCCGGTGGCCGACCACCGTCCAGACCTCGCGGACGGGTACGTCCACCGCCCCGAGCGAGACGGCCAGGGTCAGGGCCGCCGGCAGGGCGAGCAGCAGGACGACGGCGACCAGCTCGGTCCGGGCGGCGGTCGGGGCGGTCGGTGGCCGGGCTGGTGATCCGGCCGCCGAGCCGACCGGTGGGTCGGTGGTCACGGGGCTGCGGGTCATCTAGCGGGCGTCCTTGACCAGGTCCGGGTGGACGGCGGCGGCGATCTGCCGGACGGTGTCGGCGTTGCGGGTGCCGGCGATGGTGGTCAGCTCGGAGCCCACCCGGACGAAGTGCCCGCCCCGGACCGCCTTGAGGTCCCTGGTCGCCGGGAACTCCCGGAGGAACTTCTCCGCCTCCTCGTACGCCGCGCGGGTCTCGGCCTCGCTGCCCCGGTTGCGCACCCCGAGCTGGATCCAGTCCGGGTCCCGGGCCACCACCTCCTCCCAGGAGACCGGCCTGAAGTCGGCGTCCACGTCGGCGAACACGTTGCGCGCACCGGCCAGGGTGATCACGCCGTTGGCCACCTGCCGGTTGCCCACCGCCATCGGCTGCTTGGTGCCCGCGTCGAAGTCGAAGAAGAAGTAGCCCGGCCGCCGGTCGGCCGCCAGGCCGCTCAGCGCCGTCCGCACCGCGCCGGTCTTCTGCTCCATCTCCGCCACCAGCGCCTCCGCCCTGGCCGCCGTGCCGGTGACCCGGCCGAGGCTGCGGATGTCACTCTGGACGCCGACCAGGTCCTGCACCGGCCCGGTCGCCGTCGCCGCGCACGCGGTCGAGCGCAGGAAGGCCCGCTTGATCCCGGCAGCCCGGTACTCCTGGTCGCTCGGGGTCACCCCCATGCCGCCCATCTCGCCGAAGGTGTCCACGTAGAGGTCGGCACCGGAGCCGAGCAGCTTCTCCTTGGGGATCACCATGGCCCCGAGGACCGGGACCTTGGCGCCGGCCTCGGCGATCTCGGGGGGCAGGGTGCCCTTGCCGGGCGGGAAGCCGGTGCCTATCACCCGGTCGCCCGCCCCGAGTCGGAGCAGCATCTCCAGGCTGGACGCGTTGCTCGCGACGATCCGCTGCGGTGCGGCGTCGAAGACCGTCTCCCGGCCCGCGCAGTCCGCCACGGTGACCGGGAACGCCGCAGGGTCCGAACTCGCCTTCGTGTCGGTGGACTTGGCAGCCCCGTCGGCGCCGCCGGAGCAGCCGGTGACGAGCAGGGCGGTGGCGACCGCCAGGCCGAACAGCGGACGAGGACGCATGGACTCTCCCAGAGGCTACGGATGCGGGGCCGGTCGGACCGGACCCCGGGCACCGGTAGTCGGACCGGCGGGCGGGAAAGTTCCGGCCGGTGCGGTGCTTTCGGTGGGGGCGTTCGGTGCGGGAGTTCCGGTACGGAGCGTCCGCTGCGGGGATTTCGCCCGGCCCCGGGCTCTGGTACTACTGACGCACCCTCACTGCGGCCGGGGCGGGGCGTCCTCCCGGTGCCATGCCGGTGTGACCGATTCGTGTGGCTCGGGCGATTTGGGAGGGGGTGAGCAGTGCTGTGACGGACGCCACGGAAGCCCTCGCGCTGCTCCCCGCGATCCCTCGGCGCACCCCAACTGCCGCTCTGCTCCGTACACCTGGCGAACCCTCCGGCGGCAGGTCACCCGCTCGCACCCCGGGTCGGGTGCGAGGACCGTGGGCGGGGACCCGGTACCTTGTGCCGGTGCGCAGACCGGTCGGCTGGGGGGAGCGGGCCGGCTGGAGCCTGCTCGGCGGGCTGGCCTGCCTGCTTCCGGCCGCAGCGGCACACGCCGCCGCCGGGGGAGCCCTGCCCCGCCCCGGCCTGCTGCTCCTGATGCTCGCCGTGCTCTCGGTGCCGGGTGCGGTGCTGGCGGGCGCGGGGGTGCGCCGCCGCTTCGAGACGGCCGTCGTGGTCCTCGCGGTGCTCCAACTCGCCCTGCACGAGAGCTTCCACCGACTGGCCCCGCACACCGCGACCATGACCATGACCATGCCGGACGGGACGAGTCACGACCTGGGCATGGCGGGCATGGCAGGAATGGCGGGGATGACCGGCATGGCCGGCATGCCGGGGATGCATGACATGCCGGGCATGGCCGGGGCCGGTGCCGCCGGGGCGGCCGTGCACGCGATGCACGGCTCGATGGCGGCCTGGCACGCGGTCGCGACGCTCACCAGCGCAGCGGCGCTGCTCCACGGGAGCCGGCTCGTGCGCCGCCTGGTCACCCTGCTGGCCGCGCCCCGGCTCCCGCTGCTCGTGGCGCTGTTCGCCGTACCCGCGCTCCCCGTGCCGCCCCGGCCGGTCCGGTCCGAGCCCACCCGCCCCGCCCTCGGGGTGCTGCTCGCCCGTTCCCTGCCCCGTCGGGGGCCGCCGCCCGCCCGGGCCTGACGTCCCCTCGGGCGTCGGGCCCGGCCACCCGCGTCACGCGCGCGGGCGGCCCGTGCACCCCATCCGACGCCTGACCGCGCCCGCCGTAGCGGGTGCGCGACCCCAGGGGACACATCACCATGTCTTCGACAACCGAACAGCGGCCGTCCGACGCCTCCTCCCCGGAGGCGGAAGGCCCCACGCCCGCGCGCTCCTGGCGCGAACTCAGACCGCTGCTGGCCCGGCTGCACTTCTACGCCGGCATCCTGATCGCGCCGTTCCTGATCGTCGCGGCCGTCACCGGTCTGCTCTACACCTTCACCCCCCAGCTCGACCGGCTGATCTACCAGAGCTCGCTGACGGTCGATCAGCCCGGTGGCACCGTCCGCCCGATCGCCGAGCAGATAGCCGCCGCCCGCGAGGCCTACCCGCAGGGCACCCTGGCCTCGGTGATCACCCCCGCCGGGCCGGAGGACACCACCCAGGTGGTGCTCGAACTCCCCGACCTCGGCGAGAAGCAGCTCACCGTGTACGTGGACCCGTACACCGCCCAGGTCAAGGGCGATCTGGTCACCTGGTTCGGCTCCACCCCGCTCAGCACCTGGCTGGACGACCTGCACCGCAACCTGCACCTCGGCGAGTTCGGCCGGCTGTACTCGGAGACCGCCGCCAGCTGGCTCTGGGTGGTGGTCCTCGGCGGGCTGGTGCTCTGGCTCTCCCGGGCCCGGGGGCAGCGCGCCGCCGGTGCGCGCGGGGTGCTGCTGCCGGAGCGGGCCGCCAAGGGCGTGCGCCGCACCCGCAGTCGGCACGCCGCCACGGGCGTCTGGCTGGCACTTGGGCTGCTCGCCCTCTCGGCCACCGGGCTGACCTGGTCGCAGTACGCGGGCGACCGGTTCGGCCAGTTGCTGGACGCCACCGGGGCCCGGGCCCCGAAGCTGGACGCCACCCTGCCCGGCACCGTGCCCCCGGCTGCCGACGCCCCGGCCGGTGACCACGCCGAGCACGGCGGCGGCGCGGCCGGGGCCGGGGCCGACCCGGACCCGGCCGCCTTCCAGGCCGCGCTGGCTGCCGCCCGTGGGGCGGGGCTCGACGGCCCGGTCACCCTGGCCCCGCCCGCCGGGCCGGGCAAGGCGTGGACGGTGGCGCAGGCCGACAACACCTGGCCGGTCCGCTACGACCGGGTGGCCGTGGACGTGCCGGTCGGCGCCGCGACCGGCACCGTCACCGCGCACCTGAAGTGGTCCGAGTACCCGGTGCTGGCGAAGCTCTCCAAGCTCGGCGTCCAGGGCCACATGGGTCGGCTGTTCGGCCTGGCCAACCAGCTGGCGCTGGCCGCGCTGGCGATCGGACTGACCGTCATCTCGGTGCTTGGCTACCGGATGTGGTGGCAGCGCCGCCCCACCCGCACCGACCGCTCCGCCCGCTTCGGCAAGGCCCCGGCGCGCGGCGTCTGGCGGCGGCTGCCGCTGACCGCGCTGATCGTCGGCATCCCGCTGACGGTCGCGCTCGGTTGGGCGCTGCCGGTGCTCGGCGTGACGCTGGCCGCCTTCCTGGTGGTCGACGTGGCCACCGGCCTGGTGCGGGGCCGCAGCGCGGCGAGCTGATCCGGCCGGCCGACGCGGAGGCTGCCACGGCAGTCCGAGGCGAAGGGCTGATCCGGCCGGCCGACGCGGAGGCTGCCACGGCGGTCCGACGCGAAGGGCTGATCCGGCTGACCGACGTCGAGGCTGCCACGGTGGGCGTCAGCGGTGGCTGCCACGGGGGCCCGGAGCGAGGGGCCGGCCCGGCGGAGGGAGCCGGAGGCTGACACGGCGGACCGACCCCGAGGGCTGCACCTGTCGCCCGATCGGGGCGGTGCGCCCCGGGGCGCCGCATCGGCCGGGAGCCGGGCCTGGTGGAGGCACCGCGCGTCCGACGGACATCCGGCCGGGTGGTCCAACTGCCCGGTTCGGCCGGAGGGTTCGGCGGCCGTTCGGCTGGGTGCCTTCACCGGGCGCCTCGGCCGTAGGCCACGGCCGTGCGTCGCCGACGGGCGGGGGAGCCCACGAGCTCCCCCGCCCGTGCGGTCGGTGCGGGGCCGGTGTCGATACGATCGACGCCTGCCGATCCCGCCGCCGACTCCCGGCGGGCCGCCACCAGTCCGAAAGGCCTCCGCCGTGACCTCGACCCCCGCCACCGACCGCCGGGTCCGCCTGCTCGGCGAGCCCGTTGACAGCTACCCCGACCGCGCCCCCGAGGCCGCTCGGGGCCGGGTGCTGCGGATCACCGAGGTCGGCGAGGAGGTGCTGCACCGTCCCTGCCGGACGGTGGAGGAGTACGGGACCCCCGAACTCGCCCGGCTGGTGGACGACATGTTCGCCACCATGTACGCCGCTGCCGGGGTCGGCCTGGCGGCGAACCAGGCCGACGTGGACCTGCGCCTGTTCGTCTACGACTGCAAGGACGACGACGGCGTCCGCCACGTCGGCCACCTGGTCAACCCGGTGCTCGACCCGCCGACCGAGGACCGCCGCCTGGCCGACGCCACCGAGGGCTGCCTCTCGGTGCCCGGCCCGCGCCGCGAACTGGGCCGCCCGGAGCGGACGGTGGCGCGCGGCACCGACATCCACGGCCGGCCGCTGGTGCTGGAGGGCACCGGCTACTTCGCCCGCTGCCTCCAGCACGAGACCGACCATCTGAACGGCATGCTCTACATCGACCGCCTCGGCAAGCGCGACCGCCGTGCCGTGCTGGCCGAGATGGCGGAGCAGCGTGAGCAGGTGCTCGCCGCCCGGGTCACCCGGGCCGAGCAGCTCGGCCTGCCGCAGGTCTGAGCCCGCCGGGACGGAGCGGCTCAGCGGGCCAGCAGGTCCCGGACGGCCGCCCCGATCTCGTCGGGTGCCTCCTCGGCCATGAAATGCCCCGCACGGGTGAGCCGGTGGTCGAGGTCCGGCGCCCAGGCCCGCCACACCCCGGCGGCGTCGAAGCCCAGCTGCGCGCCCCAGTCCTGCTGGACGACCGTCACGGGCATGGCCAGCTGCGACCCGGCGTCCAGGTCCGCCCGGTCGTGCCGGACGTCGATCTCCGCCGAGGCGCGGAAGTCGGCGACGATCGAGGTCACGGCCGCGGCGCTCGCCCGCAGGTACTCGGCCCGCACCTCGTCCGGCATGGCTGACGGGTCGTCGGCCCAGGCGTCGAGGAAGGAGCCGAAGAACGCGTCCGCGCTGTTGGCGATCATCGTCTCCGGCAGGCCCGGTGGCTGCGCCATCAGGTAGAGGTGGTAGCCGACGGCCGCCGAGGTGCCGTGCAGGACCCTCCACATGTCGAGCGTCGGCACGACGTCGAGGAGGCCCAGGTGCGTGATGGCCTCGGGATGATCCAATCCCGCCCGGAACGCGACCAGGGCTCCCCGGTCGTGGCCGACGAGGGCGAAGCGCTGGTGGCCGAGCGCCGCCGCCAGGCTCACCACGTCGGCGGCCATGGTGCGCTTGGCGTAGACCTCCGGGCCGGTGGCCGCCGGCTTGTCGCTGGCTCCGTAGCCCCGCAGGTCGGGGCAGATCACCAGGTGCTCGCGGGCGAGCCGCGCGGCGAGGTGTCGCCACATCAGGTGCGTCTGCGGGAAGCCGTGCAGCAGCACGACCGGGCTGCCGCTTCCGCCGACGGCGGCAGCCAGCTCCACGCCGTCCGCACCGGGCAGGCGGACGAGATCGAAACCGGGAACGGTGAGCATCGTGAGGAACCTTCCGAACGAGGGGGACCGACCCGACCAGCCTGGGCGACGCCGATCAGCAGCCGATCAGTACGGTTGGCCGAGGGCGACCCCCGGCACGGAGGATGGCGGCATGCGAATCGACGTCCTCGGTGCCGTGCGGGCCGGCCACGACGACGGCAGCCCCGTCGACCTGGGCGGCCCGCGCCACCGCGAGGTGCTCGCCCGGCTGGTCGCCGCGGAGGGGCGGATGGTCACCACCGACGCCCTGGTCGCGGGCCTGTGGACCGACCCGCCGACCCGCGCCGTCGGTGCCCTGCGCACCTTCGTCGCCGCGCTGCGCCGGGCCCTCGAACCGGACCGGCCGCCCCGTGATCCACCGCGCGTCCTGCTCACCGAAGGTCCCGGCTACCTGCTGCGCCTGTCGCGGGAGGACGTGGACGCGCACCGGTTCGAGGACACCCTGGCCCGGGCACGGCGCGACCCGGGCGCGGTGGCGGACCTCGGCACGGCACTCGCGGACTGGCGCGGGCCCGCCTACGCCGATCTGCCCGACTCCGCATGGGTGGGGCGCGAGCGGACCCGCCTGGAGGAGCTGCGCCTGGAGGCGGTGGAGCTGCGCGCCCGCCTCCTCCTCGACACCGGGGACGGGGCCGCGCTGGTCGCCGACCTGGGGGCCCACGTCGCCGAACACCCGTGGCGGGAGCCGGCCTGGGGGCTGCTCGCCCGCGCGCTGCACCTCGCGGGTCGTCAGGCCGACGCACTGGCCACCCTCCGCCGGGCCCGCACGATGCTCGTCGACCGGCTGGGGCTCGACCCGGGTGCCGACCTCCAGCGTCTGGAGACGGAGATCCTCAACGGGGCGGCACCCCTCGAAGGCGCCCGTACCGGATGGACCGGCCCGGCCGTCCGGCTCGGCCCGCGCACCACCGTCGACCTGGCCCGCACGCTCGCACTGGCGGGAGGCGACGCCCTGGTCCGGTCACGGCGCGATCGGCTCGCCGCCGTCGAGGCGGCCGAACGCACGGGCGACCTCACCCTGACCGCCCGGATCATCGGCGCCTACGACGTGCCCGCCGTCTGGAGCCGCGCCGACGACCCCGAGCAGTCCCGCGCCGTGGTCGCCGCTGCCGAGCGCACGCTCGCCGGTCTCGGTCCGGACGGCCCCGCCGACCTCCGGGCCCGCCTGCTGGCCACGGTCGCGGTCGAGAGCCGCAGCGCGCACGCGTCCGAGGACGAGCTGACGCGTGCGCGGCTGGCGGCACGTCAAGCCGAGTCTCTCGCGAGGGACTTGAACGATCCGGCCCTGCTGGCGTTCGCTCTCGACGGTGTGTTCCTGCAGTCCTTCCACCGCCCCGGGCTGGCGGCCGTGCGGGACGGGATCGGTGCCGAGATCCTCGGCCTCGGCACCCGGCACGAGTTGCCGAACTCCGCCGTGCTCGGCCTGCTGGTCCGCCTGCAGTCCGCCTCGGCCCTCGGCGACCTCGACGCCGCCGCCTCGCACGCCGAGGCCGCCGAACGGCTCGCCGCCACCACCGAGGCGCCGCTGGTCCTGGTCCTCACCCAGTGGTTCCGGGCCCGGGTCACGGCCGCCCGCAGTACCGAGCCCGGCGGGCCGACCGCCGCCACGGCCGCGGCCCACTACCGCGCGGCCGAGGAGGCCCTCCGGACCGCCGGGATGCCGGGCCTGCACCGTGGCCTGTTCCCCCTCGCCCTGCTGGGGCTGCGCCTGCTGCACGACCGGCCCGCGCCCACCGACCCGCACCTCGACTGGGGCCCCTACCGGCCCTGGGCACGCCCGCTGGTGCTGCTCGCCCACGACCGGGTCGAGGAGGCGCGGGCCGCCCTCGCCTCGGCTCCCGCACCACCGCGCGACCACCTGCAGGAGGCCCTGTGGTGCCTGACCGCCCGCGCCGCCGTGCGCCTCGGTGAGCGCGGCACCGCAGCCCGCGCCGCGACCGCCCTGCACGACGCCCGGGCCGAACACGCCGGTGCCGCCAGCGGGATGCTCACGCTGGGCCCGGTGGCGCGGTACCTCGCGGAGGCACGGGCCTACGCAGGCCCGAGGTGAGGGGGCACCCGGCACGACGGGCCGGAACGTGACGGGACCCGGGAACGTATCCAGCTCCCGGGCCCCTGCGATGCCACCCAATTGCGCACACCGGCACGTTGAAGGGGGCGGATCATTCTGAGATCGACGTGTTCTGCCGTTGAACTACCGCGCCACGGGCAGAGGCGCAGGCGGGACTTGAACCCGCATCCGTCGATGATCGTCCGCTCCCGGTCGATCCGGTGATCGGCGGCGAATACTGAGACTGGAGCGAGAATCTGAGATTCATGGGACGTGCCTCTGCCTGCTTGGGCTACCCCGGCCCGTGTGGTGCCGGGGGAGGGAGTCGAACCCCCACTGTCATCCCGTGGTCAGCTTCAACATCAGTTTCAGCTTGCGCTCTTCAGCGCACCCCCCGCTCGCACGGGGGGCGATCGTGGGGCTACCGGAACAGGTAGCCGAACACCGCGTCGCCGATCCGCTCGTCGGTGACCTCGGTGTTGTTGGCCTCCTCGCGGGCGTACTTGACGGCCTGCTGGAGCTTCTCCAGACGCTCCGTCAGTTCGTTGACCCGGCGGGCCGGCAGGGCGCCGGAGAACTTCACGGTCGTCCAGTAGCCGACCGGGACGTCCTCGTAGTACACCTCGACCTGGGCCGGGTGCTTCTCGGTGGCCTCGGCCTTGACGTGGTTGCGCGGCACCTTCTTGGTGCGGATGGTGCGCACCGCGTCGGTCTTCCAGGAGTCCGTCGACGGGTCGAGGTTCCACGACTCGGCGGCGTCCAGCACCGGCAGCTTGCGGACGAAGGTGTGGAGGTCGGTGAGCTGCTTCTCCAGGAAGAGCAGGTACGGCACGGGGACGGCGGCCAGCAGGACGGTGCCGTCCACCACCACGTCGGCGGCGGCCGTCCGGTTCGCCCAGTCCTTGGTGGCGGTCACGTCGAACAGCCGGGTCAGCGTCGCGGCGGTGCTGCGCAGCACGTCCTCGGCCTTCACCTGCACCCGGGTCGACTCGGGCGGCAGCTGCTCGCCCTCCTCGTCCTTCGGCTGGTAGGTCCGGGCGATGCCGGCCAGCAGGGCCGGCTTCTGCAGGTCGTGGTGGGCCTGCGTCAACTCCTGGAAGGACTTGGACTTGACGCCCTTTTCGACGGCGATGATCTGATTCAGCTTCGGCACGTCACGGAAGCTACCAGCAATCCCCGAGCCGCTCCGGTGAATTATTCGAACGGCCCCGGCCGGGCACCCCCGGGCCCGCCCACCCGCCTGGCCGTTCGCGCGGCCGCCCGAGCGTGAGCCGAGCTGACACGCCGTCACCCTCCGGGGCGGGCCCCCTGGACTTACTAGGACGTCCGACTATATGGTCGTCGGCAGGTCCGTGGTGTCAGGGAAGCCGGTGCGATTCCGGCGCGGTCCCGCCACTGTGACCGGGGAGTCCGTCCTCGTACGACGTACGGCCACTGGCAGCCAGCCGGGAAGGCCCGAGGACGGGCGGTGATCCGGGAGTCAGGATACCGGCCACGGATGGTTCGTGTTTTCCACGAGGATGGAGACGACACGCATGACTCCGGGCTGCTCCACGCACACCCCACCCGGCCGTCCCGTGCCGACCACCGGGACGCACCCGCGCTCCTGACGGCTCGTCACGGCCGTACGCTCCCGCGCGCACCACCGTGCGCCCGGGCGCTCCGCCGTGACCTCCACTCCTCCTCTCCGCCATCCCAGACGAGAGCAGGAATCCGATGGTCCGTGAACTGACCCACTTCGTCGCCGGCAAGCGCGTGCCCGGCACCTCCGGTCGCTCCGGCGACGTGCTCGACCCCAACACCGGGCTGGTCCAGGCCCGGGTGCCGCTGGCGAGCCGCGCCGAGGCCGAGGCCGCGATCGCCGACGCGGCCCAGGCCCAGCCCGAGTGGGCGGCCTGGAACCCGCAGCGCCGCGCCCGGGTGCTGCTGCGCTTCCTGGAGCTCGTCGACCGGGAGAAGGAGGAGCTGGCCCGGCTGCTCTCCTCGGAGCACGGCAAGACCGTGCCGGACGCCCTGGGCGACATCCAACGCGGCCTGGAGGTGGTCGAGTTCGCCGCCGGGGTGCCGCACCTGCTGAAGGGCGAGTTCACCGACAACGCGGGCACCGGCATCGACGTCTACTCGATGCGCCAGCCGCTCGGCGTGGTGGCCGGCATCACCCCGTTCAACTTCCCCGCGATGATCCCGCTCTGGAAGGCCGCCCCGGCGCTGGCCTGCGGCAACGCCTTCGTCCTCAAGCCCTCCGAGCGCGACCCCTCGGTGCCGCTGCGGCTGGCCGAGCTGTTCCTGGAGGCCGGGCTGCCGCCGGGCGTGCTGAACGTGGTGAACGGCGACAAGGAGGCCGTGGACGTCCTGCTCACCGACCCCCGGATCGAGGCCGTCGGCTTCGTCGGCTCCACCGCCGTGGCCGAGCACGTCTACACGACGGCCAGTGCGCACGGCAAGCGGGCCCAGTGCTTCGGCGGCGCCAAGAACCACATGGTGGTGATGCCGGACGCCGACCTCGACCAGGCGGTGGACGCCCTGATCGGCGCGGGGTACGGCTCGGCCGGCCAGCGCTGCATGGCCATCTCGGTCGCCGTGCCGGTCGGCGAGGAGACCGCCGACGCGCTGGTCGCCCGGCTGGTCGAGCGGATCGCCACCCTCCGGGTCGGCCGCTCCGACGACCCGGCCGCCGACTTCGGTCCGCTGGTCGGCCCGGACGCGCTGGCCCGGGTCCGCGAGTACATCGACCTCGGCGTCCGGGAGGGGGCCGAACTCGTGGTGGACGGACGGGACTTCACCCTGGAGGGGCACGAGGGCGGGTTCTTCCTCGGCGCCTCGCTGTTCGACCGGGTCACCCCCGAGATGCGGATCCACCGGGAGGAGATCTTCGGCCCGGTGCTCTCGGTGGTGCGCGCGGCCGACTACGAGGAGGCCCTGCGGCTGCCCAGCGAGCACGAGTACGGCAACGGGGTGGCCATCTTCACCCGGGACGGCGACACCGCCCGCGACTTCACCCGCCGGGTGAACACCGGCATGGTCGGCGTCAACGTGCCGATCCCGGTCCCCGTCGGCTACCACACCTTCGGCGGCTGGAAGCGCTCCGCCTTCGGCGACCTCAACCAGTTCGGCCCGGACTCGATCCGCTTCTACACCCGCACCAGGACGGTGACTTCGCGCTGGCCCTCCGGCCTCAAGGACGGCGCCAGCTTCACCATCCCGACGATGGGATGAGCGCCGCCGTGCACGACCTGACCCCCGATCAGCTGGACATCGCGCGCGCGGTCCGCGGCTTCGCCGACGACTGCCTCGCCCCGTACGCCGAGGAGTGGGACCGCACCAAGCACTTCCCGGTGGACGTGCTGCGCAAGGCGGCCGGGCTCGGGCTCGGCGGCGTCTACGTCCGCGAGGACGTCGGCGGCTCCGAACTCACCAGGCTGGACGGCGTGGTGGCCTTCGAGGCGCTGGCCACCGGCTGCCCGTCGATCGCCGCCTACCTGTCCATCCACAACATGGTCGCCTGGATGATCGACCGCCACGGCACCGAGCCGCAGCGGGCCCGCTGGCTGCCCGGCCTCTGCTCCGCCGAGCAGCTCGGCAGCTACTGCCTGACCGAGCCGGGCGCCGGCTCCGACGCCGCCGCGCTCGCCACCCGGGCGGTGCGCGACGGCGACCACTGGGTGCTGGACGGCGTCAAGCAGTTCATCTCCGGCGCGGGCAGCGCCCAGGTCTACCTGGTGCTGGCCCGGACCGGCGGCCCCGGCCCGTCCGGCATCTCCGCCTTCGTGGTCGAACTCGGGGACGCCGGGCTGTCGTTCGGGCCGAACGAGCGGAAGATGGGCTGGAACGCCCAGCCCACCCGGCAGGTGGTGCTGGACGGTGTCCGGCTGCCCGCCGACCGGCTGCTCGGGGCGGAGGGCGAGGGATTCAAGATCGCCATGCGGGGCCTGGACGGCGGCCGGCTCGGCATCGCCGCCTGCTCGCTCGGCGGGGCCCGCAGCGCGCTGGAGCGCGCGACCGCCCACCTGGCCGGGCGCGAGGCGTTCGGTGCGCCGCTGCTGCACGCCCAGGCGTTGCAGTTCCGACTGGCCGACATGGCCACCGAGTTGGAGGCGGCCCGGGCCCTGCTCTGGCGGGCCGCCGCCGCGCTGGACCGGCGGGACCCGGAGGCCACCCGGCTGTGCGCGATGGCCAAGCGACTGGCCACCGACACCGGCTTCGAGGTGGCCAACCAGGCGCTCCAACTCCACGGCGGCTACGGCTACCTGGCCGAGTACGGCATCGAGAAGATCGTCCGCGACCTGCGGGTGCACCAGATCCTGGAAGGGACCAACGAGATCATGCGCGTCATCGTCGCTCGCGGCCTGACCGGAGCCGCCTGATGGCCACCGGGGAAGAGGTCCTGCTCGAACGGGACGGCCGGGTGGGCCGGATCGTGCTCAACCGGCCGAAGGCGCTGAACGCGCTCACCCACGGCATGGTGCTGACCGTCGCGGCGGCCCTGGACGCCTGGGAGCACGACGCCTCGGTGGCCACCGTGGTGATCACCGGAGCGGGGGAGCGCGGCCTCTGCGCGGGTGGTGACATCGTCGCCATCCACCGGGCCGCGACCGGCGGGGACCCGCTCGCCGCCGAGGAGTTCTGGCGGGAGGAGTACCGGCTGAACGCCCGGATCGCCCGCTACCCGAAGCCCTACGTCGCCGTGATGGACGGCATCGTGATGGGCGGCGGGGTCGGTGTCTCGGCCCACGGCAGCGTACGGATCGTCACCGAGCGGACCAGGATCGCCATGCCGGAGACCGGCATCGGCTTCGTCCCGGACGTCGGCGGCAGCTACCTGCTCGGCCTCGCCCCCGGCGAGCTGGGCACCCATCTCGCCCTCACGGCGGGCTCGGTGGGCGCCGGCGACGCCCTGCTCTGCGGGCTGGCCGACCACTTCGTGCCCGCCGACCGGCTGCCTGCCCTGCTGGCCGACCTGGCGCGGCTGCCTGTGCACGAGGCACTGGAGCGGCACGTCACCGAGCCGCCCGCCGCACCGCTGGCCGGGGAGCGCGGCTGGATCGACGCCTGCTACGCGGCCGACACCGTGCCGCAGGTGCTGGCCCGGCTGCTGGCGAGCGACCATCCGGCGGCCAAGGAGGCGGCCGAGCGGATCGCGGCCCACTCGCCCACCGCCGTCACCGTCGCGCTCGCCGCGCTGCGCCGGGCCCGCACGCTCGGCCCGCTGGAGGCGGTGCTGGACCAGGAGTTCCGGACCTCCTGCGCCGCGCTGGCCACCCCGGACCTGGCCGAGGGCATCCGGGCTCAGGTGATCGACAAGGACCGCACCCCGCACTGGAGTCCGGCCGCCCTCGCGGCCGTGACCGAGCAGGAGGTCGAGCGCCACTTCGCCCCGCTGGGCGAGCGCGAGCTCGGCCTGTCACCCACCACACCCCTGGAGCGCTGGTGACCCGCAGGATCGGATTCGTCGGGCTGGGCAACATGGGCGGCCCGATGGCCGCCAACCTGGTCAAGGCCGGGCACACCGTGACCGGGTACGACCTCTCGGCCTCCGCCCTGGAGGCGGCGGCCGGACACGGCGTGCTGATCGCCGCCTCGGCGGCCGAAGCGGTGGCCGGGGCGGAGGTGGTCATCACCATGCTGCCCTCGGGGCGCCACGTCCTGGAGAGCTACCGGGAGTTGACCGCCGCCGCGCCGGAGGGCGCGCTGTTCGTGGACTGCTCCACCATCGCCGTCGGCGACGCCAGGATCGCCGCCGACCTGGCCCGCACCGCCGGGCACCGGGCACTCGACGCCCCGGTCTCCGGCGGGGTGCCCGGCGCGGAGGCCGGCACGCTGACCTTCATGGTCGGTGCGGCGGAGGCCGAATTCGCCGAGGCGGAGCCGCTGTTGGCCGTGATGGGCCGCAGGGCCGTGCACTGCGGCGGCTCCGGCGCCGGACAGGCCGCGAAGATCTGCAACAACATGATCCTCGGCATCTCGATGATCGCGGTCAGCGAGGCCTTCGTGCTCGGCGAGAGCCTGGGGCTGAGCCACCAGGCCCTCTACGACGTGGCCTCCACCGCCTCCGGCCAGTGCTGGTCGCTCACCACCAACTGCCCCGTCCCCGGCCCCGTGCCGGCCAGCCCGGCCAACCGGGACTACCGGGCAGGCTTCGCCGCCGCCCTGATGGCGAAGGACCTCGGGCTGGCCGCCGACGCCGCCGAGGCCGGTGCCGTCCCGGCCGAACTCGGCCGTCGGGCCGCCGAGTTGTACGCCGACTTCGCGGAGCGGGCGGGCGCCGGCCTGGACTTCTCCGCCATCATCACCACCCTGCGGGAGCACGCATGAGCGAGTACACCACCATCCGGGTCGAGCGGCGCGGCCGGGTCGGGCTGATCACCCTGGACCGGCCGAAGGCGCTGAACGCCCTCAACACCGAGCTGATGAACGACGTGGTCGCGGCGGCCCACGAGCTGGACCGCGATCCGGGGGTCGGTGCCTTGGTGGTCACCGGCTCCGACCGGGCCTTCGCGGCCGGGGCCGACATCAAGGAGATGCAGCAGCTCGGCTTCGTGGACGCCTACCTGGGTGACTGGTTCGCCGCCTGGGACCGCTTCGGTGCGCTGCGCAAGCCGGTGGTGGCCGCGGTGGCGGGCTACGCGCTGGGCGGGGGCTGCGAGTTGGCGATGCTCTGCGACGTCCTGATCGCGGCCGACACCGCGAAGTTCGGCCAGCCGGAGATCAAGCTCGGCGTGATCCCCGGTATCGGCGGCTCGCAGCGGCTGACCCGGGCGATCGGCAAGGCCAAGGCGATGGACCTGTGCCTGACCGGCCGGACCATCGACGCGGAGGAGGCCGAGCGGGCGGGCCTGGTCTCCCGGGTGGTCCCGGCCGCCGAACTGCTCGACCGGGCCGTCGAGGTGGCCGGGACCATCGCGGCGATGTCCGCCCCGGCGGCGGTGATGATGAAGGAGAGCGTCAACCGCGCCTTCGAGACCACCCTGGCGGAGGGCGTGCGCTTCGAACGGCGGCTGTTCCACGCGACCTTCGCCACCGCGGACCAGAAGGAGGGGATGGCCGCCTTCGCCGAGAAGCGTGAGCCGGACTTCCGGCACCGCTGAGCGGCTGCCGAGCCGTCACGGACCGCTGACGACGATCAGGTAGCCGCCGACCGGTCCCTAATGCGTTGTCATCCGGGTGCCCGGCCCCCGTACTCTCCCGGGGCCGGGCACCGCCCGGCGCCGTGCCGCCGTGCAGCGCTGCCGTCGTGCAGCCCTGCCGGGCGCGGCCCCATCAGGCATGCCCGGAGCCGAAGTTGACCCTCCGCATCACTCCGCTGACCGATCCCGCACCGCGTGCCTCGGGGTACCGGCTGGTCTGGCAGGCCACCGGGGAGGAGGACTACCCGCTGGGGTCCGCCGGGCTGGTCGTCCACACCGCGCCCGGCCTCGACCACTCGGCGCACCTGGACATCCGGGTGCATCCCGCCGAGCGGCGCCGTGGAGTGGGCACCCGGCTGCTGGCGGCGGCCCTCGCCGCCGCGCGGGAGAGCGACCGCCGGAGCCTGGTCGGCTGGGTCCGGGCGGACTCCCCGGGCGGTGCCTTCCTCGAGGGCCACGGCTTCAGCCCCGTCCTGAGCTTCGTGCACACCCGGCTGGAGCTGGCCGAGGTCGATCCGGCCGGCCTCGCCGGCGGCATCCAACAGCCGCACCCCGGTTACCGGCTGACCTCCTGGGACGGGCTGGTGCCGGACGACCTCGCGGCGGCCTACCTGGCCGCCCTGGGGGCTATGGACGACCAACCGACCGGCGACGAGGAGGCCGGGGCCATGGTCTGGGACCTCGACCGTTTGGAGACCGCCGTGGCCGCGATCGACCGGCGGGGAGAGCGGCTGCACACGGTCGCCGCCGTGGACGAGTCCGACGGCACGGTCGCCGGATTCACCGAACTGGTCTGCCCGGTCGATGGCGGGGGAGAGGGACGGCACTACGGCACGGGGGTGCTACCCCGGCATCGGGGACGGGGGTTGGCCCGCTGGATGAAGCTCGCCTCGATCGCCGCCGCGCGGGAGCGGCACCCGGACCTGGCCGGTCTGCTGACGGACACCGCCGAGGAGAACCACGCGATGCGCCGGGTCAACGACGCGCTCGGCTACCGGACCACCCACACCGCCACCGAGTACCGGCTGAGCCTGTAGGACTCCGTGCGCTCCGTGCACTCCGGCGGGGCGCCGGCTCGGTGTGCGTGGCCGGGGCGTCGGGCATCATGCGCGCAGGGGGTGGGAGCGATGGTCGCACCGGTGCACGGCGAGAAGTACGAGATTCGGTCGGACGGGCAGGGGTCCGTCCTGTTCGGCAGCATCGTCGTCCTCGCGCTGGGGGCGGTGGTGTTCAACATGGTCGCCCACTGGGGCGAGGAGACGGTGCTGGTGGTGCGCCTGTTCTTCTGGGCGTTCGGCGGGGTGTGCGTCCTGATGGGCGTCGTGGGCCTGGCCGTCCTGGTGCGGACCGCTGCGGTGCCCGAGTACCGGGTGGACGCGGCCGGCTTCCACGCGCCCAACGCCAAGTTCCACGCGCCCTGGTCGGAGATCGCGCTGATCGAGGTCGGGACGGTCGAGGTCTACCACCACAACCACCAGCAGCCCAGGGCGTCCGGCTACCGGCAGCGGCAGGTCTTCTGGGTCCAGCGGGGCGAGCTGGTGTACGAGTTCCAGATGACCCGGGACCACCCGATCCCGCTGGTGGAGCTGGAGCGGGCCCTGACCGGATTCGCCGGGCAGGTGCCCGTCCAGGTGCGGGAGACCGTCGAGCGCCGCATGCAGTGGACCCGGAAGCCGTAGCGGCGCACGGACCGCGCCAACGCGGCGTCAAGAACGGCCGCTGCGGCGGCAAGAGCGCGTCAAGGCGGCCGTTGCCGCCCGCAGCGGTGCCTAGGGTCGTTCCCGAGGGAGCGGGGGTGGTCCGTGGGGGACACTCCGGCTCCGCACCGGTGGGGTCTCCCGCCGGTCCACCGGCGATGGCCTGGTGATGGGGAGAGGGCGCGGCGACGGGCTCCGACCGTGCGGGTACCGGGGCCACCAGGGGGTGGTGCCCCGGGGCACGGTCGGCCCCGAGGCCGCGCCCTCGGCCGTACCCGGGCCCGAGCCGTGCCGCCGACTCGCCGTCAGGACGGACGGAGGTAAATCGACTTGCCACCCGTCCCGGCGGGCGGGCAGGCTCCTGACCGTGATCGAACTACGTACCGTGACCTCGGACGACTGGCCGCTGTGGCGGAGCGTGCGGCTGGCCGCACTCACCGAGGCGCCGTACGCCTTCGGATCGACGCTGACCGAGTGGCAGGGCGCTGGTGACCGCGAGGAACGCTGGCGGGCCCGGCTGTCGATCCCCGGCGCGCACGATCTCGTCGCGCTCCTCGACGGCCTTCCCGTGGGCATCGCCAGCGGGGTCCCGGGCGCGGCGGTGGACGAGGCCGAACTGATCTCGATGTGGGTCGGCCCCACGGCCCGGGGCAAGGGCGTGGCCGACCGGCTGATCCGGGAGGTCGAGCGGTGGGCGGCGGAGCGCGGCGCCACGAGGCTGCGGCTCGCCGTCATGCCGGACAACCGCAACGCCACCGCGCTCTACGAGCGGCACGGATTCACCGACACGGGTGAACCCGGCCACCTTCTGCCCGACGGCGTCGGCCGGGAGCGGATCATGGCCAAGTCCTGGGCGCCGGGCCCCCGGTAGGGCTCGGGACACCGGACCTCCGCTCACCCGGCCGGAGCTGCGCCCGCGTGCCGCCGCCCCCGACGTCCGGGCGGCCGTCAGAGGTGCGTCATGGACGGCGCGGTCGGTGTCAAGTGAGCGTCAGGGAGGTGGCGCCGTCCCTGGTTGGTGGGCGTAGCGTCTGGGCAGTGCCCCGAGCCGACCCGGCCGTGGGCACCCGTTCCGCTCCAGGAGGACGACCCCATGCCGCAGTGCGCCTGCACCGAGGACCCCGAGCCCTGTGAACGCGTCCCGGCCGGACCGCTCTACGTCCCCGTCCGGCCGGGACCGAGGGGATGCACCGCGAGGTTCTTCCGCACCCCGCTCGGCGGCCGGACGGCCGTCGGCTTCAGCTCCGAGCAACTGCTGACGGCCGCCCTCGGCGCCGGCCAGCCCTGGATCCGGCTGGCCGAGCCCGCGCTGCGCGCCCTCGCCACCCCGATGGGCGTCACCGCCCTGACCGTCGATCCCCAGCTCTCCGCCCCCGCCGCCACCCCGAGCCACGGGCCTGCGGACACCTGGTCGCACCGGGACCCGCGGTGGAGCCGTGCGCCGCGGGCCGCCGCGCCTGCCGCACCCGGGTCCGCCGTCGGCGCCACGACCGGCTGAGGGGATACCGTGGCGCTCATCCGTCCGGCCCTCGCCCCGGCATCCCGGCAGTCCCTCCGCCCGGCCCCGTCCCTCCGCCCGGACCCGGCCGGCGGTCCGGCCCCGTCCCTCCGTCCGGCACCGGTCGTCCGGCCCCCCGACGGCTGCCTGTCCGTCTGGCCGTCCTCGGCCCGGACCGCGCCCGGCGGCGACATCGCCGTCGGCGGCGTGCCGTTGGCCTCGCTCGCCGAGCAGTACGGCACTCCCGTCCACGTTTTGGACGAGGGCGAGGTGCGGGAACGCTGCCGCACCTACCGCAGCGCCTTCCCGGAGGCGGACGTCGTCTACGCTGCCAAGGCGTTCCTGTGCCGGGCCGTCGCCCAGTGGGTCCGGGACGAGGGACTGGGCCTGGAGGTCTGCTCCGCGCGGGAGTTGGGGCTGGCCGTGGAGGCCGGCTTCCCGGCCGAGCGGATCGTGATGCACGGCCGGGCCGGGGGCCCCGAGGACCTGCGGGCCGCCGTCCGGCACGGCGTCGGCCGCATCGTGATCGACAGCACCGCCGAGATCGCCCGGCTGGCCGCCCTGGTGCCGCCGGGCGGGCGGCAGCAGGTGCTGCTCCGGGTGGTCCCCGGCGTGGCGACCGCAGGACCCGCGGCGGTGCGGGACGGCACCGAGGACCGGGCGTCCGGACTCTCCGTCACCGACGGCTCCGCCCGGCACGCCGTGGCCCGGGTGCTGGCCCGGCCGCAGTTGCGGCTCGTCGGCCTGCACTGCCACATCGGCTCGCAGATCGACAGCGTCAAGCCCTACCAGGCCGCCCTGCGCCGGATGATCGGGCTGATGGCGAAGATCCGCGACCAGTACGGCGTCGAACTGCCCCAACTCGACCTCGGCGGTGGGCACGCCATCGCCCACCGCCCCGGCGAGACCGCCCTCGACCTGCCGGCCCTCGCCCGGCGCGTCCGGGCCGAACTCGCCGACGGCTGCGCCCGGGTGGGCCTGTCCGTCCCCCGGCTCACCCTGGAGCCCGGGCGCGCGGTGACCGGCCCCGCCGGAGTGACCGTCCACCGGGTCCTGGCCGTCGAGCAGCGCAGTGACCACACCGTCGTCGCCGTGGACGGCGGGACGGGCGAGCTCCCGGGCCCCGACCTCCACGGGGTGCGTCACACCGCGCGCCTGATCGGCCGTCACACCACGGCCGCGCGCCGTCAGGCCACGGTCGTCGTCCGGCGCAGCGAAGCCGGGCAGGTGCTGGCCGCCGACGTGTCCCTGCCCTCCGACCTCCGCCCGGGCGACCTGCTCGCCGTCCCGGCGGTCGGCGCGTACCATCTCCCGCCGGCCGCCGCCGACAGCCCGGCCGGGCGGACGCCGGTGGTGGCGGTGGCCGAGGGGCGGACGCGGGTGCTGGTCCACCGCGAACCGCCGTCGGAGCCGACCCACGGTGACGCCGGCCGGTAGCACGGCCCCGCGCCACCGGACACTCCGCCGGGAAGCCGACGCTTCCCGGCGGAGTGCCGTCCGCAGGACTGCCCGGGAGCGGTGTGCGGCAGGGGCCTGAACGGATCAGTCCGCCGGCGGGCTCCGCTGCTGAGGTGCCCACCCGCGCGGTACGTCCCGGCCGGAGCAGCGGCCCCGTGCGCCGGCCTTCCCAACTCCACTGCCCGGCAGACAGGTTCGGCGCGGATTCGCGGTCCGCGATGGCCCGGGGCGGCGCTCGCCGACGTCTCGACCGTCATCACGCCGGCCCCGTTCGCGGAGCGCGACCTCCCGCCACCTCCCGGCTCCGCGCGTCGCGGGCGTCAAGACCGCGTCAAGGTCGCCGGGCCGCCCGTATGGAGGGCGTCAGGGCCCGCTGATCCGTGCTGACCTGCTGATGTGCTGTGCGGGCCGGTCTGCCGCCGGCGCCGCAGGGGCCGCACAGGCTCCGCTCGCGGCCGAGTCCGAACCACTCTGGTGGAGCCCATGTCCGATCTGATCTACGTCGGCGTCACGGTCGCCGTGTTCGCCGTCATCGCCCTCATCGCTCGGGGGGTGGAGAAGCTGTGAGCGCCGAGAACATCGCTGGTCTCCTCGTCGCCGTCGCGCTCGTCGGCTACCTCGTCGTGGCGTTGATCTACCCGGAGAAGTTCTGACCATGAGCTCCACTCTCGCGGGCTGGCTGCAGGCCCTCGCCCTCGTCGGCGCGCTGGCCCTGTGCTACCGCCCCCTCGGCGACCACATCGCCAACCTCCTCACCACCGGCAAGCACCTCAGAGTCGAACGCGGCCTCTACAAGGTGGTCGGCGTCGATCCGGAGGCGGACCAGCGCTGGTCGGTCTACCTGCGCTCGGTGCTGGCCTTCTCGGCGGTCTCGATCCTCTTCCTCTACGCCCTGATCCGCCTCCAGACCCACCTGCTGCTCAGCCTCGGCGTGCCGGAGATGGAGGCGCACCAGGCCTGGAACACCGCGATCTCCTTCACCGCCAACACCAACTGGCAGTCCTACAGCGGCGAGTCCGCGATGGGCCACCTGGTGCAGATGGCCGGTCTCGCGGTGCAGAACTTCGTCTCGGCCGCCGTCGGCATCGCCGTCGTCGCCACCCTGATCCGCGGCTTCACGCGGAACAGGACCGACCGGGTCGGCAACTTCTGGGTGGACCTCACCCGGATCAACCTGCGGCTGCTGCTCCCGATCGCCGTGCTCTTCGCCCTGGTGCTGGCCGCCTCCGGGGTGGTGCAGAACTTCCACGGCTTCCACGAGGTGGCCACCCTGACCGGTGGTCAGCAGGCGATACCCGGCGGGCCGGTGGCCTCCCAGGAGGTCATCAAGCTGCTGGGCACCAACGGCGGCGGCTTCTTCAACGCCAACTCCGCCCACCCCTTCGAGAACCCGAACGGCTTCAGCAACCTGCTGGAGGTCTTCCTGCTGCTGCTGATCCCGTTCGCCCTGCCGCGCACCTTCGGGAAGATGGTCGGTGACCACCGCCAGGGGTACGCGATCGTCGCGGTGATGGGCCTGTTCTGGGTGGCCTCGGTGGCGCTGATCACCTTCTTCGAGTCCCAGCACGCCGGGGTGGCCTCGCAGGCCGCCGGGGCCGGGATGGAGGGCAAGGAGCAGCGCTTCGGCATCGCCGCGTCGAGCCTGTTCGCCGCCTCGACCACACTGACCTCGACCGGTGCGGTGAACTCCTTCCACGACTCGTACTCGCCGTTCGGCGGCGGTCTGACGGTCTTCAACATGATGCTCGGTGAGATCGCGCCCGGCGGTACCGGTTCCGGCCTGTACGGGATGCTGATCCTGGCGATCGTGGCGGTGTTCGTGGCCGGGCTGATGGTCGGCCGGACCCCCGAGTACCTGGGCAAGAAGCTCGGCGGGCGGGAGATGAAGTTCGCCTCCCTCTACATCCTCACCACCCCGACCCTGGTGCTGGTCGGCACCGGCGTCGCGATGGCGCTGCCCGACCAGCGGGCCGGGATGCTCAACACGGGGGCGCACGGCTTCTCCGAGGTGCTGTACGCGTTCACCTCGGCCTCCAACAACAACGGGTCCGCGTTCGCCGGGATCACGGTCAACACCGCCTGGTACGACACCGCGCTCGGCCTGTGCATGGTGCTCGGCCGCTTCCTGCCGATGGTCTTCGTGCTGGCGCTGGCCGGCGCCCTCGCGCAGCAGCAGCCCGTCCCCGCCACCCCGGGCACCCTGCCCACCCACAAGCCGCTGTTCGTGGGCCTGCTGTCGGGAGTGATCCTGATCGTCGTCGGCCTCACCTACTTCCCGGCCCTGGCCCTCGGGCCGATCGCGGAAGGTCTCCACTGATGTCGTCCACCCTTACCCCCGCTCCCGCTCCGGCCGCAGAGCCGCAGGCTCCGCACAGGGTCTCCGGCGGCCTGCTGGACCCGAAGCTGATCGTCGCCTCCTTGCCCGACGCGGTGAAGAAGCTCGACCCCCGGGTCATGGTCAAGAACCCGGTGATGTTCGTGGTCGAGGTCGGCTCGGTGGTCACCACCGTCGCCGCGATCGCCGACCCGTCCGTCTTCGCCTGGGCCATCACCGTCTGGCTCTGGCTCACCACGATCTTCGCCAACCTCGCCGAGGCGGTGGCCGAGGGCCGTGGCAAGGCCCAGGCCGACACCCTGCGCCGCACCAAGACCGAGACCATGGCCCGACGCCTCGTCAACTGGCCGGGGAGCCAGGCCGAGGAGGAGGTGCCCGGCACCGCGCTCCAGCTGGGTGACCACGTGGTGGTCGAGGCCGGGCAGGTGATCCCCGGTGACGGCGACGTGGTCGAGGGCGTCGCCAGCGTGGACGAGTCGGCCATCACCGGCGAGTCCGCCCCCGTCATCCGCGAGTCGGGCGGCGACCGCTCGGCCGTCACCGGCGGCACCAAGGTGCTCTCCGACCGGATCGTGGTGAAGATCGCCTCGGAGCCCGGCAAGTCCTTCATCGACCGGATGATCGCCCTGGTCGAGGGCGCCGCCCGGCAGAAGACCCCGAACGAGATCGCGCTCAACATCCTGCTGGCCTCGCTCACGATCGTCTTCCTGATCGCGGTGGTCACCCTCCAGCCGATGGCCACCTACGCGGGTGCGCCGCAGTCGATGATCGTGCTGGTGGCCCTGGTGGTCGCCCTCATCCCGACCACCATCGGCGCGCTGCTCTCCGCGATCGGCATCGCCGGGATGGACCGCCTGGTCCAGCGCAACGTGCTGGCGATGTCCGGCCGGGCCGTCGAGGCGGCCGGCGACGTCAACACCCTGCTGCTCGACAAGACCGGCACCATCACCCTCGGCAACCGCCAGGCCGCCGAGTTCCTCGCCGCCGACGGGATCTCCACCGAGAAGCTGGCCGACGCGGCCCAGCTCTCCTCGCTCGCCGACGAGACCCCCGAGGGCCGCTCCATCGTGGTGCTCGCCAAGACCGGCTACGGCCTGCGGGCCCGCGCCCAGGGCGAGTTGGCGCACGCCACCTGGGTCCCGTTCACCGCCCAGACCCGGATGTCCGGCGTGGACGTGGACGGCCGGCAGGTCCGCAAGGGAGCCTCCGGCTCGGTCGCCCAGTGGGTCAAGGACAACGGCGGCACGGTCGGCACCGACGTCACCGACCTGGTCCAGCAGATCTCCGCCGCCGGTGGCACCCCGCTGGTGGTCGCCGCCAGGAACGGCTCCGACCCCGCCCGCGCCCTCGGTGTCATCCACCTCAAGGACGTGGTCAAGGAGGGCATGCGGGAGCGCTTCGACGAGCTGCGCCGGATGGGCATCAAGACCATCATGATCACCGGTGACAACCCGCTGACCGCCAAGGCGATCGCGGAGGAGGCGGGCGTGGACGACTTCCTCGCCGAGGCCACCCCCGAGGACAAGATGGCGCTCATCAAGAAGGAGCAGGCGGGCGGCAAGCTGGTCGCGATGACCGGCGACGGCACCAACGACGCCCCCGCCCTCGCCCAGGCCGACGTCGGCGTGGCGATGAACACCGGCACCATGGCGGCCAAGGAGGCCGGCAACATGGTGGACCTGGACTCCAACCCCACCAAGCTCATCGAGATCGTCGAGATCGGCAAGCAACTCCTCATCACCCGGGGGTCGTTGACCACCTTCTCGATCGCCAACGACGTGGCGAAGTACTTCGCGATCATCCCCGCGATGTTCGCCACCGTGTACCCGGGCCTGGACAAGCTCAACATCATGCAGCTGCACAGCCCGCAGTCCGCCATCACCTCGGCGATCGTCTTCAACGCCCTGGTCATCATCGGCCTCATCCCGCTGGCCCTGCGCGGCGTCAAGTACCGCCCCTCCGACGCGAGTTCGCTGCTGCGCCGGAACATCGGGATCTACGGCCTGGGTGGTCTGGTGGTGCCGTTCGTCGGCATCAAGCTGATCGACCTGATCGTCCAGTTCATCCCCGGCCTTAGCTGAAGCGGAGGAAGAAGCAATCATGTCCAAGCCCCTGCCCGCCTCCGTGCGCAACCACTGGACCGCGCTGCGGATGCTGCTGGTGATGACCGTGATCCTCGGCATCGCCTACCCGCTGGCCGTCACCGGCATCAGCCAACTCGCCTTCGCCGAGAAGGCGAACGGATCCATCGTCACTTCGGACGACAAGGAGGTCGGCTCCAGCCTGCTCGGCCAGACCTTCGACCTCCCCAAGAAGAACCCCGACGACCCGGACGAGGCCGCCCAGCCGGACCCGAAGTGGTTCCAGCCCCGCCCCGCCGCCTATCCCTACGACCCGAAGAGCTCCGGCGCCTCCAACCTCGGCCCCAACAGCGACGTGCTGCTCAAGGCCGTCCAGGAGCGCCGTGCCGCGGTCGCCGCCTTCGACGGGGTCGACCCGGCGAGCGTCCCGGCCGACGCCCTGACCACCTCCGGCTCCAGCCTCGACCCGCACATCTCGGCCGCCTACGCCCAGCAGCAGGTCAACCGAGTCGCCAAGGAGCGCAAGCTGCCGACGGAGACCCTGCACAAGCTGATCGACAGGTACACCGAGGGCCCCGCACTCGGCTTCCTCGGCCAGGAAGGCGTCAACGTCGTCCTCCTCAACAAGGCACTGAGCGAGCAGAAGTGACGCCACTTCGGCACACCGACTAGACGAACCGGCCCGGACGCGGGATGCAGCACCGCGTCCGGGCCGGTTCGACCGCATCCGCACGCACGCACGCACCCACCGCACGCACGCACGCACGCACCCACCGCACCCACGCCCTCACCGCACTCGCAGGAAAGAGCAGCGCCCATGCCCCGCGACCTCACCCCCGGCACCGCGCACCGACGCGGCCGGCTGAGGGTCTACCTCGGTTCCGCCCCCGGCGTCGGCAAGACCTACCGGATGCTGGACGAGGCGCGCAGACGTCAGGAACGCGGCGCGGACGTGGTGGTCGGCTACATCGAGTGCCACGGGCGGCGGCACACCGAGAACATGCTGCAGGGCCTCGACGTCATCCCCCGGGCCCAACGGAACTACCGGGGAACCGAGTTCACCGAGATGGACCTGGATGCGGTGCTGGCGCGGCACCCCTCGGTGGTCCTGGTGGACGAGCTCGCCCACACCAACATCCCCGGCGGGCGGCACGCCAAGCGCTGGGAGGACGTCGAGGAGCTCCTGACCGCCGGGATCGACGTCATCACCACCGTCAACATCCAGCACCTGGAGTCGCTCAACGACGTGGTGCAGAAGATCACCGGCATCCCGCAGCGGGAGACCGTCCCCGACGAGATCGTCCGCCGGGCCGACCAGATCGAGCTGGTCGACATGGCCCCGCAGGCGCTGCGCCGCCGGATGGCCCACGGGAACGTCTATCAGGCAGAGAAGGTGGACGCCGCGCTCTCCCACTACTTCCGGGTCGGCAATCTCACCGCGCTGCGCGAGCTGGCCCTGCTCTGGGTCGCCGGGCGGGTGGACGAGGGACTGCGCGACTACCGCGCCGAGCACCGCATCGACCGGGTGTGGGAGACCAGGGAGCGGGTGGTGGTGGCCCTGACCGGCGGCCCCGAAGGGGAGACCCTGATCCGCCGGGCCGCCCGGATCGCCGACCGCACGGCCGGCGGCGAGCTGCTCGCCGTCCACGTCACCCGCAGCGACGGCCTGGCCGGTGCCTCGCCCGGCCGGCTCGCCCAGCAGCGGCACCTGGTGGAGAGCCTCGGTGGCAGCTACCACGTGGTGGTCGGCGACGACATCCCGACCGCCCTGCTGGCCTTCGCCCGGGGCCGGGACGCCACCCAGCTGGTGCTGGGCACCAGCCGGCGCGGCCGGGTCAACCGCTTCCTCACCGGCCCCGGCATCGGCGAGACCACCGTGGACGCCTCCGAGGACATCGACGTCCACATGGTCACCCACGAGTTCACCGGCCGCGGCCGGCTGCCCGCCCTCGGCCGGCGTCACTCTCCCCGGCGCACCTTCGCCGGCTACCTGTCCGGGCTGGTCCTGCCGGTGCTGCTCACCCTGCTGCTCTCGCACACCACCCTCAACCTCACCACTGACGCCCTGATCTTCCAACTCGGCGTCGTCGCAGTCGCGTTGCTCGGCGGCGCGGTCTCCGCACTGCTCGCCTCGGTGGTCGCCTCCCTGCTGCTCAACTACTACTTCATCCCGCCCGTCCACACCTTCACCATCACCGAGCCCAACAACGTCATCGCCCTCGTCGTCTTCGCCGCAGTGGCGCTGACCGTCTCCACCGTGGTCGACCGCGCGGCCCGGCTCACCACCCGCGCCGCCCGGGCCACCGCCGAGGCCGAGACCCTCTCCACCCTGGCCGGCAGCGTGCTGCGCGGCGCCGACGCGCTGCCCGCGCTGCTCGACAAGTGCCGCACCGCCTTCGGCATGGACACCGTCGCGCTGCTCGACCGCACCGGCGGCGCGGTGCTGGGCCGCAGTGACGCGGCCCACCGCACGGACGGGTCGCCGGACGTCACCGAGATCCCGGTCAGTGCCGACGCCGTCCTGGTCCTGACGGGCCGTCGGCTGCCGGCCGCCGACCAGCGCGTGCTGACCGCCTTCGCCGCCCACGTCGGTGCGGCACTCGAACGCGACCGGCTCGCCACGGTGGCCGCCGAGGTCGAGCCGATCAGGGCCGCCGACAAGATGCGCACCGCCCTGCTCGCCGCCGTCAGCCACGACCTGCGCACCCCGCTGGCCGCCGCCCTCGCCTCGGTCGGCTCGCTGCGCAGCCCCGACGTCGAGTTCTCCGAGGAGGACCGGGCCGAACTCCTGGCCACCGCCGACGAATCCCTGGTCAAGCTCACCCGCCTGGTCGACAATCTGCTCGACATGAGCCGCCTCCAGGCCGGCGCCCTCACCCTCCACCTGGCGCCCACCCACCTGGACGAGGTGCTGCCGCGCGCGGTCGACTCGCTCGCCGACCCCGACGCCCCGGTCCAGCCCTGGGGCCTCGCCGACACCCCGCCGGTGCTCGCCGACCCGCCGCTGCTGGAACGCGTCCTGGCCAACGTCATCACCAACGCCCTGCGCCACAACGCCCCCGGTGCCCCCGTCCTGGTGACCGCGAGCACCCACGCCGGCCGGGTGGAGATCCGGGTCATCGACCGGGGCCCCGGCATCCCGATCGGGGACCGGGAGCAGGTCTTCCTTCCCTTCCAGCGCCTGGGAGACACCGACAACACCACCGGCACCGGCCTCGGCCTCGCCCTCTCCCGGGGCCTGGCGGAGGCGATGGACGGCACCCTGGAGGTCGAGGACACCCCGGGCGGCGGCACCACCATGCTGCTCACCCTCCCGGCCGCCGGTCCGCCGGCCGAGGCGGCGGCGGAGTGAGCCGGATCCTGGTGGTGGACGACGAACCGCAGGTCCTGCGGGCCCTGACGGTCACTCTGCACGCCCGGCACCACGCGGTGCTGACCGCCTCCACCGGTACCGACGCGCTGGACCTGGCGGGGCGTCAGCCGCCGGAGGCGGTGCTGCTCGACCTCGGGTTGCCCGACCTGGACGGCATCGACGTCATCCGGGGCCTGCGGGCCGCCGGCGCCGTCCCGATCATCGTGATCTCAGGCCGGGCCGACACCACCGAGAAGGTCCGGGCCCTGGACGCCGGGGCCGACGACTACCTCACCAAGCCCTTCGTGATGGACGAACTGCTGGCCCGCCTGCGGGCGGTGATGCGCCGGCCGGTCGCCGGGAATCCACTGCCGGTGGCCGTCGTCGGTGCCCACCGGATCGACCTCGCGGCCGGGACCGTCACCGGCCCCGACGGCCCGGTGCGCCTCACCCCCACCGAGTGGAAGATCCTCGCGCTGTTGCTGGGCCGGCCCGGCCGGTTGGTGCCCGGCGGCGAGATCCTGCACCAGGTCTGGGGCCCCGGACACGAGCAGCGCTCCAACTACCTGCGGGTCTACCTCTCCGGCCTGCGGCAGAAGTTGGAGCCCGACCCGGCCCGCCCCCGCCACCTGGTCACCGAACCGGGCATCGGCTACCGGTACGTGCCCTGACCCGCCGGAGTTCAGTCGCCGTCCGCGGTCGGCGGCGCGAACCGCACGGGGGCCTCGAAGTTGGCCCGCCGGGCGGCCCGGCGGAAGACGGTCAGCAGTGCCGGGCCGACCAGCAGCAGGCAGACGCCGGTCGTGACGGCCCGTCCGGTGTCCCAGCCGAGCGAGGTGGTCAGGTCGAAGAGCAGGTAGCGGTGCCACTGCTCGGTGAAGGGCAGCCCGGGAAGATACGCGATCGAGCTGTTGGGGTCGAGCGAGAACGGCCAGAAGGAGAGGTTGAGCAGGAAGCCGAACAGGTAGCCGGACAGCGCCCCGTAGACCGCGAGCATCGCCGCCTCGGCCTTGCCGCGCAGCGGCGGCAGCAGCCCGGCCAGCAGGCCGACGAAGGCGCAGCCGAACATCTGGTACGGCATCCACGGCCCCACCCCGCCGGTGAGCAGCGCGGAGGCGAACAGCGAGGTGCAGCCGAGCACGAAGCCGAAGCCGGGGCCGAACACCCGCCCCGCGACGACCAGGACGAAGAACACCGTCTCCACCCCGGCGGTGCCGGCACCCAGCGGCCGCAGCCCGGCGTTCACGGCCGAGAGCACGCCGAGCATGGCCAGCGCCTTGGCGTCGATCCCCCCGGCGGAGATCTCCGCGATCACCACGGCGAGCACCAGCACCAGCAGGGCGCCGAAGATCAGCGGTGGCGCGTACGCCTCGCCGAACGTGCCCGGGGCCACCACGAAGGGCCACAGGAACGCGATCAGGCCGGTGAAGGCGGCCAGTGCGACCATGACCCGGGCCCGGCCGGGGAGCCGGACGGCGGCGGGGAGAGGGTTGGGGAGGGCGGTCACGGGGCGGCCTCCGTGAGGGCGGGCACCCGGGCCACCTGAGCGGTGGTCAGGTAGGGGAGCGGGGCGAGGACCTTGGCGGTCTGCGGGGCGAAGGTCGGCGAGGCGACGATCACCTCGGCGGTCGGTCCGTCGGCGACCACCTCGCCCTCCGCCATCACCACCACCCGGTCGGCGGCGCCGGCGACGAACTCCACGTCGTGGGTGCAGACCACCACGGACCGCCCCTCGGCGGCCAGTCGGTCCACGACGGCGGTCAGGGCGGCCTTCGCCAGGTAGTCCAGGCCCCGGGTGGGCTCGTCCAGCAGGACCACCGGCGGGGCGGTGGCCAGCTGGATCGCCAGCACCAGGGCCAGCTTCTGCCCTTCGGAGAGGTCGCGGGGGTGGAGCGCGTCCGGGATGCCCGGGGCCAGCCGGTCGAGTATCTGCCGGGCGGTGGTGCCGGGCCCCGCGTTGGTGCCGGCGCCGGTCTGCGCCGCGTCGCGGTCGGCCTGCTCCAGCTCCTGGGCCACCGTCTCCAGGTAGAGCAGGTCGGTCGGGGTCTGCGGGACCAGCCCGACCAGTCGGCGGGCCTCGGCGGCCGAGACCTTCTTCGGGTCGGCGGCCGGCCGCCCGTCCCGGTCCACCCGGACGGTGCCGCCCTGGCGCGGGCCGGAGCCCTGGAGGGCCCAGAGCAGGGAGGACTTCCCGGAGCCGTTGCGCCCCATCAGCGCCGTCACCTGGCCGGCCCGGAGCTCCAGCGAGACCTCCCGGACGGCCACCGTCCGGCCGTGCTTGACGACGACCTGCCGGGCGGTCAGCACCGGTTCCCCGTCGGCCGGTTGCTGCCGGGGCGGCGGGACGGGCAGCCCGGTGAGCCGTTCGCGCAGCGGGGCGGCGGCCCGGCGGGCGTCGCGGATCGAGAGCGGCAGCGGTCGCCAGCCGGCCAGCCGGCCGAGCTCGACCACCGGCGGGGCGATGGCGGTGTCGGTGAAGACCTCGGCCGGTGGCCCGTGCCGCACGGTGCCGTCACCGGGCAGGTACAGCACCCGGTCGGCGTACTGGACCACCCGCTCCAGGCGGTGTTCGGCCAGCAGCACGGTGACGCCCAGGTCGTGCACCAGCCGGGTGATGGCGGCGAGCACCTCCTCGGCGGCGGTCGGGTCCAGTGCGGAGGTCGGCTCGTCCAGCACCAGCACCCTGGGGTGGGCGGTGAGCACCGAACCGATGGCGACCCGCTGCTGCTGACCGCCGGAGAGCTCGCTGAGACCCCGGTGCCGCAGATCGGCCAGACCGAGCAGGTCGAGGGTCTCCTCGACCCGCTTGCGCATCACCGCCGGCTCGATGGCCAACTGCTCCATCGCGTAGGCCAGTTCCTCCTCCACCGTGTCGGTGACGAAGCCCGCCAGCGGATCCTGGCCCACCACGCCCACCACATCGGCGAGTTCGCGCGGGGGGTGGTGCGCGGTGTCCCGGCCGTCCACCGTGACCCGGCCGCTCAGGGTGCCGCCCGTGAAGTGCGGCACCAGCCCGTTCACCGCGCCCAGCAGGGTGGACTTCCCGCTGCCGGTGCGGCCCACCACCAGGCAGAGCTCGCCCTCGGGGACGGTGAGGTCCACCCCGTGCAGGACGGGGTGCTCGGCGCCGTCGTAGCGGACGGCGACCTGGTCGAAACGGATCACTGGGCTACCTCGGCGGGCGTGCGGGTGGTGTCGGCGGCGGGGTGCTCGGTGGCGGCCCCTGCGGGGGCGGGCGGTCGGCCCGGGGGCGGGGAGATCACCCCGGCCAGCCCGGCCAGCAGCAGCGCGGCCACCGGAAGGGCCGGCAGGGTAGGCCAACTGAGCGGGTAGAGCGACGGGTTGAGGTCGGTGGGGTCGTAGCCGACGCTGATGCTCAGCAGGACGGCGGCGGTCACCCCGCAGGCCGCCACGCCCCACTCGGCGGCCCGCCACGGGTCGGGCCGGTAGCTGGTGCGACGGACCCGGCGGCCACCGAGGGCCAGGCCGCCGACGCAGAGCGCGGAGCCGACGGCCAGCGCCGGCAGGCCGAGCAGGGCGGGGGCGGTGCCGTCCAGCAGTCCGTACATCCCGGCGCACAGGCCCGCCATGCCGAGCAGCATCAGGGCCCCGGTGATCCGGCGGGAGGCCCGGGTGGCGGTGCCGGAGCGGCCGTAGCCCCGGGAGTCCATCGCGGCCGCGAGGTGCAGGGAGCGCTCCAGCGCGTCCTCCAGCACCGGCACGGCGATGCTCCGCAGCGCGCGCAGTCCCTTGCTCCGGCCGGCCCGCAACCGCCGTGCCCGGACCACTCGTTGGACGCTTTGCACCAGCTGGGGGGCGACGCTGAGCGAGACCGTCACGGCGACGCCGAGCTCGTACAGCGCGCCCGGCAGCACGCGCAGGGCGCGCTTGGGGTTGGCGAGCGTGTTGGCCGCGCCGATGCAGCAGAGCAGACAGGCCAGCCGCAGGCCGTCGGTGGCGGCGGAGAGGGTGGCCTCCAGGGAGACCGGGCCGCCGATCTGGATGCCCGCGTACCAGTCGGGGGTGGGGATGTGCGGGAGCGAGAACAGCAGGTGGTCGCGCGGCGTGATGCCGGTGGCGAAGACGCAGCGGAAGGCCACCCGGATGGCCACCACGGTCAGCGCCAGCCAGAGGTAGTACTTGAAGCCGCGCGCCCAAGGGGCCTCCGTGCGGCGGGAGGTGACCACGAAGCCGAGGACGGCGAGCACCAGGAAGAGCAGCAGGGGGTTGGTGGTGCGGCTGGCGGCGGTGCCGAGGGCGAGCGCCCAGATCCACCACGCCACCGGGTGGAGGTCGCGCGGGATCCGGCCGGTGGTCCTGGTGGAGTCCGGCGGCGTGCTGTCGGTGAGTCGTGCCACCGGGTCACTCGGCCTGGCGGCGTCGGCGGCGGCGCAGCGCGGCGACCGTGGTGGCGACGCCGAGGGCCACCACCAGGGCGATGCCGGTGACGGCCGGGGCGATCGACCCGGCATCGTGCGGAGCGTCGGCGACCGGGGCGGCGTCGACGGGGGTGAGGCCGGTCGCCGGAGCGGGGGACTCGGTGGGCGAGGGGGCCGGCCCGGTGGAGGGTGCGTCGGTGGAGGGCGCGGGGGTGGCGGTGTCCTGCGGAGCGGCGCCGGGGGTGGCGGATTCGGCAGGCTGGTCGGTGGGGCGCGGTGCGTCGGGTGCCGGAGCGGAAGGCCGCGGGGCCCCGGTGGTGCTGCCGGGCGGGGTGGCCTTGCCGCCGGTGGTGCCGGAGCCGCCGCTGGTGCCCTTGGTCCCGCCCGTGGTGGCGGTGCCGCCGGTCGAGCCGGAACCGGTGCTGCCGCTGCTGCCGCCACCGCCGGAACTTCCGTTCCCGGAACCGCCGTTGGTGCCGCCTCCGGTGGTGCTGCCTCCGGTGCTGCCGCCACCCGTGGTGGTCCCGCCGCCCGAACCGCCGGTGGAGCCGCCACCGGCCGGCGGCGTGGAGGGCTGGCTGCCGCCACCGGGCGTGGTGTTGTGCGCCCGCAGGCTGTCCGGTGACATGGTCGGCCGGCCTTCGGTGCCCTCGATGTTGGTCGCGCCGAAGATCCACAGGTCGACACTGCCGGGCAGCGGCTTGTAGCTCATCGCCCCCAACTGGCTGTAGGACCAGGAGTTCTGCCCGGGATCGGCGTGCCAGTACGACCAGTAGGCGGTGGCGGGCGGGGTCTTGACGCACTTCTCCTGCTCGGGCGGCGGGTACTGCTTGCCGCCCTGGTGACCGCTGTAGCCGATCCGGCAGATGAACGCCGGGCCGTCGTGGCCGGTGCCGGTGGTCTTCCAACCGCCTTGGTTCAGCAGGGTGTAGCCGGTGGTCGGGGTGGTGCCGCAGGACCGCAGCAGCGGACCGCCCCAGCGGCTGAAGTCCACCGCGAGCACCACCCCGGAGGTGGTGGTGCACTGGTCCATCGGCAGGGGGTCGGCGGCGGCCGGGGCCGCCCCCGCCGCCAGCCCGCCGAGGGCCAGCGAGAGCGTGACCCCGGCGGCGGCGAACAGGCGCGTCAGACGGCCCGGTCGGCGGGTGCGGCGGAGCCGGTCGGTGCGGCCCGGGTGGCGGCTCACCGGTGGCGCCCGGTGCCCGTGGCGTCGCTGCGGCGGCGCAGGGCGATCAGGACGGCCGCGCCGCCTGCGGTCAGCAGTACACCGGGACCGACCAGACCGAGGACCTCGGTGCCGGTCCAGGCGAGGCTGGAGTCCTGCGAGCCGCTCTGGCCGCCTGCGGGGGTGTCGCCGCCGCTGCCGCTGCCGGGGTTGCCGCCAACGGGGTTGCCACCGCCGGTGGTTCCACCGGGTGCGGTGGCCGCGGTCGTGGTCGCGACCGCCGTGGACGAGACGGAGGGCGACGCCGACGGGGAGCTGGTGGCCGATGTGGACGGCGAGGTGGAGGGGGAGGGCGAGGTGGAGGGTTCCGGCGACGCCGACGGCGACGGTGAGGTCGACGGCTCGGGCGAGGCCGACGGGGAGGGCGAGGTGGAAGGTTCCGGCGAGGCCGACGGGGACGGCGACGACGAGGTGGACGGGGACGGCGACGGGCTCGGCTCCGGGGTGCTGCCGAGATCCCGCTTCAGGGTGCCGAAGGAGATGCCGGTCACCCCGCCGAGCGCCTGGGTCGAGGCCCGGACGTCCGAGCCCTTCTGCCCGCTGGAGGCGACGTCGAAGCCGCCGTCCGCGTTCTGCCGGTCGGCCAGGAACTCGACGGCCTTGGCGATCCGTGCCGCGTAGGTGCCTTGACGGAGCGTCATGCCCTGGACCGCCAGGGCGGCCGAGTTGGTCGAGTTCCCGGCCGCGCCGGGGAAGCCGCCGTCGCCGGCCTGGGTGCCGGCGAGCCAGGCGAGGCCCTTGTCGACCGCCGCCGCGGCGTCCTCGCCGGGCACCAGCGACAGTGCCATCACGGCCATCGCGGTGCTGTCCACGTCGGAGTCGCCGGTGCTCGGGATCAGGCTCGGCCAGGCGCCGTTCGGACCCTGGAGGCTGCGCAGGTAGGCGATCGGGGCGGCGGCGTTCGCGGTGTCACCGGCCCTCAACTGGGCCATCACGCCGAGGGACTGGGAGAAGACCGAGGTGGCCCAGGTGTAGTTGCCGGCCGCCTCGCAGCCGAGGTCGGCGTCGGCCTTGGCGCAGATCGCGGCATCCAGGGCGGCGATCAGGTCGTGGCCGCCGAAGTTGCGCGGGTCGCGCCCGACGATCTCGGCGAGCAGGGCCTCCTTGCCGATCGAGCCGCCGCCGGCCTCCGGGAGTCCGATGGAGGTCCAGTCGTTGACCGTACGGCCGTTGCCGTCCGCGCCCTGGTGGTCGAGGAAGTCGACGATCCGGCGCAGCGCGGCGTCGTCGGTGCCGGTGGCGGCCAGCGCGAAGGCCGCGTCGATGGTCAACCCGTAGTCGGCCCACAGGAAGCCGGGCAGTGCGTCGTAGTAGTGGCCGTCGATCAGGTGGGCCGGGTCGGTCAGGTACCTGGCGCCCTTGGCCAGGTCCGGCGTGCGGCTCGGCTGCGGGGTGGTGGTGCCCCCGAGGTCCCGCAGTACGGTGGCGAAGTCCTGGCCGGTCAGCGCGAGCAGGGCCTGTTCGGTGGCGGGGACGTCCGAGTCCGGGGTCCACTCGTCGGGGAAGAAGCCGCCGTCCGGGTTCTGACGGGTGTTCAACCAGCCCTTGGCGGCGGCCTGCCGGGCCGGCTGGCCGGAGGCCCGCAGCCCCTGGGCCGCCATCGCGGTGCTGCCCACGTCGCCGCTGGCGCCGACGTAGGGGACGTAGGAGCCGTCGGCCTGCTGAGCCGCACCGAGCTGCTCGGCGGCCCGCGCGACGAACTCCGCCCGGCCGCCGGCCGCCCGGAGCGCGATCACGGCGAGCGAGGTGCTGGTCGGGTCGGACTCGCAGTAGCCGCCGGCCACGATCATCGAGCCGGCGATCCCGCCGTCCGCGCACTGGAGCACCTGGAAGCGGTCCAGTACGGCGGCCGGCACGGTGACGCCGCCGCGTACCAGGGCGATCACGCCGATGGCCTGGGTCCACGGGGAGGAGGCACCGTGGAAGTCGCCCGCCGCCGTGCACTTGCCGTTCTCGCCCTGGCCCTCGCAGACGTGGCCGACGAGGTCGGCGAGCAGGTCCCGGCCGCCGAAGGCACGGGGGTTGCCGCCGGTGCTCTCGGCGACCAGGGCCAGCAGGGCGGCGGCCCGCGAATCCGGCTTGGATCCGGCGCCGTCCGGGAACACGAACTGCTCGGTGTGCGCCTGGAGGAAGGCCACCACCTTGCGCAGGGCCGGGTCCTGGGTGCCGGAGGCGGCCAGCGAGAGCGCGGTGAGGGCGGTGCGGGGGAGGTCGGGCCCCTCGAAGGCCCAGTTCTCCATGTGGTCGCCGCCGACCAGTTGGGCGGCCAGCCAGCGGGCGGCGGCTGCCGGGTCGGCGGGGGCCGGCGGTGCGGTCGGACTCGGAGAGGCGGAGCCGGAGGGGGATGCGGAGGGGGATGCGGAGGACGAGGGCTCGGGGGAGGCCGACGGGTTGGGGGAGGCCGAGGGCTCGGCGGAGGCCGACGGGCTCGCCCCGTTCTTCGCCCGGACCGAGTCGGGGGTGAAGGTCGGTCCGCCGGTCTCGCCGCCGAGCGAGGTGGCGCCGTACACCCAGGCTTCCACCTCGCCGGGCTTCGGCTTCTGGCCCGCCGCGCCGAACTGGCTGTAGGACCACGTCTGTTGGCCCGGCGTGGCGATCCAGTAGGACCAGTACGCCTCGGCCTGCGGGGTGGCGGTGCAGGGCTCCTGGGCCGGCGTCGGGTACTGGACGCCGTTGCCGAAGGTGGAGCTGCCGATCCGGCAGATGAAGGCCGGGCCGTCGTGCTCGGTGCCGGCGGTGGTGAAGCCCGCCTTGAGCAGCAGGTTCATGCCGGTGGTCGGGTGGGCGTCGCAGCCGCGCACCACGCCGCCGCCCCAGGGCCCGAAGTCGACGGCGACGATCGCGCCGGTGGTGGCGGTGCAGTCCTCGATCGGGTCGGCCGCGGCGGTGCCGGGGCGGCCGAACAGCACGGTGCCGGTGGCGGTGACCGCGATGGCCGAGGTGAGCAGGACGGAGGCCAGGCTCCGGCCTCTGTGCGCGCGGGTGGTACGGCTGCTGCTGACCCTCACCGGTGTGTCTCCCTGATCGGTCGACGCGGGGTCCGACGGCGCAGCCGACAGGTCCCGGGTGCGGGGGACCTGAGGTGACCGCGTCGTAGTCCGCGACGACGCACGTGTTGCTGACGAACTCCTCGCGGCGGGCATTCCGGCTCACCCGCCCGGTCGGCGGGTCCACGGTTGCGGGTCAGCGCCGGATTCGGACCGGCTTCCCCCACCCTCGAAGATGAAAAAGCGGTTCATCAGACCACGGGGCGGTCCGGTCGGTCAACGATGCGTCATATCGCCTACGCCACATCGTGACCTGCGCCCCCGTGCGGTAGCGTCCGCGATGGCCGAGTGGGGGAACCCGGTGCGAATCCGGGGCTGACGCGCAGCGGTGTGGGGCGAGTTGACGCCCCGAGCCCGGATGCCCGCCCGGCCGAGTGCCACCAGCGTCGCGCACCAGCCGCGACGGCAGCCCACGCGAACCGGGCGCGGCGGTCCCCAGACGTCGGGCTCCGCCCGAGCGCGGCCAGGGGGACGGACCGGCGCCCCCTGCCGAGGAGTCGGACCGTGCCCTTCCAGCCCACCTCCCGTACCTGTGCCACCGTGGTCGCGCTCGCGGCCGGAGCACTGCTGTTCTCCGCCGTCCCGGCGGGGGCGACCGCGACCCCCGCCCAGATCGCCACCTCCAAGACCACCGGCGTCAGCTACCTCAAGTCCCTCCAGGCGGCGGACGGTTCCTACGTCACCGGCGGCGGCCTCTCCAACGAGTGGGCCTTCAGCGCCCTCGCAGCGGCCGGCACCGCCGCCGTCGACGTCACCCCGGGCGGCGACGCGACGAAGAACGCCCGCACCGTCTACCGCAACCAACTCGCCGCCGCCACCTGGCCGAGCGCCTCGCCCGTGGTCACCGACTACGAGCGCGGCATCCTCAACTCCTATGCGGCGGGCATCGATCCGGCCCGGGTCGGCCCGGCCCGGAACCTGATCGCCGACCTGGTCGCCTACTGGCAGACCGCCGAGCCCGGCTACTACGGCCCGTCCGCCAACTTCAACGGCACCGTCTTCGGCCTGCTCGCGCTCAGCGGCGCGAAGACCCAGGGCGGCACCAAGCGCGTCCCGCAGGCCCTGCTGGACGCCTCCGTCACCGCCGTCCGGGCCAACCAGCACAACGACGGCGGCTGGAACTTCAGCAAGGCGGCGGGCAATCCGACCGCCCTCGCCCAGGGCAGCGACATCGACATGACCGGCGCCGCGATGGCCTCGCTGTGCAGCGCCGGGGTGCCGAACACCGACACCGCGATCGTGGCCGCCAAGAACTTCCTCAAGGGCAAGCTGATCGCCTCGGGCGCCTTCAACTCGATGTACGGCGCCAACACCGACTCCAACGGCTGGGCCGTCTCCGGCCTGAACGCCTGCGGCATCGGCGCGCAGAGCGCGGACTTCACCTTCAGCAGCGGCAAGACCCCGGTCGACTTCCTGATCGCCCAGCAGTTCAAGCCCGGTGGCGGCTTCAAGTACCTCTCCACCGACACCGTCCCGTCCGCCTACGCCTCGGTCGACGGCCTGCGCGCGGTGGCCGGCGGCGGCTTCACCGCCACCCCGCCCACCCCCGTCACGGCCGGCGCCCCGACCTGGGTCTCCACCGCCGCCTTCACCGCCGGCACCGCCGCCCGGCTGGCGCTGGTGGTCGACGCGGGCACCGGTACCCCGAAGGTCTGCGCCGTCACCCTGACCCCGACCGGCACCACCACGACCCTCGGCGCGGTGCTCGACGCGGCGGCCTCCGCCACTCCGGCCGGCTGCGTCACCTCGGCCACCCCGTCCAGCGGTAGCGGCACCGTCACCGAGCTCAACGGCACGACCAACGGCGGCGGTTCGACCTGGCAGGTCAGCCTGGACGGCGCCACCGCCACGGCCGCCACCCGGGCCACCGTGGTCAAGCTCGGCGACACCGTCTCGCTCCGCTACGGCAGTTGACGGTCATGCCTCCTCCGGGGCCGGCGGGCTCAGGCGCGTCGGCCCCCGGGGGGGCGATCCGGTGGTGACGGCCGTGCCGAGGGGCGGGAGTATGGTGCCGACGGAAGGCCGGACGCGGTGGGGCGGGAGGCAGCGGTGACGGGTCGGTGGGTGTGGGCGGCGGCAGCGTACGTGGCCCTGGTGGGGGTGCTGGCCGGGCTGGGCGGTCTGCGGGAGGACACCCGGTGTTACCTCGCCGCAGTGGTGCTGACCCTGCCGGCCGGGGTCGCCGCGCTGGTGGGGGTGTACGTGGCGCGCGGACTGCTGACCGGTGTCGGCGGGCTGTTCGCCCGGACCACGGGGCCGGACGGTGCGGAGGCCGGCTGGCTGACGGCGGCCGGAGTGGTGGTCAACACCGTCCTGTTCGTCCTGGCGGCGGTGGCCACCGTCCTGCTGCTGGCCCGGCTCAGCCGCCGACGGGCCCGTCCGTACCCTGCGGCCGGGCGGTCGGCACCGGGCGGGCCTCGGCGGCCGTGACCGGCTCGCCGCTGGTGACGCCGTGCAGGACGTGGGCCAGCACCTCGGCGCCGCGCACCACCCGGGGGCCGGGGCGGTTGAAGTGGGCGGGCCCGTCCAGGACCCAGACCCGGCCGTCCCGGACCGCCGGGAGGTCGGCCCAGCCGGGCAGGCCGGTCAGCAGGTGCAGTTCACGCTCGGTGCGCTCGGGCGGGAAGCCGCACGGCAGCACCAGCAGGACCTCGGGCCGGGCCTCCAGCACGGCGGTCCACTCCATCGGGCGGGTGTGCTCGCCGGGCCGGGCGAGCAGCGCCTCGCCGCCGGCCACGGCGATCTGCTCGGGCACCCAGTGCCCGGCGGGCCAGAGCGGGTCGAGCCATTCGACCGCCACCACCCGGGGGCTGGGTCGGCCAGCCACCGAGGCGGCCACCCGGTCGAGCCGGGCCCGGAGGTCGGCCGTGACCCGGGCGGCGCGCTCGGGCACGCCGAGCACCGCGCCCACCTGCTCCAGGCAGTCGAGCACCTCCGGCAGGGTCCGGGGCTCCAGGCTCAGCACCCTGGGCCCGCCGTCGAGCAGCCGCACCGCCTCGGAGACGCCGGTGTAGGAGACCGCGCACACGTCGCACAGGTCCTGGGTGAGCACCAGTTCGGGGGCCAGCTCCGCCATCCGGTCGGTGTCCAGGGTGTACAGCGAGGACCCCCGGTGCGCGGCCCCGCCCACCGCCAGCGAGATCTCACGGCTGGTCAGCCGGTCCCCGTCGAACTCCGCCCGGGTCACCACCGGCACTCCGGCGACGGTGGCGGGCGGCCAGT
Source organism: Kitasatospora sp. NPDC096147 (assembly GCF_044763225.1). NCBI lineage: Bacteria > Bacillati > Actinomycetota > Actinomycetes > Kitasatosporales > Streptomycetaceae > Kitasatospora > Kitasatospora sp. NPDC096147. The sequence goes on along the minus strand of NZ_JBIWFX010000008.1, from coordinate 35,132 downwards.
CGCACTCGTGGGTGCGCCCGACCAGGGCGTCGCCGAAGCCGAGGACGGCGAGGATGTCGGTGGCGGCCGGGAGCAGGGAGACGATCCGCATGCCCGGAGCCTAGTGTCCTGAGTCGGGCATTCGCTTCGGATGTCCGGCGAGGCGTTCGAGGATGTCGGGGCATCGGCGGCCTGCTGGAGACCTCCCGGGTCACCGGAGTCCTCGGCAAGCCGGCACCGTGTACCGGCACTCCGACGAGAAGGGCCGTGACCTCCAGGCCAAGTACGTGGGCGCGGCCATCACGGCGCCCTCGACCCGGCACTGGAGCGCAGCCCGCCGGGGGCCGGCCCCGTACCCCACCACACGGGACCGGTCCCCGCCCCACACCTTGCGGGACACCCTTCAGGGGGACGCGACTCCTCCGGACCGGCGCCAGGGGCATTGCATGTTCGAGATCGGTCCGGTTCGCCGGTCTTGTGATGTGGTGTCATCTCTCGTTCTGGGGACGGTTGTTCCCCGGAACGCAGTGCAGGCACGGTGCCGGCGATCATGTGGTTGTCGAGACCCATGAGAACCGAGCGAGACCGTGCCTGCCCGAGCATCACCGCCCGTGCCCGCCGGGCCGGGACACCTGACCCTCCAGAATCGCGCCGTCACCCGACAGGATGCCGCTGACCTGCGGCGCCTCCTGATCCGGGTGCCCGACCCACGCAGTCGGCGGGGGCGGCGGTATCCGATGCTCCCTCAGTTGTGCGTGGCAGCTTCGGCCGTGCCGGCCGGTGCCCGTTCCCTCATCGCGATCGGGGAGTGGACAACGGACGCCCCGCAGCGGCCCTGGAGGCCCCTCCTGCGGAGTCTTCTCCACTCCGCAGAGGACTCCACAGGAGGGGCCGACTGATCCCGCTACGTGCACTTGCGGATGGTCACCCGGCCGCCGTTCTTGGTCATCTCACTGGAGTGCGGCGCGAGACAGAGCCCCGTCCACTGGTTGGAGAAGGTGTAGGTACCGCTGATCTTGGTCGGGTTGACCGACCAGAGCTGGTTGCCCGAGTCGAAGCGGGTCTCGCAGCCCCACCACATGAGCTGGGTGTTCTGGCCGGGCGGGGTGCCGTTGTTGTAGGGGACTGTGAGGCAGTAGCCGTTGTTGTTGCGGATGGTGAAGTAGCCGTTGCTCGCCTTGACGGCGTTCCACTTCTGCGCGGCCTTGCCGTCGCAGGTGCGCTGCACCACGAGCCCGCCGTTGGGGACAGTGGGGCCGATGTCCAGGCACTTGCCGCTCAGCAGGTTCTTGTAGGGAGCCTTGCTGCCGGCCGACCACATGTCGTAGGTCTTGGTGGTCGGCGGGTTCTGTCCGCAGATGTCCCTCAGCTCCGCGTCGGTCATCTTGCGGCTCTGATACAACCAGGCGAAGGACCGGCTGGTGTCCGGCACCCGGATGACCGCGTCCTTGACGAGCTCGTTCCTGTTGCCGTCGTAGCGGGCATCGATGTCGACGACCGTCTCGATCAGCGGCTCCCTGACCTCGATCCAGCCGACGCTGCCCAGGGGGACCGCGGCGGTGTGCGTGTGGGTGTCGCTGGTGCTCCAGGTCCAGCTCCAACCGAGCTTGGGCCCGACGGAGGCCTCCCAGTCACCGAACTTCTTCTTCCCGCCGATGTCGAGGCCGAAGGAGAAGCTGGCGGAGGAGCTCTTGGTTCCGGCGACGCTCACGCTGCCGCTACCGGTGCAGCCGTAGGCGATGGGGCTCTTCCCGTTGCCGAGCGTGTCGGGCATGGTGGCCTCGCCCCATACTTGCTTCTTGCTCTTCAAGGTGAGGTAGCACTCGGGGTCCCAGTAGATGATGTCCCCGGCCTGCGTGGGCCTCGGGTCGGCGCAGTCCTCGGCCACCTGCGCGGGCGACTTGGCCGCTGCGGCCGCCGTCGGGGTCAGCGGGACTATGGATGCGGGTGCGGATGAAGCGCCATCTGTTGCAGCGGAGGCCACAGGGGCGAGCGGGCAGGCAAGGAGCAGGGCGGTAGCGAAGAAGAATGCCGCCTTCAGGCGCGAGCGGCTTTTCCATGGTGGGCGAGAAGCAATTGTCATGAACGTTAACCCTCCGTGTTGACCTGACCGCACTCCATCATTCGGGGCTTGGGCGGTCCAGGTCCGGCAGGGCAGGGGGGAGGGCCTCTTCGGGCAGAGGTCGGCCCGGTCCCGGCATCGTGCGGCCAAGCCGTCCAGCGTCGCGAACGCGGACACCGTTCTCGCCACCAGACGGGCGGACTGCAACGCCGGCCGCCGCCTGCCTGTGGCGACCGCGCACGCTGTTCCCGCCACGACGGCACTCACGTGCCGCCGGCAGTGCCGGCCTTCGGCCTGACGCAGCCGGTGACGCCCCTGAATCCCGGTGGCCAGGGGTTTGAGCCACCACAGGTCACGAAGGGTCGGCCCCGGGCGCGTACGGGTGGACCCCACGCCGTCGCCAGCACGTCGTCCAAGCTGCACTACGAGTTCTTCCAGATCTTCGCGTCGGCCTTGGGCGCTTCCTGTTCAAGGCCCGTACTGAATCGGCAGGCCGGCCGTCCCACGGGCCGACGACCGCCCGGCTCGGCGAGCGCACCTGCGGCAGCCCAGGCCTGACGAGCCGCTCGGCTGGTGTCCAGGCCCGGGACCTCCCAGTCAAGTTCGTGGCCGCCAGGCTCGGATACCCGCTCACCACCTAGGGGACGCGATCCGTCCGGACCGGCCCCACCCCACGCCACACGGGACCGGTCCACCCACACACCTTGCGGGACCACCTTTGGAAGACTGACGAAGATCTTGGTGTGATCGGGTCAGCTGCCGTCAGGCGGTGGCCCCGATCTGCCAAGTGGTGCCGTTGTGAGTGAGTCCGAGGTTGATCAGGGTCCGGAGGTTGAGGGCGGCGGCGCGAGTGTGGAGCCAGGCGACAGCGCGTTCGACCGGTGGGCGCCGGCGACGGTAAGCGAGCTGCCGGTTCGGGTCGCTCGCGGCCCGGCGCGCTGCGGCCATGAGGTGGTGCGGCGCACCGGGACTTCGCAGGATCCGCAGCTTCGCAGCTCCGGGATGGTCGGAATCCGCACAGTGGCCTGCTCGACCGGGGACGGGGGCGGGGGAATGCTGGACGGCGTCGGCCCGTCCGCAGTGATCTCACCGAGGAGCCCCGTGATCGAGCACAGTGTCCGCGTCCACCCGAGTGCGAAGGCCCTGCCCCGGGAGGAGCAACTGGCCTGGAAGCTGGCGGCGGTGGCCTCCGCCACCGGCGAGCCGGAGGCCGAGCCGGCCGCGATGGTGGCCAACCGGGTGATCGACAACGCGTCCGTCGCCGTCGGTTCGCTGCTGCGCCGCCCGGTGGCGGTGGCCCGGGCCCAGGCCACCGCCCACCCGGCCCCCGGCACTGACGGCGGCGGGTCGGTGTCCGGCGGGTCGGTGTTCGGCAGCACGGTGCGGGTCTCCCCGGAGTGGGCGGCCTGGGCCAACGGCACGGCGGTGCGCGAACTCGACTTCCACGACACCTTCCTGGCCGCCGACTACTCCCACCCGGGCGACAACGTCCCGCCGCTGCTGGCGGTCGCCCAGCACACCGGCCGTAGCGGCGCGGACCTGCTGCGCGGGATCACCGCCGCCTACGAGGTGCACGTGGCGCTGGTGCGCGGCATCTGCCTGCACGCCCACCGGATCGACCACGTGGCCCACCTGAGCGCGGCCACCGCCTGCGGGCTGGGCGCGCTGCTCGGGCTGCCGACCGAGGTGACGTACCAGGCGGTGCAACAGGCGGTGCACACCACCACCGCGACCCGGCAGTCCCGCAAGGGCGAGATCTCCAGCTGGAAGGCGTTCGCCCCGGCCTTCGCGGGCAAGGCGGCGATCGAGGCGGTGGACCGGGCGATGCGCGGCGAGGGCTCGCCCTCGCCCGTCTACGAAGGCGAGGACGGCTTCCTGGCTTGGCTGCTGGACGGCCCCGACTCGGCCTACACCGTCTCGCTGCCCGCCGAGGGCGAGCCGCGCCGGGCGATCCTGGACACCTACACCAAGGAGCACTCCGCCGAGTACCAGGCCCAGGCGGTCATCGACCTGGCCCGCCGGATGCGCGGCCGCCTGGGCCCGCTGGAGCGGGTGCGCTCGGTGGTGCTGCACACCAGCCACCACACCCACCAGGTGATCGGCTCCGGGGCGAACGACCCGCAGAAGTACGACCCCGCCGCCAGCCGGGAGACCCTGGACCACTCGATCCCCTACATCCTGGCCGTCGCCCTGGAGGACGGCGGCTGGCACCACGAGCGCTCCTACGCCCCCGAACGCGCCAACCGGCCCGAGACGGTCGCGCTCTGGCGGAAGGTCAGCACGGTGGAGGACGCCGAGTGGACCCGCCGCTACCACCACCCCGACCCGGAGCGGCGGGCGTTCGGCGGCCGGGTGGTGGTCACCCTGGAGGACGGCACCGTGGTCGAGGACGAGCTGGCCGTCGCCGACGCCCACCCGGCCGGCGCCCGCCCGTTCGACCGGCCCGCCTACCGGGCCAAGTTCACCACCCTCACCGAGGGGATCGTCAGCCCCGCGGACCGGGACCGCTTCCTGGCGGCGGCCGAGGGGCTCGGCGAGCTGACGGCCGGTCAGCTGCACCTGCTCTTCCCGGCCGTGGACACCGAGGCCGTCCGGGCCTTCGACGCGACCCTCCCGAAGGGCCTGTTCTGATGCTGCACACCCGCACCACGCCCGCCCAGCGCCGCCGCGCCCTGCGCGAACGCCTCGCCACCGGGCGGCTGTTGACCGTCCCCGGCGCGGTCAACCCGCTCTCCGCCCGGCTGATCCAGGACACCGGCTTCGAGGCCGCCTACCTCTCCGGCGCCGTCCTGGCCGCCGACCTCGGCCTGCCGGACATCGGCCTGACCACCGCCACCGAGATCGCCGCCCGGGCCCAGCAGACCACCCGGGCCACCGACCTGCCGGTGCTGGTCGACGCCGACACCGGCTTCGGCGAGCCGATGAACGCGGCCCGCACCGTCCAGCTGATGGAGGACGCCGGCCTGGCCGGCCTGCACCTGGAGGACCAGGTCAACCCCAAGCGCTGCGGCCACCTGGACGGCAAGACGGTGGTGGAGCGCGACGCGATGGTGCGCCGGCTGCGGGCCGCCGTGGACGCACGGCGCGATCCGGACTTCCTGCTGATGGCCCGCACCGACGCCCGGGCGGTCGAGGGCCTGGCCGCCGCGATCGACCGCGCCAAGGCGTACGTGGACGCCGGAGCCGACGCCGTCTTCCCCGAAGCGCTGGCCGACGAGCGGGAGTTCGAGGCGTTCCGCAAGGCGGTGGACGTGCCCCTGCTCGCCAACATGACCGAGTACGGCAAGGGCCCGCTGCTCGACGCCCGCACCCTGGCCGACCTCGGCTACGACATCGCGCTCTACCCCGTCACGCTGTTCCGCCTGGCGATGGGCGCGGTCGAGGACGGCCTGCGCACCCTGGCCGCCGAGGGCACCCAGGAGTCCCTGCTGCCCCGGATGCAGACCCGCTCCCGGCTCTACGAACTCCTCGGCTACGCCGACTACACGGCCTTCGACTCGGCCGTCCACGACTTCACCCTCCCGCCCGGCCACTGACCCACCGGAGGCACCCCCTGATGACCGAGATCCACCGCGGCCTGGCCGGCGTCGTCGCCGACAGCACCGAGATCTCCACCGTGATCCAGGAGACCAACTCCCTGACCTACCGGGGCTACCCCGTCCAGGAGTTGGCCGCCCACCGCACCTTCGAGGAGACCACCCACCTGCTCTGGCACGGCGAACTCCCCAGCCCCACCGAGCTGGTGGACTTCCAGGCCCGGGAGCGCGCACTGCGCCCGCTCGGGCGCAGCACCGCCGAGCTGCTGGCCCGGCTGCCCGAGACCTGCCACCCGATGGACGTGCTGCGCACCGCCGTGAGCCTGTTCGGGGCGGAGGATCCGACCGAGGACGACGGCCGCCCCGCCTCCCTCCAGGCCAAGTCCCTCGCCCTGCTGGCCAGGCTGCCCACGGTGGTGGCCGCCGACCAGCGCCGCCGCCGGGGCCTGGCCCCGATCGCGCCGGACCCCTCGCTCGGCTACGCGGACAACTTCTTCCACATGTGCTTCGGCACGGTGCCCGCCCCCGAGGTGGTCCGCTGCTTCGAGGTCTCCCTGGTGCTCTACGCCGAGCACAGCTTCAACGCCTCCACCTTCACCGCCCGGGTGGTCACCTCCACCCTCTCCGACCTCTACAGCGCCGTCACCGCCGCCATCGGCGCCCTCAAGGGCCCGCTGCACGGCGGTGCCAACGAGGCGGTGATGCACATGCTGGAGGAGATCGACGAGCCCTCGGCGGCGGCGGACTGGCTCGACCGGGCGCTGGCGGGCAGGCGCAGGATCATGGGTTTCGGCCACCGCGTCTACAAGGACGGCGACTCCCGCGTCCCGATCATGCAGGCCGCCCTGGACGACCTCGTCGCCCGCAGCACCGACCCCGACACCGCCCGGCTGGCCGCCCTGCACACCGCACTGCGCGAGGCGATGGTCGAACGCAAGGGCATCCACCCCAACCTCGACTACCCCGCCGGCCTCGCCTACCACCTGATGGGCTTCGACACCCCGGTCTTCACCCCGCTGTTCGTGATGAGCCGGATCACCGGCTGGACCGCCCACATCACCGAGCAGCTCACCCACAACGCGCTGATCCGCCCGCTCGCCGCCTACGACGGCCCGGCCCAACGCCCCGTCCCGGCCTGAGCGGAGCGGGCGGGCGCGCCGGCCCGACTCAGCCGGCCGCCGGGCCCGTGGCGTCGCCGAGGACGGCGTACGGGACCCGGCCGCGCCGGTCCGGGTCGACCAGCAGGCGCTCACCGGCCGGCGGACGGGCCCGCTGCGCGCAGTCCCGGCGTTCGCAGATCCGGCAGCCGAGCCCGATCGGCGTCGCGGCGGCCGGGGCGTCGACCGCCACGCCCTCCGCGTAGACCAGGCGGTGGGCGTGGCGCAGTTCGCAGCCGAGCGCGACGGCGAACTCGCTGCGTGGCGCGCGGTGCCCGTAGCCGCCGTGGGTGACGGTCCGGGCGATCCAGAAGTAGCGCTTGCCGTCGGGCATTTCGGCGACCTGGGTGAGGATCCGGCCGGGGGAGGAGAACGCCTCGTAGACCGTCCAGAGCGGGCAGGTGCCGCCGAGGCGGGAGAAGTGGAAGTCGGTGGCGGACTGCCGCTTGGAGATGTTGCCCGCCCGGTCGGCGCGCAGGAAGGAGAACGGCACGCCGCGCCGGCCCGGGCGCTGGAGGGTGCTCAGCCGGTGGCAGACCGTCTCGAAGCCGACGCCGAAGCGTGCCCCGAGCAGGTCGATGTCGTAGCGCAGCTCCTCGGCGGCGGCGTGGAAGGCGCCGTAGGGCATGAGCAGCGCGCCGGCGAAGTAGGTGGCCAGGCCGATCCGCACCAGGGCGGCGGCCTGCGGGGAGGTGAGGTCGGGCTCGGCCGCCGCCACCAGGGAGTCGAGCAGCGGGCGGTGCTCCAACAGGGCCAGCTGGGTGGCGAGTTGGAACGAGCGGCGGCCGTCGGTCAGCCACGGTGACAGGTGCAGGGTGGCGGTGGCCGGGTCGAAGTGCCGCAGGTCGGTGCTCCAGCGGGGGTCGGCGTCGGCCACCCGGACGCCGTGCCGCTCGGCGAGCCGGGCGGTCAGGGCGGCGGCGGTGCGCCCGGCGGTGGGTGTCGCGAGCTCCTGCGCGGCCCGCTCCGCGGCCTCGTCCAGCGGTGCGATGTGGTTGTGGTGGGCGTAGAAGAAGTCCCGTACCTCGTCGTGCGGTTCGGCCGGCCGCAGCCCGGCGTCGCTGCCGCTGCCGGACTCGTCGAGGTCGGCGACGCGTGCCACCGCCGCCCGGTAGCTCCGGTGCAGGGCGACCAGCGCCCGGGCCAGTTCGGGGTGGTCCCGGCTGACCTCGGCGATCTCCTCGGCCGGCACGGTGCCGCCGCAGACCTCGTCGGCCAGCGCGGTGCGCAGGTCGGTGCCCAGCCGCTCCTCGGCGGCCTCGGAGAAGAACTCCGGGCCGACCCCGAACACGTCGGAGATCCGCAGCAGCACGGCCGCGGTGAGCGGGCGCTGGCTGTGCTCGATCTGGTTGAGGTAGCTGCTGGAGATGCCCAGCTCCCGGGCCAGCTCGACCTGGTTCATGCCGTGCTCGCGGCGCAGCCGGCGCAGCTTGGCATGGGCGAAGACCTTCCGCCCGGCCGGACGGGTCATGGTGCCACCGTTCCTCTCCCAGTCACCCGGACCCGGCGAAGGTACCACCGTCGCCGGTTCGCACGATTCGCAAGAACCGCAGGTCAGTTGCGGTTTCTCCGCACGGCCGCCGCGACCCGCACCGCGTCCGCCACCGCGCCCACCTCGTGCACCCGCACCGCCCAGGCGCCCTGCGCCGCCGCCAGCACGGCGGTGGCCGCCGTCGCGTCGTCACGCTGCCGGGCGGGCCGCAGTTCCCCCGTCGCCGGGTCGGCCAGCAGCTCCCCGAGGAAGCGCTTGCGGGAGGGGCCGACCAGCACCGGCCGCCCGAGTGCCGACCAGGCGTCGAGAGCGGCCAGCAGCGCCCAGTCGTCCGGGCGGCTCTTGGCGAAGCCGAGGCCGGGGTCGACGATCACCTGGTCCGGGTCGACCCCGTCGGCCACCACCGCCTCCAGCTGCCGTCCCACCTCGGCGACCACCTCCGGGACCACGTCCCGGTAGCGGGCCAGCTCGTCCATCCCCGCTGACGGGCCGCGCCAGTGCATGAGGACGAACGGCACCCCGGCTCGCCCGACCGCCTTCGCCATGCCCGCGTCCGCCCGGCCGCCGCTGACGTCGTTGACGATCCGGGCGCCCGCATCCACCGCCGCCTCGGCCACCTCGGCCCGCATGGTGTCGATGCTCACCAGCACGCCCTGGCGGGCCAGCCCCCGCACCACCGGGACGACCCGGGCCAGTTCCTCGGCGAGCGGCACCCGGCGGGCGCCCGGGCGGGTCGACTCCCCACCGACGTCCACGATGTCGGCGCCCCGGGCCGCCAGCGCGAGCCCGTGCTCGACTGCCCGGCCCGGGTCCAGCCAGCTGCCGCCGTCCGAGAACGAGTCGGGTGTGACGTTGAGGATTCCCATCACCGCGCAGCGGTCCCAGACGGGAAGGCCGCGAAGGCCGTGGTTCTGTCTTTCCATCCCACCATTGTGCCGTCTCCGCCGGGTGGCCGAATACGTCCTTTCGAACCCCGGAGCGGACACCGGGGGATTCCCCAGCGGACAATCCCGTATCACTGGGTGGACTCCTCGGTACGCAAATGCAGACCTCCGTATAGCCTCGCGCCATGACACTGGGAACTCCCTCCGTCCGCACCGACCGGGCGGCGACCGTACACGATCTGCTGGCGACCGGACGGCGTTCCTTCTCGTTCGAGTTCATGCCCCCGCGCAACGCCGAGGCCGAATCCGGTCTGTGGAACGCGATCCGCCGGCTGGAGGCGCTGGCCCCGACCTTCGTGTCGGTGACCTACGGCGCCGGCGGCTCCACCCGGGAGCGCACGGTCAACGTCACCGGGCGCATCGCCCAGGAGACCACCCTCACCCCCGCCGCCCACCTGACCGCCGTCGACCACAGCGTGGCCGAGCTGCGGAACATCCTCGGCCACTACGCCGATCAGGGCGTCCGCAACGTCCTGGCGCTGCGCGGCGACCCGCCGGGTGACCCGCTGGGCCCGTGGACCCGGCACCCCGACGGGGTCGAGTACGCCGCCGACCTGGTGCGGCTGGTGAAGGAGTCGGGCGACTTCTGCGTCGGGGTGGCGGCCTTCCCGGAGATGCACCCGCGTTCGGCCGACTGGGACGCGGAGATCCGCCACTTCCTGGAGAAGTGGCGGGCCGGTGCGGATTACGCGATCACCCAGATGTTCTTCGAGGTCGACAGTTACCTCCGATTCCGTGACCGGCTCCAGCGGGCCGGATGCGACATTCCGGTGATTCCGGAAATCATGCCGGTGACCACGATCCGGTCGCTCAACAGAATTCCCGAGCTGAGTACAGCGGCGATTCCGCAGGAATTCGCCGCGCGCATGAACGACCGTCGGGACGACCCCGCCGCGGTGCGTGCCACCGGTATCGAGCAGGCCACCGAGATGTGCCGCCGGCTCCTCGCCGAAGGCGTTCCGGGGCTGCATTTCATGACCATGAACTTCTCCACGGTCACGACCGAGATCTACCAGAACCTCGGCCTGCCCACCGCCGCCGCGTGACCCCGGGGCCCACCGCACTGACGCTTCGTCAGGGGTGGGCCCCGGCTCACGCCACCCGGTCGCCGTCCGGTGGGTCCGGCTCCGCCAGTGCCTCGGTGAGCGCCTGCTGGAGCATCCGGACCCGCGCGGCCAGTGCCCCGGCCTGCCGGCGACTGACCAGCAGTGCGGTGTACTCCCGCTCGGGGACGGCGACGAGCACCTGCCCGTCCACCCGTATCCGCAGCGGTTCGGACTTCTTCGCCATGCCCGGTCTCCCGTCTGCCGGGCCGGGGCCGCCGGTCACCCGGCAGCCCCGGCAGTGCGGTCGGCACACCGCCGGGGTGGAGGCGCAGTGGCGACGCGTCCACCCCGGCGGTGCGGGTCAGCCGGCCAGCTCGGCGCGGACCACCTTGGCGGCCTCGACCAGGCTCTCCAGCGAGGCCCGGGTCTCGGGCCAGGCGCGGGTCTTCAGGCCGCAGTCGGGGTTGACCCACAGGCGCTCGGCCGGGATGGCGGCGAGCCCGGCGCGCAGCAGCGCGGCGGCCTCCTCGGTGCTGGGCACCCGGGGGGAGTGGATGTCGTACACACCGGGGCCGACCTCGCGGGGGTAGCCGGCGTCGGTCAGCTCGTGGGCGACCTCCATGTGCGAGCGGGCCGCCTCCAGCGAGATGACGTCCGCGTCGAGGTCGTCGATCGCGGGCAGGATCGCGCCGAACTCGGCGTAGCACATGTGGGTGTGGATCTGGGTGTCCGCCCGGACCCCGGCGGTGGTGAGGCGGAACGCCTCGGTGGCCCAGGCCAGGTAGGCGGGGCGCTCGGCCTCCCGCAGCGGCAGGGTCTCGCGCAGCGCGGGCTCGTCCACCTGGATCACGGCGGCCCCGGCGGCCTCCAGGTCGGTGACCTCGTCGCGCAGGGCGAGGGCGACCTGGCGGGCGGTGTCGCCGAGCGGCTGGTCGTCGCGGACGAAGGACCAGGCGAGCATGGTGACCGGGCCGGTGAGCATGCCCTTGACCGGACGCTCCGTCAGCGACTGGGCGTAGCGCTGCCACTCGACGGTCATCGGCGTGGGGCGGGAGATGTCGCCGGCCAGCACCGGCGGCCGGACGTAGCGCGTGCCGTAGGACTGCACCCACCCCTGCTGGGTGGCCAGGTAGCCGGTGAGCTGCTCGGCGAAGTACTGCACCATGTCGTTGCGCTCGGGCTCGCCGTGCACCAGCACGTCCAGCCCGGCCTTCTCCTGGTACTCGATGACCTCGCGGACCTCGTCCTCCATCCGCTCCTGGTAGGCCGCGGCGTCGATCCGGCCGGCCCGCAGGTCGGCCCGGGCGACGCGGAGCTCGGTGGTCTGCGGGAAGGAGCCGATGGTGGTGGTGGGCAGCAGCGGCAGCTCCAGCCGGGCGCGCTGGGCGACGGCCCGCTCCGGGTAGGCCTGGGCACGGTGGGCGTCGGCCTCGGTGGTGGCCGCGACCCGGGCCCGGACGGCGGGGTCGTGGGTGATCGGGGAGGTGGCGCGGGAGGCCAGATCGGCCCGGTTGGCGGCGAGTTGGGGGGCGATGGTGTCGGTGCCCTCGCGCAGGCCGCGGGCCAGCAGGGCGACCTCGGCGGCCTTCTGGCGGGCGAAGGCCAGCCAGCGGGCGATCTGCGGGTCGAGGTCGCGCTCGGCGGCGGCGTCGATCGGCACGTGCAGCAGCGAGCAGGAGGCGGCGATGTCCACCCGGTCGGCCAGGCCGAGCAGGGTGGCCAGGGTGGTGAGGGACTTCTCCAGGTCGTTGATCCAGATGTTGCGGCCGTCCACCACCCCGGCCACCAGGCGCTTGCCGGGCAGGCCGCCGGCGGCGGCGAGGTCGTCCAGGTTGGCGGCGGCCGGGCCGGTGAAGTCCAGCGCGACGCCCTCGATCGGTGCCTTGGCGAGCACCTTGAGTGCCTCGCCCGCCCGGTCGAAGTAGGTGGCGGCCAGGATCCTCGGGCGGTCGGCGAGGGCGCCGAGATCGCGGAACACCCGGGTGGCGGCGTTGAGTTCGGCCGGGGTGCGGTCCTGCACCAGGGCGGGCTCGTCCAGCTGGACCCACTCGGCGCCGGCCGCCTTCAGGGCGGCCAGCAGCTCGGCGTACACCGGCAGCAGGCGGTCCAGCAGGGTGATCGGCTGGAAGTCGGCGGCCACGCCCGGGGCGGGCTTGGCCAGCAGCAGGTAGGTCAGCGGGCCGAGCAGCACCGGGCGGGCCTTGTGGCCGAGGGCGAGCGCCTCGCGCAGCTCGCCGACCGCCTTCTCGGGGTTGGCGGTGAAGACCGTGTCCGGGCCCAACTCCGGCACCAGGTAGTGGTAGTTGGTGTCGAACCACTTGGTCATCTCCAGCGGCGCGACGTCCTGGGTGCCGCGTGCCATGGCGAAGTAGCCGTCCAGCGCGTCGGCCTCCACGGCCGCGCGGTGGCGGGCCGGGATCGCACCGACGGCGACCGTGGTGTCCAGCACGTGGTCGTAGAACGAGAAGTCTCCGGTGGGCACTTCGGTGAGGCCGGCCCCGGCGAGCTGGCGCCAGTTGGTGCACCGCAGTTCGGCGGCGGTGGCGTGCAGGGCAGCGGCACTGACGGTGCCCTTCCAGTACCCCTCGATCGCCTTCTTCAGCTCCCGGCCCTGGCCCTGCCGGGGGTAGCCGTACACGGTGGCCTGCGGGCCGGTGGAACTCGTGGTCACGGAACTCTCCTTCGCGAGTCGCGCTGCGATCCCGGGAGAGCGCGCGGGCGAGGAGGTACGACAGCCGGGGCGCGGCACCAGGATGTGCCCGCCCGTTCCGCCGACCCGCCCACGAGGTCACCGAGATCACCGCGTGCGGGGTGCACGCGGGCAGTGGCAGGTCTTCGGACTCGCGGGCCCGCCCGGTCTCGATCGATCGAGGGCCGGGCACCTACTGGCCGTCGCTTCCCGGGTCCGGTACGGACCCAGTGCGTGTGACGGCGGTCGTTCCCACTCACCGCTGCGGGGCAGTCCCGGAATGGCCTGATGGACGGCGTCACCGGGTTCCCTCTTACGACGCTCCTGCCTGGCGGACAGGGCGAACCAGCTGCGGGGCACAGCCTAGGCCCTCGGGCGGGGCGCGTCATGGACGTCCGCATGTCGGATGCCCGGGTGAGACGCCGGCCCGGGGCCGGGCCGACGGCTCCTCCGGGCGGCCCGGGACCACGGTCCCCCTCCGGCGCCCCGGCCGGAGCAGGCTCCCGGCGGCGTTCTCGTCCTCGGCGCCGACGAGTTGACGGCCCCTCGGCTGATCTTCTGGGAGAGCGCCGGGGACGGCCCCGGCGCACCGGACCACCGAGGAGCCCCCGTGAACCAGCACGCACCGCAGCACCCCGCCCAGCCCCGCCGGGGCGGCGCCCGCCTCGGGGTGGCGGCGGCCGTGGCCGCCACCGTCGCGGCCGGTGTCCTGACCCCCGCCGCCTCCGCCGCCCCGCGCCCGGACGTCGTGCAGCAGCGCCTCGACGCCCTGGTCGCGAAGGACGGCGTGCCCGCCGCGCTGGCCACCGTCAAGGGCCGCGACGGCCGCACCCGCACCTACACCGCCGGGGTCGGCGACGCGGTCACCAAGTCCCGGGTGCCGGTGGACGGCCAGCTGCGGATCGGCAGCAACTCCAAGGCGTTCACCGCCGTCGTGGTGCTCCAGCTGGTCGCCGAGGGCAAGGTCGGCCTGGACCGCCCGGTCGAGACCTACCTGCCCGGCCTGGTGCGCGGGGACGGCATCGACGGCCGGAAGATCACCGTCCGTCAGCTGCTCCAGCACACCAGCGGCCTGCCGGAGTACGTGAACCAGGCCGCCGCCCTGAACGACCCGAAGCGCTACTACGAGCCGCGTGAACTCCTGGACACCGCGCTGGCGCAGAAGGCGCACTTCGCCCCCGGTGCCGGCTGGGAGTACAACAACACCAACTTCCTGCTGGCCGGCCTGATCATCCAGAAGGTCACCGGGCGCCCGCTCGGTGAGGAGATCGGCAAGCGGATCGTCGACCGGATCGGCCTGCGCCACACCTACTTCCCCAAGCCCGGCGACACCACGATCCGGGAGGCCCACCCGAAGGGCTACCAGCGCGGGGCGGACGGATCGCTGCGCGAGTACACCGAACTGGACCCGTCCTGGGGTTGGGCCGCCGGTGCGATGATCTCGACCAACACCGACGTCACCCGGTTCTACACCGCCCTCCTGACGGGGCGTCTGCTGCCCGCCGCCCAGCTGGCCGAGATGCGCACCACCGTCGCCGCCGACCAGGTCGGCCCCGGCGTCCGCTACGGCCTGGGCCTGGTCAGCCGCCCGCTCTCCTGCGGCGGCGTCGCCTGGGGCCACGGGGGGACCATCCCGGGCTACGACACCGCCGGCGGCGTCACCGAGGACGGCCGCGCCGTGAACATCGCCGTCACCACCATCCCGGACGCCGCCACCGCCAAGCACATCGAGGAGGCGGTCGACGCGGCGCTCTGCCGCTGACCCCCGACCGCCGCCCCCGCCCCACCACCCTTGGAGACCTGATGCACCACCCCGCCCCGCAGGGCGCGGCCCGCCACCTCCGCCGCCTGCGGCACGCCACGGTGGCGGCCGCCACCGCCGGGATCGCCCTGACCGCCCTCGCCCCGGCCGCCCCGCCGGCCTCCGCCGCCCGCCCGGACGTCGTGCAGCAGCGCCTCGACGCCCTGGTGAGGGACGACGGGATGCCCGCCGCCCTGGCCACCGTGAAGGGCCGCGACGGCCGCAGCCGCACCTACGTGGCCGGCGTCGGTGACCTCGCCACCGGCGCCCGGGTGCCCGTGGACGGGCAGATCCGGGCCGGCAGCAACACCAAGGCGTTCACCGCCGTGGTGGTCCTGCAACTGGTCGCCGAGGGCAGGATCGGCCTGGACGCGGCCGTCGAGACCCACCTGCCGGGCCTGCTGCGCGGGGACGGCTTCGACGGCCGGCGGATCACGGTCCGTCAGCTGCTCCAGCACACCAGCGGCCTGCCCGACTACATGGACGCCCCCGCGCTGGCCGACTTCACCACCATCCAGTACCGGTACTTCGAGCCGCGCGAGCTGCTCGACGGGGCGCTGGCCCAGCCGGCCCGGTTCGCCGCCGGGACGGCCTGGGAGTACAGCAACACCAACTACCTGGTGGCCGGCCTGCTGATCCAGCAGGTCACCGGACGCCCCTACGGCGAGGAGGTCACCCGGCGGGTCGTCGACCGGATCGGCCTGCGCCACACCTACGTGCCGGCCGTCGGCGAGACGGCGATCCGGGAGGCGCACCCGCACGGCTACCTGCGCACCGCCCCGGGCGCGCCGCTGGTGGACTACACCGCGATGGACGCCTCGATGGCCTGGGCGGCCGGTGCGGTGGTCTCCACCAACACCGACCTGAACACCTTCTACGGCGCCCTGCTGACGGGCCGTCTGCTGCCCGCCGCCCAGTTGGCCGAGATGCGGACCACGGTGCCGGCCGAGCTGTTCGGACCCGGTGTCCGCTACGGCCTGGGCATCCAGAGCCGGCCGCTCAGCTGCGGCGGCCTGGTCTGGGGCCACGGCGGCACCTCGCCCGGCCACCGCACCCGGGGCGGCGCCACCGAGGACGGCCGGGCCGCCACCATCACCGTCACCACCGTCCCGGACGCCGCCACCGGGACCCGGCTGACCGACGCGGTGGACGCGGCCCTCTGCCGCTGACCCGCTCGACCCGACATCCACCCGACCACTCTGCGACCACCCCCGCAAGCACCCCCGCACCCACCCCCGGGACCGGCCCGGACGCCTACCCTAGGCGTCCGGGCCGGCCGCGTACGGGACGAAGCTGCTGCGGTGCTCGTCCACGGCCAGCGGGCGGCCGAGCGGCGGGGCGGCGCGCTGGGGGCAGGCCGGGCGGTCGCAGACCTTGCAGCCGAGGCCGATCGGGGTGGCGGCGCCGGGGTCGGTGAGGTCGAGCCCGGTGGAGTACACCAGCCGTGCGGCGTGCCGGAGTTCACAGCCCAGGCCGATGGCGAAGGTCTTGCCGGGGCGGCCCCAGCCACCGGGGGAGCGGGTGACGGCCCGGGCCGTCCAGAGGTGGCGCTGCCCGTCCGGCATGGCGGCGATCTGGACGTGCACCCGGCCGGGGGCGGCGAACGCGTCGTAGACGTTCCACAGCGGGCAGGTGCCCCCGGTGCGGGAGAAGTGGAAGCCGGTGGCGGACTGCCGCTTGGAGACGTTCCCGGCCCGGTCGACCCGGACGAAGGAGAACGGGACGCCGCGCAGCCGTGGCCGCTGGAGGGTGCTGAGCCGGTGGCAGACCGTCTCGTAGCCGACGCCGAAGTGGTCGGCCAGGTGCTCGATGTCGTACCGGGCGCGCTCCGCCTCGGCGTGGAAGACCCGGTAGGGGAGCACCAGTGCGGCGGCGAAGTAGTTGGCCAGGCCGATCCGGGTCAGCGACCAGGCCGGGCTGCCCTCCGGGTTGTCCTGGGACGCCAACTCCGAGAGTAGCGCGTCGTGTTCGAGGTAGCCGAGCTGGGTGGCCATCCGGAACGCCTGCTGTCCGGGCCGCAGCCGGTCGGCCAGCCGCAGCACCCGGGCCTGCGGGTCGTAGACGTGCAGCGCCTCCCCGCCCCGGGCCAGCACCACCCCGTGCCGGGAGCCCAGCCGCTCGGCCAGCGCGGGGCCGACCGCGCCCCGCCGCAGCCCGATCTCCGCAGCCAGTTCCTCGGCCGCCAGGTCGAGCTCGTCGACGTAGTTGCGCCGCCGGTAGAAGTACTCGCGGACCTGCTCGTGCGGGGTGAGGGTGCCGACCACGGCCGGGCCGCGGTCCCCCGCCAGGACGGCGAGCTGCTCGGTGACGGCCCGGTGGCTGCGGCTGAGCTCGGTCAGCAGCTTCGCCACGGCGGGCAGCCGGGCCGCCAGCTCGTCCAGATCCCCCGCACCGACCCGACCGGCCGTCAGCTCCTCGCCCAGCGCGCCGCGCAGTTCGGTGCTCAGGCGGGCGGTGTCGGCCGGGGCGAAGTACCCCGCCTCCACGCCGAGCACCTCGGTCAGCCGCAGCAGCACGGGGACGGTCAACGGCCGTGCGTCGTGCTCCAGTTGGTTGAGGTAGCTGGGGGAGAGGTCGAGCAGCCGGGCCAGCGCGGCCTGGCTGTGCCCGCGCTCCTCCCGGAGCCGGCGCAGCCGCGCCCCGGCGAAGGTCTTGCCCATGTCCGTGGTCTCCCTCGCTCAGCCGCCGGTCCGGTGGGCGGAATCCTAGCCCCGGCGACCCGGCACCGGGCTTCGCAGTCTTCGCTGATTCGCGAGGAGGACTTCGCAGAGATTGGCAGCGGTCCACGGGTGACGTCCGGCCGGGCGGCTGCCAGAGTCGGTGCAGCGGCCGAGCGGCGCAGCACGAAAGCCCGGCACCACAAGGCAGTTCGGGCCCTGCGGCCGAGCAGCGGGGACACTAACGTCCCGGCGGCCGGTGCCGGCGCCCCGGCGCCCCGGCCGCATCCGGAGCCCACCGGGTGAGCCACCTCACATCCTTCGCAACGAATCCCCTGGAGCGAGTCATGACGCAGTCCCTTCGGCAGCAGCGGCAGGAGCAGCAGGCGGCGGAGCTGGCCGCCCGGTGGGCGTCCGACCCCCGCTGGGCCGGGGTCGAGCGCACCTACTCCGCCGCCGACGTGGTGCGCCTGTCCGGCTCCGTCCGGGAGGAGCACACGCTGGCCCGGCGCGGCGCCGAGCGGCTCTGGAAGCAGCTGCACGAGCAGGACTACATCCACGCGCTGGGCGCCCTGACGGGCGGTCAGGCGGTGCAGATGGTGAAGGCCGGACTACAGGCGATCTACCTCTCCGGCTGGCAGGTCGCGGCCGACGCCAACCAGGCCGGCCAGACCTACCCGGACCAGTCGCTCTACCCCGCCAACTCGGTGCCCCAGGTGGTCCGCCGGATCAACAACGCGCTGCTGCGCGCCGACCAGATCGACGCCGCCGAGGGCACCGACGGGCCGGACTGGCTGGTGCCGATCGTGGCCGACGCGGAGGCCGGCTTCGGCGGGCCGCTGAACGCCTTCGAGCTCACCAAGGGCATGATCGAGGCCGGTGCGGCCGGCATCCACTACGAGGACCAGCTGGCCTCCGAGAAGAAGTGCGGCCACCTGGGCGGCAAGGTGCTGGTGCCGACCGCGCAGCACGTCCGCACCCTGAACGCGGCCCGGCTGGCGGCCGACATCGCCGACGTGCCCACCGTGATCGTCGCCCGCACCGACGCGCTGGCCGCCAATCTGCTGACCAGTGACGTGGACGAGCGGGACGCCCGCTTCTGCACCGGCGAGCGCACCGCCGAGGGCTTCTACCGGGTCGAGCCCGGGATGGGCCCGGTGATCTCGCGCGGCCTGGCCTTCGCCCCGTACGCCGACCTGATCTGGGTGGAGACCGGCACCCCGGACCTGGCCCAGGCCCGGGAGTTCGCCGAGGCGCTCAAGGCCGAGTACCCGGACAAGATGCTGGCCTACAACTGCTCGCCCTCGTTCAACTGGAAGGCGGCCCTGGACGACGACCAGATCGCCAAGTTCCAGCGGGAGCTGGGGGCGATGGGGTACCGCTTCCAGTTCATCACGCTGGCCGGCTTCCACGCGCTCAACCACTCGATGTACCAGCTGGCCCGGGGCTACGCCGAGCGCGGCATGACCGCCTACGTGGACCTCCAGGAGGCCGAGTTCGCGGCCGTCCCGGACGGCTACACCGCCGTGAAGCACCAGCGCGAGGTCGGCACCGGCTACTTCGACCTGGTCTCCACCGCCGTCAACCCGAACGCCGAGACGCTCGCCCTCACCGGCTCCACCGAGGAGGAGCAGTTCCACTGAGCCGGCCGCCGAGCCGTCCCTGAGCCATCCGAGCCACCCCCGGCGGCTGCCCCTGCGAGGGCGCTCCGTAGCCGCCGATCTCCCCGCCCGGGGCCTCGTTGAGGGACGAGGCCCCGGGCCCACCCTGCCCACACCCCCTGCCCAAACCCCCCTGCCCACACCCCCCGGCCCCCACCTCCTGCCCCGCCACTCCCAGACCCGGAGCCCGCCATGTCCCAGCCCAGCCGCATCGAGGTCCTCGGCGCCCCCGAGGACCGCTTCGAGGAGATCCTGACCCCCGGGGCCCTGCGCTTCGTGGCCCGGCTGCACGAGGTCTTCGCCCCGCGCCGGGCCGAACTGCTGGCCGAACGCGACCGCCGCCGGGCCGAGTTGGCGGCCGGCGGCACCCTGGACTTCCGTCCGGAGACGGCGCACGTCCGGGCGGACCGCAGCTGGCGGGTGGCCGGCGCCGGCCCCGGCCTGGCCGACCGCCGGGTGGAGATCACCGGCCCGCCCGAGCGCCGGATGACCGTCAACGCGCTCAACTCTGGTGCCCGGGTCTGGCTCGCCGACTTCGAGGACGCCACCGCCCCCACCTGGCACAACCTGATCAACGGTCAGCTCAACCTGGTCGACGCGATCGAGCGCCGGATCGACGACCACACCCCGGAGGGGAAGCGCTACCGGATCGGCGACGCACCCGCCACCATCGTGGTCCGGCCCCGGGGCTGGCACCTGGACGAGGCCCACCTGCTGATCGACGGCCGCCCGGCGGTCGCGGCCCTGGTCGACTTCGGCCTCTACCTCTTCCACAACGGGCGGCGCCAGATCGACCGCGGCCACGGCCCGTACTTCTACCTCCCCAAGCTGGAGAATCACCTGGAGGCCCGGCTCTGGAACGAGATCTTCTCGTACGCCCAGGCCGAGCTGGGCATCCCGCACGGCACCATCCGGGCGACCGTGCTGATCGAGACCATCACCGCCGCCTTCGAGATGGACGAGATCCTCTACGAACTCCGGGACCACGCGGCCGGGTTGAACGCGGGCCGGTGGGACTACCTGTTCAGTCTGATCAAGAACTTCGCCCAGCACGGCCCGCGCTACGTGCTCCCGGACCGCTCCTCGCTGACCATGACCCAGCCCTTCCTGCGCGCCTACACCGACCTGCTGGTCCGCACCTGCCACCGGCGCGGCGCGCACGCCATCGGCGGGATGGCCGCCGCGATCCCGCAGCGCGACCCGGCGGCCAACGAGGTGGCGCTCACCAAGGTCCGACTCGACAAGGAGCGCGAGGCCGGTGACGGCTTCGACGGCTCCTGGGTCGCCCACCCGGCCCTGGTGGAGACCTGCCGGACGGCCTTCGACGCGGTGCTGGGCGAGCACCCGCACCAGCTCGACCGCAGCCGGGAGGACGTCGAGGTCACCGCCGCCGACCTACTCGGCGTGCACCGCCTGACGGTGGGTCTGCCCACCGAGCAGGGCCTGCGCGCCAACGTGGCGGTCGCCCTGCGCTACCTCACCGCCTGGCTCGGCGGCAGCGGCGCGGTCGCCGTCTTCGGCCTGATGGAGGACGTGGCCACCGCCGAGATCGCCCGCTGCCAGCTCTGGCAGTGGCAGCACCACTGCGCGCGGCTGGCCGGCGGCACCCTGGCCACGGCGGGCGCCGTCCGGCGCCAGATCGACCGGGAGCGGGCCCTGATGCTCACCGAGGGAGCGGACCCGGAGTTGCTGGACGAGGCCGTCCGGGTGCTGGAGGAGACCGCGCTCGGCGACGACCTGCCGCCCTTCCTCACCACCGCCGCCTACGCCCGCCACCTGGTGCGCACCGTCACCCCGGCCTGACCGGGCCCGAACACCGTCAGAGAGGCAGCACCGTGAACGAGATCCGCCGCGTGGCCGTGGTCGGCGCCGGGCAGATGGGCGCCGGCATCGCCGAGGTCTTCGCCCGGGCCGGGCTGGACACCGTGGTCTGCGAACGCGACCCGGCCGCCCTCCGGGCCGCCCGGGCCCGGATCGACCGCTCCCTGCACCGGGCCGCCGAGCGCGGCCGGCTCGACGAGCGGCAGCGCACCGACGCCTGGGCCCACCTGCTCTTCGCCGACGACCTGGAGGCGCTGGCGGACCGTCAGCTGGTGGTCGAGGCGGTGGTCGAGGACGAGTCGGTGAAGACCGGGGTGCTCGGCAGCCTGGACAAGATCCTGGCCGACGAGCGGGCGGTGCTGGCCACCAACACCTCCGCCATCCCGGTCACCCGCCTCGGCATCGCCACCGGACGGCCCACCCACGTGCTGGGCCTGCACTTCTTCAACCCGGCGCCGGTCATGCCGCTGGTCGAGGTGGTCAGCTCGCTGCACACCGACCTCGAGGTCACCGAGCGGATCGCCGCCTTCGCCGCCGGCACCCTCGGCAAGCACGTGATCCGCTCCCGGGACCGGGCCGGCTTCGTGGTCAACGCGCTGCTGGTGCCGTACCTGCTCGCCGCGATCCGGATGGCCGAGGGCGGTCACGCCTCCGCCGAGGACATCGACGCGGGCATGGTGCACGGCTGCGCCCACCCGATGGGCCCGCTCCAACTCGCCGACCTGATCGGGCTGGACACCGTCCAGGCGATCGCGCAGTCGCTGTACGACGAGTACAAGGAGCCGCTCTACGCGCCGCCGCCGCTGCTGGCCCGGATGGTGGAGGCGGGCCTGCTGGGCCGCAAGAGCGGACGCGGCTTCCACCCGCACCCGGCGGCCTGACCCGGCCCGGCCCGCCCCACCGGGCCCGGACCCGCCGGTGCCCCGGCCTCCGTCGCGGAGGGCCGGGGCACCGGTGCGCTCGGGTGGCCGCCGATGCCGGACGGGGCGTCAGGGGGCAGTGATGCCCGGCTGGGTGCCCGCGCCGAAGGACCAGCCCTCGACGTCGCCGGGGGCGGGGTCGTAGGAGGCGCCGCCCAGGTTGCTGTAGACCCACGGGGTGCCGTGCTGGGCGTGCCAGTAGGACCAGTAGGCCGAGCCGGTCGGGTTGGTGCAGGTGGTCGGCAGGCTGTTGATCTTGCAGACGAAGCCCGGGAAGCGCGGGTGGAACGCGTAGGAGAAGCCCGCGCCGGTCAGCGCGGCCAGGCCGCTGGCCGGGTCACCCGGGGCACAGCCGGTCTGGATGCCGCCGCCCACGGCGGTGAAGTCGACCACCACCGTGACCCCGGAGGTGCCGGAGCAGGCAGCGGCCTGGGCGGGGGTGGCGGTCACCACCGCCGAGGCGGCGAGCAGGCCGGCGGCCAGGGCGGTGGCACCGAACGTCCTTCTGGTCAGCATGGTGTGACGGTCCTTTCGGAGGAGGGCTCAGCGGCAGGCGAGGGTGGGCGCGTCCGGGCGGGCGCCGTGTGCGGAGAGGGTGGCCAGCGAGCTGCCGGCGAGGCCGAGCACGGCCTGCGCGGTGGCCCGGTTCGCGGTGGCGGCGTTGAAGCCGGTGGCGTCGTAGGCGACCGCACCCCGGTTGACGGCGGTGGCCGAGCAGCCCTGCTGGAGCTTGACCAGGCTGCTCCAGCCCTTGAGACCGGCCCCGTAGCGGCCGTTCGAGAGCAGTGCGGCGGTGGCCAGCCCGGTGCTGTTGGCGTTGGAGGCGGTGGCCCCGGCGGCGGCGAAGCCACCGTCCGCGTTCTGGTGCGCGGTCAGCCAGCCGAGACCCGAACTGGCCTTGGCCGTACGGCCGGTGGCGGCCAGTGCCTGGACGGCGAGGGCGGTGGCGTCCGGGTCGCTGGTGCAGGCCGGCTGCCCGAGGGCGACCGGGAAGCCGCCGTCCGCGCACTGGGTGGAGGCCAGGAAGTCCACGGCGGCGGTCGGCGCGCCGGCCGGAGTGCGCTTGAGTGCTATGACGGCCAGGGCCTGGCCGAAGTTGTTGCTGTAGTCGCCCCACTGGGAGCGGTCGGAGAACCGGCCGGACGGCGTCTGGAGGCCGCGCAGCTGCCCCGGCAGGTCCACCCCGCCGAACGAGGCCGGGTTCGCCCCCCGCACCTGGGCGGCCAGCAGCAGCTTGGCCGTGGCCCCCGCGTACGCCTCGGTGGTGCCGTCGCCGACGTAGCCGGTGGTGTTGGCGGGCTGGGCCAGCCAGGCGGTGGCCCGGGCGGCGGCCTGGTCGGAGCTGTGGGCGGCGGCGAAGGCGAGCACGGCGTCCACGGTCAGACCCTGGTCCGGGTAGGCCGTGCCGTCGAAGACCGACTCGAAGTGGTCGCCGTTCACCAACTGGCGGGCCAGCCAGCCGGCGGCAGCGGCATCAGGGCGGATGGTGGCGCCGGAGCCGGAGGTGGCCTGTGCGGCGGTGACGGTCGGCAGGGTGGCGGCGAGGGCGAGCGCGGCGGTCGCGAACAGGCCCAGGGAGCGGCGGAGCGCGGGCATGAACTGCCTTTCCGGGCCTGGACGCAGGGGCCCGGAGGGCCTGCCCGAGAGAGACCTCGGGGCAGCCCACGGGGCTCCGGCCCGCAGACCACGACGGGAGGAGTTGGCGGTACACCTCCGCAGCCGGGTATCCGGGCTCGCCGCCGACCGGGGTCGGCGACCTACCGTTGCGGGTCAGCGCCGGTTTCGGACCGGCTTCCCCCAGCGGCGGAGTCGAGAGTTGACGGCCCATCATCCCGGCGCCGAAATCCCGGGGTCAAGGGCCGAGTGCGTCACACCGGCAGCCCGACCCGACCCGGCCCGGCCCGGCCCGGCCCGACCTGCTCCGGTCCCGGCCCGTCCCGGCACCGCACCGGCACCGTCCCCGGGGTGGCCTGCCCGGGTGCCCGGCCGGGGGAGAATCGGGGCATGCGACAGATCCTGATCATCGGCATCGGTGCCGGCGACCCCGACCACCTCACCCTCCAGGCCGCGAAGGCCATCGCCCGCACCGAGGTCTTCTTCCTCCTCGACAAGCCCGAGGAACGGAAGGAGATGATCGACCTGCGCCGCCGCATCCTCACCGAGCACGCCGCCCCGGGCCACCGGGTGGTGGCGGTGCCGGACGCGGAACGCGACCGGACCACCCCCGCCTACCGGGAGGCGGTGGACGACTGGCGCACCCGCCGGGCCGACCTGGTCGAGGGACTGATCGCCGAGCACCTCGGCGAGAACGGCACCGGGGCCTTCCTGGTCTGGGGCGATCCGAGCCTGTACGACAGCGTGATCGCGGTGGTGGAGGACGTGCTGGGCCGCGGCCGGCAGTCCTTCGGGTACGAGGTGATCCCCGGGATCAGCAGCGTCTCCGCGCTCGCCGCCCGGCACCGCACCACGCTGACCCGGGTCGGCCGTCCGCTGCAGATCACCACCGGGCGTCGGCTGGCCGCCGGGATGCCGGAGCAGGTGGACGACGTGGTGGTGATGCTGGACGGCCGCGCCGCGTTCGCCGAGATCGACCCCGAGGGGCTGGAGATCCTCTACGGCGCCTACCTAGGCACCCCCGACGAGATCCTCGACGCCGGACCGCTCGCCGAGGCGGTGCCCCGGATTCGGGAGGCGCGTGAACGGGCGCGCGAGCGCAAGGGCTGGATCATGGACACCTACCTGCTGCGCCGCACCGGGAAGTGACGGCGGCTCAGGACGGGGCGCCGGGGTCCGGGCAGTGAGTCCGCGGCGGGTCCGGGCGGCGGGGTCCGGGCGGCGGGGTCCGGGCGGGTACGGCGGTGGCCGGTCACCCGGTGGTGCGAGCCACCGGGTGACCGGCCACCGCCACCGGTCCGTCAGCCCCGGAAGTTGGCCGGACGCTCCGGAGACGCCTCGGCGAGCGCCTTGGTGACGGCCTCGACACCGGCCCGCAGACCGTAGACCGGGGTGTCCGGCTGCTGGCGCCAGGAGTCGTCGATGCCGCCGGAGTCCACGGTGTCGAACCCGAGGGCATCGATCAGGTCACGCACCAGCTGCTTGGCCGCCGGGTCGTCACCGGCCACCGGCAGGGCGATCCGCTCCGGGTCCCCGGCCGGCAGCGGACGGTCCAGGATGTCCTGGGCGTAGGTGCCGTTGAACGCCTTGACCACCGGGTGGCCGAGCTGCCGCTCGACCCAGCGGCTCTCGGTCAGGCCCTCGTCCTCGATGCCGGCGATCCGGCCGTCGCGCGGCTGCGGGTAGTAGTTGTTGGTGTCGATCACGACGAAGCCGTCCGCCGCACCGGCGAACAGGTCGTCGGGCAGGCCGGGGATGTTCTTCAGCGGGATGGTCACCACGACCAGCTCCGCCCCGGCCGCCGCCTCGGTGGCGAGCACTGCGGTGGCGCCGGTCTCCGCCGCCAGCTCGGAAAGGGTCTCCGGGCCACGGGAGTTGGCCACCTTCACCTCATGGCCGAGGCTGGTGAGCCGGCGGGTCAGGTTGCCACCGATGTGGCCCGCGCCGATGATGCCGATCTTCATGGGATGTGCTCCGTGCTTCTTCGGTGAACGGTCGGAGAGGAAGGAGATGGCCGGGGGAGGGGGGAGGGGTCAGGCCAGCGAGCTGAGCTCGGCGAAGTCCGCGTCGTCCAGGGTCACCAGGGCGCCGCCCAGGTTCTCCTCCAGGTGCGACACCTTCGAGGTGCCGGGGATCGGCAGCACCACCGGGGAGCGGCGCAGCAGCCAGGCCAGCGCGAGCTGGGCCGGGGTGGCGCCGAGACGCGTCGCGATGGCGTCCAACTTGCCGCCCGGGCGGGCGAGTTCGCCGGTGGCGATCGGGAACCACGGGATGAAGGCGATGCCCTCGGCGGTGACGTGGTCGAGCACCTCCTCGGAGGCGCGGTCCACCAGGTTGTAGCGGTTCTGCACCGAGACGATCTCGGCGTGCTTGCGGGCCTCGGTCAGCTCCTCCACGGTGACCTCGGAGAGGCCGATGTGGCGGATCTTGCCCGCCTGCTGGAGCTGCGCCAGCTCGCCGAGCTGCTCGGCCACCGGCACCTGCGGGTCGATCCGGTGCAGCTGGTAGAGGTCGATCCGCTCCAGGCCGAGGTGGCGCAGGCTCAGCTCGACCTGCTGGCGCAGGTACTCGGGCCGGCCGACCGGGTGCCACTCGTTCGGCCCGGTGCGGGTCAGGCCGCCCTTTGTGCCAATCACCAGGTCGTCGGCGTACGGGTGCAGGGCCTCCTTGATCAGCTGCTCGCTGACGAACGGCCCGTAGGAGTCGGCGGTGTCGATGAAGGTCACACCCTGCTCGACGGCCCGGCGCAGCACCCGCACCGCCTCCGCCGGGTCCTCCGGGGCGCCCCAGACACCCGGCCCGGTGATGCGCATCGCACCGAAGCCGAGCCGGTTGACGGGCAGGTCGCCGCCGAGGGAGAAGCTGCCGGAGGAGTCGGCGGGGCGGGAGGTGGACGAGGTGCTCATGGAGCACTCCTCTCGATCGGTCTCACGGTGCGTCGGCGGTCGGACGGGCGCCGTGCTGCGCGCCACGTGGATGCCGAACCGAGCGGTCCGGGGGAATGTTCCCGTGTTGCCGGAAGATTGCGCGGCTCCGTCGGGTCACCTGTCGGGTCAGCTCTCCGTGCGCTCGTCCGCCGGCCCGGCCGCTCGCCCGTCGCCGGGGTCGGCCGGGCGGTGAGGCTTCGTCAGGACGCGGTCTTGGAGAGCTGCGCGAGGCTGATGGAGAGCGCGCTGTACGCGCTCTGCGCCTCGGCCGCTTCGGAGAGCTTGGGGCCGCCGGTCAGGCCGGTCTCCTTGTTCTGCGCGCAGTTGGTGGCCGTGCGCTCCGTCTCGTCGAGCACCTTCGCCCAGGAGCGCTGGCCCGTCTCGTCCGGCAGCTTGCGGTACGCCCGCGCCGAGGCGACGTGGTCGAGGATCTGCCGGCAGCGGGCGACGGCTTCGCTGCCGCCGCCCTGTCCGCTGAGCTGCACCAGCGAGCGGATGTCGGTGCCCATCGCCAGGGTGTGCTCCTTCCCGCCCTTGTCCACCCAGCTCTTGAAGGAGTCGTCGTCGCCACCGGAGCAGCCGACCGCGCCTGCGGAGAGCAGGGCGGCGATCGTCAGTGCTATCGCGGCGCGCGCGGTGGGGCGGTGGTGCATGTCGGTGTTCACGGGCACGTCCTTCGTCCGAGGCCTTGACCGGCAGTGGAGTTGACAGCCTGTCAGCTCCCTGCGACAAGCCGCAGGATCTTGGCCGCTCAGCTCCGCTCAGCTCAGCTCAGCGCAGTGCCCGGGCGACTGAGGCGAGGAAGCCGTTCAGGTGGCCGGTGAAGGCCGGATGAGGTGGTTTGGGGCAGCCGGGCAGCTCCGCCGCGCTGGGCAGCAGGCCCAGCAGCGCGTCGACCGTCCGCCGTCGATGTCGGGAGTTCTCCGCAACGGCGGGGAGCACGGCGACCGGCATCCCCAGGGTGGCCAACTCGCGGTCGGTGACGCCGCGCAGGGTCTCACCGCCCAGCAGCGCGCGGACGGTCGGCCCGGCGGCGCCCAGGGCGGTCAGCCCGGCTCGGGTGTGGGCGTCCACCACCGGATCGCCGGCGGTCGCGGGCCAGGCCAGCAGCAGCCGGGACACCCGCCCGGGGAAGGCCAGCGCCAGCCGGACGGCCACCGAGCATCCGTTGGACCCGGCCACCAGCGCGACCGGCCGTTTCGGCAGCTGCCGGGCCAACTGCGCGGCCTCGGCCTGCCAACTCGTCGGCCGGCGCGGCCGGTCGGGCGCGAGCACCGGATGCCCGGCCCGTTCGAGGCCGGCCGTGATCCCCGGTACGGCCCAGAACCGGGTGGCGTCCATGGCGTCCTCCCGGAGACCGCCGTGGACGAGCAGGACGGGGTGCCGGCAGGGCGTGCGGTCATGCGGTGTCCTGGGCCGGATCGGAGGGTGTCGGTGGGGTGGGCGTACCGCTGCTGCCGGACGACCGGAGGGGTCCTGGTGGGCCGGGCCGCCGAACGGCCTGCCGATCGCACGGGTCGGCCCGTACACCCGGCCGGTGCATCCGGTTCGCCCCGGCCTGGTCGGCCACCGGCCGGCGTGCTCCTCGGTCGTTCGTCGCGGGCCCCGACGGGCCCAGCCCGGACGGCGCGTCTGCCGTCCGGGCTGGGCCGGGGTCGGGGTGGGTGTCCGGTCCGCTCCGCCGGGTGGTCAGCAGGCCACGACGGCCGAGACGGTCGCGGTCGAGGCGGGCCAACCCGGCTGGTTCACCGAGAAGGTGGAGGTGACGGTGGCGCCGCAGGGGGCGGTGCCGTAGACGCTGCCGACCGCGTTCCCGCCGCTCTGGATGTAGACGGTGGGGTTGACCGGAGCGAGCGGGGCGCTGCCCACCACGGCACCGGAGACGGTGAAGCCGACCGACTGGGCCTGCCAGGACGGGTCGGTGGCGGTGGCCACGCCGTAGAACCGGACCTGGTTGCCCGTCACCTCGACGCAGGCGCGGGTCAGCAGGTAGCCGGGGGCACCCGGGGTGCCGCAGGTCACCCGGGGGCCGACGGGGCCGGCCGGCCCGGCGGGTGCGACGGCCGCCGCCTGGACGGTGGCGAGGGCGGCCAGGGCGGCGGTTGCGGCGGCGACAGTGGCCACGGTGCGCTTCATGTGGGCTCCTTGGGGAAGGTCTGATGCAATGTCACATGTCCTGTGTCGCATCATGGCAGGCCTCCTCCGCGTCGGGGGGAACGGAAGGCGATCTGCCGGTTATCGGCCGCCGATTGACCGGAATGACGTGTCGGTGGTCAGTCGATGGCGCCCCTGGAGCATCGATCTGACGCTCCGTCAACATGTTCTTTCGGCAAGGGTGTTCGGCGGAAGGTGAGCTCCCCCGCTCCGCAGGGCGGATCGGGAGCTGTCGTGCGGGTGGAGGGCCCGGTCGGCCCGGGCGGGCCGGGCGGGCCGGGGCGGGGTGGCCGGTGGCCTCGCCGAAGACCGTTGGGCGGGCCGGGAGCCCGCGCGCGCCGCCCGACGGGCCGATCCCGCTGCTCGCCTGGGCGGAGGTCAGGCCACCCGGGGCTCTGCCGGCTTCGGGGCGAACGGCCCGTGCAGGGCGGCCCACTGGAGGAGCATCACCGTCTTGGCGTCGGAGATCCGGCCGTCCAGGGTCATGGCGAGGGCCTCGGCGAAGGGGAGTTCGAGCACCTCGATGTCCTCGCCGTCCTCGGCCAGGCCGCCGCCGCGGCCGGTCCGGTCGGCCGGTGTGTAGGGGGCGGCGAAGAAGTGCAGGCACTCGGTGACGGAGCCCGGGCTCATGTAGGAGTCGAAGAGGTGGGTGAGTCGGCCGAGCTCCACGCCGAGCTCCTCGATGCTCTCGCGGCGGATCGCTGTCTCCGGGTCGTCGGCGTCCAGCAGTCCGGCCGCCGCCTCGATCAGCATGCCGTCCGGGTGGTCGTTCACGTAGGCGGGGTAGCGGAACTGGCGGGTGAGCAGCACCAGTCCGCGCTCGGCGTCGTAGGGCAGGACCACCGCGCCGTCGCCCCGGTCGTAGGTCTCGCGCTGCTGGCGCTCCCACCGCCCGTCCCGGCGCCGGTAGTCGAAGGTGGTGCGGCGCAGTACGTGCCAGCCCCGGGAGGTCAGCTCGACCTCCCGGATCCGGACGTCCGGATTGCGGTCGAGCTCGCGGCCGGCCAGATGGAGGCCGGTGCGGCCCCGGTGGTCAGGGGCGTCGACGCCGGGGACGGCGGTCGGAGAGGGAGCGGAGTGTGCCTGCTGGTCCATGGCGGCTACCCTACTCATCGAAACGTGCAGAAGCACGAAAGAACAGGAAGGAACGGGAATGCTGGCCGCCCAACGACGAGCCCACCTGCTGGCCCTGCTGGCCCGGACCGGGAAGGTGGTGGCCAAGGACGTCGCCGCCGACCTGGGCATCTCCGAGGACAGTGTCCGCCGCGACCTCCGGGACCTCGCTGCCGAGGGCCTGTGCCAGCGGGTCTACGGAGGTGCACTGCCCGTCTCACCGGCCGTGGCCGGCTACGGCGCCCGGCAGACGGTGGCTCCGGACGGCAAGCGGAAGGTGGCCGGGGTGGCCGCCGCCCTGATCCGGCCGGGCGGCTCGGTGATCCTCGACGGCGGCACCACCGCCCTCGCAGTCGCCCGGGCCCTCCCGCCGGACCTCGCCTGCACCGTGATCACCCACAGCCCGACCGTGGCCGCCGCCCTGATCGACCATCAGGGAGCGGAGCTCTACCTGCTGGGCGGCCGGGTCTTCAAGCACTCCGCCGTCACCTGCGGCGCCGCCGCCGTCGAGGCGGCCCAGAACGTCTCCGCCGAGCTCTGTCTGCTCGGCGTGACGGGAGTCCACCCCGAGGCCGGGCTGACCACCGGGGACGCCGACGAGGCCGCGATGAAACGCGCCCTCGCCGCGCGGGCCGCGGACACCTACGTCCTGGCCTCGGCCGAGAAGCTCGGTACCGCCTCGCCGTACCGGGTGCTGCCCTGGGGGAAGATCACCGGGCTGATCACCGACGCGGACCCGGCCGATCCCGTGATCACCGGGATCGGGGCGCTCGGAGTCGAGGTCCTGACCGCCGCCTGACTGCCGCCCGACCACCAGCCCCCCGTCCCGGCCCCCGCCGGCCGCGGCACCGTCCCGGCGCCGATCGCCGGCCGGGACTCGCTGACCATCCGTCACCAGGGCACTTCCGTTCCGGCCGGAGCGCCACGTACGGTCGGCGGATGACCATTTCCCCTTCCGACCGCGTCCGCGGGTCCCTGCTCGGCGGCGCGCTCGGTGACGCCCTGGGCTGGCCGGTGGAGTTCCGCCGCCTGGAGCGCATCCGCGACGACTACGGCCCCCTGGGAGTGACCGGCCTGCGGGCCGCCGACCGCCCGGGCGACCGGGCCGGGGACATCACCGACGACACCCAGATGACCCTGTTCACCGTCGAGGGCCTGCTGGCCGGCGGCACCCTCGCCGACCTCCACCGCTCGTACCGGCACTGGCTGCTGACCCAGCATCGGCAGGGGCCGGGGCCGGCCCCCGCCTCGCCGCTGCTCGCACACGCCTTCCTCTACGCCCGCCGGGCTCCCGGCAACGCCTGCCTGAGCGGCCTGGAGGAGCACCCCGACCTCGTCCCACCGGTCCCGAGCGGCCTGACCGGGCCGGTCAACGGCCATTCCAAGGGCTGCGGCACCGTGATGCGCTCGGCCCCGTTCGGCCTGCTCGGCCTCGGGCCGGAGCAGTCCTTCGAACGGGCGGCCCAGGCGGCCCAGCTGACCCACGGTCACCCCACCGGCCAGCTGGCGGCGGGTGCCTTCGCCGCCCTGATCGACCTGGTGCTGGCCGACCGGTCGCTCCCCGAGGCGCTCGCGGTCACCGTCGAACTGCTGGAGCGCCACCCGAACGCCACCGAGACCGTCGAGGCCCTGGACCGCGCGGTGCGGATCGCGGCGGAGGGCCCGCCGTCGGCGGAGGCGGTGGAGCGGGTCGGACTGGGCTGGATCGCCGAGGAGTGCCTCGCCATCGCGGTCTACTGCGCGCTGGCCACCGACGACCCGCGCTCGGCCCTGCTGCTCGCCGTCAACCACTCCGGCGACAGCGACTCCACCGGGGCGGTCTGCGGCAATCTGGTCGGAGCGCTGTACGGCGCGGCGGCACTGCCCGCCGACTGGCTGGCGGTGGTGGAGGGCCGTGAGCTGGTCGCCGGGTCGGCGGACGCGCTCCTGGAGCACGCCCACTGGGTCTGACGGCCGATCGGGACGGGCTCGGTCGGCAGCACCGCCGACCGGCCCTTCACGCCTCAGTCCCTCTCCCCTGCCCCTTCCCCTTCATCGCCGTCCACGTCCTGCTCCTCGTCCGGGGAGTCGTCATGGACGCGCACGCGCTGCTCCTCCAGCTTCGCCAGCGCCGCGTAGTGCGCCGCCCGATCCCGGTCACCGATGTTCGTGGCCGCCGCGACCGCCGATCGGAGCAGGGCCAGGTACACGCTCGGCAGGGCGGCGACCTGACGGTCGGCCTCGGCGAACGCGGCTCCGGCGATCCCCGGCTCCGCGACCTCCGCCAGCCGGAACAGCTCCTCCACGTACTCCCGGTCCGGCAGGTGCTCCGTCGAGAGGGCCGCCGCCGTCTGCCCGAGGCGGTAGTCGGTCAGCGCCACCCAACTCGCCGGGTGGTCGCCCGCCTGCCGCTCCAGCCGGGCCAGGCGGAGCAGCCCCGAGGTCCGGTCGCCGGCGCTCGGGGCGAGGGCCAGCGCCTCCCGCTCCGCCCGGGCGGCGCCCGCGAAGTCGCCCAACTCCGCCAACCAGTAGCGGAGTTCGCCGAGCGTTGCGGCATCATACGGTTCCCCCGGATCCCCCTGCCCGGCCGCCCAGGTGTCCAGCAGCGCGCGGGCCCGGGCGGTGTCTCCGGTCAGCCTGGCGCGCTCGACCAGGGTGAAGGTGTCCTCCTCGGCCGGATCGGCCGGAAAGGACGAGCGCGCGTGCTCGAACCAACGCGCCACCTCCTCCTCCGACAACCACGGCTCGCCGTCCTCGCGGAGCAGCCGCGCCAACAGGTCGTCACGCTTCGGATGCCCGCCGGCCCGTACGTGATCGAGGGTGGCGGCGACCCCGGCCGCGCAGAGCGCCTGGAGGTCGTAGCCGCACCAGGTGTCGAAGTTGGCCCGCTTGATCTCCCAGTGCAGCCAGACGTCCTCGACCCGGCGGAACTCGGCGAGCAGCAGCCCGGCCAGCGTGGCCTCCTCGCCCAAACCCTGGAACGGAGCCTCCCGGCGGCACACCGCCTCCTGCCCGGCGAGCCAGCGGACCAGCTCCAGATCCTCGGGCCGCCGGTCGTACTGCAGCGCCCACAGCACCTGCGCCCGCCGGACCGCGTTGCGGTCGTACGCGTACCCCTCGGGGTCGGTGGCCCGCTCGTAGGCGGTCTCCGGCCACGCGTCGGCGGACCCGCGCATCCGGGTGAGTGCGTTCCGTTCGGCTTCGGTCATCGGGTCAGCATGGCAGCCACCGTGCGGTGCGGCCGTTCGGGGGTGGGCGGATCGGCGCGCGCCTACGGCGTTGGGCCGAAAGCGGGGATTCCTGTCATGAACGGCCTGGCGCTGGCCTGTTGATCGTTTGTCAGCTTTTCAGGTGGTTCATCCTGGTCGCGCACGTGTGTGGGCACGTGGTCGCGAGAGGAGTCGCCCGTGCGTCCGGTGAGGTCGTTGCTCGGCGGACGCGCATCCGTGGTGGTCCGGGTGATGCTGGCGCTGCTCTGCCTGCTGCCGCAGGGCGGTCTCGCCACCGCCGCCGTCCTCCCGGCCGCCGTCCTCCCGGCGACCGCGCCCGCAGCCCTGGTCGAGCGCCCGCGCGCGCAGGTGGCCTGCACGCCGACCGGCACCAACACCAACTGCGTCCGCCTCACCTACAGCGGAGGCGACCAGACCTTCACCGTCCCGCCCGGCGTCACCACCCTCTTCGCCCGGCTCTGGGGTGCGGGTGGTGGTGGCGTGCTGAGGTCCTACTACACCGGCCAGTTCGGCGGTGGTGGCGGTGGACACACCACCGGGAACCTCACCGTGACGCCGGGTCAGCAGCTCACCGTCACGGCCGGCCAGGGCGGCGTGACGAACAGCTCCGCCGTCACCTACGGCGGTGGTGGAGCCGGCGGTCAGGGACGGACCGAGGCCACCGGCGGCAGCGGCGGCGGCCTGTCCGCCGTCTGGGCCGGCGCCTACGGCACCAACCCGCTGCTGATCGCGGGCGGCGGTGGCGGCGCCTCACCCGGTGCCGACACCAACTCCCCGGCCGCCGGTGCCGGTGGCGGTGCCACGGGTGGCCAGGACGGCCAGCCCGCTTACTCCGGCCGGGGCGGCACCCAGAACGCGGGCGGCGCCGCCGCCACCCAGGCCGCCTGCACCGGCACCGCCGGCACCCGCTACCGGGGCGGGACCGGCGGCAACGCCTCCACCAACGAGGGTGGTGGCGGTGGTGGAGGCGGCAACTACGGCGGCGGTGGCGGCGCCTGCCAGCGGTCGGGGGAGATCAACGGGATGGGAGGCGGCGGCTCCGGCTACACCGGCGGCGCGGGCGTCTTCGGTACCTCGACCGGCAACGGCACCAACAGCTCCGCCAACGGTGTCGGCGGACTCTCCGGCGGCCGGGCCGACGCCCAGTACTCGTCCGGCACCGGTGTCGGTGGCGGCTACGGCAACGGCGGCAACGGCGAGGTCGTACTGGAGTGGCAGACCAGGGTCCAACTCTCCGTCACCAAGACGGCGGACAAGGCGAGGTACGTCCCAGGGCAGGCGCTCACCTACACCGTCGTGGTCCGCAACGCCGGCCCGGCCCCCGCCGTCGGTGCGGCGGTCCGCGACGCGCTGCCCTCCGCGCTCTCCGCCTTCACCTGGACCTGCGCGGCGGCCTCCGCCAACAGCAGCTGCGGAGCAGCGAGCGGCACCGGCAACCTCGACACCACGGCCACCATCGGCGCCAACGACAGCGTCACCTACACCATCACCGGCACCGTCCCGCCCACCACCACGGGCACCCTCTCCAACACCGCCACGGTCACCCGCCCGTCCGCCAGCACCGACCCGAACTGCGGCCCCACCTGCTCCAGCACCCTGGACACCCCGGGCCAGCCGACCAGCGGACTGTCCGTCACCAAGACGGCGGACAAGAACCCCTACGTGCCGGGCCAGCCGCTGACCTACACCATCACGGTGAAGAACGCCGGCCCTTCGGACGCGACCGGCGTCGGCGTCCGCGACACCCTGCCCACCGCGATCCGGGCCTTCAGCTGGAGCTGCGCCGCGAGCGGCGGCAGCAGCTGCGGCAGCCCGGCGACCGGCACGGGCGACATCGCCACCACGGTCAACCTCCGGGCCGGCGGCCAGGTCGTCTACACGCTGACCGGCACCGTCCCCGCCGACGCCACCGGCTCCCTCGACAACCGCGCCACCGTCACCCCGCCGGGAGGCACGGCCGATCCCGGCTGTACGCCGAACTGCACCAGCACCTCCAACCCGATCCCGCCTGCCGGGCGGGCCAGTCTGACGGTGTCGAAGGTGTTGTTGACGGACCCGGTGGTGCCTGGTCAGGAGATCCGGTGGCGGGTGACGGTGACCAATGGCGGGCCGTCGGTGGCCCGTGATGTGGTGGTGCGGGATCAGGTGCCGGCCGGGGTGACGGGCGCGGTGATGAGTGCCGATGCGGGTGGGGTCGCGTGTCCTGTCTCGTCGGGTGTGGCGGTCTGTCCGGCGGTGGAGCTGGCGGTGGGAGCGTCGGCGTCGTGGACGTTGAGCGGCACGCTCAGTCCTGATGCGACGGTGACGCCGACGAACGTGGTGACGGTGACGGGTGGTCCGGATCCGGCGT
>NZ_JBIWFX010000007.1:264537-392490 GCF_044763225.1 Kitasatospora sp. NPDC096147 | reverse complement strand
GCGGCGACCTGCGCACCGCCGCCGACGCCATCCGCCTCTCCCGCCGCACCCTCGCCACCATCAAGGGCAACCTCTTCTGGGCCTTCGCCTACAACGTCGCCGCCGTCCCGCTCGCCGCCACCGGACTCCTCAACCCCATGATCGCCGGCGCCGCGATGGCCTTCTCCTCCGTCTTCGTGGTCACCAACAGCCTCCGGCTCCGCTCCTTCCGGGCCCGCTGAACCCCGATACTGCACCGCCTCGCCCGGCACCGTTCCCCCCACGGTGCCGGGCGAACTGGCATGATCCAGCGTCAGAGGGGGCCAATACCCAGGACCAGGAGGAGGGAGTCGCCGCCATGCGCGTCGCACTCTTCGTCACCTGCGTGAACGACGCGCTCCGCCCGGAGACCGGCCGGGCGGTCGTCACGCTGCTGGAACGGCTCGGCGTCGAGGTCGACTTCCCCGCCGGGCAGAGCTGCTGCGGACAGCCGCAGTACAACTCCGGCTACCGGCGGGAGGCCGAGCCGCTGGTACGGCGGACGGCCCGGGAGCTCGCCGGCTACGACCACGTGGTGACGCCGTCCGGCTCCTGCGCGGCGATGATCCGCGAGCACTACCCCCGGATCGCCGCCAAGGCCGCCGAGGAGGGGCGTCCGCTCCCCAGCGAGGTCACGGACCTGGTACCCCGGGTGTACGAGCTGACCGAGTTCCTGGTGGACGTCCTGAAGCTGGAGGACGTCGGGGCGTCCTTCCCGCACACCGTCGGGTACCACCCGTCCTGCCACGGCCTGCGGGCGCTCGGGCTCGGCGACCGGCCGCTGCGGCTGCTGCGGGCGGTACGGGGGTTGGAGCTGCGGGAGCTGCCCGGCGCGGAGGAGTGCTGCGGCTTCGGCGGTACCTTCGCGGTGAAGAACCCGGACGTCTCGGTCGCGATGGGCCGGGACAAGGTGGCCAACGCCGTGGCCACCGGGGCCCGTTACCTCTGCGGGGCCGACAACTCCTGCCTGCTCCACCTGGACGGGCTGATCGCGCGGCAGGGCGATCCGGTCCGGACGGTGCACCTGGCCGAGATCCTGGCGAGCACGGCGGACGAGGAGGCCACCCGGTGAGCGGCACCTTCCTCGGCATGCCCGCCTTCCCGACGGCAGCCCGCTCCGCCGTCCGGGACGAGCGGCTGCGCGCCAACCTGCGGCACGCCACCCACACCATCCGCGACCGGCGGGCGGCGGCCGTCGCGGAGTTGGACGACTGGGCCGAGCTGCGGGCCGCCGGCAAGGAGATCAAGGACCGCACGCTGCGCGAACTCGACCGCCACCTGGTGGAGTTGGAGGAGCGGGTCACGGCGTCGGGGGGCGTCGTGCACTGGGCCGCCGACGCGGCCGAGGCCAACCGGATCGTCGCCGAGCTGGTGAAGGCCACGGGCGAGCGGGAGGTGGTCAAGGTCAAGTCGATGGCCACCCAGGAGATCGGCCTGAACGAAGCGCTGGCGGCCGAGGGCATCACCGCCTACGAGACCGATCTCGCCGAGCTGATCGTCCAGTTGGGCGACGACCGCCCCTCGCACATCCTGGTACCCGCCATCCACCGCAACCGCGCCGAGATCCGCGACATCTTCGAGCAGCGGATGGCCGACTGGGGCCGCCCGGCCCCCGAGGGCCTGACCGACCGGCCGGCCGAACTGGCCGAGGCCGCACGGCTGCACCTGCGGGAGAAGTTCCTCCGGGCCGAGGTCGGTGTCTCCGGAGCCAACTTCATGGTCGCCGAGACCGGCACCCTGGTGGTGGTCGAGTCGGAGGGCAACGGACGGATGTGCCTGACCCTGCCCGAGACGCTGATCTCGGTGGTCGGGATCGAGAAGGTGGTGCCGACCTGGCAGGACCTGGAGGTCTTCCTCCAGTTGCTCCCGCGCTCCTCCACCGCCGAGCGGATGAACCCCTACACCTCGATGTGGACCGGCACCTCGGACGGCGACGGCCCGTCCGCCTTCCACCTGGTGCTGCTCGACAACGGGCGGACCGACACCCTCGCGGACACCGTCGGCCGCCAGGCACTGCGCTGCATCCGCTGCTCGGCCTGCCTGAACGTCTGCCCGGTGTACGAGCGGGCCGGCGGGCACGCGTACGGATCGCCCTACCCCGGGCCGATCGGGGCCATCCTGATGCCCCAGCTCAAGGGCGTGGCAGGGGAGTTGGAGGCATCGCTGCCCTTCGCCTCCTCGCTCTGCGGGGCCTGCTACGAGGTCTGCCCGGTCGCGATCGACATCCCCGAGGTCCTGGTGCACCTGCGCGAGCGGGCGGTGGACGAGGGGCCGGGCCACCGGATGGAGCGGACCGCGATGCGGGCGGCGAGCTGGCTGCTCGACCACCCGGCGGTACTGAGCGCCGCCGAACGCGCCGCCTCGGCGACCCGCAAGCTGCATCCCCGGCGGGTGCCGCTGCCGGGGGCGGCCGGGGCATGGAGCGCGGAGCGGGATCTTCCAGCGGTACCGGCCGAGCCGTTCCGGGTGTGGTGGGACAGGCGCGCGGAGGGAGAGCGGTGACGGGTTCCTCAAGGGACGTGGTGCTGGCCCGGATCCGGGCGGCCCTCGCGGACGTGCCGCCGGAGGAGCCCGTCCCGCTCCGGCGGAACTACCGGACCTCCCACCTGGCACCGGACACCGACCTGCTGGGGCTGCTCGCCGCCAACCTCGGCGACTACCGGGCGAAGGTGCACCGCTGCTCCGAACCCGAACTCCCGTCCCTGATCGCCCGGTTGCTCACCGAGCGCGGCACCCGGACGGTGGCGGTCCCGGACGGCCTGCCCGCCGCCTGGCTGGCCGACTCCCCCGTCACCCGGCTCCCCGACGGCGCAGGTGCGCTGACGCCCCGACGGCTGGACGAGATCGACAGCGTGGTCACCACCTGCACCCTCGCCATCGCGGAGACCGGCACCCTGGTCCTGGACGCCGGTCCCGGCCAGGGCCGGCGCGCGCTCACCCTGGTGCCCGACCACCACGTCTGCGTGGTCCGCCCGGATCAGGTGGTCGCCTCCGTCCCCCGGGCGCTCCCGCTGCTCGACCCGACCCGCCCGCTCACCTGGATCTCCGGCCCGTCCGCCACCAGCGACATCGAACTCGACCGCGTCGAGGGCGTCCACGGCCCGCGCACCCTGGAGGTGGTCATCCTGGCACCGCCGCAGGGCGGTTGACGGTCGCCGACGCCATCCGGTCAGTCCCCGAGCGCGAGGTGCAGTGCGGTGGCCCGATCGGCGGTGACCAGCAGCAGGTCACACCACCGGTGGCCGTCCGGGGACGGGCCGGTCACCTCGGCGCAGCTGCGGACGGCCCCGAGCCGGACTCGATCAGATCGGCCACGAGGTCCGCGAGGTCCGCGAGGTCCGCGAGTTCGGCGAGGTCCGCG
Source organism: Kitasatospora sp. NPDC096147 (assembly GCF_044763225.1). Taxonomy (NCBI): domain Bacteria; kingdom Bacillati; phylum Actinomycetota; class Actinomycetes; order Kitasatosporales; family Streptomycetaceae; genus Kitasatospora; species Kitasatospora sp. NPDC096147. The sequence goes on along the minus strand of NZ_JBIWFX010000007.1, from coordinate 389,111 downwards.
GGTTCGGCGGCGCCACAGCCCCTGGCCGGATCAGTCGAGCAGGGACGGGAGTTCGGCCAGGGTGCCGCTGAAGGCGGCCCAGGAGTCCCGGCTGTCGGTGTCGTCCGCGTGCGGGCTGCGGAACCAGTGGAGGTAGGCGTCCACGTCCTCCAGCGCCCAGCGGAGCCGGTAGTGGGCGAGGGCCCCGGGGTCGACGGGATGGCCGGTGGCGGCGGTGTAGCGGGCCAGGTCGTCAGGGGTCGGGGCGAGCAGCCAGAGGTCCCGTTCGGGGGTGGCGAGGGCGACGGTGTCCCAGTCGACCAGCAGGACGTGGTCGGGGTGGCGGAGCAGGTTGCCGGGGTGCGGTTCGCCGTGGGTGACCACGGTGGGGCCGGTGAGGGTGGCGGCGGTGCGGTCGAGCCGGTCCAGGGCGCGGTGGAGGTCGGGGAGGTGAGCGACCGTCAGGGCGCGGGCGCGCTCGGCGTGCGGGCCGCCGGTCCAGGGGGTGGCGGTGGCGGCGAGCGCGGCGTCGAGGCGGGGGCGGTCGGAGAGGCCGGGGTGGTGCACGGGGGTGCCGGGCGGCGGGGCGGCGGTGTGCAGGCGGGCCAGGGCGTCCAGCACCAGGCGGCGGTCGGCGGAGGTGAGGCGGTCGGCGAAGCCGCCGGGGGTGCCGTCGGTGTGCGGGAAGACGCTGAGGGCGTAGCGCGCCGAGAGCCGGAGCGCGGTCTCACCGTCGGGGGTGGCCGACGGCGCGACCAGCAGGCCGAGGCCGCGCAGGGCGCGGGCGGTGGACATTGCCGCGCGCAGGCCGGCCAGCGCGGCATCCGGATCGGGCCCGCAGTGGCTCTTGTGGTCCAGGTCGGCCAGGGTGAGGAACCAGCGGCGGCCGTCCGTGCCGGTGGCCGTCCAGTGGTGGTCACCGAAGCCGACGGGGGCGTAGGCGAGGGAGGCCGCCTCGATGCCGTAGGCGCGCAGGCCGGTGCGGAGCCGGTCGTCACCGAGGTCGTCCGGTCGGGTCTTCACGCTGCCGAGGGTACCGAGTCAGGACGGCCCGGGGCCCGTGCCCACCCCGGAGGGCGGGCACGGCCCCTGAGGGTGCGTCAGGCCGCCAGGCGGGCGCCGGCCGCGTCCAGGCGGGCCAGGGTGCGCTCGCGACCGAGCACCTCCATCGACTCGAACAGCGGCAGGCCGACCGTCCGCCCGGTGACCGCCACGCGGATCGGGGCCTGGGCCTTGCCGAGCTTGAGGCCGTGCTCGGCGGCGACCGCCTCCAGCACCGCCTTGAGCGACTCCGCCGTCCAGTCGGCCTCGGCCAGCCGGGTGCGGGCGCTGGCCAGCAGCTCCGCCGCACCGGCCTTCATCGCCTTGTTCCAGGAGGTCTCGTCCTGCACCGGCTCCGGCAGGAAGAGGAAGTCGACCTGCTCGGTGATCTCCGAGAGCAGCGCGATCCGGGACTGCGCCAGCGGCGCCAGCGCGGCGAACGCCTCGGCGTCGAAGTCCTCGGCGGCCCACGGCGCGCGGTCGGCGGCCAGCCACGGTGCGCAGGCGGCGGTGAACTCCGCGACCTCCATGGCTCGGATGTACTCGCCGTTGAAGGAGCGCAGCTTGGCCACGTCGAAGAAGGCCGAGGCGGCGTTCACGTCGGCGATCCGGAAGAGCTGCTCGATCTCCGCGTAGGGGCGGATCTCGACGTCGTCCTTGGGGCCCCAGCCGAGCAGCATCAGGTAGTTGACGAGGGCTTCGGGCAGGTAGCCCTCGGCCAGGTAGTCCTCCAGGGCGACCTTGTCGCGGCGCTTGGAGAGCTTCTGCCGCTTCTCGTTGACGATCACCGGCAGGTGGGCCCAGACCGGCGGGGTGGCGCCGAGCGCCTCCCAGAGCAGCTGCTGCTTGGGGGTGTTGGAGAGGTGCTCCTCGCCCCGGATGACCTGGGTGACGCCCTGCTCGACGTCGTCCACCACGTTGGCCAGCAGGAAGACCGGGCTGCCGTCGCCACGGGCGATGACGAAGTCCTCGATCGCCGAGTTCGGGAAGGCGGGCTCGCCCCGGATCAGGTCGACCACCACGGTGGTGCCCTCGTCGGGGGTGCGGAAGCGCAGCGCGCGGCCCTCGGCGTACTCCAGGCCGCGCTCGCGGCAGTGGCCGTCGTAGCCGCTCTGGGCGGAGCCGGTGCGCTCGGCGAGCTGCTCGCGGGTGCAGTCGCAGTGGTAGGCGCGGCCGGCCGCGTACAGCTTCTCGGCGGCGGTGCGGTGCGCGGGGGCGTTGGCCGACTGGAAGTACGGGCCCTCGAAGGCGGGGTCGCCGCCGTGGATGCCGATGGCGGCGAGGGCGCTGATGATGCCGTCGGTCCACTCGGGCCTGTTGCGGGCGGCGTCGGTGTCCTCGATCCGCAGGACGAAGGTGCCGCCCTGCTGTCGCGCCGTCGCCCAGTTGTACAGGGCGGAGCGGGCACCTCCGACGTGGAACATGCCGGTGGGGCTCGGTGCGAAACGGACACGGACGGAACGGGAAACCTCGGTCATGCTGGCAGCCTACTGACTCCCGGCACCTCCCATGGTCACCGGGCCCCCGCCGCGCCCGCCGGTGCCGCCGCGGTCGATCCCTGAGGGGTGGTCAGGGCCAGTCCGCCCGGGCCGCTGTTGGAACGCGCGGGCGAGCGGCATAGGCTGCGCCGGTGCTGGCGCGACGAGGATGGCTGGGGCGGGACGTACCGGGACGGGCGCACGGATGGCCGGCCTCGGTCTCGGCATGGGCGCACTGGCCGCTGCTGGCGGACTTGGCGGTGGCGGTGGCGCACATCACGGCGGGGGTGCTGCTGGCGCTGCACCCGGAGCCCGGTGCCTGGCACGCGCTGGACGCCCCGGGCGCGGTGCTGACGGTGCTGATCGGGGCGTCCCTGGCGGCCCGGCGGCGGGCACCGGTGCGGGTGCTGTCCGTGATGCTGGTGCTGTGGGTGGCCTCGATGCTCCTCGGCACCTGGCCGGTCGTCAACTCCCCCGGTGTGCTCCTGGCGCTGTACACGGTGGCGACCACCACGCCGCCGAGGACGGCCGGGCGGGCCGCGGTCGCGGTCGGCGCGGCCTGGGTGGGGGCCGGGCTGATCTACTGGGAGCAGTCGAACATGGCCGCCGTGCTGGTGCAGGCGGTGGTGTTCCCGGTCGGGGTGGTGCGGCTGGGCCGGACGGCCTGGCAGTCGACCCAACGGAGCCTCCGGCTGGCCGAGTTGACGCGCCAGCTGGAGGCCGAGCAGGAGGCCAGGGCGGCGCGGGCGGTGACCGAGGCGCTGACCGAGGAGCGGGTGCGGATCGCCCGGGAGCTGCACGACGTGGTGGCGCACCACCTGTCCGTGGTCTCACTCCAGGCGGGCGTCGCCTCGTACGTCTTCGAGGGCGATCCGCAGGCGGCGCGCGGGGCGCTGGACACCATCGCGCACACCGGCCGGGAGGCGCTGGAGGAGCTCCGGCGGATGCTGACCCTGCTGCGGATCGGGCCGCTCGGGCCCGAGGAGGGGGACGGGGCGGAGCCGGACGGCGGCCCCGCACCCGGGCTCGGGCGGGTGGAGGAGCTCCTGGCCCGGGTCCGGTGCGCGGGCGTGCCGGCCGAACTCCGGTGGGAGGGTGAGCCGTTCGCCCTGCCACCGGGGATGGACCTGTGCGCGTACCGGGTGGTGCAGGAGGCGTTGACCAACGTGCTCAAGCACGCCGGCCCGGCCACCGTCACGGTCTCGGTCCGCTACCGGCCGCAGGACCTCACCGTCCGGGTGGCCGACGACGGCGCGGGCGCGGCACCGGCCGGATCGCCCACCGGAGTCGCCACCGGATCCACTGCCGGACCCGCAGCCGGAGCCACCACCGGTCACGGTCTGATCGGGATGCGGGAGCGGAGCCGGGTCTACCGGGGCACGGTGACCGCGGGCCCCCGGCCCGAGGGCGGCTTCGAGGTGCTGCTCGTCCTGCCGGCCCCGTCCCCGTCCCCGTCGGTCCCGTCCCCCGTGGTCCCGTCCCCGGTGGTCCCCGACGGGCGCTGAGGACGGACGGGCGCGGGCAGCTGTTCTCCATTCGGACAGCGTCGCCGCCCGGAGCGGGCCGCCCCTATGATCAGCGCGCTCCGACGATCGAGCTCCACGCACCTCCAGGAGGTCCCCCATGATCCAGCGAATCGCCAGCAACGCGCGCATGAGCGAGGCGGTCGTCCACAACGGCACCGTGTACCTGGCCGGCCAGGTCGCGGGTGACCTCTCCGCCGACACCACCGAGCAGACCCGGCAGGTGCTGGCGAGCATCGACAAGCTGCTCGCCGAGGCCGGCTCGGACAAGTCCCGGATCCTGCGCGCGGAGATCTTCCTCGCCGACATCGCCGAGTTCGCGCAGCTGAACGAGGCGTGGGACGCCTGGGTGCCGGCCGGTGCCGTGCCGGCCCGGGCGACCGTGCAGGCGGCGCTCTACCACCCGGACGTCCGGGTGGAGATCGTGGTCACCGCCGCCGTCTGACCCGCGCGCGGTCACCGGGAAAACCGTTCGGCCCGGACGGTGCGCCGGTGTTAGCGTCGGTGGCATGAAGCGCGCAGACCTCTTCCGCACGACCACGCCGGAGTACGTCCCGGCGCGCTGACCCACGACCTGAGTCCGAAGCCCCGGGGCGAGTGCCCCGGGGCTTCGCCGTGTGGTCACCCGCTCCGTCGCGGCGCCGTACTCGGCACCCCGTACCGCGAGGAGACCACCGTGCAGCACGACCACCGCCGGCTCGGCCGTGAGCTGGACCTGTTCGACACCGACCGGCTGATCGGCGCCGGGCTGCCGTACTGGCTGCCCGACGGCGCGGTGATCCGGCACACCCTGGAGGAGTACGTCCGCGAGGCCGAGCGCCGGGCCGGGTACCGGCACGTCTACTCCCCCGTGCTCGGCAAGCGCGAGCTGTACGAGATCTCCGGGCACTGGTCGCACTACGCCGAGGACATGTTCCCGCCGATGGAGCTGGGCGGCGAGCAGGTGGTGCTGCGGCCGAGCCTCTGTCCGCACCACGCGCTCATCTACCGCTCCCGTGCGCGCAGTCACCGCGACCTGCCGCTCCGGATGGCCGAGCTCGGCGGCATGTACCGGTCCGAACTCTCGGGCGTGCTGGGCGGGTTGACCAGGGTCCGGGCGATCCAGCTGAACGACGCGCACGTCTTCTGCACCCTCGACCAGGTCGCCGAGGAAGCCCGGGCCGCGCTGGAGCTGATCCGGCGGGCGTACCGGGACCTCGGCATCACCCCGGCCCGCTACCGGCTCTCGCTGCCCGGCCCCGGCGGCAAGTACGTGGCCGCGCCGGAGAACTGGCGCCGGGCCACCGCCCTGCTGACCGAGGTGCTGGACGCCTCAGGCCTGGAGTACCAGGCAGCGGAGGGCGAGGCGGCGTTCTACGGGCCGAAGATCGACGTCCAGGTGGCCGACGGGGCAGGGCGCGAGTCGACCCTTTCCACCGTGCAGGTGGACTTCCTCCAGCCCGAGCGGTTCGGGCTGGAGTACACCGGGCCGGACGGCGCGGCGCACCGCCCGGTGATGGTGCACCGGGCGATCATCGGCAGCGTGGAGCGGGCGGTGGCCCACCTGATCGAGCAGCACGGCGGTGCCTTCCCCACCTGGCTGGCGCCCGTCCAGCTGGCGGTGCTGCCGCTCTCGGCAGCCGAACTCCCGGACGCGGAAGGGCTGGTGGCCCGCTGCCTGGACGCCGGGCTGCGCGCCGAACTGTCCGCACCGGACCGGGGCAGCCTCGGGGCCCGGATCCGTCGGGCCCGCCGGGTCCCGTACCAGGCGGTCATCGGGGCCCGGGAGGCGGCGGAGGGCTCGGTCGCGGTCCGGCTGCGCGGCGGCCGGCAGGTCCACGGGGTGCCGGCCGACGAGCTGATCGCGCGGATCGGGGCGGTGGTCGCCGGGCGGGGCGCGGACCTCTGGCCGTGATCCGGCCGGCACCCGCCTCCGCCGCCCCTCCGTAGCCCCTGTGTCCACTGCCGCCGCGCACCGCCCTGTCGTGATCAGGAAGTTGACGGCGCGTGGAAGGCCCGGCGGACGGCGCGGCGCAGCCAGTGGTGGGCTCCGTCCGCCGTGTGCCGGGGGTGCCAGGCCATGCCGATGGCGAGCGGCGGCAGTGGCAACGGGAGGTCCAGCAGACGGAGCCCGAACGCCTCGGCCTCCCGGGTCAGCGGTGACGGGGCGTCACCGGGGAGGGCGGCGGGCACCAGGCAGACCAGGTCGCTCCGGGCGGCCAGGGCCATCGCCGCCAGGTGGCCGGGCAGCACCACGGCGACCCGGCGGCGCAGGCCCCGCTCCGCCAGGGCGGCGTCCAACGGCCCGCCGAACCGGCCCCGCCGGCTGACCGCCACATGCTCGGCACCGGCCAGCCGGGCCGGCGTCAACTCCCCTTCGGCCAGCGGGTGTCCGGGCCGGACGCCGGCCACCATCCGCAGCTCGGTGAGCGGCTCCACCCGGGTCTCCGGATCGACGTGGTCGATCGACCCGACCTCCAGGTCGATCCGGCCGTCCCGCAGGGCCGGCCCGGCCTCCAACTCCTCGGCCAGGATGCGGAACGAGACCCCCGGTGCCTCCTGCCGGGCCAACCGGAGCAGCCCGGGGGCGAGGGCCGAGCCGACCAGATCGGCGGTCTGCAGGGTGAAGGTGCCGCTCAGCCCGGCCGGGTCGACTCCCGCGCCCGGACTCAGCAGCGCGCCGAGGCTGCGCACCACGGCGGCGGCCTCCTCGCGCAGCTCCTGGGCGCGCGGGGTGGGCACCATCGCCTGACCGGCCCGGACCAGCAGGGGGTCCTGGAGGATGCGGCGCAGCCGGGCCAGCGTACGGCTCATCGCGGCGGGCGAGGTGTGCAGCCGGGCGGCGGCCCGGGTCACGCTCTGCTCGGCGAGCAGGGCGTCCAGGGCGACGGCGAGGTTGGCGTCGATGGCCGGACCGGTGCTCTCCACCTGCATCATTCCGTTCCGAGCAATGATTGCTTGCTGACATTCCCATTGTGGCATCACCTCCGCCGTCAGCAGGATGAGAGGCGTGCCGGACCGCATCGGCTGGCACCCGAACCGCGAGGAATCCCATGATCGTCATCACCGCTCCCACCGGGCACATCGGCCGCCACCTGCTCACCCTCCTGCTGGCCCCTGCCGTCGAGGAGCCCGTCCGGGTGGTCGTCCGCGACCCCGGGCGGCTGCCGGCCGCCGTCCGGGACCGGGTCGAGGTGGTCACCGGCTCGCACGGGGACCGCAGCGTCCTGGACCGTGCCCTCGACGGCGCGGACGCCGTCTTCTGGCTGGTGCCGCCGGACGGCTCCCGCACCCCCGAGGACGCCTACCTCGGCTTCACCCGGCCCGCCGTCGAGGCCTTCGCCGCCCACGGCACCGGGCACGTGGTCGGTGTCTCCGCACTCGGCCGGGGCACGCCGCTCGCCGACCGGGCCGGCCTGGTGACCGCCTCCCTGGCGATGGACGACCTGATCGCCGGATCGGGCGTCCACTACCGCGCCCTGGCCTGCCCTTCGTTCTACGACAACCTGCTGGAGGACATCCCGTCGATCGTCGGTCGGGGCGTCTTCACCGACTCCGTCGCCCCCGGGCTGCCCGCTCCCCTGGTCGCCACCGCCGACATCGCGGCGGCTGCGGCACGCCTGCTGCTGGACCGTTCCTGGACGGGCACCGGCAGCCTGCCGGTCGTCGGTCCGGAGCTCCTCTCCCCCGAGGACCGCGCGCGCATCCTGACCGAGCAGCTCGGCCGCCCGGTGCGCTACGAACAGCAGCCGTACGGGGAGTTGGAGGCCGAGCTGCTCGGCTACGGGCTGGAGCCCCGCTTCGCCCGGGGCGTGGTCGAGATGAAGCGCGCGAAGGACGCCGGCCTGGACGGCGGCGTCACCCCCGATCCGACCGCCACGGGCTTCGCCCGCTGGTGCACCGAGACCCTCGCACCCGCCGTCCTGGAGGCCTCCTGATGACCGCTCACCCCGCCGCGCCCCCGGTCACCGCGTTCATGCTGCTCAGGACCACCCCCGAGTGGCTGGCCCTGACCGTCGAGGAGCGCCTGCACGCCTTCACCACGCAGGTGCTGCCCGCCATCGAGGCCAGGACCTCGGGCGTCCGGTCCCGGTTCTACGACACCGAGTTCTACTCGACCCGGGTCACCGATGTCTGGGTCTGGGAGGCCGACGACCACCACGCCTACCAGCTCCTCATCGACGCCTTGCGCGAAACCCCGTTCTGGGACCGCTACTTCGAGGTCGTCGACCTCCTGGTCGGCACTGAGAACGGCTACGCCCGCACCTACGGCCTCGCCCCGGTGGCCACCATCACCACCTGACCCCGGGCACTGACCGACCGGCCACCGCTCCTCCCGCACCCTGGCCGTCCGGCGGTGCGGGCGCAGCGGTGCCGCCGACGGCCCGTCAGTGGCCGGTGACGGCGAGCTCGCCGGAGAGGCGGGCGTGGAGTTCGGCGCTCGGGGTGTTGAGACCGGTGATCTCCACGGTCTTGCCGCGCTGGGCGTACTTCGCGGTGACGGTGTCCAGGACGGCCACCGACGAGGCGTCCCAGACGTGCGCCCGGCTGAGGTCCACGACCACCCGGGCCGGGTCACCGGCGTAGTCGAAGCGGGCGACAATCTCGTTCGCGGAGGCGAAGAAGAGCGCGCCGGTCAGCGTGTACACCACCCGTTCCCCGTCGGCGTCGCGCTCCGCGCTGAGCTCCGCGTGGTGCGCCACCCGGCGGGCGAAGACCGCCATCGCGGTGAGCGAGCCGACCACCACACCGACGGCGAGGTTGGCGGTGGCCACCACCATCGCGACGGTGATCACCATCACCGCGATCTCCCCGGCCGGCATCCGGCGCAGGGTGGCGGGGGTGACGGAGTGCCAGTCGAAGGTGCCGATCGAGACCATCACCATGACGGCGACCAGGGCGGCCATCGGGATCTCCGAGACCACCGGACCGAAGACCACGCAGAGCACCAGCAGGAAGGCACCCGCCAGGAAGGTGGAGAGACGGGTGCGCGCGCCGGAGACCTTGACGTTGATCATGGTCTGGCCGATCATCGCGCAGCCGCCCATGCCGCCGAAGAAGCCGGTCACGATGTTCGCGACGCCCTGGCCGATCGACTCCCGGGTCTTGTTCGAACGGGTGTCGGTGAGGTCGTCCACCAGCTTGGCCGTCATCAGGGACTCCATCAGACCGACCAGGGCCATCGCCAGCGCGTAGGGGGCGATGATGGTCAGCGTCTCGACGGTGAACGGCACGTCCGGCAGGCCCGGCACCGGCAACGAGTCGGGCAGTGCGCCCTTGTCGCCGACGGTCGGCACGGCGAGGCCGGCCCCGACGGTGAGCGCGGTCAGCACCACGACCGTCACCAACGGCGCCGGGACCACCTTGGTCAGCTTCGGGGTGAACACCAGCAGCGCCAGCGCCCCCGCCAGCAGCGGGTAGACCGCCCACGGCACGTGGGTCAGCTCGGAGAGCTGCGTCATGAAGATCAGGATCGCCAGCGCGTTGACGAACCCGACCATCACCGAGCGCGGCACGAAGCGCATCAACCTGCCCACCCCGAGCACGCCCAGCACGATCTGGCACACCCCCGCCAGGATCACCGCCGCCACCAGGTACCCGAGACCGTGCTCCCGGTTGAGCGGCCCGATCACCAGCGCGACCGCCCCGGTGGCGGCCGAGATCATCGCCCGCCGGCCGCCGACCACCGCGATGGTGACCGCCATCGTGAAGGAGGCGAACAGACCGATCTGCGGATCGACCCCGGCGATCACCGAGAAGGAGATCGCTTCCGGGATCAGGGCCGGCGCGACCACCAGACCGGCCAGCACCTCGGTGCGCCAGACCTTGGGGTCGGACAGCCAGTCAGGCCGTAGGCGGCGCAGCGGTCCTGCCGCCGGAGTCGGGGCGGGGGCGGGTGGGGCGGAAGACACGGGTGGTGGACCTCGTCGGTGCTCGGGACCGGCCCCGGCGGTGGGACGGGGCGGTCGGGGGACCCCGTAACGGGGCCGGAAGGTACAGATGGGCAGGGATAACGCCCTGGTGACCCCATCGCAGCGGGCAGTTCCGCCCCGGGGCCCCGGGGGATCCGACCTGGTCCGGCCAACCGACCGTCAGGTCGGGCCCGGTCGAGGAAGCGGCCCCCACCGCATGACTCCCCGCCGCCCACCACCTGCCGCCCACCACCTGCCGCCTCCGGCTCCGGCTCCGGACGAGCCCGCGGACCCCTCGTCTCTCGGTGGCACCACCGTCACGCGAGGGGCACCGGCCCGGCGGCCTCACGACGGCCCGTCAGGAACCCGACCACGGTGGCGGTGAAGGCCACCGGGTCATCCAGCCACGGGTAGTGGCCCGCACCGGGCTGGACGGTCAGGCCCGTGCCCCCGGGAAGCCGCCGGACGACGGCGGCGGCCGAGGCGGCGGTGGGCCAGAGGTCCAGGGCGCCGGCCACCAGCAGGACGGGGCACCGCAGCGCGGCGAGCGAGCGGAGCAGGGCCGGACCGTCCGGCTGGTACCCGGCGTAGTAGTGGTCACTGACCGAAAGGGAGCGCTGGGCCTGGTCGGCTGCGGCATGCGCCCGGGCAGCCTCGTCCCAGCGGCCGTACATCAGCGGCTCGAAGGCGAGCCGGTGCGGGGCGGCCTCGGCGAACGACCGGGCCGACTTCATTCGGCGGTAGGCCCGCTCGGCGGCCGGGTGCCAGGGCTCGTCGGCGCGGGCGGCGACCACCGCGTCGGCCTCGGTGTCGGAGGGCAGACCGAGGACGGCGAACGAGGGCGCGACCAGGGTCAGGCTGTCGAGGCGTTCGGGGTGGGCGGCGGCGTACAGCAGGGCCAGACCACCGCCCGCCGAGTGGCCGAGCAGGTCGATCCGCTCCCGGCCGAGGTGGCGGCGCAGCGCCTCGACGTCCGCCACCAGCCGGTCCACCCGGTAGCTCGCCGGGGCGGCGGCGCCGGACCTCCCGGTGCCCCGGGTGTCCGGCAGCACCAGGGTCCGGTGGGCGGAGAGGCCGCCCAAGTCGCCGAGGTACTCGGCGGCGCGGCCCGGCCCACCGGGCAGGCAGACCAGCAGCGGACCGTCGCCCGTCGTACGGAAGGCCAGCCGGGTGCCGTCGTCGGCGGTGAACTCGTGCAGGGTGAACTCGCCCTGGGTGGGCTCGCGGTGGGTGGGCTCGCGGTGGGCGGCCGGGTGGGACGTGGATTCGCTCATGCCCGCCACCCTGCGGGGCCGGTCCGACCGACGGCTATCGTTCAGCCAGGACTACATGGTGGGGAGCGGAGCCGTCGTGGCGGTGGAGATCCGGTTGTCGGCAACCGAGGTGGCGCGGGTCCGGTTCGCGGTGTCCCCGCTGGCCGAGACCGTGCTGGCGGTCCGGACGGTCCTGGGGGTGCGGACCCACGCGGTGTACGGACCGTGGCTGCGGACCGCCCCGGCCACGCTGGCCGAGGCCGTGACCACTGCGGAGCTGGAGCTGCTGCGCACGCTCCTCGGGGGTCTCCCGCCGTCCTTCCTCTTCCCGGTCCCGGAGTCCCGACTGCCTTCCTTGGAGGAGGAGTTGACGCACCTGCGGGCCACCGAGCCGCAGTTCGTGGCAGCCGAGTGCACCGCCGCGGTCGGCGCCCGGGCCGGCCGCCTTCCCGTACCGACCGAGCTGACGGCGATCCTGGCGGACGTGCTGGAGCGCTGCCACGAGCGGTTGATCGCTCCGCAGTGGGCCCGGATGCTGGCCGTGCTGGAGGCCGACATGGGGCGGCGGGCCCTGGTCCTGGTGGAGCGCGGAGTGGAGGGGTTGTTCACCGAACTGCACCACGATGTGGTCTGGCGGGAGGGCGAGTTGAGACTGCACGGCGACCGGGCGACCCGGTCCGGGGCCGGATGCACGGTCGAGGTCGACGGACACGGCGTGGTGCTGATGCCCACCGTCTTCGGCTGGCCCGAGGTGCTGGTCGACTGCGCGCCGCGCACCGCCGCCGCCATCCGCTATCCGGCCACCGGCGTCGCCCCGCTCTGGGAGCGCCCCCGCACCGACTACCACGGGACGGCGGCCGTGCTCGGCCGCACCCGGGCCGCCATCCTCGCCGCCCTCGCCGATCCGCTCACCACCCCGGACCTCGCCGCCCGGGTCACTGTCACCCCGAGCGCCGTCTCCCAACACCTCAACGCCCTGCGCGCGGCCGGCCTGGTCACCACCCTGCGCAGCGGCCGCACAGCCCTCCACCGACGCACCGCCCTGGGTACCGCCCTCGGCCAAGTCGGTGCCGTCGGCTGACGACCACCCCGACCGCCGTCGCAGGCACCGGCAGGGTCGCAGCACCCGCCGGTCAGGACCGGGAGCGGCGGCGTGCGGCGGGCCGGTCCGGGCCGGGCCCGGTCGTGATGATCCGCTCCGTCAGGTCCCGCAGACCGGGGAGCGCCGCGAGGGTGGCCTGACGGCGTGCCAGCAGGTCGCTGGTGGTGTTGATCCCGAGATCGGCGACGGCGGCGGTGAAGTGCGGAGTGAGCCGTTCGTGGGCGGCCGGGGCGTCGACGGCCAGCACGGCGTGGCAGCGGGCGAAGGTGGCCACCGTCCAGAACATCGCCTCCCGGTGGTCACCACGCGCCACCAGGTGGTGGGCGGCGTCGATCGCGATCGGCCGGGCCTGCGGCGAGATGTCGGTGCTGAACGGGAACGGCGTCCGGGCCGCCACCACGGTCTCGTCGAAGGTCACCGCCAGGGTGTCGAGGTGGTGCCGCACCTGGCCCGGCGTCAGCTCGTCGGCACCGAGCAGCCGCAGCAGGCCGGGGTAGTGCGCGGAGAGCCCGAGCTCGGCGAGCACCTCACGGGCCCGCAGGTAGCGCAGCCGCACGGTGGGGTTGCGCAGCGCCGCGACCAGCACCAGGTGGGTGGTGATGCCGGTCGGGAACAGCCAGCCGCTCACCTGCCGGTGCCAGGGCTGCTCGGGGTCGTGGTGCGCCAGTCCGGCGGTGATCTTCTCGTGGACGTTCCGGCAACGGGCCCGGATCCACTCCGGCTCGGCGAACCGGGCGGCCACCTCCCCCTGCAGGGCGCCCACTGCCCCGCCCGGGTCGTCCACCACGATGCCGTGCCGCAGGCCGGGCGCCAGGTGATGGTCGGTCAGCACCCGTTCGGCGGGGCCGAGCTGCTCCCACCCCAGCTGACTGACCTCCAGCAGCACGCCCTGGTGCTCGAACTTCCCGAGTTTGAACCCCTCCGGCTCCTCCCGGGTGACCAGCACGATGTCCAGGTCCGAGCCGACCGGGAGTTCCGCCCCGTCGGGCAGCGTGGTGGTCGAACCGGTCAGGTACGCCCCGAGGTAGCCGGGGTGGGCGCGGCCCTCGGTGGTGATCCAGTGGCGGGCGGCAGCCCGTGCGGTGTCGATTCTCACGGGCGCCATTCTGGCCGGACGACGGGCCCGGGGCGCCCCTTGCGCAGCCGTACGGCGTGGCGTGCTCCACGCACCGTCAGCTCTGGTCCCGGTCACCCTGCGACGCGTCCGACGCGCTCGGACGGGCTGCCCCGGACGGGTGATCATGAGCGATCGTCCCTTGATCCTCGACCGCGAGCCCACCCGGCACGTCCTGGCCCCCGACCCGCAGGATCTCGGCTGCGGTGGTGGACCTGGCGGGGCTAGTGTGGCGCCTCCGGTACGTGGGAGGAGATCGCAGTGCTCGTCATGCCCGGGCGGCGGACGTCGACGATGGAGCTGCTGGCCGCCGAGGCGGCGGGCCGTGGGATGGCGGTCAGGGCTGCGGAGGACTCCGGCCTGGTGGGCCCCGCGTACTGGTACGGCGGACCGGTCGCAGGGGCCGGGCTGGCGGACCGGCTCGGGTTCGCGCTGCTGGAGCCCACGGACGACTGGCTCGCGGAGCTGCCGGAGGAGTTCACCGGCCGCCGGGTCCGGGCCGGGACCGTGGCGGACGCCTGGGCCCTCGACCGGCCGACGTTCGTGAAGCCGCCCCGCGACAAGTCCTTTCCCGCCGAGGTCCACACCGACGGCTCGCGACTGTCCGCCGATCTGGACCCGGCCACGCCGGTGCTGCTGTCCGAGGTGGTCACCTTCGCGGCGGAGTACCGGCTGTTCCTGCTCGACGGCCGGATCGCCGCGGCGAGCCGGTACGCGGTGTTCGGCCGGCTGGACCCCTGCCCACTCGGCACGGACCGGGCCGCCCGGGCGATCGCAGCGGAGATCACGGAGTTCGTCGACCGGCTGGTCACCGCAGTCGGGCCCACGCTGCCGAGCGCGGTCGTCGTGGACGTCGGGCAGCTGCTCGACCCGTACCGTCCGGGCCACCGCTGGGCCGTGGTGGAGGCGAACATGGCGTGGTTCTCGCACGCCTACGCCGCCGATCCGGCACGCGTGCTGGACGTGGTCCTCCGGGCGGCCGGCCCTCGTGAGCACCTGCGGTCCCGGGACCTGGCGTTCGAACGGCACTGACCCACGGCGCCCGCCCCGGGCTCCCACACCGTCGGGAACCGACCCGGCCTCCGTCGGTGAGGGCCGAACTGCCGTGGGGGGACGGGACCATGACGGTGGCGGGTGCCCACGCGACCCGCCACCACAGCCCCCTGCCAGGACACGGCGAACGACACCGGCCGCGTCGCGGTCCGGCTCCGCTCTCCCGACCGGCCTCGCTCCGGCCGGGCGACCGGGCCGGGCGGTACGTCCGGGAAGCAGCCGAACCGGCCGATGCCCGACCATGCCCTGCCGCCCACCTCCGGCTCCCCCGACTCCGTACCGTCCATCCCGTTGCGGCGCGGCGCGCCGTGCCGCTCCCGGTCCCTCCGGCCGTCAGGATCGAGGCATGTGCCACTACTGCGGCTGCCGCGAGATCCCGCTGATCAAGGAGTTCATCGCCGAGCACGAGTCCGTCACCGACCTCGCCGGCAAGGCCGTCCGCTCGCTGGAGCAGGGCGAGCACGCGGAGGCCGGGCGGCTGGCGGCCCGGATGGCGGAGGAGTTGCGGGCGCACTGGGACGGCGAGGAACGCGGTCTCTTCCGGGTGATGGCCACCGATCCGGAGTACGCCGGATACGTCGAGGCCCTGGTCGCCGAACACCGCGAGCTGGCCGCCTTCCTGGAGCGGCTCGACCTCGGGTCCGCGAGCCAACGGGCCGAGTTCGTCGCGGCGGCCGAGGAGCTGCACCACCACATCGCCAAGGAGGAGGACGGCCTCTTCCCGGCCGCCCTGACCGCGCTCACCGGGGACCAGTGGGATGCCGCGATGGCCGCCTGGCGGTCCGTCCACCCGTGATCCATTAGCCACTCGCGCCGATCTTCGCAAGGGGATCGGCCGATTCCGGCGTTCACACGCCGACTTGTGCGCACTCGGCCTCGGCACCCTCCCGCCCCGCTCTAGGGTGCGTGCCCATGGAACGAGATCTGATACGGGAGTCCGCGCAGGCGGGGCGGGTCGTGCTGTGGGAGGAGTCGGCGCGTGACGGCGCGCAGGCCAAGACGGTGATGTCGGAGGACTTCCGGGTGCAGCTGGCGCTGGCGCAGGGTCGGATGTTCGGCGCGGACGGACCACGGCACGTGGTGTTCGCGGCCGGCTTCCCGGCCGTCTGCGCCGAGGAGTTCGAGGCCGTACGGCGGGTCGCGGTCGAGGCCGAGGGGGCGGTGAGCGTCGCGGCGGTCTGCCGGGGGCGGTCGGCGGACGTCCGGCAGGCGGTCCTCTCCGTCCGGGGCAGCGCGCACGCCCGGATCATGGTGGTGGTGCCCGCCTCCGAGCCGATGGCCCGGGTGATGACCCGTCAGTCCGCTTCCGAGGCCCTGGGATCGGCGCTCTCCCTCCTCGAGGTGGCCCGTGACGCGGACGACGCGGTCGCGGTCGACCTCTGCTTCGCGGACGCCTCCCGGGCCGACCACGACCTGATGGCCGCCCGGGCGGGCGAGCTGACGGCAGCAGGCGCCGGAACGATTCTGCTCGCCGACACCGTGGGCGCCCAACTCCCTTCCGAAGCACGCGAGATGTACACCCGGGTGGCGGCCGGTGCAGGCCCGGACACGGTCCTCGGCACCCACCAGCACAACGACCTCGGCCTCGGCCTGGCCAACACCGTCGAGGCGCTGCGCACCGGCGCCCGGGTGGTCTCCGCCTCCTGGCTCGGCCTGGCCGAACGCAGCGGCCTGCCCGCCACCGAACAGCTCCTGCTCCTGCTGGCCCACGACCCGGCCCGGGCCGCCGTCCTGCTCGGTACCGACGCGCCCGCCTGGTGGACCGCCCCCGACCTCACCGCGCTCCCCCGGCTGGCCGGCGCGGTGGCCGAGCACACCGAGCACCCGCTCACCGTCACCATGCCGGTGGTCGGCACCGGGGTGGGCACCATCTCCACCGGCACCCCGTTCGTGGACCCGCAGCTCTTCCAGCCCTACGACCCGCAACGGGTGCTCGGCACCGCTCCCCGGGTGCTGCTCACCCACCTCGCCAACACCCGCGTCGTCCACGCCGTCGCCGAACGGCTCGGCCACCGACTGGACGAGGCCCAGGCCCGGACCGCCACCACCTGGGCCAAGGCCACGGTGTACCGTACCGGCCGCGCCGTGGTGGAGGACGAAGCCTTCGCCGCCTACCTCGACGGCCTCCGGGAGACGACGAAGTGACCACCCCTCAGGCCTCCGGCACCCTCGGCGCCGTCGGCGCCGCCCTCCACCGGGGCACGGCGGTCGTGCTGCCCAACCCCGCCCCGCTCACCCACGTGGTGGCCGGCACCGACCCACTCGCGGTCAACTCCGCCAAGGGCCGCCCGGCCGACCAGCCCGTCGCCCTCTGGGCCCACCACCCCGCCACCCTCACCACCCTGACCGGCCCACTCCCGCTCGGGCCCGGAGTCCGCCGCCTGCTCACCGAGGAGCGCGTCACCCTGCTCCTCCCCCTGCTGGCCGACGCCCCGCCCTGGCTGGCCCCGGCCACCCGGGACGGCTGGACCATGCTCTTCGGCGCCCGCTGGGCCCCGGTCCTCCCGCTCCTCGACCCGCACCCCGTGCTCTACGTCAGCAGCGCCAACCGCACCGGCAGCCCACCGGCCGCCACCACCGCCGAGGCACACGCGATGTTCCCGCCCGAGGTCCCGGTGCTCGCCCTCCCCGACGCCTCCCCCACACCCCGCGCGGCCACCACCACCCTCCGGCTGCACCCGAACGGCCGCCTCGACCTGCACCGCCCCGGCGCCCAGGACCGCCGCTTCCCCTCCCCCGGCGCCTACCTCGACCACGTCAGGACCACCTACCTGGGCGGCCCGGCGGTGTGACCGGGCCGCCGGGCCGCCCAGGGATCCGTCAGAAGGCGGGCCGGTCGTTCAGCTCCACGATCTTCCGGTCCGTCAGGCGCACGGTGTACCAGACGTCCTGGCTCGCCGCCCCGCCCCACGCCTCGGTCAGCCGCACCGAGGCGAACCCGTACTGCTCGTCCTCCTGGTGCACCCGCCACTCCCCCGGCACGTTCTGCGCCCGGAACACCGGATCGGCGTCGTGCTGCGCGGCCCAGGCGTCCAACCGGTAGTTCAGGTGCGCCGAGAGGTACGCCTCCCGCACCGCCCTCGGATCCTCCCCGCTCTCCCCGAGCACCGCCGCCCGGTACTCCTCGAAGAAGGTCAGCACCCGCTCCGCCGCCGGAGTCCCGGCCCGCACCTGGACCGGGGCGTGGGTGATCCCCGCCGACGGGACCGGCGCCGCCTGCACCGGCCCGGCGGCGAGCCCGCCCGCCAGCAGCAGTGCGGCCGTGCCGGCCAGGACGTTTCGCATCGTGCTCGAACGAGTCATGTCCGTAGTCCACCACCCCCAACGGCCCGCACCCAGCACCGACAAGGATGAATTCCTGGTCGAACAAGATGACTTCACCGAGCACTATGACCCTTCGCCCACCGGCTCCCGGTCCGTCGCACGCGCCTCCACCGGCCCGCCGTACTCGCCGAGCATCTCCTCCCGGATCAGATCAGCCGCCTCCGGCCGGTCCATCGCATCGGTGAACTGGGCCATCCGGTGCGCCCACACCGTCCGCTCCGGAGAGTCCTGCTCCACATCAACGTCGTCCAGGAACCGATTCAGCGGACCGATCACCCTGGGCTCTCCTGCCCCGCTGCCGTCACTCCCACCGTCACCCCGGGGACCGCGGCCACCAGGCGGCTCCACCAAGTGCCGGTACAGCTCGGAAACCGCCTCGTCGTTGGCCACTGCCGATAGCTGCGCGAGCGGCCCGATCAGGTCCACTGCCTCCCTGACCTGGTCGTCGTGCTGGGCCATCCACCAGACCAGCGCACTGCCGGGGGTCTTCAGGACGTCGTTTCCGAGGTAGGCCCGCTTGCTCTGCTCGAATCGCCGTTCGTGCTCCCAGACCTCCTCGCTCTTGCGAACAGCGGAGAGCTTGCCGAGCCTGCTCCGGTCGTCGTCCCGCAGCCTGAGCTCGACCCGGCCGCCCATCGCCTCGACCAACTGCTTGGGGTCGTGCACCTGGGTACCGAGGAGTCCGTTGAGCCGGTGCGCCACCAGGTCCGCGCGCTCGGGCAGTTCACGCTCCGTGAGCTCCCGCGCCCGGTTGAGCACCGTCTCGATCGCGAGTCCCGCCGGGTCCGCATGGATCAGGCCGCTGGAGTTCGGGATCGGACGCCACCACACCAGTGCCGAGAAACGGAAGTCGTAGTCCGGCACACAGCTCGGCAGGGCCACGTCGTCCACCCTGGTCTCCTCCCACGGTGGCCCGTCGGAGACCGGAGTGATCCCCCTCGGTTCCGGGCGGGTGGAGCCGATCAGGATCACCAGTAGCAGCACCACTCCGGCCGGCACTGCCCACATCCACACCGGCCATCCGGCTTGAAGCCCGACGATCACCACCATCAGTCCTGCCACCAGCGCCAGACCCACCAGCAACTTCTTCTCGGTGCCGGTCATTGCACTCTCCCTTCGCTCGTTCCGGCGGGCGCCGGATCAGTCGTCCCGATTCCCTGCGCCTCGTCGATCTCCCGACAGAACCTCGCCGCCACCTCGCCCCGGCTCACCGGGCTCGGTTGGAGCCCCGGCTCACCCGCCCATTCGTGGGCGAGCAGGTAGTAGCGGCTGAGGGGCCCGGGCCGGCCGGACGCGGCGGCAACGAGGATCCCGGTCAATCGTGCGCCGACCTCCGGCGTGGAACTCGCGGCGGACAGCCACGCCTTGACGCCGGGTCCCCACGCCTGCGGGGGCGCGACACCGAGCACCCGGTGCCATCCACGGATCAGATCCTGGCGGGCCGCTGGGCACGACGGCCGACTCATCAGTTCCACGAGGATCTCGGCGTCCCGCTGCCGGAACCTCGAACGAACGAGCCCTTCGTCCAACCGGTCGATCAATCGCCCGTAGAGCCGCCGGTCACCCAGGACCAAATCGAACAGGCACTGCCGGGCGTCGTCCGAGGTCTCCCGACGAGCAAGATGGTGAAGCCGTACCAACGCCTGGTCCGGATGGTCCTGTGCCAGGACGTCGAGACACATCCTGGCGAGGCCCTGAACCAGGACTGCCGCCGCCCTCGGCCCCGTCGCCCAGGCATAGATCTTCGCGCGGAACTCCGCTCCCGCCCGCTCGTCGCGCAGCCCGCGTTCGAGGACGGCCATTGCCGTGGGCAGCAGACGCCGCTCCGTCGCCCAGGACTCCACCAGCCGGGCCATCGCGTCCACGTCACCGACACGCAGTGCCTGGTCAGCGAATCGGGAGACCAGGTTCCGCGAGTCCGACTGCTCCAGCCCGGGAGGCCTCTCGACCGCCTCACCGACCCACTCCCCGAACACCGGTCGCAGGTCAGGATAATAGAGCCAGAAATGCGTCCGAACGGCCGCCGCATAGGCCAGGCCCTGGAACCGAATCCGGCCGTCACCGTCCACGGTCAGGGGCAACTGCCCAAGCCGCCTCGAAAGATCGGCCCGGTCCAGGCGCGGGGCCGGATCCTCCGGGTGTTCCACCTTCGCCAGCAGCCGGTTCCAGTGACGGGACACCACGTCGACCTGCGCACCGTCCAACATCGCCGCCGTCAGGAGCAGCAGCCTCTGCCGTCCGTCGGTCGTACCGGCCACCGCCCGGCCCACCTCAGCCGACCAGCCCCGCAGCGCTCTGCCCGCCGCTTCGGCCCAGCCGTCGAACGTTCCGCCCAGTGCAGCTGCCTCGGCCACCAACTCGGACAGCCGGTGCAGGTCTCGCAGGGGTGAGCGGTCGAAGAACTCCGCGAGCACGGAACCGCGCAGCCTGGAGAGTGCGACCTCGACACCGGCGGGCCGCAGGTGCCGAAGCAGGACCACGGCACCGTCGGGACGACCGATCCTCATCACGAGCTGCTGACAGTCCTGACCCAGAAGGTGCTCCCGTCCCTCCGCGAGCGCCACCGCGAGCCGCCCCCCGACCCGCTCGACCTTGGTCCAGTACGACCGCACCAGGGGCTGGGCATCGACGATCTCCTGATCGGCCGAGTTCGTCAGGTCGATCAACACCCTTTCGCCGTCTGCCAGTTCTTCGGGCTGATCCTCTGCCTTCTCGTCGAGCGCCACCTCTCGGATCGGAGTGTCCCCCGTACCCAGCTGATGCAGCAGCATGACCGCCGCACTCCGGCGGCCGGCCCCCGGAACACCCGATAGCACCACGGCGCCGCCGGGCTTCTCCAGCCGCTCGGCCACCTCCCCGTAGCCGGGTGGCTCCACGAAGCGCTGTCTCAGCCAGGCCCGTCGCTCAGCGGCCACCCGCAGCGGATCGGCACTCCCACGGATCTTGCCGTCCGGGCCCAGGTACCAGATGTGCTGATCACCGCTTCCGGTGTGGGTGGGTCCGTGCGCCTCCCCGATGCGCGTCCCCGCTCGAACACCGCTCACCGCTGCTGCCCGTCGCCGCCCCGCCGGGTGCCGAACTCGTTGCGCACGTCCCCGCGTTCGAGGTAGCTGCTGCCGTCACCGTGGAACTCGACGGCTCCGCTGCGGATGGTGTTGTACTGCTGACCGCCTCCGGTGTGTACCGGGCCGCTGGCGTTGTTGATGTACGTCCCCACGTCGTGGCCGACGTTCCCGATGCCCCCGCTCTGCTCGTGTCGGTAGTCGATGGCATGCACAACGCTCGAACCGCCACCCTCAGAGCCAGTGACCGAACCGGCCGTCGACCCGATCCGTCGCTCCGCATCTGCCAGCTGTGGCACCGCCTCGGCAAGGTCGTCGCCGATCCGCCGGAGGTTGTACTCCGCGTCGCGGTCGTCGTATCGGCGGTATTGGCAGTCCGCCAGCCTGGCCAGCGTCACAGGCAGGTCCTGCCGCTTGAGCACACTGGTGCCCCCGACCAGGATCGGCACCACCCGCACCCCGCACTCGAACGCTTCAATGATCTCCCGGCGGATCCAGTCCTCAGGATCGTCGAGGGCACGGCGTCCGTCCGTGGTTCGCGCGTCCATCCACCTCGGACCGATGACGGCCAGCAGCACGCTACTCCGACGGACGGCAGTCAGCAGCTCCATCGGGAACGGCTGCCCGATCCCGATGGACTTACTGGCCCGGAAGACCTGATCGTCGCCGAATCTCCGGGAGAGCTCGCGCTCGATCAGGGTCGCCGTGGAACCCTGGTCACTGGTGCGGTAGTTGACGAAGATTTCGGGCATGAGAAAGCACCTCTCCGGTCTGACGGAATCATGGGGAACAACGGACCCGGGCGGGGAGAACCCCGCGCCGACTCAGGGATGCAGCGCGCTGGCCAGTAGCGGCTGGAGGTGTCGCACCGGACCGCTCGTACGGAACCGGTACAGCTCGCGTGCAAGCCGCTCGACATCGGTCCGGATCGTGGCCGACCGCAACTCGGCTACATGCGGCAGGAGTTCTTCGGCGACTTGGCAGGCGCGCTCCGGCTCACCCCGGGCCGCATGGGCGAGCGCGCACCGCAGGCCGTACCGGGCGCGGCTGCGGACGGCGTGGGCCGGGATCCTCAGCAGCTCCCGGTCGAGCACATCGGCTGCCCGGTCCGCCCGGCCGAGGTCGTACAGGCACCAGCCCGTCACCATTGCGGCCGGATCGGCCAGGCTGCCGGTTCCGATGACTGCCGCGCCGCCATCGGCTTCGGCCTCCGCTTTCGCCAGCAACTCCCTGGCCCGGTCCAGACTGCGCAGACACGCCTCCTCGTCCCCGGCGAGGGCGTGTCCCTGTGCCTCGCGCTGGGCGGCAAGGCCTCGGATCCGAGGCGGCAGACCACTCGCCTGTGCCGGCCCGACCAGTTGCACGGTCCGGGTCGCGTCGCCGGCGTAGAAGGCCACCAGAGCACGGCGCACCAGGGCATAGGAGGCAAGATGGCGATCGCCCCCGGCTTCCGCGAGGTCGACGGCCTGGGCCGTCCACCACAGCGCCGAGTTGTCGTCCCCGGCTTCCTGGGCGATCCAGCCCGCGTACTCCGCGTAGCGGGCCGCGAGCAGCAGCAGTCGACCACGCGTCACCGGGGCCGCCCGGCCCGCGATCTCGCCCACCGCCCGGGTGTGCGCGGTGAGCACCGGGAGCAGGGTGTCGGCTGCCACGACTTGGCCGAGTCGCCGCATCTGCTCGAACTGGGCCTGAAGGATCTCAACGGTCCCGTAGTCACGGACCCTCCCGCTCGCAGCACCATGGTCAGCGGGCGGTAATCCCTCGAAGAACCCGGTGCCCAGCAGGGAGGAGGCTCCGGCCACCAACAACTGCCTCCGCCCGAGGGCCGTAGCCGGGCGACCACTCGGACCCCCACCTCGGCCTGCCGATCTCCCCTCGCCTCCGACGCTCCCCGAGGGCCTACCGGAGTCGGCGGCCACGAGCCGCTCCAGCGCACCGCCCGCACCCAGATGGGCGTCACACCGACGGGCCAGCCCGGGTGGCGGCACCTTGTGGCCCCGCTCGATCTTGCTGAGGTGCCCCTTGCTGTAACTGAGCAGCTCGGCAAGCCGGGTGAGCGTCATCCCTGCAGCCAACCGCCGCCTGCGAAGCTCCGGCCCGAAGGCTCCTGGCAGTGCCGTAGAACCGTCCATACCGACCCCTTCCTCCTGCCTGTCGCACGCACGCCCGACGTGCCGTGTGCCGGAAGGGGTTCCCCCCACCTCCGCCTGAATCCTGGCACGCTACCCAGCTGGTCATGCCTCGATCAGCATGGTTTCCCGTTTCCTCTTTCGCTCGAATGCCTTTACCAACAAAGCGCATTGACGACGACCCATCCCCCGCCGGACCGTCCCCGACCTGCCCAGACGCACTCCTCGGTGGCCGAAGTGCCGACGGCCCGACCCCTCCGGCCCCCTCGAAGCCACGCGCTTCCGGTGCAACCGAGCGTTGCGCCGGCCGTCTCGCCGGGAAGGGATTCGAGGTGACACGACGACAACTGCCTGACGGGGAAAGCGATTAGGGGAGGACCATGGACACGAGCATCTGGGTCACGATCGGTACGAGTGCGGCGGCGATCATCGGGGCACTCTCCGGAGCCCTGCTGACTGCCTGGCTGAACGGCCGGGCCTCCCGCAGCGCCGACACCGCAGCAGCTTCGAACGCCCACCGCACCGAAGTGCTCGCCGCGGTAGCCGAACTGACCTCGGCACTGGCCGACCACCGCCGTGCCCAGACGGTCCGCGCACGCGTACGGTCCGGGCACGGCGCCGGCCGTTCCTCGGCACCGGCCGCCACCGAGGAGCACACGACCGCCGTGCACCGGACCAGGAGCGCGGTCACCAGCCCGAGCACCACGCTCAGAATCATCTGCCCGGAGCTGGCCGGCGCGGCCGAGCGTGCGATCGGAGCCACCTACGCGATCAGGGAAGCCCGGAGCCTCGCCGAGGTGGAGCGCATGCGCATGCGGTCGAAGGTCGTCTGCGACGACCTGGTCGCCGAGGCAGGTCGGTTGCTTGTCCGCTCCCACTGACGGACACCCGGGGTTCGCCGGGGGCGAAGTGGCGGTCACCGGGCCGCCGGGGCGGGCACGGTTCGGGTATGACGCGGATCGAGATCGTGCTCGGGGACATCACGGCGCAGGACACCGAGGCCCTGGTGACGGCCGCGAACGAGTCGCTGCTCGGCGGTGGCGGGGTGGACGGAGCGATCCACCGGGCGGCCGGGCCCCGGTTGGCGGCGGCCGGGGCGGCGGTCGGGCCGTGCGATCCGGGGGACGCGAAGGCCACGCCGGGGTTCGAACTGCCGCCGCCGGTACGGTTCGTGATCCACACGGTGGGACCGGTCTGGGAGGGCGGGGACGAAGGCGAGGCGGAGGTGCTGGCCTCCTGCTACCGCCGCTGCCTGGCCGTGGCGGACGGCCTCGGGGTGCGCAGCGTCGCCTTCCCGGCCATCGCCACCGGGGTCTACGGCTTCCCGGCGGAACCAGCTGCCCGGATCGCCGTGGCCACACTCGGGTCGACCCGCACATCGGTGGAGTTGATCCGCCTGGTCGCGTTCGACGAGGAGGCCGAGGAGGTGCTCCGCACGGCACTCGACGACGCCCAGCACCCCAGCGGGGACGGAGGCGCGGTCAGCTGACCCGGCGTCAGGCCGCGACCGCCCCGGTCCGCGTCAGGAGCGCAGCGGAAGCACCGGCTTGACGGCCTCGACGGCGGCGACCAAGGGGGCGAGCTCGGGATTGCGGGCCGCCTCCTCCAGGACCTCGCGCAGCGCCCGCTCGTTGGTCGGCCGCGCCTCGGCCAGCAGGGCGAGGCCGGCTTCGCTGACGTTGGTGTAGATGCCCCGGCGGTCGGTGGGGCAGAGGTAGCGCGAGAGCAGGCCCCGGTCCTCCAGGCGGGTGACCAGCCGGGTGGTGGCGCTCTGGCTGAGCACGACCGCGTCGGCGACCTGCTTCATCTGGAGGTGGCCGCCCTCCCCGTCGTGCTGGCGGCTGAGCACGTCCAGCAGCGAGTACTCGCGCACGCTCAGCTCGTGCTCGGCCTGGAGGGCGCGCTCGACGTGCGCCTCGATCCGGCCGTAGAGCACGTAGAGGGCGGCCCACCCGTTGGCGAGGGCGGTCAGCGCGGGGTCCGTGGCGGTCATCGGCCGGTCTCCTTCCGAAGATTTGACACCGCCAGGATACGCCCTCCTGGTTACTACCGGCTGAAGCACCTAGCACGCGTATGCAATGAATGCCACCAGCCCCGCCGATCCCTGGTCGCGCAATGCCCGCAGTTGCAGATAGCCAGCGCATGCAACTATTGTCGAAGCACGTAAGCCGCACAAGCAATCGCACGGAGGGCACCTCTCATGCCTCTCGCACTCCTCGCCCTGGCCATCGGGGCCTTCGGCATCGGGACCACCGAGTTCGTGATCATGGGCCTGCTGCCCCAGATCTCCGCCGACTACGGCGTCACCATCCCGCACGCCGGCCTGCTGGTCACCGGCTACGCGCTGGGCGTCGTGCTCGGCGCCCCGCTGATGACCGCACTCGGCACCCGGATCAACCGCAAGACCATGCTGATGCTGCTGATGGGCCTCTTCGTGGTGGGCAACCTGCTCTCCGCCGCCGCCCCGAGCTTCCCGCTGATGCTGGCCGGACGGATCGTCACCTCGCTCGCCCACGGCGCGTTCTTCGGCATCGGCTCGGTGGTCGCCGCCGAGTTGGTCGCCCCCGAGAAGAAGGCCGGCGCGATCGCCACCATGTTCACCGGCCTGACGGTGGCCAACATCGTCGGCGTCCCGCTCGGCACCTTCGTCGGCCAGGTGGTCGGCTGGCGGGCCACCTTCGCCGGCGTCGCGGTGCTCGGCGCGGTCGGCCTGCTCGGCATCGCCCGCCTGGTGCCCGCCCTGCCGCGTCCCGAGGGTGCGCACCTGCGCCGCGAGCTGGGTGCCTTCCGCAACCCGCAGGTGCTGCTGGCGATGGCGATGACCGTGCTCGGCTTCGGCGGGGTCTTCGCCGCCGTCACCTACATCGCCCCGATGATGACCGACGTGGCCGGATACTCCGAGGGCGCCGTCACCTGGCTGCTCGTGCTGCTCGGCATCGGGATGTTCCTCGGGAACCTGATCGGCGGCCGGTTCGCCGACCGCCGCCTGATGCCGATGCTGTACGCCTCGCTCGGCGGCCTCGCCGTGGTGCTGGCCCTCTTCACCCTCACCGCACACAGCAAGGCACTGGCCGCCGTCACCCTCCTGCTGGTCGGCGCTCTCGGCTTCGCCACCGTCCCGCCGCTGCAGAAGCGCGTACTCGACCAGGCCCACGGTGCGCCCACCCTGGCCTCCGCCGTCAACATCGGCGCCTTCAACCTCGGCAACGCGCTGGCCGCCTGGCTCGGCGGGATGGTCATCTCGGCCGGCCTCGGCTACACCGCCCCGAACTGGGTCGGCGCCCTGCTCGCCGCCAGTGCGCTGCTCCTCGCCCTCTGGTCGGCCGCCCTGGAGCGCCGCGCTCCGGCCACCACCCCGGCCGGCGCCCCGACCACCACCCCTGCTGCGGCCACCACTCCGACCGCCCCGGCCCGCGTCCCCGCCCCCTCCCACCACTGACGCAGCGTCACCCCGACCCCCGGAGAGAAGCACCACCGTGAACACCACCGCCGTCACCCCCCTCACCACCGCCGACGCCGAGGCCCTGGTCTCCGCCGCCCGGGTCGCCGCCGAGTCCGCCGGCGCCACCGTCAGCATCACCGTGCTGGACGCGGGCGGACACCTGCTGGCCTTCCGCCGGGACGACCGGGCGGTGCTGATCTCCGGCGAGACCAGCACCCGCAAGGCCTACACCGCCCTCCAGCTGAACGCCCCGACCGCCGACCTGGTGGACCTGGTCAAGCCCGACGGCCCGTTCCACTCGCTCACCACCGCCCTCGACCGGCCGCTGCTCTTCATCGCGGGCGGCGTCCCGGTGCACGACCGGACCGGGCGCCCGATCGGCGCCCTCGGCGTCGGCGGCGGTGCCCCCGAGCAGGACCACGCCTTCGCCACCGCAGCGCTCACCGCCCTCGCGGCCCGCTGACCCCGCCCGGCCGCCCCTCACCCGTCACCCCCCTCCCCCCTCCGCCCCCGAGGAGACACCGCCATGACCGTCCCCACCGTGAAGCTCAACAACGGCGTCGAGATCCCCCAGCTCGGCTTCGGCGTCTTCCAGGTCCCCGACCAGGAGACCACCGCCGCCGTCACCGCCGCCCTGGCCGCCGGGTACCGCTCCATCGACACCGCTGCGATCTACGGCAACGAGGCCGGTGTCGGCCGGGCGCTCGCCGCCTCCGGGCTGCCGCGCGGGGAACTCTTCGTCACCACCAAGCTGTGGAACGCCGACCAGGGCTACGACGCCACCCTCCGGGCCTTCGACGCCAGCCTCGCCGCCCTCGGCCTCGACCACCTCGACCTCTACCTGATCCACTGGCCCACCCCGGCCCGCGACCTCTACCGGGACTCCTGGCGGGCCGTCGAACGCCTCGCCGCCGAGGGCCGGATCCGCGCGGCCGGCGTCTCCAACTTCCAGCCGGCCCACCTGCGCCGCCTGCTCGACACCGCCGAACTCGTCCCGGCCGTCAACCAGATCGAGCTGCACCCCGGCCTCCAGCAGGCCGAGCTGCGCGCCTTCCACGCCGAGCACGGCATCGTCACCGAGGCGTGGAGCCCGCTCGCCCAGGGCGCCGTGCTCGCCGACCCCGCCGTCACCGCCATCGCCGACCGGACCGGCAAGTCCGCCGCCCAGGTGGTGCTGCGCTGGCACCTCCAGCTCGGGAACGTGGTGATCCCCAAGTCCGTCACCCCGGCCCGCATCCGGCAGAACCTGGACGTCTTCGACTTCACCCTGACCGGCGACGAGATGGCCGCCATCGCCGGCTCCGACCGCGACCTCCGCACCGGCCCGCACCCGGACCGGTTCAACTGACCTTCCCGGCACTGCCCGGACGGCTGCTGCCTGCCCCGAGCGGGCGTGGGCAGGGCCGTCCGGGCAGCGCTCCCTCGGCTTCGCCTGCGGCCTCACCCGGGCCGACCGGCCGACCGGCTGACAGGCCCGGGCGCCACGGTCTTCACCTCGATGGCCGACCTGCCCGCCCTGGTCACGGCCACCGCCACCGGCCCGACCGCAGCCGCAGCCGCAGCCGCCCCCACAGTCCCGGCTCCCGCAGCCCCGACCACCTGACGCCCGCCCGTCGCCCGCCCGAGCGCCCGGACCTCCCGTTCCGCCGCAGCACGGAGGGGCGGCACCGGAGCTTCCCGGTACCGCCCCTCGCCGACCGACGGTCCGTCAGAGGTCGAACTCGTCCGGGGAGATGGCCAGCGCGAA
Source organism: Kitasatospora sp. NPDC096147 (assembly GCF_044763225.1). NCBI lineage: Bacteria > Bacillati > Actinomycetota > Actinomycetes > Kitasatosporales > Streptomycetaceae > Kitasatospora > Kitasatospora sp. NPDC096147. The sequence continues at coordinate 360,973 of NZ_JBIWFX010000007.1, read as the reverse complement.
GCAGGCCTCGCGGACGATCGCCTGCTCGGTCTTGTCGAAGTCGCCGTCGGCGCCGCCGATGACGATGCCGATCTGGATCACGGCGCGCGCCTCCACCGGCTTCTTCGCGACCTTGCCGATCACCTGGAGCAGCGTCACCTTGCCGAGCTCGAAGTCGGCGGTGACGGTGGTCAGGTAGTCGTCGAAGCGGCGATGCAGGTCGGCGGCCTCGAAGTTCTGCAGCACCGGGTTGGTGGCGATCAGCGCCGCCACCCGCTGCCGCTCGGACGGATCGACCGAGCCGTCCGCCGCCGCGACCAGCGCGCACATCGCCATCGAGGCGTCGCGGAAGCCGCCGCTCTTCAACTCGTGCTTCTTGGCATCGAGTTGGTTCTGCATGGTCTGGGCGGACTGCTTGAGGCGGTCCCACAGGGCCATCGGGGTTCTCTCCAATACGGGTGGTGCCGGAAGACGTGTCACAGGTGGGGAGCGATGGCCGGCATCAGGTCCTGGAAGGTCCGGCCCCTGGCCGGCTCGCCGATCGCGGAGAACTTCCAACCGCCGCCCTCGCGGCGGACCTTGGCCATGATCTGGGCGGTGTGCGGCCCGCCACCGGTGAGGGTGTAGCGGGCCAGCTCCTCGCCGGTCGACTCGTCGACCAGGCGGCAGAAGGCGTCCTGCACCTGCTCGAAGGTCTGGCCGGTGAAGGAGTTCACCGTGAAGACGATCTGCTCGACGGTCGCCGGCACCCGGGCCAGGTCGACCAGGATGGTCTCGTCGTCGCCGCCCGCGCCGCTGCCGCCGACCAGGTTGTCACCGCTGTGCCGGACCGAGCCGTCACGGCTGGTGAGCTGCTGGAAGAAGACCACCTCGACCAGGCCGCCGCCCTTGTTGTAGAGGACGGCGGAGGCGTCCAGGTCGATCGGCCGGGCGGTGAGCTTCGCGAAGAAGCCCTTCGGGGCGGCGGCCCGCCAGCCCAGGCCCATCCGGACCACGCTCAGCGCGCCGCCGTCGGCCTTGGTCAGGCTGATGCCCTGGCCCTTGTTGAGGTTGACGCTCATGCTGCTGCTCCCCCTTCTCGCCGGGTGTGGTGCCCGGTCAGAGTGCGACGCCGAAGTCCTGAGCGATTCCCGCCAGGCCCGAGGCGTAACCCTGCCCGATGGCGCGGAACTTCCATTCGGCCCCGTTGCGGTACAGCTCACCGAAGACCATGGCGGTCTCGGTGGAGGCGTCCTCGGAGAGGTCGTAGCGGGCGATCTCGGCGCCGCCGGCCTGGTTCACCACCCGGATGAAGGCGTTGCGGACCTGGCCGAAGTTCTGGCCGCGGCCGGCGCCGTCGTAGATCGAGACCGGGAAGGTGATCCGCTGCACGTCGGCGGGGACGGCCGCCAGGTCCACCTTGAGCTGCTCGTCGTCGCCGTCGCCCTCACCGGTGCGGTTGTCGCCGGTGTGCTCGACCGAGCCGTCGGCGCTCTTGAGGTTGTTGAAGAAGACGAAGTCGCCCGCCGAGCGGACCTTGCCGTCCGCACCGAGCAGCAGCGCGCTGGCGTCCAGGTCGAACTCGGTGCCGGTGGTCGAGCGGACGTCCCAGCCGAGGCCGATGACCACGGCGGTCAGACCGGGGGCCTCCTTGCTGAGCGAGACGTTTCCACCCTTGCTGAGGCTGACGCCCATGAACGGTCTCCTTCGGTTCGGCTTCTGACGGTGTTTTAAATCTACAGCAATGTAGAAGTAAAGAGAGCGTAAGTTCGCCCACCACTCCCCGGTGGGGACCCGCCCCGCACGGTCTCGCTACGATGAACGACCGACACTCCCGTGACGTGCCCGAAAAGGACGAATGGTGCGAGACAGCGAAGCCGAGAGCGGCCACGGCGACCGTCCGCGACGGCGCGGGCAGGGCGAGTTGGAGTCCCAGATCCTGCACGTGCTGCACCGGGCCGGGCGGCCGGCCTCGGCCGCCTGGGTGCAGGAGCACTTCGACGGCGAGCTCGCCTACTCCACCGTGATCACCATCCTGACCCGGCTGCACGAGAAGCGGGCCGTCACCCGGGTCCGGGACGGCCGCGCCTACCTCTTCACCCCGGCCGCCGACGGGGCCGGGCTGGCTGCCCTGCGGATGCGCCGGATGCTGGACGCGGAGAGCGACCGGCAGGCCGTGCTGGCCAGCTTCGTCACCGCGCTCTCGGCCGACGACGAGCAGCTGATCCGCTCCCTGCTCGGCTCCGACTCCGCTGCCGAGAGCGGGAGTTGAGCGGGCCGTGGGCGTCTTCGTGTTCCTCCCGCTGATCCTGCCGCTGACCGCGCTGCCGATCGCCCGGCTGGCCGAGCAGCACCTCCACCCACGCACCACCACCCGCCTGCTGAGCTGGATCAGCGGCGTGCTGGCGCTCTGCTCCACCCTCTGCCTCGGGCTGCTCGGTGTGGTCGGCACCGCACAGATCCCGGGCAATCCGCTGCCCGACGCCTGGGCCGACCCGGAGGTGCGGGCCGCGGTGCCGTGGGACGAGGCCGTCGGCACCGGCGCGATCGTCGCACTGGCCGTGGTGCTGGTGACCGCCGCCGTCATCCTCGGCCGCCACCTGCGCAGCCGGCTCCGGGCCCGCTGGGCGGTGGCCCCGCTCGGGGCAGGCTCCGACGTCGCGGTGCTCGCCGACGAGGTCCCGTACGCCTACGCGGTGCCCGGCCGGGGCGGGCGGATCGTGGTCTCGACCGCGATGCTGGCGCATCTGGACGAGGACGAGCGACGCGCCCTGTACGCCCATGAGCGCGCCCACCTGACGGGCGGTCACCACCGCCACCTGCTGACCGTCCGGCTGGCCGCCGGGGTGAACCCGTTCCTCGCCCCGCTCCGCGACGCGGTGGTCTTCGCCGCCGAGCGCTGGGCCGACGAGGAGGCCGCCGAGGCCGTCGCGGACCGCCGGCTGGTCGCCCGGGCGGTCGGCCGCGCCTCACTCGCCCTCCCCCGCCCGACCGGCCCCACCGCACTGGCCCAGTTCGCCGCGCCCGGCCCCGTCCCGCGCCGGGTCGCCGCCCTGCTGGCCCCCGGCCCCGTCGGCCGCCGCTGGCCCCCGGCGGCCAGCCCGGCCGGGTTGGCAGCCCTGATCGGCGTGGCCGGCACCACCGTCTCGGCGATGTCTTGCCTGAACGCCTCGATGGCCCTGCTGCTGATCCTGCACACCGCCACCACCGGCCAGCACCTCGCCTGACCGGCCGTCGGTGCGGTGTGGCAGGGTCGGCCGCATGCTGGAGATCACGGTGCAGACGGAGAGCGGGGCCCGGCACGTCCGGCCCACCGCCGGGGAGTTGGCCGCGCTGGTGGAGCGGATCGGCGCCGACGGGGACAACTTCCTGGTGCTGGAGCGGCTGCCGGACCGTCCGGAGGTGTTCGCCCAGGTCTGGCACCGGACCGGCGGCGACTACACCCTGGAGCACCGCGACGGCTCGAACGAGCGGCACTTCGAGTCGACGGTGGCCACGGCGAAGGCGGTGACCGGCGCGCTGACCGGCTGGGCCCGGCAGTCGGCCGGCTGGGACCTCGGGGTCGACTGGGCACGGCTCGCGCTCCCGCCCACGCCGGAGGTGCCCCCGCTCGACCTGCCGGAGGCCGACCGCGCCACCCTGGAGGACCGCCTGCGGCTCGAACTGGCCGTCGGATACACCGACCCGGCCCGGCTGGCCGAGCTCGCCGAGGAGTACCTCGTCACCCCGGGCCGCCGTCCCGTCTCCCCCGCCCAGGCGGCGGCGCTGGCCCGGGAGCTCTGGCAGGAGCGCATCGCGGAGCAGGCCGGCTGGCAGGGCGAGACCGGCCCCGAACGGCTGACCCGGGCCTTCGCCGCGCTGGAGCGCAGCGGCGTCACCGCCCGCGAGCACTTCACCTGCTGCCGCAGCTGCGGGCAGGCGGAGATCGGCGGCGAGGCGGCCCCGGGCTCCCGGGGCTTCGTCTACTTCCACTCCCAGAGCGGCGAAGCCGCCGCCTCCGGGCACGGCCTGACGCTCCATTACGGTGGCTTCGACGGCACCGCCGCGACCACCACCGCCGTCGGCCACGAGGTGGTCGCCGCCCTGCACGCCGTGGGCCTGCGCACGGTGTGGGACGGCACTCCCGAGCGGGCCGTCACCGTCACCCCCATCGACTGGCGCCGCCGCCTGGTCGGCTAGCCTCCACGGGACCGTGTGCACAGGGAGGAAGCCGTGACGACCGAGCCGAGCAGGACGACGGGCACGCCGCGGACGTTCGCGGCACTGCCGGGACGTACCGGGGACGACGGGGTGACCTTCGAGCGGTGCCTGGCCGAGGTGGCCCGCATCCCCGGGGTCGAGGCCGGGCCCGCGCCCGCCGACGGGGACACCCGGGCCTGGGTGCACTCGGTGCGGCGGGCGGTGCGGGAGGCCGGGGCGCGGGGGTTGGTGCTGTCCGAGGAGTCCTTCGAGGTGCTGTTGGAGGCAGCGGTGCAGGACCCCAACCCGAGCTTCAACCGCACCTTCGTCGAGCCCGCCATGAACGCCTACGGCTACCGCCGGGTCCGGGCCGGACTGCTGGAGCGTCTCCGGTCCGGCACCGACCGCCAGCGGGCCGGGGCCGCCCGGGCCTGGTACTGGACGGCGCTCCGCCTCGACCCTGACGGCCCGTCGGCGGAGCACCCGGGCGCGCTGGAGCAGGACGGCGCCACCGACCGCGCCGTCCTGGTCCGCGAGTGGAACGAGGCCGCCCTGCGGGAGTTCGTCGCGAACGAGGACCTCGACGTCCGGAGCTGCATCCTCCCCGGCCTGCCGCTCCGGGCCGCTGCCTACCGACCGGAGCTGCACGCCTTGGTGGAGACCGCGACGGCGATCGCCCGGGCCCACCCCGACGACTACATCCGGCACCGGGTGGAGGTCCAGGTGAACGTCTGACCACCCGTCAGGTCGGCGCCGGGCGGACGGTCAGGGGGCAGGCCGGTCAGAAGGGCGGGTCCTCACCCGTGAGGCCGTCGACGGACTCCCGGATCAGGTCGGCGTGGCCGACGTGACGGGCGTACTCCTCGACCAGGTCGAGCAGGATCCGGCGGAGGTTCGGCCGCTCTCCGGTGCGGGTGGTGAACGCGCCGGGTTGGTCGAGGCCGCCCTCCGCCAGGGCCTGCGCGACGATCACCCGGGAGCGGTCGGTCGCCTGCTGCCAGAGCGCGTACAGCTGCTCGGGGGTGTCCTCGGCTGCGGAGCGGTAGTCCCAGTCCGGGGTGGCCTCCCAGTCCACCGCGTCCCAGGGGGCGCCGACCGGAGTGCCGAGCCAGAGCCGGGCGAAGTGGCCGTCCTCGACGTGGGCCAGGTGCTTGAGCAGCCCGCCGAGGGTGACGGCCGAGGTGCCGAGGGTGGCGCGCAGCCCGGCCGCGTCCAGCCCCGAGGTCTTCCAGGCCAGGGTGGCCCGCTGCCGCTCCAGCGCACCCAGCACCGCCGCCGCCTCGGTGCCGGCGAGCGGGGGTTCGGGCCAGGTCTCCGCAGTGAACTCGATCATGGGCGACACGCTAGCGGCCACCGCCGACACTCCGCTCACGGAGCGCCGAGGATCCACCGCAGGTGGTACCGCAGCACGGCGAGGGTCTCCGGTGCGACGAACGCCCGCTGTCCTCCGTCGGCACCACCGGACGGCCCCTCGGCCGGGCCGGGACACCACCGCGCCCCGGCGGCCGGGTGGGGGTACCGGTCGCCGGGGCGCGGGGACTTGCTTCGGATGGTCAGGTCACCGACCCTGCAGGGCCTTGACGTTGTCGCCGAAGGACCAGCCCTTGGAGCCGTCCCAGTTGATCGACCAGGTCATCAGGCCCTTGAGCTGGCCGCCGAAGGCACCGTACGCCTGGCTGACCAGGCTGGGGGCCATGTAGCCGCCGCCCGCGCCGGGCTGGGCCGGGAGGCCGGGGACCTGCTTGTCGTAGGGGACCTTGATGACGGTGCCCTGGATGTTGAGGCCGGCGTTCAGGCACTCGGTCTGCTTGGTGAAGCCCTGGACGGTGCCGGCCGAGTAGGAGTCGGCGGAGCAGCCGTACATGCTGCCGTTGTAGTACTGCATGTTGAGCCACCACAGGCGGCCGTTGTCCACGTACTTCTTGATGATCGGCAGGTAGGAGCCCCAGATCGAGCCGTAGGTGACGCTGCCGCCGGTGACGTACGCGGTCTCCGGGGCCATGGTGAGGCCGAAGCCGGCCGGCATCTGGGCGAGCACGCCGTCGATGATCCGGATCAGGTTGGACTGCGAGGCGGAGAGCGTGGTGATGCTGCCGCTGCCGGAGAGGCCGGTCTCGATGTCGATGTCGATGCCGTCGAAGTTGTACTTCTTCAGGATCGGCACCACCGTGGCGACGAACTTGTCGGCCACCGTGCTGGAGCTCAGGTCGATGCCGGCGGCGGCGCCGCCGATCGACATCAGCAGGGTGGCACCGGCCGCCTTGGCCTGGCACATCTCGGCGGGGGTGGAGACCTTGACGCCCGCGTCCATGCCGTCCTGCCAGAGCACGGTGCCGTCGGAGAGGATCACCGGGAAGGCGGCGTTGATGACGTTGTAGCCGTGCGCGGCGATCCGGGAGTCGGTGATCGGCACCCAACCCATGCCCGGGTGCACGCCGTTGGCGGCGCCGTCCCAGTTCTCCCAGTAGCCCTGGAGCACCTTGCCGGTGGGCTTGGGCTTGGTCGGGCAGGTGTCGCCACCGCCGCCGGTGTTGCTCGGCGAGGGCGAGGGCGAGGGGCTGGTGGAGACCGAGGGGGACGGGCTCGGGCTGGTGCTGGTGGACGGCGACGGGGACGGGCTGGTGGAGTTGCTCGGGGACGGCGAGGGGCTGTTGCCGCCGGGGCCGGTCAGGGTGAAGTCATCGGCGTAGTAGGCGGGTTGGCCGTACCAGCCGTGCACCCAGATGGTCACCGAGGTGGTGCTCGCGCCTGTGCCGAAGTTGACGGCGAGCTGGCCGTAGGAGGCGGTGCCCGGGGTCCAGGTGGAGGTGGTGCCGGTCAGGCCGTTGCCGGTGGCACCGAGGTAGACGTAGCTGCCCTGGACCCACGCGCTCAGCGAGTACTGGGAGTTGGGCTGCACGCTGATGGTCTGGCTGCACTGGCCGGTGTCCTGGCCGCTGGGCGCCGCCTTGAGCGCCGAACTGCCGCCGTGCACCGGGCTGCTGACCACCGCGCCGGCCGAGCCGGCCGTACAGGTCCAGCCGGAGAGTCCGCTCTCGAAGCCGGGGTTGTTCACCAGGTTCGGGGCGGCGGCCCCGGCGGTGACCGAGCCGGCCACCACCAGGCCGGCGCCGACCACGGCGGCGGCGCTCAGACCGGCCACGGTGCGGCGGGCGGCGCCGGTGGACCGGGCGGCGTGGGTGGTCCGGACGGGCTGCGGGGCGCGCTCCACCTCGGGACGGTGACCGCCCGACGGGCGCGGAGTGCGGGGCCTCCGACGGAACATGCTGTGCTCCCTTCCCGCCGGGGCGCCGTGGGATCTCGACGCGTGGGGGCGTGGCGCCCGGCCGTGGGTGAGGTGGGGGACATGTGGGGATGTGCCGTGCCGGAGCGTAGGGGCGTGGCGAAGGGCACGTCAATAGGTCTGGACCAATCGGGTCCCCCGATGCCCTTCCACCCGACCGTGGCCTGCGGAACTGCCGCGGCCCGCAGGCCCGGTGGGCACTGACACTACGTCAGGAGCGAGACCGGGCGGGCCGGTGGAACGGGCCCGCCGCCGAGCCCCGGCCCCGGCGGCGGGCCGGCCGTCTACTGCGGGTCGACCAGCTCCCAGGCGTGGTCGTCCGCGTCACTGCAGGGGTAGAGCGTCAGCCGGGCGTCGTTGCCGCCCGTCCGTACACCGTCCACGTCCAGGCACAGTCCGCTCGCCACGTTGACGATCCAGGAGCCGCCGGTGCTCCGTGCCACCAGCCGGAACTGCTGGTTGTCGAGCCCGCTCCCGTCGCACACGTACTCGCTGACCCGCGTCCCGGCCGGCACCGGGCCGTAGTCCGGGACGTCGAGGCAGAGGTTGTCCTTGGTGTTGCGGACGGTGAAGGTCCAACTCCCGTAGTCGGAGCTCAGGTAGTCCAGCCGGAACAGCTGGTTGTCGGCCGTGGTGCGGTTGCAGTCGTACTGGTTGACCGGGCCGTCGGCCCGGCCCGGGCCGTAGCCCGGCAGGTCGGCACACTTGCCGGTGGCGAGGTTGCGCAGCGCGTACGGGCCGAAGCTCATCCCGGCGGCGTCGGCGGTGGGGGCGGTGCCCAGGGCCAGCGCGGCGAGGGCGGCGGTGCTTCCCAGGACGGTGGCCGGTCTCCCCGCGAACCACTTGCTGATCATCGTGCTCCTCCGTTGACGGACGGACAGGTAGCGCGAGACAAGCAGGGCCCGGGGCGCGCCGGCATCGGCCACCGGCAGAATGTCCGGTTCCGGTTGCCCGGTGGCCTGATCGCGGAGCGCCCGCCCGTACCGGACCGGCGTCAGGAACCGCCCGCGCCCCGGGCCGTGACCAGGCCGGACTCGTACGCCGCGATCACCGCCTGGGCCCGGTCCCGGACGTCGAGCTTGCCGAAGATGCTGGTGATGTAGTTCTTCACGGTGGACTGGCTGAGCTCCATCGCCTCGGCGATCGCGGCGTTGTCGAGCCCGGTGGCGATCAGCCGCCAGACCTCCACCTCACGCGGCGTCAGGTCCCCGGCCGCGCCACCCTCCACCACCGCCGGCCCGGCCGGGGCGGCGGCGGGCGAGACCCGGACGTGACTGGAGATCAGCCGGGTGAGCAGCCGGGGTGCCACCACCGCATCACCCGCGTGCACCGTGCGGATGGCGTCCGCCAGGTCCTCCGGGGAGACGTCCTTCGGCAGGAAGCCGTACGCCCCGGCGCGCAGCGCGGCCACCACGTAGTCGTCCATGTCGAAGGTGCTCAGCGCGAGCACCCGCACCCCGGGCAGCGTGCGGGCCAGCCGCTCGGTCGCCTCGACGCCGTCCAGCACCGGCATCCGGATGTCCATCACCACCACGTCGGGGCGCAGCTCGGCCGCCCTGGCCACGGCCTGCTCGCCGTTCTCGGCCTCGCCCACCACCCGGAACGCCGGGTCGGGCGAGAGGATCAGCGCGAGGCCGCGCCGCACCAGCGGCTGGTCGTCCGCGATCAGTACCTTGATCACCTGGGTCTCCCCCTCGATCACCCGGGTCTCCCCCTCGGTCCGTGCGTCCACCGGTTCTCCCCCGCTCATGGGTTCTCCACCGCTCACCGGTTCTCCTCCCCGCGCTGGACGGCCGCCTCGGCCGCCTCCGCCGGGCTGAGCCGCAGCTCGGCCCGGACCGTGAAGCCGCCCTCCGGTCCCGGACCGGCCGTCAGTTCGCCGCCGTGCAGGGCGACCCGTTCGCGCATGCCCACCAGCCCGTAGCCGCCCGGGCCCCCGGCCCCCGGCCCGGCCCCGTCGTCCCGGACCTCCACCACCACCGAGTCCCGGCCGTGGATCAACCGCACCTCGGCCCGGGCCGGGCCGGCGTGCTTGCGGGCGTTGGTCAGCGCCTCCTGGACGATCCGGTACACCGTCAGGCCGACGGTCGGCGGCAGCGCCGCACCGGTGCCCTCGACGGTGAGGGTGGCCGGCAGGCCGGCCGCGCGGGAGTCGGCGAGCAGCCGGTCGAGGTCGTCCACCCCGGGCTGCGGCGCGGCGGGGGCGTCCTCCGGCTCGTCGCCGGTGCGCAGCACGTTGAGCAGTTGCCGCATCTCGCGCAGCGCGAGCCGGCCGGAGGACTCCAGGGTGACCAGGGCGTCCCGGGCCACCTCGGGGTTGGCCAGGTTGGCCCGGGCGCCACCGGCCATCAGCTGCATGGTGGTGATGTGGTGGGCCACGATGTCGTGCAACTCCCGGGCGATCCGCCGGCGTTCGTCCGCCACCGCCCGGTCGGCGAGCAGCTGCCGGTTGGCCGCCACCTCGCGCTGCCAGCGGTTCACCGCCAGGGCGCCACCGACCACGAACAGCACCGAGAGCAGCGGGCTGATGTTCTCCTGCCAGGAGGCGGTGCGGCCGTACGCCTGGCTCCAGGCCAGCAGGGCCGCCCCGCTCGCCGTCGCGACGGCCGTCACCCTCGCGGGGCAGGCCCGGGCCACCGAGTACACGCTGATGATCAGCGCGGCGCCGAAGTGGGTGGGCAGGTGCAGCAGCAGGGTGGCCGCCACGTCCAGCAGGACCACCACGGCCAGCACCGGGACCGGGTGGCTGCGGCGGAAGAGCAGCGGGAGCGCCGACACCGCGACCAGCAGCAGGCCCGCCACACTCACCTGGTGCTCGCCACCGGGATCGCCGAAGAACACGTAGCTGAGCACGTTGAGCGCGCACGCCCCCGCCGCCACCATCGCGTCGGTGTGCGTCCACGGCACCCCCTCGGCCTCGGCCGCGCTCCCGGGGTGTGCTCGCCCGTCCATGTCCGTCCCTCCGTGCCCGCCGACCCGGCGCTCGCCGTCCCGGTGTCCGCCGTACCGGGCCCGCCCGGGTCCGGGACGGGGCCGCTGATCAGCGTCGATGCGCCCATTCTGTCAGCGCCCGGGAGTGGTCGGCATGGTCCCCGCGGCGGATCACCGGACCGCCGGACCGGGACCACGGTCCCGGGTGCGGGCCGGCCCGGGGAGCTGAGGCCCCGTCACGGATCGTCCGCTGCCACGACGCCCGGCCCGATTCCCGCTGATGTGCTGTGAGCAGGCCGGGAACCCCCGGCTCCACCACTCGAAACGGGCCGCCGCAGCGGTCCGTCGGAGGCACACGTGATCCGCGCACTGACCGGGTACTCGACCAGGAAGCCCTGGCGGGTGATCGCCCTCTGGACGGTGCTGGGCCTCGCCCTCGGCGTGCTCAGCCCGATGCTGCTGTCCCGCGTCACCCAGGCCCGCACCGGCGACTTCCTGCCAGCGAGCTACGACTCGGCCGCCGCGCTGCGGATCGCCGAGGAGCACTTCGGGCTGCGGCCGGACGCCACCACCGTCACGGTGCTGGTCGCCCGGGCCGACGGCAAGCCGCTGACCGCCGCCGACCGGCAGAAGGTCACCGCCCGCTCGGCCGAGCTGGCCGCGCACCGGGTGGAGATGCCGCGCAAGGAGGGCGAGCCGGCCCTCCTGGTGCCGGACCGCTCGCAGACCCCGAAGCTCGCCCCGGCCGTCCGGGCCCCCGACGGCTCCTTCGACCTGCTGACCGTGGAGCTGACGGGCAACCAGACCGACGAGGGCGTGCAGAAGGTGTTCCGCGCCTTCCGGGACGACGCCCGCGAGCGCTTCGCCGCCGACGGGCTGCGCACCGGCTACACCGGTGCACTGGCCGAGATGTCCGACACCGTCGAGGCGAACCGGACCGCCACCGTGGTCGGCGGCGCCCTGGTGGTGGCCCTGATCGTGCTGCTCAACGTGCTGGTCTTCCGCTCGGTGCTGGCCGCCGTGCTCCCGCTGCTGGCGGTCACCTTCATCGGCGGCCTGGCCAGCGGCGCGGTGGCCGGGATGGCCACCCTGACGGGCCTTCGGCTGGACGCCTCCACCCCCGGCCTGATCTCGGTGGTGCTGCTCGGCATCGGCGTGGACTACCTGCTCTTCCTACTCTTCCGCTTCCGCGAGCAGCTCCGGGCCCGGCCCGAGCAGTCGGCCCGGGAGGCCGCCGCCGAGGTCTCCGGCCGGGTCGGCACCGCGATCACCTCCGCCGCGCTCACCATCGTGGCCGCCTTCGCGACCCTCGGCGTGGCGAGCTTCGGCCAGTTCCGCTCGCTCGGCCCGGCGATCGCCGTCGCGGTGCTGGTCATGCTGCTCGGCAGCCTCACCCTGATGCCGGCCCTGCTCGCCGCCTGCGGCCGGAAGATGTTCTGGCCCTCCCGCTCGCTCCGCCGGCAGCCCGCTCCCGGCTCCAGCGCCGAACGCTTCGGGCTGCTGGTGGCCCGCCGCCCGCTGGCCGTGCTGCTCGGCTCGGTCGCGCTGCTCACCGCGCTGGCGGCGGGTGTGCTCGGCATCCGGATGAACTACGGCCAGCCCGCCGCCACCTCGACCCCGGCCGCCGCCACCGCCGCCGAGATCGCCCGCACCCTGCCGGCCGGCGTCTCCGACCCGACCAGCGTCTACCTCACCGGCTCCGGCCTGTCCGCCGCCGGGCTCGACGGTCTGTCAAAGGCCCTGAGCAGTACGGAGGGTGTCGGCCAGGTCGCCCCCGCCGTGCTCGCCGAGGGCGGCCGGGCCGCCCGGATCGACCTCTACCTGAGCGCGGACGCGCAGAGCGCCCGGGCCCGTGAACTGGCCTCCGGCCCGGTCCGCGCCACCGTCGCCGCGCACACCCCCACCGGGGCCGAGGCGCACGTCGGCGGCACCGCCGCGATCTTCGCCGACGTCTCCGACGCCGTCGACCGCGACCTGCGGATCGTCTTCCCGGTCGCCGCCGCGCTGATCGGCCTGATCCTGCTCCTGCTGCTGCGCAGCCTGCTCGCCCCGCTGGTCCTGATGCTCGCGGTCGGCCTCGGCTTCGCCGCCACCCTGGGCGCCTCCACCCTGCTCTTCCAACACGGCCTGGGCGAGCCCGGCGTCAGCTTCACCCTCCCGCTGGTCCTCTTCCTCTTCGTGGTCGCTCTCGGCACCGACTACAACATCCTGATCACCGACCGGATCCGCGAGGAGATGGAGCGTCCCGGCCCGGCCCGCTCCGCCGTGGCCCGCGCCGTCCGCCACACCACCCCCACCATCGCCACCGCCGGCCTGGTGCTGGCCGGCTCCTTCGCCTCGCTCGCCACCACCCCCGGCAGCGCCCAGGTCGCCTTCGCCCTCACCCTCGGCATCCTGCTCTCCGCCTTCGTCCTCTCCCTCGCCCTGGTCCCCGCCCTGGCCACCCTCCTCGGCCGCACCCTCTGGTGGCCGCTCCGCCCGTCCCGCCACCGCGCACCGGCCGTCCCGGCCCCGACTCCGGCCCCGTACGAGAACGCCCCGGCCGACTACGCGCACTGGCACTGACACCCCGACAACCGCCGAGGCCCACCCCGTCCTTCACCGGACGGGCGTGGGCCTCGGGCGATGTCGGGCCGACTGCTACGGGAGGACCGGCTCTACGGGTTGTCGATGTCCGGCGTGGTGACCGGTTTCGACGGCCACCTGGCTATGCGGTTGCTGCTCTACCTGACTGTCTTCGGCATCCTCGTCGGGGTGTCGCTGACCTGGCGGTCGGTCAGATCGAGCTCGACGCAGTCGCGTAAGCGGTAGCACTGAAGGAGGGTTCGAGGCCCGCCCCGGTCGCCGGGGCGGGCCTTGGCACGATTTAGACACGGCCGGCAATACCTCGGGGCGGCGCCGACGCCGACATGGCCATCAAGTACAGGGAGACCGCCCCCATTGCTGACCGCCCCTCAATTCCACCCGATCGGACTCCCTTCCGGGGTGAACGCCCGGCGGAAGGTGAAGGCGTCCGGCGCCAGACCGTGCTCGTAGAGGTGCTCCAGCCGGGACACTCCGTCCTGCCAGCGGGGTGTCGCACCGTCAGGTGTCCACCAGAGCACGTGGTTCGGATGGCCCGCCCGCTCGAACCAGTCGCGCCGACGGTTCAGCGCCTCCCGGTGCGGGCCGGTGTGGACGGCGTCGAAGGCGGAGCGCGGGTCCGTCCAGAGGGAGAGCGTCGCGGCGAGTGCCGTGGACTCCACTGTCCGGCCCTTCTCGTACCAGGTGGGCACTACGAACTCCCCCCAGACGCCCCAGTCGGCTCCGAACAGCCGGCCCCGGTCGGCCGCCACCGGCTCGGCGTGCCCGAGGTAGCCGGGATGCGCGGTAATCGTCCGGTAGACCTGCTCGCCGACGTCGTAGAGCGCGCGGGTGAGCGGCCCCGGATCGGTGAGCGGCGCCGTCAGCGTTCCGAACGTGTACAGCGCGAGCTGCGGCATGCGACCCCCTGAGGTGCGGCTCCCCGCAGGGAACTCCCGGTCCTTCGTGGGCGATCTCCCACGAACGCCCGGCCGACGCTAACCGCCTGCGACGATCCTGTCGACGTTGTGTTTTCACCGCTCGCGTGCCCTAGAAGGCGAGAATCACCAGGCAGACGAGGCCGAGGCCAACCCCGAGGAGGGCGAGCAGAGGAACCGTCAGGGACCGTAGATGCTCCGGGGCGACGGGCTGCGCCCACTCCTGCCGGACCGGCGGCGGAGCCGAGGCCCGAGCCGCCGGGCTCGGCTCGAGGTCCTGCCGGGGATTCCGCATCCGCTTGCGGAGGGGCCGCTCGTCGGGGAGCGGGACCCGCCCGTACGGCGGTGCGGTCACGGGGGCGGGCAGCCCAACCACCGGAGCCGTGCCGGGCTCCGGCTGGGCGGGCACCCACGGTGTCTGCTGCGGAGGGCGCGGCGCCGGCCGGCCCGGCTGCGGCCGGTGCGGCACCGGCCGGCCCGGCTGCGGCCGGTGCGGCACCGGGTACCCCTCGCTCTCCGGACCGGACGGCCGGGGGTCCACGGTCCGCGCCGCCTCCTCGTCCAGCCACGCCGTGGGTGCCGAGTCCCACGCCCCGTCAGCACCGCGCAGCAGCAGGGCGCCGTTCCCCCGGCGCCGCCAGCGGCGGCCCTGCACGTCGGTGAAGTCCACGTGGATGTCGGCGAAGGCCGGCCTCGCCCCGTCCGACAGGCCCGGCACCGCAGCGACCACGGTGGCGGCCCGGGGGTCCTCCGGCCCGAATTCCGTGGGCCCGGACAGGTCCAGGCCGAGACCACCGGGGGTGATGTCCGTACCCCGCCAGTACACCCGCACGTCCGTCACGGGGAACCGGCCCCGGTGACCGGCCCGCACCGCGCCGCCGTCCGCCTCGACGGTGAAGTGCCGGGCGTGGACGAGGAGCAACTGCCGCTCGCGGGCCCGGTCGGCGCCCTCCTCCTGCGCGGCCCGCTGCCGCCCGGCTTCCACCGCGCGGTGCTCCGCCGCCTGCGCGCGGCGCTCGGCCGCCTCCGCCAGGCGGCGGGCCCGTTCGGCGTCCTCGCTCTGCTGCCGCAGCTGCGCCGTCTGCAGCCGGACCAGCGCGGCCTGGCTGCGGTAGCCCGCGATGCCGATCGCGACACCCGCCAGGGTGCTGACCGCCCCCACCACCGCGACGATCGTCTCGATCACCGTTCGCGCCCCTCTCCCCGTCGCCGTCCAGCTTGCCTGTCCACCGACAGGTCTGTCCGGCGAACCGGCCACCCTGTGGGCGCCACCACCCGGCTGAGGTAGCGTCAGGCCGTGATCGACAGGAGTCCGGTACGGCTGGCGACCTTCAACGTCCTGCACGGGCGGGTGCCGGGGGACGACGGCTCACCGGTCGCGGTGGAGCCGCTGGTCGAGGCGGTGGCGGCGCTGGACGCCGAGGTGACGGTGCTTCAGGAGCTGGACCGCCGACAGCCCCGGTCAGGGCGGACCGACCAGGCGCGGGTGGTCGCCGAGGCGCTCGGGGTGGCCGACTGGCGGTACGCCTCCGCCTTCCACGCCCGCGCGCGGCCCGGTCGGAGCTGGGCCCGGGCCCGGACCGCTCCGGGCCTGCGGGTGTACGGCCCGCCCGGCACCGGACCCGGCGGGGAGCTGCCCTCCCACGGGATCGCGCTGCTGTCCCGGCTGCCGGTCCGCCACTGGCGGGCACGGCGGCTCGCCGAACCGCCGGTCGCCGCCGTGCTGCCGGCCACCGGCCGGGCCGGCCTCCGGGTGGTCCGCGACCATCCCCGGGTGGCGCTGGCCGCCGTACTGGAGGGGCGGCGGGGGCCGTTCACGGCGGTCGCGCTGCACCTCTCCTTCGTCCCCGGCTGGAACGTGCGGCAGCTCCTGGCGGTCCGGAGCTGGATCGAGGACCTGCCCCGACCGCACGTCCTGCTGGGCGACTTGAACCTCCCCGGCCGGGTCCCGGCGGCGGTGCTGGGCCGCGACTGGTGCGGCACCGCCCGGACCCCGACCTTCCCCGCCCACCGGCCCCGGCTCCAGCTCGACCACGTCCTGACCTCCGGCCTCGGCCCGCACGGGCCGCTCCCGCCGGTGCGGGTGCCGAGGCCGACGGTCTCGGACCACCTCCCCCTGGTGGTCGAACTCCCCCTCTAGACAAGGCGAGCCGACGCGGCCGGGAAGGCTCCGTCTCCCCCTGAAGGCAAGCCGAGCCCACGCCCACCCGACCCTGACCCCGCTCCCGCTCCCGCTCCCGCTACCCGACGGTGAGGTCGCCGGACAGCGGCAGCGCTCCGGCCGAGGCCCCGGCCAGGGCGGTGAAGGTGCCCGGTTCGGTGGCCCAGGCGCACGCGCTCACCGACCAGTGCTGCACCGCCCGCGCCTCCACCCGGACGGGCACCTCGACCTGCTCGCCCGGCGCGGCCGTCACCGCGGCGAAGCCCGCCAGCCAGCGGACCGGACGTGGCAGGGCGCTGTCGGCGCGGCTCAGGTAGAGCTGCACCACCTCCCGGGACACCCGGGTGCCGGTGTTGCGCACCGTCACCCAGGCCGTGAACGCCTCGCCGGGAGCGACCGTCTGAGGGAGCCTCAGCGACGCGTACGCCCAGCGGCCGTACCCGAGCCCGTGGCCGAACCAGTAGGCGGGCTCGGCACCGGCCCGCAGCCAGCCCCGGTGGCCGACGTCCAGGCCCTCGCCGTACGTCAGCACGCCGTCGACCGGCCGGGTGTCCAGCACCGGCACGTCGGCCTCGGTGCCGGGCCAGGTGGTCGGCAGCCGGCCGCCCGGCTCGGCCCGGCCGAGCAGCACGTCGGCCAGCGCGTGGCCGCCCTCCTGGCCCGGGAACCAGCCGAGCAGCACCGCCCGGACCTGCTCGCGCCAGGGCAGCAGCACGGGCCCGCCGGAGTTGACCACCACCGCGGTCGCCGGGTTGGCGGCGGCCACCGCCGCGACCAACGCGTCCTGGTCGCCCGGCAGTCGCAGGCTCGGCCGATCGAAGCCCTCGGACTCGTACTCCTCCGTGGTGCCGACCACCACCACCACCGCGTCCGCCGACCGGGCCAGCTCGACCGCCGCCGCCACCGCCGCCTCGGCGGAGCCGCCCGGCGGGTCGGCGGCCAGGCTGAACGCCCGGCCGTGCGCGGCCTCGACCGTCCGCCGGGCCAGCAGGGTGACCTCCTGACCGGCCGTCAGCTCCAGCTCCGCCTGCCGGTAGGAGGGCGAGACGTGCAGGTAGGTCGGGTCGTCCGACTCGGGGGTGACGTACTCCTCGATCAGCGTGCGGCCGTCGGCCCGGAGCAGCACCTGCCCGAGGCCGATCACCCCGAGCAGCCAGCGCCCGGTCACCGTCGCCCGGAAGACGGTGCCGATCTCCACCGTCCGGGCGGCCGTCAGGTCGGTGCTGACGGAGGGTTCGAGCACCCGGCCGCTCAGCCGCCGCTCGCTGTGCAGCTCCCGCCCGTCGGCGTCCAGGTAGCGGACCAGCAGGCCGGGCTCGCCACTGCGCGGGTCGCGGCAGTCGGCGGCCTCGACCGGCGTGGGGCGGGTACCGGTCCGGGCGCCGGGCAGGTGCAGCAGCTCCACGCCCGGCGGCAGGGCGGCCCGCAGCCCGTCCAGCGGCGAGACGGTGGCGACCGGGAAGACCGCCGCGCTGCCGCCGCCCTGGGCCCGGGCGGTGGCCGCGTTCGGCCCGAGCACCGCGATCCGCCGCAGCCGGGCCGGGTCGAGCGGGAGCAGCCCGCCCTCGTTGCGCAGCAGCACCGCACCGGCCGAGGCCGCCCGCCGGAGCAGTGCCAGGGTGGCGGGATCGGTCGGCGTGGGCGCCGGGGGCGTCCCGGTCGGCGGGTCGAACGCACCGACCCGGTGGGCCAGTCGGAGGTAACGCCGGACCTTGTCGTCGATGGCCGCCTCCGGGATCAGGCCGGCCTCCACGGCGGCCACCAGCCGCTCGCCCCAGTGCTCGTTCGGTCCGGGCATGGCGAGGTCGAGCCCGGCGCCGCCCGGGCCTTCCGTGGAGCGCACGGCTCCCCAGTCGGAGACCACCAGTCCGTCGAAGCCCCACTCCCCCTTGAGCGGCTCGGTGAGCAGCGGGCTCTCGCTCATCGGGGTGCCGTTCACCCGGTTGTAGGCCGACATCACCGCCCACACCCCGGCCCGGACGGCCGCCTCGAACGGGGCGAGGTAGACCTCGCGCAGGGTGCGTTCGTCCACCCGGGCGTCCAGGGTGAGGCGTTCGGTCTCCGAGTCGTTGGCCACGTAGTGCTTGGCGGTCGCGGCCACCCCGCCGGCCTGCACCCCGCGCACGTACGCGGCGCCGATCCGGCCGGTCAGCAGCGGGTCCTCGGAGAAGCACTCGAAGTGCCGGCCGCCGAGCGGCGAGCGGTGCAGGTTGAGGGTCGGCGCGAGCAGCAGGTGGACACCCTTGCGGGTGGCCTCGGCGGCCAGCAGCCCGCCGAGTTCGGCGACCAGCTCCTCGTCCCAGCTCGCCGCCAGGCAGCTGGCGGACGGCAGCAGCAGGGCGGTGTCGCTCTCGTCCCAGCGCTCGCCCCGGACGCCGACCGGGCCGTCCGAGGTGACGACGGGGCCGAGGCCGAGGTCGGGTTCGGCGGTGGTCCGGAAGGTGGAGCCGCCCGATATCAGCCGGGCCTTCTGCTTCAGGTCGAGTCCGGCTACCAGGCGGTCGATGGTGGTCATCCCTTCATGGCTCCCTGCATGATCCCGTCGACGATGTGACGGCCCATCACCAGGAAGGCCGCGATGACGGGGAGGCTGGCGACCAGGGCACCGGTCAGGACGAGGGAGTAGTCCCGCAGGTAGCCGCTGGCGAGTTCGGAGAGGGTGAGCTGGACGGTCGGGTTCTGCTGGGTCATCACGACGGTCGGCCAGTAGAAGTCGTTCCAGGTGGCCATGAAGGTCAGCATGCCGAGCACCGCCATCGCGGGCCGGGCGGCGGGCAGCACCACGTGCCGGTAGAGGCCGAAGGTGCGGCAGCCGTCGATCCGGGCGGCGTCGAGCAGTTCGTCGGGGACGGCGCCGATCAGGTACTGCCGCATGAAGAACAGCCCGAAGGCGTTGGCCACGGCCGGCACGATCAGTGCCTGGAGGTGGTCGGCCCAGTGGAACCAGTTGGCCATCATGATGTAGAGCGGGATGATGCCGAGCTGGGTCGGCACCATCATGGTGGCCACCACGGCGGCCAGCAGCGGGCTGCGGCCGGGGAAGCGGAGCTTGGCGAAGGCGAAGCCGGCCAGCGTGGAGGTGAGCACCACGCAGACCGTCACGGTGCCGGAGACCACCAGCGAGTTGGCCAGGGCCAGGCCCATGTCGGTCTGCTCGAAGGCCCGGCCGATGTTGCGGAGGAGGTTGCCGCCGGGGAGCAGCACCGGGGGCACGGCGTTGATCTCGGTGTTGCTGCGGGAGGCGCCGACCACGGTCCAGTAGAGCGGGAAGACGGAGAGCAGCACGGCGGCCAGCAGGACCGCGTACGTCCAGGCTCCGGCGCCGAGTTGACGGCTCCTGGTGGTGCGAGCGGTGCGTCTCATTCGGCCTCGGCCCCCTTCAGGCGGCGGGCGGCGAGCAGGTTCACGGCCACCATCCCGACGATCAGCAGGAACATCGCCCAGGAGACCGCGGCGCCGTAGCCGTACTTGAAGCGGCCCCAGAACTGGCTGTAGGAGTACAGCGCCAGGGTCTGGAACTGGTGCTGCGAGCCGCCGCTGGTCGGGTCCTGCTGCTGGCTGAACAGCATCGGCTCGCCGAAGAGTTGGAGCGCTCCGATGGTCGAGACGATCACGGTGAACAGGATGGTCGGCCGCAGCATCGGCACGGTGATCGAGCGGAACTGGCGCCAGCGGCTCGCCCCGTCCAGCGCCGCCGCCTCGTAGAGCTCGTACGGGACGGACTGCATGGCGGCCAGGTAGATCAGCGCGTTGTAGCCCGTCCAGCGCCAGGTCACGATGGTGGCGATGGCCGTCCAGGAGGAGAGCGTGCCGGCCTGCCAGTCGATCCGGTCCACGCCGAAGGCGCCGAGCACCCAGTTCACCAACCCGAAGTCCCGGCCGAAGAGTTGGACGAAGATCAGGGTGACGGCGGCGACCGAGGTGACGTTCGGCAGCAGCACGCCGAGCCGGAGCAGGGTACGGCCGCGCAGCCGGTGGTTGAGCAGGTGGGCCAGGCCCAGGGCGATGAGCAGCTGGGGGACGGTGGCGAGCACCCCGATGCCCAGGGTGTTGCGCAGGGCGTTGCGGAAGAACGGGTCCTCCAGCAGCCGGCGGTAGTTCTCCAGGCCCACCCACTGGCCCTCGCTGCCGGGCACGTCGGCCCGCCAGCCGGTCAGCGAGACGTAGCCGGTGTAGAGCAGGGGGAAGAGACCGAAGACGGCGAACACCAGGAAGAACGGGGCGATGTAGAGGTAGGGCGAGGCCGTCCGGTCGAGCCGGCCCAGCCGGCCGGCTGGTCTGGCCCGGCTGCGGACGCGCGGGGCGGCGGTGGCCGGTGCGGCCATGGGTGCGAGCTCCTCGGGGGTGGGGCGGTACCGGCACCGGGGTCAGGTCCGGCGCCGGTACCGCGTTTCGGGGGGCGGGGTGCCCGGCTGACGGGTGGTCAGCCCGTGATGTTGGCGATGTCGGCCAGGGCCTTCTTCCAGGCTCCGGCGGCGTCGGCCTTGCCCTGCTCGACCGAGGTCAGGGCGTTGCCCAGGGCGGTGCCGATCTCGGCGCCGTGCGCGCCCAGCGGCTGCGGCTTCAGGTCCTTGGCGGACTGCGAGAAGATCTTGCCGGTGGGCGCGCCGTTGAACAGCGGGTCGGTGTGCCCGGCGATCTCCGGCTTGCTCCACAGCGCCTGGTCGGAGGGGAAGTACCCCTTCTCGGTGAACAGCCAGGACTCCTGCTCGGGGGCGGTCAGCCACTTCGCCAGCTCGACGGCGGCGGCGGTGTGCTTGGACTGCTTGGGCACGGTCAGGTAGGAGCCGCCCCAGTTCCCGCCGCCGCCGGGGATCCGGGCGATGTCCCACTTCCCGCCGTCGGCGGGCGGGTTGGCCTTGAACTGGTAGCTCATCCAGGCCGGGCAGGCCACGGTGGCGAACTGGCTCTGCTGGAACCCGGTGTCCCAGGCCGGGGTGAACGCCTGGATGCCGGCCGACTGGCCGCTCTGCACGGCGGCGGCCACCGAGTCGAAGGCGGCCTTCACAGCCGGGTTGGTCTCCACCACCGGCTTGCCCGCCTCGTCGTAGAACCCGACCGGGGCCTGCGCGATCACCGCGCTGAACAGGTTGCCCGCCGAGTCGAACCAACGGACCTTCTTGTTCGGGCTGTTGGCGAGGAAGCGCTGCCCGGCGGCCGTGTAGGCGGGCCAGTCGGTCATCAGCGCGGCGACCTGCTCGCGGTCGGTCGGCAGGCCCGCCGCCTGGAACAGGTCGGTGCGGTAGCAGAGCGCCATGCCGCCCATGTCGGTGCCGAGGCCGAACAGGGCCGAGCCGTCCTGGCTGGAGGCGGGGGCGGTCTTGGAGGGCACCCACTGGTCGCGACTGACGCCGTGGGAGAGGAAGTTGACGAACTTGTCGGCCTGCGGCTTGAAGCCGGCCACCTGGCCGATCTCGATGCCCTCGATGTCGGCGGCGCCGGAACCGGCCAGCAGGTGGGCCCGCAGGCTCTGGTGGTGGGCGCCGAGGTCGGCGCGGTTCTCCTTGATGGTGACGTTCGGGTGCAGCTCCTGGTAGCGCTTGTAGAGGTCCGCGTACCCGAAGTCGGAGAACAGGTTGACGGTCAGGGTGACCTTGGCGTTCGGGTCCTCGTCCGAGGCCGAACTGCCGCCGCTGGAACAGGCGGTGGCGATCAGCGGCAGGGTCAGCGCAACGGCTGCGGCGGCCAGCCGCCGGGGTCTGGTGGTGCTGCGGGGCATGGGTGGATCTCCTGGAGGGGACGGCCGGGCGGGGCGCGACGGCAGAGGGATGCGACGGCCGGGGCACGGTGCGGGGCGGACCGGATCGGGTCGGATCGCGGTGGAACGCGAGTGGATCGCTCGGGGTGGGGCTCGACGTGACGGAGCGGGGCCCAGTGGGGCGAGGCCGAATGGGAGAGCGCTCTCCCATGAGGTTGGAGCCTGACCCCCGCCGCCGGAGAAGTCAAGGGCCGCGACCGGACTCGGCGTCAGGCACCGGGTGTGACACGGCGCTTGACAGGTCGGAAACACCCGCGCAACCATCTCAACGCCAGGAGAGCGCTCTCCCAGAGCGGACGCCCACCCCGCCCCCGCCGTCGCCCACCCACCCCTCGGGCCGACGGCGGGCGAGCGGTCCGGGTGCCCCCCTTCCGCACTGCTCACCTTGGAGTGTCCCGACATGACCGACTCCCGATCGAGGCAAGCGACTTCACCGCCCCTGCGGTGGCGCTCCGCGGCCGTGCCACTGGTGCTCGCGCTGATCGCCGCCGCGCTGATGCTGCTCCCGACCACGGCCGCGCAGGCCGCCCCCACCCTGCTCTCCCAGGGCAAGGCCGTCACGGCCTCCTCGGAGGAGAACTACGGCACCACCGCCGCGAACGCGGTGGACGGCAACGCCGGCACCCGCTGGTCGAGCGCGAACACCGACCCGCAGTGGATCCAGGTCGACCTGGGCGCCACCGCCACCGTCAGCCAGGTCGTGCTGCAGTGGGAGTCGGCCTACGGCAAGGCCTACCAGATCCAGCTCTCCACCGACGGCACCACCTGGACCGCCGCCTACTCCACCACCACCGGCACGGGCGGCACCGAGACCCTCGCCGTCACCGGCACCGCCCGCTACGTCCGGATGAACGGCACCGCCCGCGCCACCGGATACGGCTACTCCCTCTGGGAGTTCCAGGTCTTCGGCACCGCCGGGGGCGGCAGCGGCAGCAGCTGCGGGACCGCGAACGCTGCCCAGGGCAAGGCCGTCACGGCCTCCTCGGAGGAGAACTACGGCACCACCGCCGCGAACGCGGTGGACGGCAACGCCGCCACCCGCTGGTCGAGCGCGAACACCGACCCGCAGTGGATCCGGATCGACCTGGGCTCGGCCCAGCCGGTCTGCCAGGTCGTGCTGCAGTGGGAGTCGGCCTACGGCAAGGCGTACCAGATCCAGCTCTCCACCGACGGCACCAGCTGGACCACCGCCTACTCCACCACCACCGGCTCCGGCGGCACCGAGACCCTCGCCGTCACCGGCACCGCCCGCTACGTCCGGATGAACGGCACCGCCCGCGCCACCGGATACGGCTACTCCCTCTGGGAGTTCGCGGTCCGTACCGGCACCGGCCCGACCACTCCCCCGACCAGCCAGCCGCCCACCTCGCAGCCGCCGACCAGCCCGCCGCCCGGCGACTGGACCACGCTGTGGAACGAGGACTTCAACGGCGCGACCGGCAGCGGTCCGTCCGCCGCCGACTGGACGGTCCGCACCGGCACCAACTACCCCGGCGGCCCGGCGAACTGGGGCACCGGTGAGGTGCAGACCGACACCGACTCCCCCGCCAACGTCGCCCTCGACGGCACCGGCCGGCTCAACCTCACCGCCCAGCGCAACGGCACCGCCTGGACCTCCGGCCGGATCGAGAGCCGCCGCTCCGACTTCACCGCCCCGGCCGGCGGGCAGCTCCAGGTCTCCGCCACCGTCAAGCAGCCCGACGTGGCCAACGGCCTCGGCTACTGGCCCTCCTTCCGCCTGATGGGCGCCGCCAACCGGGACGACTTCACCGCATGGCCCGGCGCGGGCGAGATCGACGTGCTGGAGGGTGTCAACGGGCGCAGCCAGCTCTCCGCCACCCTGCACTGCGGCACCGCCCCCGGCGGCAACTGCAACGAGTACAACGGCATGACCAGCGGCCTGGCGAGCTGCACCGGCTGCCAGAGCGGCTACCACACCTACTCGGCGATCATCGACCGCAGCGTCACCGACGAGGAGATCCGCTGGTACCTCGACGGCCGGCAGGTCTGGCGGGTCAGGGAGTCCCAAGTCGGCGTCGCCACCTGGCAGAAGGCCGTCCAGCACGGCTTCTACCTGGTCTTCAACCTCGGCATCGGCGGCGGCTTCCCGAACGCGGTCTGCGGCTGCACCTCGCCGACCGCCGACACCACCCCGGGCGGCGCGCTGAGCATCGACAAGGTCACCGTCTCGCGCACCACCGGCACCGCCCCCGCCCCGATGACCGACCCGCCGGTGCCCACCGGGGCCTCCAAGGTCAAGGTGACGGGAAGTCAGGGGAACTGGCAGCTGACCGTGAACGGCGCGCCGTACCAGGTCAAGGGCATCACCTGGGGCCCGGCCAACGCCGCGGCCGACGCCTACGTCCGCGACCTGAAGTCGATGGGCGTCAACACCCTGCGCACCTGGGGCACCGACGCGGGCAGCAAGCCGCTGCTGGACACCGCCGCCGCGCACGGCCTCAAGGTGGTGAACGGCTTCTGGCTCAACCAGGGCGCCGACTACGTCAACGACGCCGCCTACAAGGCCACCACCCTGGACCAGATCAAGCAGTGGGTGACCACCTACAAGGGCCACCCGGGCGTGCTGATGTGGGACGTCGGCAACGAGGTGCTGCTGACCACCCAGGACCACACCTACAACGGCACCACCGTCGAGCAGCAGCGCGTCGCCTACGCCCAGTACGTCGAGGAGATCACCAAGGCGATCCACGCGATCGACGCCGACCACCCGGTCACCTCCACCGACGCCTGGACGGGCGCCTGGAAGTACTACAAGGACCACACCCCCAGCCTGGACCTGCTCGCGGTGAACTCCTACGGCTCGGTCTGCAACGTCAAGTCCGACTGGATCGCCGGGGGTTACACCAAGCCCTACATCATCACCGAGTCCGGCGAGGCCGGCGAGTGGGAGGTGCCGAACGACGCCAACGGCGTGCCCACCGAGCCCAGCGACCTCACCAAGCGGGACGCCTACCTGGCCAACTGGGCCTGCATCAGCGGCCACACCGGGGTCTCGCTCGGCGCCACGGTCTTCCACTACGGCACCGAGAACGACTTCGGCGGGGTCTGGTACAACACCGTGCCGAGCGGCTGGAAGCGGCTCAGCTACTACTCGGTGGCCAGCAGCTACGGCGGCAACCCCGGCACCAATCGGCCGCCGGTGATCTCGGACATGGCGCTGAGCGACACGGCGACCGTGCCGGCCGGCGGCACCTTCACCATCGCGGCCAACGCCACCGATCCGGACGGCGACCTGATCCGCTACCAACTCCTGTACTGCGCCAAGTACCTGGGCGGCGGCACCGGCTTCCAGCAGGTGGGCTTCACCCAGACCGGCGAGGGGCGCTTCACCGTCACCGCGCCCAAGCAGCTGGGCGTCTGGAAGGTCTACGTCTACGCCTACGACGGCCACGGCAACGTCGGCATCGAGACCAAGTCCTTCCGAGTGGTCGCCCCGCCGGTCAACGGCACCAACGTGGCGCTCGGCAAGCCCACCACCGCCTCCACCTACCAGGCGGTCGGCAACGGCGCCCCCTACCTGCCGTCCTACGCCACCGACGGCAACTGGGGCACCCGCTGGGCCAGCGAGTGGGCCGACGGGCAGTGGCTCCAGGTCGACCTGGGCAAGGTGACCCCGCTGCGGCACGTGCAGTTGGGGTGGGAGGCCGCCTACGGCAAGGTCTACCAGGTGCAGAGCTCGAACGACGGCTCCACCTGGACCACGCTCCGGTCCGTCTCCGACGGCACCGGCGGGGTGGACGACTTCGACGTCAACGGCTCCGGGCGCTACGTGCGGGTGACCATCACCCAGCGCGGGACGGCGTACGGCAACTCGCTCCACGAGTTCGCCGTCTACTCCTGACCGCTGACTCCTGCCCCCTCGACCCTGACCCCTGACCTCTGACCCCTGACCCGTCCACCGGTGCCGGGGGGGGCCGCCCCCCCCCCCGGCCCCCCGGGGCCCCCCCCCGCCCGTCCGGGCCCGAACCCGACCACCGGAGTGCGCACTTGAGTACCGGTCATCATGGGAGAGCGCTCTCTCAGCGTGCTATAAACGAGCACATGAGCAGAGTCCAGCCCTCCTCGGCCGGTCGCCGGACGGCCACCCTGGAGGACGTCGCCCGGGTGGCCGGCGTCTCCCGCGCCACCGTCTCCCGGGTGGTGAACGGCGTCCGCAACGTCGACCCCGCGATCCAGCAGACCGTCCGCGACGCCATCATCAGCACCGGGTACGTGCCGAACGGCGCCGCCCGCTCACTGGTCACCCGCCGCGCCGGCGCCGTCGCCCTGGTGGTCTCCGGCACGGGCGCCGCCGTGGACGACGAGGAGTCCACCCGCAGCCAGGTCTTCACCGACCCCTTCTTCGGCCGGGTGGTGAGCGGGGTCTTCAGCGCGCTGCGCCCGCTCGGCGTGCACCCCGTGCTGATGCTCGCCGACGACCCGGCCGCGCGCGAGCAGGTGCTCGGCTACCTCCGGCAGGGCAACGCCGACGGCGCCCTGGTGGTCTCCACCCACGCCGAGGACCCGCTGCCCGCCCAGCTGCTGGCCGCCGGCCTGCCCGCCGTGCTGTTCGGCCGCCCGGACGAGCCGCTCCCGCTCAGCTGCGTGGACGTGGCCAACCGGGACGGCGGCCGGCTCGCCGCCGAGCACCTCGCCACCCGGGGCGGCCGACGGCCCGTCACCATCGCCGGCCCCGCCGAGGTCCCGGCCGGCCGGGACCGACTGGCCGGCTTCCGGGAGGAGATGGCCCGCCGGGGCCACCCGTACGTCCCGTCCGCCGAGGGCGACTTCACCCAGACCGGCGGGGAGCGCGCGATGACCCGTCTGCTGGCCGAACACCCGGATCTGGACGGCGTGTTCGCCGCCAACGACCTGATGGCCCGGGGCGCCCTGTCGGTGCTGGCCGACCACGGCCGCCGCGTCCCGGAGGACGTCGCGGTGATCGGCTTCGACGACAGCAGCGCCGCCACCGCCGGGCGCCCGGCGCTCACCACGATCCGCCAGCCGGTCGAGGAGATGGCCGCCGAGATGACCCGCATCCTGCTCGCCCAGCTCACCGAGCCGACCGCCCGCGCCACCTCGGTCCTGTTCGAGCCGACCCTGGTCCGCCGGGCCTCCGCGTAGCGGCGGTCTCCTGGGTGGGGTCGGCCGTGACACCGTGCGGCTCCGCCGCGTGGGCGGGCGTCGTCGAAGGGCTCCGCCTGGCCGTCGGCGGAGAAGGAGGGTGCGTGCCTCGGCGGCGACCGCCCGACTCCACCGGGGAGACAGCACCCAGCCCGTCGGGCCGAGTGGCGGCCTACCCGGCTGCCGGGACCACCGCGTCGGCGAGCCTGAGCACGTAGCTCATGTCGGCGCCCCGGGTGGTGGTCGGGTTGAACGAGTAGACCAGCTTGCGCTGGAGGTCACGGGTGGCGAACACACCGCTGGTCCAGCCGGGGCGGGAGCCGGTCTTGCCCCAGAGGGTCACCCCGTTGAGCTCGGTGCGCACCAGGCCCTTGCTCATGCAGGCCTGCCGCTGGCCCGGGAAGCACTGGGAGTTGTCGACGTTGGGCACGGCGGGCACCGCGAACAGTTGGTCCTGCTGGGCCGGGGGCAGCAGGCGGCCCTGGAACAGCGCGGTGAGGAACCGGTCCAGGTCCGGGGCACTGGAGATCAGCCCGCCCTCCGCCCACGGCCAGGGGCTCTGCTCGGTGACGTCGACCTGGCGGTCGGCGCCGTCCGGGCCCGGCACGGTCAGGTAGGCGTGCGCCGCCGGACGGGCGAGCCGGGGGTCGCGGCGGTCCGGGACGGCGGTGTCGCGCAGGTGCAGCGGCTCGATGATCCGGCGCTGGACCTCGCGTGCGTAGGAGTGACCGGTGACCTTCTCGACCAGCAACCCGGCCACGAAGGTGTTGAGGCCGTTGTACTGCTGGCCGGTGCCGGGCGCGAAGACCATCGGCTGACCCGCCAGGGTGGCGACCACCTGCTCCGGGGTCCAGCTCTCGAAGCGGTGCCCGACGAACCAGCCCGCCGTCCCGTCGCCCCAGGCGTCGCCGGAGCCGTGCGGCAGGCCGGAGGTGTGGTCGAGCAGCTGACCGACCGTCACCGGCGGCAGCTCCGGCGGCAGCACCCCCGGCAGGTACCGCTGGACGGTGCCGTCGAGCTCCAGCCGGTGCTCGGCGGCGAGTTGGAGCACCACGGCGGCGGTGAAGACCTTGGAGATCGACCCGATCCGGAACCGTCCCTGCGGGTCGGGCGCCGCCCCGGTGCTCCGGTCGCCGATGCCCGCCGAGGTCTCGAACCGCCCGGCGCTCCCGGTGATGCGCACCAGCACGCCGTTCACGTCCGCCGTCGGGAATCCGGCGATGGCCTGGCGGACCGCCGCCCGGTCGAGCGGCGGCAGCGCGGCGGCGCCGCCCGAGCCGCTTCCGGACGCGGCCACCGCCGGCCCTCCGGTCCCCACCGCCACGGCGGCGAGCATCGCTCCCACCACCGCGAGACGGGTCCAACGGCCGCGACGCACAAGGCTGTTCACTCTTCGGTACTCCAGACTGCCGGTCGGTCGATCTTGACCCGACCCAGTCTGGCCGCCCACCCGCCCACCGCCATCCGGGTCCGACCCTGACCGCACCCGAACCCCGACCCCTGATCCACCGTCAGGGTACGGACCGCCCACCGCCCTCCGGCGCCGGCCGGCTACCCGACCAGGGCGAGCCCGCAGCCGTACGCCCGCGCGTGGCCGACCCCGGGCACTCATTCACCCTGTTCAGCCACCGGACCGGTCACGACGGATCTTGGCGTTCCCCTGCCCACGATCCTCCGCTCACCGTTGGGATACTGTGCGTGAACGCCGTACCGATGTGCGGCCGGAGAGCACACGTGTACGCCCTCGCGCACGACCCGACCGCCCTGCTGGAGCAGCCCCGTGACGTTCGAAGCACCCGCGCCGCCTGCCTTCGCCGACAGCACATCCCGCGAGAAGGCCGCGCGGGTCGTCACGGACGTCCTTGCCCCTGCCAACCTGGTGATAGTGCTCCTGCTGCTGATCGGCTGGCACAGCACCCGCTCCTGGTCGGGCCTCGGCTGGGGGCTGCTGGCAGCGCTCTTCTGCGGCGTCATCCCGATCGGCATCATCACGCTCGGTGTGAAGCGCGGCGGCCTGACCGACAAGCACATACGCGTCCGCCGTCAGCGACTCGTGCCGATGGTGCTGAGCCTGGTGTCGGTCGCCATCGGCATCGTCCTGCTGTACACCCTCGGCGCCCCGTCCGAGGTGTCCGCGCTGGTCGTCGCGCTGCTCGTGGGGCTGCTCTCCAGCCTCCTCGTCACCATCGGCTGGCAGATCTCCCTGCACAACAGCGTCGCCGGCGGCACCGTCATGATCCTCGCGCTCGCCTTCGGCCCCTGGCTACTGCTGACCGCACTCGGCGCCACAGCCATCGGCTGGTCCCGCACGGTCCTCAAGGCCCACACCCTCGCGCAGATCCTGGCCGGCACCGCCCTCGGCGGTGTCGCAGCCCTGGTCTTCGGCCTCCTGCGCTGAACCCTTCGGGCGCACCCACCCGGGGCACCCGAACTGGGCCGCCCCGTGGCGCACTTCGAGCATCCCCTTTCGGAATCGGCTCCCTCGGAGGGCAGTTGCCCGCTCGGCTGCTCGGGCCCGGCCATCCGTCGGACGCTCAGCCTTCCCACCACTGTGAACACGCCGCAGCTGCGGGACGTCTCCGACCACCTCCCCAAGGTCGGCGGACGGGACACCGAGGCGTGGTGGGAGGTGGTGGACGGCGAGGTCGAACCCGTCAGCCATCGATCCGAGGAACGGTGCCTCGCCCCGAAGTCGAACAGCCACCGCACCGAACCGGACCGTGGAGCACAGGGGCGTTCGAGACGCGGACCGTACGACACCGGCCGAGACCACCGGATCCAGCAGAGATCCCTACCGGTGCTCGGGGTTCTCGAAGTCGTAGCGGCAGCCGGCGTCCCAGCCCGCGCGCTGGTTGCCGTGGGCCGGGATGCCGCCGGCGTCCTTGAGCAGGCGGGCGAGGTGGAGGAGGTTCCAGGTCATGAAGGTGGTGTTGCGGTTGGTGAAGTCGTTCTCCGGGCCGCCGGAGCCCTCGTCCAGGTAGGAGGGGCCGGGGCCGGCCGGGCCGACCCAGCCCGCGTCGGCCTGCGGCGGGATGGTGTAGCCGAGGTGCTGGAGACTGTAGAGGACGTTCATCGCACAGTGCTTGGCGCCGTCCTCGTTACCGGTGATCAGGCAGCCGCCGACCCGGCCGTAGTAGGCGTACTGGCCCTGCGAGTTGAGGACCGACGAGCAGGAGTACAGCCGCTCGATGACCTTCTTCATCACCGAGGAGTTGTCTCCCAGCCAGATCGGCCCGGCCAGGATCAGGATGTCGGCGGACATCACCTGGCTGTAGACCACCGGCCACTCGTCGGTCTCCCAGCCGTGCTCGGTCATGTCGGGCCAGACGCCGGTGGCGATGTCCAGGTCGACCGGGCGCAGTACGTCGACGGCCACGCCTTGGCGCTCCAGGATGCCGGTGCTGACGTCGATCAGCCCCTGGGTGTGGCTGCGCTCCGGGGAGCGCTTGAGCGTGCAGTTGAGCACCACGGCCCGCAGGTCGGCGTAGGAGGTCCCGGCGGCGTCGGTGGTCATCACGTGCTCCTCACTGGCGGGCCGTCGGCCGGCCCGGGAGCGCCCACTCCATCACGCGGCGATCCGCCGCCCCGCCCGGACACGCCGGGGCCACCAGCGGCACCGGGGTCGCCGCAGAGACGGGCGGGTCGACAGCCGCACCGGGAGTTGACGTACTCCGGCGGCCGACTGCCCGGACGCCGCCGGATCGGCGGCCTGCGGCACCGGCCGACGGCCCGTCAGGGGGTCCGGGCGGGTGGGCCGTTCGGGGTACCTTGTGCGCCCGGCTCCCGGGGAACCGGGGCGGGGGCGGGCAAGCTGGACGCGCTGCCCGTCGGGGTGGTCGAGGATGGGGAGACGGGCGTGGGCGGGACGAGGGTGAACGTGCAGCCGGTGGTGGCGATGCCGAGCCGGGCGGCGCTGTTCCTGGTGCTGACGGTGCGGGCCGGCGGGGAGCCGGTGGTGCGGGAGTTGCTGGGCGATCTGGCGGGTCTGGTGCGGTCGGTGGGGTTCCGGCGGCCGGAGGACCGGCTGACCTGCGTGGCGGGGGTCGGGGCCCAGGTGTGGGGCCGGCTGTACGAGGGGCCGAGGCCGGCCGGGCTGCATCCGTTCCGGGAGCTGCGCGGGGCGCGGCACACCGCCCCGTCCACCCCGGGCGATCTGGTCTTCCACATCCGGGCGCAGCAGGCCGACCTCTGCTTCGAGCTCGGCTCGCTGGTCACCCGCCGGCTGGCCGGCGCCGCCGCGGTGGTGGACGAGTGCCAGGGCTTCACCTACTTCGACCAGCGTGACCTGCTGGGTTTCGTGGACGGCACCGAGAACCCGGAGGGGAATCCCGCGCTGGACGCGGTGCACATCGGCGAGGAGGACCCGGAGTTCGCCGGCGGCAGCTACCTGATCGTGCAGAAGTACCTGCACGACCTGGATAGTTGGGACCGGATCGGCTCGGACGAGCAGGAGCGGGTGATCGGCCGGACCAAGCTGTCCGACCTCGAACTCCCGGACGGCGTCCAGGCACCGGACTCCCACGTGGCGGTCAACCAGGTGGTGGACGAGGACGGCGAGGAGCAGCAGATCTACCGGGCGAACATGCCGTTCGGCTCGCTCGGCCGGGGCGAGTACGGGACCTACTTCGCCGGGTACTGCCGCACCCCGGACGTCACCGAGCAGATGCTGCGGAACATGTTCCTCGGCACCGGCGAGGCCACCCACGACCGGATCCTGGACTTCTCCACCGCCGTCACCGGCAGCCTCTTCCACATCCCGACCGCCGACTTCCTGGAAGACGGGCCCGGCCCGGCGGCGGTCGACGCCTCGCTCCGACTCCCCGGGCGCGACGGCTCGTTGGGGATCGGCAGCCTCCGGACCGCACCGGTCGAACCCGAATGACCGCCCTCCAGTGAAAGCACCGTGAGCCCGTGGACAACCTGCACCGTGAACTGGCCCCGATCAGCGGGGCCGCGTGGGCCGAGATCGAGGAGGAGGCCCGCCGTACCTTCGTCCTGCACCTGGCCGGCCGCCGGGTGGTGGACCTCTCCGGCCCCGGCGGCCCCGACCTGGCGGCCGTCGGCACCGGTCACCTGACCGCGCTGCCGCCGCCGGCCGAGGGGCTCCGGGCCCGGGCCCACCAGGTGCGGCCGGTGGTCGAGTTGCGGACCCGCTTCACGCTGAGCCGGGACGCGGTGGACGACGTGGAGCGGGGCTCGAAGGACAGCGACTGGCAGCCCGTCAAGGACGCCGCCCGGACGATGGCGATGGCCGAGGACCGGGCGGTCTTCGACGGCTGGCCGGAGGCCGGGATCACCGGCCTGCGGGCGGGCGCGGACAACCCTCCGGTCGCGCTGCCGGAGGACGTGACCGCCTACCCCGACACCGTCAGCCACGCGCTCACCACCCTGCGGCTGGCCGGGGTGGGCGGGCCGTACGCGCTGCTGCTGGGCGCGGACGCCTACACCGCCGTCAACGAGACCTCCGACCACGGCTACCCGATCCGTCAGCACATCGCGCGTGCGCTGGACTGTCCGCTGATCTGGGCCCCGGCCCTCAGCGGCGGGGTGCTGCTCTCCACCCGGGGCGGCGACTTCGAGCTGCACCTCGGCCAGGACCTCTCGATCGGGTACCTGCGGCACGACGCCGACACCGTCGAGCTCTACCTCCAGCAGGCGCTGACCTTCAGCCTGTACTCCCCCGAGGCGGTCGTCCCGCTGGTCTGACCCCGCCTCGGCCGACACGGCGAGGTCCGGGGAGCGCACGCCCGGCTCCCCGGACCTCGCCGTGTCGACGGTTCGGCGGCGCGGGAGCAGCGACGGGTCCTGACCGGTCGTCAGGCCGCCCCGGCGGCCCGGCGGCGGCGCAGGTCGGCCAGGGCGACGGCCAGGGCCGCCACCTCGAAGGCGACGGCGACCAGGGTGCCGACCTGGAAGGCGCCCGCCCAGGAGCGGGTGGACGCCAGGTGGGCGAAGAAGGCCGCACCCACGCAGGCCACCCCGACCGCGGTGCCGAGGCGCTGGGCGGTCTGCAGCACCCCGCCCGCCGTACCGGCCCGGGCCAGCGGCACCTCCGCCAGCGCGAGCACCTGGTTCGGCGCGATCACCAGGCCCGAGCCGAGGCCGGCCAGCAGCAGCGGGCCGGCCGTGGCCCAGCCGGCGTCGGGGCCCGGCACCAGGTGGACGGCGAAGGCGGCCAGCGCCGTGCCGCCGATCACCAGCAGCAGGCCGAACACGATCAGGGCCCGTCCGCGCCCGGTCACCAGCCGGCCGCCCACCGCCGCCGAGACCGCCGATCCCACGGCGAACGGGGTGACGGCCAGTCCGGCCGTCAGCGCGCTGTAGCCGAGGCCGCTCTGCAGGTAGAGCGTGAAGATGAAGAAGACGGTGGAGAACCCGGCGAAGTAGAGCAGGCCCAACAGCGCGCCCCGGACGTAGGTGCCGGACCGGAACAGCTCCGGATCGACCAGCGGTACGCCGCCGCTGCGCGCGGTGCGCAGCTCCCAGCGGGCGAAGGCCGTCAGCAGGGCCAGGCCGAGCGGGATCAGCCACCACTTGGCGGCGCCCGGCCACTGCTGCTCCTGGATCAGCGGCAGCAGGACCGCGAGCAGCCCGGTGCCGAGCAGCAGCACGCCGACGCCGTCGATCCGGCGCCCCAGCCCGCCCCGGGTGGAGCCGCAGCCGGCCCGGCCGGGGATCAGGCGCAGGGCGAGCAGGAAGGCCAGCACGCCGATCGGCACGTTGACGAAGAACACCCAGCGCCACCCCTCGGCCGGGCCCGCCGCGTGGATCAGCAGACCGCCCGCCAGTGGGCCGACTGCGGTGGCCAGACCGACCGTGGTGCCGAACCAGCCGAAGGCCCGGCCGCGTTCGGGGCCGGTGAACATCTCCTGGATCAGGCCGGAGATCTGCGGGCCGATCAGTCCCGAGGCCACCCCCTGGACCAGCCGGAACAGCACCAGGGCGAGCGCGGTCGGGGCCAGCCCGCAGCCGGCCGAGGCGAGGGTGAACGAGGCCAGCCCGACCAGGAAGGCGGTCCGGCGCCCCCACATGTCACCGACCACCCCCGCCGGGATCAGGGTCAGGCCGAAGGTGAGCGCGTAGCCGGAGAGCACCCAGGAGAGCTCGGCCGGGCCCGCCGCCAGACCCTGCTCGATCGAGGGCAGCGCGACGTTCACGATCGAGACGTCGAGCAGGCTCATGAAGCCGACCAGCAGGCAGACCCCGAGCGCCTTCCACCGGCGGCTCTCCCCCTCCGGGGCTGCGGACACCGGCCGGTTCAGCGGTACTCGTCCCGGGCCTGGGCCAGGTCGTCCGCGAGGGTGAAGGCGATCGCCTCGTCGAGCGACTCGTCCCGGCTGGCGTCGCCGTACTCGGCGTCCCGGTCCTGGTCGGCGTCGACCAGGTGGACGGCCGCCTCCTCCGCGCCGGCCGCGCCGCCGTCCGCCCCGACGTCGAAGCCGGTGACGTCGTCCTCACCACGGAGCAGGCGGCCCGCACGGGGTGACGGACCGTCGGCCCAGCGGTCGTCCACCACGTCCGGGACGAGGTCCGGCTCCTCCTCGGCGAGGTGCTGGTCGAGGGACTCGCCGGTGCTCGCCTCGGCGGCGGTGGTGCCGTGGGCGGTGGCGCCCCGGTAGCCGTCGGCGGGGATCACGCCGGTGTCCAGCGGGTCGTCGTCCAGGCGGTCGGTGAGCAGGCTGTCCGCCGGTTCGAGCACGCCGTCGTCCTCGGCCGGGAGGTCCTGATCGTCCCAGTCCGCCATCGGACACCTCCTACGTGCGACTGCCGGGCCGCGCGGCCCGGTCCTGTCCATGCTTCGCACCGGCGCGGCCTGGTGCAACTCCACCTGCCCTGACCTGGGCCGACCGGGTGGGCCCGAACGCACCGGTGGCGCCGTACGGATGCGGCGCCACCGGGTCCTACGGTCCGTCAGTCAGAGGATCAGCTGTGCCTCCCGGAACGGCGGTAGGCCACCGTGCAGATCACCAGGCCGCCGAGGACGGCGATGGCGGACAGCAGGCCGAGGAGCACGCCGGGCACCGGGCTACCGGTGTCGGGCAGGTGCCCGTTGCCGGCCGGCGGCGACTGCGGCGGGAGGGGCTCCGTGGTCATCGACTGGCCCGTGCTCGGCGAGTGCGAGGGGGTGGGCGACGGGGAGACCACCGGGGACTCCGAGGGAGACTGCGTCGGGCTCTCCGACGGCGAGGGGGCAGGAGACTCCGACGGCGACGGGGTGGAGGACGGACCAGGGGGCTCGGAGGGAGAGGGAGACGGAGAGGGCTCCGGCGACGGCGACGGCGAGGGCTCCGGCTTCTCGACCAGGCCCATGTCCAGGTCGAGGTTGCGCTGCCCGCCCGTAACCGTCACGGTCCGGGTCCGACCGGTGGCCGGGTCGGCCGACGACTGCTTGGCGACGTCCGAGCCCTGCCCCTGGGTGGTCACCTCGGTGCCCGCCGGAAGGGTCGTCAAGTCGAACTCCACCTGGTAGCTGCCGTCGGGCAGGTTGTCGAACAGGTACTTGCCGTCGGCGTCCGTGACGGCGCTGACCGGCTGGCCGCCGGCGTCCAGCACCGGCCGGCCGTTGCCGTCCAGCAGGTTCACCTTCACGCCCTGGACCGGCGTGTCACCACCCTTCTGCACGCCCGACTTGTCCTTGTCGAGCCAGACGAAGTCACCGATGGCGTTGTTGTTCTTCGGGGCCTCGACGATGCCCATGTCCAGGTCCAGCACCCGCTGCCCGCCCGACAGGGTGACGCTCTGGGTCCGGCCCGTGGCCGGGTCCGCCGACGACTGCTTGGTGACGTCCGAGCCCTGCGCCCGCTTGGAGACCTTGGCCCCCGGCGGAAGCGTCGTCAGATCGAACTCCACCTGGTAGGTACCGTTCGGCAGGTTGTCGAACAGGTACTTCCCGTCCGCACCCGTCGTGGTGGTGACCGGCTGGCCACCCGCGTCCAGCACCGGCTGACCGTTGCCGTCCAGCAGGTTCACCTTCACGCCCTGGACCGGCGTGTCACCACCCTTCTGCACGCCCGAGTCGTCCGCGTCGATCCAGACGAAGTCACCGATGGCGTTGTCGTTCTTCGGGGCCTGGACGATGCCCATGTCCAGGTCGAGGTTGCTCTGGCCACCGGTGACGGTGACCTTCCGGGTGAGGCCGGTGGCCGGGTCGGCCGAGGACTGCTTCGAGACGTCCGAGCCCTGGCTCTGCTTGGAGACGGTGGACCCGGCCGGGAGGGTGGAGAGGTCGAACTGCACCTGGTAGGTGCCGTCGGGGAGCTTGTCGAACAGGTACTTGCCGTTCGCGTCCGTGACGGCGGTGACGGGCTTGCCGTTCAGGTCGCGGACCGGCTGGCCCTGCTCGTCCAGGAGGTTCACCCTCACACCTGCCACGGGTGTGACGCCGTCCTTCTGGATGCCGCTGTCGTCCGCGTCGACCCAGACGAAGTCGCCGATCGAGTTGTTCGGCTCGGTGGTCCGCTTGAGCGCCACGCCGACCTTGGCCGGCTCGGCCGGCAGCAGCTGACGGCTGCTGGAGTCGGTGGCGGTGTACGCGAAGCTGTTCCAGGCGTACTCCCCGTCAGGAGCGTTGAACGGGGCGACCATCGGCCAGGTCAGGGTGAACGAGTCACCCGGGGCCATCGCACCGGGCCGGTGGATCCGGAACCAGGTCGCGACGCCCGGACCGGGGAAGTCGGTGGTCCAGGCGGCCGAGGCGTTGCAGCCGTCCCGGTCGCCGAGCTTGCTCTCGATGCAGGGGTTGGCGTCGGTGGTGTACTCGATCAGCACCGTCGGGTCGCTGGCCTTGATCGCCTCGGAGAGCGACGGGGTCCAGGCGCTGTCGCGCTTGGCGCCCTGGGTCAGCACGTAGTTGTCGCCCGGGGTGGGCAGCTTGTCGTAGGCGATGAACTCGGTGACCGGGTCCGGCGAGTCGTTGCGCACCGTCATCCGCCAGGAGCTGTGCCCGCCGGGGGTGGTGGAGCCGATCGCCGCGTAGTCCGGGTCGAGGTCGCCCTTGACCTCCTTGTAGGAGCGCAGCACCGCCGGCACCTGCACCTGGACCTCGGAGCGGTCGCGGCACAGCCTCTCGGTGGTGTCACCGTTGCCGTTCAGGTCCAGCGTGTCGGGGGTGGAGCTGTCCGAACCGCTGAACATGCAGGTCACCGGCCGGGTCGGCCCGTCCACCCCGACGTACAGGTCGTTGGTGAGGGTGCCGCCCCGCACGCTGCCCGCCACGGTGGCGTCGAACAGCATCCGGTAGGCCAGCGCGTCCTTCAGGTACATCATGTCGGGCACGCCGGCCGGCCACTCCATCCGGACGACCTGGCGGCCGTCCGGGCCGGGGGTGACGGTGACCGAGCTCGGAGCCTTGGCGTCCGCGTAGTTCGGGTCCGGCCGGGCCGAGCCCTCCACGTAGACCAGACCGGCCGGGAGCACGTCGTAGAGGACGAGCGGGCGGTCCAGCGGGTGGGCGCTGCGGTTGTACGGGATCACCTGGAAGGTCACCTTGCCGCCGGGCGAGGTCACCGCGCCGGCCACCGTGGTCTTGGCGGCACCGAGGTTGGTGCCGGCCTTGATCGTGGTGGAGGCGCAGGCGTTCGCGCTGGCGTTGGTGGTGCCGTCGGTCGCGGTGGTGTCCACGCAGTTGGTCAGCGGGTTGGTCGCCATCCGGCCGTCGTGGCCGATGTCCGAGACCTGGGTGACCAGTTGGACCGCGTTGCCCGGGCTCCAGCCGGTGGGGATCGGACCGTCCCAGGTGAGCTGGAGGCCGTCCAGCCAGCGCCCGGCCGGGATGCCGAGGATGTCGTTGGCCGGGTCGCCCACGCCCTCGGCGAAGGTGATCCGGCGGTTGGCGGCGCCGTTGAACGGGCTGCCGGGCGTGAAGGTCAGCCAGGTCGGGTCACCGTTCAAGCGGTACTTGAGGGTGAGCTGGACGCTGTTGGGGTTCCACGCCTCGAGCTGGATCGACTGCGGGAAGATCCAGTTGTACAGCCCCTCGGTGGTGCCGGCCCCCGGGTCGGTGATGGTCAGGCTGGTCGCCGGACCGGAGGTGTTGGTGGCGGAGAGGCTGAAGGAGTTGATGTCGCCGGCGGTGACCTCGTCGCGCCAGACCTTGCTGGCGGTGACGTCGACACCGGTGACCGGCGGCTGGAACTGGCCGGTGGTGGCGTCGGCGTCGTCGAGCTTGCGCTCGCTCTCGCCGAGCGGGGCACCGAGCAGGTCCACCGTGTTGTTCGCGGTGGAGCCGTCGGGGAAGGAGGACTCCGGGAAGTTCACCACCAGGACGCCGGGCGTGCGGCAGCCGCCCCGCCCGTTACCCGAGGTGAACTCGCCGATGTCGTAGCCCCAGGTGTTAGGGCCGGGGGCCACCTGGGACCAGCCCGGCGAGCGGCCGGTGTCGACCACCGCACCGGCCGGCAGGGTGTCCAGCAGCCGGCTGGTGGACAGGTCGACGTTCGGCACCTGGTCCTCGGCACAGGTGCTGAACTGGAAGGTGACGGTGCGTCCGTCCTTGCTGGAGGTCTGCACCCCCTTGGTGACGGTGTACTCCGGGGTGACCTGCGCCGTCGTGTCGGCGGTGCCGGTCCGGGACGGCTCGCCGGTGGCCGACATGGTGGCCGAGTTGGTCGAGGCGGTCCCGTTGGGGGTGGAGAAGTTCGGGTACTTCATCGACACCGTGATGGTGGCGGTGGTCCCCGGGGCCAGGCTCTTGAGGGCGATGTCCATCGTGCCGCCCTTGGAGCCGGCGGCGGGGACGGTGGAGTTCGCCTCGTCCACGGTGGACGGGTCGGGAGTCCAGCCGACGAACTCCATGTTGGACGGCAGGGTGTCGGTGATCTTGCCACCGTTGCACTCGGTGACCGAACACGTGTACCGCAGCGTATAGGTGACGGTCTCTCCGGGGGCGACGGTCGCCTTGTCCACACTCTTCGAGAAGGACATGGCAGCCTGGGCCGGGGGCGCCAGAATGCTGGTCCCCAGGAGTGACCCCGTCAGCAGGGCCAGCACCGCGGCTGTACGCCCGGTGCGATGTCTAGTGCGCATGGTACGAGTGGAACCGGGTAACGGATCACTCCACTCGCGCCACGACCCGTCCGAGTCGGGATTCACCTGTGCAGCCGAGGGGGGCTGTTACGCTCCGTCAGTTCCGGTCCGGCGCTCGCCCGTGGGCGGCGGCCCCGGCCGACGACCGGGCCCGGAAGGCGGGGCGGTCACCGGGGGACGAGCGGGTGGCCGGGACTGTCCGGTTCGCCCACGGAGGCCGCCGTGCCGCTGCGGTGATGCGGTGATGCGGTCACCTCGCCCGGTCAGCCGTTGGTGCCGACCCGTGTGAGCCGGTCGGCGGCCACCCCCGTCGCCGGGGACGGTAAGGTCGGGCGCGCGAACGGGCGGGTGACCGATCGTCAGCTCAGGGGGATGTGCGGTGGGGGACGCAGGGTGGGCGGAGTCGGCCGTCTTCCGGGCGCGGGTGCGCGGCTGCCTGCTCGGCGGGGCGATCGGTGACGCGCTCGGCTATCCGGTCGAGGCGCTGTCGCTGGCCGACATCCGGGCCCGGTACGGACCGAGCGGCATCACGGAGCTGGTGCGGGACCAGGTCGGCCAGGTCGGCCGGATCAGCGACGACACCCAGATGACCCTGTTCACCGCCGAGGGCTGGCAGCGCGCCATCGCCGACGCGCGCAGTCGCGGCGTCCCGGTCGGCGGCGGGACGGCCCACGTCCAGGAGGCCTACCTGCGCTGGCTGGACACCCAGCAGCACGAGGACCCGCCACCCGCCCACGGCGTCGCGCACCGCACCGG
Source organism: Kitasatospora sp. NPDC096147 (assembly GCF_044763225.1). NCBI lineage: Bacteria > Bacillati > Actinomycetota > Actinomycetes > Kitasatosporales > Streptomycetaceae > Kitasatospora > Kitasatospora sp. NPDC096147. The sequence goes on along the minus strand of NZ_JBIWFX010000007.1, from coordinate 321,299 downwards.
CACCCTGCGCGAGGAGCTCTGGCTCTACGACCGCCGCGCTCCCGGGCTGGCCTGCCTCTCCGGCCTGCGCGAAGGCCACGTCCCGGACCCGAACGGCCCGCTGGACGGCACCCCGGGCCCGCTCAACCCCGGCTCCAAGGGCTGCGGCAGCGTGATGCGCTCCGCCCCGTTCGGCTTCACCGGCGGCACCGCGCAGCACGCCTTCGAGGCCGCCGCCCGCAGCGCCCGGATCACCCACGGCCACCCCACCGGCTACTACGCCGCCGGCGCCCTCGCCGCGATGGTCCGCCACCTGACGGACGGTGAGTCACTGCCCGGTTCGGTGCTGCGCGTCCTCGGCCTGCTCACCCGCTACCCCGGCCACCGGGAGACGAGCGTCGCGCTGCGGGGAGCGGTGGACCTGGCGGCCCAGGGCACGCCGACGCCCGAGAAGGTGGAGAGCCTCGGCGGTGGCTGGGTCGCGGAGGAGGCACTGGCCATCGCCGTCTACGCGGCGCTGGTCCACCCCGGGGCCCACGACCCCGTCGGGGACACCGCACGGGCGCTGCTGCTGGCGGTCAACCACTCCGGCGACAGCGACTCCACCGGCGCGATCTGCGGCAACCTCCTGGGCACCCTGCACGGCGACGCCCGGCTGCCGCAGCACTGGCTCACCCGGATCGAAGGCCGCGCCGTCATCGCCCTGGTCGCCGACGACCTCGCCGCCGAGGTCCACCCCACCACGTAGCCACCAGCGCGGCACCTGACCATCCGTCACCGCCCGGGCGGCGGCCCGGAACCCATGGCCGCCGACCGCTCGCAGCGGGACCGGACCACCCGAGGGCCCGCCCCCGAGGAAGGACGAACACCGGATGCCGAACGTCAGGGACTGGCTGCCCCCACTGCGCGCCGGACGGCAGGCGGCCGGGCGCGCGGTGCTCGGCTGGTCGGAGGACCCCGGGGCGCCGAGGATCTGCCGGGTGGCCGGCGCCCCCGGCTCCGGCAAGACGCACCTGGTGACCTGGCCGGCCACCGCGGCCACCACGCTCGGCGCGCCGGCCGGGCACCGTCCCGCGGCTCTGCTGCCGGGGGCGGGCGTCAGCCTGGACGCGGCCGTCTGGCTGCTCGCCGAGCAGCTCTTCCTCGGCTCCCGCACCCCGGCCGAGCTGCTGGCGGAGCTCGGCCGCGATGCCCGGCCACGGCTGATCCTGCTCTGGGACCTCGATCGCGCGGCCGAACTGGTGGCCGTCGTCCGGGAGTTGGTGGCCCCGCTGCTGGCGCTGCCGCATCTGCGGATCGGCCTGTGGACCGAACAGGCGAGAAGAGTACTCAACGCATACTGACGATCCGTCACCGCCCCACTACGAGTCTCGACCGCCTCCGACGCAGCGACGACCGGAGTGGCCGGGCCGGCACCGGGTGCCGTTCGGCACGGGTGCCGGTGCGCACGAACCTGCCGAACGGCACTTGGGCGGTTCCGGCCCGGACGGGAGGCTGGAGCCCTCCACGGAATCGGGGTCAACTCCCGCCGAGAGCAAGGACGTTCACCGTGCACACCACCGCCAGGCCGATCGCCGCACTGACCGCCGCCACCGCCCTGCTGCTCGGGCTGACCGCCTGCGCCGGCAGCCGGACACCGGAGCCCGCCCCGGCCTCGGCCGGTACCCCGACCGCTGCCGCCACTGCCACCCCTGCCACGGCGGCGGTCAGTGGCAGGGTGCGGCTCAGCTACGCCTACTCACCGGACGATGACATCCGCTTCGAGTTCGAGGCCGAGGCCGCGCCGTTCAGCCGGCCGATGGAGGGGGCGCCGCAGGGGCTGCCGACCGACGCCCGGGGCACCGTCAAGGTCTCCCACTACACCCCCGCGCTGAACAGGACCGTCCGCTCGGAGGGCACCGTCGACTGCCTGGTCACGGGCGACCGGACCGCGACCTTCACCATGCTGATCACCAGGGCCGACCCCGAGATGACCGACACCGTCGGTCAGCGGCGCGGCTTCAGCGTCTACGACAGCGGTAGTCCCGGCGTCCCCGACCGCTTCGGCTTCGGCTGGGGCGTGGCCAACGTCGACACCGACGCCTCGGGCAAGCCCGTGGAGGGCCGGACCGGCACCTGCATGGGCCCGGCCCCGTTCGCCCCCGTCATCGAGGGCGGCCTGACCGTCCGTCACACCGAGTTACCCCCGCTCCCTTCGACGCCCGCCACCACCGCCCCGCAGCCGAGCCGGTGAGAGCGGCGGAGCACGGACGAGCCCGCACCGGAGCACCCGCCTGCGGCCCTGACGAGCGGTAGGACCTCGGCTGCACCTACAGCGACGGCCCGGCACCAGGGTGCCCGAGCCCACGATGATCAGAGCCGCTGCCGGCGGTGGCACCGGTCCCGGCGTCGGCTCCCGTTCGGGGCGGCGGCACGGCGGCCGGGGCCGGGGTGTGCGGCGGGCTCGGCGGGCCGCAGGGGCGTCCGCGCCGGGCGCCCGCTCCGTCGGCCGTCCCGGCCGGTCAAGGCCGTTCGCGGCCGTGAACCCGGGCCAACGGCGGTGAACAGCTGATGAAGAATCCACCGGCCCCACCGACCCCCTGATCCGGCGTCAGCTTCCCCCCGGGGCCGCTCCGGCTGCCCGAAAGGGCAGTTCGGACCGCCCGCCGGCCTCCCCACCACCCCGTGGGCCGGTGAAGTCGAGCGGCTATGGACCCGTTCGTGGCCCTGCGATCGCCCGGCCGCAGGCCTGCGAGCACGGAATGATCAACGAGGGCAAGGGTTCACCCACTGGTCGTCTCACCTCACAGTCCTGTGCGCAATGGTCTATACCAATTGCGGTACGGTCCTCCCAGGACGCTGTCGAAACGCACGGCTGTGGGGGCCTCATGACTGTCCATCACCTACCTCAACCACCTTCCGACCAGGAGCTCTACTGGTACTTCGGTCCGCAGCGCCGCTGGGTGCTGATCTGCACCTCCGCGGCGTTCAGCTTCACCGCCGTGACGATGCTGACCTTCTCGCTGCGCACCCCCGCCCTCTGGGCCTTCCTCGTGGTGCTGGCGGTCAACCTCGTCGCCCTCGCCCTCTCCTCGGTCAACAGCCTGCGCCAGCGCCGGCTCACCCGGCAGTCGCACGAGGTGCTGGTCAACGCCTGGCACCCGGCCGAACTGCCCACCGTCGACCTCTACCTGCCGACCTGCGGTGAGCCGCTGGACGTGCTGGGCAACGCCTACCGGGCGGTCGCCGAGGTCGAGTGGCCGAACGCGCTCACCGTCTGGGTGCTGGACGACGCCGACCGGCCCGAGGTGGCCCAGCTGGCCGCCGCGCACGGCTACGAGTACGTGGTCCGCCCGAACCGGGGCGAGTTCAAGAAGGCCGGCAACCTCAACCACGCGCTGACCCTGAGCAAGGGCGAGTTCGTCGCCATCCTGGACGCCGATTTCGCGCCCCGGCCGGACTTCCTGCGCCACCTGGTGCCGTACTTCGCCGAGCCCGGCATCGGCATCGTGCAGAGCCCGCAGTGCTTCGACACCGACGAGTCGATGGGCTGGATCCAGCGCGCGGCCGGCTCCGCCCAGGAGTGGTTCTTCCGGTGGATCCAGCCCTCCCGGGACGCCAGCGACGCGGCCATCTGCTGCGGGAGCAACGCGGTCTACCGCCGCTCCGCGATCGACGCGGCGGGCGGCTTCGCCCGGCTGGACCACAGCGAGGACCTGTTCACCGGACTCTCGCTCTACGCCCAGGGGTTCAAGACCCTCTACGTGCCGGTCCTGGTGGCCAAGGGCACCTCGCCGGACAACCTGGCCTCCTTCGTCAACCAGCAGTACCGCTGGGCGATGGGGAACCTGCACCTGCTCTCCACCCCGGAGCTGAAGCGGATCGGCGCACCCTGGCGGATGCGGCTGTGCTTCTACGAGGGCGTGGTCGGCTACCTGACCACCGTGGTCAACATCTTCGCCGCGCCGCTGCCGCCGCTGGTCATGCTGTTCTGGTACTCCGACGAGATCCGGCCCTGGCACGTGCTGCCGCTGCTCGCGCCGCTCTGGCTCTGGCACGTGCTGCTGCCCCGGATCAGCCGCACCCGCTGGCGGATCGAGGTGATCCGGGCCAACGTGCTGATGAGCGTCGCCGCCGGAGCCGCCTTCTGGCACACCCTGCGCGGGCGCAGCGCCGCCTGGGTGCCCACCGGCACGGCCGGTCCGGGCAAGTCCAAGTCCGGCAAGCTGGCCCAGCAGGTCACCGTGGTCTCGCTGATCTGGCTGGTCGGCTCGGTCGGCGCCGCCGCCGTGGGCCTGGTGCTCGCGGTCGCCGAGCTCGGCGTCGGCCCCACCTGGGGGCTGGCCCTCTACGTCGCGGTGCAGCTCCAGATCAGCCTGCCGCTGATCCGCGACCTGCTGATCGAACTGGTGCCGGGCGCCTCCGAGTCGGTCGAGTCCCGCAATGCCGGCCGGGCCCGCCGGGCCATGCTGCCCCGCCGCTGGCCGGAGGCGCTCGCCGCCACCGCCGCCCTCGTCCTCGTCGCTCTGCTCGCCTCCGGCTGGGTCCGTCCCATGCTGCCCTGGCTGGGCTGAAAGGTCGTCACACCGATGTCCTCGTCCGTGGATTCGGACCTCCGTCCCACCTCCTACGTCATACCCGCCCAGCGGCCGGCGCCCTCGCGCCCGGCCGCCCGGCCCCGGCCCTCCGGCTTCCGGGGCGACATCGAGGGCCTGCGCGCCGTCGCGGTGCTGGCCGTGCTGGCCTTCCACGCCTCGGTGCCCGGCCTGGCCGGCGGCTTCGTCGGAGTGGACGTCTTCTTCGTCGTCTCCGGCTACCTGATCACCCACCTGCTGGTCCGCGAGGCCGTCACCACCGGGCGCATCCGGCTCGGCGAGTTCTTCGCCCGCCGGGCCCGCCGTCTGCTGCCCTCGGCCGCGCTGGTGCTCGGCGTGGTGGCGCTGGCCGGTGCCTGGCTCACCGTGCCGCTGCGCCGCACCGACCTGGAGTACGACGTCCTGGCGGCGGCGCTGTCGGTCGGGAACTGGCGCTTCATCTCCCAGCAGACCGACTACCTGGCGGCCGGGCGGGACGAGAGCCCGCTGCTGCACTTCTGGTCGCTGGCGGTGGAGGAGCAGTTCTACCTCTTCTGGGGCCCGCTGCTGGCCGCCGTGGTGTTCTTCGCCGGGCGGGCCGCCCGGCGGGGCCGCTCGGTCCGCTCGGTGACCACGGTGATCGCCACCGGGCTCACCGCGGCCTCCTTCGGGCTCGCGGTGTACTGGACCAAGGGGTCGGTCTCGCTGGCCTACCTCGGCACTCCGTCCCGGGCCTGGCAGTTCGGCGTGGGCGCGCTGCTCGCGCTGCTGCCCTGGCACCTGCTGCCCTCCACCCGGACGCTGCGTCAGCTCTGCGGCTGGGGCGGACTGCTGGCGATCGGTGCGGGCGTGGTGCTGTTCGACGCCTCGACCCCCTACCCGGGCTACGCCGCCCTGCTGCCGACCCTGGGCACTGCCGCCGTGATCCTGGCCGGCACCCCCGACCGCACCGGGGCAGGCACCGACCAGGGCGTCAACCGGCTGCTCGGCACCCGGGCACCCCGGGCGATCGGCCGGCTCTCCTACAACCTCTACCTCTGGCACTGGCCGGTGCTGATCCTGGCCGAGGCGCAGTTCGGCGAGCTCTCCTGGCCGGTCAAGGTGGCCCTCACCGCCGCCGCCGTGCTGCCCGCCATGGCCGCCCTTCGCTGGATCGAGACGCCGCTGCGGCACAACCACACCCTCTCCGAACTCCCGCGCCGTGGGCTCTCGTTGGGCCTGGCGGCGGTGATCGTGCCGGTGGTGCTGGCCCTGGTGGTCGGCACCGGCACCCTGCGGATGCTCGGTCCGGCCAAGCCGGTGGACCTGCTCGGCCTGCCGCCGGGCGCCCCCGACGGCCCCACCCTGCTGGTCCAGGGCGGCCCGGCCGCCAAGGGCGGGCCGGTGGTGCCCGACGCGATCCAGGCCCGGCAGGACTTCCCGCCGGACGGCGAGTGCGAGGTCGACCCGACCGCCGTCACCAGCCCCGCCTGCCTGTTCGGCGTGACCACCAGCCCGGACCGGATCGTGCTGCTCGGCGACTCGCACGCCGGCCAGTGGTTCTCCCCCATGCTGGCGATCGCCGCCGAGCGTGGCTGGGCACTGGAGGAGCTGGTCAAGCAGGGCTGCCCGCTCCCCGAACTCACGGTGGTGAACCCGCAGTTGGGTCGTACCTACCGGGAGTGCGACAGCTGGCGGGCCGAGGCCATCGCCCGGATCCAGCGCGGCCCCAAGCCGAAGCTGATCGTGATCTCCACCCTGAACCGCTACACCGACAACCCGGAACTGCTGCTCCAGGGCTGGGAGAAGACCCTCGCCCCGCTGCGCGCGCTCGGCGTCCCGGTGGTCTACCTCCAGGACACCCCCGTCCCCGGCACCGACGTGCCGGCCTGCGTCTCCGGCCACACCGCCGACCCGGCGGCCTGCGCCTTCGACCGCAGCAAGGCGCAGTGGCCCGACCCGCTGGCCGAGGCCGTGGTGGCCGGGCGGATGCCCGGTGTGCAGACCGTCTCGGTCAACCCGGTGCTCTGCCCGCCCTCCGGCGAGACGTGCCCGGCGGTGCGGGAGCGGATCCTGCTCTACCGCGACGACGCGCACATCACCAACGTCGCCGCCGTGGTGCTGACCCCGCGCCTGGAGCGGCTGTTCACCGAGGCCGGGCTGGTGCCCCCGCGGCCCGGTACCGCTCCGGTGGCCGGTGGCGCCGGACCGGTGGCGGGCGGCCAGTCCCCGGTGGCCGGCGGCTGGACCCAGCTGTTCCGGGACGACTTCGACGGCCCGTCCGGCAGTCGACCCTCGGCTGCCAACTGGCAGTACGACCTGGGTACTTGCTATCCCGGCTGCCCAGCTCCGCAGTGGGGCACCGGCGAGCTGGAGACCATGACGGACTCCACCGACAACGTCCGGCTGGACGGTCGCGGTGCGCTGGAGATCGTGCCGACCCGCGCGGCCGACGGCGCCTGGTCCTCGGGGCGGATCGAGTCCCGGCGGGCCGACCTCAAGCCGGCCCCCGGCGGAGTGATGCGGATCGAGGCCTCGATCGCGCTGCCCGAGGTCACCGGCCCGGCGGCGGCCGGCTACTGGCCCGCCTTCTGGACCCTCGGCGGCGAGCTGCGCAACGGGTACACCGGCTGGCCGGCGATCGGCGAGCTGGACATCATGGAGAACGTCAACGGCCGGGACGCGGTCTTCGGCACCATGCACTGCGGCGTGCTGGACGGCGGCCCCTGCCAGGAGCCCAAGGGTCTCGGCTCGGGCGAAGTCCCGTGCCAGGGCTGCCGGTCGGCGTTCCACACCTACGCGGTGGAGGTCGACCAGAGCGTCGGCGCCGAACAGGTCCGCTGGTACCTGGACGGCCGTGAGTTCCACCGGGTGTCGGCCGCCTCGATGGACCGCGCGGTCTGGGACCGGGCGGTCGGCCGGGGCCTGCTGCTGATCCTCAACGTGGCGGTCGGCGGCAACCTCCCCGCCGCCTACGGCGGCACCGTCGGCCCGGCCACCGAGCCCGGCCACCCGATGCGGGTGGACTACGTCTCGGTCACCACCAAGGCGGCTACGCCGCGCAGTTGAGCCGACCTGCGACAGGCGGGCGGGCGGTACCGGAAGCTCTCCGGTACCGCCCGCCCGTCGCCATCGGTCCAGGCAGTGCACCCGGTCCGACGACATGGCGGCGAAGGACATCACTGACGTCACCAGCGCCGCGACCTTCTCGGCCGACCCGGACGGTCGGCGGCCTCGCGGCCGGGGCCGGCCGCGAAGCCGCTCGTCAGTCGAGGCGGGCGTCGAAGGCGAGCACCTCGACCAGCTCGCCGACCGCGGCCTCCGGCAGGCCCCGGGAGACGAACCAGGCGCCGATGTTGCGGACGTCGCGCTCCAGGAAGGACCGGCCCCGGGGATTGGCGATCACGTCCACGATCTGCGGGACGTCGATGATCACCAGACGGCCCTCGTGCACCAGGGTGTTGTAGGCCGACAGGTCGCCGTGGGCGTACCCCAGGCGGGCCAGCACCGAGAGGCTGCGGCCGAGTTGGTCCCAGAGGTCGGCCACGTCCACCTCCTCGGCGGCGTACTGGGCGAGCCGCCGGGCGGCCACCCCGTGCTCGTCGCCGACGAACTCCATCAGCAGCTCGGTGCCGGTGATCTGCACGGGGTAGGGCACCGCCACGCCGGCCTCCCAGAGCCGGCAGAGCGCGGAGAACTCGGCCGCCGCCCACTGCCCGGCGATCGCCTCCTTGCCGAAGGAGGTCCGCTTGGCCATCGCCCGGCTGATCCGGGACTCCTTGTGCTGACGGCCCTCCAGGTAGCCGGAATCGCGGTGGAACATCCGGTGCTGGGCGTCCCGGTAGCGCTTGGCGGCCATCAGGGTCCGCCGGCCGGTGCCGGGCACGGACCGCTCCAGCAGGAAGACGTCCGCCTCCTTGCCGGTCTTGACGATGCCCAGCTCGGTGTCGACGGCGGCGAGTTCGGTCACCACCCAGGCCGGCCGGGGCTCGGGGCCCTTCTCGGTCGGGGTGGACTGGTCCCAGGTGGACCAGCGGTCGCCCTCGGCCGGGCCGTCACCGGCGGGCAGGGCCTCGGTGGCGGGGTCCTCCTCCGCAGAGGAGGCGTCGAGGGACTCGGGGAAGAAGTACTCCGGCTCGACGTCGTCGAACCGATCGGTCCGGCGTCCGCGCCGGGCACCGCCCTTGGGGCGGATGCGGGAGAAGGAATCACTGTCGGCGAAGCGCTCGCGCACTTGGGGGGCTCCTGAGGAGTCGGCCCACCAGGAGCGTCAGGGGTGACGCGGCGTCAGCCGGTGGGCTGGGAACGGAAGAAGGCGTATGGCGCGCACGAAGAAGCGCGCCGCGTCACGGCGGCAACCATTCGGACACACCTCCTCGGGACTTCCGGACTCACAACAGCGCGATCACCATAACAGCGGCCCCGCAGGGCTGCGCAAGCGGTTTTTCCCCAGCCCAGCCCAACCCTTCCCCGAGCCCCTGCTCAGCTCCCCACCGGCTGCGCCCGCAGCACCGTCAGCTCCGCTTCCCGTCGGGCCACCAGGGCGAACGGGAAGCGGTCCAGCTCCAGACAGAGCGCCACGTCGTCGGGGTGCACCCCCGCCCGGACGCCCTGCGCCAACTCCTCGGCGGCCAGCGACCCGGCCCCGCGCCGCAGGTACGCCGCCGGGTCCACCGGGCCGTCCACCCGGCGCGCGATGTACTGGGCGCAGGCCAGGTCTTCCTCCGCCCGGCCCCGCTCCCCCGTGACCACGTAGGTGACGTCCTGCGCGCCGCGCTCCCGCAGCAGCCCCGCCGTCGCCCCGGCCACCACGAAGCTCGCGCACAGCACCAGCCCGGCGTCCTGCACGGCGAGCGCTCCGACCGTCCCGGCAGTGGTCTTCTGCACCACCGTCCGCCCGGCCAGGTCGGCCGTGCGGAGCCGGCCGGGCGAGTTCACGGCGTCGAAGCCCGGCGCGGGCGGCCCGTCCTTGAGCGTCACCCAGTCCGGGTGACGGGCCTTCAACTCCCGTGCCTCGTCGAGCGACCCGGCGAGCACGATCCGCTCGGCCCCCCGCTCGAAGGCCCAGGCGGCGGTGGTGAATGCCCGCATGACGTCGACCACCACGGCCACGGCGGGCACCTCGGTGATCTCCTCGATGGCCAGGAAGCGCGCGTTTACGGGGGTCCTCTCGGCAGGCAGCAGTCGGCCGGAGCACCCTAGGACGACCGTACTTCGGCACGGTAGCGATTTCCCGCCGCCGCCGGGCCGGGGGATCCGGCGGATCAGCGGGGGTGGCCGTCCTCGCCGGTGTCGAGGGTCTGGGTGTTGAACCTGATCTGCCAGACCACCACGTGGCCGCCGGGCCGCTCGCACAGCACCGCGCCGTCCTGCCAGGGCCCGTTGTCGTCGTACCACTGACTGCCCGGCGGGTCGCCCTGGTTGAGGTGTACGTCGTGGACGCCGAGGCCGGTGGTGAACGCCTGGCCGAAGACGTAGATCCGCTCGGCGGCCTCCAGGTGCGGCACCAGGACGTCCAGCGCGTTGTCCCCGTCGCTCGCGGTCCAGGGGAAGAAGCGCAGGTAGGGCCGGAGGTGGTCGTAGCCGCCGAGGCCGAGCAGCCGTCGGCGCAGCCCGTTCACCGAGCCGGCCAGGGTGTCCGAGAGGTCCGGGCCGAACATCGGGCTGCCGGGCGGGTGCGGGGCCAGCGCGAGGTGGACCCGCAGGGTGGCGGCGGACAGCCACTCGAACCAGCGGCGGTTGCGCAGCAGTGGGGAGCGGACGTAGTCCAGGGCACCGGAGGAGGACGAGGAGACCAGGTGGGTGAAGCCGTCCGGGAGGGAGCGCAGGCCGGTGATGTCGGTGCGGGTGAGGTCGTCCACCACGCGGTAGCTCACACCGACGCTGCCGGGCGCGTCCACGTCCAGGGCGCTCTGGTAGACGCCGACGGGCGTCCGGAGGAAGAGGTGCCCGTGGTACCACTGCCCGAAGTCGTGGGTCGGGTCGCGGGAGAAGTCGTGCAGGCTTCCGATGGCGACCCCGTAGTTCGGAAGGGCCATACCACCACTCTCCGCCCGGCGCGCAGGGGCCGCAGCCCGGGGCGGTCGGACGGTGCCGAGCTGCCCGAACGGGCAGGCCTGCCGGGTGGTCCGGGCGGCGGCGATCGGAGCCGGGTGCCGTGATCCGGCCATGTTCTGAGGGACCGTCCGATGACGCCCAAGTGAAGGCCCGGATATCGGACACTCCGGTGGACACCCCGACCCGGCGGCGGGCACCGGGCAACGCCGCTGGTCCGGGGTGGCGCCGGCTGCGGATCACGGTCCGGCGACGGGCCGCGTGGGCGCCTCCTGCGGGCGCCGGAGCGGTGTCCGGTACCGGACGGCGGGGCGGGGCCGGAAATGATCGAAGTGCTTGCTCCGTGTCGAAGTCGTGACCGAGAGTCGATCAGGTGAACGACGAACCCCGTCCGACCGAGGACCGCCTGCTCGCCCACCGCGACTTCCGGCAGCTGCTGTTCGGCGCCGCCACCAGTCAGGCGGGCAGCCAGGTCACCCTGGTCGCACTTCCCCTGGTCGCCGTGCTGGAGCTGGAGGCCACCGCCTTCCAGGTCGGCCTGCTGACCGCCGCCGAGACCGCGGCCTTCGTGCTGGTCGGCCTGCCCGCCGGGGCCTGGCTGGACCGGATGCGCAAGCTGCCGGTGCTGATCCGGGCCGACCTGGTCCGGCTGCTCGCGGTCGGCTCGATCCCGCCGGCCGCGCTGGCCGGGGTGCTGACGATGGCCCAGCTCTACGCCGTGGCGCTGCTCACCGGGGTGGCCACGGTCTTCTTCGACGTGGCCCACCAGTCGTACCTGCCCGCCCTGCTGCCGCGCGAGCGGCTGGTGGCCGGGAACGGCGCGCTGGAGACCGTCCGCTCCTCGGCCCAGATCGTCGGCCCCGGTCTCGGCGGCGGGCTGGTCCAACTTCTCGGCCCCCCGCTGGCGATCGTCGCCGATGCGGTCGGCTACCTGGCCTCGGCCCTGCTGCTGCGCCGGATCCGGGCCGAGGAGGAGCAGCCGCGGCCGGTGCCCGGCAGTTCGCTGCGGGCCGAGGTGGCCGAGGGGGTGCGGTTCGTCCTGGGCCACCCGCTGCTGCGGACCATCGCGGCCTCGACCGGCCTGTCCAATCTGTTCGCCGCCGTCCTGATGGCCGTTCAGACCGTCTTCTGGGTCCGGGTGCTGGAGCTGTCCCCCGTCGCGATCGGCGTCCTGCTCTCGGTCTCGGCCCTCGGCGGGCTGGCCGGGGCGCTCTGCGCCGGACGGCTGGCCGCGCGCTACGGCCAGGCCCGGGTGATCTGGCTGTCGGTGCTGGCCGGGGCTCCGTTCGCGCTGCTCTGGCCGCTCTCGGCGGGGCCGACCGCCCCGGTGCTGTTCGCCGTCGGCTCGGCGGCGGTGCTGTTCACCGCCGTGGTCTACAACATCGCCCAGGTGAGCCTGCGTCAGGCGCTCTGCCCGCCCGCCCTGCTGGGCCGGATGAACGCCACCATGCGCTTCCTGGTCTGGGGCACGCTCCCGCTCGGCGCGCTGCTCGGCGGCACCGTCGCCGATGCGGCCGGGCCGCGCATCGCGCTCTGGGTCTGCGCGGTCGGCTTCCTGCTGGTGCCCGTCCCGCTGCTCCTCTCGCCGCTGCGACGGCTGCGCGACCTGCCGGAGGCCGAGCCCGAACCGGTCACCGCCGCCGCCCCCTGACGGCCCGGCCGACACGCTGCCCGGCCCACTGCCCTGCCCGCCGCCTTGCCTGCCGCATTGCCGATCGTTCTGCCCACCTCCCTGCCCACCGACCGCTGCGCCGCCTTCGCCGCCGCGCCGGTCCCGCCTGCCCGGCGCCGGAGCACCCGCCCCGGAACGCCCCGTCCCGGACCACCCGGTCCCGGAACGCCCCGCCGCACCGAGCCCGAGAGCCGAGACCCGTGCACGCCAGCATCACCGCCGCCTACCTCGCCCGGTACCGGCCGCTCGCCGCCGCTGCCGACGACCCGTCCACCCTGCTCCCGCTGACCGGCGCCCAGCGCCGCTTCCTGCTCACCCGCCGGATGCGACCGCACGGCCGACCGGACACCGTGCCGCTGTTCTTCGCCTTCCCGCGCGGCACCGTGGACCTGGGCCGACTGCACCGGGCCGCCCACGCCCTGGCAGCCCGTCACCCCGCGCTGCGCGGCCGGTTCACCACCGTGCGCGGCACGCCGCTGCTCCGTCTCGGCGAGGCGGCGGTGGCGGTCTCCCGGGTCGCCGTGCCACCGGGCGGCTGCGCCGACCAGGCCGTCCGGGAGGCCCTGCTCGCCTGGTCCGCCGACGGGCCGGTGCTGCAGCTGCTGCTCTGCGACGACCCGGACGGGCAGCGGGAGTTGCTCACTCTCGCGCTCGACCACGCCGCCTGCGACGAGCAGTCGCTCGGACTGGTCACGGCCGGCCTGACGGACACGTACGCCCGCGACGGCGCGGCCCCGACGGACGGCGGCGCGGCAGGTGACGGCCCGGCGAACGGCAGCACGACGGACAGCGGCGCGGCGGACGACGGCACGGCGGACGGCGGCCTGGCGGCCTACCGGCACACCGTGGAGCTCCAGTTGGCCGCCGAGGAGGCCGCCGCCGACCCTGCCGCCCGGGCCCACTGGGCCACCCGGCTCGGAGCGCTCGGCACCTCCGCACCCGTCCGTCCGTCCAGTGCCCCGCTCCCGGATGGCCCGCCCCCGCCGACCGGGGCGCTGGCGGAGCGCCTGCCTGCCGTCGGCGGAGCCGCCCGCGGGTCGGTCTTCCCGGCGCTGCTCGACGCCGTCACAGCGGCCGGCCACCGGCTGCTGGGCACCGGACGGACGCTGGCCATCGGCTACCCCTGGGGCGGCCGACCGCCCGGGGCAGGCCCGGAGGTGCTCGGCTGCTTCCTCAACACCCTGGTCCACCCCGGGAGTTCCGCCACCGACGGCCTGGAGGCGTTGGCCGACGCCTGGTGGGACGACCTGGAGCACGCGGGCACCCCGTTCGACGAGGTGGTGCACGCGGCCCGGTCCGGCGGTGCCCACTGGTCCGGCGGCCTGGACGGGATGCTCACCCTGGAGGAGCTGAGCCGTCGCCCGCCCTTGGTCCTGGGCGGCGTCGCCGGGGTGGAGACCCACCCGGCCGGGCGGCCGATCGGCGCCCCGTTCGCCGTCGCCGCCTCGAACGGGGCGGACGGCCTGCTGGTCCGGTTGGTCTGGGACCGTGCCCACGCCCGGGACCTCGACGCCGAGGCGGGTTTCGAGGCCCTGCTCGCCACCCTGCGCCACCACCTCACCGCCACCCCCGCCTGATCCGCCCCGACCTCACCGCAAACCCCGAACACCAAGAGACAGCAAGAGACACCACGGACACCGCCACCCCGGTGTCCACGCCCGGAGCGCTCACCACACCTCGACGCTCCGGCTCCACGCACCACCCACAGCAAGGGAACCCACCATGTTCGACCTCTCCTCCTCCCAGGAGATCGTCTGGTTGCACGAGCAGATGCTCCCCGGCAGCCGCGCCTACAACTTCACCGCAGCCCTGGACCTCTGGGGCACCCTGGACACCGCCGCCCTGCGGGCCGGGCTGACCGCCGTGCTGGCCCACCACCCGGGCCTGCGACTGGAGTTGGTCCAGCGCCCGGAGGGCCTGCCGGGCCAGCGGGTCGGCGCGCGCACCGAGCCCCGGCTGCGCACCAGCGACTTCTCCGCCGAGGCCGACCCGGAGGCGGCGTTCCGCACCCTGCTGGCCGCCGAGGCCGAGGAACCGCTGGACACCGAGCAGGCGCCGCTGCTGCGCTGGCACCTGGTCAGGCTCGGCGAGCAGCACCACCGGCTGGTGCACGTGGAGCACCACCTGATCCACGACGGGCACTCCTTCGCCATCCTGCTGCGCGACCTCTTCACCGTCTACCGGGCCGAAGTACTGGGCGAGAAGGCCGAGTTGACTCCCGCGCGGTCCTACCAGGAGCACGTCGAGGCCGACTCGGCCGCCGCCCGGGCCGAGACCCGCGCGCGCAGCCTGGCGTTCTGGCAGCAGGAGCTCGCCGACGCACCCCGGGACCTCACCCTGCCGGGTCTGGCCCGCCCCGGCGCGGTCCGCCGCCACCACGGCGGCCAGCTGCGCCAGCCGGTCGGCGCCGACCTGGCCGCGCGGCTGCGCGAGCGCAGCAAGGCCGACGGGCACACCCCGTTCTCCACCCTGCTCACCCTCTTCGCCGAGCTGCTGCGCCGGCACAGCGGCCACCGGGAGACCGTGGTCGGCACCGCCGTGGGCAACCGGCCGCTGGGCTTCGAGGGCACCGTCGGCATGTTCGTCAACACCGTGCCGCTGCGGCTGCGCCTCGACCCCACCGCGCCGACCACCGACGCGGTGGACGAGGTGACCGACGTGCTGCTCCGGGCGCTGCCCCACCAGGACGTCCCGGTCCAGGAGTTGACCCGCTCGCTGGGCCTGCACACCGGCGGTGCGGACAACCCGCTGTTCGACGTGATGTTCAGCGCCCACGACGCCACCCTGCCGGACGTCGAGGCGCCCGGTCTGGAGATCTCGCTCTACGAGGGCTTCAACACCGGCACCACCCGCTTCGACCTGGACGTGGTGCTGCTCCCGGACGACCGCCGGGTGGTCGGCGAGAAGCTTGGCGCCGCCGGCATGACGCTGATCTGGGACTACGACGAGGACCTGTTCGGCCGTCCGGTCGCCGAGCTGCTGGCCGGGCGGTTGCTCGACCTGCTCCGCGCCTACCTGGACCGGCCGGGCGCCGCGCTGGCCGATCTGGCGGTGCCGGCCCCGGAGCCGGAGCTGTCCGCACCGGCCGTCGAGCTCTCCGTGCTGGACCCGGTCAGCGGGCAGGACCCGGAGGCCCTCGCGCTGATCGCCGGTGCCGAGCGGCTGACCTACGGCGAGCTGGACCGCCGGGTCGGCGCGCTGGCCGACCGGCTGCGCGCCGCCGGGGTGCGGTCCGGTCAGCCGGTGGCCACCGTGCTGCCGCGCGGGGTGGACAGCGTGGTCGCCCTGCTGGCCTGCCTGCGCCTCGGCGCGGTGCACGCCCCGCTCTCCACCGAGGACCCGGCCGCCCGGCTCGGCCTGCTGATCGAACGGCTCGCCCCCGCGCTGGTGCTGAGCACCCGTGAGGCCGCCCTCGCGCTGCCCGCGACCGGGATCACCCCGGCCCTGCTGGACGGCCCGGCCTTCCCGCCCGCCGCCGAGGCCCGGGTGCTGGACGGCGGTGCCTACGTGATCCACACCTCCGGCTCCACCGGTGTGCCCAAGCCCGTGCTGGTCGGCCGCCCGGCGCTGGCCCGCTACCTGACCGGCCTGGCCGAGCGGTACGAGCTCACCGCCGCCGACCGGGTGCTGCTGTTCGCCCGGCCGTCCTTCGACGTGGCCCTGGAGGAGGTGCTGCCCTCGCTGGCGGCGGGCGCCGCCCTGGTGCTGCCGCAGCGCGAGGTGCCGACCGGCGGCGAGCTGGTCGCCGTGCTGGCGGCCCGGGGCGTCACCGTCGCCAATCTGCCGACCAGTTACTTCCTGGCCGTGCGCGCCGAGTTGCGGGAGGCGCTGGCGGACCGGCGCTGGTCGCCCCGGCTGCTGGTGCTCGGCGGCGAGCGGCTGCCGGCCGCCGCGCTGCGCGAGGTGGTCGAGGCCACCCGCGCCACCGTGCTGAACGCCTACGGCGTCACCGAGGCCACCGTCACCTCGACCACCCACGCGGTGACCGCCGCCGACCTGGACGGCGCGGAGATCCCGCTCGGCACCGAACTGCCGGGCGTGCGGACGTACGTACTGGACGAGGGGATGCGACCGCTGCCGCCGGGCGCGGTGGGCGAGTTGGCGATCGCGGGCGAGGGGCTCGCCGAGGGCTACCTCGGCCTGGCCGAGGCCACCGCCGCCCGCTTCGTCCACGTGCCCGCACTGGACGGCGAGCGGGTCTACCGCACCGGCGACCGGGGGTACCGGGACCTGGACGGCCGGCTCTGGTTCCTCGGCCGCCAGGACAACCAGGTGAAGCTGCGCGGCTTCCGGATCGAGCTGGAGGAGATCGAGGCGGCTGCCTCGGCCGAACTCGGCGGCCGCTCCTGCGCGGTGGTCCTGCACCGGGCCGAGAACGGCACCCCGCAGCTGCTCGGCTTCCTGGAAGGCACCGAGCAGCCCGACCAGGCCGCGCTGCACGCCGCCCTGGCCGAGCGGCTGCCGACCGCCCTGGTCCCCTCGCACTGGACTGCCCTGGCCGTCATGCCGCTGCTGCCCGGCGGCAAGCCCGACCGCACCGCGCTGGCCCGCACGGCCGGCCAACTCCCCTCCGCCGAAGCGAAGTCGGCTCCGTCGGCGTTCGACGACCCGGCCCAGGCGCTGATCGCCGAGGCCTGGCGGGCGGTGCTCGGCCACGACTCCTTCACCGCCGAGTCGCACTTCTTCGAATCCGGCGGCCACTCCCTGCTGGCGGCCCAGCTCGCCGCCCAGCTCGAACCGCTGCTCGGCACCCGCCCCGCCCTGCGCACCCTCTTCCGGCACCCCGTGCTGGCCGACCAGGCCCGCGTCCTCGCCGGGGGTGCCCGATGAGCACCGCCACCGCCGCCCCGGCGCTCTCCCGGCAGCTCTCCCCGTCGGCCGTGCTGGCCGACGGCCACCGCGAGCTGGTGGAGGCCTTCGAGAGCTTCATCCGCCGCGAACTCGTGCCACTGGCAGCCGAGTTGCCCGAGACCACCGACCAGGTGCCGGCCGACCTGCGGGCCTACGTGCGCCGCCGGTCCGCCGCCCTGGGCTTCTACGCGGGCGACCAGCCCGAGGAGTACGGCGGCTCCGACATGCCGTTCACCGCCGTGGTGCTGCTGCACCACGCGGCCGGGCGCAGCGGCTGCCTGCTCGCCCCGTACGCACTGGCCGGTTCGGACGGGCCGAGCCCGCTGCTGCGGCACGGCACGCCCGAGCAGATCGAGCGTTACCTGATCCCGCTGGTGCGCGGCGAGTCGGCCCGCTGCCTGGCGCTGACCGAGCCGCACGCCGGCTCGGACGCCTTCCGGCTGACCACCACCGCCGTTCGGACGGACGGGAGTTGGCTGATCTCCGGCCGGAAGACCTTCGTCTCCAACGCCGACCGGGCCGACATCGCCCTGGTGGTCACCGCCACCGATCTCGGCGAGGGCGCCGGGCCGACCGCCGGGGCCACCGCCTTCGTGCTGCCGATGGACACCCCGGGGCTGCGGATCGGCCAGCGCTACGAGGGGATGTCCGGCGAGCCGCTGTTCGAGCTGCTGCTGGACGGCGTGCGGGTCGGCGACGAGGCGGTGATCGGCGGCGAGGAGGGCATCGGCGCCGCCGCCGCGCTGGCCATGGACAGCCTCTCCCGGGGGCGGCTGGTGGTCGCCGCGATGTGCGACGGGGTGGCCGAGTACGCGCTGCGGCTCGGCGTGGAGTACGCCCGCGAGCGGGAGGCGTTCGGCTCCCGGATCGGCGCCTACCAGCACGTCCAGGAGCACCTGGTGACCACCCGGGCCGAGGTGGAGGCGGCCAAGCTGCTCACCCTGGCCTGCGCCCGACTGGTGGACGAGGGCACCGAGGCGCCGGAGAACGCGGCGCTGGCCAAGCTGACCTCCTCCGAGACCGCGGTCCGCGCGGTGGACCGGGCGCTCCAGGTGCACGGCGCCACCGGCTGGGTGCGCGGGCACCCGCTGGAGCACCTGTACCGGTACGTCCGGATGATGACGATCATCGAGGGGACCTCCGAGGTCCAGAAGGTGATCATCGCCCAGGCCATGGGCCTGAGCTGACCCGCCGTCACCCGCCCTCTCACCCTTCGGAGATCCACCGATGACCGTCACTCCCCTGCCCGGCGCGCTGCCTGCCACCCTGCACGGCGGCCCGCATCGGGACGCCCCGGTGCTCGACCTGTTCACCGCCTGGGCCCGCCGGACCCCGGACGCGCCCGCCGTCGTGGACGGCTCCACCGTCACCAGCTACGGCGAACTCGACCGCCTGGCCGATGAGTTGGCCTCCCTGCTGATCGACCGGGTGGCCCCCGGCGAGCTGGTCGGCCTCTGCCTCGACCACTCCGCCGCACTGGCCGCCGCGACCCTCGCGGTGGCCCGGCTCGGCGCCGTCGCGCTCCCGCTCGGCCCGAAGCCCGGCGAGCGCCGCCTCCAGGCGGTCGCCGAGAACCTGCGGCTGGCCTGCCTGATCGGCGACGCCGCGCTGCTGCCCCCCGCCCACCGGGGCGGCGAGCAGCTCCCGCTCCCCCTCCCGGCGGGCGGCTCCGTGGCAGCGGGCCCCGTGGTGGCCGCCTTCGCCCCGGCGCCCGAGGGCGCGGTGGGTGCCCCGGACGGCACTTTCTACGCGGTGCTCACCTCCGGCTCCACCGGCACCCCGAAGGCCGTCGCGGTCGGTGCCCCCTCGCTCGGCTCGCTGCTGCACTGGTACCGCGAGCTGACCGGCCTGGGTCCCGGCGACCGGCACAGCCTGCTGATCGGCGTCGCCTTCGACCCGCACCTGATGGAGCTCTGGGCGGTCCTCACCTCCGGCGCCGCCCTGTACGTCGCCCCCGAGGCGGTCCGCTGGGACTCCACCGCGCTCACCGACTGGTGGCGGGAGGCCGGGATCACCGTCTCGGTCCTGCCGACGCCGCTGGCCGAACCGCTGCTGGACCGCCCCTGGCGGGCCGGGCCGACGCTGCGTCACCTCACCATCGGCGGCGACCGCCTGCGCCGCGCGCCCGGTCCGGACGTCACCGCGACGGTGCACAACGCCTACGGCCCGGCCGAGGCGACCGTGGTGACCACGGTGCACAGCATGCCCCCCGGCGGCGGCCACGGTGCCGACGCACCGCCGATCGGGCTGCCGATCCCCGGCGTGGCCGTGCTGGTCACCGACGAGGACGGCCGGCCGGTGGAGCGCGGCAGCACGGGCGAGCTGCGGATCGGCGGCGACTGCCTGGCCCTCGGCTACCTGGACCCGGAGCTGACCGCCCGTCGGTTCGTCCCGGCACCGGACCTCACCGCTCCCACCGTGACCGCCGCCTCCACCACAACCGCCACCGCGCCCGACGGCACCACGGCCGACTCCACGCCCGACCGCACGCCCGACGGCACGTCCCCGGCCGGGCTCGGCATCGGTGACCGCGTCTACCGGACCGGGGACCGGGTGCTGATGCGTCCGGACGGCGTGCTGGAGTTCCACGGCCGCCTGGACGACCAGGTCAAGGTCAGCGGCGTACGGATCGAACCGGCCGAGGTGGAGGCCGCGTTCGAGCGTGACCCCCGGGTCCGCCGGGCGGCCGTCGCGGCCCGTCCCGGCCCGGCCGGCGGCGTCCGGCTGCTGGCCTTCGTGCAGCCGGCCACCGAGGCCGCACCGCCCACCGGACCCGAGCTGCTCGCGGCGGCCCGGGCCTGGCTGCCCGAGCAGGCCGTGCCCGCCGTGGTCCGGCTGGTGGACGCCTTCCCGCTGGACGCCAACGGCAAGGTGGACCGGGCCGCCCTGCTGGCCGCCGAGCAGGCCGCGCCAGCCCCGTCGGCGGAGGAGGGCGCGACCGACACCGAGCGCTTCGTGCTGCGCACCTGCCGAGAGCTGCTCGGCCGGGCCGAACTCGGCCCCTCCGACGACTTCAAGGACGCGGGCGGCACCTCGCTGGCCGCCGCCCGGCTGCTGGCCGCCCTGGAGCAGGAGTTCGAGGTCCGGCTGCGCGCCCCGCAGCTGCTGCGCTGCCCGGACCTGCGCGCGGTCGCACGGCTCGTGGACGAGCGCCGCCCGGTCGCCGCCGCCCGCTCCTGACCCTCCGTCACCGCAGGGTGCCCCGGCCGACCGGCCGGGGCACCCGGAAGGGAACCACCATGTCCGCTCCCGTCCGCGCCACCGCCTCGGTACCCGAGCTGGTCGCCGAGCAGGCCACCCGCACCCCGCACGCCCTCGCCGTGACCGACGGCTCCACCACCCTCACCTACGCCGAACTCATCGCCTCGGCAAGGCGCCTGGCCGGAGAGCTGGCCGGGCGCGGGGTCCGGCCCGGCAGCGCGGTGGGCCTGCTGGCCGCCCGCTCCGCCCGGCTGGTGGTCGCCCAGCTCGCCGTCTGGTGGGCCGGGGCCCACAGCGTGCCGCTGGACCCGGCCTACCCGGCCGTCCGGACCGCCGAGATGATCGCCGACTCCGGGGCCGTCCTGGTGCTCGGCGACAAGGCGCTGCTCGCCGAGGCCCGGCTGACCTCGGGCCCGACCCTGGAGCTCACCGAGGACGGCGCCGCCGCGCTCTCCGACGGTCCGTCACCGGCCCTGGCCCCGACCGGCACCGAGCGCCTGGCGGTCGTCTTCTACACCTCCGGCTCCACCGGCCGCCCCAAGGGCGTCCAGGTGCCGCACCGCGCGCTCACCGCTCTGGTCACCGCCGCCGACGGCATCGCGCTCGCCCCGGGCCACCGGGTGCTGTTCCACTCCCCGCTGACCTTCGACGCCTCCACCTTCGAGCTGTGGGCCCCGCTGGCCACAGGCGCCGCCGTGGCGGTCTCCCCCGCCGACCGGCCCACCGGGGAGGAGCTGGCCCGGGACGCCGAGCGGTTCGGCGTCACCCACGCCTTCCTCACCACTGCGCTCTTCCACCACCTGGCGGCCCGCCGGTCCCGACTGTTCGGCGTGCTGCGCACCCTGGTGACCGGCGGCGAGGTGGTCTCCCCGGAGCACGCCGGGACGGTCCTGCGGGCCTTCCCCTGGCTGGAGTTGGTGAACGCCTACGGCCCGACCGAGGCCACCACCTTCACCACCCTGCACCCCGTCAGCCCGCAGGACTGCGCGGCCGGGCCGCTCCCGATCGGCCGGCCGTTCGGCGGGGCCCGGGTCACCGTGCTGGACGACCGGCTGCGCCCCGTCCCGGCGGGCGTCCAGGGCGAGTTGTGGATCGGCGGCGACCGGCTCGCGCTCGGCTACCTCGGGCAGCCGGAGCTCACCGCCGACCGCTTCCGCGAGCTGCCGGGCCTCGGCCGGATGTACCGCAGCGGCGATCTGGCCGTCGAACGCCCGGACGGGGTGGTCGAGTTCCACGGCCGGGCCGACCACCAGGTGAAGGTGCGCGGCTTCCGGATCGAGCCCGGCGAGACCGAGCACGCCCTGCTCCGGCTCCCCGAGGTCGCCGAGGCCGCCGTGGTGGTCCGCCGGGCCGGACACGAGGACGCCGCGCTGACCGCCTTCGTGGTGCCCGCCGAGGGCCACCGGCCGGCCGGCGAGCTGCTCCGCAGCCGGCTCGCCGAGCGGCTCCCGGCCCACCTGGTGCCGACCGCCTGGGCCGTCCTCGACCGCCTGCCGCTCACCGGCAGCGGCAAGGTCGACCGCCGGGCACTGGCCGAGCACGGCTCGGACGCCGTGGCGGCCCCCGAGCACGGCGCCGCCCTCCGGCCGCTCACCCCGATCGAGGAGGCCGTGGCGGCGTCCTGGTCCCGGGCCCTGGAGCGGCCCGTCACCGACCCCGCCGCCGACTTCCTGGCCGAGGGCGGCCACTCCCTGCTCGCCCTCTGGGTGGTCGACGACCTGCGCGAGGACCTGGGCGTCGAACTCACCCTGGCCGAGTTCTTCGACCACCCGACCCTGACCGCCCAGGCCGCCCTGGTGGAGCGGGCCCTGCTCGCCGCCGTGCCCGCCGCCCTGCCGACCACCGTCGAGGACCCCCGATGACCGACACCGACCTGAGCGCGCGTCAGGCCGACCTGCTCCGGCGGGCCCGCTCGACCGGCCCGGCCCGGGCCACCACCCGCCCCGCCTCCCCCGGCGCGGTGCTGCCGAGCGGGCTGACCGGCCCCGCGCCGCTCTCGCACGCCCAGCACCGGATGTGGCTGATGGAGCACCTCGGGCAGGGCGGCGCCCACTACAACGTCCCGGTCGCCGCCCGGCTGCGCGGACCGCTGGACCTCGGCGCCCTCGCCACCGCCCTGACCGCCCTCACCGAGCGGCACGAGATCCTGCGCACCCGCTACGGGCAGCGCGACGGCCTGCCGTACCAGGAGGTGCTGCCGGTCGCCCCCGTCCCGGTCGAGGTCCGCCGGACCGCCGAGCACGGCGCCCCCGCCCTGCTGCGCGCCGAGGGCTCCCGCCCCTTCGACCTCGCGACCGGGCCGGTGCTGCGGGCGCTGGTGCTGCGGCACGCACCCGAGGACCACGCCCTCCTCCTGACGGTGCACCACATCGCAGTCGACGGCGCCAGCCTGCCCGTCCTGACCGGTGACCTGGCCGCGCTCTACGCCGCCGCGTGCACCGGCCGTCCCTCCGGGCTGCCCGGACCCACCCTCCAGTACGCCGACTTCGCCCGCTGGGAGCGCGCCCGCGATCCGGAGCTCGCCGCCGCGGCCGAGGCCCGGGCGGCGCAGCTGGCCGGCGCCCGTCCGCTCCCGCTGCTGCGCGCCGTCACCGGTCCGCGCGCCCGCGCCGCCGCCCTGCACGGCGCACCGCTCACCCCGGCGACCCTGGACGGCCTGCGCCGGCTGGCCACCGCGCACGGCGCCACCCTCTACACCGTCGTGCTGGCCGCCGCCCTGGCCACCCTGCACCGCGCCACCGGGGAGTCCGACCTGACCGTCGGCCTGGCCAGCGGCCACCGGGCCCGTCCCGAGCTGCGCCGGCTGGTCGGGCTGGGGGTCAACACCCTTGCCGTCCGGGCCGATCTGGGTGGCGATCCGGAGTTCACCGAGGCGCTCGGCCGGGTCCGCGCCGCACTGTTGGAGGCCCAGCAGCAGCACGAGGTCCCGCTCGACCTGGTGGTCGAGCGGCTCGGCGCGCAGGCGCGCGGGGAGGACGGCCGCGCACTGCTCTCCGTCACCTGCGACCTGGTGCAGCCGGTCGCCCCGCTGGAGCTGCCGGGCCTGACCGCCGAGGCGGTCGAGGTCGGGCTCGGGCTGGCCAAGTTCGGGCTCGGTCTGCTGGTGGAGGACGGGCCGCAGCCGCGCTGCCTGGTGCAGCACGACACCGACGTGCTGGACCACGCGACCGGCGCGCGCCTGCTCTCCGGCTTCGCCGCCGTTCTCACCGCGATCGCCACCGACACCACCGGCCCGCTGAGCGCCCTGCCCGGCGTACTCCTGACCTCCCCTCACCACCCGGCCGTGGCAGCCCTGCTCGCCGACCCCCGGGTCGCCGACGCCGCCGTGCTGACCGAGCCGGGCGGGCCCGCGCGGGCCTACGTCGCGCTGCGCGAGATCACGGGGCCGAACGGCACCGAACTCCGGGCGGCCCTGCGGCGCACCCTTCCGGCCGAGCAACTGCCCGCCTCGGTGACCGTCCTGGACGCCGTACCGCGCACCGCCGACGGGGCCCTGGACCCCGCCCGCCTCCCCGGCTCCAGCCCCGCTGCTCCCGCCACCGCCGACGCCTCCGCCTCCGCCACGGCCGGGCCCCTCGAGACCGTGCGCACCGCCTTCGGCACCCTGCTCGGCGGCCGGCCCGGACCGGACCAGGACTTCTTCGTGCTCGGCGGCCACTCCCTGGTCGCGGTCCAGCTCGCCGAGCGCCTCCGCACCGCCACCGGCCTCCCGCTGACCGGCCTGGACGTACTCGAACAGCGCACCCCGCGCGCCCTGAGCGCCCTGCTCGCCGAGCGCGAGCGGGAGCGCGCGCAGCGCAGCGCGCCGGGCCGTGCCTCCACCTCCCCCCGGTCCGCCCGCACCGGCACCGTGCTGCTCACCGGCGGCACCGGCGGCGTCGGAGCCGCCGTGCTCCAGGAACTGACGGCCCGTGGTCTGCCGGTGCGGGCGCTGGCCCGGCCGGAGTCCGCCCACCTGGTCGCCGCCGACGGCGTGGAGATCGCCGAGGGCGACCTCGGCGACCCGGACAGCCTGCGCCGCGCCGTCGAGGGGGTGGACGCGGTCATCCACGCCGCCTGCACCTTCACCGACCACGAGACCGACATCGCCGCCATGCGGGCCCTGCTCGACGGCTGGCGCGGCGAGCGCTTCGTCTTCGTCAGCAGCATCGACGCCTACGGCCACCCCAGCACCGCCGAGGTCCCCGAGGGCGCGCCCGCGACCGAGCCGCTCACCCCGTACGGCCACGCCAAGCTGGCCTGTGAGCGCCTGCTCCTCAACCACCTCGCCGCTCCCGGCCGGGGCACCGGCACCGTGGTCCGCTCCCCGATCGTCTGGGGCCCGCACCGCCGGCTGCGCGACCAGCTCCGCTGGGGCTCGACCGGCGACCTCTACCAGGCCGCGCTGGCCGGGCGCCCCCTCCTGCTGCCCGCCCCCGGCACCGGCGGCCATCCCTGGCACGGCGCCTGCTGGGTGCACTCCGGCGCGCTGGCCCGCACCCTGGTCGACTGCGCCACCGGCACCGGCCCCGACGCCACCGGACGGATCGTCAACGCCGTCACCGGCCACGTCTCCTGGACCGACTTCGCCACCGAACTCACCCGCCTGCTCGGCTCCTCCTCCCCCGTCACCACCACTCCCGACCCCGCCCCCGAGCTGCTCCGCCCCTGGCACTACCGCGCCGACGCCCTCGCCCCCACCCTCCGCCCCGAGCCGGGCGAGGACTGGCGCACCGTCCTGGCCGCCATGACCGGCTGACCGGCCCCGCCGGCCGACCGCTCCGGCCCGGGTCAGCCCCCGGGCCGGGCGTGCCGGGGATGGCCCGGGCCGGAGCTGACCCGGGCCGGGCGGCTCACCGCCCGGAGAGCAGCACCGGGAGCGTGAGGACCGCCAGCGCGCCCCCGATCAACAGCACGGCGAGACCCAGCCCGCGCAGCAGGCGGCCGGCCGGGCTGCCGGTGCCCAGCGCGGCGAAGCCCGCCGCGAGGGCCAGGACGGCCAGCAGGATCACACCGACCAGGGGCAGGACTCCGAGTGCCATGGGACCAGCCTGCGGCAGTCGGCGGCCTCCGCCCGGGAGGCGGGGAGCGCGGCGGGTCGGAGCGCCGCTCGCGAGCTCCGGAGGCACTGGACGGCGCGCGGAGTGCAGCGAGGCAAAGGTCACACCTCCGCCATCTGATGATCGTCGGCTAACGGGCATTAACCTTCCGCTATGACGGTCCTGCCCCAAGGGCTCCCTCTGGCCGCCGAGTTCCCGGAGACATCCCGCGAGCGGTGGCAACACCTGGTCGAAGGCGTCCTGCGCAAGTCCGGCGCGGACGTCTCCGGAGCCCAGGCGGAGGAGGCGCTCTCCACCGAGCTTCAGGACGGACTCCGTATCCGTCCGCTGTACACCGCCGAGGACGGCGCGGCTGCCGCCGAGGCCGCCGGCCATCCGGGCTTCGCGCCGTTCGTCCGGGCCGGGCGGCCGGAGGGCTCGGCCGCCACGGGCTGGGACGTGCGCCAGCGGCACGCCGAGCCGGACCCGGTGCGGGCGAACGAGGCCGTGCTGGCCGATCTGGAGAGCGGGGTGACCTCGCTCTGGCTGGAGCTGGGCGCCACCGGCCTGCCGGTCGACGGGCTGGCCCGGGCCCTGGACGGGGTGTACCTGGACCTGGCCGGGGTGACCCTGGACGCGGGGGCCGAATTCGGCGCCGCCGCCGAACAGTTGTTCCGCGTCCTCGACGAGCGCGGCGTCCCGGCCACGGCCGCCACCGGGAACCTCGGGGCGGACCCGCTCGGCCTGCTGGCCCGCACCGGCCGGGACGCCGACACCGACGCGCAGCTGGCCGGGGCCACCGCGCTGGCCGCCCGCTGCGACTCCTCCTACCCGGGCATCCGCGCCCTGGTGGTGGACGCCCTGCCGTACCACGAGGCAGGTGCCTCGCCGGCCCAGGAGCTGGGCTGCTCGCTGGCCACCGGCGTGGCCTACCTGCGGGCCCTCACCGGGGCCGGCCTGTCGGTCGACGCCGCCTGCGCGCAGCTGGAGTTCCGCTACGCGGCGGACGCCGACCAGTTCCTCTCGATCGCCAAGTTCCGTGCCGCACGCCGTCTCTGGGCCCGCGTCAGCCAGGTGTCGGGCGCCACCGCGCAGTCCGCGCAGCGCCAGCACGCCGTCACCTCCCCGGTGATGATGACCGCCCGCGACCCGTGGGTGAACATGCTGCGCACCACGGTGGCCTGCCTGGCCGCCGGGGTCGGCGGCGCGGACGCGGTGAGCGTGCTGCCGTTCGACAGCGCGGTGGGCCGCTCGGACGCGTTCGCCCGCCGGATCGCCCGCAACACCCAGGCGGTGCTGCTGGAGGAGTCGCACCTGGCCCGGGTGATCGACCCGGCCGGCGGCTCCTGGTACGTGGAGCGGCTGACCGACGAACTGGCGCGCTCCGCCTGGGCCTGGTTCCAGGAGATCGAGCGGGCCGGCGGCCTGCGGGCCGCGCTGGCCGACGGCACCGTCGGCGAGCGGATCGCCGCCACCTGGGCGAAGCGGCAGGTGGCGCTGGCCAAGCGGCGCGAACCGGTCACCGGCGTCAGCGAGTTCCCCCACCTCGGCGAGCAGCCGCTGGTCCGCGAGCCACTGCCCGCACCGGTCGGCGGCGGTCTGCCCCGGGTCCGGCTGGCGGGCGCCTTCGAGGCGCTCCGGGCCCGCTCGGACGCCCACCTGGCGGCCACCGGGGCCCGGCCCCGGCTGGCCCTGGCCGCCCTCGGCCCGGCCGCGGCGCACACCGCGCGGCTGACCTTCACGGCCAATCTCCTCCAGGCCGGCGGGATCGCCACCGTCACCCTGACGGGAGCGGAACCGGCGGACGTGGCACGGGAGTTCGCGGCGGACGGGGCCGAGCTGGTCTGCCTCTGCTCCAGCGACAAGCTGTACGCCGAGCAGGCCGTCGAGGTCGCCGCCGCGCTGAAGGCGGCCGGTGCCCGGCGGGTGCTGCTGGCGGGCCGGCCGGGCGAGCTGGGCGAGGCGCTCCGGGCCGCCGGGGTGGACGAGTTCGTGTACGCGGGCGGCGACGCGGTCGCCCTGCTGACCTCCCTGCTGGACACCCTCCTCGGCGAGGGCTCCAAGGACGAGAACGGAGCGGCCCGGTGATTCCCGACTTCGCGGAGATCGGCCTCGACCAGGACCCGGCGCACGAGCAGGCCCGGGCGGTCTCCACCGACGCCCAGTGGCGCGAGGCGTGGAAGACGGCGACCGGCAAGGACGTCGAGGAGCAGCTCTGGGAGACCCCGGAGGGCATCGGCGTGAAGCCGCTCTACACCGCCGCCGACCTGGAGGGCCTGGACTTCCTGGGCACCTTCCCCGGCGCGGCGCCGTACCTGCGCGGCCCGTACCCGACGATGTACGTGAACCAGCCGTGGACGGTGCGCCAGTACGCCGGCTTCTCCACCGCCGAGGAGTCCAACGCCTTCTACCGGCGGAACCTGGCGGCGGGTCAGAAGGGCCTGTCGGTCGCCTTCGACCTGCCGACCCACCGGGGCTACGACAGCGACCACCCCCGGGTGACCGGTGACGTCGGCATGGCGGGCGTCGCCATCGACTCGATCTACGACATGCGCCAGCTGTTCGACGGCATCCCGCTGGACCGGATGTCGGTGTCGATGACGATGAACGGCGCGGTGCTGCCGGTGCTGGCCCTGTACATCGTGGCCGCCGAGGAGCAGGGGGTGCCGCCCGAGAAGCTGGCGGGGACCATCCAGAACGACATCCTCAAGGAGTTCATGGTCCGCAACACCTACATCTACCCGCCGCAGCCCTCGATGCGGATCATCTCGGACATCTTCGCCTACACCTCGCAGAAGATGCCCCGGTACAACTCGATCTCCATCTCGGGCTACCACATCCAGGAGGCCGGCGCGACGGCCGACCTGGAGCTGGCGTACACCCTCGCCGACGGCGTGGAGTACCTGCGGGCCGGGCTGGGTGCCGGGCTGGACGTGGACGCCTTCGCGCCGCGCCTGTCGTTCTTCTGGGCGATCGGGATGAACTTCTTCATGGAGGTCGCCAAGCTCCGGGCGGCCCGGCTGCTCTGGGCCAAGCTGGTGAAGCAGTTCGACCCGAAGAACCCCAAGTCGCTCTCGCTGCGCACCCATTCGCAGACCTCGGGCTGGTCGCTGACCGCCCAGGACGTGTTCAACAACGTGACCCGGACCTGCGTCGAGGCGATGGCCGCGACCCAGGGCCACACCCAGTCGCTGCACACCAACGCGCTGGACGAGGCGCTGGCCCTGCCGACCGACTTCTCGGCCCGGATCGCCCGCAACACCCAGCTGATGCTCCAGCAGGAGTCCGGCACCACCCGGGTGATCGACCCCTGGGGCGGCAGCGCCTACGTCGAGCGGCTGACCCACGACCTGGCGGCCCGCGCCTGGCAGCACATCCAGGAGGTGGAGGCGGCCGGCGGGATGGCGAAGGCGATCGACGCGGGCATCCCCAAGCTCCGGGTGGAGGAGGCCGCCGCCCGCACCCAGGCCCGGATCGACTCCGGCCGCCAGCCGGTGATCGGGGTCAACAAGTACCGGGTCGCGGCCGACGAGCAGATCGAGGTGCTCAAGGTCGACAACTCCTCCGTGCGGGCCCAGCAGATCGAGAAGCTCCGCCGGCTGCGGGCCGAGCGGGACGAGGCGGCCTGCCAGGCGGCGCTCGCCGCGCTGACCGCCTCGGCGCGCGAAGGCGCCCGTCCCAGTGGCGGGTTGGAGGGGAACCTGCTCGCCCTGGCGGTGGACGCGGCCCGGGCCAAGGCCACCGTGGGCGAGATCTCGGACGCCCTGGAGGCGGTGTACGGGCGGCACTCCGGCCAGATCCGTACCATCTCGGGTGTGTACCGGGACGAGGCAGGACAGTCGGGATCGGTGGACCGCACCCGCGAGCTGGTGGAGCGGTTCGAGCGGGCGGAGGGGCGCCGGCCGCGCATCCTGGTCGCCAAGATGGGCCAGGACGGCCACGACCGCGGCCAGAAGGTGATCGCCACCGCCTTCGCCGACCTCGGCTTCACGGTGGACGTCGGCCCGCTGTTCCAGACCCCGGCCGAGGTGGCCCGGCAGGCGGTGGAGGCGGACGTGCACATCGTCGGCGTCTCCTCGCTGGCGGCCGGTCACCTCACCCTGGTGCCCGCGCTGCGGGCCGAACTGGCCGAGGCGGGCCGGGAGGACATCACCATCGTGGTCGGTGGCGTCATCCCGCCGCAGGACTTCGAGGCGCTCTACGCGGCGGGTGCGGCGGCGGTCTTCCCGCCCGGCACGGTGATCCCGGAGGCCGCGTACGACCTGCTGACCAAGCTGGCGGACGAGCTCGGGCTCGAACTGTGACCGCTCGCAGGGTGGTTGGAGGAGTCTGACCCGATGGCCCGGACGATCGACATCGAGCAGTACGCCGCCGGGGTCCGTGACGGCTCGCGCGCCTACATCGCGCGGGCCATCACCCTGGTGGAGTCCAGCCGGCCCGACCACCGGGTGCTGGCCCAGCAGTTGCTCTCCGAACTGCTGCCGCTGAGCGGGAAGGCGGTGCGGATCGGCATCACCGGTGTGCCCGGCGTCGGCAAGTCCACCTTCATCGAGGCGCTCGGCACGATGCTGACCGGCCGGGGCCACCGGGTCGCGGTGCTGGCGGTGGACCCGACCTCCAGCCGCACCGGCGGCTCGGTGCTCGGCGACAAGACCCGGATGGAGCGCCTGGCGGTCGACCCGAACGCCTTCGTCCGCCCCTCCCCCACCTCCGGCACGCTCGGCGGGGTGGCCAAGGCCACCCGGGAGAGCATGGTGGTGATGGAGGCGGCGGGCTACGACGTGGTGCTGGTCGAGACGGTGGGCGTCGGCCAGTCCGAGACGGCGGTGGCCAACATGGTGGACACCTTCCTGCTGCTCACCCTGGCCCGGACCGGCGATCAGCTCCAGGGCATCAAGAAGGGCGTGCTGGAGCTGGCCGACCTGGTCGCGGTGAACAAGGCGGACGGCCCGCACGAGCTGGACGCCAAGGCGGCGGCCCGTGAACTGGCGGGCGCGCTCAGGCTGTTGCAGGCTCCGGACGCGGTCTGGAACCCACCGGTGCTGACCTGCAGCGGCCGGGACGGCACCGGCCTGGAGTCGCTCTGGGAGCGGATCGAGCAGCACCGCAGCACCCTGGACGCGGTCGGCGCACTGGCCTCCCGGCGGCGGGACCAGCAGGTCTCCTGGACCTGGTCGATGGTGCACGACCAGCTGCTCGCCCGGCTGCACGAGCACCCCGGCGTGCGCGCCCTGGCGCCCGCGCTGGAGCAGCAGGTCCGGGACGGTCACCTGACCGCCACCAGCGCCGCCGACCAACTGATGGCCGCTTTCTCCGACCCGCATTCCTCCGGCCCCGCCGACGGGAACGGCTGACGGCCGTTCGCAGTGATCGCCCGGCGTTCACGCCGAATGCCCCGGGCCATGGGAATGGGCCGGGGCATTCGGCTGTCAGCCATTTCGGTGCGGGCTCAATGAGCGCCCGTCAGATGGGCGAAAAGAATGACATTACTGGTGTATTCATGCTCGGTCCGGTCGAATCGTCCGCCACAGGTGATGATCCGTAGCTCCGCCCGCCGGGTCGGCCCGTAGACCGCCTCGTCGGGGAACGCCTTCCGGGGATAGGTGCGGATGTCGTCCACGGTGAAGACCGCCGTGCTGCCGTCCACCCGGGTGACCTCCACCGAGGCCCCCGCCTTGACGGTCGACAGCGCCCAGAACACCGCCGGCCCGTCCACCGTGTCCACGTGCCCGGCCACCACGGCGGCGCCCTGGGCACCCGGGGTGGGTGAGTCCCGCAGCCAGCCCGCCGTACCCGGCATCGAGTACGGCGGGAGCTCCGGACGACCCCGGTCGTCCGAGCCGAGGGCGAGCAGCGGCGCCGCCACACCGATCCCGGCGATGGTGAGCCGGATCGGGGTGGAGGGGGCCAGCGGGGCGTGTCCGCCGGGGCCCGGGTCGTCGGGCCCGGCGGACGGCGACGGGCCCGCGCCCGCCCCCGGTGCGGAGGCTGCGGACCCGGACGGGGCCGCTCCGGCCACCTGGGTGGTCGCCGGACCGGTGGTGGCCGCCTCCGGCACGGCCGCCGCCCGGGGAGCGGGCGGGGACGTGCTCGCGGACCGGCCACCGTCGCGGACGGCCCCGATCAGCGCGACCAGCAACAGCGTCCCGGAGAGGGCCGCCATCGCCGGCCGGACGCGGCGTGACCATCCGTCAGGCACCGTTCACGGCTCGGCCCCGCCGACGCCGCACCACGCCCAGCACGGCGGTGCCGGCCGCCCCACCGGTCAACGCGATCGCGCCGTACCCGGCCAGGCCGGGCCGCTCCCCCTCCAGCCGGTCCTTCCAGCCACCACCGGTGGCGGGGGCAGCCGGGTCAGCGACGGTGACGCTGCCGACCGCCACCGGCCGGCCGTCGCAGGCGGCGGTGAGCGGGTAGGTACCCGGTGCGGCGCCGACCGGGACGGTGAGCTGACCACCGGTGGCCCCGGGCGGCAGCTGCACCGGACCGGCCAGCACCGGCGAGGTGACGGTGGTGCCCGGGCAGGCGGTGCCGGTGCTGATCTGCACCGTGCCGCCCGGGCGGGTGATCGCCGGATCCACCGTCAGCGGGGCCGGCGCCGCGGCGACGGGGGCGGCGGCCGGAGCAGCCGCGCCGGGGCCTCCGCCCCCGAGGGCACCGGGATCGCCCGGATCGCCCGGGTCACCTGGGTCACCTGGGTCGCCGGGGGCGGCCGAAGCGGCCGGGGCCACGGCCGCCGGCTGCTGCGGCGGCTTGGCCTTCGGTGTCTCGCCGCACTGCACCGGATGGATCGCGCACCAGCCCGGCGGCATCCCGTCCCGGGGTGCGGCGAATGCCTGTCCACCCGTCCCCAGGAATGCTGCCGTTACTGCGGCACCCGCTAGTCCCATAGCGAGCTTCGCCATCAAAGCGGCTCCTTTCACAACCGAAGCCGAGTCTGACTCGAGGTCACACCCGGCTCCTGCGCGAACAATTACGCAATGGTTGCGAAATCCGGCCTGCTGCTAAACCCGTCACCACCCGCCGCCCGGTGATCAGCACCCGGCTGGAGTGATCCATCAACCCGCTCGGCTCAGCCACCAATCCGCCCGTTCCCAGAA
Source organism: Kitasatospora sp. NPDC096147 (assembly GCF_044763225.1). Taxonomy (NCBI): domain Bacteria; kingdom Bacillati; phylum Actinomycetota; class Actinomycetes; order Kitasatosporales; family Streptomycetaceae; genus Kitasatospora; species Kitasatospora sp. NPDC096147. Next base: position 288,892 of record NZ_JBIWFX010000007.1, on the reverse strand, counting down.
CGGCGGATGAGACCCCTTACCGGAGGGAGCGCGCGGGCGTGCGCCCCCCTCCGAGCACTCTCAACACCCCGTCCGTGCCACGGCGATGCCGAGTTCCAGCGCCCGGGTCCCCACCCGCCCGGCGAGCGTCCCGTCAGGCAGCCGGACCACCCCCTGCCGGATGTCCACCAGACCGCGCTCCAGCAGGGCGCGCAGGGTGGAGAGTGCGCCCCTCGTGCTCCACCCGGCGTCCCGCAGACCGTCCAGCACGATCACCTCCGTGCCCTCCCCCGCCCCTCCTCCCGGCTCCGGCGCGGGATCGAGCGAGAAGACCAGCCATCCCTCGGCCGGAGCGCCCTGCTGCGCCGTCACCACGGCGCACAGGAAGGCCCGCTGACGCGGGTTCAACTCCTGCCACACCTCACCCGGCTCCCGCCGCGTCCCCGTACCCCGGCCCATCCCCCACCTCGTTCCGTCCCGCGTCCCTCCGGTCCCGTCCCCCGCCCGCGCGCCGGTCCGGCCGGCGCGCGGGCGGACGAGCAGGCGAGCGGGCGGACGTACGGGCGCGGTCAGGCCGCCGTCACCGTCACGGTGGTGAAGCCCGTCGAGCGGAGCAGTCCGGTGAGCATGTCCCGGATGCTGTCGTCCGCCTGCCGGATCAGCTCGGTGTCCTTCGCTGCCTGCTCGATCTTCCGGACCGCGAGCTCCTCGACCTGGCTCTGGTTGCCCGGGTTGCCGCTGAAGAAGTCACCGATCCGGTCGAAGAACCCGCGCTGCTGGAGGTAGACGTACGAGCGCTTCACATCGACCGTGGGCTCGGCCAGTTGGGCGTGCGGCACCGTCACCGCGACCGTCCGCCGGTCCTCCGAGACCACCACCGAACCGGCTCCGAGGCCCGCGAGGTCGACGTAGGCGTCCACCGACCCGGCTGCCACGTAGAGCGTGCGGTTGCCGAGGATCGCGGACGGCAGGAAGGCCGCCTCGTGGTCGAGGTCCACGATCACCTGGAAGTTGCCCTTGGCCCCGGTGAAGCGCTTCATCTGCTGGATCGACTGGAGCAGCACCGGCTGGCTGCGGTCCACCGTCCTGCGCTCGAAGGGATTCGGGAAGCTCGGGAACAGCCCGGCGTGCGCCCCGGCCAGGAAGACCGCGACGATCAGCGCCAGGGTCACCGGCAGACTCAGGTACCAGGGAAGCCCACGCCGCCGCTTGGCAGTCGAACTATCGTCACCAACACGGGACTTGGACCGAAATCGTCCGGACAGGCCCATGATTCCCCCTCTCAGCCACGGATACGGTGCCCCGCGTGTACCCGGAACCCTCCCGTCCATACCGACGGACTGTCAACCGCCGTCCACCACAGCATCCTTGGGGGTCACCCGGCGCCGCGCCCGGACCGGGTCGCCCGGTGGGGGTTGCCGCAGGACGGCCCTGATCGCTAGGGTCACGCTCCATGTACGTCTCCGATCCGCACTGACCGGTCCGGCCCGCCGCCGCGCCCCCGTTGACCTGCCACGGGGCCCGGGCGGCCCGTCGATCCGTCGTGCCCCCGCGCGGCCCCGCCCTCGGTGTGCCGCGCCTCATCCATCGGAGACACCTCCATGTCCGGCCCCACCAGGGGCGGCGCGAGCTTCCGCGCCGTCCTCGCACTGCCCCATGCCCGCCGTCTGTTCACCGCCGCGATGCTGGCCCGGGCCTGCTACGGCCTGCTGCCGCTGCCCCTGCTGCTCGCCCTCCAACAGGCCACCCACTCCTACACCTTGGCCGGCGCCACGGCCGGCGTCTCCGGCCTGGCCACCGCCCTGCTCGGCCCCTACCGGGCGCGGCTGGTGGAGCGCCGCCCCCGGACCCTGATGCTGTTCGCCCTCTGTTACGCGGCCCTGCTGGCCACGCTCGCCGCGGTCTGTGCGGCGGGCGGGCCGGTGCCGCTGGTGCTCGGCCTGGCGGTGCTGGCCGGATTCTGCCCACCGCCGGTCGGGCCGTTGATGCGCACGCTCTGGGGGCGGCTGGCCCGGGGCGAGGCGCAGCAACAGGCGGCGCTCAGCCTGGACACCGTCGCCGAGTCCACCGTCTTCGCCCTCGGCCCGGTCCTCGGCGCCCTGCTGGCAGCGGCCGGCACTCCGTCGGGGGTGCTGGGGTGCTGCGCGGTCCTGGTGCTCGTCGGCTTCGGCCTGCTGGCCCGGGCGCTGCGCACCGCGCCGGATCGGCTCCGGGCGACGGCACCCGTCACGGCCGGAGCCCCGACTCCCCTGCGGCAGCCGGGATTCCTCCCGCTGCTGCTCGTGGTGCTGGCGACCGCGTCCGGGCTCTCGCTGTTCGAACTCGGCGTGCTGGCCGCCTGGGGCACCGTCGCCACGGGCATCCTGGGCACGCTGTTCTCGGTCGGCGGGGTGCTGGGCGGTCTGCTCTACGGCCGGCGCGCCTGGCGCGGTCCGCTGACCCGGCGTCCGGTCCTGCTCGCCGCCGCGGCGGCAGCCGCCTACGCACTGCCGGTGCTGCTGCACGCCGCGCCGACCGCCGGGCTGGCGCTGCTGATGGCCGGGGCGTGCACCGATGTCCTGCTGATCACCTCCTATCAGTTGGTGGACCGGCTGGTGCCGGAGGGTTCGCACACCGAGGCCGGAGCGTGGGTGAACACCGCGTTCAACCTCGGTGCGGCGGCCGGGTCGGCCCTCGGCGGCGCGGTACTGGACCGGGCCGGGCCACCGGTGGTCTTCGCGCTCACCGCCGCCGTGATCGCCGGCTGCGCCGCGCTCTGCGCACCGGCCCTGACCCAGCAGCGGGGTGACGCACCGTCGGCGGACCGGCCGGAGGAAGCGCTGCCGGTCCGCTGACCCGACCGCGCCCGGACGACGCGCAGGCGGGCCGCCGGGGCCGGACACGCCGTGCCCCCGGCACCGTGCCCGGCACCGGCGCTCACCCACCCGGCGGCGCCCGGCCCTCCGCCGGTCGCCCGGCAGCACGTGTGGGCGTGCCGGTCAGCCGCCGGCGGTGAGATCGGTGGCGGACAGATCAGTGGCCGTCAGATCAGTGGCGGACAGATCAGTGGCGGTCAGATCAGTGGCGGTCAGATCAGTGGCGGACAGATCAGTGGCCGTCAGCAGGGCACGCAGGGTGACGCCCTCCGCCGCCAGCGCGGCGGCGCCGCCCAGTTGACGGTCGATCACGCACAGGGCCTCCGTCACCTCGGCTCCGAGCCCGCGCAGGTCCGCCGTGGAGAGCAGGACCTGCCCGCCACTGGTGACCACGTCCTCCACCACCAGCACCCGGCGGCCCGCCACCTCTGCCCCCTCCGCCAGTCGGCGGGTGCCGTACGGCTTCGCCCGCTTGCGGACGAACGCGCACGGCAGTCCGGTGTGCCGCCCGAGTGCGGTGACCACCGGGATGCCGCCGAGCTCCAGCCCGGCCAGCACCTCGGTGCCGGGCGGCACCAGCGGGACCAGCCGCCCGGCGATCTCGTCGAGCAGGCGCGGATCGGCTTCGAAGCGGTACTTGTCGAAGTACTCGGTGGCGGTGCGGCCCGAACGGAGGGTGAACTCCCCCGTCAGGTGGGCGGCGGCGTGGATGCGGTGGGCGAGGTCGTCATGGGTCACGGTCGCGCAGTCTCGCAGTCGGCCCGGGCCCGGCGCGCGCGGATTACGCCTGCACCCCTCGCGGGGTGGGCGCGGGCGCGCACCGAGCTCCGGCTCGGCCGGCACGGGACGGGACGGGACGGCGGGCTCCGCGACGAGCGCGGCCACCGGATCGATGACCCCTTCGGAGCAGGTGCGCGGCACTGCGGGGGCGCGGCGCAAGCCGGTCGGAAAAAATCTTCCCGGGGCGTGTCGATCCGGGCCGCCCCTGTTCGACGCACGGGTGAGAGGCGGGGACGGCCCCCGCCGCCGTACCGAACCGAGGAGCACACCATGCCGCGCTACATGACGCTGATCCGCATCGACGAGGAGAAGGCCGCCGGCTTCGGGCCCGAGCCCGGCTTCGAGGAGCGGATGGGCGCGCTCTTCGAGGAGATCGCCAAGGCCGGGGCGATGCTGGAGACCAACGGGCTCAAGCCGACCGCCGAGGGCACCCGGCTGTCCTGGGCGGGCGGCCGGGTCAGCCTGACCGACGGGCCGTTCACCGAGACCCGGGAGGTGGTCGGCGGCTACATCGTCCTCCAGTGCCGGGACAAGGCCGAGGCGGTCGAGTGGACCCGGCGCTTCCTCTCCCTGCACCCGGAGAGCTGGGAGGTGGGGGCCGAGGTCCGCGAGATCGACGAGATGCCCACCCCGCCCGGCGCCTGATCCCGCGTCACGGCGGCGGGGGCCCCCCCCCCCGGGGCCGGGGGGGGGGGGGCCGGCGGGCCCCCCGCGGGGGGGGGCCCGGCGGGGCGGGGGCCGGGGGGGGGGGGCGGCCGCGCGCGCCCCAGCCCCCCCCCCCCCCCCCCCCCGGCGCGCCGCGGCCCCCCCCCCCGGCCCCCCCCCCCCCCCCCCCCCCGCCGCGCCCCCCCCCCCGCCGCTTTGCCCCGCCGGGGCCCGGCTGCTCTGATGGGTGCCCGTGACGGAGGAACAGCAGCCGGGGGCCGGGCGGACGGACGTGCCCGCCGTGGTCGCCACCGTGTTCGGGATGGAATCGGCGCGGATCATCGCGACCGTCACCCGGGTGGTCCGCGACGTCGGGATCGCCGAGGAACTGGCGCAGGACGCGGTGGTGGCGGCCCTCGAACAATGGCCGGCCTCGGGCGTGCCCGACCGCCCCGGCGCCTGGCTCACCGCCGTCGCCCGGCACCGGGCGGTCGACCTGGTGCGGCGCCGCGAGGTGTACGCCCGCAAGCTCGCGGAGGTCGGCCACAGTCTGGAGGACGTCCCGCCGCCCCCGGATCCGGCCGAGCCGGACGACATCGACGACGACCTGCTGCGGCTGGTCTTCACCGCCTGCCACCCGGTGCTCTCCGCCGAGGCCCGGATCGCCCTGACGCTGCGTCTGCTCTGCGGGCTGACCACCGCCGAGATCGCCCGTGCCTTCCTGACCTCCGAGCCGACCGTCGCCCAGCGGATCGTCCGGGCCAAGCGGACCATCGCCGCCGCCGGGGTGCCGTTCGAGGTGCCGGCCGGCGCGGACCGGGCCGAGCGGCTGGCCTCCGTCCTGGAGGTGATCTACCTGGTCTTCAACGAGGGCTACGCCGCCACCGCCGGGGAGGACCTGCTGCGCCCGGCCCTCTGCGAGGAGGCCGTCCGGCTGGCCCGGGTGCTGGCCGCGCTGATGCCGCAGGAGCCGGAGGTGCACGGCCTGGCCGCCCTGACGGAGCTTCAGGCCGCCCGGCTGCCGGCCCGCACCGGACCGGACGGCACGCCCGTGCTGCTGGCCGAGCAGAACCGGGCCCGCTTCGACCGGCTGCTGATCCGGCGCGGCACCGCAGCCCTCGCCCGGGCCGGCGTGACCCGCCCCGACGCGGGCCCCTACACGCTCCAGGCCGCGATCGCCGCCTGCCACGTGCTCGCCCCGCGCTGGGCCGACACCGACTGGACCGTCATCACCGGCCTGTACACCAGGCTGGAGGCGCTCAACCCGTCCCCGGTGGTGCGCCTCAACCGGGCCGTCGCCCTCTCCTACGCCCGGGGCCCGGCCGAGGCCCTGGCGGTGGTGGACGCACTGGCGGCCGAACCCGCCCTGCGCGGCTACCACCTGCTCCCGAGCGTGCGGGGCGACCTGTTGGAACGGCTCGGGCGGCCGGCCGAGGCCCGGGTCGAGTTCGAACGGGCGGCGGGGATGGCCGGGAACGAGCGGGAGCGTGCGCTGCTGCTGTCCCGGGCGGGCCGCCCGCCGGGGTGAGGGCCCCTCAGGCCCCGTGCTCCTCCGGCCCGCCGGTGCCGCACTGCCGGTCACGCCCCGGCCGTCCCGGTGGATCGGCCGCTCGCGGGGGTGCCGGTCCCGGACCGGTCACCACGGTCGCTCGGCGCACTTCACCACGACGCCGCGTGGCCCGGACCGACGTGGCCGGTGGGCGTGGTCGTCGTTCCGGTACCGCAGCGTGTCCTGACGGGCCGTCGCCGACCCCGCCGTCAGGGAGGCGGGGAGGCGCACGCGTCCGTGCCGAGCCTCCCCACCGCCCGGTTCAGCCGCCGAGCAGGGTGCGGATCCGGTCCGGGCCGAGGGCGAGCAGCAGGGTGGGCAGGCGCGGGCCGGTCTCCGCGCCGGTCAGCAGTCGGTAGAGCAGGGCGAAGAGGGTGCGCTGGGCGGCCTTGAGCTCGGGGGTGGGCGCGGTGTCGAGCGGGAGACCGGCCTGCTGCTTGGGGACGCCGTAGACCAGGGTGGTCAGCCCGTCCAGCGACCAGTGGTCGTCCAGTCCCTTCGACAGCAGGTCGAGGGCCTCGCGCTGACCGTCCGTCAGCCCGGCCAGCAGGTCGTGGTCCGGGTCGGTCCGCACCCGGGTGCGCTCCTCGGCCGGCACCTGCTCGGCCACCCAGGTCTGCGCCCGGTCGAGCCGAGGCCGGACCGGGTCGAGGCTCCCGAGCGCCTCACCCTCCGTCAGGTCGCCCAGGATGCGCAGGATCTGCGCCTCGTCGCCGGTGGTGATGTCCACCACCGAGGCCAGCAGCTTGAACGGCACCGGCCGGGCGGTGAGCGGGAGGGTGGCGGTCACGGTGCCGAGCGCCCGCGTCCGGGTGGCCCGCTCCAGCGGATCGCCCGCACCGTCCGCCAGCCGGCGGCCGGCCGCGTCCCACTCGTCGTAGATCCGGGAGATCTCCTGGTCAAAGGAGATGGTGAACGACTGGTTCGGCCGACGGCGGGCGTACAGCCAGCGGATCAGCGGTGCTTCCAGCAGGCGCAGCGCGTCCCCGAGGGTGGGAGCGCCACCGGCCGAGCCGCTCATCTTGGCCATGCCCCGGATGCCCACGAAGGAGAACCCGAGGTAGACCGGCGGCCGTCCGCCGAAGATCTCACCGACCACCTGCGATCCGACGGTGAAGCTGGAGCCGGGCGAGGAGTGGTCGACGCCGCCGCCCTCGAAGGTGACGCCCTCGTGGGCCCAGCGCATCGGCCAGTCGACCTTCCAGACCAGCTTGCCGCTGCCGGTGCGGCCGATCACGTCGGTGTCCCGGTGTCCGCAGTGGCAGGTGTAGGAGACCTCGGCGGTCTCGTCCTCGTAGGCGGTCACGGTGGTGGAGTCCCGGCCGCAGGCGCCGCAGTAGGGCTTGTACGGGTAGTACTCGCCGGCCGCCGGCGTCTCGTCGGTGTCGGGCTCCGGCGACTCCCCCTCGGGCGCCGGGGTCCTGACGGTGCGGTAGCGGCCGAGGATCGCGTCGATCGCGCCGCGCTCACGCATCGCGTGCAGGATCTGCCCGGTGTAGGCGCCGGAGCGGTACATCTCGGTCTGGCTGACCTCGGTGACCTCGACGCCGAGCGCGGCGAGCTCGGCCCGGAACGGGGCCTTGAAGTGCTCGGCCCAGTTCGCGTGCGCGCCGCCGCACGGGTCCGGCACCTCGCTGAGCGGGCGGCCGATGTGCTCGGCGAAGGACTCGGGCATGCCGGCCGGGACCTTGCGCAGCCGGTCGAAGTCGTCCCAGGAGAGCACGTGGCGGCAGTCGAGGCCGCGCCGGCGCAGCTCGTCGGCGACGAGGTGAGGCACCATCAACTCGCGCAGGTTGCCCAGGTGCACCGGCCCCGAGGGGCTGATGCCGGAGGCGCAGACCAACGGAGCCCCGGGTGCCCGGCGCTTGCCCTCGGCGACCACCTGATCGGCCGACGCCGTCACCCAGTCGCTCTGCTCGGCGCTGCTCATCGCTGTGCCTCCACCCGTTCGGGACCTGCATCGTCCCAGGTCACGATGCCCGTCACCGCCGAGCCAGGGCAACCGATTTAGGGCGGCCGGGCGGCGTGCGGGGCACTCGGGGCGATCCGGTGGGAGGTGGGCGGGCGGGCGCCCCGGGCGCTCCCGGTTCGGAATGCGCGGATGGACCCGCACGGGCCGGTGGGCATCGGCCGGCGGGGTACGCGCGCGCGACGACGCCCACGCGGGTCACCGCCGCCTCCGGGATCTTCGCCGCGTCCTGCGGGACGCGTGGGCGGCCCGGCGCCGCCGTGTCAGTCGGCCAGCACGCGGAAGGCCTCGGCGATCCGGTCGGCGCCGTGCCCCTGGGCGAGCAGGAGGTGCAGCAGCAGGCGGGCCCGGTAGGGATCGAGGTGGCCGGCCCGGAGCAGGCCACGGGCGAGCAGGTCCTTCTCCGAACCGGGGAAGGCGTACGTCGCCTCCAGCACCGGCCCGTTCCCGATCCGGCTGGCGAGCACCACCGGGATCACCGACGCGGTCACCCCCAGGGTCTCCAGCAACGTCCCGGGCACGTGGCCCACCCCGAAGCCGGCCACCACCATCCCGTCGCTGACGCCGGCCAGCGCGGCCAGCGCGCCGCCGTCCTCGCCGAGCGTCACGGTGTGCAGGGTGACCCGGGGTGCCGGGCCGGTGAACGGTCCGGGGAAGGTGACCCGCGGGCCGAACGCGGCGTGCAGGTGGACCCGACCCTCGAACAGGCGGCCCAGCGGTCCGGTGGCCGGGGAGGTGAACGCCGCCGGACTGGTGGTGTGGGACTTGCGGACCGAACGGGCCGTGTGGATCTCGTCGTTGAGCACCACCACCGCACCGGCACCGGTCAGCCGGGGATCGGCGGCGGCGATGACGGCGGCGTGGAGGTTCGCCGGCCCGTCGGCGCCGGGGAGGGTGGGGTTGCGCATCGCGCCGGTGACCACGATCGGCTGGTCGCCCGGGTGCAGCAGATCGAGGAGGAAGGAGGTCTCCTCGATGGTGTCGGTCCCCTGGGTGACCACCGCGCCGTGGCAGCCCGCGTCGAACGCCTCGGCGATCGCGGCCGACAGCGCGGTGAGGTCGGCGAAGCCCAGCGAGGCACCGGGCAGCCGTCGGAAGTCGTGGACCCGCAGCTCCACGTCGAGCCCCTGGAGGGCGGGCACGGCTTCGAGCAGGTCATGGGCCGACAGCGCCGGGACCACCCCGCCGGTCACCGGATCGGTGGTCATCGCGATGGTGCCGCCCAGCGAGAAGACCGCAACCGTCCTCTTGGTCAACGCCGTTGTCCCCTCGGTCCGCCGGCGCGGCTGCTCCGCCCCGGGGACAATCTAACCGCCGAGCTGCCAGAGGGTGCCGTGGCCGGCCTGGAGGGTGAGGGCGAGCACGGCCAGGTCGGCGATGCCGAGGCCGAGGCCGAGCAGGGCGCGGCCCGGACGGGCGGTGCGACGGGCCAGGGCGAGTGAGGCGAGCACCAGGGCGCAGGGGCCGAGCACCAGGTTGAAGAACAGCAGGCCGAGCAGGCCCAGGACGAAGGACGCCACGGCCATGTCGTCGGCCCGGCGGCGGGTGGAGGCGAGCACGGTGACTCCGTCTCAGTGGTGGTGGGCGTGGGCATCGACAAGGGCATCGGTGTGGGCACGGGTGCGCCCGAGGTGCTCGCGGACGGCGAAGGCGAGCAGCCAGGCGGCGATGGCGGCACTGGCGGCGGCGAAGACCGGGCCGGTGGTGTGGACGGCGGCACCGCTGAGCACCGCGAGGGCGAGGAGTGCGGCGAGCAGGGACATGGCTGAGCCTCTCGGTCGACCGGCCTGACGGACAGTCAGCGAACAGTTGGGTTCACAAGTGTTCGCCGACTTGCCCACTCTACGCTGGTCAAAGTCGGCAAACAGTTGTTTACTGAATGACGTGAGTCACACCCTCGGTCCCCGACAGGCCCAGAAGCAACAGAGCCGCCGCGCCCTCCTCGACGCGGGCCTGCACCTGCTGGAGGCGCAGAACCTCAGCAGCCTCGGCGTCCGCGAGGTCACCCGCGAGGCGGGCATGTCACCGGCCGGCTTCTACCGGCACTTCCGCGACATCCCCGACCTCGGCGTGACCCTGGTCGAGGAGTCGCTCGCCAGCCTGCACACCATGGTGCTCGCGGTGCTGGCCGGGCCCGGGGCCACCGAGGACTCCGCCGAGCTGATCGACCGGGCCGTCGCCGTGGTCGCCGACCACGTCCGCGAACACCGGGCCCACGTACGGTTCCTGGCACGCGAACGGCACGGCGGCGTCCGCCCGGTCCGCGCCGCGATCGCCGCCGAACTGGCCCGGTTCGCCGACGAGGTGGCCGCCGCCCTGGGCACCCAGCCCGCCTCGGAGGGCTGGGACGAGGACGACCTGCGGATGCTCGCCGAGCTCTACGTCGAGCACCTGGTGACCACCGCCGCCGCCTACCTCGACGCCCCCGGGGACACCCCGGCGGCCGAGGACCGGATCGGTCTGCTCGCCCGCCGCCAGCTGCGTCTGATCAGCCTCGGCCGCCGCCACTGGCCGGCCGCCGGCCGGTAGCGCACCACCGAACGGCCTCGCCGCAGCAGGCCGCGCCCTCGGACGAGGCGTCACGGATCAGGCGCACGCTCGGGCCGGACCGACGCCCGACTCGGGCCGACGCCCGGGCCAGGTGGACGCCCGGTCAGGCGGGCGCCCGGGTCAGGCCGACGCCCGGGTCAGCCGGACCGTCTCCAGGTACTCGGAGACGGCGTCCCGGTTCCGGGTCAGGCACTCGATCCGCTGCGTCATCCGGTCGCGTTCGCGCTCCAGGGTGCCGAGCATCTCCGGTGTGGCGTCCGGGAAGTGGATGACCCGGGGCTGGTCCAGGCAGGGCAGGATCTGCTTGATGATCCTGGTCGGCAGCCCGGCGTCCAGCAGGCCCCGGACCTGGAACACCCGGTCCACCGAGCGCGGGTCGTACTCCCGGTAGCCGTTGGAGGAGCGGGTGGAGAGGATCAGGCCCTGCTCCTCGTAGTAGCGCAGCAGCCGACGGGAGGTGTCGGTGCGCTCCGAGAGTTCGCCGATCCGCATGTGAGCCACCTCATACATCCTCGCGTTGACCCTCACACCGGTGTGAGGGTTCGACCATAGCCGCCATGACGACCACTCAGCCGACGATCGACCCGGAAAGCGCTTACCGGAAGGGCGGATTGCCGATGGCGGCGCTGCTCGCCCTGGCCACCGCCGTCTTCGTCACCAGCCTCACCGAGACCCTCCCGGCGGGCGTGCTGCCCGCGATGAGCACCGACCTGGCGGTGAGCGAGTCCGCCACCGGGCAGGCCGTCACGGTCTACGCCCTCGGCACGGCGCTCACCGCCGTCCCACTCACCGCCGCCACCGCCGGCTGGCGGCGCCGGCGGCTGCTGCTCACCTCGATGACCGGCTTCGCCGCCGCCAACACCGTCACCGCCCTCTCCACCCACTACCCGCTCACCCTGGCCGCGCGCTTCCTCGCCGGGGTGGCGGCGGGCCTGGCCTGGGCCCTACTGGCCGGATACGCCCGGCGGATGGTCGCGCCTGAGCTCCAAGGGCGGGCCATCGCCGTGGTGATGACGGGCATTCCGCTCGCCCTGTCACTGGGCGTCCCGGCCGGGACCTTCCTCGGCCGGGTGGCCGGGTGGCAGACCGCCTTCCTGGCGATGACCGGGATCGCCGTGCTGCTGCTCGGCTGGATCGCCGCCGCCGTACCGGACTTCCCGGGCGAGCGGCGCCACCGCCAGGGCGGCCTCGGCCCCGAAGGCGACGGCACCCGCACCCGCACCATCGACGCGCTGGCCGTCCCCGGCGTCCGCCCGGTGCTGCTGGTGACGCTGGTCTTCGTCCTCGCGCACACCGTGCTCTACGCCTACGTCGCCGCCTACCTCACCCACCTCGGCCTGGGCGACCGCACCGACGGCGTCCTGCTGGTCTTCGGCGCGGCGTCGCTGCTCGGCATCTGGACCGTCGGTGCCCGGATCCACCGCGCCCTGCGCCGCCTCACCGTCGCCGGCACCCTGCTCGTGGCCCTCGCCGCCACCCTCCTCGCCGCCACCTCGGGCTCCGCCCCCGTCGTCCACCTGGCGGCAGCGCTCTGGGGCCTCGGGTGGGGCGGGGTGCCCACGCTGTTGCAGACCGCCGTCGGCCAGGCGGGCGGTGAACGGGCCGACGCCGCCCAGGCGATGCTGGTCACCCTGTGGAACGTGGCGATGGCCGCCGGCGGCCTGCTCGGCGGCCTGCTGCTGGACACGCTGGGCGCCACCGCCCTCCCCTGGACCGTCCTCGCCCTGCTCGCCCCGGTGCTCGCCGTGGTCCTCGCTGCCCGCACCCACGGGTTCCCGCCTCCCGGAGGCCCGCGCACCTGACCCAACGGCCCGAGCGGCCGACCCGGCACCCGTGGGGCGGCGCCTCGGTGATAGAAGGTCAGCTCCGTATCCGCCCAGCTCCGCGAGGGACCCGAATGATCACCATCGACAGGCTAGGACCGGACGACCGGGACGCGTGGGAGACCCTGTTCCGCGCCTACCTCGACTTCTACCAGCGGGTCGAGCCGCCCGAGACGTACGACCGCTCCTGGCAGGAGTTCCAGGCCGACACCCGGATGCACGCGCTCGGGGCCCGGCTGGACGGCCGGCTGGTCGGTCTCACCCACTTCCTGGTGCACGCCAACACCTCGGGCCCGGACGTCTGTTACCTCCAGGACCTGTACACGGCGGCCGATGTCCGGGGGCAGGGGGTGGCCCGTGCCCTGATCGCCGCCGTGACGGAGTGGGCCGCCGCCCGGGGCTGCGGCCGGGTCTACTGGATGACCCACCAGTCCAACGCGACCGCCCGCCGCCTCTACGACAAGGTGGCCGAGGACCGGGGCTTCGTCCGCTACCAGATCGACCTGCCTGCCTGAGGCCCGTACAGTCCGCCCTCCCTCTCCCCGGGGCCGGCTCCGGCCCGGCCCCGGCCCCCAGGGGAAAGGGAGGGCAAGGCTTTACCAGACCATGTCCTCCGTTCGTCCGTCCGTCACTTCGCCAGCGGGTACGCGTCAACTGCCGCGCCCTAGGGTTACGGCCGCCCGGTTCCGACGCCCTGTCACCCCCCTCGCCAGGAGACGGCCATGACTGCCCCTCAGGACCACCCGCGCCCCAAGCGCACCAAGCGCAACCTGACCGCGATCGGCAGCGCCGTCGCGCTCGCCGCCGGTTCGCTCGGCGTGTGGGCCGCCACCGGCACCGCCGCCCAGGCCGCCGCACTGCCCGCCCCGGACCACATCGTGGTCGTGGTGATGGAGAACCACGCCTACTCGCAGGTGGTCGGCAGCTCCAGCGCGCCGTACCTCAACAACACCCTCAAGGCGGGCGGTGCCAACCTCACCCAGTCGTACGGCCTGACCCACCCGTCCGAGCCGAACTACTACATGCTCTTCAGCGGCTCCAACCAGGGCCGTACGGACGACGGTTGCGTCGGCGTCGGCTCCCTCTCGGCGCCGAACCTCGCCTCCGAGCTGATCGCCACCGGCAAGACCTGGCGCAGCTACAACGAGGGCCTGCCGTCGGCCGGTTCGACCACCTGCTCCAGCGGCAAGTACGCGCAGAAGCACAACCCGTGGTTCGGCTTCTCCAACGTGCCGACCAGCACGGCGCTCACCATGACCCAGTTCCCAACCGACTACACCACCCTGCCGAAGGTCTCCTTCGTGGTGCCGGACCTGTGCAACGACATGCACGACTGCTCGGTCGGCACCGGCGACACCTGGCTCAAGAACAAGCTGAGCGGGTACGCGACCTGGGCCAAGACCCACAACTCGATGCTGGTCGTCACCTTCGACGAGGACAACCGCCTCTCCGGCAACCGCATCCCCACCGTCTTCTACGGCGAGCACGTCACCCCGGGCAGCTCCACCGCCACCACCTACAACCACTACAGCGTGCTGCGCACCCTGGAGGACCTGGCCGGCCTGTCCAGCCACGCGGGCAACGCCGCCTCCGCCACCACCATCAGCGGCATCTGGAACTGACCCACCCACCGCTCCGCCCCTGCTGACGAGGTGTCACCCCGCATGACGCGCACCGCCCGCCTGCTCGTCCTCCTGTCCGCCGTCGTGCTGCTCGGCGCGGTCGGCACCGGCGCCGTGCTCTACGGAGCCGACCGCGCGGACCGCAAGGACCAGGAGCAGGTGGGCGGTCCGCCGGTCCGCCCGGGGGAGATCGGACTCGGCGGCGGGCGGGGCCAGTTGCTCTTCCGCAACCTCGCCTGGGGCCCGCACCGGGACGAGGTCGTCTCGGTCCCGGCCGGCGAGCCGGGCGGGGTGCGCACCTCCTCCGGCCTGAAGTGCCTGCGCTTCCACGCGGCAGCCGGCACCGGCGTCTGCCTGGAGGCGGTGCACGGCGCCCTGGACGACACCTACCGGGCCGTGGTGCTGGACGAGCGGCTGCGCGAGCGCCGCACGCTCCCCGCCGCCGGCATCCCCTCCCGCGCCCGGGTCTCCCCCTCCGGCCGCTTCGCCGCCTGGACGGTCTTCGTCAGCGGCGACTCCTACGCCGGGAGCAACTTCTCCACCCGCACCTCGATCGTCGACACCCGTGACTGGCACTTCGAGTCCAGCCTGGAGGACTTCACCGTCCTCCGGGACGGCCGCCCGCTGCGCGCCTCCGACATCAACGTCTGGGGCGTCACCTTCGCCGACGACGACCGCACCTTCTACGCCACCGTGGCCACCGGCGGCCAGACCTACCTGGCCCGGGGCGACCTGGCCGCCCGGACCCTCAGCACCCTGCACCAGAACGTCGAGTGCCCGTCGCTCTCCCCCGACGGCACCCGGGTCGCCTACAAGAAGCGGGTGCCCGGCGCCTCGCCCGACGCTCCCTGGCGCCTCTACGTGCTCGACCTCGCCACCATGACCGAGACCGCCACCACCGAACAGCGCAACATCGACGACCAGGCCCTGTGGTCCGACGGCTCCACCCTCGTCTACTCCCTCCCCGGCGAGTACGGCGCCGACCTCTGGACCGTCCCCGCCGACGGCTCCGGGGCCCCCGCCACCCTCGCGGTCTCCGCCGTCGCCCCGGCCTACCTGCGCTGACCGGAGCCCTGCGGGTCACCCCGGCGTGCGCGACGGTCCGCCGGATCCGGGCTGCCGGGCCCGACCGCCCGTCAGCGCCCTTCCGCCGCCACCCGGTTGATCTCCGGGCTGCGCAGCACGTGCTCACCGGCACCCTGCCGCCCGGCCACGGCGATCATCGCGCGGGCGATGCTCTCGGTACTGGTCACCCGGCCGGGCGCGAGGCGGCGCAGCAGCGGGAAGAGCAGGTCGAGCACGGGGTAGAGCCGCCGGTAGGCCGGGGTGCGGGAGACCTCGCCGTTCACCGCACGGATGAAGGCGGGCCGGAACATGTAGGCGTGGAAGTCCATCGCCAGCAGCTCGTTCTCGGTCCGCCCCTTCACCCGGGCCCACATCTGCCGGCCCTGCTCGGTACTGTCGGTGCCCTCGCCGGAGACGTAGACGAAGGTCAGGTCCGGACCGGCCGCGGCGGCCAGCGCACGGGCGGCGGCCAGGGTGTAGTCGTGGGTGATCCGCCGGTACTCGTCCTCACCCTTGCCGGCCGAACTGACGCCCAGGCAGAAGAAGCAGGCGTCCACCTCAGCGAACTCCCGCTCCAGTCCGCCGAAGTCGGTGAAGTCCGCGTGCACCGTCTCGGACAGCTTGGGGTGGCTCACCCCCAGCGGGGACCGCACCACGGCCCGGACGGCGGTGACCCGGTCGTCCAGCAGGCACTCGCGCAGGACGCCCTGCCCGACCATGCCGGTGGCGCCGAAGAGCAGGACGTGCACGGGGGACTCCTTCGCTGACGGTGCGTCCCAGTCTGCCTGCCGCTGCCCACCACCCGTGCCACCGGGCCGGTCTGACGGCTCGTCCGGGTGCCTCCGTAGGCTGACGGGGTGACGGAGACACTGACGTTCGGACCGCTCCTCGCCCGCCTGGCGGAGCACCGCGCACTCGACACCGGCCTGCTCGCCTCGGCGACGACCGGCACCGACCCGTCGGAGCTGCACGCCGTCCTCGGCGGGCGGCCACCGTCCGGACGGCTCCTGCGGGCCCTGGCGCCGGCCCTGGCCCTGCACACGGCGGACCTGTTCGTGCTGGCCGGACAACAGGTGCCGGACGACCTGACCCCGGTCACCCGCAATCCGCACTGGTCGTCGAGCGCGCTCGTCTACGACGCCATGGTGATGCCCCCGAGCACCGTCCGGTGCTCCTGGCGTCGATCCGCGCCCTGCCCACGGTGCGCCGGGAGGGCCGGGGCGGCGACCACCTCGAGCGCCACGCCTACCCCCCTGGCCTCGGCGCCGTGCTCCTGCGCCTCGCGCACAACCGGCACCTCACCCCGTCCGGCACGGCCAAGGCCCTGTACGCGGTGACCGCCGGGCACGTCTACCTCGCGGCGTCGACCATCGCGGGAGTGGGCCACGGCGGGGTCCGGGTGACCCCTGAACTGCTGGCCGCCTTCGCGGACCTGCTGGGCATCCCGGCCGCCGACCTGGCGGCGCTGGGCGGCCTCCCGCTGCCCGACGGGAGCCACCCGGCACACCCACGGGACGCGGACCTGGCTGCGCTGATCTGGGCGGCCCGGCGGCTGACCACCGCCCAGCTCGGGGAGGTGGAGGCGACCGCCCGCCGGCTGGCGGGGCGCTGACTCCGAATTCTGCAGAGATTTTTTTGCAAAAATACTTCTGCAAAGCGGCCCGGCCGCCCTAGGCTGCTGCCATGGAGAACGACGACCGCGCACGGGTACTCGATCCCGAACGGGACGCGGACGCCCTCAAGGCGCTCACCCACCCCCTGCGCATCCGCCTGCTCGGGATGCTCCGCCAGGACGGCCCGGCCACCGCGAGCGAGCTGGCGGCGGCGACCGGGGAGACCTCGGCCACCACCAGCTACCACCTGCGGGTGCTGGCCAAGTACGCCTTCATCAAGGAGGCCGAGCACCGCGACGGCCGCGAGCGCCGCTGGCAGGCGGTGCACGCCCTCACCTCCTGGGACTCGGCCGCCCTGGCCTCCACGCCGGCCAACCGGGCCGTCGGCAGCGCCCTCCGCCGGAGCCAACTGGAGCACCTCACCCGGGCGGTTGCCCGCTTCGAAACCGAGGCGGAGGCCGGGCCGACCCAGCTGGAGTGGGTGGGGGCCGGCGGCATCAGCGACTGGCTGCCGCGCCTGACCCCGGAGTCGCTGGCCGAGCTGTGGCAGACCCTGTCGGGCAAGGTCGACGAGCTGACGGCCCGGGACGCCGAGGACCCGAGGGCCCGTCAGGTGGTCGTCTTCCATGCCGCTCTGCCGATGGCCCAGCCCGCCCCGGCCGCCTCGCCCGCCTCGGAGGGCCCGGCGTGACCACCCACCCCTTGGACGCCCGGACCGCCCTGCGCCGGTACGCGACCGTCTCGGCACTGCTCTGGTTCCCGATCGGCCTGACCATCGCGCCGCTGATCCTGCTGCTCACCGCCCGGGGCCTGACGCTCCCCACCATCACGCTCCTGATGGCGGTCTACTCCCTCACCACCGCCGTCCTGGAGCTGCCGACCGGCGGGCTGTCCGACGTGCTCGGCCGCCGGGTCGTGCTGGCCGCCGCCGGGGTGCTGAGCATCGGGGCCCTGGTCCTACAGGCGTTGAGCACCGCCGTCTGGCTGCTCGTCGTCGCCATGGTGCTGACGGGTACCGTCCGGGCGCTGTTCTCCGGATCGGTGGAGGCGTGGTACGTCGACACCGTGCAGGCGGCCGAGGGCCCGGACGCCGACCTGCGGGCCGGCTTCGCCCGGGCCGGCACCGTCACCTCCGTCGCACTGGCGGCCGGCACCCTGCTCGGCGGCGCGGTCCCCTGGGCCCTCGGTCTGGGCTCCGACCCCGGCGCCGCGCTGACCCGGGCCACCGACGGCCTGGTCCTCCCGCTCTCCGTCCCGATGCTGGCCGCCGCCGGGGTGGCCGTCTTCGCCGTGCTGTACGTGCTGACCTCCCTGCCCGAACCGACCACCGACACCGGCACCGGCACCGGCACCGGCACGCTCCGGGCGGCGCTCGGCAGCATCCCCGCCACCATCCGGGACGGCCTGCGGCTGGGCGGCGGCGACCGGCTCGTACGGCGGATCCTGCTGAGCACGGCGGCGGCCGGCGGCGGGATCGCCACCGTCGAACTGCTGACCCCCGGCCGCGCCGCCGCACTCACCGGCGGCTCCGCCTCCGGCGCCGTGCTGTACGCCGCGCTGGCCTGCACGGGCTTCCTCTGCTCCGGCCTGGGCAGCCAACTCGGTCCGTTCACCGCCCGGTTGGCGGGCAGCGGAGAGCGGGCGGTACTGCTCGGCCTGACCGTCAGCGCGGGTGGTCTCGCCCTGCTCGGGGCGACCACGGCCCTGGCCGGCCCGGTGGCGCTGGCCCTCGGAGCCACCGGGTACGGCCTGATCTACCTCGGCCTCGGCGCCGCCGGACCGAGCGAGAGCGAGCTGCTGCACCACCGGATACCGGGCGAGAGCCGGGCGACCGTACTCTCCGCCCAATCCCTCTCCCTCCAACTCGCGGGCGCCGTCACCGGCCTGACGGTCGGACGGCTCCCGGCCGGTCCCCTGCCCTGGCTCACCGCCGCCGCCGTGGTGCTGGCCGGTGCCCTGCTCTGGGCCCGCCGCCACACCCCGGCACTGACGGACGCCCACCCGGCGAAGGAGTCCCAGCCGGCCTGACGTCCGAGCCCGGCGATGCGCCTTCGCCTCGGTGGACGCATCCAGGTCAGTGCGATCCGGATGGACGACGTTCGGCACCGGCTCGGCAGTTGAGGGCCACTACCCGTTGACGGATGGCGGTGGCACGGGAGCTACAGGCCCAGGCGCGTCACGAAGGCCGAGAAGGTCGGCGCCACGACCCGCCACCGGCAGAGGCGGGGGGCCGTCCAGAAGTCGCTGCCGACGACGCGGGGGTCCGCAGGATCGGAGCGGTAGTCGAGCGCCAGTGCCACGTCGTCACCAGGGGTGCGGCCGACGGCGATCAGCACGGCCAGTTCGACATCGAGCCACGGCAGCTCGACCGGGACGGTCGCCGTGCTCCCGCGTGACTCGCGGAAGAAGTCGTAGGACGGGTCGTCGGCGAACATGTCCATCGACTGGCACTCCCACTCCATCTGCCGTGGGCCCGGCAGGAAGTCGAGCGGGCTCTCGAACCACGGGATGACCTCCGCCAGCACGGCATCGCCGGGGTGGGCCCAGAGGCCACGATCGATCAGGGACGTCAGCTGGGTCGGCAGGGCGAGGCCACGGACCGTCGGATGCACCATGGCGCACAGCCTCCCACGGCAGGGTGGCCCGGCCGCGAGCAGGCGCCGAGTTCACGACCGGGTCAGACCAGCCCTGCCGCCATCGCGCGGCGGACCGCGTCGGCCCGGTCCCGGATGTCGGCCTTGGCGAACAGGTTGTTGATGTGGGTCTTCACCGTGGCCTCGCTGACGAACAGCTCCTCGGCGATGGCCCGGTTGGGCAGCCCCCGGCCGATCAGGGTGAGCACCTCGCGCTCACGCGGCGTCAGATCGGTGGGCAGCGGTCGCGGGTCCGCCGCCGAACGGCTGCGGGCGGTGGCCAGCAGCCGGTCCTGGACCTCACGGTCCAGCACCGACTGTCCGGCCGCGGCGGCCCGGATGGCCCGGACGATGTCCTGTCGGCCCGCGTTCTTGGTTAGGTAGCCCCGGGCCCCGGCGCCCAGCGCGGCCATGATCGACTCGTCGTCGGCGAAGGTGGTCAGTACCACCACGGCCACCTCCGGGTGCTCCTCGGTCAGCCGGCGGGTGGTCTCGGTGCCGTCCAGCACCGGCATCCGGAGGTCCATCAGGACCACGTCCACCGGCTGCTCCGCCACCGCCGCCAGCACCTCGGTGCCGTTCGCGGCGGCGGCGACCACCTCGATCCCGGCCGCCAGGCCGAGCACGGCGGCCAGCGGCTCCCGGACGGCGGCCTGGTCGTCCGCCACCACCACCCGCAGGCTCCGCCCCTCCTCGTCGGACCCGCCCGCCGTACCGCCCGCCGCAGCACTGCCCGCCACGCCACCGGCTCCGTCGCTCATCCGGGGATCACCGCCTCCACCATCCAGCCTCCCCGGTCCGGCCCGTCGGTGACCGGTCCCGTGGTGAGGGTGCCGCCCAGCAGGGCGACGCGTTCCCGCATTCCTACCAGTCCCATCCCGCTGCCCTCCGTCGGCACCGCCGACCGCCCCGGTCCGTTGCGGACCCGCAGCGTGACCGACGCCCCGTCAAAAGCCAACTCCACCGCCACACCACCGCCCGGCGCGTGCCGCGCCGCGTTGGTCAGCGCCTCCTGGGCGATCCGCAGCAGCTGCTGGGTGACCTTCGCGGCCGGCTCCCGGACGGTGCCGCGCACCACCAGGGCGTCCCGGTGCCCGGAGGATTCCGCCATCGCCGCCAGACTCTCCACCAACGGGAGGGCGTCCTCGCGCAGCGCGTGCACCGTCCACTGGGCCTGCCGGAGGCTGTCACGGACCATCGCGTGCGCCTTGGCGTTGGCCTCCCGCACCTTCGCCAGGTCGCCCGTCTCCAGCAGCGCGTCGGCCAGCTCCAGCTGCATGTTGATCCCGGCCAGCGAGTGCGCCAGCACGTCGTGGACGTCCCGGGCGATCCGGCTCCGCTCGGTCAGCACCGCCGTCCGCGCCTCGGCCCGGGCGGCCCGCTCGGCCGCTGCCGCGGACTCCACCACCGCTTCCACCGCGCGCTGCCGGCTCCGGCTCAGCATCCCCGTCACCACCGGCACCCCGGTGGTCAGGCCCATCGCCCAGGGCAGTGCGTCGCCGCCGGGGCCGAGCGCGAGCGCCAGGGCGCACAGCAGGCTGGTCAGCGCCGCCAGGACCAGGGCCTGGCGGGCCGGGAAGCGGAAGCCGATGTGGCCGGCCAGGAAGTAGGCGAACAGGAAGCCGGAGCCGCCGCTGATCAGCCCCGTCAGAGCGGCGGAGGCCAGCACGCCGCAGGTCAGCACCGGCAGGGTGATCCGGGGCGGGCAGTCGGCCGGCAGGTGGCGGGCCAGCAGCGCGAGCGAGCAGACCACCAGCAGCAGCGCGACGGCCAGGCCCCGGCCTTCGAGCCCGACCGGACGGGTCGTCAGGAACGCGGTGACGATGACCACCGAGGTGACGACCCATCGGACGGCGCCGTCCTGCCGCAGCAGCACGGCCCGGTGACCCGGCCCCCGGTCGGGGGCCGGGCCGGAGTCGGGGAGGTGCGTGGAGGGGTTCTCGGCCACGGCGCGACCCTACTCCCGGTTCAGGAGGCCCGGCCGGTGCCGACCACGACCCGCGCGTCGGCCGGCTCCGGCAGGGCCGCGACGCTCACCGTCCGGCCCCGCAGGTAGATGGTGGCCAGCCGGGTCACCACCTCGGTGAGCGCCATCAGGACGAACGCTGCCACCCAGGCCTGCTGGCTGGTGATCCGGTGATCGGCGCTGAACCGGGCCACGTGCGCGGCGCCACCGCCGTAGGTGACCCAGAGCTGGAAGGCCATCCGGGTGCCCATGCCGAGCACCCAGAGCGCGGCGGATACGGCCCCCGCCTTGATGAACAGCTCGCCGCCCCGGTTGCGGATCCGGGTGAAGACGCCGCCCGCGACGCCGAGCACCGCGCCGAAGGCGACCAGTGCGCCGATCAGCACCAGGTCGTTGCCGGCCGTGGGGACGCCGTCCAGGTAGCTGTTGGCCACGAACGCGACGATGGCCAGCGGGATGAGGTAGGAGCGCCGGTCGAGGCGGCCTTCCCGGAGCTGCCGGAAGACCACGAGGAGCAGGGCGAGGTCGGTGATCCAGTCGGTGGTTGTCATGCATCCCAGCCTGCCGATCCGGGCCGTCCGGCACCTGGACCCACGGGTGGAGAGCCGGGTGGAGATCGGGGCGGCTCCGCTACGATCTCGGCCACCACGACCGGGGGAGATCGATCATGGCATGGCATGTCGGACGCACCTGCACGGCACTGGCGCTCGGACTCGCGCTCGGCACCGCCACCGCGTGCTCGCCGCCGCTGGGCCGCGCGGTCGGCCTCACCAGGGACGGCGATGTCCTCACCGTACTGACTCCGCTCTGCGAACGGGGCGAGCTGGGGCTCATCTCGGTCAGTGAGTACGACTCCGAGGAGCCGCACCAGTGGAGGGCCCACCAGCCCTGGGGCTCCGGCCTCGGCGGGGTCCGGAGCTTCCCGCTGTTCACCGCCCCGCCCGGTTGGACCGTGGACAGCACCACGCTCACCGCCCTGCGTCCCGGACCGCTGTACTTCCTGACCGTCACGCACAGCGGCAGCGACGCCAAGGAGTCCAGGCTCGGTTTCACGGTCGCCGACGTCGAGCGGCTCCAGCCGGGCGAGGTGCTGGCCAAGGGGCACGGTGGGAAGACGGTCGTGCTCTCCGTCAAGGAGTTCCGTGCCAAGGCCCTCGACGACTGCTGACCCGCCGTCAGCCCCGCAGCAGGTGGCGGCGGACGACTGCGGGGGCGGGGGCGTGCGCCCGGATGATCACCGAGGCGGGCGGTGGTGCAGACTGCTGACCGTGCATCAGTGAGCAGGAGCAGCACGATCACCAGCACGAACAGCACCAGCACCAGCACCAGCACCAGCACCAGCACCAGCACCAGAGAGGACACACCCCCATGGGCTTCCCCGCCACCGGCCGCCGGGTCCTGATCAGCGGCGCCTCCCGGGGCCTCGGCCGCGCCCTGGCCCAGGCCTTCGCCGCCAACGGCGACCGGGTCGCTGTGCACTACGGCTCCCGGGCGGAGGAGGCCCGTGCCACCCTGGAGTCGCTGCCGGGCGAGGGCCACGTCCTGGTCGGCGGTGACCTGACCGATCCGGCCGGGGCCGGGGCGGCGGCCGTGGTGGAGACGGCGACCGGGGCCCTGGGCGGGATCGACGTGCTGGTGAACAACGCGGCGGTGAACACCCCGCACCCACCGGCCACCACCGCGTACGGGGAGTGGGTGGCCGCCTGGCAGCAGCACGTCTCGGTGAACCTGCTCGCCACCGCCCACCTGAGCCACCTCGCCGCCCGTCACATGATCGACCAGGGCACCGGCGGACGGATCGTCAACATCGGCTCGCGCGGCGCCTTCCGGGGCGAGCCGGACCACCCGGCCTACGGGGCGACCAAGGCGGCCGTGCACGCACTGGGCCAGTCGCTGGCCGTCGCGCTGGCCCCGCACGGCATCGCGGTGGCCTCGGTGGCGCCGGGCTTCTTCGCCACCGAGCGGGTGGCCGGCCGGCTGTCGGGGGCGGAGGGCGAGACGATCCGGGCGCAGAGCCCGTTCGGGCGGGTGGCCGGGCCGGAGGAGATCGCGGCGGCGGTGCGCTGGCTGGCCTCGCCGGAGGCCGAGTGGTCCTCGGGCACCATTCTGGATCTCAACGGAGCCTCGTACCTCCGGAGTTGAACGTCTTCCAGGCCCTCTCCAACGCCGCTGGATCGCCCCCGCCCACACTCGGCGGCGGCAGGACGACCAGTCGAGAGCACGGAGAGGGGCGTTTCCCATGGCGGACGCGAACGTCGTCAGGACCGAGCACGTGGTGGAGGTGGCGGCCGACCCCAAGGCGGTCTACGAGCTGATCGCCCGGGCGGAGGACTGGCCGCACCTCTTCCCGCCCACCGTGCACGTGGAGCGCCTGGAGGGGGACGACCGCACCGAGCGGCTGCGGATCTGGGCGTTCGCCAACGGCGAGGTGCGGTCCTGGACTTCGCGCCGCACGCTGGACCCGACCGGCCTGCGGGTCACCTTCCGGCAGGAGGTGTCCTCGGCCCCGGTGGCCTCGATGGGCGGCGACTGGATCATCGAGCCCGCCCCGGGCGGCAGCCGGGTGGTCCTGCTGCACGACTTCACGGTGGTGGACGACGCCCCCGAAGCGCGGGCCTGGGTGGAGCGCGCGGTGGACACCAACAGCACCTCCGAGCTGGCCGCGCTCAAGGCGGGCGCCGAGCAACTGGCTGCCGAGCCGGGGGTGTTGATCTCCTTCGCGGACCACGTCGAGATCGCCGGGCCGGGGCCGGAGGTCTACGACTTCCTCTGGCGGGCCGACCTGTGGGAGCAGCGGCTGCCGCACGTGGAGCGGCTGGTGCTCGGCGAGCCGGGCGAGGACCTCCAGACGGTGGAGATGGACACCCGGGCCGCAGACGGCTCGGTGCACACCACCACCTCCGTACGGGTCGGCTTCGGGCCGGACCGGCTGGTCTACAAGCAGACCCAGGTGCCCCCGCTGATGGCCGCGCACACCGGCCGCTGGACGGTCGAGCCGGCCGGCGACGGCGTCCGGGCCACCTCGCACCACACCGTGGTGCTGCGCCCCGAGCGGATCACCGAACTGCTGGGCCCGGAGGCGACCTTGGAGACCGCCCGGGAGCTGGTCCGGAACGCGCTGGGCCGCAACAGCACGGCCACCCTCAACCTGGCCAAGCAGGCGGTGGAGCAGCCGTCCTGACGCAGCGTCCGCCATGCCGAGGGGGGGGGGGCCCCAGCCCGGGCCCCCCCCCCCCGGGGGGGCGCCCGCGAACCCGCCCCGGCGCGGCCGTGCTTTTACACCCACACGCAAGCCCCCCCGGGGGC
>NZ_JBIWFX010000007.1:125481-264527 GCF_044763225.1 Kitasatospora sp. NPDC096147 | reverse complement strand
GGTGGCCCGCAACTGCACGGCCCCCCACCCCCGGCCAACGCTGGGGGTGGCGCTGCCTTCCTGACGCCGCGGCCGCGGGGGGGGGGGGGGGGCCCCGGGGGGGGGCCCCCCCCCCTCCGTGCGTGCGGCCGGTCAGCCGGCCGTGGCGAGCGTGGAGTTGACCAGCTCGACGAAGGCCCGGGGGGTGTCCACCCCGTCCAGGTCCTCGTCCGGCAGGACCACCCCGTAGTCCCGGGTGATCCGGCCGGCCACCTCCAGCAGGGCCAGCGAGTCGTAGCCGAGCTCGGTGAACGGTACGTCGGCGACGTCGCCGGTCAGGTCGACGCCGTCGTCCTCTCCCGCCGACTCGCGGAGGATCTGGGTGAACTCGTCGATGCTCAGTGCGGTGTCCGCGTCGGCGCTCATGGCGGGGCCTCTCTCGAATCTCGTTGGTGGAACGGGTGGGGAAGGAAGGTCAGTCGACGGTGACGACGGCTGCCGCGTTGAAGCCGCCCTCGCCCCGGGCCAGCACCAGCGCGGCGCGGCCGGTCAGGGCCCTGGGCCCGCCGGTCACCAGGTCGACCGGCAGCTCGGCCGGGACAGCGGTGACGTGGGCGGTGGGCGGGGCGCTGCCCTCGCGCAGGGCCAGCAGCGCGGAGACCAGGTCGAGCGCGGCGCCGCCCGCGTAGAGCCGGCCGGTCAGCACCTTGGGTGCGGTGACCGGGACCCCCCGGGGGCCGAACACGGCTGCCAGGGCGGCGGCTTCGGCCCGGTCGGCGGCCGGCACCCCGGCCGCGTCGGCGAACACCACGGCCACCTCGGACGGCTCCAGGGCGGCGTCCGCGAGCGCGGTCCGGATCGCCCGCTCCAGGCCGTCGGCGTCGGCGGCGTGCGGGTCGGGGTCGAAGGTGGCGGCGTAGCCCGCGAGCTCGCCGTACACCCGGGCACCGCGCCGCTCGGCGGCGGTCGGGTGCTCCAGCACCAGGTAGGCGCCGCCCTCGCCGGGGACGTGGCCGGCGGCGGCCTCGTCGAAGGGCAGGTAGGCGCGGTCGGCGCGGTCCCCGGTGGAGAGCCGGCCGGAGGCCAGCTGCCCGGCCAGGCCGAGCGGGCAGAGCGCGCCGTCCACTCCCCCGGCCAGCATCAGGTGGGTGCCCTTGCGGATCTGCCGCCGGGCGTGGCCGATCGCGTCCAGCCCGCCCGCCTGGTCGGAGACCACCGCGCTGGCCGGGCCCTTGAGGCCGTGCCGGATGGAGATCTGACCGGTGTTCACCGCGTAGAACCAGGCGAAGGACTGGTAGGCGCTGACGAAGGCGCCGCCCTTGCTCCAGAGGTTCTGCAGCTCGCGCTGGCCGAACTCGAAGCCGCCCATCGAGGAGGCGGTGGCGACCCCGGCCTGGTACTCCGGCACGGTGGCCAGGTCGATGCCGCTGTCCTTGAGCGCCTCGTCGGCCGCGTACAGGGCCAGCCTGGTCTGGTGGTCGGTCTGCGGCAGCAGGCGGCTCGGGATGTGCTCGGCGGCCACGAACTCCGAGACCTCCCCGGCGAAGTTCACCGGATAGCCGGAGGCGTCGAAGCGGGTGATCCCGGCGATGCCGCTGGTGCCGCCGACGGTGGCGGCCCAGTGCGCCTCGGCACCCAGGCCGGTGGGGGCGGCCACGCCGAGGCCGGTGATCACCGGGCGGACGGACGGACCGGTGGCCAGGCGCTCCGGGGCCGCTGACGCGGTGGCCGGGGCGGGGGTGGTGACGGTGTCCGTCACGCGAGGCTCCTCTCGGGACGGGCGAGCACCACGGCGCTCTGGAAGCCGCCGAAGCCGCTGCCGACGCTGAGCACCGAATCCACCCGGGCCTCCCGGGCGGTGTTCGGCACGTAGTCCAGGTCGCAGAGCGGGTCGGGCTCGTGCAGGTTGGCGGTGGGCGGGATCAGGCCGTGCTCCATCGCCAGGACGGAGGCGACGAGTTCGAGCGCGCCGATCGCGCCGAGCGAGTGCCCGATCATCGACTTGATCGAGCTGACCGGCACCCGGTAGGCGTGCTCACCGAGCGAGGTCTTGAAGGCGGCGGTCTCGTGCCGGTCGTTCTGCTTGGTGCTGGAGCCGTGCGCGTTGACGTAGTCCACCTGCTCCGGCCGCAGCCGGGCCTCGTCCAGCGCCAGCCGGATCGCCTCGGACATCTCGGTGCCGTCGGAGCGCAGGCCGGTCATGTGGTAGGCGTTGCTCCGGGTGCCGAAGCCGGCCACCTCGGCGTAGATCCGGGCCCCCCGGCTGCGGGCGTGTTCCAGCTCCTCCAGCACCAGGACGGCAGCGCCCTCGCCGAGCACCAGGCCGTTGCGGCTGTTGTCGAACGGCCGGGAGGCGTGCTCGGCGTCGTCGTTGCGCGGGCTGGTGGCCTTGATGGCGTCGAAGCAGGCCAGCGTGATGGGTGAGATCGGCGCGTCGGTGCCGCCGGAGATCACCACGTCCGCACTGCCCTCCCGGATCAGGTCGGCCGCCTGGCCGACCGCGTCCAGGCCGGAGGTGCAGCCGTCCGAGACCAGCGCGACCGGGCCCCGGGCCCCCACCTCGCGGGCCAGTTCGGCCGCCAGCGAGCTGGGCACGAAGTGGTCGTAGAGCCGGGGCACCACGTACTCGTGGTCGACCAGCCAGCGGGCGCCGCCGTCGCTGAGCACCACGTACTCGTTCTCCATCGAGGTGGTGCAGCCGACCGCGCAGCCGAGCGAGACACCGGTGCGCAGCCCGGAGCCGCCCGCCAGGTCGAGCCCCGAATCGGCCACCGCCTCGCGGGCCGCGACCAGGGCGAACTGCCCCGCCCGGTCGAGCCGGCGGGCCTCCTGCGGCGATAGCCCGGCCGCCGCCGGGTCGAAGTCCACCTCGGCCGCGATCCGCGAACGGTAGGGGGAGGCATCGAAGAGCGAGATCGTGCGGGTCGCGGTGCGCCCGGTGGACAGCAGGTCCCAGTACCGCTTGATGCCGGTACCGCCGGGCGCCACCGCACCGATCCCGGTGATGACGACGCGTCGTTCCATGACCATCCTCTACTCCTCGGCGGCGAGGGCCGGCACTGCGGCACCCACCGGCCTGGACAGCGCTCCGGCGGGTTCACCGGAGCGGTCGGGCGGACCCGCCGGGCCGGCCGGGGTCACCGGGCCGGCGGCGGGGGCGTTCGCGAGCTCGGCGAGCGCCTTCTCGTACACCGCGCGCTCGGCCTCGGGGGTGCCGGGCCGGGCGGGCAGCAGACTGACGGAGCGTGAACCGCCCCGGGTGACGGCCGGGTGACGGCGCACCAGCGCGGTCAGGCCCTGGCCGGGCCCGGCCTCGGCGAGCAGCAGGTCGCGCTCGGCCAGCAGCCCGTCCAGCGCGGGCCCGAACAGCACCGGCCGGGCCGGCTGGAGTGCCCAGTACCGCAGGCCGAGCACCCGCTCCCCGGTGAGCGGGCCGGGCTCGTAGCCGGAGTACAGCGGCAGCCGGGGCTCACGGATCGTCAGCCGGGCCAGGCCGGGCAGCGCCCGGAGCGCCGCCTCGGTGAGCACCGGGCTGTGGAACGGGTTGTGCGCGCGGGAGCGGCGCGCGGTGAACCCGTCGGCCCGCAGTCGGGCCTCGACCTCGCCGAGCTCCGGGTCCGGACCGGACACCAGGACCTGGCGCGGCGCGTTGACCGCACCGACCACCACGTCCCGGGTGAGGTACGGGGCCAGTTCCTCCGGAGTGGCCAGCACGGCGAGCATCCCGCCGCGCGGGGTCCCGTCGAGGTGGGTGATCCGGTCGGCCATCAGGCCGACCGCCTCGGCCGGTTCGAAGACCCCGGCCAGGGTGGCGGCGGCGACCTCGCCGACGCTGTGGCCGAGCAGCGCGGCCGGGCGTACCCCGGCGTCCAGCACGGTCCGGCCGACGGCCCAGTTCAGCGCGTACAGCAGTGGCTGGGCGACCCGGATGCCGTCGGCCTCCGGGGTGCAGGCGCCGGCCAGCCAGTCGGCGCGCAGGTCGAAGCCGCGCGAGTGCCAGAGCTCCAGGACCTCGTCCATCCGGGCCCGGAACCCCGGGTGCGACCGGTACAGGCCGACGCCCATCCCGGGCTGCTGCGCGCCCTGGCCGGGGAACAGCAGGGCGGCCGGTGGCGGTGGGGCGGTCACGGCTTCTCCTCTCTTCCGTGCTCTTCGGTCGTGCTCTTCTCGGTCGTACTCATCTCGGTAGTGCGCTGCGGTCGTCCTCATCTCGGTCGTGCAGGCGTGTCAGGTCTTCGGTGCCGACATGCTGCGAGCCCCGGCTGGAGGCTCGGTACACCGCCGGAACAGCGCCCAACTGCCCTTTCGTCAGCGGACGTTCGCAGCCCGGACGGTCTCCAGTCGCTCTGGACCGTTCGTCCACCGGGCGCCCGGAGCTTGGATCACGAGCCGGAGCGCGTGACCCGTCGCACCGGTGGACCGCGGGCGGGCGAGGCCGCCGGGCCGGGCGACCCCCCGGACCGGCGGCCGTCGTCGTCCGCGCACCCGCGTCCGCAGCCGAGCCACCGACCGAGTCGAAAGGGCCCCCGGAAGATGAGATACGAGGACCTCCACATCGCCGGTGCGGCGATCCATCTGGAGGACCGCCACCCGGCCGAACTGGCCGTGCGGGACGGGCTGTTCGACGAGCGCAGCGCGACCCGCAGCGGGATCGAGGCGACGGCCGTCTCGGCCGGCTCCTCCGCACCCGAGCTGGCCTCCGCCGCCGCCCGCTCGGTGCTCAAGCTGACCGGCACCCACCCGTCCGACGTCGATCTGCTGCTGCACGCCACCATCCAGCACCAGGGCCACGACCTCTGGGCCGCCGCCTCGTACGTCCAGCGCCGGGCCGTGGGCAACCGCTGCCCGGCGATCGAGATCAAACAGCTCTCCAACGGGGGCATGGCAGCCCTGGAGTTGGCGGCCGGCTACCTCAGCGGAGCGGAGGGGCGGCGGGCCGCGCTGCTGACCACGGGGGACGTGTTCGGCGCGCCCGGCTTCGACCGCTGGCGCAGCGATCCGGGCACCGTCTACGGGGACGCCGGCACCGCCCTGGTACTGGGCCGGGGCCCGGGCGGCATCGCCCGGCTGCGCAGCCTGGTGACGGTCTCGGACCCCGACCTGGAGCAGATGCACCGGGGCCGGGACCCGTTCTCGCCGGTCCCGTTCGCCGTGCGGCAGCCGATCGACCTGGGGCTGCTCCAGCGGACCTTCATCGAGGAGACCGGCCGCTCCTACAGCGTGGCCAGGATCACCGCCGGGCAGGACGAGACGCTCAAGCGGGCACTGGCCGAGGCGGACTGCGAGCTGTCCGGGATCTCCTGGTTCGCACTGCCGAACTTCGGCCTGGGAAGGCTGAGTTCGGCCTTCCTCCGACGCTGGGACATCCCGGTGGAACGGACCACCTGGCGGTGGGGCCGCACCGTCGGGCACCTGGGGGCGGGCGACCAGTTCGCCGGGCTCGCCTTCCTGGCCGAGTCGGGCGAGGTGCGGGCCGGGGAGCTGGGCCTGCTGTTCGGCGTCGGCGCGGGCTTCACCTGGAGCTGCGCGGTGGTCGAGTTCACCGGCACGGCCGCCGGATGACCCCCCGTCAGCCGTCCACGGCCCCCGGCGTCGCCCCCCGCACGGCCGCGGGCCACCACCCGGCTGCCGGCGACCGGAGCGGCAGGGCGCTCCCCCGGGAGACCGGGCAGGACCGCACCACCGGTCCGGCCGCCGCCGGAGCCGAGCGCGACCCGATCCGTGACGCCGGGCCGATCCGTGACGCCGGCCCGATCCCCGGCACTGGTCCGGCCCCCGGTATCCGGGGTGCCACCTCCCCGGCGGACCACCACTCCCCCGTCGGGGTGACCGTCTGGCAGGGCGAGATCGGGCCGGACGGCGGCGGGGCGGAGGACCAGCACCTGCTCTCCCCCGCCGAGTTGGCACGGATGGGCCGGATCAGGTCACCGCTCGCCGCCCGCCGCTGGGCGGGCAGCCGGGCAGCGCTGCGGCGGGTGCTGGCCGAGCGGACCGGGCAGGCACCCGGGGAGCTGCGGATCGCCCGGGGTGCCTGCCCGCACTGCGACGACGGCGGGCACGGGCCGCCGGTCCTGCTCGACGCACCCGTGCCCGTGACCTTCAGCCTCTCCCACAGCGGCGCGCACTGGATGGTGGCGGTGGCCCCCGGCTTCCCGGTCGGGGTGGACCTGGAGCGGGAGCGGCCGGTGGATCTGGACGCCGTCACCCGGCGGGCGCTCTCCGCCCGGGAGGCCCGGACGGTCGGCGCCCAGGGCGCCGCCGCGCTGTTCCGCAGCTGGACCCGGAAGGAGGCGGTGGCCAAGGCGATGGGCACCGGCACCGCCACCGACCTGCGACGGATCGACACCGACCCGGCGGCCCCGGCCACCGCCCGCACCCCGGCCGGCTGGCGGGTCCACTCGCTCCCCGCCCCACCCGGCCTGCACGCCGCCCTCGCGGTCCCGGACCTCCCGGACATCACCTGGCGGGTGCGCACCGCTGCGCCCGTCGGGGCTCACCAACTGACCGGCTGACACCCTCCGACGTTCAGCAGCCCCGCCTCTGTCAGGAGGGCGGGCGGTGAGGCGGGAGACGAACGGGTGGGGCCGAGCCCGGCGGGGCGTTCGACGGCGAGCCGCTTGACCGCGGAGCGTTCAACAGCAGGGCGGGCTGGCGGGTGGGGCGGGTGGCGAGCGGGCGGCGCCGAGCCCAGCGAGCCGTTCGACGGCGGGGCGGGCAGGCGGGCTGGCGGGCAGGCGGGCTGGCGGGCTGGCGGGCTGGCGGGCTGGCGGGCTGGCGGGCTGGCGGGCTGGCGGGCTGGCGGGCTGGCGGGCTGGCGGGCTGCGCAGTGTCCCGCTGCCCACCGGGCCCTGACGGCCCGTCGGCCGTGGCACCGTTCCCGCCCGCCCCCGTCCCCGGGCCGGCCCTGGCTCCCGCCCGCCCGTCAGGGCTTGGTGGGCGGGTTGACCGCCGAGGCCGGCACGGCGGCGTCCTGGAGCTGCCACTTGGTCAGGATCTTCTTGTAGGTCCCGTCCTTGATCAGCTTGTCCACGGCCTCCTTCAGCGGCTCGGCCAGCGGGGAGCCCTTCTTGACGACCAGTCCGACGTTCTTCCGCTCCAGCTCGTTCAGGTAGCGCAGGTTCGGCTGCTGGGTGGCGGCGTAGCGCAGCACGCTGGAGGTGGTCATGAGCAGGTCGACGTGTCCCTGACGGAGCGCCAGGAAGTGCGCGGCGGCGTCGGAGTAGGTGGAGACGGTGATCGGCTTCTGGCCGGCCGCCTCGCACTCCTTGCTGGCCTTGCCGAGGTCGCTCTCGTACGAGGTGCCCGTGCCGGTGCCGACCTTGAGGCCGCAGAGCTGGGACAGCTTGTCGACCTTCTTCAACTGGCTGTCGTC
Source organism: Kitasatospora sp. NPDC096147 (assembly GCF_044763225.1). Taxonomy (NCBI): domain Bacteria; kingdom Bacillati; phylum Actinomycetota; class Actinomycetes; order Kitasatosporales; family Streptomycetaceae; genus Kitasatospora; species Kitasatospora sp. NPDC096147. The sequence continues at coordinate 257,176 of NZ_JBIWFX010000007.1, read as the reverse complement.
GCGCACCGCGAAGCCGGTGCCGTCCGTGTTGTAGAGCACGAAGTCGACCGCCTGCTTGCGCTCGTCGGTGACGCCGAGGTTGGCGGTGCCGAGCTCGTAGCGGCCGGCGCTCAGGCCGGTGATCAGGGAGGCGCCGCTGACCTTGGTGCGCTCGATCTTCAGGCCGAGCACCCGGGCGACGGCCTCCGAGATGTCGATGTCGATGCCGCGCGGGTCGCCGCCGTCCTCGGGACTGAAGGCGATCGGCGGCACGCCGATCGCGGAGCCGACCCGGAGCACGCCCGAGGTGCTCAGCTCGGCGGGCAGCTTGGCGGCCAGGGCCGGGTCCTTGGTGATGGCCGAGACCACGTCCTCCTTGCCGAGGTCGGCGGCTCTGGTGTCCTCCGGGATCTTGTCGCCGCCGGAGCCGCAGGCGGCCAGCAGCAGGGTGAGCAGGGCGGCCCCGGCCACGGTGGGCAGGAGGCGGCGGGCCCGGCCTCCGGAGGCGGGGACGGAGGCAGGGGTGTGGGACATGGTCGTTCTCCTAGCGGATGCGGGTGTGCGGAGTGAGGGTCGTGACGCGTGACGGTGGTGACAGGTGACGGTGCTTCAGGTCCGGGCCAGGAAGCGGACGGTGCGCTCCTCGCTCGGGGCGTCCAGCACGGCCTCGGGCGGGCCGGACTCGACCACCCGGCCGTTGTCCATGAAGACCACCTGGTCGGCGACCTCACGGGCGAAGCGCAGCTCGTGGGTGACCACGATCATGGTCATCCCGCCGTCGGCGAGCTCCCGGATGACGTTCAGCACCTCCCCGGTGAGCTCCGGGTCGAGCGCGCTGGTCGGCTCGTCGAAGAGCATCGCCCGGGGCTCCATGGCCAGCGCCCGGGCGATCGCGGCCCGCTGCTGCTCGCCGCCGGACAGCTGGCGCGGCCGGGACCGCACCTTGTCGGCCAGCCCGACCCGGGCCAGCAGGCCCCGGGCCCGCTCCTCGGCCTCGGCCCGGCCCAGGCCGAGCAGGGCCCGCGGGGCCTCGGTGACGTTCTCCAGCACCGTCAGGTGCGGGAAGAGCCGGAAGTTCTGGAACACCATGCCGGTGCGGGTGCGCTGGCGGGCCACCGCGCGGCGGGAGCGCTCGTAGAGCCGCCCGCCCCGCCACTCGTGACCGACCAGTTCGCCGTCCACCACGATCCGGCCGCCGTCGATGGTCTCCAGCCGGTTGACGCACCGCAGCAGGGTGCTCTTGCCGGAGCCGGACGGGCCGATCACACAGGTGACGGTGGATTCGGGGACGGTCAGCGAGACGCCGTCCAGCACGGTCAGCGCGCCGAAGGACTTCCGGACCGCGACGGCCTCGATCATTCCGGTCATGTCCGGGCCCCCGTGGCGAAGCGCTTCTCGACGAAGTACTGGACGGTGCTGAGCAGGGTGGTCAGCAGCAGGTACCAGAGGGTGGCCACCAGCAGCAGCGGGATGACCAGGTAGTTGCGGTTGTAGACGAGTTGGGTCTCGAACAGCAGGTCCTGGACGGCGATCACGCTGACGATCGAGGTGCCCTTCAGCAGGCCGATGATCTGGCTGCCGGCCGGCGGCAGGATGGCCGGCATGGCCTGCGGGAGCACGATCCGGCGGAAGATCCTCGGCCCGCCGAGGCCGAGCGCCTCAGCTGCCTCGACCTGGTCGCGGTCGACCGAGAGGATGCCGGCCCGGACGATCTCGGCCAGCTGCCCGGCCTCGTGCAGCACCAGGCCGATCACGGCGGCGGTCAGGCCGCTGATCAGCTTCTCGGTGGAGAAGTCGGTGAACGCGGGGCCGAACGGGATGCCCAGGGAGAGGCGCGGGTAGAGCAGCGAGATGTTGTACCAGAACAGCAGTTGGACCAGCATCGGCACCGAGCGGAACAGCCAGGTGTAGCCGAAGCTCAGGCTGACCAGCACCGGATTGCGGGAGAGCCGCATCACCGCGAGGCCGGTGCCGAGGACGAATCCGCCGGTGAACGCGACCGCCGTCAGCCAGAGCGTGGTGACCAGGCCGGAGAGGATGGTGTCGGCGGTGAAGTAGCGGCCGACCACCTCCCAGCGGAAGGCGTCGTTGGTGACCAGCGCGTTCAGCGCCATCGCCAGCAGCACCACGCCGGCCGCGGCAGCGGCCCACCGGGCCGGCCGGGGACGGGGCCGGGCGAAGGCCGCGTCGGCCTCGCCCGGCCCGCCGGGCGGTGGCCCGCCGTCGGCCCTGCGGGTGGGTGGGGTCGTCCCCTCGTCGTCGGCGGGGACGGTGGGGCCGGGGCCGGGACGGCCCTGGCCGGTGCGCAGGGAAACCATCGCGGTCCGTTCTCAGTCGTTCGTTGCGTAGTGCGGCAGGACGTGCTCGGCGAACAGCCGGATGGTGCGGGCGGCCTCCTCGAACGTGGTGTTCCCGGAGACCACCTGGAGGCTGATGGTGAAGTCGCCGTACCAGCCCCGGATGTCCTCGATCGCGGCCCGCACCTGCTCGGGGCTGCCCACCAGCGCCTTGCGCTCGGCGACGGACTTGCCGAAGTCACCGCGCCCGGCCTTCTCCACGATCTTCTCGTAGCCGGGGTAGTCGGCGCTGCGGGTCTCCCGCCAGGCCGAGACGGCCGAGGCCAGCGAGCGGTTGGCCCGCTCGTTCGCCAACCTGCCCTGCTCGCGCGCCTCTTCGCCGTCCTCGGCCAGGTAGGCGCCGTAACTCATGTGCACGTCCTCCTCGGTGGGCTTGAAGCCCACCTCGGCTGCCGCGTCCCGGTACAGCTCCAGGGTCTGCTGGACGGCCTCGCGCGGGTTGATCGAGGGCACCAGCATCACGCCGTAGCCGTTGCGCCCGGCCGCCTCGGCCGAGGCCGGGGTCTTCGCGGTGGCGACCAGGATGCGCGGGTGCGGGCGCTGCCAGGTGCGCGGCAGCAGGGTGACCGGCCCGAACTGGTGGAAGGTGCCGTCCCAGCGGACGTCCTCCTCGGCCCAGAGCCGGCGGATCGCCTCCACGCCCTCGTCGAAGCGGGCCCGGCTCTCGTCCAGCGGCACCTGGAAGGCGGTGAACTCGTCCGGCAGGAAGGCGCGGCCGAAGCCGACGTCGAGCCGGCCCTTGGCGATGTTGTCCAGCATGGCGAGCTTGCCGGCCAGCTTCACCGGGTGGGTGAAGGCGGGCAGGACGGCACCGGTCACCAGCCGGACCCGGCTGGTGCGGGCCGCGGCGGCGGCCAGGAAGGTCACCGGGTCGGGGCTGTAGCCGCCGTACTCGTGGAAGTAGTGCTCGACGGTCTTCACGTGGTGGAAGCCCAGCTCGTCGGCGAGCTCGGCCAGCCGCAGCGCCTCGTCGAAGTACTCGCCGGCCGGCTTGTCGGCCGGGCCCACGGTGGGGAAGAGGTTGATCCCGAACTTCATGTCGTTCCCTCGGAGTTGGAGGCCGCTCGGGCGGGGTCAGTCCGCCGTCGCGGTGCCGGACAGGGCGGGTACGGGCAGGTGAACGTAGGCGCGGTTGTGGTAGAGGATCGGCTCGTTCCCGAAGAGGGTGGCGCTCTCGATCAGGCCCAGGAAGACCCGGTGGTCCCCGGCCGGCACCTCCTGGTAGACGGTGCACTCGGCCACCGCGCTGAGCAGCGGGGCCTCCAGCACCGGGGCTCCGGCGGCGTGCTCGGAGGGGGTCCACTCCAGCCCGGCGAACTTGTCGTCGCCCTTGCCGGCGAACCGCTGCGAGAGCCACTCGGTGCGCGCCGCCAGGAAGTTGACCGCGAAGCCGCCCGAGTGCCGGATCGCCTCCAGGGTGCGGGAGCTGTTCCCCACCCCGATCACCAGCAGCGGCGGCACCATCGAGGCCGGGATCACCGCACTGGTGGTCAGACCGGCCGGCTCGCCCCCCGGGCCCGCGGCCGTGACCAGACAGACGCCGGCCGGGTGCGCACCGAAGAAGGTGCGGAAGTGTTCGTCATCGATCGCCATGGTTCTCTGTTCCTCCCTTGGGCGCCGAGCCTGATCCGGTCCGCTGGAGGGCAGGTCCATCCGCCCTGGAAGGCCCCGCCACCTCCGTCAGCACGGTGGCCAGCAGGCGGGTCGCGTTGCGGTGCAGCGGGAAGTCCGCGCCGGGCGGCAGGATGCCGCTCTCCTCCAGCAGCCGGGCCACCCGGGCGGTGACCACGGCGAACCGGTAGGCGGCGAAGACCTGGTGGTACGGCAGGTGGCTGACGGTCCGTCCGACGCCACGCTCCCAGCGGTCCACCGTGGCGTCCCGGTCCGGCAGACCGGCCAGCCGGGTGGCGCCGATGCCCTCGCTGAGGTGCCGGTCCAGGTGCAGGTACCAGGCGAGGTCCGCCTCGGCCGGGCCGAGCGCGGCAGCCTCCCAGTCCAGCAGGGCGGCCGGGCGGGTGCCGTCGAACAGGATGTTCCCGAGCCGGGCGTCGCCCCAGAGCACCGAGGCCGGCCCATCGTCGGCAGCCGGCAGGTGGGCGCGCAGCCAGGCGAGCGCCTCGGCGGCCGGGGCGTTGTCCGGCGCGACGCCGTAGAAGTCCAGGTGGTGGGTGAAGTGGCCGAGCAGCTGGGCGGTGCCGGTCGGGCCGAAGGCGGGGCGGTCGAGGTGGTCGGCGCCGAGCTCCTTCGGGTCAAGGCGGTGCAGGGCGGCCAGCGCGTCCACCCCGCCGTTCCACACCTCGGCCCGTTCCTCCGGCCCGAGGTCGGCCAGCCAGCCCTCCCGGTGGTAGGACGGCAGGTCGGCCGGCACCAGCCCGTCGACCGCCTCCAGCACCACGAAGGGCGCACCGAGCGGCTCCGCCGACGGCTCGTCACCGAGCACCCGGGGCACCGGCAGGTCGGTACCGGCCAGCAGCCGGAGCAGCCGCACCTGGCCGGCCCAGTCGTCCTCCGGGTAGACCCGGTGCCCGGTCGGGGCGACCCGGACGGCGATCCGCCGGCGCCGCCGCTCGCCGGTCGCGGCCTCGGTCCACTCGGCGTCGGCGAGCAGGATCTCGCCGGAGAAGCCGGCACCCTCGGGGACGGTGACCGGGCCGACCACCACGTCCGTCCTGGTACCGCTGGGGCCCCTCCTGGGCCGGGCGTCGGTCTCGGGCTCGGGTGCGGGGCCGCTCACGGAGCCGGGCTCGGGGGTGCGGCCGGGACCGGGCTCGTCCGCAGCCCCGGTGAGCCAGCGGGCGAGCGCGGCCCGGGTCTGCTCGGGGTCACGTTGCAGGGGTACGGGCAAGGGTGCCTCCTCGGGCATCGGTGCGGCCACGGCCGGCCGGCAGCAGCGGACGGATCTGACTCGTCGAACGGGAGGACGGCGAAGCCGAGTTGGGCCGTGCCGGGGACGGGGTGTGCGGCGGGATCGGCCCGCCGTGGCGGATCGAGGCCCGGATCCGGCCGATCGCCGGGCCGGGCGCGATCCCCAGGTCGCGGGCCAACCGGCCGGTCAGCCGGTCGGCCACCTCCAGCGCGTCCCCGATCCGGCCGCTCTGCTGGAGCGCGGCCATGTAGCGGGCGTGCAGCGCCTCGTGCACCGGGTGACGGCGGGTCAGCACCGCCAACTCGGCCAGCACCTCGCGGTGCCGCCCGAGCCGCAACTGCGCGTCCAGGTACGTCTCGTGGACCTGGAGCCGGCGGGCCTCCCAGTGCGTCACGGCGGCCTCCAACACCGGCCCGGTGCGCACGTCGGCCAACACCGGCCGGTCCCACAGCGCCAGTGCCCCGCGCAGCAGCCGGGCCACCATCACGTCGTCCCCGGCCGCCCGACCGGCCAGGTCCACCAGTCGCTCGAACCGCAGCAGGTCCAACTCATCCGTCTCGACCATCAGTTGGTATCCCTGCCCGGCCGTCCGCAGCCGCTCGTGCGCGGCCTCCCGGCCGCCGACCGACGGCATCCGGGCCAGCATCCGGCGCAGCTGCATCACGTAGGTCTGGAGGGTGGTGGCCGCGCTGGGCGGCGGATGGCCGCCCCAGATCTCGGTCACGTAGGTGCGCACCGGCATCATCTGGTTGGCGTGGAGCAGCAGCAGGCCGAGGAGCTGGCGCTGTTTGGGTGCGGTGGGCAGGTGACGGCCGTCCCGGTCCTCGACCGACAGGCCCCCGAACACGCCGAACTGCATGGGTGGTTCCTCTCCCCGGTTCCTCGGTGGTGTGGGTGGTGCGGGTGGTTCCGGCGCCGGTGGCTCCAGCCAGGTTCCAGCGGCCCTCGGCGCAATGGGCGGGCGCGCGCGGCACCGGCCGCGCCCGAGGACGGGAGGACCGATGACCGGGACGCTGCTGACGGTCGCCGACGGGGTGCACGCCTACGTGCAGGAGCCGGGCGGGTGGTGCGTCAACAACGCGGGGGTGGTGGTCGGCGAGGACGCCGTCCTGGTGGTGGACACCGCGGCCACCGAGCGGCGGGCGCTGGCGCTGCGCGCGGCGGTGGACTCGGTCGCCCGGGGTCCGCGCCGCATCCTGGTCTCCACCCACCACCACGGGGACCACACCTTCGGCAACCACGTCTTCGGCGGCCCGCACTCGCTGCTGATCGGCCATCAGGCCGGGACGGCCGAGCTGCTCCGCAAGGGCACGGCCCTCCAGAAGATGTGGCCGCAGGTGGAGTGGGGCTCGACCCCGGTGGTGCTGCCCTCGCTGACCGTCCGGGAGGGCGCCACGCTGAACCTGGGCGGCACCGAGGTCGAGCTGATCCACCCCGGCGTCGCCCACACCTCGGACGACCTGGCGGTCTGGCTGCCCGAGCAGCGGGTGCTGTTCGCCGGGGACCTGGTCTTCTCCGGGGCCGCGCCGTTCGTGCTGATGGGCTCGCTGAGCGGCTCGCTGCGGGCCCTCGACCTGCTGCGCGAGCTGGACCCCCTGGTGGTGGTCGGCGGCCACGGCCCGGTCGGCGGACCGGAGTTGCTTGACTTCACCGAGGGCTACCTGCGCTGGGTGGCCGGGCTGGCGCGGCGGGGCCTGACGGACGGCCTCGACCCGCTCGCCACCGCTCAGCGGGCCCAGCGCGCCGAACCGGACGCGTACGCCGGGCTGTTGGACGCCGAGCGGCTGGTCGGCAATCTGCACCGGGCCTTCCACGAGGCGGCCGGCGGGGTGCCCGGCGCCCGGATCGAGTCGGCCCCCGCGATGCGCGAGATGGTCGTGCTGAACGGTGGCCGTCCGCTGCGCTGCCTGGCCTGAGCGCGGCGGGGGCGGGGACTGGAGGTCCGGGCGACGGCCGTCCTGGCTCTGGAGGTCTCGGCGCCAGCGGTCCGGGCCTTCGAGGTCCGGGTCCTGGAGGTGAGGGTCCTGGAGGTGAGGGTCCTGGAGGTGAGGGTCCCGGAGGTCCGGGCGCTGCCGGGGCGCCCCCTCCAGCACCGCTCTCCCCAGCCGCGAGCCGGGACGCCGAGTCTCGGCGGAGTACGACAACCGGAGTTGAGGAGAGGGCATGACGACGCTGCAGGGGAAGACCGCCGTGGTGACCGGCGGGACCAGGGGGCTCGGCCACGACATCGCGCTCGCGCTGGCCGGTGCGGGGGCGACCGTGGTGGTCGCGGGCCGGGAGGTCCCGGCGGAGCCCGGGGCGGGCCTGGTGGCGCTGAAGGCCGACGTCACCTCACCGGATTCGGTCGCCGAGCTGTTCGCCACGGTGGCCGACCGGTACGGCGCCCCGCAGATCGTGGTGGCCAACGCGGGCGTCAGCCGCCCCGGACCGGTCGCCTCGCTCTCGGCCGAGCACTGGGGCGAGGTGATCGACACCAACCTGAACGGGGTCTTCCACACCGTACGGGCGGCCCTGCCGTACGTACGGCGGGAGCCGGGTGGCCGGATCATCACGGTCTCCTCCCTCCTGGGTTCGCGGGCCGTTCCGTGGGCCTCGGCGTACTGCGCGTCGAAGGCGGCGGTGGAGGCGTTCACCGCCGTGGTGGCCCTGGAGGTGGCGGCCGAGGGCGTGACGGCGAACGCGGTGGCGCCCGGCTACATCGACGCGGGCATGGGCCGGGCGCTGATCGGGAATCAGGACCTCTGGCCGAAGCTGTCCGCCAACCTCGCCGCCGGGCGCCCGGGGCGCGGTGCGGAGGTCGGGGCGGCGGTGCTGTTCCTGGCCTCCCCCGACAGCTCCTACGTGAACGGGCAGGTGCTCCGGGTGGACGGCGGGGTGCGGTAGCGCGGTGCGGTAGCGGACTGCGGTAGCGGACGGCGGGTGCCCGGGCGGGCCGCAGGTGCGGCCCGCCCGGCGCCGTCTCGCGGTCGCCCTCGGTGTCAGACCTGGGCGGCCCGGCCCTCGCGGACCGGGACGCTCAGGTGCGGCTCGCCCTTGATCAGGCCGCTCAGCGCGTCCAGCCGGCGGCGGAACTCCGGCTCGACCAGCGCCTTGCGGAAGGTCTCCTCGTCCTCCCACTCGGCGAGGTTGAAGTAGACCTTGTCGTCCTTGGTGGAGCGGACCAGGGAGTAGCGGATCAGGCCGGGCTGGGTCTCCATGAAGGCGCCCACGGCCTCGTAGAGGTTCTCGAACTCCTCGGCGTCGCCGATCAGGGTGAGCTTGTTGACGAAGGTGACGGCCATGCTGGGCTCCTCGGTGGGTGTCGCGGTGCGGGTGACGTGCTGCGCGGTGACGTACGGCGGATGACGTACGGCGGATGACGCGTGGTCAGACGGCGGCCAGGACCGGGTAGTCGGTGTAGCCCAGCGGGCCGCCCTCGTAGAAGTACTGCGGGTTCCAGGCGTTGAGCGGGGCACGGGCGCGCAGCCGCTCGGGCAGGTCGGGGTTGGCCAGGAACTGCCGGCCGAAGGAGAGCAGGTCGGCGCCCTCGGTAAGCGCTTTCCCGGCCGCGTCGAGGGTCTCCTCGGTGCCCAGCGGCCCGGTGCCGGCGTTCACGATCACGGTCCGCTGCCACCGCCGGCTCAGCTGGTGGACCAGGCCAAGGTCACTGCCGGCCACGAAGTGCACGTGCTCCAGGCCCAGGGCGTCCAGGCCGTCTAGCAGGACGGGGTAGACCTCGGCCCGATCGGGCTCGGTGATGTCGTTGAGCGGGAAGCCGGGCGAGAGGCGGATGCCGGTCCGCTCGGGGCCGATCTGCTGGGCCACCGCCTCGGCCACCTCCAGCACGAACCGGGCCCGCCGCTCCGGCGCACCGCCGTAGCCGTCCGTGCGCCGGTTGGTCGCCGGGGAGAGGAACTGGTGCAGCAGGTAGCCGTTGGCCCCGTGGATCTCCACCCCGTCGAAGCCGATGTCGGCGGCCACCTCGGCGGCCCGGGCGAAGTCCCGGACGGTGACCGCGATCTCCTCCTCCGTCAGGGCCCGGGGCACCGGGTAGTCCGGCTTCCCCTCGAAGACCCGGGCCTGGCCGGCCGCCCGGACGGCGGACGGCGCGAGCGGTACCTCGCCGTGCAGGTCCGGGTGGCTGATCCGGCCCGCGTGCATCAGCTGGAGGTGGAACCGGCCGCCCTCGCGGTGCACCGCCTCCACGATCCGGGCCCAGGCCCGCGCCTGCGCGGCGGTGTGCAGCCGCACACTGTGCGCGTGGCCGACCGCGACCGGGCTGGGGTGGGTCGCCTCGCTGATCACCAGTCCGGCGGCGGCCCGCTGGGCGTAGTAGTCGGCCATCACCGGCAGCGGGGTGCCGTCGGGCGTGGTCCGGCCGCGGCCCATCGGCGACATCACCAGCCGGTTCGGCAGCTCCAGGCCGCCGACCGTGACGGCGTCGAACAGGCCGCTCACGCGTCGGCCCCGACGGCCGCCCCGGCCACCACTCCGGCCGCCACCGCCGACCCCGCAGCCTCCACCGCCGGCTCGACGGGCTCCTCGACCGCCAGGTCGACCGCCTCGATCGGGGTGATGGTCTCGGCCCCGTCGTGGCTGATGTAGCGGCTGCGGACGTACCAGCGGCCGTCCTGACGCTCCAGCACGTCGTGGGCGGTGGTGGAGAGGTAGAGCCGGGGCTCACCGCCCTTCGGCGTCTCGAAGACCACCGCGTAGTAGCGGGTGCGGACGGTGTCCGGGCCGTCCGGCTCGGCGGCGATCATGCCGAACCAGTGGCGGCGCACCAGGCCGCGCGCGGCCAGCGCGTCGATGCCCTTGCGCATGCCGGCCGCGATGTCGGCCCGGCCGCGCTTGACGTCGGGCTTGACGTTCTGGGCGAAGACGCCGTCCTCGGTGAACTGCTCGGCCCACTCCTCCGCCCGCCCGGCGTCGAGCAACTGGCCGTGCCCGGCGTAGAACTGCACGATGGCCGAGTAGTCCGCGTCCGGCACGGTCCGGGTGTCCGGCGATGCGGTCCGGGTCACTGCTACCTCCTGGATCTGGGGCGCGCCGGTGGGGCGCCGGGATGCCGGTCAATCTGTCCGGGGGCGGTGGAGCGTGCGTGGAGAACGACTCCACCGGCGCTCCGCCACGGGGCGGTTCAGCCCGCCGTGCGCAGCGGCACCGCGCCCGCGCTCTCCGGGCCGGGCAGGTAGACCGACTCGGCCACCGGCACGGAGTTGAGCAGGTCGGTGTGCAGGGTGCGCATCCGGACCGAGGGCTCCAGGCCGAGCTGCTCGCCGAAGGTGCGGCGCAGCCGGCCGAAGACCGCCAGCGCGTCGGCGGTGCGGCCGGAGCGGTAGAGCGCGATCATCAGCTGGGCGTGCAGGTTCTCGTAGGTCGGGTGCTGCCGGGTGAGCACGTTCAGCTCGCCGATCAGCTGGTGGTGCCGGCCGGTGCGCAGGTCCGCGTCGATCCGCTGCTCCAGCGCGCCGAGCCAGGTCTCCCGCAGGCCGCTCAGCCGGGTGCGCAGCAGCGGGCCGCAGGTGACGTCGGCCAGCGCCCGGCCGGTCCACAGGGCGAGCGCTGCGTGCAGCAGCTCGGACTCGCGGCGGTGGTCACCGGCGAGCCGGGCGACCGACGCCTGCTCGACCAGTCTCTCGAACTGGTGCAGGTCCAGCCGCCCCTGACCGACCGCCAGCAGGTAGCCCCGGTCTCGGGTCTCCAGGCACATAGCCGGGGCGCCGCCGCCCGGCTCGGCGGCCGGCGCGGCACCTCTGAGCACCTTGCGCAGCTGCATCACGTAGGTCTGCAGCGTGGAGTGCGCGCTGTTCGGCGGCGCGTCGGCCCAGAGCTCGTCGACGCACTCGTCGATGGTGACCACCTGGCCGGCGTGCAGCAGGAGCAGCGCCAGGAGTTGACGTTGTTTCGGTGCACGCGGCGTGAGTGTGCGAAAGTCGTCGGTGAGGGTGAGCGGGCCGAGGATGCGGGCGTACATCGTGCCTCCAGGACGTGGCCGGTGCGGTGTGCGTGCACCATCCTGTGGCCTCGTCCTTGCACCTCACCTTCGAGGTCCTTTCACCTCGGCCCGCAGCTCCTTTCGTCAAGCGCCCGGAACGTACTCCGTCATCTGACGCAACGTCACGTTCACGCGCACTCCGGGAAGAGGCCCCGGTAAGCGCTTACCGCACCGTCCGGTCCGCGCGTCCGGCCCGCCAGCCGACACAGTTCCTCGGCGCGCTGCCGCAGCAGTTGCAGGCCGGAGCGCTCCGCGACGGTGGCCGCGCGCAGGCCGAGGGCGTGCGCCTCGGCGTTGCGCCCGTCGGTGAGTTCGAGCCGGCCCAGGCCGATCAGCGAGTGCACCTCGGCCTGCGGGTGGCCGATCCGCTCGGCGATGGCCAGCACCCGCCCGAACTCGGCCCGGGCCTCGTCCGGCCGGTGCCGGCTGAGGTGCAGGCCGCCCAGGATGGTGCGGGCGTTGGCCTCCACCGCGCCGTAGCCGTGGTCCCGGGCGATCAGCACGGCCTGCTCGGCGTGCCGGAAGGCCAGCTCGGGCGAGCCCTCGCAGGCGTGCACCTGGGCCAGCCCGTACGAGGCCAGCGCCATGGTGTAGGTCGCGCCGAACTCCTCACTGAGCGTCAGCGCGAGCCCGAGGTCGGCCAGCGCCTTGCCCCACTCCCCCAGATCGGCCCGCACCGAGCCGAGCCGGGCCAGCACCTCGGGCAGCGAGCGCCGGGTGCCGTGCTCGTCCAGGATCGCCACCGCCTGGCCGAAGTGCTCCTCGGCGGCCCGCAGCCGGCCCTGGCTGTGCCGGGCCATGCCGAGGTACATCAGACCGCGCGCCTCGACGTGGGTGAGGCCGAGCAGCCGGCTGATCCCGAGCCCGCGCTCCAGCAGGGTGACCGCGCTGTCGATCTGCTTGGTCGGCTGCTGGAGCTGGTTCATCGCGATGGCGTTGATGGTGACGGCCTCGAAGTCGCGCATCCCGAGTCGGACGAACGCCCGGTGCGCGGTGCGCAGTTCGCGGGCCGACTCGGGCAGCCGGTGCATGCCCTGGAGCGCGCCGCCCGCGCTCAGCCGCATCACCGCCACCACCCCGGGGTCGCCGAGCCGCAGCGCGGCCCGCAGCCCGGCCTGCGCCGTGGTCAGCCACTCGGTGTGCTGCCGGCCGAGGGCGAAGTAGCCGCGCATCATGTCGGCGAGCTGGACGCAGACCTCCTCCAGGCCCTCGTCCGCCGTGCGGACCACCAGCGAGACCAGGTTGCACTGCTCCTTCCGTAACCAGTCCTGCGCCGCCCGGGCACCGACCGGGGCCGGGTCGGGCTGCGCCTCGGGCTGAAAGACCCTCAGGAAGCCCGGGTAGCACGACTGCACGGCCCGGTCGACCCGCTGGAGGTACCAGCGGCAGAGCCGGGTGAGCGCCTGCCGCCGCTCGGCCCGGCTGTCCTCCTGGGCACCCCGCTCGGCCGCGTACCGGGCGATCAGGCTGTGGAAGCGGTAGCTGCCCGGGCCGGTGACCTCGATCAGCTGGGCTGCCGCGAGCTTGTCCAGCAGTTGGTCCGCCACCTGCGGTTCGCAGTCGGCCAGGCTGGCGGCGGTGTCGGCGGTGTAGGAGAGGTCGGAGACCAGGCCCAGCAGCCGGAAGAACCGGCGGGAGAGCGCGGGCAGCGCCTCGTAGGCCACCCCGAAGGCGGCCCGGACGGCGGTGGACGGGCTGTCGCCGAGCGCCAGCAGGTCCAGCGGCTCGCCCTCGCGCAGGGCCTCGGCGAAGGACTCCACCGAGCGCCAGGGCCGGCCGGCCAGGTGCCCGGCGGCGATCCGCAGGGCCAGCGGCAGCCGGCCGCAGAGCCCGGCCAGCTCGGCCACCGCCGTCCCGGACAGCGTCTCCGGCGCCCGGCCGAGCACCGCGACCAGCAGTTCCTCGCTCTCCCGGTGCGAGAGCAGGTCCAGGGTGAAGCCGCGTGCACCGTGCATCGCCAGCAGGTCGGGGCGGTACTCACGGTGCAGGGCGATCACCGCGCAGCTCGGCGAGCCGGGCAGCAGCTCGGGCACCTGGGCGCTGTCGTCCACGTCGTCGATGACGATCAGCACCCGGCGGTCGGCCAGCCGGCTGCGCAGCACTCCGGTGAGCTGGTGCCGGTCGGTGGGCAGGGCCGAGACGTCGGCCCCGGAGGAGCGCAGCAGTTCGGCGATCACGTCCGGCACCGAACGGGCCTGGCCCCGGGCGTCCCGCAGCCGGACGTACCACTGGCCGTCGGGGTAGGCGGCGCCGAGCCGGTGGGCGACCCGCAGGGCGAGTGCGGTCTTGCCGATGCCGGGCGGGCCGACCAGGCTGACCAGCGGCACCACGCTGCGCTGACGGGGCGTCAGGGCTGCGGTGACCTGCTCGACCAGCTCCTCGCGGCCGACGAAGTGGGTCGCCTCGGGCGGGAGTTGCCGCTGCACCTGCCAGGGCGCGCAGGGCTCGGCGGCCCGCAGCACCGGCACCGGCCGGGTCCGGGGCCGCTCGAACGGCCGGTCGCCGCCCGGCCCGGCCGCCGCGTCACGGGCGAGCCCGTCACGGCGGTCCCTGTCACGGCGGTCCGCGTCCCATCGGCCCCCGTCCCCTCGGTCCGCGTCCCGGCGGTCCGCGTCCAGGCGGTCCGCGTCGCGGCGCTCCCCGACACGGCGGTCTCCGGAACGGTGCTCTCCGGTCCCGGGATCTGCCGGACGGCGCTCTCCGGTCCGGGGGCCTCGCGGACGGACGGACCCGTCCCCGGCATCACCGACCCGTACCGTCCTGGCCCGCGCGGCCCCGGCTCGCGGGTCCTCGGCCCGGGCAGCCCCCGGTCGGGACCCCTCGGCCCACGGGCCCGCACCCCGGGGCGCCCCGGCCTGCGGCACCCCCGGCCAGGACGGACCGGCTGGCCCGGCCCCGGGCAGCGGCGCCTCGGTCAGGGCGGATTCGGTGAGCAACCCGCGGTGCAGCTCCTGGAGTTCGGGCCCCGGGAGCAGACCGAGCTCACGGTCCAGCATCCGGTAGTAGTCCCGGTACTCCTCCAGCGCGCCGGCGATCTGCCCGGCCCGCCGCAGCGCCAGCATGAGGTACTCGCGCAGCCGCTCCCGGACGGGATGGGCGGCCACCAGCACCCGCAGCGGCGGCACCAGGTCCGGGCCGGCGCCCTGCTCCAGCAGCAGCGCGAAGCGCCGCTCCGCCAGCGTCAGGTGCTCCTCGATCAGCTGCGGCACCACCTCGGTCTGCAGCGAGGCGGACGGCACGGTCCCCAGCGGATCGCCCCGCCATTCGGCCAGTGCCCGGTCCAGCGCGGCGAGTTCGTCGTCCGCATGGCCGCCGTGCCGGGCGGCCCGGGCGGCCCGGGCGGCTGCGCGGTAGCGGGTCAGGTCGAGTGAGTCGGGGTCGGCGACCAGCCGGTAGCCGCCCGGATGGGTCTCGATCACCGGGCGGTCGTCGAGGCCGGGCGGCCGGCGCAGCAGGGCGCGCAGCCGGGTGGTGTGGACGTGCAGCGCGGCCCGGGCGTCCCGGGGCGGCTGCTCGTCCCAGAGCCGGCGGATCAGCTCCTCCGGCGAGACCACCTGGCCGGCCCGCAGCAGCAGACAGGCCAGCAGGGCGCGCTGTTTGGGCGAGGAGACCGGCAGTTCCCGTCCGCCGGCCCGGACGGACAGCGGCCCGAGGATCCGGAAGTCGTGGGTCGGGACGGGTTCCTCGCTCAAGCGGACACCTTCCAGGTCGGATCGCCGGACGGGCGGCCGGCCGGGGCCGGGGCCACGGCCGCACCCAGCGACACAATAGGGCCGGGCACGCACGGTGGCGGCTGCGCTGTGGGCCGGATCACACCGTCAGGACGTGCCCTGACCGGTCAACCCGAAACGCTCGGCGAGCAGTTGGTAGGAGCGCTTGCGGTCCTCGGGGGCGTGGATGGTGGAGAGCACCATGAACTCGTCCACCGCCAGTTCGTCCGCCATCGATCCGAGCACCTTGTGCACCTGGTCGGGGTCGCCGACCACACATCGGGGCCACTCGGCCTCCTCGTCGGCCAACGGCTCGTACTGGCCGCGCAGTTCCTCCAGCGCGAGGTCCGGCGGCGGCAGCGGCACCAGCACCCCGCGCCCCATCCGCAGCCGGAACAGCCGCTGGCTGGCGAACACCCGCTGGGCCTCCTGCTCGCTCTCGCCGCAGTAGACGCCCACCCCGACCTGGACGTAGGGCCGGGCACCGGAACCGTGGTCGAAGGCGGCCCGGTAGGCCCGGACCACCTCACGGGTGAGCTGCGGGCGGCCGAAGTGCGCGACGGTGATGGGCAGTCCGAGCTTGCCCGCCAGCTGGGCGCTGCCGGGGCTGGCGACCAGCAGCCAGACCTCGGGCGGCTCGGCGACGGGCATCAGCCCGATCGGCCGGTAGGGGTGGTCGGGCGGGAATCCGCCGTACAGGAAGCCGAGCAGCTCGGCGAGCTTCTCGGTGAAGCCGTGCTCACCCCGGTGACCGGACGGTCCGTTGGAGAGCGCGTGCGCCTCGACACTGCCGGCGCCGCCACCCCGGCCGATGCCGAGGTCGATCCGGCCCGGCGACAGGGCGCTGAGCACCCGGAACACCTCGGCCACCTTCAGCGGGCTGTAGTAGGGCAGCAGCACCCCGCCCGAGCCGACCCGGATCCTGCTGGTCTCGGCTGCCAGCCGGGCGACCAGGATCTCGGGGGCCGGGCCGGCGAAGGAGCCGGTGGCGTGGTGCTCGGCCACCCAGTAGCGGTGGTAGCCGAGCCGGTCCGCGTGGCGCGCCAGGTCGACCGAGTTGTGCAGGGCGGTGGCCGAGGTCGATCCCTCGGGTACGACGGACTGGTCCAGGACGGACAGTTTCACGCTGGTCTCCTTCACGGTCGGGCCGTCAGGAGGAGCGCGCACGATCAGGGGACGGGCGTACCCGAGGCGGTGTGCCGGAAGCGGGCCACCAGCGACGCCCAGCGGTCGTCGAACGAGGCAGCGTCCAGCAGCCCCGCCAGCTCGTCGCGGCAGCGGGCCTCGGCCCGCTCGCCGCGCTCGGCGCCGGCCGGGGTCAGCATGCAGTAGACGCCGCGCCGGTCGTGCTCGCAGGAGACCCGGGTGGTCAGGCCACGGTTCTCCAGCCGGGTGACGAGCCGACTCATCGACGACTGGTCCAGCCCGACGGCGGCGGACAGCTCCTGCACCCGGGTGCCGCGCTCGTGGCCGTGCCGCAGCTCGATCAGCACCATCAGCTCGGGCAGCGAGATCTGGAACTCGGCTGCCAGCGTGCGCTCCAGCACCTGATTGAGCTGACCGACCATCAGCGTCTGACGACGCCACAGGTCGAACTCGCCCGCGCGCCCGTTGCGGTCCTCGGCCGACATGTCCGCCTTCCCCCTTCGTTCGCTCCCCTCCACTATAGCCACTCGCCCACACATTGGATGCGCGTGCAGACATTCTGGGTGGCCTCGCGGCCCAGAGTGCCGCAAGTGGGCCCGAGCCTGCAAGGTAGTTGGGAGAATCTCGGCAGAATTAGATGCGTGCGCCTACATCTAGCCCTACTGTGAGGAGCACAGACCTTGCCCACCGACCTCAGGCGGAACGCAATGACACGCGGCACTTCCGATCCCTCCCCCGCCCCCGAGCCGACAGCCCTCCCCTCGCAGACCGCTCCAGCGGCGGCGGAGCCGGGCCCGGCCCCCAGCACCGACCTGGACCCGGCCTTCCTCCGGATGGCCGCCGTCCTGCTGCTGGCCCTGCTGATGGCGCTGCTGGACGAGACCATCGTCAACGTCGGACTGACCACCCTGGAGGGCCAGTTCGACTCCCCGCTGGCCACCGTCCAGTGGGTCACGGCCGGCTACCTGCTGGCGGTGGCCGCCGCCACGCCGTTCGCCGGCTGGGCCGTCGACCGCTTCGGCGGCCGGACCATGTGGCTGACCGCCGTCTCGGTCTTCGTGCTCGGCTCCGCACTCTCCGGCGCGGCCTGGTCGATCCAGTCGCTGATCGCCTTCCGGGTGCTCCAGGGCATCGGCGGCGGCATGATCGTCCCCGTCGTGCAGAGCGTGCTGGCCACCACCGCCGGACCGCACCGGGTCGCCAAGGCGATGGCCCTGATCTCCCTGCCGCTCACCCTCGGCCCGATCCTCGGCCCGGTGCTCGGCGGCCTGCTGGTGGACGTGGTCAGCTGGCGCTGGATGTTCCTGATCAACCTGCCGCTCGGCGTGCTGGCCCTGCTGCTGGCCCTGCGCACCCTGCCCCGCGAGCAGCACGCGGGCGATGCGGGACAGAAGCTGGACGTGCTCGGCCTGGTGCTGCTCTCCCCCGGCTTCGCCGCCCTGGTCTTCGGCCTCACCACCGCCGCGCACTCCGGTGAGCTGACGTCCCCCCAGGTGCTGATCGCCTTCGTGCTCGGCGTCCTGCTGCTGGCCGGGTACGTGGTGCACGCGCTGCGCACCACCGTGGAGCCGCTGATCGACCTGCGGATGTTCACCAGCCGGGGCTTCACCCTCGCCGTGGTGACGATGTTCTTCGTCGGCGCGATCGCCAACAGCATCCTGCTGCTCACCCCGCTCTACTACCAGCAGTCCCGGGACTTCGGCGCCCTGCACGCCGGCCTGCTGCTGATCCCCTCCGGCTTCCTCGGCGCGGCCGGGGCGATCACCTCGGGCAAGACCGCCGACAAGGTCACCGCCCGGCTCACCTCGGCGGTCGGCATGCTGGTGACCGGGCTCGGGGCGCTCGCCTTCTCCCAGATCACCTCCGCGACCAACACCGCCTGGCTCTCCGTCGCCCTGGCCCTCACCGGCTACGGCATCGGCCTGACCGCCCCGGGCACCATGGCCTTCATGTACCGGGCGGTCGGCGAGGCCAAGGCGCCCCGGGCCACCAGTGCGCTGTTCATCGTCAACCAGATCGGCGGCGCGCTCGGCATCGCCGTCATCGCGATCACCCTGCAGAGCCGCCTGGAGGGCACCACCGGCCACCCGGCCTCGGCGTACGGCGGCTCGTACTGGGTGATCATCGGCTTCAGCCTGGTCGCGGCCGTCGCGGCGCTCTTCCTGCCCGGCCCGTTCAAGGCCGAGGCCCCGCCGGAGCAGACCGCCCCGGCGGCCGACGCGCCCGCGCCGGCCTCGGTCTGACCGGCACCCGGAGGACCGACCGCGCACGGCCCGGGCCCCGGCTCGCGCCGACCCGAGGTCCCGGGGCCCTGCGAACCCGGCATCCCCGAGCCCCGAGCTCCGCAGTCCCCTGAAGGCCCGTCCGGCCCGCGCCGCCGGACGGGCCTTCGGCATGTCAGCCGCCCTTCCCAGTAGGGATGTTGGACCAGGAATCCAGTGGCGGCGGATAGACCTGGGGACGTCCGGCGGCTCCCGTCGGGCCGGGCCCGGGCGCCCCGGAGCCTGCCGACCGCGGCACGCCGGGCGGCTGCCCGGACACCGGGCCGCCCGGGCCCCACCGGGGAGCGTCGGGCCCGTCGCTCCGGCCGGGCGGAGCTCCCCCGCCACGCGCGGGACCGGCCCCGGCGGGAGCCGTCGGCACACCGCCACCGCCACGCACCGCACCCACCGACCGCAGTACCGGCCACCCACCCTCCTGCCCTAGAGGACAACCGTGAAGGCACTCGTCACCACCGCCCTGGACCCGCTCACCCTGGAGCTGCGCTCCGTGCCCGACCCCCGGCCCCGGCCGGACGAGGTCCTGGTGGAGGTGCACGCCGCCGCGCTGAACCGGGCCGACCTGCTCCTGGCCGTCCGCCGCCCGACCGGCTCGCAGCTCGGCCTCGACGTGGTCGGCACCGTGCTGCGCCCGGCCGCCGACGGCAGCGGCCCGCCGGCCGGGGCCCGGGTCGCCGGGCTGGCCGCCAACGACGCCTGGGCCGAGCTGGCGGCCGTCCGCTCCGACCGGCTGGCGGTCATCCCGGACGGCGTCACCGACACCGACGCCGTCACCCTGCCGGTCGCCGGGCTCACCTCGCTCTACGCGCTCCAGCGGGCCGGCTGGCTGCTCGGCAAGCGGGTGCTGGTGACCGGAGCGAGCGGCGGGGTCGGCCGGATCGCGGTCCAACTCGCCCTGGCGGCGGGCGCGGAGGTGACCGCCTGGGTCAGCTCGCCGGCGCGCGGCGCCGGTCTCGCCGAGTTCGGCGCCCAGGTGGCGACGGGGTACGGGACCCCACCGGACGGGCCGTTCGACGTCCTGGTCGACAGCACCGGCGGCGAGGTCTTCAGCACCGGCTACACCCTGCTCCGGCGCGGCGGCGTGGCCACCGTCTTCGGCAACACCGTCCGGGCCGAGCTGCGGCTGCCCGCCGACTGGGGCCACGCCCGGCCCGGCGTCCGGATCGAGTACCTCTTCCTGCTGGACGAGGTGCACCACCGGGACGTGCCGACCGATCTGGCGCTGCTGCTCGACCTGGCCGCCGCCGGGCGGATCACCGCCGAGCCCGGCCTGCTCACCCCGTGGACCGACCCGCAGCGCGCCGTCGAGGCACTGCACTCGCGCGAGGTCAACGGCCGGATCGTGCTGTCGATCTGATCCTCCGCCAGTCCCCCGTTTTCCCAAGCCCGCCCTTCACGCACCCCGAGGTCTCCATGCGACTGATCAGCTACCAAGAGCACGGCTCCCCCGACGTCCTGCGCCTCACGGACGCGCCCGCCCCCGTCCCCGGGCCCGGGCAGCTGCTGCTGCGCACCGAGGCGATCGGGGTGAACTTCATCGAGACCCAGCTCCGGGGAAACACCGCCCCGTTCCCCTCCCCGCTGCCCGGCGCGCCGGGCGGCGACGTGGTCGGCCGGGTGGAGGCGGCCGGCCCGGACACCGAGGGCCCGGCGGTCGGCGCCCGGGTGGCGGCCTACGGCGTGAACGCCGCGTACGCGGACCTGGTGGTGGTGGACGCCGACCGCACGGTGGTCGTCCCGGACGACCTGGACGCGGCCACCGCCACCGCCCTGGGCTCCACCGCGCAGACCGCCTGGAGCGTGCTGGAGGCGGGCCGGATCGCCAAGGGTGACACCGTCCTGGTGCACGCGGCGGCCGGCGCCGTCGGCCACCTGGTTACCCAGCTGGCCCGGCTGCGCGGCGCAGGCCGGGTGATCGGCACCGTCGGCTCCCCCGCCAAGGCCGACTTCGTCCGGGCGCACGGCGCCGACGAGGTGGTCGACTACCGGCAGGCCGACTGGGCCGACCGGGTCCGCGAACTGACCGGCGGTCAGGGGGTGGACGTGGTGCTGGACAGCGTCGAGGGCGCGGTCTTCAAGGACGGCCTGCGGCTGCTCCGCCCCTACGGGCGGCTGGTCTACTACGGCTTCGCGGGCGCCGAGGGCCAGGTCGCCAGTGTGGCGATGACCGAACTGCTGGGCCTGACCTACGTGGTGGGCAGCTCGCTGGACGCCTGGGCGAAGGTCGACCCGGCCCGGACCGCCGAGGCCCGTGCGGAGCTGGTCCGGCTGGTCACCGCCGGGGAACTCAAGGTCGCCGTGCACACCACGCTGCCGCTCGCCGAGGCCGCCGAGGCGCACCGGGTCATCGAGGGCCGCGGGCAGCTCGGCCGCGTCGTCCTCCTCCCCTGAGCCGACAGGAGCCCCTGCCATGACCTCCCGTCACACGACCTCCGAGCAGATCGAGACCGCTGAGGCCGCTGAGAGCGTTGAGAGCACTGAGACCGCCGGAGCGGCCGAGTCCGTCGAGACCGTCGCCGTCCTGGTGATCGGAGCCGGGCCGGGCGGCCTGAGCACCGCCGTCTTCCTCGGGCTGCACGGCGCCCCGCCGTTGGTGGTCGAGCGCCGCCCCGGCACCTCGACGGCGGTGAAGGCCACCGGCCAGTACCCGCACACCATGGAGGCGCTGGCCATCGCCAAGGTCGCCGACACCGTCCGGGACCGGGGGCGGGCCTACCGCAGCGACTTCCACATGGTGGTCGCCGAGACAGTGGCCGGCCCGGTGCTGCGCACCCTGATGAGCGGCGACCAGCTGAGCATGCGGCACGTCTCCCCCGAGGACTGGGGCACCGCCAGCCAGTCCACCGTGGAGGCCGTACTCGCCGACCGGGCAGCCGAGTTGGGCGCCGAGCTGCGCTTCTCCACCAGGCTCGTCTCGCTCGCCCAGGACGCCGACGGCGTCACCGCCGTCACCGAGCACACCGGCACCGGCGAGCGGCGCACGATCCGGGCCCGGTACGTGGTCGCCTCGGACGGCTGGCGCAGCGCCGTCCGGGAGTCGCTCGGCATCGCGCTGCGCGGCCGGGGCACGGTGGGCCGGGTACTGCGGGTGCTGTTCGACGCCGATCTGAGCGAGCCGCTGGCCCACACCGACGGCGCCTCGGACGGCCGCCGGTTCGTCGCCCTGCACATCGGGCACGCGGTGCTGTTCAACACCGAAGTCCCCTCGCTGTACGGCTACTTCCGCAATCTCACCGACGAGCTGCCGCAGGGCTGGTGGGAGGACGAGGCCACCGTCACCGAGCAGATCCGGAGCGATCTGGGCCTGGCTCCGGGCACCCCGCTGAAGATCGAGGAGGTCGGCGTCACCGAGATCTCCTGCGGGGTGGCCGAGCGCTTCCGGGAGGGCCGGGTCCTGCTGGTCGGGGACGCGGCGCACGTCATGCCGCCGACCGGGGGCATGGGCGGCAACACCGCCTACCTGGACGGCCTGTACCTCGGCTGGAAGCTGGCGGCCGTCCTGGACGGCACGGCGGGCGCCGCACTGCTGGACAGCCACGACTCCGAACGGCGGCCGTACGCCGAGGAGTTGGTCGAGCAGCAGTTCGCCAATCTGGTGGACCGGATCTCCCCCGAGCTGGCCGACGACACGCTGGCCGTACCGCTGCCCCCACCGGTGATCGCCTTCGGCTACCGCTACCCGCAGGGCGCGGTGGTCGCCGAAGCCGGCGACGACGGCAAGCTGTTCGAGGACCCGGCCCGGCCCACCGGGCGGCCCGGCTCGCACGCCCCCTACGTGAGGCTCACCCACGCGGAGGGCTGGGCGACCAGCACCACCGCACTGTACGGGCGCTCCTTCGTCCTGCTGACCGGACCGGCCGGGGCCACCGCCTGGACGGCGGGCGCGGCTGCCGCCGCCGAGGCGCTGGGCATCCCGCTGGCCGTGCACGTCGTCGGGCGCGGCGCGCAACTCCTCGACGAGGGAGGGGACTTCCTGACCTCCCACGGCATCGAAGCGGACGGCGCGACCCTGGTGCGACCGGACCGGTTCGTCGCCTGGCGGTCCGCCGGCGCCGCCGCCGATCCGGCCGCCGAGCTGGAGCGCGCCCTGCGCCGCGTCCTGCACCGACCCACCACCTGAGCACCGAGAGAGGACCCACCATGGCAGGGACAGCTACCCCCCGGGCCGCACTGATCACCGGCGGCACCAGCGGCATCGGCTTCGCGGTCGCCGAGCTGCTCGCGGAGCAGGGCCACGCGGTCTTCCTGAACGGGCGGCACGCCGACACCGTGACCGCCGCCGTCGAGAAGCTGCGCGGCCGGGGCTTCACCGCGGACGGCATCGCCGCCGACGTCACCTCGAAGGAGGACGTGCCGGAGCTGGTCCGGGCGGCGGTGGCGGCCTTCGGCCCGCTGCACGTCCTGGTCAACAACGCGGGCCGGGGCGGCGGCGGTACCACCGCCGAACTCCCGGACGAGCTCTGGGAGTCGGTCATCGAGACCAACCTCAACAGCGTCTTCCGGATCACCCGCGAGGTGCTCTCGAACGGCGGGATGCTGGAGCGCGGGCACGGACGCATCGTCAACATCGCCTCGACCGGCGGCAAGCAGGGCGTCGAGCTGGCCGCTCCGTACTCCGCGTCCAAGCACGGGGTGATCGGCTTCACCAAGGCGCTCGGCAAGGAGCTGGCCCGCTCGGGCATCACGGTGAACGCGGTCTGCCCCGGCTACGTGGAGACCCCGATGGCGGCCCGGGTCCGGCAGGGCTACGCCGCCCACTGGGGCACCACCGAGGAGGACGTACAGACCCGCTTCGAGGCCAAGATCCCGCTCGGCCGCTACTCCACCCCCGAGGAGGTGGCCGGCCTGGTCGGCTACCTGGCCGGCGACGTCGCCGCCTCGATCACGGCCCAGGCCCTGAACGTCTGCGGCGGCCTCGGCAACTACTGACCCGCACACCGCACACCCACCGACCTGACGGCGGGCCGTCCTCCCGGGGGCGGACGGCCCGCCGTCAGCCCGCGCCCGGCCGCTCAGCCCGCCGCAGGCCGGTGGAGCCGGGCCTCCTGCACCAGCTGATGGGCGCTCAGCAGGGAGAGGGCCGGTGCGGCCTCCCGCACGGCCTTGACCGCAGCCACGGTGTCGTCTTCCGGGCTCAGGCCCCGCACCGCCAGCGCCCGCTCCGCCCAGCCGCCCCGGACCGCCGGATCGGGACGCTCCGCGGCCTGCGCGACGATCGCCAAGGCCACCTCCAGCCCGGCTCGCTGCTCCTCCGTGGCGCTGCCGAGGGCCTCGCGCAGCGCCGCTGCCAGTTCGGGCGCCTCGCGGACGAGCAGGACGGATTCGAGGTCGGACGGGGACTTGGTGGTTCGGAACACGGTGCACTTCCCTTCGCTGTCCCCGTTCACCTGCCCCGTTCCGACCGACGGCAAGCGAACCGAGCGGCAAGCGAACCGAGCGGCAAGCGAACCCGGCGGCATGCCATGATCGTCACCGTGACGACGACGCTCGAGGACATCCGGACCGCCGTGCACGCCCTGGCGGCCCGCCTCCCCGGCGCGGGCCGGGCCGAACTCGTCGGCTTCCACCCGCGGGACGGCGCCCACCCCTACGTCGAGGTCCACGGCCGCACCCTGCACTGGGTGCTGGTGGACCAGGGCCGGGAGCTCCGGCGGCGCACCACCACCAGCCTCGACGAGCTCCTCTACTGGATCACCCTCGACGCCACCGGCCCACCGGCCAGGCGCCGCGAGCGGGAGCAGCGCGGCCGACTCCCCGCCGACCGGGACCCCGGCATCGGCCGGCTCGCGCACCAGCTCGACCTGCTGCGCGGGCTCGACCCGCGGTGGGCCGCACGGTTCCGGGCGGAGCTTCCGACCCTCCATCCGGGGGTGAGCGCGGCGGACGTGGACGCCCACCCCCTCGGCTGACGCGGCGTCAGCGGTGCGGGCGCGGGCGGAAGGTCCGCCGGTAGGCGTCGGGCGGCACGCCCACGCTGCGCTGGAAGTGACGGCGGAGCGTGGTGGCGGTGCCCATGCCGGTGGCCCCGGCGATGGTGTCCACAGTGGCGTCGGTGGTCTCCAGCAGCTCCTGGGCGTGCCGGATGCGCTGGGTGTGCAACCACTGGAGCGGGGTGGTGCCGGTGAGCTGCTTGAAGTGGCGGCCCAGGTGACGCGAGCTCATCCGGGCCTGCCGGGCCAGGTCCTCGACGGTGAGCGGCCGGTCCAGCCGCTGGAGCGCCCAGGGGAACAGGTCGCCGAGCGGGTGGCTGCCCGGGGCGGGCACCGGGGTGGAGATGAACTGCGCCTGGCCGCCGTCGCGGTGCGGCGGGACCACCAGCCGCCGGGCGATCCGGTTGGCGGCGGCCGAGCCGTGGTCGAGGCGGACCAAGTGCAGCGAGAGGTCCATCGCGGCGGCCTTGCCGGCCGAGGTGAGCACGTCGCCGTTGTCGACGTAGAGCACGTCCGGGTCCACCGTGGCGGCGGGGTGACGCCGCGCCAGCTCCCGGGTGTGGGCCCAGTGGGTGGTGGCCCGCCGCCCGTCCAGCAGCCCGGCCGCACCCAGCACGAACGCGCCGGTGCAGAACGAGACCACCCGCGCCCCGGCGGCGTGCGCGGCGCGCACCCCCCGGACCAGCTCGGCTGGTGGCTCCCGGTCGGGGTCGGCCCAGCCGGGGACGATCACGGTGCCGGCCCGCACCAGCTGGTCGAGGCCGTGCTCGGGTGCCACCGTGACGTGGCCGAGCCGAACGGGCGCCGGCCCGCAGAGCGCGAAGTCGTACCAGGGGTCGACCAGGTGCGTCAGGTCGGACCCGAACACCTCCAGGGCCACGGACAGTTCGTAGTGCAGCATGCCGTCGGTGACGGCCAGGGCGACGGAGGGCATGTCCGGAACTGTATGGTGCGGGTCGTTTCCGACACTCGTCCGGGATGCCGTCCCCCGGCAGGATCGTAGGCACCGGGTCGCCAGGGCCCGGTGTCGGCGAGGCGGGCGAGGGACGATGGTCATGACGGCGGGTCAGCAGGTGGCGGTGTTCGGTGCGTACGGGCACACCGGGCGGTTCGTGGTGGCGGAGCTGCTGGAGCGCGGCTACCTGCCGGTGCCGTCCGGCCGCGACCCGGTCGCGCTGGCGGCGTCGGCCGGTGCGCACGGCCTGGCCGGCCGGGTCGCCTCGGCGGAGGACCCGGCCTCGCTGGACCGGGCGCTGGCGGGCACGGTGGCGGTGATCAACTGTGCGGGCCCGTTCGCCGCGACCTCGGGGCCGGTGATCGAGGCCGCGCTGCGCGCCGGGATCCCCTACCTGGACGTGGCCGCCGAGTTGGAGGCCAATCTCGACACCTTCGCCCACCACACCGAGCGGGCCCACGAGGCGAAGGCCCTGGTGATCCCGGCGATGGCCTTCTTCGGCGGCCTCGGCGACCTGCTGGCCAGCGCCGCGATGGACGGCCTGGACGCGGCGGACGAGGTGCACATCGCCTACGGGCTCAGCCGGTGGCACCCCACGGCCGGCACCCGCCGGGCCGGCGCCGTCTCCCGCGAGCGACGCGGGGACGCCCGGCTGCGCTACGCCGACGGGCGGTGGGAGCGCCGGACCGATCCGGCCCCCGTCCTGGACTGGGACTTCCCGGCGCCGCTGGGACGCCGCCCGGTGATCGGCGAGTTCACCATGGCGGACGTGGTGACGGTGGCCCGGCACCTGGACGTCCCCTCGGTGACCAGCTACATGACCACCAACGCGGTCGCCGACATCGCCGCCCCCGACACCCCTGCCCCGACCGCCACCGACGACTCCGGCCGCTCCGACCAGACCTTCGTGGTGGACGTCCTGGTCCGCGCGGGCGCCACCGAGCGCCGCGCCACCGCCCACGGCCGGGACATCTACGCCGTCACCGCCCCGCTCGTGGTGGAGGCCCTGACCCGCGTCCTCGACGGCCGCACCCGTGCGGTCGGCGTCCTCCCGGCCGGCGCCGCCTTCGACGCCGCCGACTTCCTCCGCGCCCTCGCCCCGCACCTGACGGTCTCGATCGACCTCGGCCGGGGCCGGGCGGGCTGAGGAACCGTCAGACCGCGGGAGGCGTCGGCCCTTGCATGAGCGTTCCGGTGCGATCGGGGCCCGGCCGCGCACCGGGGGCGCGGGGCCCCGCCGTCCTGCGCCATGCGGCAGCGGCCGGCGTGGTGCTGCTGGGTGTGGCGGGCGGGTACGGCGCGACCGTCCTCGCGGCCTCGGCCCGGAGCTACTGCGACGCGGCCTGGGAGCCGCAGCACCGGCTCGTCTTCACCATGGTCGACTGGCCGGTCATGCAGCTGTTCGGCCTGCTGATGGCCGTCGGTGCCTGGGCGGGCGCCCGGCACCTGACGGCCCGCCTGCCGATCGCCTGGCGCGGCCTCCTCCCGGCGGGGCTGGTCCTGCTCGCCCTCGCGGTGCTCACGGTGGGCTCGTTCGCCTACTTCGGCACCCTGGACGCCTACCCGGGCGACTCCGGACTCTGCCCGCCGGACAACGTCCCACCCTGGTGGCCGACCTGGCTGCCCGCCTGAACGCACCCCTGAACACCCGCCCTCAGCTTGTCGTTCGACCGTTGAAGGGGTCTCGGCCTGCTCCCTCGTGGGCAGCGAGCTCCTCCGGGGTGCCGACGAAGGCCAACCCGCACCCGATCGGCAGGCGTTCCACCACCATGGCAACGACCTCCCGTCATCCGCTCCGTGCCGCCGGCGCCACGAGCAGGACCAGGCCACAGCGAGGCAACTCGACTGAGCCTGGGGCCACTTCCTTCGGTGTCACAGCGATCGGGCAAGCTACGGGTCCATGATCGAGCCCCCACACATCGGTGTCAGTCCGGTGATCGCGCCCGTGGCCGAGTCCTGGCGCCTCATCGACGCCTGGCTGGCGAAGCACGCACCGGCCGGCCGGGCCGCGCTCCGCCCGCCGGCGCCGCCCGAGGCGATCGACCGGACGGAGGAGCAGCTCGGATTCACGCTCCCTGCCGATCTGCGCGAGTCGCTCCGGTGCCACGACGGGGACAGCTCCTACCTGGGTGTTCTTCCCTGCGGTCCGCTCTACTCCGCTGAGAGGATCGTGGAGGTCCGCGACCTGCGGATGAGCATCTGGGATGCAGACGACCCGGACCAACAGGACGAACCATGGTGGGGGACCCTGTGGGTGCCGTTTGCGGGAAGCGATGGAGACGAGCACTTCATCGACGCGGGACCCGGTCCGTGGCACGACCACCTCGGACGCGCCGCCCACGACGACTCGGCGTGCTTCGTCGGCTGGCCGAGCCTGGCAGCCTGGCTCCACTGCGTCGCGCAGGCGATGGTGCACCACGACAACCGCAGTCGCCTGGAGCCCGTCAGCCGGCCGATGCTGCCCGGTGACGGAACAGTCGACTGGTAGATCGGCGTGCAAGCTGGTTGAACGTCAGGCCCAGGGAGGGGCACTCGCCGGCAGCGGTGCGGGCGGGGCCCGGTGGTGGGTGCTCTGACCGGCCGTCAGGGTGAGCTGCTCCCGACGCTCGACCTCCGGGGCGGTCGAACCGGGCCGGCCGGTGGAGCGCCTCCCCGCCCAGCGCTCTGACCGGCCGTGCCCCGCCGAGGCCGGGCCCGAACGGTGCTCGTACACCGCCGTCGGGCCGCTGGTGCCATCGGGGACCGGCAGCCGGGCAGACCCCGGCCGACACCTTCACCGGTCTCGGCCTGACGTCCTCCCAGGGGCACAGAACCCGGTCCTCCGTGCCTGCCGCTGCTCGGCCGAGCAGGTGCCCCGGCGCTGCTCAGCCGTCGAGGAAGCGGTCCTCGCACCAGGCCACCGCCTCCTCACGGGTGGCCACCCACCTCCCGGGGTGAGCGTCCACCTGCTCCAGGAAGGGCTGCTGGAGGGCGACGGCCACCTGGTGGCCCCGGGCCTCCAGGCCGGCCAGGCTCCGGGCCAGCATGGTGGCCGGGCCGGAGCCGACGGCGGTGACGGCCGTCAGGTCCAGCACCACCCCGCCCGGGGTGGCCGGTGCGGCGGCCTGCACGGCGGTCAGCAGCTGCTCGGTCTCGGTAAACTCCAGGTCGCCCTGGGCCCCGACCACCGCGATCCGCCGGGGGTCCCGGTCCAGGGCGGCGCGCTCTCCCGGGGCGCGCTCGCGGGCGGACCGCGCCGCGTGCACGGTGTCGGTGACGGTGGCGGTCAGGTGCACCGGGGCGTGCATCAGGTGCAGGGCGTAGCGCGCGGACATCTCGGTCAGGGCGGCCACGCCCCGCACGGAATTGCCCTCCGGGTCGAGCGGCGGGCTGTAGACCGCGACGCCGAACCGCCCCGGGCTGGCCGCGATCAGGCCGCCGGACACCCCGCTCTTGGCCGGCAGCCCGACGTTCAGCAGCCACTCCCCGGCACCGTCGTACATCCCGCAGGTGGCCATCACCGCCAGGGTCCGGACCGCGACGTCCTGGCTGACGGCCCGTCGGCCGGTGACGGGGTTGACGCCGCCCTTGGCCAGGGTGGCCGCCATCACCGCGAGGTCGGCCGCCGTCACCCGCACCGAGCACTGGCGGAAGTAGGTGTCGGTCACCACGTGCGGGTCACCGGCCAGCGAGCCGGCCGAGCGCATCAGGTAGGCCAGCGCGCGGTTGCGGTCGCCGGTGGCGGCCTCCGAGGCGTAGACCTCCTCGTCGTGGTCGAGGCGCCGCCCGGCGAAGGCGGACAGCCAGTCCAGGATGCGGGCCGACCGCTCGGCCGGGCCCGCCGCCGCCACCAGGGCCGTGGTGGCGATGGCACCCGCGTTGACCATCGGGTTGGCGGGCCGGCCCGTGTGCGGCTCCAGGCTGATCGCGTTGAAGGCCTCGCCGCTGGGCTCGGCGCCGACCCGCCGGAGCATCTCGGCCGGGCCCAGGTCGGACAGCGCCAGGGCGTAGACGAAGGGCTTCGAGACCGACTGGATGCTGAACCGGGTGTCGGCCTGCCCCGCCTGGTAGCGGTGGCCGGCCATGCTGGTGAGGGCCAGCCCGAAGTCCGCCGGATCGGCCCCGGCGAGCTGCGGGATGTAGGAGGCCACCTCACCCTCCGTCAGACCGCTCAGCCGCCCGTGGAGCTCACCGAGGGACTCTGTGACCGGATCCATACCCGGACCGTACGCGGGGCCGGCCGACCCGCACCGCCGGAGGCGGACCGGACGGGTGACCCGAGGGGTGACCCGACGGTGACCGGTCCCGCGGTCCGACCCTCCCGCCGTTCACCGTATGATTCTCGCTTGCCCCAGCGACGTGGTGTACCGGGACCTCGGCCCTGAGGGGCCCCGTGACAGACCCCCAGGGAGAAGTGAGGAATGCCAGTGATCTGCGTCGGAGGCATGATCGGCATCGGCAAGACCAGCGTGGCCGAGCTGCTCGCCAAGGAGCTCGGCAGCGAGGTCTTCTACGAGAGCGTGGACGAGAACCCGATCCTGCCGCTCTTCTACACGGCGAGCCCCGAGGAGATCCAGGCCAACCGGTACCCGTTCCTGCTCCAGCTGTACTTCCTGCAGACGCGCTTCGCCGCGATCAAGGAGGCGTACAAGCAGGGCGACAACGTGCTGGACCGCTCGATCTACGAGGACTGGTACTTCGCCAAGGTCAACCACGACCTGGGCCGGATCAGCGCCCTGGAGATGCAGGTCTACGAGGGCCTGCTCGCCGAGATGATGCGCGAGATCGACGGCCTGCCCTACCGCAAGGCGCCCGACCTGATGGTCTACCTGAAGGCCGACTTCGAGACGGTGCTGCACCGGATCGGGCTGCGCGGGCGGGACTTCGAGCAGGACGCCGGCCTGGTGGAGTACTACCGGACCCTCTGGTCCGGCTACGACGCGTGGGTGCACGAGCACTACTCGGCCAGCGAGGTGCTGGTGATCGACATGAACCGGACCGACGTGGTGCACGTCCCCGAGGACGCCGCGCGGGTCGCACAGCAGGTGAAGGACGCCCTCGCCGCCGTCCGCCGCGCGGCCTGACCCCCACCCACCCGCGAGCCGCCGCACCCGCGAGGTGCGGCGGCTCCGGGCGTCCGGCGGCTACACCTTCAGGAAGTCCAGCAGGTCCCGGTTGAACCGCTCCTTGTCGCCGGGGACGACGGCGATGCCGTGCGAGCCGCCCTCGTAGACCTTGAGCACCGCGCCCGGGACCAGCTCGGCCGTCTTCCGGCCGGTGGCGTCGATCGGCACCACCTGGTCGTCGTCGCCGTGCACCACCAGCAGCGGGACGTCGAACTTCTTCAGGTCGTCGTGGAAGTCGGTGTAGCCGAAGGCGTCCACGCAGTCGACGCCGCCCTCGATGGTCTGTGCCATCGCCATGTACCAGAAGGCGTCCTGGTTGCCCTGGGTGGCCTTGGTGCCGGGGCGGTTCGCGGAGAGGAAGCCGACCGCCGTGTCCTTCCAGAACTGCGAGCGCTCGTTCAGGATGCCGGCCTTGATGTCGTCGAAGACGCTGCCCGGCACCCCCTCCGGGTTGTCCGGCCCCTGCACCATCAGCGGCGGGATGGCCGACAGCAGGACGGCCGACCTGATCCGGTCGGTGCCGTGCCGACCGATGTAGCGGGCGAGTTCGCCGCCGCCCATCGAGTGCGCGACCAGCGTCACGTCGCGCAGGTCCAGGCCGGTGAGCAGGTCGTTCAGGTCGTCGGCGAAGGTGTCGAAGTCGTAGCCGTCGTAGACGGGGGTGGACCGGCCGTGGCCGCGCCGGTCGTGGGCGATGCCCCGGTAGCCGGCGTCGGCGACCGCCTTCAGCTGGTCCTGCCAGGCGTCGCCGTTGAGCGGCCAGCCGTGGATGAACACCACGGGGCGGCCACGGCCCCAGTCCTTGTAGAAGATCTCCACACCGTCACGGGTCTTGCAGATGGGCATGACTGACTCCACATCGAGCATTCGGGAACGTTCGGGGGGTGGATCGCGCAACCGGGACACGTGCGGCAGGAGCGGCGGGACGGCGACCGGTGCGTCCACCACCCAACCCCACCCGTCCCCGGCCCGCACCTGACGCACCGTCCGACTGGACCGCCCGGGTGACCGCGCCGGCCGGCCGGGGCTCCCCTTTCGCGCAATCAGAGTGCTCAAATGTGATTGCAAATGTGCCACTCGAAGCATGTTCGCACTCTTGACTGCACTTTTGGTGAGTGATGTCATGCGGTGCGCAGCCAACCGGCAGGTGCCCCACGCCCTGCGGTGCTCGGGCTGCCCACCACCCCCGGGGAGGACTTCGCATGCGCGCAAGCAGCACACGCAGGCTCGAACGCTGGTGCAGGAAACGGACCTTGGCCGCCGGACTGGTCACCGCACTGCTCGGCGCGGTGCTCTCGGTGGCGGGCCCGGTCTCCTCGGCGGCAGCCGCCACCGCGGGCAACGCCACCGGGATCACCCAGTCCGGGAACACCTACACCGTCAGCACCTCGGGCGGGGCCAAGGCCCGGGTGGTGATCGCCCGGGCCGACATCTTCCGGATCTGGCTCTCCACCAACGGCGCCTTCACCGACGACCCGGCCGGCACCGACCTGGCCGTGAAGACCGACTTCGGCCCGGTGACCAGCAGTTGGTCGGACGCCGGGAGCTACTTCCGGATTAGCACCGCCTCGATGACCATCCGGGTGAACAAGTCCCCGATGCAGTTCTCCCTCTACCGGGCCGACAACTCCACCCTGGTCTGGCAGGAGTCCCAGCCGACCAGTTGGACCGGCACCCAGACCACCCAGTACCTCGCCCAGGGCGCCGACGAGCAGTTCTACGGCACCGGGCTGCGGCTCGGCGAGTGGGCCCTGCGCGGCAAGACCGTCCCGATCTCGGTCAACAACAAGTGGCGCGAGAACGACAACGCCAGCCCGGCCCCGTTCTACATGTCGACCAACGGCTACGGCGTGATGCGCAACACCTGGGCCCCCGGCAGCTACAGCTTCGGCGCACCCGGCGCGTTCACCCACAACGAGAGCCGGTTCGACGCCTGGTACGTGGTCGGCGACTCGCTCAAGGGCGTGCTGAACGCCTACACCGACGTCTCCGGCAAGCCGTTCCTGGCCCCGATGTGGGGCTTCGAGCTCGGCAACGCCGACTGCTTCAACGCCTCCAACCCGGACTACCAGGGCGCCCACGACCGGGCCCGGCACCAGACCACCCCCGACGTGGTGGGCTACGCCACCGACGCCCGCAACGCCGACATGCCGTCCGGCTGGTTCCTGCCGAACGACGGCTACGGCTGCGGCTACACCGACCTGAAGGCCACCGTGGACGGCCTGAAGGCCAAGGGCTTCCAGACCGGCCTGTGGACCTCCACCGGCCTGTCCGGCATCGACAACGAGGTCGGCGTGGCCGGCAGCCGGGGCGTCAAGACCGACGTGGCCTGGATCGGCAGCGGCTACAAGTACGCCTTCGACGGCGTGAAGCAGGCCGTCAACGGCATCGAGAACAACTCGGACGCCCGCCGCTACGTCTGGACGGTGGACGGCTGGGCCGGCACCCAGCGCAACGCGGTCGTCTGGACCGGCGACACCTCGGGCACCTGGGACGCCATGCGCTGGCACGTCCCGGCGATCACCGGTGCCGGGCTGTCCGGCTTCAACTACGCGACCGGCGACGTCGACGGCATCTTCGGCGGCAGCCCGAAGACCTACGTCCGCGACCTCCAGTGGAAGGCGTTCACCCCGGCGTTCATGACCATGTCCGGCTGGGGCCCGACGAACCCGGCCGCCGGGTACTCGGACAAGCAGCCGTGGCGCTTCGCCGAGCCGTACCTCTCGATCAACCGCAAGTACCTCCAGCTCAAGATGGAGCTGATGCCCTACCTCTACACCGCCAGCCACACCGCCTCGCAGACCGGCCTGCCCTCCACCCGGGCCATGGTGCTGGAGTACCCGGACGACCCGGTCGCCCGGGGGAACCTGACCAGCGGTCAGTTCATGGCCGGTGACTCCTTCCTGGTCGCCCCGGTGGTCACCGACACCGCCACCCGGGACGGCATCTACCTGCCGGCCGGCACCTGGACCGACTACTGGACCGGCAAGGCGTACAACGGCCCGGGCTGGCTGAACGGGTACTCCGCGCCGCTGGACACCCTGCCGCTGTTCGTCAAGGGCGGTGGCATCGTGCCGATGTGGCCGAAGATGAACTACACCGGTGAGAAGCCCGTCGACACCCTGACCTACGACGTCTACCCGCGCGGCTCGTCCTCCTTCACCCTCTACGAGGACGACGGCATCACCCGCGCCTACCAGAGCGGCGCCTCCGCCACCCAGGCCGTCACGGTCTCGGCGCCCACCTCCGGCTCCGGCAACGTGACCGTCAACGTCGGTGCCAGCACCGGCAGTTACACCGGCAAGCCGGCCTCCCGGGGCTACCAGTTCAGCCTGCACGCCGCCGCCGCGCCGAGCAGCGTCACGGTGGACGGCAGCACGCTCACCGCCCACGCCTCCAAGGCCGCCTACACCGCCGCCACCAGCGGCTGGTACTTCGACCCCACCGACCGCTCCGGCGTGCTCTGGGTGAAGACCGGCAACAAGTCCGGCGCCTTCTCGGTGACCGCCAACGGCCTGACCGTGCCCACCGGTTCGGCCATCCCGTCCACCTCCTCCCCGATCTCCCAGGCGGGTTGGAGCCTGGTCTCCGCCGACAGCCAGGAGACCTCGGGCGAGAACGGCGCGGCCACCAACGCCTTCGACGGCAACACCGGCAGCCTCTGGCACACCGCCTGGTCCGGCGGCACCCCCGCCGCCCTCCCGCACGAGATCCGGATCGACCTCGGCGCCCGCTACGACGTGGACGGCACCACCTACCTGCCCCGGCAGGACGGCGGCGTCAACGGCCGGATCGGCAGCTACGAGGTCTACGTCTCCGACAGCACCACTGACTGGGGCAGCGCGGTGGCCACCGGCACCTTCGCCGACACCGCCGCCGCGAAGACCGTCACCTTCGCCCCGAAGACCGGTCGCTACCTGCGGCTGCGGGCCCTGACCGAGGCGGGCGGGCGCGGCCCGTGGACCAGCGCGGCGGAGATCACCGCGACCGGGAAGCCCACCCCGCTGCCCGCCAACGTCCAACTCGTCAACACCGCCGCCAACAGCTGCGTCGACCTGCCGGGCAGCGCCACCGCCCCGGGCACCCAGCCGACCCTCTACAGCTGCCACGGCGGCCCGAACCAGCGCTGGACCTTCCAGCCGAACGGCACCCTGACCGGCCTCAACGGCGTCTGCCTGGACGGCAGTTCGGCCACCGTCGCGATCCAGGCGTGCAGCACGGGTGCGGCCGGCCAGCAGTGGAAGCCCGGCAGCGGCGGCACCGTGACCAACGGCACCCGCTGCCTGGCACCGGTCGGCGCGGCCACCGCGAACGGCACCAAGCTCACCCTGGCCACCTGCGACGGGACCACCGCCCAGCGGTGGACCACCGCCGCCTGACGCAGCACCAGCACCCCACGCACCACCCGGCACCACCGGACGGCCGCGCCCGCACCACGGGGCGCGGCCGTCCGCGCTGTGCGGCCGTCCGTACTGTGCGGCCGTCCCGGCGTGGGCGGGCGACCACCCGTGCGCAGCGGCCACCGTGCGCGGTAGCACGTGACAGTGTGCGGTGCCGTGTGACACTGTGCGGTGCTGTGCGGTCCTGTTCGATGCGGCAGGATGCCACCGGGCGCCGACCGCCCACGCCCACCGCCTAGTTCCGAGGGACCGAGAGCGCATGACCGAAGCACCGAAGCCCCTGCTCCTGCCCGACGGCCGCCCCGCCGCGCACGCCTGGACCCTGGACCCGGCGCTCCGTCACCTCAACCACGGCTCCTTCGGTGCCGTCCCGCTCGCCGCGCAGCAGGCCCAGCAACGGCTGCGCGAGCAGATGGACCGGGCCCCGGTGGTCTGGTTCCCCGCCCTGCCGAAGCGGGTCGCGGCGGCCCGGGCGGAGGTGGCGGCCTTCCTCCGGGTCCCGGCCCACGACCTCGCCCTGGTGCCCAACGCCAGCGCCGGGGCCAGCGTGGTCTTCGGCAACCTGCCGCACCGGCCCGGCGGGGAGGTGCTGGTCACCGACCACGGGTACGGGGCGGTCACCATGGGCGCCGAGCGGCTGGCCCGCCGCTGGGGCGGGCAGGTGCGGACGGCCCACGTACCGCTGCACGCCACGGCAGCCGAGGCCACCGCCGCGATCCTGGCCGAGGTCACCGACCGGACCGCGCTGATCGTCCTGGACCACATCACCTCCGCCACCGCCCGCTGGCTGCCGGTGGAGCAGATCGGCCGGGCCGCCCGGGAGGCCGGCATCCCCCTGCTGATCGACGGCGCCCACGTCCCCGGCCTGGCCGAAGACCCGCTGGCGGGGCTGGAGTTCGACGTGTGGGTGGGCAACCTGCACAAGTTCGGCTGCGCCCCGCGCGGCGCCTCCGCCCTGGTGGTCCGCAGCGAACTCCGGGACCGGCTCTACCCGTTGATCGACTCCTGGGGCGCGCAGGAGCCCTTCCCCGAGCGCTTCGATACCCAGGGCACCATCGACGTCACCGGCTACCTGGCGGCGCCGACCGCCCTGGACTTCGTCGAACGCACCTGGGGCTGGCCGACGGCCCGCGACTACCTGACCGCGCTGGCCGACCACGCCGAGCTGATCATCGGCGCGGCCTTCGCCGAGCTGACCGGCGGGAGCGCCGCCGTGGACGTCGGCATGCCGGTGAACGCGCTGCGCCTGGTCCGCCTCCCCGAGGGCCTGGCCCGCACCCGGCTGGAGGCCGACGCGCTGCGCGACCGGGTGGCCGCCGAGCTCGGCGTCGAGGCCGCCTTCACCAGCTTCGGCGGGGCCGGTTACTTCCGGCTCTCCACCCACGTCTACAACACCGCGGCCGACTACGAGTACTTCGCCGAGCACTGCGTCCCGGTCCTCGTCGACTGGGCCCGCCGGGCCCGGGCCTGACCACCGGTCAGAGCCGGGCCACGGGCCACGGGGAAGGGGCCGGAGGTCGGGGCAGGACGGGACCACCGCTCAGGGCAGGACCGGCAGGGCGGTCAGGCCGCGGAACAGCCGGGAGTGACGCCAGGTCAGCTCCTCCGCCGGTCCGGCGAGCCGCATCCCCGGGAAGCGCTCCAGCAGCACCCGCAGGGTGATCTCCAGCTCGGCGTGGGCGAGTGGTGCCCCCAGGCAGCGGTGGACGCCGTGACCGAAGCTCAGGTGGGCGGCGGCGTCCGGGCGGTCGAGGTCCAGCCGGTCCGGGTCCGGGAAGCGGGCCGGGTCGCGGTTGGCCGCGCCCGGGCAGACGAAGACCGGGCGGCCGGCCGGCACGGGCTGCCCGCCGAGCACGGTGGCGGCCGGTGCCCACCGCCAGGTGGCGATCGAGACCGGGGCGTCGTACCGGAGCAGTTCGTCGACGGCGGCCGGCACCCGGCCCCGGTCGGCGAGCAGCGCCTGCCACGCCCCGGGGTGGCGCAGCAGCGCGAGCACGCCGTTGCCGATCGCGGCGGTGGTGGTCTCGTGCCCCGCCACCAGCAGCAGGATCGCCAGCGAGAGCAGCTCGTGCTCGTCCAACGGGGCGTCAACGCCGTCCCGGGCCGCGATCAGCCCGGAGATCAGCGCACCGTCGGGCCTGCTGCGCTTGGCCGCGATCAGCCCGGCCATGTAGGCAGCCAGGGCGTGCGAGGCGGCGTCGATCCGGGTGTGGTCCCCGGTGACGAAGAGCTCGGCCGACCAGACGCCGATCGCGTCCCGGTCCGCCTCCGGCACGCCGAGCAGTTCGCAGATCACGGTGACCGGCAGCGGGGCGGCCAGCCCCTCGATCAGGTCCACCTCGCGGCCCGGTGCCCAGTCCGCCGTCAGCTTGCGGGCCAGCGCCTCGATGGCCGGCCGGAGCCGCTGGACGGTGGCGGTGGTGAAGGCGCGGGTGACCAGGCGGCGCAGCCGGGTGTGCTCGGGCGGATCGGTGGTGAGCAGGTTCCGCGCGATCGCCGGGTGCAGCTCCCGGTCGGACTCCTTGTCGGCGAAGTACGCGGTGGTGTCCTTCGACAGCGCCGCCCCGGCCAGCGCCTCCCGCGCCTCCTGGTGCCCCGTCACCACCACCGCCCCCGCCTCGCTCCCGCCGAACGGGACGGGCAGCACCGGTGCCTTCGCGCGGAGCGCGGCGTAGTGCGGGTACCGGTCGCGGTAGAAGGCCGGGTCGTTCAGCACCATGGGTCCCCTTCGGCGGCTCGGGCAGCACCGATGGTAGCCAGGCGCGGCCGCCCGGACCAGGCGGCCGTGCCTGGTCCGGGCGGCTGCGGTGACGGAGGGTCAGGCGGCGGCGACGCCGTCCAGCCCGTGGGCCGCGATCACGTGGGCGCTGCCGTCCACCAGGCGGTACGAGAGGCCGACCACCGCGACCCGGCCGGCCTCGATCGCCTCGGCCAGGATGCGGGAGCGGTCGACCAGCAGGTCCACGGTCTGGCGGATGTGCTCCGCTATGAACTCGCCGTCCTCGGTGTGGCCGGCCGCCCGGGCGGTGAGCACGCTCGGGGTGACCCGCTCGATCACGTCCCGGACGAAGCCGGGCGCCCGGGTGCCCGCCTCCACGGCGGCCCGGGTCGCGGCGACCGCACCGCAGGAGTCGTGGCCGAGCACGACCACCAGCGGGGCACCGAGCACGGCGACGCCGTACTCGATGCTGCCCAGCACCTCGGGCCCGACCACCTGCCCGGCGGTGCGGACCACGAACAGGTCACCGAGGCCCCGGTCGAAGATGATCTCGGCGGCCAGCCGGGAGTCGGCGCAGCCGAACATGACGGCGAACGGGTTCTGCTCCGGGGCGATCTCGGTGCGCCGGGCGGCGTCCTGGTTGGGGTGCTCGGGCTCGCCGGTGACGAACCGTCCGTTGCCGGCCATCAGCATCGCGAAGGCATCGGCGGGAGTGGTGGGAAGCGTGGTCGACATGACGGCAGCCTACGACGCCGCCCAGGGCGGTGATCGAACAGGTCCGCCAGTCGGGCAGGACGCCCTGCGCACACCGGTACGGGGAGGGCGGCGGGAGTGCTGCGGTACGGTCCGGGCCTCCACCGCGCCCGGGGAGGCGGTGAACGGCCCCGGAGGGCGATTCGGCGCCGCCCCTGGACGGCGTGGCCGACTGCCTGCCCGCCACCCTGCTCTGCCCGCACCACGCATGAGCGCCGGACCCGGGTCCGGCGCTCATGCGTGGTGCGGAGTGCGGTCAGGCGGTCCCGGCCAGCACCTCCCGGGCCGCCCGGGCGCCGGAGGCCAGGGCACCCTGGACGGAGGCGGTGGCACGGTGGTCACCGCAGACGTGCAGGCCCGGGGCGTACCGGGTGGTGCGGGTCAGCGGGTGCGGGGCGGGCATCGCGGGCAGGGCGTAGGGGATGCGGTAGGTGGCGAGCAGGTCCCAGGCGGCGGTGTCCCGGCCGTACAGCACCGCCAGGCGGTCCCGGACGGCCGGCTCGTCCGGTGTGCTGCCGAGCACCGAGGTGGCGATCAGGTGCCGGCCGGGCGGGGCGTAGGAGGGGGCGACCCGGGAGAGCACCACGGAGTTGAGCAGCTGCCGGCCCGCGTCCACCACCAGGGTCGGCTCGTCCAGCGGCGGGCGGTCGGTGACGTGGTAGAGGGTGGTCACCGCCCTGGCCTCGGGGACGGGGAGCCCCGGGAGCAGGCCGGCGGCGGTGGCCGGGTCGGTGGCGACCACCACCGTGCCGCAGTCCAGCTCCTGACCGCCCGTCAGGGTCACGGTGCCCGCACGGACCGCCGCCACCGGGGTCTCCAGCCGCAGGACGCCCGGCGGCAGGGCCGCGGCCAGTTGCTCGGGGACGGCCCGGATGCCGTCGGCGGGCAGGCCGAGGGTGCCGCGCAGCATGCTCCGCCAGTAGAGGTGGAACACCCGGCTGGAGGTGGTGAGTCCGTCCTCCAGGAAGATCCCGGACAGGAACGGCCGCAGCACGTGGTCGACCACCGGCCCGGAGATCCCGGCCGCCCGCAGCGCCTCGGCGGTGGTCCGGTCGGGGGCCGCGCGCAGCCGGGCGGCCGGGGTCAGCAGGTCGCGCGCACTCAGCACCCCGAGCGCGGCGGCGTCCCGCCGGGGCGCGAGCCGGCCGGTGAGCAGGTCGCCGCACTGCCCGGGGCTGCGCAGCGGGTGGGCGAACCGCCGCCGCCCCCGGGAGCCGGCCAGCAGGAAGCCGGGGCTGAACGGCCGCAGGTCCAGCGACCCGGTGTCCAGGCGTGAACGCACCTGTGGGTAGCCGGTGTTGAAGACCTGGAAGCCCCGGTCGAGCCGGAAGCCGCCGACCAGGTCGGTGCGCATCCGGCCGCCGACGGCGTCGGAGGCCTCCAGCAGCCGGACGGTGCGTCCGGCTGCGGTCAGGTCGGCGGCGCAGGCCAGGCCGGCCAGGCCGGCGCCGATCACCACGACGTCGGGGCGTCCGGGGGCGGGTGTCATCGGTGCTCCTCCTGCTCAGTCGAGGGCGCGGGCGTGCCGGAGCCGGGCGCCCAGCGACTCCGGGGCGACGATCGGGTCCGGGTAGTCGGGGGCGTGGCCCCAGGGGCGGTGGATCGCGGCGCCGGGGAGGTGGGCCAGCTCGGGGACCCAGCGCCGCACGTACGCGCCGTCGGGGTCGTAACGGTCCGCCTGCCGGAGGGGGTTGAGCACCCGGTTCGGCCGGGTGTCGGTGCCGGTGCCGGCGGTCCACTGCCAGTTGAGCTGGTTGTTGGCCACGTCCCCGTCGACCAGCAGGGAGAGGAAGTGGCGGGCGCCGATCCGCCAGTCCAGGTAGAGCGACTTGACCAGGAAACTGGCCGTCAGCAGCCGGGCGCGGTTGTGCATCCAGCCCTCGTGGCGCAGCTGGCGCATGCCCGCGTCCACGATCGGGTAGCCGGTGCGGCCCTGCCGCCAGGCCTCGGCCTCCGCCTCGTCCTGGTGCCAGCGGTCCTCCCGGCTGCGGTAGTCCCGGTGGGCCGCCTCGGGGCGGGCGGCGAGCACCTGGTGGTGGAAGTCCCGCCAGGCCAGCTGACGGACGAACGCCTCGGCGCCCGCGCCGCCGTGGGCGGTGGCCCGATCGGCCAGCTCGTTCGCGGAGAGGCAGCCGAAGTGCAGGTACGGCGAGAGCCGCGAGGTGCCGTCGGCGGCCAGGGCGTCGTGGAGCTCGGCGTACGCGTCCGGGTCCCAGCGCTTCCAGTGCTCGCGGGCGGCACTCTCGCCGCCGGCGGCCAGCCCGGGTGACGTGCCGTCAGCGGTGGGCAGCGGCTCGCTCGTGACGTCGTCCGGCAGGCGCAGGACGCGCGGCGCCCCGAGCACCGCCCGGCGCGGGGCCTGCTGCCAGGCGCGGTGGTACGGGGTGAAGACGGCGTAGTGGTCCTTGCCCGCCGGGGTGACGGCCCCGGCCGGGACCACGGTGAGCGAGGCGTCGTGCACCCGCAGCCGGTCGCCGAGCAGCTCGCGCAGCCGGGCCTCCCGGCGATGGGCGAA
Source organism: Kitasatospora sp. NPDC096147 (assembly GCF_044763225.1). Lineage (NCBI taxonomy): Bacteria > Bacillati > Actinomycetota > Actinomycetes > Kitasatosporales > Streptomycetaceae > Kitasatospora > Kitasatospora sp. NPDC096147. The sequence goes on along the minus strand of NZ_JBIWFX010000007.1, from coordinate 216,485 downwards.
GGCGCTCACCCCCGCCGCGACGTGCACCTCGGCGGCCCCGGTCTCCGCCGCCAGCCGGGCGGCCTGCTCGGCCGGGTCGCCGTGCCGCAGGATCAGCCGGGAGCCGCGTCTGCGCAGTTCCCGGTCGAGGTCGGCCAGGCAGTCGGCGAGGAAGGCCATCCGGTTCGGAGCGGCGAAGCCGGCCTTGTCGACGGCCGGGTCCAGCACGAACAGCGGGACGGTGGTGTCGGCGGTCCGGGCGGCGTGCAGGACGGGGTTGTCGTGCAGTCGCAGGTCCTGGGTGAACAGGGCGATGGAGACGGTCATCGTGGTGGTCCCGGGTCGGTTCGAGCGCGCGGGCGGACCGGTGCTGGGGTCCGCAGACTACGGTTCGGAGCCGGTCGGACAGTGGATTGCCACCTCGGGCACCGGTTCGCGCCGCCGTCCCGGGCCGGCCGCCCCGGTGCCCCACCGCCGACCGCCGACCGCCCCGGCGGACCGGCGGACCGGCGGACCGGCGGACCGGACGGGTCCGGGGCGTCCCCTCCGTGCCCCGGTCCCGTCCGCCCCCGTCCCCTGCCGGTCCGTCAGGCGGACTCGGTGGGCAGACCGGCCTCCACCCAGTCCTGGATGCCCTCCCGGTACTTGCGGACGTCGGTGTAGCCGAGGGCGGTCAGCCGGTCGGCGACCTGGCCGCTGTTGGGGCAGGCCGGGTTGGAGCAGTAGGTGACGATGGCGGCGGTGCGGTCCGGCAGCACGGTGGCCGCCAGGGCGTCCACCTCGCCCGGCGTCAGGGCCAGCGCGCCCGGCAGGTGCTGCTGGGCGTGGTACTGGCCGCCGAGGGTGTCGACGACGGTCACGGTGCCGGCCCCGATGGCTGCGGCGAGTTCGTCGCGGGTGATGAGTGCGGTCATGGCAGTGCCTCCTACAGAGAATCGGACTACAGTCCTCTTGTGGCTCACGACATTAACGGACCGCAGTCCGCTTCCGCAACGCCTCCGGCACCCGTGCCGCTCGAACTGCTGCGCACGCCCCCGCCCAAGGAGCGCGCCGACGCGGCCCGCAACCGCGCGGCCGTCCTGGAGGCGGCGGCCCGGCTGTTCGCCGAGCACGGCGTCGAGGCCGTCTCGATGGACCAGATCGCGACGGCGGCGGGGGTCGGGAAGGGCACGCTGTTCCGCCGCTTCGGCGACAAGTCGGGCCTGGCGGCGGCACTGCTGGACAGTCGCGAACGCGTCCTCCAGGAGGCCGTCATCCAGGGTCCGCCCCCGCTCGGCCCCGGCGCCCCGGCCGCCGAACGCCTGCCCGCCTTCCTCTCCGCCTACCTCGACTACCTGCTGGACCACCTCGCCCTGGTCCGGATGTCCGAGACCGCCTCCCCCGGCGCCCGCCACCGCATCGGCGCCTACCGCTTCTGGCACCACCACGTCGCCCTGCTGCTCGCCGACGCCCCCGCTCCCGCCCCCGACCCCGAGTACACCGCCCACGCCCTGCTCGCCCCGCTCGCCGCCGAGCAGGTCGCCGCCCTGCTCCCGGAGCTGGGCCCAGCCAGGATCCGGGCCGGGCTGCTCCGCCTGGCCCGCGCCGCCCTCTGACGCACCCTCATCCCGACCCGGAGGAGACACCCCTCATGGCGATCCGACGCCTGGACAACGTCCTGATCGTGGTGGACGACCTCGATGCCGTCATCGCGTTCTTCCTCGCCCTCGGCCTGGAGTTGGAGGGCCGGGGCCCGCTGGACTGGCCGGGCGCCGAACGGGTGATCGGCCTCACCGGCGTCCGCCAGGAGATCGCGATGCTCCGGGTGCCGGACGGCCCGGGCCGGATCGAGCTGGCCCGGTTCCACCAGCCCGAGGCGATCACGCCCGTCCCCGCCGAGGCCCCGGCGAACACCCTGGGCCTGCGCCGGGTGATGTTCGCCGTGGACGACCTGCACGAGGTGGTCGGTCGGATGCGGCAGCGGGGCGCCGAACTCGTGGGCGAGATCGTGCGGTTCGAGGACGTCTACCTGCTCTGCTACCTCCGTGGCCCCGAGGGCATCGTGGTCGGCCTGGCCGAGCAGCTCTCCTGACCTCCCGTCAGCGGCCCCGAAGCGGAAGCCGCGCCACCGGGTGACGTGCCGTGGACGCGGTGGGACGCTGCTGGCCGAGCCGGGCGCGCGGCCCGGGTGGGCACGGACAGTGGAGGGGGTCCACCATGCCGAAGACGACCAGGAAGATCGAGCACGCCATCGACGAGGACGAGGCGGAGAGGCTGCTCCGGGAGTTCTGCAAGGAGATCGACTTCGACCCGGGCTGGATCGACGCCGACGCCTGGAGCACCTCGCTCCGGATGGCCTGTGACCCGACGATCGGTCTGAAGACCACCTACGACGCCATCCTGGCGGACAAGGACGAGAAGGCCAAGGACACCGCCAAGGAGAAGCGCCGCCGGGCGATCACCACCAAGCTCAACGCACTGGTCGCCAAGGTCCGGGCACTCGATGGGACCTCGAAGGCGATCATCTCGGACGCCCTCGCCGCCTTCCTGGAGGCGAGCGCCCAATACATCGACGGTGCCCAGACCGACATGACCTACAGCACCGCCGTCAAGGCCGACCGCTACGCGCAGATGGCCGCCGACTGGGAGCGCCTGGCCAAGCTCGCCGCATCCGTCGACTCCGACCTGTTCTTCGGCTTCAAGGCACTCGAGCCCGAGAACAAGGACGAGAAGGGCAAGGGCAGCGTGGGCGCCACGCTGGCCCGCCGCAAGGTGCAGGGCAACATGTTCGTCTCCTTCGTGTCCGTGCGCTTCAACATCCACGTGGACATCGCCAAGGGCTGACCGTAGGTCCTCGGGCCGGCCCGGCCCGAGGACCCGGGCGGGGCTCAGGACTTGGGCAGGGTGTCCACGAAGTCGGTGCCGGCGGCGTAGAAGCCGTCCACCGTCTTCTGGACGTCCGCATAGGAGACGGCCGCGGCGTCCTTGTAGTAGAACCAGTTGACCTTCATGTTCCAGGTGCGCTGTCCGCCCAGGGAGGGCAGCAGGTCGATGAACCAGTTGCTGAAGTGGACGTTCATCTTCTCGCGCGGGACGTACTTGCCGGTGCTGGTGAAGAGGTCCTTGCCGTCGAGCGAGTAGGTGGCCTTGCCGTCCACGGCGGTGACCATCATGATGTGCCAGCCCTCGAGGCGCTGCTTGTGCGGCTTGGTGGAGCGGTCCGCCGGATCGGCCTTGAACCAGCTGGTGGTGTCGAGTTGCGGGCCCGGCGCGCCCCAGCCGCCGTTCGGCATGTACTCGAAGTCCAGCTCGCTGTAGTTCGCCGAGTCGTCGGAGGTGGAGATCGGGAAGTAGGACTGGACGACGTGGTCGCCGTTCTTGCCGGCGGCCGGCTTGTCGCTGAGGTGGATCCGGGCGGCGTAGGTGCCGTTGAGGAGCTTGACGCCGGTGGTCTGGATCTCGACCTGCTTGGTGCCCTTCGCGGTGCCGTCCGTGGTGGCCTGCAACTGGAGGGTCCTACCGCCCTGGGCGGTGGAGTCGGCGGGGAAGCTCGCGCCGGCGTCGGACCAGGTGTCCTTGATCCCGGGGCCGCCCTCGCCGGTGCGGACCTCCCAACCGTGGGCGGTGAGCGCGGGATCGGTGGCACCCGTGTAGCGGAAGCTGTCGAAGAGCGTGCCGGGAGGACCGGTCGGGGTCGGGGTGGCGACTGCGGCGGCCCCGCCCTTCGCCGTCGCGGTGGCGCCGCCCCCGGCGCCGCTGCCGGTACCGGAGACCGGACCGCTGGAGCAGGCGGCCAGCGTGCCGAGCAGGACCGGGAGGGTGAGGAGGCTCCACCCGCGGTGGTGACGGGGGCGGCGGGGCTGACTCACGCGGGCTCCTCGGGACGTACCGGTCACACGTTCGTGCGGTTCGGATGAAGGGCACATCCTAACGGGAGGTGACGGGCCCTCCGGAGCGCGTCGGCGGGCATTGCGATCCGGTTACGGCCGACTGCCAGATCGGTCCAAATCAACCCACGGGGTGCCTTTCCGTTCGTGAGGTGCACTAGCGTTCGGCCTACGCTCCGATGGTCTACGTGCCCTGCACTGAAAGGCGTGGCAAGGTGCGCCCAGTCATCACCTCCGTCGAAAGCGGTTCGGCCCGGCCGCCGCAGCCCGACGTTCCGGGGTCGAGCCTCGAAGAGGCAGATCCCTCACCGGTGTTCGTCTCCCAGTCGGGTCGGCGGGGACGCCTGCTGCGCGGTCTCGGCTGGCCGGTCTCGGTGATCGGCGCGGTCCTGGCCTTCGTGATGGCCGGCAGCCTGGTCGGCGTCCAGGCGGACGCTCCGGCCATGGGGATACCCGCGCAGCCGGTCGCCGAGACGCCCGCACCCGTGGAGACACCGGCCCCCGAACCGTCGCCGACTCCGGCTCCGTCGCAGAAGCCGTCCCAGAAGCCGTCGACCACGCCTTCCAAGGGCACGACGCGCCCGGCGACCCCCACGGCGAAGCCGACCTCGAAGACCTCCGGCACCACCGCACCGCACGGCGCCACGCCTTCGGCCCGGTCGACCAAGCAGCCCTGAACCGCCGTACCACCCATCTCCAGGAGCACCATTGTCCCGCCACCAGCGCCGCCGGCAGTCCCTGCGCAGGCCGCGCCGACTGGCCGCGCCGCCACTGCGCTTCTTCATGCCGCTCTCCCTGCTGGCCTGTCTGCTCGCGCTCATCGTGCTGCGTGGCCTGGCCACCAACGAGGTGTTCCACGACACCCGGGTCGCCGACTCGGCGGACAAGACCACCGTGCCGGAGAACCTGCTCACCGGCGGCCCGATCATCGACGCGCGCGGTGAGCGCAACGACGACCCGGTGAGCTACCGCATCCCCGACCGCACCGTGGTGCTGAGCTTCGACGACGGCCCGGACGAGGAGTGGACCCCGAAGATCCTGGAGATCCTGGAGTCCCGCAAGGTGCGCGCGGACTTCTTCGTGACCGGCGCCATGACGGCCCGTCACCCGGACCTGATCCGGCGGATCGTGGCGGACGGTCACGAGATCGGCCTGCACAGCTTCACCCACCCCGACCTGGCCTTCCAGTCGCACGCCCGGATCACCTGGGAGATGGCCCAGACCCAGTTGGCGCTGGCCGGCGTGGCGGGGGTGCACAGCTCGCTGTTCCGCCCGCCGTACTCGTCCAACGCCCAGGCGCTGGACGACTGGACCTGGCCGGTCATCAAGTACCTGGGGGCCCGGGGCTACGTCACGGCCTTCATCGACCACGACACCGACGACTGGAAGCGGCCGGGGGTGGAGGCCATCGTCAAGGAGGCGATGCCCACCACGCCGAACGCGGGCGAGCTGATCCTGCTGCACGACTCCGGTGGTGACCGCTCCCAGACCGTCGAGGCGCTCGGCATCCTGATCGACAAGCTGAAGGCGGACGGCTACCGCTTCACCACCATCTCCGAGGCGCTCGGCGCCACCAGCGCGACCACGCCGGTCACCGGCTTCCAGCTGTGGGCCGGCAAGGGCTACGTCTGGGCCACCCAGCTGGCGGTGCACACCCTGCCCGCGCTGATCGCCCTGCTGGCCGTGGTCGGCTTCCTGAACTTCGGCCGCTTCGCCCTGATGCTGGTGCTCGCCCCGCTGCACGCCCGGCGCTCCAAGCGCAAGGACCTCTGGGGCGAGCCCGTCACCCGCCCGGTCACCGTGCTGGTGCCCGCGTACAACGAGTTCGAGTGCATAGCCCACACCCTCAACTCGCTGGCCGCGAGCGACTACCCGATCGAGGTCATCGTCATCGACGACGGCTCCTCGGACGGCACCGCGGACGTCGTCGAGGAGATGGCCCTGCCGTTCGTGCGGCTGATCCGCAAGGTGAACGGCGGCAAACCCAGCGCGCTGAACGCCGGCATCGCGGCCGCCTCGCACGACATCATCGTGATGATGGACGGCGACACCGTCTTCGAACCGTCCACCGTGCGCGAGTTGGTCCAGCCCTTCGCGGACCCGACGATCGGCGCGGTCTCCGGCAACGCCAAGGTCGGCAACCGCGACACCCTGATCGGCGCCTGGCAGCACATCGAGTACGTCCTCGGCCACAACCTGGACCGCCGGATGTACGACATGCTCGGCATCATCCCGACCATCCCCGGCGCGGTCGGCGCCTTCCGCAAGGAGGCCCTCGACGCCGTCGGCGGCATGAGCGACGAGACGCTCGCCGAGGACACCGACATCACCATGGCGGTGCTCTGCCAGGGTTGGCGGGTGGTCTACGCCGAGCGGGCCCGCGCCTGGACCGAGGCCCCCGTGAGCATCCAGCAGCTCTGGTCCCAGCGCTACCGCTGGAGCTACGGCTCGATGCAGGCGATGTGGAAGCACCGCCGCGCGGTCTTCGCCAAGGGACCGGCAGGGCGGTACGGCCGCCGGGGCCTGCCGCTCGTCGTGCTGTTCGGCGTGGTCGCCCCGCTGCTGGCGCCACTGGTCGACATCTTCCTGATCTACGGCGTGGTGTTCGCGGACGCCACCACCACCCTGGTCAGCTTCGCTGGCTTCCTGGGGATCCAGGCGATCCTCTCCTGGTACGCCTTCCGGCTGGACCGCGAGAAGCCCTGGCACCTGATCAGCCTGCCGACCCAGCAACTGGTCTACCGTCAGCTGATGTACATCGTCCTGCTCCAGTCCGCGATCACCGCGGTCACCGGCGGCCGACTGCGCTGGCAGAAGCTCCGGCGCACCGGCGAGGTCTCCGCCCCCGTGGAGGCCTGACGGCGACGGCACGCCGTCCGCCCCGGGAAGCACGGTCCGGCCCGGCCCGGCGTCCATGATGCGGGGTGAGCGCCCGCGCGACCGGTGCGGCGGCGCAGGGACCAGGACAGGAGTCGGCCGATGGTGTGGACGCTGGTCGCCGTACTCGGCGTGATCAGCATCGTGGCGGTGGCGGCGGCCTCCCGGCGGATCGGGGTCGCCGCCCCGCTCTCCCTGGTGGTGGTCGGGACGGCGCTCAGCTTCCTGCCGGGGGTGCCGCACATCGAGGTCGAGCCCGACCTCGTGCTGACGGTGGTGCTGCCCCCGCTGCTGTACGCCTCCGCCGTCCACATGCCCGCCGTCGACTTCCGCCGGGACCTCAAGGCGATCCTCCGGCTGGCGGTGCTGCTGGTGGTGATCACCACGCTCTGCTCCGGCTACCTGTTCGCCTGGCTGCTGCCCGGCCTCGGGCTGGCCGCCGCCTTCGCGCTCGGCGCGATCGTCAGCCCCACCGACGCGGTGGCCGCCACCTCGATCGGCAAGCGGCTCGGGCTGCCGACCCGGCTGACCACCATCCTGGAGGGCGAGGGCCTGGTCAACGACGCCAGTGCCCTGGTGCTGCTCGGCTCGGCGGTGGCGGCGATGACCTCCACGGTGCACCTGTGGAAGGTCGGCACCGACTTCCTGCTCTCCGTCGCGGTCGCCTCGGTGATCGGTGTGCTGGTCGGCCTGCTCACCGTGCTGGTGCGCGGGCGCCTCAAGGACACGGTGCTGACCACCGCGCTCTCCTTCGTGGTCCCGTTCCTCGCCTTCCTGCCCGCCGAGGAGCTCGGCGCCTCCGGTGTGCTGGCCGTCGTGCTCACCGGTCTGGTCAGCGGCCACCTCAGCCCGCGCTTCCTCCGTGCCCGGGACCGCCTCGCCGAGGAGGTGAACTGGCAGACCATCGCCTTCCTGCTGGAGAGCAGCATCTTCCTGCTGATGGGCCTTCAGCTCCGCACCCTGGTGGACCAGGCCGAGGACGCCGGTCAGAGCGTCGCCCACGCGGTCGGCATCGGGTTGCTCGCCTCCCTGCTGGCCATCGTGATCCGGATGCTCTTCGTGGCCCCGCTGGTCGCCTCGCTGCGCCGCGACGCCGACAAGGCGGTGGACTTCCGGACCCGGCTGGACGACCTCGCCGACCGGCTCGACTCCGGGCAGGAGCTGCCGCGCCGGTTCCAGAAGACCGACCCCAAGCGGCTGGAGGGTCGGATCGAACACGGGCGCAACGACGCCGAGTTCAGGATCAACGAGAAGTTCGGCTGGCGCGGCGGCCTGGTCATCGCCTGGTCCGGCATGCGCGGAGCGGTCACCGTCGCCGCCGCCCAGAGCCTCCCCGCCGACACCCCCTACCGCCCGCAGCTGCTGCTGATCGCCTTCACCGTGGCCGGCACCACCCTGCTGCTCCAGGGCCTGACGCTGCCTCGGGTGATCCGCGCGCTCAAGCTGCCCGGCGACGACGAGGCCGCCGACCGCGCCGCCTTCACCGAGCTCTACGCCGAGCTCTCGGCGAAGGTGACCGAGACCCTCACCGATCCCACCCTCACCATGCCCGACGGCACCCCGTACGACCCCGCCATCCTCGACCAGGCCCGCGCCTTCACCGCCGCCCGCCGCAAGCGCCCCGCCCCCGGGGCGGTCGCCGAGGGCGTCGACCCGCGCGAGCAGTACCGCGAGCTGATGCTCACCGCCGCCTCCGCCCAGCAGGACGCCCTGCTCACCATCCGCACCACCGGCACCTACAACTCCCGGGTGCTGGCCCGCGCCCAGTCGATGATCGACCACGAACTCGCCCGCTTCCAGGACCCGGAGGGCTGACGCCCCGTCGGACGGGGGAACCGCCTCGGCCACCTGGCACAGCAGCCGTCGCCCGTGCACCCGGCGGCTGGTGGGCTCGGAGCATGAAGAAGACCGCCGCGCTGTGCGCGCTCACCGCCGCCGCCCTCTCCCTCGCCGTCGCCCCGGCCCACGCCGACAACGACAGCAACTTCGGCGGGGGAGTCAACGCCGCCAACAACTGGAACTTCACCGCCGCCGCCGTCTGCCTCCAGGAACTCGCCGTCGTGCCGGTGCTCGGCGACTGGGTCGGCGACCACGTCAACAACTGCTCCAACGGCAACGTCATCGACCACAGCCACTGACGCCGCATCACCCTCCGTTCCATCCCCTCCGGCACCTGGTGTCACCCCGCCCTGCTTCGATGACCCGAACAGACGGCGCCACCACCTTCCGGAGGGGACCTCGTGGGGACCTGGGGCAGCGGCAACTTCGAGAGCGACACGGCACTGGACCACCTGTCGATCGTCATCGACCGGCTGGTCGGCGAGGTCGCCGAGGCGATGGCCGGCGATCCCGTCGAGCTGGAGCCGGACGAGTACTGGGGCGTCGCCGTGCCGTGCCACCTCGAACTGCTGCACGCGCTGGCCGAAGGCGGCTACGCGGGCGGCAGCCTGCCGGAGGCCGAGGTGGTCGAGGGCTGGAAGCGGACCTTTATGGCCGTCTGGGAGCAGAGCATCGACGGTCTCGAACCCTCACCGGCCTTCAAGGAGGAACGGCGGGCCGTGCTACACCGGACCTTCGACCGCCTCGCCCGCGCTGCGGTCCTGGACGCCTGAGCGGGGTGGTCGCGCCCCTGCGGGCGATCGGAGGGGGCCGGCCCACCAGGGCGAGGACACTGCGCGTCCTGTCTCGGAGACCCGTCGGAAGGACATCGCGGGCTCGGCCACGCAACGGGCGCTGTCGATGCTGCTCAAGGCGGTGCGCGACCTGTTCCCGTTCCGACCGGCCGGCCCATCAGGGCTTCTCCTATCACCCACGATCCGTCACCACAGCGCGGAATGACGGAGGGTCAGGAGAGGCCCTGACGGCGTCCTTGGCGCCCGAACCGGGCGAGGGTCGGGCGGTCCCGGGGCGTTCCCGGCTGGGGGCCAGGTCGCAGGCCGAGGACGCGACGGGGCACCGTCACCAGCGGAACAGCCGGAGGCCGCGGTGACACCCCCGGGTGGGGTGTCACCGCGGCCTCCGGCCCGGCATCAGCGCTTGAAGGCGCCCTTGATCTTGTCGATGCCTTCCTTGGCCTTGTCCTTCAGCTCGTCGACCGTCTGCTTCGCCTGGGACTCGGCCTGGTCGCCACGGCCCTCGGCCTCCAGCCGCTCGTTGCCGGTCACCTGGCCGGTCTTCTCCTTGGCCGCACCGACGGCCTCCTCGGCCTTGTGCTTGAACTTGTCGCTCGCGTCGGACACGGATCGCTCCTCTGTTCATGGACGGCCGCCCCGCACCGCTGCGGGGCAACCCTTGTGACGGTGCCAGCCGCCCGTCACCTCCGCGACCGGAGCCGCGCGTTCGGGGGAGGCCGTACCCATCCGGCCGTACCCATCCGGCCGGCCCGCTCAGGCCGGCCAGACCCCGGTCAGGCGGCGGGTGGCGGTGGCGCCGCCCCGGTCGACGGCGGCCTTGACGAAGCCGAAGATCGCCCCGTGCAGGGCGGCGGCGACCAGGACCTCGGGCCAGCCGCGCTCCTGGTCGGTGGCGTCCGGTGCGTCGTCGTCGTGGGAGACCAACTTCCACGCCTGCTTGAACAGCGCGCCCGCCACCAGGCCCGAGGTCACGCCGAGGGCGAGCCCGACGGGCCGGTAGGCGAGCGCCACCGCCTTCACGACAGCAGGCCCCGTCGGCGGCGCAGCCGACGCAGGGCGACCACACCGGCCGCGGTGGCCGTCGCGGTGGCCGCCGCCACCAGCAGCGGCTTGCGGTTGGCCCGGAGCACGGCGGTGGCCTTGCCGGCCTGCTCCTGGAGGTGCGGCGGGGTGTGCTCGGCGGCGAACTGCCCGAGCTGGGCCGCCGCCTGCTCGGCCATCGCGGTGGCCTGGTCGAGCTGCTCGCGCGCCTCCGGCGTGTGGGCCCGCGCGGCGTCCACCACGTGGGTCACCGTCTCGCGCACCGTCGAGGCAGCCTGGCCGGCGAGATCGCGGGCCTGCTGGGCCACTTCCGCCACGGTGTGCCCGCCCTCGGTCGTCTGGTCCGCCGGGTCCGGGACCGCCTCGTCGAGGCGTTCCATGGTGCGGCCCAACTGGCGGTGGGTACGGGCGACTTCGGCGCTCAACTGGTCGGCGGTCGGCGCGGGGACGTCGTCGCCGGGTGTCCCTGTGGTCATCGGTGGGTCCTCTCCTCGGGTCGCGTCGGTGTCGCTGACCCGGCTACCCCCGATCACCGGATCCATCCGCCCCGCTCTCCACCCGCTCTCCGCCTCGGCCTCCGGGCCGGGCCCGGTCCCCCCGCTCCGACCCCCCCCCCGCGCGCCACCGAGGAGGTTTGAACCCACCGACCGGCAGCCACACGCAGACCCGGACGGTTTCGCGGTGAACGGCATGGAGGTCCGTGGTCATGACGACGTATCAGGAGACACCCGGCACGGTGGTGCGCAGCACGGTGCCGCAACGCCTGGACCGGCTGCCGTGGAGCCGGTTCCACTGGAAGGTGGTGATCGCGCTCGGGATCACCTGGGTGCTGGACGGGATCGAGATCACCATCGCCGGGTCGATCGCCGACCGGCTGCGGGACGGCGCCACCCTGGGCCTCAGCTCCTCCCAGGTCGGGCTGACGGCCAGCATCTACCTGCTCGGCGAGGTGGTCGGGGCGCTGGTGTTCGGGCGGCTGGCGGACCGTCTGGGGCGGCGGAAGCTGTTCATCGTCACCCTCGCGGTCTACCTGCTGGGCAACGGGCTGACGGCGCTGTCCATGGACTTCACCTTCTTCGCCGTCACCCGGTTCATCGCCGGCGCGGGCATCGGCGGCGAGTACGCCGCGCTCAACTCGGCCATCGACGAGCTGATCCCGAGCCGCCACCGGGGCCACGCCGACCTGGCCGTGAACGGCACCTACTGGCTCGGGGCGATCATCGGCGCCGCCGCCAACCTCGCCTTCCTGAACCCCGCGCTGTTCGGTCCGGACCTCGGCTGGCGGCTGGGGCTGCTGGTCGGCCCGGTGATCGGGGTCCTGATCTGGGGGCTGCGCCGCACCCTGCCGGAGAGCCCCAGGTGGCTGCTGACGCACGGTCGGACGGCCGAGGCCGAGCAGACGGTGGGCGAGATCGAGCGGCAGGTCGAGGCGGCCGGGACGAAGCTGACGGCCGTGCCGGAGAGCGAGGGGATCGCGCTGCGGCAGCGCCCGCCGATCGGCTACCGGGAGTTGGCCCGGGTGCTGTTCCGGGAGCACCGCAACCGGTCGATCCTCGGCTTCGTGCTGATGGTCACCCAGTCCTTCCTGTACAACGCGATCTTCTTCACCTACGCGCTGATCCTGGCGGAGTTCTACGGCGTCAAGGACGGCGCGGTGGCCTACTTCCTCTTCCCGTTCGCGGTCGGCAACCTGCTCGGGCCGCTGCTGCTCGGCGGTCTCTTCGACACCCTCGGACGGCGCCGGATGATCGCCGCGACCTACTGCACCTCGGGGGTGCTGCTGTTCGTCACCGGCTGGCTGTTCGCGGAGGGGATGCTGAACGCCGTCACGCAGACCGTGCTCTGGTGCGTGATCTTCTTCATCGCCTCGGCCGCCGCCTCCTCGGCCTACCTGACGGTCAGTGAGGTCTTCCCGGTGGAGATCCGGGCCCAGGCGATCTCGTTCTTCTTCGCCCTCTCCACGCTCTTCGGCGGGGTGGTCGCGCCCTGGCTGTTCGCCACCCTGATCGGCGACGGGTCGAGCCCGTGGCGGGTCTTCGGCGGCTACGCGGTCGGGGCGGTGCTGATGGTGGCGGGCGGCCTGACCGCCCTGCGCTGGGGTGTGGACGCCGAGCGCAGGCCGCTGGAGCAGGTCGCCGCCCCGCTCTCCGCCGTGGACGAGGGGCAGCACCCGACGGGGGGCGAGTGGACGAAGGGGCAGGTGGCCAGGTAGGAGTATCGGGGGCCGGGCAACGGCGGTGGTGGTGAGTGGCTGGGGGTTTCGTGGAGTTCGACCGTCGGGCACAGATCCGGGTGCGCCGGGCCGGTACGGCCGTGCGGGGAATCGGGGCGGGGTACCTGATCGCCCCCCGGCTCGTGCTGACGGCGGGCCACCTGCTGGACGGCGTGGATCCGGACGGCCCGCCCGGCACCGTCACCGTCCGGCTGCCGGGGACCAGCGAGCGCGACTTCGCCGCGACGGTGCGCTGGCGGCGCCACCACGACGGCTTGGACGCCGCGCTGATCGAGGCGGACGAGCACCCCGACTGGCCGGCCGGTCCGGGCCACCGTCCGCCCCTGCGCTTCGGGCAGCTGATCGGCGACCGTCCCCGTCCGGTGGCCGTCACCGGCCTGCCCCGGCCGCTCCGGACGCCGCGAGCGCCCGGCGACGGCGACGGCCGGGCGGCCGAGCCGCTGACCGGTCTGCTGGAGCCCGGCACGGGCGCGCTGGCCATCGACCCGCCGGCGGCCGTCGGCCGCTGGTCGGGGCTGGCCGGGGCCGCGGTGCTGGCCGAGGGCGGCTCCGGCGGGGACCTGCTGTGCGGGGTGGTCCGTCAGGACCGCCGCGCCGACGGTGGCGGCACCCGACTGACCGTCACCTCCGCGCACCGGCTGCTGGACGACCCGGAGTTCCGTGAGCTGGTCACCCGTCACACCGGTCGGGAGCCGCGACCGGAGCCGGTCGAACCCGCCGGCCTGCTGAGCCCCGCCTCCTCCGAGGCCCACAGCCTCCGCTCCCCCGCCGCCCTGCTGTGGGCCGACGCCGAGGCGGTCGCCTTCCACGGCCGTGACCAGGAGCTCGCCGACCTGACCGCCTGGTGCCGGGACGCCCCCGGGCCGGTCCGGGTCCGGGTGCTCACCGGCCCCGGTGGGCACGGCAAGACGCGGCTGGCCCGCCGCCTCACCGAGGTGCTGGCCCGGCAGGGCTGGGCCGTCGGTCACCTGCGCCCCGACCTCACCGACGGGGACCTGCCCGACCTCGACTCCCTCCACACCGGTCTGCCCCTGCTGCTGGTGGTCGACGACGCCGAGACCCGCCCGCACCTGGTCGGCCGTCTGCTCGCCCGGCTGAGCGGCTCCCGACACCGCGTCAGGCTGCTCCTGCTCGCCCGTGCCGACGGCGGGTGGCGCACCGAGGCCGGCTGCGCCGCCGCCCCCATCGTCCCGCTCGCCCCCCTGCTCCCGCTCCGCCCGCCGACCGGCTCCACCGACGCTCGCCGCACGGCGTTCCACCGGGCCGCCGCCGACCTGGCCCGGCTGCTGCCGCGGGTGTCCACGCTGCCCGAGCACGACTGGGCGGCCCTCGCCGACTGCCTCAAGGTGCCCGGGGACCTGGACCACCCGCGCTACGCCGACCCCCTGACCCTGCACGTGACCGCCCTGGTCACCCTGCTCCAGGAGGGCCCCCTGCCGGTGGCCGCCGCACCCGGTGCCCCGGCCGAGGAGATCCTGCTGGAGCACGAGGCCCGGTGCTGGGCCGCCGATGCCGAGACCTCCGGACTCGCCCTGCCCACCGCCGTGTTGGCCGCCACCGTCGCCACGGCGGTACTGTGCGGCTCCGCCGACCGGGACCGCACCGCCCGCGTCCTCGGTGCCGTCCCCGGGCTCCCTGCGGACCGGCTCGAAGCAGCCGCGGCCTGGTCGGCCGCCCTCGCTCCGACCGGTCCGGGGAGCCCCCGGTGCTCCCCGCTGCCCGGCCGGATAGCCGAGTACCACGCCGCCCGCACGCTCGCCGGGGGCGGGCTCGACCTGCGGGCCGTGCTCGGCGCGGCCGACCGGGCGCAGCGGGCGCAGGCCGTCACCGTGCTGGCCCGGGCCGGCCAGGCCCAGGTCGAGGCCGGCCGGACTGCCGCCGGGGAGCGGGAGTTGACCGCCCTCGCCGCCGCCCTGGGCGGCCTGGGCCTGTCCTACGACACGGTGCGCGCCGCCGTCCTCGCACTGCCCCGCCCGGCCGGTGTGCTCGCCCCGCTCGCCCTCCAGTTGCAGACCGCCCTGGTCCACGGCGACCGCAGGGCGGCGGTCCGTGAGCCGGCCGTCGGCGAGCCGAGGCTGGCGGCCTCGCTGCGCGGGCTGGGCACCCTGCTCGCCGAGACGGGCCGCCCGGACGAGGCGCTCGCCGTCACGGAGCAGGCGGTGGAACTGTGGCGTCGGCTGGCCACCGCCGAGACGGGCCGCCCGGACGAGGCGCCGGCCGTCACGGAGCAGGCGGTGGAGCTCCGGCGGCACCCGGCCGCCGCCGACCCGGCCGCGCACGAGCCCGCGCTCGCCGACTCCCTCGGCGACTCGGCGCACCGCCTCGCCGAGGCCGGTCGGCCTGCGGAGGGGCTGGCCCGCGCGGAGGAGGCGACGGCGATCCACCGCCGACTGGCCGATTCCGACCCGGAGGCCCGACTGCCGCTGCTGGCCGGGGCGTTGGCGGACCTCGGGGCCCGGCTGCGCGATGCGGGCCGGCGGGCGGACGCCCTCGCCGTATTGGAGGAGGCGGTGGCGCTGCGGCGTCGACTGGCCGCCGCAGACCCGGCCGCGCACGGGCCCGAACTGGCCCGCTCGCTCGGGGATCTCGGCCTCCGGCTGGCGGAGGCCGGGCGGATCGACGCCGCGCTGACCGCGACGGAGCAGGCCATCCTGATCCGCCGCCGACTGGCGGAGGCGGACCCGGCCGCGTACGGGCACTCCCTGGCCATCGCACTCGCCAACTCCAGCTCCTGGCTGCATGCTTCGGGACGCGGTGAGGAGGGCTTCGCCGCCGCCGAGGAGGCCGTGGCACTGCTCCGGTGGTCGGCCGGGGTCGATCCCGCCGCCCACCGGCCCGAGTTGGCCGCCGTCCTGGTCAACCACGGCGTCCAGCTGGCCAGGTCGGGCCGGCACCCGGAGGCGGTGGCCGCGCAGCGGACGGCGGTGGAGATCTACCGGCGGCTGGACGAGTCCACCTCCGAGTCGACCCCGGAGTCGACCCTGGAGTCGACCCCGGAGTCCACCGCCCGTCAGAGCGCGCTGGCCGGCGCCCTGTTCAACCTCGCCCTCGGGCTGGGCCGTGAGGGCCGGCGGACCGGTGAACCCGCCCTGCTGGAGCAGGAGCTGACCGTGCTGGCGGAGGCCGTGGCGCTCCGCCGCCGGCTGGCGCGGTCCGCTCCGGCCGCGCATGCGCCGGAGCTCGGCACGGCACTGACGGCCTGGGCGACGGCTCGGGCGAACCGGGGCGACCTGACCGGCGCCCTGCACGCGACCGGCGAGGCGGTGGAGGCGTACCGGCCGTACGTCACCAGGCTGCCCGCTGCCCTGCCGCGCCTGCGCCGCACCCTCCGGCTCCAGGCGGATCTGCTGTCCGGCCTCGGCCGCGAGCAGGAGGCTGCAGGCGTCCGGAACTGGCTGGAGGCGAATCCGCTGCCGGTCGGCTGACGGCCACCAGCCAAGGGGCGGAGCCAGTCTGACGGTGCATCAGCACACCGGGCCGCACAGCCGACGGACGGAGCGATGCCGCCAGTACGGCCGGCCCGCACGGCCGAGAGCAGCAGGACTGACCGCACGTCAGTACACCGGCGCACCGTACCGGTTCACGCGGTCGGCTCGCGCTACTCCGGCGGGAGTCCGGCCCCCGCCCCCGCGTGGCCGCCCGGATCCGGGGCATGGGCGCCCGGACACCACCGCGCCTGCGCGGCGAGCCACGGAACGTCAGCACACCGACCCGCACGGCCGAGGACCGCAGGACTGACCGCGCGTCAGTAAACCGGCGCACAAAGCCGGTTCACGCGGTGGGCTTGCGCCGCTCCGGCGGGGCGGATGTCCGGCCCGTGCCCCCGCATGGCCGCCGGGATCCGGGACATGCGCACCCGGACACCACCGCACCCGCGCGGCGAGCCACAGGGCGTCAGCACACCGACCCGCACGACCGAGGACAGCCGGCCTGACCGCACGTCAGTACGCCGGCCCACAGTGCCGGTTCGCACGGTCGGCTCGCGCTACTCCGGCGGGGGTCCGGCCCGTGCCCCCGCATGGCCGCCGGGATCCGGGGCATGCGCGCCCGGACGCCGCCGCACCCGCGCGGCGAGCCACGGAGCGTCAGCACACCGGAACAGGAGATCCCCGATGAACCGACCCGTCCCGTCCCAGCTCTCCACCGCCGAACTGGCCTCCGAGGCCGCCGACTTGATCCGGGCGGCCGGGCTGGCCGCGCAGCCCGGCGGTGCTCCCGGTCTGCTCCACCCCGCCGATGCCGCCGAGGCCGTGCACGCGCTGGCCGGGTTGACCGCCCGGCTACCCGAACTGCTGGACCAGGTCGGCACGTTCCTCAGCAGCGAGCAGGCCACCGGCCGGATCGGCACGCCCCAGGCGGACGACTTCGACACCGTCCGGCTGGCGCGGGACGCCCGCGAGCACCTCTACGAGGCGGGTCGGACCGCCGCCCTGCTGGCCGAGACCATCGCGGCAGCCGCCACCGCCCTGGCTCCGCTGGGCGCGACCCGTACTGCGGGCGGGCCGCTCACCCCGCACGTCTGACCGCCAGGCACGCCTCTCGCACCGGGCCGGAGCGGGTCCTGCTCCGCCCGGCAGCGAACTGCCGGTCACCTGACAGCGGGCGTGAGCGGGATGCCGGTGAACTGCCGGTGCGGTCCGGCACCTTCGGAAGGGACGGCAGCCCGGAACGACCGGGCCGCCCCAGCCCGGAGGAGCCACCGTGCCCGACCACGCCCACACCCCGACCCCCACCCCCACCCCCACCCACGTCACGATCATCGGTGCCGGACTCGGCGGCCTGACCCTGGCCCGGGTCCTGCACGTCCACGGCATCCCGTCCACCGTCTACGAGGCGGAGTCCTCGCCCACCGAGCGGGCCCAGGGCGGGCTGCTCGACATCCACGACTACAACGGCCTGCTCGCCGTCGAGGCGGCGCGGTTGACGGCCGAGTTCGAGCGGATCGTGCTGCCGGGCCGCCAGGCGCTGCGCGTACTGGCGAGCGACGGGTCCGTGCTGCTCGACCGGCCGGACGACGGCACCGGCGGGCGGCCGGAGGTGCCGCGCGGTGAGCTGCGCCGCATCCTGCTGGAGTCGCTTCCGGCGGGCACCGTCCGCTGGGGCCGCAAGGTCGCCGGGGTCCGCCCGGTGGGCGGTGGCCGGCACGAGGTGGCCTTCGCCGATGGTACGGCCGTCACGACCAGCCTGCTGGTCGGTGCCGACGGCGCGTGGTCCCGGGTGCGACCGCTGCTCTCCGACGCCGTGCCCGAGTACTCCGGCGTCTCCTCCGTGGAGACCTACCTGTACGGGGCGGACACCCGCCACCCGGCCGCCGCCGCAGCGGTGGGCGGCGGTTCGATGATCGTGCAGGGGCGGGACACCGAGCTGTTCGCCCACCGCGAGGAGGGCGGCACGCTGCACGCCTACGCTTTGCTGACCAGGGGTCAGGACTGGTTCGCGGCCGTCGACTTCACCGATCCGGCGGCGGCCCGGGCCCGGATCGCCGCCGAGTACCGGGGCTGGGCCCCGGCCCTCACCGCGCTGCTCACCGACGGCGACACCGCACCGGTCCTGCGGGCCCACTTCGGGCTGCCGGGCGACCACCGTTGGGCCCGGGTGCCGGGGGTGACCCTGCTCGGCGACGCCGCCCACCTCCAGCCGCCGAACGGCGAGGGCGCCAATCTGGCGATGCTGGACGGCGCGGACCTCGGCCGGGCGCTGGCCGCGCACCCGGGCCGGGTCGAGGCCGCGCTCGCCGCTCACGAGCGGACGATGTTCGCCCGCAGCGCGGAGATCGCCGCCCTGGAGCACCACGACTTCCAGGACGACGTGCAGGACAGGGAGCACGGGCCGGCCGGGGAACCGCAGCGGGTCGGCGGAACCGCAGCGGGTCGGCGGCACCGGGCGGTGACGGTGCCGCCCTGGGATGGCCCCGGCCGGGCCGGCCTCAGCCGCCGGCCAGCGGGACGCCCTGCTTGCGCATCGCCTCCACCGTCGCGTCCTGTGCCGTGCGCAGCGGACCGCTCAGCGGCGTGCGGTTCTTGAGTGCCTTGGGCAGCTCGGCGGTGAGGCTGGTCGCGGTGGCCGCCACCCCGGGCCCCCAGCGCCACCGGGTGCTGCCGGAGGCGCCCACCTGCCGGAAGACGTCGCCGATGACCTGGCCGCCGAAGTACGCGCTCGGCGCGTTGAGGGAGGGGAGGGTGTCGGTGGCGACGGCCGCCGGGTAGATCTTGGCCTTCGCCACCAGGATGTCGAGCGCCTTGCGGTCGGTGCCGAGCCAGGCCGCGAAGTCGGCCGCGGCGGCGGGCTTCGGGCAGCCGGCCGCCACGGCGGTGGCGGAGCCGCCGTCGAAGACGGCCGGGTCGTTGCCCTTGCCCCAGCCCGGGAGCGGGGCGACGGCCCAGGTGCCGGAGGCGCCGGGGGCGTTCTCCTCCATCAGCGCGGCGAACCAGACGGGGGCCGGGAAGGCCCCGATGGTGCCGTCGCCCAGGCCCTTGTAGAGGTCGGCGGAGAAGCCCTGACGGACCGACACCAGCCCGCGGTCGACCAGGCCCTGCCAGTACTGGGCCGTCGTCACGGTGGCCGCGCCGGCCACGTCCACCTGCCACTTGCCGGCCTGGGTGGCGAACCACTGCGCACCGGCCTGGGCGGCGAGGGCGGTGAACCACCAGGGGTCGTCGGGGGTGAAGGCGGTGAGGGTGGTGCGCGGGGCGACCCGGTGCAGCCGGTCGGCGTCCCGGGCGAACTCCTCCCAGGTGGACTGCGGGCGCATGCCGTACCGCTGGTAGACGTCGCGCCGGTAGAACAGCGCCATCGGGCCCACGTCGACGGGCATCCCGTAGGCGTCGCCCTCCACCGTGACCTGGGACCAGGCGGACTCGGGGTACAGCACCCGGGCGGCCCCGGTGTCCACGGGGGTGACGGCCTTCGCGGCGGCGAAGGCCGGCAGCGACTCGTAGCCGACCTGGACCAGGCAGGGGCCCTTGCCGTCGGCTATCGCCTGCAGCATGGCGTCGTAGCCGCCCTTGCTGCCGGGGTCGGTGCTCTTGAACTCCACCCGGACCTTCGGGTGGTCGGCGGAGTAGGCGGCGGCGGCCTCGGCGTAGCCGGGCGCCCATCCCCAGAAGGTCAGGGTGGTGGTCTCGTCGGCGGGACTTGAGCAGGAGGCGGTCGCCGCCGTCAGCAGGAGGGCGGCGAGGGCGCCGAGACAGCGTCGTCTCGGTGTGCTGGTCACGGTAGTTCCTTGCATCGTTATCGCGGAGGGGCGCGGAGATGACCAGCAGTATGACGACAGAAATCGCACGTACGTCAATGACTTTGATCGAATCGAGGCCGGACCGCCGCCTCCCCTTGCCACCGGCCCGCCGGACGGCCCGTCAACCCGCCTGCGGGCCCGCTTGCTGACAGCTGGTCAGCACCCGTCCGATTTGGTGGAACGTACAGCACCCCGGGGCGCCGTCGGCAATCCGGCCGGAGCTATTGACCAGGCCCCGCCGACTTTCTACATTCTGTTGCAGCCCGGATCGCGGAAACCCCATTCCGCATCGCGGAGCCATCCCACCCATGGGCCGGACCTGTTCGCCGCAGGAGCCGGCAGGCGCGCGACGGGACCGTCGCCCGCCAGGGTCGTCCCAGCGCCGCCCCGTCCCCCAGCGGTCGGCGTTCCCGGACCCGAAGACGCCTTGGATGTGGAGGAACCCCACGTGAGACCTCGGACCGCCGTCACGGCCCCCGGATCGACACCGCACCCCGTCGACGAGCTGCTGCCGCCCGGCCGGATGGCGACCGTCGCGCTCCAGCACGTGGCCAGCATGTACGCGGGCGTCGCCGCCCCGCCGCTGATCATCGGCGCGGCGGCCGGCCTCGGCCCGGCCCAGCTGACCACCCTGCTCGCCGCCAGCCTGTTCATCGCCGGCATCGCCACCCTGCTGCAGACCCTGGGCCCCTGGGGCATCGGCTCCCGGCTGCCGTTCGTCAACGGCGTCTCGTTCGCCACCGTCTCGCCGATCCTGGCCGTCATCGAGGCCGAGAAGGACGCGGCGCTGCCGCTGATCTTCGGCTCGACGCTGATCGCCGGCCTGGTCTGCTTCCTGCTGGCGCCGCTGTTCTGCCGCCTCGTCAGGTTCTTCCCCCCGGTGGTCAGCGGCACCGTGATCACCCTGATCGGCATCTCCCTGCTCCCGGTCGCGGGGAACTGGTCCCAGGGCGGCAACTCCCGCGCCCCGGAGTACGGTTCACTCGGCAACCTGGGCCTGGCCGGCCTCACCCTGCTCGCCGTGCTGCTGTTCAACCGCTTCCTGCGCGGCTTCCTCCAGCGGATCGCGATCCTGCTCGGCCTGCTGGTCGGCACCCTGGTGGCGATCCCGCTCGGCAAGGTGGACGCCGGTGCGCTCGCCGAACTGCCGCTCTTCGAGCTGCCGCACCCCTTCGCCTTCGGCGCCCCGCAGTTCCAACTCGCCGCCGTCGTCTCGATGCTGGTGGTGATGGTGGTCTCGATGACCGAATCCACCGCCGACATGATCGCCCTCGGCGAGGTGGTGGACCGCCCCGCCGACGACCGGACCATCGCGGGCGGCCTGCGGGCCGACGGGCTGGCCACCGCCTTCGGCGGCGTCTTCAACGGCTTCATCTGCTCGGCCTTCGCGCAGAACATCGGCCTGGTGGCACTCACCCGGATCCGCAGCCGCTTCGTGGTCGCGCTGGCCGGGGTCTTCCTGGTGGTGATGGGCCTGGTGCCGGTGGTCGGCGGCCTGGTCTCGCTGGTGCCGCAGCCGGTGCTCGGCGGCGCGGGCGTGGTGCTCTTCGGTTCCGTCGCGGTGGCCGGCATCCGCACCCTGGGCAAGGCGGACCTCAGCCTGGGCTCGAACGCCGTCATCGTCGCGGTCAGCCTGGCCTTCGGCATCTTCCCGATCGCCTTCCCGTCCTTCTACCACGCCTTCCCCGAGCAGCTCGCGACGGTGCTGCACTCCGGCATCTCGGTCGGCTGCCTGCTGGCGGTCGTGCTCAACCTGCTCTTCAACCACCTCGGGCGGGGCCGGGAGATCCCGCCCGCGTACGTGCCCGAGCAGCAGGTCGAGGCCCTGGGCCGGGTGGCCGACCCGGCCTGACGGGCCCTCACCGGCCGACGGCGCACCGACCGACGGCGGCGATCGATCCGCCTGCGGACTCCCGGCTCGGCGATCGCACCGGCCTTCGCCGCCCCGTCGGCACCAGCAGCGCCCAGGGCGCGGGCGGCTACCGGGGCTGCCGGTACGGTGCGGTCCGCATCCGCCCGGAGAGACGGACGAGGACCTGACGCCGGTCGACTCGATCGCCCTGCCGCCGCCGTGATGGCGAGCGGCGTACCGGCGGGCCGGGCCTCCGTGGAGGCCCGGCCCGTCCGCGCGTGCGCGCTCCCTTGCCGACTCACCGGTGGCTCAGGACACTTGACCCCGTTTCACCCGGCCCGGGTGGACCGGACGCGGTCGGCGCGCGACCGACGCGCGACCGACGCGCGGATCGGGGTGTCCATGGGTTCCAGGATCGTGGCGGGCACCGGCGTGCCCCCGTTGGTCGGCCGGGCGGCGGAGCTGGCCGCGCTGCTGGACGCGGCGCTGTCGCCACCGGCCGTGCTGACCGTGGAGGGCGAGGCAGGGGTCGGCCGGACCCGGCTGGTCGGGGAGCTGCTGGCCCGCCCCGAGCTGGCCGGGCACCGGCTGCTCAGCGGGCGCTGCCGGGCCTCACGGGAGCAGTTCCCGTACGGCGTGGTGATCGAGGCGCTGCTCGGCGCCGCCGCGCGGCTGCCCACCGCCGCCGGGCACAGCCCGTTGCTCGGGGTGCTCGGCCGCTACCTCCCCGAGTTCGCCCCGCACCTGCCGGAGCCGCCCGCACCGCTCGGCGACCGGCGCGGCGAGCTGCACCGCCTCTACCGCGCGGTGCGCGAACTGCTCGGCCTGCTCGGCCCGTTGGTCCTGGTGGTGGAGGACCTCCAGTGGGCGGACGACGGCTCGCGGCGACTGCTGCGCTTCCTGCTGGACGACCTGCCGCCGCGCACCGTGCTGGTGCTCACCCACCGCCCCGAGGACTCCCCCGGCGGGCTCCCCCTGGGCCGGGCGTACCGGCCGGCACCGGGCTGCACCAGCCTGCAGGTCCGGCTCGGCCCGCTGGACGTCGGCGAGGTCGGACGGCTGACTGCCGCGCTGCTCGGGCGGCCTGACGTACCGCCGGTCCTCGCCGCACGCCTGCACGCCCGGACGGCGGGGCTGCCGCTGGCCGTGGTGGCGGCGGTGACGACGGCCGCGGCGCCGCCCGACGGAGCGGGCCGCACCGGCCCCCACGACACCGGCCCCCACCACACCGGGCCGCGCGACACCAGCCCTTTCGGCAGCGGCTCCTACGACAGCGGCCCGCACGGGTCCGGACCGGACGGCATCGGGCCGGGGCACACCGGACCCAGGGCCGACGTGGCCGTCCGACGGCTCCTCGGCTCCCCCGAGGTGCCGCCCGTGCTGCTGGAGGCCACCGCCGAACGCCTCGCGGCGCTGCCGCCCGCCGCCCGGCGGATCACCGAGGCCGCCGCCGTGCTGGCCGAGCCCGCGCCGGCCCACCTGCTGTCCGCCGTCGCCGGGTTGGCACCCGCTCAGGGCCGACAGGCCCTGAGCCTGGCGCTCGAACGGGCCGCGCTGGTCGAGGTGGCGGACTGCCGCTACGCCTGCCGCCACGAGCTGGCCCGGCTCGCGGTCTACGCGACGGTGCCCGGACCCCGTCGGCAGGAGCTGCACCGCCGGGCGGTGGCCGCCCTGCTCGGCGAGCGGCCCGAACCCTGGAGCCGGCTGGCCGAGCAGAGCCGCCGGGCCGGCGACCCGGCCGGATTCCTCCGCTACGGGGAGGCCGCGGCCGACCACGCGATCGGGGCCGGCGACCCGGCTGCCGCGATCGACCTGCTCCAACGCCTGCTCCACTCCCCGGATTCCACCCCCTCCCCGGCCGGGCGACGGCCGCGCACGGACCCCGCGCCAGGGGCGCAGGTGGGCCGATCGGGCCCGTGGGGCAGCGGCTCCGCCGGGGCCACCGCCCCGGGCGCCGGTCTGATCCCGGGTCAGGAGTCATGGCGGGCCGAGGCGCCGTGGCCGGGCGTGGAACCGTGGCCGACCGACGAGGCCCGGCCGATCAACGAGGCACGGCCGACCGAGGAGTCGGGCCCGATCCTCGACCTGGACGCGGGCCCCGGTGCCGCCCTCGATCTGGACCGGCTGCCCGCCGAGGACCTCGACCGCCTGGCGGCCAAGCTCGGCGCCGTCGCCTACACCGGGGTCTCCCAGCGGGAGGTCCTCGCCCTGCTGGCGGCGCTGGTCTCCGGGGCCCCGCTGTCCGCGCCCAGGGCCGCCGAACTCCGGCTCAGTCTGGGCCTGCTGCTGATCCGTCAGGCCGACGGCCTGGAGGCGGCCCGGGTGGAGATCGAGCTGGCGGTCGCCGGGCTGACCCACCGGCCGGACCTGGCCGGGCTCGGCATGGCGGTGCTCGCCCAGCCCTACCTCGGGGCGTGCCCGCTGGACGTCCACCTCCCCTGGCTGCACCGGGTGGACGCACTGATCGGGACCACCGACGACCACCGGCTGCGCCTCACCCTGGCGGCGAACAACCTGCCCTCCCGGCTGCACACCGGAGACCCGGAGGCCTGGGCGGCGGCGGACGGGCTCCCGGCCGAGGCCGCCACCCCCGAGGAGCTGCGCCAACTGGCCCGGCTCTACTGCAACGCCGCCGACTCGGGCGCCTGGACCGGTCACCACCGCCGGGCCGACAGCCTGCTCCGGCGCGGCCTGCGGCTGGCCGCCGACTCCCGCGCCCCCTACGTGGTGAGCACCGCCCGGGCGACAGCCTCGCACCTCGACTGGCTGACCGGGAGGTGGGCGGGCCTGGAGCAGCGGGCGTCCCGGCTGCTCGCGGAGTACCGGGACCTGCTCCCGGTCGCCAGTGAACTGGAGCTGGTGCTCGGGCTGTTGGCGGCGGCGCGCGGGGCCTGGGACCGGGCGGTGCTCCACCTGACGGCGACCGGGGTGCACCGGCCGGACAACGCCGTCACCCCGGTGGCCCTCGCGGCCCACGCGGGCCTGGTGGGCCTGCTGCTGGCGCAGGACGCCGACGGGCCCGCCGCCGAGGAGGCGGCCCGCGGCCTGCGCCTGCTGCGCGCCAAGGGGGTCTGGGCCTGGGCGGGTGAGCTGGCCCCGGTGGCGGTCGAGGCGCTCTGCCGAGTCGGCCGGACCGGCGAGGCACTCCGGCTGCTGGCCGAACTCGACGCGCACACCGCCGAGTTGTCCGCCCCGCTGGCCCGCGCCGCGCTGGCCCACGGCCGGGGCGTGGTCGCCGCGCACGAGGGCGACCAGACCACCGCCGTCCGCTGCTTCGACCGGGCCCGGGAGCTGTACGGGCGGCTGCCCGCCCCCTACCCCGCCACCCTGGCCGCCGAGCGCTCGGCCCGCTGCGGGCTCGCCCTCGGTGACCCCGGGGCCGCCGCCGCGATCGGCGAACTGGCCGACGTCTTCCTGGCGTTGGGCGCTCCCCGGGACGCGGCCCGCTGCCGCCACGCCTACCGGGCCACCGGTGCGCCGACCCCGTCCCGCCGGGGGCGGCGCGGCTACGGGGACCGGCTCTCGCCGCGCGAGCACGACGTGGCCCGGCTGCTGGCCGACGGCCACACCAACCGCGAGATCGCGGAGGTGCTCTTCCTCTCGGTGCGGACGGTCGAGCAGCACGTGGTGAACGTGCTGCGCAAGCTGAGGGTCGGCTCCCGGGCGGAGGTGACCGCCGTCCCCGAGCCCTCGGCGGACCGGGCCTGACGCCCCGTCGGCCCGGCGGACGCCCGGCATTAGTACCGTAGCCGTACGGGGTGCTCCACCGATTGTTCCGGTCCGGACGGCGCCCCAGGGTTACCGGCAACAGATCACCCCCGACGAGGAGTTGCCGTGAAACCCGACCGCCGCACGCTGGGCGTGGCCCTCACCACCCTGCTCGCCCTGCCGCTGCTCGCCCTCCCGATCACCACCGCCGGTGCGGCCCCCGCCGCCCCGCAGCGGGCCGTCGCCCCGCTCGGCGACACCCCGCTGCCGCACTCCGACGCCTCACCGCAGTCGGTGGGCGGCACCCCCGCCTCGGTCAAGGACCACCCGTTCATCATCGCCGGTCTGCGGGAAGGGGGTTCGCGTCCGCAGGGGCAGACCTGCACCGGCTCGGTGGTGGCGCCGCGCAAGATCCTGATCGCCGCGCACTGCAAGGCGGCCGAGGGCCGGAAGTCCTTCCTCTACGGCCTGGACGACCTGAACGCCGGGGGTGGCACCCGGATCGGCGTGGTCAGCTACGACACCCACCCCAAGTACGTGAACTTCGACCAGGGGTACGACGTCGCCGTGGTCACCACCGACCAGGACATCCCGGTGCCGGGCGGCCGGTACGCCACGGTGGCCACCTCCGCCGACACCGAGCTGCACAAGCCCGGGAGGACCGGGCTCGGGCTCGGCTACGGCAAGAAGGACTTCAACGACGACTCCAAGGACGTCACCCTCGCCAAGTTCAGCCTGCCGATCGTGGCCGGGGCGAACTGCAACGGCGTCGGCGCCGGCTTCCAGGATGCCACGATGATCTGCAGCGGCTACTCCGACGGCCGGGTGACCATCCTGCCCGGCGACAGCGGCGGCCCGCTGATCGTGGACGGCAAGGTGGTCGGCGTCGCCTCCTGGAGCCGCAGCGACTTCAAGTGGTACAGCGTCTACGGTCGGCTCAACAACGACATGGGCGACTGGGTGAAGGAGCAGATCGGCGGCACCCAGCCGCCGCAGACCTTCTCGCTCGGGCTCTCCCCCGCCGCCGTCAAGGCGGAGCCGGGCAGCTCCGTGTCCACCACGGTGACGAGCACGGCCGGTCAGAACGGCAGCGAGACGGTCGACCTGACCGCCTCCGGCCTGCCCCAGGGGGCGAAGGCCACCTTCCAGCCCGCCTCGATCAGCACCGGGAGCAACGCGAAGCTGACCGTGGAGACGGCGGCCACCACCCCGCAGGGCGAGTACCAGGTGACCGTCACGGGCACCGGCCCGAGCGGCACGGCGACCGCGAAGCTCACCCTGACGGTCGGCGCCGGCCAGCCCCAGCCCGGTGACCTCAAGGTCTCGGTGAACCCGACCGGCGGCACCGCCTCGCCGGGCTTCTTCGTCAACCCGACGGTGACCGTCACCGGGGGCAGCGGCACCGTGAAGCTCTCGGCCACCGGCCCCGGCCTGCCGATCCCGCCCTCGTTCAGCCCCGCCTCGGTGAACGGCTCGGGCACCTCGCGGATGCAGGTGGTCGCCCCGTTCCGAACCGGGACCTTCCCGGTCACGGTGACCGCGAAGGACGCGGCCGGCCGGACCTCGACGGCGACGTACACCCTGACCGTCAAGTAGCCGTCGGGGAGCGGAACAGGACGGGAGGGCCACCGGCGGGTGGCCCTCCCGTCCTGCTGCCGGTGCGTCAGAAGGTGAGCGTGAAGCCCTCGACGGTGCCGGTGTCGAAGCGGTACACGTCCTGGACCCGCAGCGACCAGGTGCCGTTGGCCTGCTCGGTGGCGGCGTTCACCGTGTAGGTGGTGTGGATGCCGCCCGACGAGCCGATGCCGCCCGCCTTCTGGAGCGGGAAGACCGCGCCGCTCGGACCGACCAGGTCCACCACCAGGTCGGCGGTGTAGGGGTGGCCGATGTCCACCTTCACGGCGAGCGCGGCCGGTGCCCGGCCCTCACACCCCTGCTGGGTGACCGAACTGCTGACCGCCGCACCGGCGTCCGGGATCGCCACCGGTGTGGTGTTCGAGCGCGCGGCGCAGGCCGGGGGCGGGGTGTCACCGCCGATGAAGGAGACGTTCAGCAGCTTGTTCGGCGAGCCGGACCCGGCGTTCTTGACCGCGCCGTCGGTGGCCCCGGCCACCAGCGCGTCCCGGACGGCCTTCGGGGTGGCGGTGGGGTTGGCCGCCAGGTAGAGCGCGGCGGCGCCGGTCACGTGCGGGGTGGCCATCGAGGTCCCGCTCATCCCGGCGGTGCTGCCGTTGTTCAGCCCGAGCGAGGTGATGTTGTTGCCCGGGGCGAAGATGTCGGTGCAGGAGCCGTAGTTGGAGAACGAGGCCCGGTTGTCCGACTCGTCGGTGGCGTTCACCGTGATCACCTCCGGCACCCGGGCCGGGCTGGTGCCGCAGGCGTCGGTGCTGCTGTTGCCGGAGGCCACCGCGTAGGTGATCCCGGCGGCCACCGAGCGCTTGATCGCGTCGTCGCCGACGCCGACCTGATCCATCGTCATGCTCATGTTGACCACGGCGGGCTTGGCCGCGTTCGCCGTCACCCACTCGATCGCGTCCACGGCGGCGGAGTCCGGGCCGGTGTTGGAGCAGTCGCCGCCGAGCACCTTGAGGGCGACCAGCTTCACCTTCTTGGCCACCCCGTAGGTCCGGCTGCCGATGGTGCCGGCCACGTGGCTGCCGTGCCCGAAGCAGTCCGCGCCACCGCTGCCGACGAAGTCCTTGCCGACCGAGGCGCGGCCCTCGTACTCCGGGTTGTCCGGCTTGATCCCGGTGTCCATGACGTAGGCGGTGACGCCCTCCCCGGTGTTCGGGTAGGTGTAGGACGAGTCCCGGGGCAGCGCCTTCTGGTCGATCCGGTCCAGCCCCCAGGTCGGGTTCGCCTGGGTACCGGCCACCCGGGCCGTGCCGTCCTCGTAGACCGCCGCCACCGCCGGATCGGCCGCCAGCCGCCGGGCCTGTCGGGCCGTCAGGCCCCGGGCCGAGAAGCCGGACAGGGCCCGGCTCCAGGTCGAGCGGACCTCACCTCCGTACCGCCCGGCCAGGGTGGACGCCCCGGCGGCGGAGGCGGTCTGCCTCAGCACCACGATGTACTGGTCGCCGTAGTGCTGCCGGGCCGCCACCACGGTGCCCTCCGGCTCGGCGGCCGGCGGGGAGACCGCGAGGGCCGGGGCGCCGAGGCCGAGGGCGATCGGTATCGCCGCTGCCGCGACGAGGAGTCTGCGCATGCTCTGGCTCCGCTTGCTCGTACGGGAGCCCACGGTGCGGGTCGCGCCGTGGGCGGCGGTCGGGGCCGCCGGTGCCCCACTGTTGGGCGCGGTGCCCGGGCGAACAAGCGAGGTGACGCCCCGTAGGGTTACGTAATCAATGGCCCGCGCCCCCGGTACCGGCCGGTTCGCGGGTCTGCCTGCGAGCCCGACTACGGGCCCTGGCTGCGGGCCTGGCTGCGGGACCGACCGCCGCCCCGACTGCCCCGCTCCCCCGGCGATACCGCGGTGATACACGGCTGCGCCAGCATGGTCGCGTTTCGATCGGTCACCGACGAACCCCCCACCGCGCCGAACCGCTGGGTGTCCGGCGCAAGAGAGGCAGTCCCGTGCGCAACAAGCTCGTCTCCGCCCTCGGCGCCCTCGCGATGGCCGGAGCCGCCACCGTGCTGACCGCGCCCCAGGCCTCGGCGCTCGCCGCCTCGCCGGCCCAGGTCTGCGGCCCCGGCTACAAGGTCGTCGACTCCGAGAAGCTGATCAACCGTGACGTGTGGGTCTACCTGACCTACAACAGCTCCAACGGCTACAACTGCGTGGTCACCGTGCGCGATGTCGCCGGTGCCCCGGTGCACATGTCGGCCGGCCTCACCGTGGCGGGCAGCCCGCAGAAGAACGACACCGGCTACTACGGGTCCTACGCCGGCCCGGTCTACGCCCACGCCGCCGGCAAGTGCGTCAAGTGGAACGGCTGGTTCAGCGACAACGACCAGAGCTCGTACGAGAGCCCCTGGGGTCACTGCGGCTGATCCGCCGCCGTCCGCCCGTCGCCGGGCCGGGTCCCGCCCCCACCGCGACCCGGCCCGGCGACGGGCTCCGGCGCTCCGCCCCGCCCTGCCCCGCCCTGACGGAAAACCCGGTGCGGCGGGGCGGTCGCGCCGGCAGGATCGCCCGCGATGCCTCAGCTCACCGCCGACCGGCTGCTCGCCGACGTCGAGTGCCTGCCCCATGCCCAGCGCCTGCGCGAGTTCGCCCGGGCCGCCCACCGCCTGACACTCCAGGGACGACTCACCGACCTGCTGGCCGAGTTGTCCACGCGCGGCCCCTACGAGCAGCGGCTCGCCTCCCTCGCCGCCCTGACCGGCGGTGAACTCTCGTACCTCAGCGCCAGGTTGGCCGATCCGGACGCCGTGGTGCGGCGCTACGCCCACCGGGCGGTGCGGGCGCTCCCGGTGCCGGACGAGGTGCTGGAGCAGTCCGTCCGGACCGCACCGACCACGATCCGCCACGAGCTGGTCCGCACCCCGCTCCGGGCCGGCCGGACGGCGGTGGCCGAGCGGCTGGTGCCGTACCTGCGGGAGAGTCCGGGCCTACCACCGGCTCAAGCGCACCTCGCCGCAGCCGGTGACCGCACCGCCGCCACCCCGCACCGCCGCCGACTGGATTCTCCGGCAGCCCTCGGCACCGCCTGAGGCCGGACAACTCCAGCTCAAGACCGTCCTGGCCCACTGCCCCGAACTCGACGCCCTCACCCGGCGCGTCCGCTCCTTCGCTGTCATGCTCACCGAGCGCCAGGGCCAGCGGCTCCCCGATCGGCTCGACGCGGTCCGCCAGGACGACCTGCCCAGCCTTCACACCCTCGCTGCCGGCATCGACCCCGACCGGGACGCCGTCATCGCAGGACTCACCCTCCGATGGAACTCCGGCGTCGTCGAAGGGCATGTCAACCCGATCAAGATGCTCAAGCGCCGGATGTTCGGACGGGCCGGCTTCGCTCGGCCACGGAAGAGGGTTTTCCTGGCCAGCTGACCACAGCCACCCTTAGGGTGACGGGGACGAGAGAAGAGCACGATGGATCCCCGCATCCCCCGCCTGCGTCGCAAGCTGGCCGCGATCCCGTTCCAACCACTCCGCAGCCACTCCTTCGGGGAAGAGAAGCACAGGTTCTGCCTCGATCCGAAGCTGACCGAAGCACGTGTCGCTGCGTTCGAGGCCGAGCAGGACATTGCCCTGCCCGACGCCTATCGACAGTTCCTCACGCACGTCGGCGGCTCGGGCGCGGCACCCTTCTACGGCCTCGTGCCGCTGGAGCAGTGTTCCCTG
Organism: Kitasatospora sp. NPDC096147; assembly: GCF_044763225.1. Classification (NCBI taxonomy): domain Bacteria; kingdom Bacillati; phylum Actinomycetota; class Actinomycetes; order Kitasatosporales; family Streptomycetaceae; genus Kitasatospora; species Kitasatospora sp. NPDC096147. The sequence continues at coordinate 185,778 of NZ_JBIWFX010000007.1, read as the reverse complement.
CGGGTCATGAATCCCCGCGGAGAACCAGGGAAACCCCGCGGCTTCGACGGCAGAGACCCCAGGGCACACGGACGCGACCTCTTCCTCCACATCATCGAGATGGGCTGCACTGACATATGCGTCATCGCGGTGACCGGCCCCCTCACCGGCCGCGTCCTCATTGGTAACGGCGACGGCTACTGGGGCCCCAACGTCTCCTCCGCCCATGACTTCCTCAGCTGGTACGAACGCTGGCTCAACCACATGAGCGCCGGATTCGACAACCCGGCCCTGCAGCTCACCTCACCGAAGCTTCACGCTCATCCGAACCGCCATCGTCTGGCGCCCAGGATCTGACTCTCCATCATCACTTCACCGAAAGTGAGCCAGAACCCGAGGGCCCGACGGCACATGTAGTGCACCTGATCCCCGTCCCGACGACGCCACCCTGGCCGGATCCGGGGCTGCGGCGCCCTGGAGAGCCGTTCCCGCTGGAGCGGGCCTGGGCGTGGGAGGACGACGAGACGGTCAGCGCCGACGATCCGCGTATCGACGCTGTCCTCGCCTACGGATCGGTGGTCCTCAGCGCTGAGGACGGGCCGATGTTCTGGCCGCTGCTAACGACGGGCCCCCTCGCGGTGAGGTCTGGATGGCTCCGACGTCGGAGCCGTCCCAGCACCGGTCGCCGACGCCACGAGCTTCGAGGGTTGGGTCCAGCACTGGGACTCAGGGAACGAGTGGCTTGTCTGAACTCGCCATGGAGGGCCGCTGACAGCCATGCAGTTCGATTCTGACGGATGGTCAACCGACTCCCGAAGTGCGTCTCTGGCTCAACTTCCGTGATGGTGCCGCTCGGGGGACGGGGATCCGATCGTCAGCCGTCCTCTGCCGACGCGCCGACGTCGTGACGGTTGCCGACAATGGCCCGGCCACAGCCCGGCGGCAGACGGTCCGCCACCATTGCCACAGCTGTCTCCGCGGTGTCAGCCTCACCGACGAACTCCGCTCTGGACGGGCCTTCCACGACGTAGCCCCCGCCCGGCCGTGGGGCGATGTAGGGCACGTCCCACGTGCAGGGGTGCTCGGTGCACCGGCTGAAGTGCAGCTCCCACATGCCGACCCACGGGAAGAGCTGCCGCAGCCTGGGCTCCGAGTAGGCCGCGCGCACCAAACCGCCGTCCACGTGATCCGAGACCAGGAGCTCCGCCCACTCCGCCTCGATGACATCCTCTGCCGCATCGATCGAATCCATGAGAGAAGGGTGCCAGAGCCCTCAATCGACCGACGGGGCGGCGAGGCCCACCGGGGCGGTACCCCACCACAGAGGTTGAGCCAGAGCCCGAAGTGCTGAACATCTGCTGTCGGTTCTCGGGTTCTGGTCCAACAGCGGCTTGTACGTCGGTGCGATGTGGGTCCGGGGCAGGCGTGGTCCACCGAGTGGCGCGCGGCCCTCCACGCCCTGCGGCTCCACCCGCACGCCGACGTCCGCGAGCGCGCCCTCGGCACCTGGACCACGCAGGACGGCTGACGTCCCGCCCCGACGGTCGCACCGCCCGGATCCGCCCGTGACGGAACGCGCCGCGAAGCCGGGGTGACGCGCCGTCAGTCCGGCGATGGCCCGCCGTCGGCCTGCACGCCGATGCCCGCGGCACGTGACGTCCCTCCCGACCCTCCGCCCCGATCCGCACACCGCGAACGTCGGCCCGGCGACGCCCTGCGGGGGCCGTGCGCGGCTACTGTCGGGGGCGTGACGGAGATCGTGGTGACCGTGGAACTGGGCGGCGGGACCGCCGGACTGACGGGCGGCGGGGTGCTGCACGTCCGGGTCCAGGACGTGAGCCTGATGGACGCCCCGGCGCGGACGCTCGCGGCCCGGTCCGTCCCGATCCCTCCGGGCGGCGTGCTGCCGGGGCGGATCGCCCTCGACTTCGCCGCACCGGCCGACGGGCCGGAGCGCTACGCCGCGAGCGCGGTGCTGAACCTCGGCTGGACGCCGAGCGGCGCGGAGTGGCTCAGGCCCGGCGACTGGCTGTCCACCACGGAGCACCCGGTCCGGCCGGGCGACCGCGCCGTCGCCGTCCGGCTGGAGCGCTACGACCCCGGCCGCTGAGCATCCGCAGCGGCCCGAGGCACCGTCAGAGCTCGGGCTCCACGGCGAACTCCGCCCAGATGGTCTTGCCCCGGGCGGCGTAGCGGCAGCCCCAGCGGTCGGACAGCTGGGCGATCAGGAACAGGCCCCGGCCGCCCTCGTCGGTCTCCAGGGCGCGGCGCAGCCGGGGTTGGGTGTTGGACGGGTCGGAGACCTCGCAGACCAGGATGCGGTCGCGGATCAGCCGCAGCTCGGCCGGGCCGCCGGCGTGCCGGATGGCGTTGGTGACCAGCTCGCTGACGATCAGTTCGACGGCGAAGGCGAGGTGGTCCAGGCCCCAGGCGGCGAGCCGGGCGGCGGTGTCGGCCCGGGCCCGGGAGACCTCGGAGAGGTCGGTGTACCGCCAGCCGGCAGTGGAGTCCGGCGGCACCGTGCGGGTGCGGGCCAGCAGCAGCGCGATGTCGTCGTCGGGGTGCTCGGCGGGGACGGTGGCGATCAGGTGGGCGCCGATGTCCGCGAGCGGGCGGTCCGGGTCGTGCCGGCGGGTGAGCTCGGTGAGCAGCCGGGGCAGGGCGGTGTCCGGGTCGTGGGCGGTCAGGCCGTCGGTGTAGAGGGCCAGCAGGCTGCCGGCCGGGAGCACGGTGCGGGTCGGCTCGAAGGGTTGGTCGGCCGCGCCGAGCAGCGGGCCGGGCGGCACCGCGAGGACCTCGGCCCGACCGTCGGGGGTGAGCAGCAGGGGCGGCGGGTGGCCGGCGCTGGCCAGCTCGCAGGTGCCGGTGACAGGGTCGTAGACGGCGAACAGGCAGGACGCGCCGACGGTGTCGGGCTCGTCCGCCTCGGCGGCCATCCGCTGGACCAGGTCGTTCAGCCGGATCAGCAACTCGTCCGGCGGGAGGTCGAGTTCGGCCAGTGTCTGGACGGCCGTGCGCAGCCGGGCCATGGTCGCGGTGGCCTGGAGGCCGTGGCCGACCACGTCGCCGACCACCAGGGCGACCCGGAGCGAGGAGAGCGGGAAGGCGTCGTACCAGTCGCCGCCGACACTGACCGCGCCGCTGGCGGGGCGGTAGCTGCCGGCCGTCTCGCAGGCGGTGCTGGCGGTGGCGGCGGGCGGCAGCAGGCTGCGTTGCAGGACGACGGCCGTCCGGTGCTCGCGGGTGTAGCGGAAGGAGTTGTCCAGGGCGAGCGCGGTGCGGTCGCAGAGGTCCTGCACCACCCGCAGGTCCTCCTGGTCGTGCGGCTCGGCGTCGCCGGTCCGCCAGACCTGCACGTAGCCGAACAGCCGGCCCCGGTGGTAGAGCGGGCAGCCGATCGCCGAGCGCAGGCCGGCCGGAATGTGACGGATCGCCAGCTCGGGCTGGTCGCCCATCGCCAGCAGGGCGGTGGCGGGGTCGAAGAGGATGGCGCCGCCGACCGCGATGGCAGCGGTCTCGGGCGTGGCCGCCGGAGTCGGGGTCAGCTCGCCGACCTGGACCAGGGCGGTCGGCCAGCGTCCGACGGCGGCCTTGGCGGCCACCCGGCGCGGGGCCGACGCCTCGGGGCCCGGGTAGCCCAACTGGGGGTCCCGGCCCTGCAGGACGGCGTCCGGGAAGTCGACGGCGGCCAGGTCGCCGAGGGCGGGCACCAGGATGTCCACCAGTTCGCGGGCGCCGCCGACCACGTCCAGCGAGGCGCCGATCTCGGCGGCCCGGCGGTACGCCTCGGCGAGTTGCAGCCGCCCGCCGTCCCGTCCGGGGAGTTCGACCAGGACCAGCACCACCCCGGCCGGGGCCCCGGCCGGGTCGGTCGCCCGGAAGCCGGTGAGGGAGAAGACGCGGTGCGTGGCGGTGCGCGGCCGCGGTCCGGAGGCGGGGGCGGGGGCGAGCGGCTCGGTGAGCCGGTACTCGGCGCCGATCACGCCGTCGCCCCGGGCCGCGACCAGCGCCACCGCCTCCCGGGCGCTCGACGCGTCGTCAGGCGTGCGCAGCCGCTCCAGCCACTGCGGCCCCTCCCCGGGGGCGGCCAGTCCGGAGAGCCGCAGGACCTCGAACGCCGGGTTGGTCCGGAGCAGCTCCAGGTCGGGGCCCAGATGGGCGACGGCGAGGCGGTCCTGCTGGAGCAGCGCACGGGCCAGCAGCACGTCGTCCGCGCGGCCGGGGCCGGTCGGGTGCGGCTCGACCACCAGCAGCGCGGAGCCCGTGGCGGAGCGTCGGTCGGCGGTGTCCTCGGCTCCGACGGTGGTGTTCTGGGCTCCGACGGCCGGGTCCTCGGCTCCGGCGGCGGTGTCCTGGGCTCCGGCGGTGGGCAGCAGCGTCAGGTCGGCGGTGAACCGGGTGCCGTCGGCGCGGTGCAGCTCGGCGCCTTCGACCCGCGCGGTGCCCGGCGGGAGTGGGGCACCGAGCGCCTCGGCGACCGGGCGGCCGAGCACCTCGTCGGCGGTACGGCCGAACAGGTCGGCGGCTGCGCGGGACCACCAGCTGACGGTGCGTCGCCCGTCGAGCAGCACGGTGGCGGTGCCGTCCGCTGGGAAGCCTGGTACGTCCACCGCGTGCGCGCCTTCCGGTTCGGCCGGTCGTCCCCTCCCCAGCAGCTTGCCCCGACTCGTACCGGGCGGCATCCGGGATCGGTCCGGGTGGCCCGGTCGGCGGGGTGCGCGGCGGACGGGGCGTCAGGGGCGGAGCTGAGGCGGGCGGGCGTCCGTGCGCGGTCCCGCCGGGCGCCCCGCCCGGGGCGGACGGGCCGTCAGGGACGGGGCGGCAGGCCCAGGAGGGCCGTCAGCCGGGCAGCGGTGGTGCGGTCGTCGGGGTCGGCGAGCAGGGTGGCCATGCCGAGGGCTTCGGCGGGCGGCAGGTTGGCCGCCTGGTCGTCGACGAAGAGGCAGGCTGCGGCCGGGAGGCCGAGGCGGTCCAGCAGCAGCCGGTAGAGGGCGGGGTCCGGCTTGGCCAGCCCCTCCCGGCCGGACACCACGGCGAGGTCGAGCAGCTCCCAGACGCCGAGCGCGGTGTAGGGGTCGTACGGGTCGCCCTCCAGGCCGTAGGAGTTCGACAGCATCGCGACCGTGTACCCGGCCGCCCGGGCGGCCCGGGCGGTGGCCGCGACGGCGGGGGCGAGGCGGACTGCGGCGTGGGCCCGGCCCATCAGGTCCTCCGGGTCGACGCCGAGCAGCGCGGCCGTCCCCGCGTTCCACTCCCGCTGGCCGATCCGGCCCGCCTCCAGGTCCAGGTAGAGCGCACGGCCCTCGGGGTGCTCCACCAGGGCCTGCCGCCAGGCTCCTTCGGGCAGGCCCTGGGCCCGGCACCAGGCGCGGACGGAGCCGCCGAGCGGGCTGGTGAGCACGCCGGCGAAGTCCAGCACCAGGGCGCGGTAGGGGTGTCGAGCTGTGATCGGGTCACGTCGTTCCGGGCCGTCTGCCACCCGGGAAGCGTACCGGGCCGATCCGGACGCGCCGTCCCGCGCGAGGACCGGGGAGAACGCGCGGCCGCTCGACTGACGGGCCGTCAGGGTCGCTTCCTGCCACCGCCGTCCGGGGGGTGTCGGGTGGGCCCGGGGCCGTGCCAGGCTCGCCGGCAGCCCCATCGGAATCGATCACCAGGGATGTGCACATGCGAGCGTTCCGGCTCCTGCTGGCCCGGCTGCTGACGGTCGTCGCGCTGATACTCGTCGGGACGGCCTCGGCCGGCGTCCCGGCCGCGACGGCAGCGGCCACCGTCCAGAGCGGACCGACCCAGACCATCTGTGGCTGGGCACCGGTGCCCGCCGGGTGGGTGATCGTCAGTCAGACCACGGCGGGGTGCAGCGGCTACGGGCAGCGCACCATCATGCAGCTGACCACCGAGACCACCGTCCAGGCCTGCTCCAACTCACCGATCCCGGACGGGTGGGTGATCACGGCCATGCAGAACACCTCCGGCTGCGCGAGCTACCCGCTCTACTCGCTGCTGAGGATCACCACCCAGACCACGGTCACCGACTGCGCGCAGTCCGCCATCCTCCCGGGCTGGGTCATCATCGCGGTGCAGACCGCCAACACCCCCTGCGGGACCTACGGCACCTACACCGTCACCCTGCAGACCGCGACGACCACCTACCAGGCGTGCGGCCACTCGGCGATCGCCGAGAACTGGGTGATCACCGCCATGCAGAACAACGCCGGGTGCGGCAGCTACCCGCGCTACACCATGCTGAAGATCACCGACCAGACCACCGTCACCGACTGCGCGCAGTCCGCCATCCCGGTGGGCTGGGTGATCATCGCGACCCAGACGGCGAACACGCCGTGCGGCACCTACGGCACCTACACCATCACCCGGCTGACCACCCAGACCGCGATCCAGGTCTGCAGCCAGACGCCCGTCCCGGCCGGGTGGATCGTGGCCTCGATCCAGACCGCCAACACCCCGTGCGGCACGTACGGCACGTACAGCCTGGTGAAGATCACCGACCAGACCACCCTCCAGGGCTGCGGGAACTCCCCCGTCCCGGCGGGCTGGGTGGTGACCTCGATCAGCAGCACCAACTCCCCGTGCGGCGCCTACTGGGTGAACAGCCTGCTGCGGATCACCACCCAGACGGACCTCCAGGTCTGCGGCAACACGCCGCTGCCCGCCGGATGGACCGTCACCGGCACGGTGAACGGCTCCTGGTGCGGGGTGCTGGTCATCCAGCAGATCAAGAAGACCGGCTGACCGACCGTCCGGGCCGGCATCGGCCCGGCCCGGACGCCACGAGCGCGAGCACGAGCACGGGTCAGAGGTGGTGCACGGCTCCCGCCGTGTCCAACCAGAGCCAGGCGAGCGGGGCGTGACGCTTCTTCAGGGCATTGCGCCCCTTCGCCAGGCCGGCCAGCACCGCCGCGACGGCGGCGGGGAGCTCGGCGAGGTCGGCGGGGACCGGGACGCGCAGCACCAGGTGGTGCTTGGGGTGGAAGAGCAGCAGGTCGCCGGTGGGGGTGGCGGTGAGCAGCTCCAGGGTGGCCAGGGCCTTGAACGGAGCCCGGTCGGTCCCGATCAGGGCGCGCAGGGTGCCGTCGGCGGTCCAGGCGTAGAGGCCGTAGCGGTTGAGGTGGAAGGCGGTGCCCCGGTGCGGGTCGGCCGCCACCCGGTAGTGGGCGCCGTTGTAGGGGCTGTGCGCATGCAGGTCGAGGCCGCCGAGCTCGCCCCGGACGGTGCCCCGGTCGTCCATCAGGGCGAAGGAGAAGGCCTGGCCGCGGCTGCCGGAGCGGTAGGTGCCGCCGAACACCGGGACCACGTAGAGGTCGTCGGCGAGCGGGACCGGACGGTGCAGGAAGGAGCCGTCCCGGCGGAACCGGCTGCTGCCGTGCCGCGCGTACAGGGTGTCGGCGAGCGAGGGCGCGGGCCGGTGGTCGCCGAGCACCGGGGCGTCGCCGAAGCGGACGTGCGCGATGGCGTCGTTCTCGGTCTGCCGCTTGGTCTCGGTCTTCAGGGTGGCCAGGGCCCGCAGTTCGGGCTTGCGGCCGGGGGCGAGGACGGCGCCGGGCTCGGAGACCGCGATCAGGTTGCCCCGGGGGTAGCCCCAGTTCTCCAGGCGGTGCTCGGAGGTGAGGCAGAGCAGCCGGCCGCCGGGGGTGACGGCGACGGTGGCGGCGAACGGGTCGTCGGTCTGCGGCTCGTCGCTCCAGCCGGGGCGCTCGTCCATCTGCCAGGCGGCCTGCAGGCGGTCCAGCTCCGGGGTGAGGAGGTAGGTGTTCCCGGGCTTGGAGCTCAGCACCGGCGCACCGTCGGGGAGCAGCGTGAGGTTGCCCTCGCCGCCCCGGCGGATCGCCGACGGGGCGCCGCCACCGGGGGTCTCGTCCGCGATCACGGCGGTGGCCAGGGTGGTGCCGTCCGGGGCGTGACGGGTGATCAGCTGGCAGACGAAGCCACGGTCCCGCTCCGGCCCGGTCGCACGGTACGGCACGTGCCGCCAGAGGCCGCTGAGCACGTACGTCTCCCCGTTCGCGGTGCCGACCGCGTGCCGGGCCGCCTGTCCCCAGTCGTCGGCCTCCGGGTCGAGGTCGAAGGCGGTGGCCAGGGCGGTGGGCACGGTGATCGGGAAGTGCGTCATGGCGGTCATCCTCGCGCACCGCTCCGACACCCCCCGAAGCGGTGCCCGGAGCCGGTGCACGATCGATGCGGCTGCGCCCGCCGACGCCCCCGGGGGCACGGTGGTGGTGACACCGGGTCAGGGGACGGAGCTGCCGTGGGACGAGGACGACCGACCGGGCCGAGGCCGCACTGGGTCTTCGGCGACCAGCTCGGCCCGCACTTCCGGGCCCCGGGCCCGGACGGCCCCGACTCGGGGGCGCCGGTCGTGCTGATCGAGGCCCGGTCGGTGCTGCGGCGGCGCCGCTTCCACCGGGCCAAGGCCCATCTGGTGCTGTCGGCGATGCGGCACGCCGCCGAGGAGTGGGGCGACCGGGTGCGGTACGTCCGGGCCGAGACCTACCGGGACGGCCTGGCGCAGGCGGTCGGCGCGGGCGCGGAGGTGACGGTGTGTCATCCGACCTCCAGGGCCGCGCTCGGGCTGGTGAGCTCACTGGAGGGTGTGACGGTGCTGCCGCCGCGCGGCTTCCTGGTGCCGTTCGCCGACTTCCGGCGGTGGGCCGGGCCGACCCGCTCGCGGCGGCTGCTGATGGAGGACTTCTACCACCGGGTGCGGCGGGCCGAGCACCTGCTGCTCGATGCCGACGGCGGCCCGGCGGGCGGGCGGTGGAACCTCGACCACGACAACCGCGAGCCGCCGCCGAAGGGCGCCGCCACCCTCCCGGTGCCACCGCCGTTCGAGCCCCGGGAGGACGAGATCGACCGGCAGGTGCGGGCCGACCTGGACCGCTGGGAGCGGGCCGGCGAGGTGGCCTTCGTCGGCCGGGACGGCCCGCGCCGGTTCGCCGCCACCCGGGACGAGGCGCAGCGGGCGCTGGCGCACTTCGTCGAGCACCGGCTGCCGGACTTCGGCCGCTACGAGGACGCCATGCTGCACGCCGACCCGTGGATGGCGCACAGCGCGCTCTCGGTGCCGCTCAACCTCGGGCTGCTCGACCCGGCCGAGTGCGTGGCGGCGGCGGAGGCCGCGTACCGGGCCGGGGCGGTGCCGCTGAACAGCGCCGAGGGCTTCGTCCGGCAGGTGGCCGGCTGGCGGGAGTACGTCTGGCAGCTGTACTGGCACCTCGGGCCCGAGTACCGGGAGGTGAACCGGCTGGGCCACCACGAGCCGCTGCCCGGGTGGTTCCGCGAGCTGGACGCCGAAGCGGTGACCGCCCGCTGCCTGGCCGGGGTGCTGGGCGAGGTCCGCGACCACGGGTGGGTCCACCACATCCCCCGGCTGATGGTGCTCGGCAACTGGGCACTCCAACACGCCTGGGACCCGGCCGAGTTGACCGACTGGTTCCACCGCAGCTTCGTGGACGGCTACGACTGGGTGATGGCGGCCAACGTGCTGGGCATGTCCCAGTACGCCGACGGCGGGCTGGTCACCACCAAGCCGTACGCGGCCGGCGGGGCCTACCTGCACCGGATGGGCGACCACTGCGGCCCGTGCGCCTACCGCCCGACCGAGCGGCTCGGGCCGCGCGCCTGCCCGTTCACCACCGGCTACTGGGCCTTCGTCCACCGCCACCAGGAGCTGCTGGCCGGCAACCACCGCACCTCGCGCGCGGTGGCGGGGATGCGGCGGCTGACCGGCCTGCCGGAGGTGCTGGCCGCGGAGCGCGAGCGCGGCCAGGCCCCGCCGTGAGCCGGCGCCCGCTCGGAGCCGACGCCCGCTCAGAGGCGGCGCACGCTCAGAGGTGGTGAACGGCCCCGGTGGCCTCGGGCCAGAGCCACTCGACCGGGGCGTGGCGGCGCTTGAGGGCGTTGCGGGCCCGGGTCAGGCCGGCCAGCGCCTCCGTGACGGCGGCGGGGAGCCCGGCGAGTTCGGCGGGGACGGGTACCCGGAGCAGGAGGTGCTGGGTGCGGTGGGCCAGCAGGAGCTCTCCGGCGGGGGTGACGGTGAGCAGCTCGAAGGTGGTCAGGGCCTTGAACGGGGCGTCGGTGGTGAGGAGTTGCGCCCGCAGGGCACCGTCGGCGGTCCAACCGAACAGGCCGTAGCGGTTGAGGTGGAAGGCGGTGCCCCGGGCCGGGTCGGCGGCCACGGTGAAGTGGTCACCGGTGTAGGGGCTGTGGGCGTACGGGTCGAGGCCGCCCAGGTGGCCGCGCACCGCTCCGGTGTCGTCGAGCAGGACGAAGGCGAAGACCTGGCCCCGGCTGCCGGCCCGGTGGGTGCGGCCGAACACCGGGACCACGTACCGGTCTTCGGCGATCGGGACGGGGCGGCGCAGGAAGGCGTCCTTCCAGCGGTGCGCTGCGCCGCCGACCAGCTCGGGCAGGATCTCGACCAGGGTGGGTGACGGGCGGTGGCCGGCGGCCACCGGGGCGTCGCCGTGGCGAAGGTGGGGCTGGGCGTCGGCCTCGCTCTGCCGGGTGCGTTCGGTGCCGAGGGTGGCGAGCGCGCGGAGCTCGGGCTTGTGGCCGACGGCCGGGCGGGCGGCGGGCTCGGAGAGGGTGACCAGATTGACCAGCGGGACGCCCCAGGGGCCGAGGTTACGCTCGGCGTTGAGGCAGAGCAGCCGGCCGCCCGGAGTGACGGCCACCGAGGCGGCGAACGGGTCGTCGGCCGGGCCGGCGCCGTCCCGGGCCCGGGGGTTGGCCGGCATCGTCCAGCCGGCCGCCAGCGCGTCCAGGGCGGGGGTCAGGAGGTGGGTGTTCCCGGGCCGGGAGCTGACCGCGAGCGCACCGTCGGGGAGCACGGCGAGGGCGGCGTCGTTGCCCGGGACGACCACCGAGGGCGCCCGGCCGGGGAGTTCCTGCGCCAGGACGGCGGTGGCGAGGGCCGTCCCGTCCGGGTCGTGACGGGTGATCAGGCGGCAGCCGAAGCCCCGGCCGCCGTCCCCGGCTGGGCGCGGGTCGTGCCGCCAGAGGCTGCTGAGCACGTAGGCGCCGCCGTCCGGCGTGCCGACCGCGTGCAGGACCTCCTGCCGCCACGAGTCCGCTGCGGGGTCGAGGCCGACCTCGTCGATCAGGACGGCGGGCACGGTGACGGGCATCAGGATCATGACCGCCATCCTGCCCCACGGCGGTGACGCGGCGGTGGGGCGGGACGGCCCGGTCGCGGGTGCCGCCGGGTCCTTCGCGGTCCGGGGGACGACACGGGTGCGTGCAGCGGAGGACTGCGGAATGTCGAGATCCTCCCGGCCCCGGCCGATGCGCGGCTCCTCGGCCGGGGCCGGAGCGGCTGCGGGGCTCGCCGGCCGGGGCGGCCGGGGATGACGGCGCCGGGTCCGTCGTGGCACCGAACGTGCTCGGGAAGCTGAGCCGGAACGCTGATGGCACCACACCTCCGGTGCGAACGGGCGCTTCCGGGACGGCACCGAGCCGGGGGGGGGGCCCCCCCCCGCGGGGGGGGCCCCCCCCCCCGGGGGGGGGGCCCCCCCCCCCCGGCTCGGTGGGGTGGGGCTCAGACGGTGAGCAGGTGGTGCAGCAGGTCGCGGTAGTCCCGGAGGGCGAGGCGGAGGTCCTCGGTGCCGCGCTCGGCCGTGCCGGTGGCGGTGCCGGTGTCCTTGCTGCCGTCCGTTACGTCGCCGGAGGTGCCGTGGTGGGTGCCGCGCAGGGCCGCGCGGCGCTCGCGCAGCTCCTCGGTGAGGCGGCGGATCGCCTCGTCGAGGGCGGCGTCGGCCTGGTCCACGGAGCCGCGCGGGTCGTCCACGAAGCCGCCCACCGCCTGCTCCAGACGGTCCGTCAGCCGCGCCGCCAGCTCGGGCGGGAGGACGGTGGCGGAGCCGGTGGGCCGGGTCCCGCCGTGGTTGCGGGCGGAGCGCTGCCGGTCCTCGGCCGTGGCCGCCTCGTGCGCGGCGGCGACGGCCGCCGGGGACTCGTCCCCCGCCTGGGCCGACCGCCTGCGGTCCTCGGCCGTGGCGGCGTCGTACGCGGCGGCCACCTCCTCCGGGGCGGCCGCCTCCGGCGCGCGGTGCTGCGGCGGTGCCGACGGGGCGGGGTGCTGCGGCGGTGCCGACGGGGCGGGGTGCTGCGGCGGTGCCGACGGGGCGGGGTGCTCGCGGCGCGGCGTGACCGACGTCAGGTGGTCGTCCGTCCGGGCCCAGCGGCCCGGGGTGCGGGTGCGGTCCGCGCGGTGCGGGGTGTCCACGGAGTCGGTGTGACGGTCCTGGTGACTGGTGGTCATGCTGTCCTCCTCGGTGGGGCTGCTGATGGGTGGGGCGCGGAGCTACGCGTGGTACTCGCGCTGCCTCGGGAAGTTCTTGGTGATCGGGGCGGTCCGCTCGCGCCGGGCCGGGGCCGCGTCGCTACGGGCCGGCTGCCGGGCGGTGTCCGCGCCCGCCAGGGCGGCGTACAGCTCCCGGGCCTGGATCAGCGCCTGGCGGCGCTCCTCGGTACCGGCCGCATCCGGGCCGGCGTTGGTGCGCAGCAGGCGGTAGTACTCCACCTGCTCGCCGTGGTCGACCGAGATCGCGTCGATCTGGGCGTCCACGTCGCTGTCGGGGTAGCCGCGCTCGCGGGCCACCCGGGAGAGCAGCGCCTCGGCCTCGACCAGCGCCCGGGCCGGGGAGTCCACGAAGTGCGCCTGGAGCTCGGCCCACTCCCGGTCGGCCCGGGTCCGGGCGTCCTCGCTCAGCGGCGTCAGCGTCAACTCCCGGTGGCGCTCGACGCGTTGGGTCAGCTCCTGCTCCGCTGCGGCGGTGTCGCCGCCATGCCGGGCCACGGTGCGGCCGTACTCGGGGCCGAACCGCCGCTTCAGGTCCGGGTGTTGCCGGCGCCGCACGCCGAGGGCGGCGGCACCGAGCACCACCACCGCGACGAGGACGACCACCGCGATCGTCACGACCAGACCACTGGACATGCTCTGCCTCCTGACCGGCGGCCTCCCCTCCCGGGGTGCCGCGCTGCTCGGTTTCACTCCTCCCCCCGGCTGACCCGGATCGCGGGTTCCAAACACCTGCCACCCCTGATCGGTGCTCATCCACCCTGCTGTACAAGCGGGTTGGGGTGCGAACGGTGTGCGGCCGAATGGTCAGGCACCGACGTGGATGCCCGGGCGACGGGCCGGATCGGGCTCGATCCGGCGGATGATCTCGTGGGTGACGGGCGCGGTGTCGCCCCGGCCGAGCAGGAAGTAGCGGAACATGTGCTTGAGCGGGCTCCCCTCCGCCCACGCGAAGTAGCAGTGCGGGCGGACTCCGGTGGCGTCCCGCAGGGCCAGCAGGATCGCGGCGATGGCGTTCGGCGCGGCCGGGGCCTCCGCCCGCAGGACGCGGTAGCCGTCCACCTCCACGCCGCGCACGGTGAGGGTCTCGCTGAACTCCGAGGGGTCGACCACGTCGATCTCCAGGAAGAGCACGTGCGCCGCGCCGGGCACCGGGTTGTCGCCGCGCTGCTCCCGCTCCTTGTGCGCGTACTCCGCCCCGTCCCCGGTGTGGCGGCGGTTGGTGATGATGTTGAACCCGCGGTCGGCCGCCAGGGTCTCGGTGAGGAAATGACGGGCCGTCGGGTCGAAGGCGATGCTGTCCACCCGCAGTTCGGTGGTCCGGGAGATCCGCGAGACCAGCGAGACCAGCACGATGCCGAGGACGAAGGCGCCCGAGATGGCGATGCCGTCGGGCTTGTCCACGATGTTGGCGGCCAGCGCGTAGAGCAGCACGGCGGTGAGGGCGGCGAATCCGGCCGTCGCACCGCGCCGTCGGCGGCGCAGCGCGGAGACGGTGACCGCGAACGCGCCGGAGACCATCATCGCCAGGACGCCCGTCGCGTACGCCCCCGCCTGGGCGTTGACGTCGGCGCCGAAGACCAGCGTGATGACCACGCACAAGCCGGTGTAGACCAGTACCACCGGACGGACCGCGCGGGCCCACTCCGGGGCCATGCCGTAGTCCGGCAGGTAGCGCGGGACGATGTTGACCAGCCCCGCCATCGCCGAGGCCCCGGCGAACCAGAGGATCAGGATGGTGCTGACGTCGTACACGGTGCCGAACGCCTCACCGACCTGCTCGTGGGCCAGCCAGGCGAGCGCGCGCCCGTTGGCCGCGCCGCCGGCCTCGAACTCCCGGTGCGGGATCAGCACGGTGGTGACGAAGCTGGCTGCCAGCAGGTAGACGCTCATCACGGCGGCGGCGGTGGTGAGCAGCCTGCGGGTGTTGCGGATCCGGTCGCGCAGCCGCTCCGCGTCGTCCGCTCCGTCGGCGGCCACCAGCGGCATCATGCTCACCCCGGTCTCGAAGCCGGACAGGCCGAGCACCAGCAGCGGGAAGGCGAGCAGCGCGGGCCGGACCATGCCGCCGAGGCCGCCACCGCCGACCTCGGTCAGCTGGTGCGTCCAGGCCGCCCAGGCGCCGGGGGTGCGGATCACCTCCAGCACACCGGCCCCGATGGTCACCGCGTTCAGCAGCAGGAAGACCGTGACCAGCGGGATGGCGACCTTGACGGCCTCGCTGAAGCCGAGCAGGAAGACCCCGCCCAGCAGCACCAACAGGCCGACGGTCAGGGCGACTTCGTGGCCGTGCAGGGCGGCGCCGAGGGCGGGGTTCTCCACCAGGTGGACGGAGGCGTCGGCGGCCGAGAGCGTGATGGTGACGATCCAGGAGGTGGCGACGAAGCCGAGCAGCACCAGGACGAAGACCTTGCCCCGCCAGAACGGCAGCAGGTCCTCCAGCATCGCCACCGACCCCGCACCGTTCGGACTCTCCCGCGCCACCCGCCGGTACATCGGCAGCATGCCGGCCAGGGTCAGCAGCACCAGCAGCAGGGTGGCCAGCGGCGAGACGGCGCCGGCCGCGAGAGCGGCGATGGCCGGCACGTAGGCGAGGCTGGAGAAGTAGTCGACGCCGGTCAGGCACATCACCTTCCACCAGGCGTGCGGCTCCGAATGCCCCTCGGCGGCGGCCGGGCCGACCGGCTGCACCCGGTACTTGAGCAGCCAGCGCGCGGCAGGGCCCTGCGGCTGCGGCCGGCGCGCGGGGCTCCCCATCGCGGCGGGGACCGCCTGCGGTGGGGTGGTCCCGTCCGGCGGCGGCGCTGCTTCGGGCGACGACGGCTCGGCGGACGACGGCTCGGCGACCGAAGTACCGGAGGACGACGGCCCGGCAGCCGGCGCTCCCGGGGACGACCCGGGGACCGGAGCACCGGAGGACGGCGCAGCGGCGGGTGAGGACCCCGGGGACGGTTCGGCCGCCGGAGTGCCGGAGGACGACGGCGGGCCCGGGGGTCCGGTCGGGGCGGGGGTGGCGGGGCCGGGTGCCGCCTGGTCCGCCAGGTCCGGTGCTGCCGTCTCGCTCATGCCCTGCCCCTTCGTCCCACCCGCCCCACCGGCTCGCCCGCCGAGGGGTGACCGCGTCACGTTCGGCGCTGTCCTGGGGCACGGTCGCACCCGGGAGCGCCAAGACCGGTGGTCGACGGGGTGTCCGTGCGGACTACCCCGGAAGGACGGTGGTGCTCCGTGAGGTCCCCGCCACCGGCCCTGCCCCTCTGCCCCCGATCGCGGAAACCACTCCGGCGGGCCTGGCCGGGCCCGTCACGACCCGGCCCGTCACGACTTGGCCAGGCCGCCGTACAGGCGCAGCCGGGCGATCCCGCCGTCCGGGAAGACGTCGAGGCGGACGTGGGTGGCCGGGCGCGGTGCGTCGAGCAGCAGGCGGTGCACGGCGTCGGGCTGGAGGCGGGTGCGCGGGAGGAGTTCGAACCACTCCTCCGGGTCGGCCGCATTCTCGTCCCGGCCGAGCAGCCCGACCCAGCCGGCCGCGTTGCCGACGTAGTAGCCGGTGTCGATCTCCACCGCCCGGATCGCGCCGCGCCCGGCCAGCCGCAGCCGGACCCAGTCGTGTCCCTCGTCGCGGCGCCGCCGGTTCTCCCAACCGTCGCCCATCGCGCCGGACTTGCCGGGCAGCAGGATGTTCTCCGGGGACGAGTAGAACCGGTCCGAGGCGTCCTCGACCGTGCCGCCGTTCTCGGCGGCTGCCAGGTCGAAGGTGCCGAGCGCGGCCAGCCAGGCCTGGTCCGGCCGGGCCTCGCCGTGCACCCGGAGCCGGGCGATGCCGCCGTCCGGGTACTGACGGAGCCTCAGGTGGGTGACGCGGCGGCCGTCCTCGACCGCGAAGCCGTTGGCGGCGTGGCCCCGCACCGGACTCCGGGGCACCAGCGGGTGCCAGACGGTGCCGGGGGCGAGCAGCTCCTCCGGGCCCGGGGTGCCGGGGAGTTCGGTGCCCTCGACGGAGACCTGCTGGGGGTAGTTGCCCCGGAAGTGCGCGGTGTCCACCACCACGCCGTGCACCACGCCGGGCACGCCGAGCCGGATCAGCGCCCAGTCGTGGTCCTCGGCCACCGGGTGCGGGTGCCGCTCGCCGCCCCGGCGGCGCCTGGTCTCCCAGCCGTCCATGATCTGGCCCTTGTTGCCGAAGGTGTGCGGGCGGAACTCGGCGGGCTGCGGCAGCAGCAGGTTCTCCCGCTCGGCGAACAGCTCGTCGTTGGCGGCGAGCACGGCGCCGCCGAGGCGGCGGTCGGCCAGGTCGGTCAGGGTGGTGAACGGGAACTCGGCGGAGCGGTAGTCCGCGTAGGGGTGGCCACCGGCGTACTGCGGGGCGTCGGTGTCGGTCGACCGGGCTTGCAGGGGGCTGGAGTTCGGGTGCGTGGTCATGGGTCCACCTTCACCGCCGACGACCTGTCAGGTCCATCACGGAGTTCTGACCGAACCGTTCACTGCGGCTGAACGGTCCCG
This sequence comes from Kitasatospora sp. NPDC096147, assembly GCF_044763225.1. Taxonomy (NCBI): domain Bacteria; kingdom Bacillati; phylum Actinomycetota; class Actinomycetes; order Kitasatosporales; family Streptomycetaceae; genus Kitasatospora; species Kitasatospora sp. NPDC096147. The sequence goes on along the minus strand of NZ_JBIWFX010000007.1, from coordinate 168,983 downwards.
GCCACCTCGGCGAGCTCCGCCAGCACCCGGCGCAGCGGCGGGGTCGCCTCCGTCCCGGCCCGGACCGCCGCCACCACCCGACGGGTCGGCAGATCGGCCGGCAGCGCCCGGATCACCGTCCCGCCGTCCCGCCCGGCCGAGGCCAGCCGGGGCACCAGCGCCACCCCGAGCCCGGCCGCCACCATGGCCAGGATGGCAGCCCAGTCGACAGCGGTGTGGGCCCGCTCGGGCGTGAAGCCGGCCTCGCCGCAGGCCTCCAGGGTGATCTCCCGCCAGGGGCCCGCCGCGCCGTAGATCCACTCCTCCTCCGCCAGGTCCGCCAGCCGCAGCCCCGGGGTGGTGGCCAGCGGGTGTCCGGGCGGCAGGGCGACGTCCAGCGGATCGGTGAGCAGCGCCGTCTCCACGAAGCCGGGTCCGCGCCCGACCGACCCGACCGCGAGGGAGAGCGCCAGGTCCACCTCCCCCGCCGCCAGCAGCCGGACCGCCTCGTCCGCCTCGGCCTCCACCACCCGCACCGTCAGCCCGGGGGCGGCCCCGCGCAGCCGGGCCACCACCGGGACGACCAGCCCGGTGATCGCGGTGGCGAAGGAGCCGACCCGGACCTCGCCCGCCTCGCCGTGCAGATAGCCCGCGAGCTCGGCCTCGGCCCGCTCCAACTGCCCGAACACCACCGCCGCGTGACGCAGCACCAGCCGGGCCGCCGGGGTCAGCCGCACCCGTCGCCCGTACGGCTCCAGCATCGGCGCCCCGACCTGCCGGGCCAGCGCCGAGATCTGCTGCGAGACCGCCGAGGCCGACAGGTGCAGCCGCTCGGCCGCCGCCGTCACCGTCCCGCACTCGTCCACCGCCCGCAGCACCCGCAGCCGCCTGAGGTCCCACTCGCCCGTCGCACCCGTCGTACCCATCCGGCCAGGGTAGGGGCCGGCCTCCGGCGGGACCCGGCCGGTGGTCAGGCGAGCGGGGCGGCTGCGGTGCGCCGGCACCACGCGGCGAGGGCGTCGTGATCGACCGGGCCCGCCGTGTCCACGTGCAGGGTGTCCGCGAGCGGCAGCGGCCCCGCCCCGGCCCAGCGCTCGGTCCACTCGCGGTCGTCCGGCGCGGCCCCGTGCACCGGGTGGCGGCTCGGGTGGCGCAGTTCGTGGCGCTCCCGGGCGAGTTCCACCGGGACGGCGCACCAGATCTGCAGCGCCCGCTCGATCCCGGCGCCGCGCAGCCCGTCGCGCACGTGGCCCCAGGTCTCGGCGGCCGGCCAGGTGGATTCCAGGACGGCGCCGGCCGGGGCATCGGCGAGCAACGCCCACAGGGTGCGGCTCGCGGCCTCACCGAACTGCCGGTTCCACTCCCGCTGCGGGCGCCCGTCCGGCGGCTCGGCGCCGAAGACCCCGGCGTGCGCCTCCTTGATGACGTCCTTGCCGAACAGCGGGAGCCGGAGCCGGCGGCTCAGCTCCCGCGCCAGGGTGGTCTTGCCCGCCGCCGGCACCCCGTTGACCAGGACCACGAGCGGTGGCTCGGCCTCGGCCGGTGCCGTCGTGCGGGCCCGGTCGTCCGTCCGCCGCGCCTGGCTGTGCGTCACCGTGCGTCCTCCGGGTGCTCGTCGGCCACCGGAGCGGACCCCGCCCCGGTGGCCACACCCTGCCACACCCGGCCCGGGTGACGACGGGTCAGGAGAGGTAGTCCTCCATCCCGCCGTCGCGGCGGATGTCCAGCGTCACGCAGTGGAAGCCGCCGCCGAGCACCCGGGAGTGCCGCAGGCGGTGCGGCAGGACGGTGATCCCGGCCCGCTCCAGGGCGGCGATCAGGCGGTGCTGGCCGGACTCGACCACCGCCAGGTCGGGAGCCAGCATCAGCAGGTTCATGCTGATCCAGCTCTCGCTGAGCGAGTGCTCGGGGGCCGGGCCGTCGGCGGTGGGGTCGGCCGGCGGACACCAGAGGACGTCCCAGTCACGGAAGGCGGCGGGCACCTGGTCGGGGGTGATCCGCTCGGGGTTGAGCAGCACCAGGCCGGGCCGGAGCAGGGCGATGGTGGAGTCGATGTGGGTGTAGCCGTAGATGTCCCGTAGCGGGTGCACCCGCAGGTCGCCGAGCAGGCCGAGGGTGGACTCCAGCCAGCGCAGGCCGAGTTCGTTCCCGCTGCGGGAGACCTGGTAGAAGACGTCGCGGCCGAGCCGGAGCACGTTGGCGGCGTCGAAGACCGGCTCGGTCTCGCCGAGCAGCGGCAGCCCGTCCGGGTCCAAGGGGAAGAGCCCGTCGGCCAGTTGCGGCCGGGGCGCGGCCAGCCAGCGGGCGCCCTCGGCCAGGTAGCGCTGGAACAGCGGGCGCAGACCGAAGACCTCGAAGTACCGGGCCCGCATCGGGCTCGGGCTCTCGATCACCGTCTCGCCCACCACCAGGGTGAGGTCGCGGGGGCAGTAGGAGTGGAAGCCGCCCTCCACCCGCCAGTCCTGGCTGCCGAACTCCCGGGCGTGGTCGATGACTTCCGGCTGGTGGACGGTGATCCCGAGGCCGCGCAGGGTGGTCACCAGGGCGTCCAGGTCCTCCTCGGTCTCCTCCACCACCCGGCGCGGGTAGGCACCGGCCGCGATGCCGGCCAGGTCTCCGGCCGGGGTCTTGGGATAGCAGGACAGCCAGGACGAGCGGTCGTCCTGGGCGGGCAGCCGGGCGCCGACGGCGGTGCCGACCACCACCTCGCGCAGGGTGCTGAACTCGTCCCAGCTGTGCACCGGGCTGACCGAATCGGACATGACTACCCCTTGCGAGGACACGGGGCGCCGACGAGGGCGCGGAGGACCCGGGCAGACGGCCCGGCGGTGGATCGGAGAGGCGCCGGAACCGGCCGAAAACCCCTGCTGGGCAGGGGAGTTCTTCAGCGGGCCGGTCAAGCGGAGCGCCAACATACCCACGCTCGCGAAGGGCGCGCAAGGAGCTGATCGCGACCCCGGGAGCGGCCCCGCGTTGTTCGCGGGCACCGCACCCGGGGGCGATCAACCACACCGCCTCCGGTCACCTCTCCGCCGGGCGGCACCGCCTCTGGCCATCCCTCCGGTCGGGCCTCCCCACCGCCGATCGCCCGGGCCGCCACCGGACGCCCGGGCCGCCACCGTCACCCCCGCCGCAGCTTGCGGGCCTCCTCGACCGCGGCCACCCCCGCCAGGGTGAGCAGCGCCCCGCCGGCCGCCGCCAGGGTCGCCACCGCCCGGCGCTGACGGCGGAGCCGGCGCCGGTCGGCGGCGGCGGCCCGGAACGCGGCGGCCAGGAAGGCCCGTTCGGAGCGGCCCGGGGCCAGCTCACCGGTCATCAGCTGACGCCGTACCTGCTCCAGCCGGGCGCCCCGGTAGAGGAGTTCGGGATCGCCCCCGACCCCGGCCCAGGCCCGGGCCGCCTCGGTCAGCCGCCGCTGCTCGGCCGTGGTGTCCGGACCGGTGGCGAGCCAGTCCCGCATCCTCGGCCAGGCCCGGGCCAGGCCCTGGTGGGCGAGCAGCACGCCGTCCCGGTCCAGCACCACCAGCCGGGCCCGGGCCAGCCGCTCCAGCAGCGCGGGCATCCCGTCGGCCTCGAACTCCCGCCGGGCGACCGGCGTCCCGAGCGGGCCGTCCTGGCCGGGCCCGCCGCCCAGCAGCCGGAAGACCGTCGCGGCCCGGTCCCGGTCCCCGGCAGTGAGGCCGGCGTAGAGCGCTTCGGCGGTCCGGGCCAGCGCGCCCTCGAAGCCGCCGGTGGCCTGGAAGCCGGCCAGGGTCAGCGCGTTGCCGCTGCGGCGGCGCCAGGTGTCCAGCAGGGCGGCCGAGACCAGCGGCAGGGCGCCGGGCTCCTGCGCGACGGCCGAGACCAGCACCGCCAGCAGCGCACCCTCGACGGTGCAGCGGGCCCGCACGGCCGGTTCGACGATCGCCCGGCGCAGCTCCTCCGGTGCGGGCCGACCGAGCGAGAGCACCGGCACCCGACAGACGGTGGAGACCACCGGGTGCCCGGCCAGCCGCTCCTGATGGTCGGACCGCACCACGAGTAACACCCGTACCCCGGACCCGACTTGTGCACCCGCGACGCCGCCCGCCGGGCCGCTCTCGGCGCGGTCTCCCGCGGAGGCACCGGCGGAGGCCCGGCCGGTCAGGCGGGCCAGCTCGGCCAGGAAGCGGTCGCGCTCCGCGCCGTCGCGACAGCGGGTGTACAGCTCCTCCGCCTGGTCGACCACCAGCACCGCGCCGCCCGCACCCGCCGGCTGCTGCCCGAGCCGGGCCAGCGCCACCCCGTACGCCTCCACCGGCCGCTCACCCGGCGTCAGCAGCACCGTCCGCACCGGCTGCCGGGCCCCGCCGAGCCGGGCCAGCAGGCCGGCCCGGACCAGCGAGGACTTGCCCGCACCGGAGGGCCCGGCGAGCACCACCAGCGGCCGGTCGGCGAGCACCTCCAGCAGCCGGTCGGTGAGCAGCTCACGACCGAAGAACCGTTCGGCGTCGGCGACTTCGAAGGCCGCCGCGCCGGGGTAGGGGGCCCGGCCGGCCTCGCCGGCCCGGCGCCGGGCGGCGGTGTCGGCGGCCAGCTCGGCGGCCAGCAGCTGCCAGCGGTGCTGCCACTGCGCCACGTCACCGTCGCAGGCCCGCACGTACGCCAGGGTGACGGCCAGGCTGGGCAGCCGTCGGCCGCCGGCCGCCACCGAGAGGCCGGAGGCCGAGCAGTGGGCCCGGACGGCCATCTGCCGGTACGGCGGACTGCCGGCCCGTTCCCTCAGTGCCCGCAGATCGCCGGCGAACCGCACCAGCGGCCCGTCCCCCTGATCCAGTGGACTCTCCCGACGCGGCACAGCGGCCCCCTTCTCCATTGAAGTGGTTCGAACGACGCACGTTCGCTCCCGCATCCCCCGTGATTCATGATGCGCAGTCGGACGGCGCCGAACAACGGGTCACACGGAGCGGTTGTTCCGACCTTTTGTTCGATGCCCGCCCGCTCGGCGGCGAACAACTCGCCTGGGATAGAACCGGGGACCGGCTCCAGCGACACCGACCCCCGGAGACCGCCCGTGAAGTACACCCGCTTCTGCCGCTCCCTGCTCTCCACCCCCGCGCTGGCGGTCGAGCGCTACGCCAAGAGCCACCGCTCCGGCGCGGACATCGCCATGGTCGACCTGGAGGACTCCGTCCCGCCCGCCCGCAAGGCCGAGGCCCGTGCGCTCGCCGAGGAGTTCTTCGCGCTGCCGACCACCCGGCTGGCCCGCAGCGCGGTCCGGATCAACACGGTGGCCGGCCCGGACGGGCTGCGCGACCTGCTGGCCCTCACCCGGTACGCCGTCAAGCCCGAGCTGGTGCTGATCCCGATGGCCGAATCCCCCCGGGACGTGGAGATCGTGGCCGGGGCGCTGGCCGCCGACTGCCCCGCCACCGAGTACCTGGCCGTGGTGGAGACCCCGCGCGGGATCGAGAACGCCCACGCCATCGCGCTGGCCGGCCACCGGCTGCGCGGGCTGGTCTTCGGCTCGGCCGACTACGCCTTCGCGGTCGGCGCCCGGCTCGGCTGGGAGGCGCTGGCCCCGGCCCGGGCCCGGGTGGTCAACGCGGCCCGGGCGGCCGGGCTGGAGGTGCTGGACGCCCCGCTGTTCGAGGTCGCCGACCTGGCCGGGCTGCGCCGGGAGGCCGGGCTCGCCCGGGACCTCGGCTTCAGCGGCAAGATCGCCGTACACCCGCGCCAACTCCCGTCCATCAACCAGGCGTTCAGCCCGGACCAGGAGCTGCTCGACCGGGCCAGGCGGGTGGTGGAGGCCGGGCTGCAGAACGGCCGCTCGGTCACCGTGGTGGACGGCGTGATGGTCGGCATGCCGTTCTTCGAGGCCGCGCTGCGCCTGGTCGAGCAGTTCGACCCCCCGACCACCCCAACCGACCCGACCACCGCAACCGATCCGACCCACCAGCCCGACCAGCCCGTCCCCGCCGTCCCGGGCCCGACCGGCGCCCGGGCCGACTCCGCCGAGAAGGAGCCGTCATGAGCAGCCAGCCCAACCCCCCGGACGTCGCCGGACCGCGCCGGTACCGCAACGCCGAGACCATGCTCGCCACCGCCGACCCGGTCTGGCGGGCGGCCGGGGAGCACGGGCTGATCGGCATCAAGGTCGACTCGGAGTCCAACAACCGGCTCACCGTCCGGGAGACCGGCCACGAGTTCGCCAACATGGTCTCCTGCGCCTACCTCGGCCTGAACAACCACCCCTCGGTGGCGGCCGGGGCGGTGGACGCGCTGGCCGAGTCCCGCTCCACCTGGCTGGTCACCTCCACCACCCGGATCCGGCACAACCTGCTGGTCCGGCTGGAGGAGGAGCTCGGCGAGCTGTTCGGCGCCCACGTGCTGCCCGGCGCCTCCTGCACCTCGCTGACCGCCGGCATCCTGCCGCTGATCGCCTCCGGCCACCTGGGCGGCGACGGCACGCCCCGGGTGATGGTCTTCGACCGGTTCTGCCACTTCTGCATGGCCTACGTGAAGCCGATCTGCGCCGACGAGGCCCTGGTGCTCAACTGCCCGCACAACGACCTGAACTACCTGGAGGACATCTGCCGCAAGTACCCCCGGGTGGCCTACGTGGCCGACGGCGCCTACTCGATGGGCGGCGCCGCCGCCCTCGACGGGCTGCTCGAACTCCAGGACCGCTACGGCCTGTTCCTCTACGTCGACGACTCGCACTCGCTCTCCATCATGGGCGAGCACGGCGAGGGCTTCGTCCGCTCCCGGCTGGAGATGAACCCGCTCACCGTGATCGCCGCCAGCCTCGGCAAGGGCTTCGGCACCGGTGGTGGGGTGGCGATGCTGGGCAGCCGGGAGCAGTTCGAGTTCCTGCACCGGCACGCCGGCCCGGTCGGCTGGTCGCAGAACATGGCCCTGCCGCTGGTCGGTGCCTCGCTGGCCAGTGCCGCCATCCACCGCTCGCCCGAACTCAAAGACCTGCAGGCCAGGTTGAACCGGAACATCGACCTGTTCGACCAGCTGCTGCCGACCTCCTTCGCCGGGAACGGCCTGCCGGTGCGCCGGGTGGACGTCGGGGACGCCGAGCAGGCGGTACGGCTCTCCGCGCGGCTCTTCGAGCGCGGCTACTACAGCTCGGCGGTGTTCTTCCCGATCGTCCCCAAGGGCGAGGCGGGCCTGCGGCTGATGCTCCGGGCCGACATGGACGAGCGCCTGATCACCGACTTCGCGGCCCAGGTCCGGGATCTGACGGAGGAGCGGTGAGCGCGGCCGGGGAGAGCGGAGCCGCCTTCTCCGGCTTCCGGGAGCTCGGCCCCGGGCGCTACCGCGAGGTGGTCGGGCGGTACTACGAGGAGTTCACCGTCGGCGAGGTGGTCGAGCACCGACCCGGCCGGACCGTCACCGAGCTCGACAACGTGCTGATGAGCATGCTGAGCATGAACGACGCACCGCTGCACATCGACGCCGCCTACAGCGCCCACACCCCGTGGCAGCGCCCGGTGGTCTCCAGCCTGGTGACGCTCAGCATCGTGGGCGGGATGACCGCGCGCACCACCAGCGGTCGCACCACCGCCAACCTCGGCTGGGAGAACATCCGGCTGACCCATCCGGTCTTCGCCGGCGACACCCTCTACGCCGAGACCGAGACCCTGGCCAAGCGGCTCTCCAAGAGCCGGGACGGCCATGGCATCGTCACCTGCCGCAGCACCGGCACCAAGTCGACCGGTGAGGTGGTGGTGGTCTTCGAACGCAGCTTCCTGGTCCCGCTGTCCGGCCACGGCCTGGACGAGGCGACCGGGTACTGACCGCACCGGGTGGACCGGACCTGCCGGTGCCCGCGTCCCGCGCGCGGGCACCGGCGGGTTCAGTCCGTCCGGCCGACGTCCACCAGCACCTTCCCGCGGGTCTCCCGGGCGGCCAGCGCCCGGTGCGCCTCGCCGACCCCGGACAGCGGCACCACCCGGTCCACGGTGGCCACCAGCCGGCCCGCCGCCGCGAGGCGGTACAGCTCCCCGGCCACCCGCAGGTAGAGCGCCCGGTCGGCCAGCACCTGGTGCAACCAGAAGCCCGCCACGCCGATCGAGCGGTCCGCCAACTCACCGACCGTGAAAGCCTCTTCGGCACCGCCCCGGTCCCCCACCCCGACCAGCCGGCCGAACGGCGCCAGCCCGGCCAGGCCCGCGCGCAGCACCGGCCCGCCCAGGGTGTCCAGGAAGAGGTCCACCCCGCCCGACCCGGCCAGCCGGTCGGCCAGCGCCGGATCGGCCGGGTCGAGCACCTCGTCCGCCCCGAGCGAGCGGACGAAGCGCCGCTTCGCCGCCGTCGAGGCCAGCCCGATCACCCGCCCGGCCCCCAGCTCCACGGCCAGCTGCACCGCCAGGTGTCCGACCCCGCCGGCCGCCGCCGTCACCGCCACGCACTCGCCCGGCCTCAGCCGCCCGAGCAGGGCCAGCGCACCGTAGGCCGTCGCGCCCTGCTCCAGCAGCGCCAGCGCCTGCGCGTCCGACAGGGCGTCCGGCACCTCGACGGTGAACGCCTGCTCCACACAGGCGACTTCGGCGTACCCGCCGCCACCGCGCAGCAGCGCCGCCACCCGCCGGCCGTCCGTACGCCGCCGGCCGACCACGTCCGCGCCGAGCACGGCGGGCAGCGGCAGCCGGAGGTACTCGCCCCGACGGCAGTGCAGATCGGCGTAGTTGAGCCCGGCCAGCGTGACGTCCACCAGCGACTGCCCGGGGCCGGGCACCGGCTCCGGCACCTCGGCGACCTCGAACTCCTCCGGCCCGCCGTACCGCCGGATCAGCGCGGCCCGCACGCTCAGCCGCCGAACAGCGCGCGCAGCCGGTGCTCGGCGGTCCGGGCCTCGGCGGCCGAGCCGGCGATCACGCAGTACATCACCGAGCCGTCGGCCCGGGCGAAGTCGCAGCTGAACACCACCCCGGTGGCGGTGGCCGGGTCGAAGGCCAGCCCGGCGTCGCGGACCGCCGCCACCGCCTCCGGGAAGGACGGCACCGCCAGACCGGCCAGCTCCAGGATCACCCGGTCGGCCCGGCGCCCGGCGCCGACCAGACGGCGCATCAGCGCCTCGTGCAGGTGGGTGGAGCCGGTCAGCCGGCCGTTGGTCTCGCTGAAGTAGAGCTCGCCCTTGGGGGTGAGGAAGGCGTCCGCGCTGACCGTGCCCCGGTAGCCGAGCACCCGCAGCGACTCGCACAGCCGGCCCGCCTGGTCGACCAGTTCGGCCAGCACCGCGGCGTCCGGGGTGACCGGCGGGGTGATCTCGCCGACCACCACCGGGTCCATCAGCATCTCGCCGCAGCCGGACAGCACCGCGCCGCCGTCGCCGACGGTGAACTCGGCGTAGAGCGCCACCGCGTCGGTGAAGTACCGCTCCACCACCACCCGGTGGTCCCGCCCGCCGGTCAGCCAGCCCCACCGCTCGGCCAGGTAGGCGGCCACCGCCGCCCGGTCCGCCAGCGGCACGGCGCGCTGCGCCCCGGCCGGCACCGGGACGGCCTCGTCTCGGACCAGCACCTCGTTCCCGTGGCCGCCCGCCTGGTACTCGACCTTCACCATCACGCTGTGCCCGGCCGCCAGCAGCGCCTCGGCCGCCGCCTCCGCCTCGGCGGGCGAGCCGGCCACCGTCCCGGGCGCCACCGCCACCCCGGCCCCGGCCGCCAGTGCGCGGAACGCGGCCTTGGAGTTGACCAGCGCCAGCCCGCCCTGGGCGGCGAAGGCGTGTCCGGGGACGGCCCCGCCGATGCCCAGCGCCTCCGCCAGGGCGGCCACCGTGGCGTTCCCCGCGATCCCGACCACCCGGTCCACCGGGTCGCCGGCCGCCGCCCGTGCGGCCAGCACCCGGGCCAGCGCGGCCCGGAAGCCGGGGTCGGCCAGCCGGTCGGGGGTGAGCACCTCGGTGCCCTGCACGCCCGGGGGCGGCACCACCACGGTCAGGGCCGGCGCCTGAGTGCCCGTCAGCCCGGTGACGTACGCCAGGTAGTGCGGCTCCGGCTCCCAGGGCAGCACCAGGACGTCGCCGTCCTCGGCGAACCACAGCATCCGCTGGGCGCCGCAGCCGGCGAAGGCCAGCTCCACGGAGGACATCCCGGAGAGGTCGCCGACCATCTCCTCGGTCCGGTTGTTCCCGATCCACAGCGTGGCCATCCGGCGCCGTCTCCCGCCCCTAGGTGCAGCTCCCGCAGCATGCCCTCCCAGGTGTAGCGCACCGGGGTTGTTCGGGGTCGGCGGACCGCCGCCGAACAACAACCGTGAACAACCTCAGGCCGGCTGCGGGCCGCTCACGGCGTCGATCTCGGCCCAGACCGCCTTGCCGTCCGCGCGGGGCGTGGCGCCCCAGCGGTCGGAGGCCTGCTGGACGATGTAGAGGCCGTGGCCGCCGGGCACGCCGGGGCGGTGCGGCTCGCGGAGCACCGGAAGCTCCGGGGAGGAGTCGCCGACCTCGATCCGCAGCCGGGCCTCGGTGATGTCGAGCAGCAGGTCGATCGGGCCGCCGGCGTGCAGCATGGCGTTGGCCACCAGCTCGGCCGCCAGCAGCACCACGTCCTCGGCCCCGGGCCACTGCCAGTCGGCCAGCGCGCCCTCGGTGAACTCCCGGGCCCGGGCCACCGGCTTGCGCTGCCCGGCCAGGGCCAGTCGGCGGCGCTGGCCGCCGGGCGGGAAGGCGGGGCCGGCGGGCTGACGGTCGGTCAGGGTCTCCCGGGGGGCGCTCATGGGGTCAACCCTTCGGATCGGTGGTCGTCGCTGAGGCTGCTTCCCGCCGTGGCGCGGATGATGCGCGCGGTCGGCGGTCCGCCCGCCGGGCGGTCGCCCCGGGCGGACCCGGCCGGGGCCCACCCGGAAGGTGCTCACCCGGGCTCCCCGAGGGCGGCACGGACGCTCGGATGGAGCTCGAACACGGCCTCGGCGCCGGTGAGTTCGAGCAGTCGGCGGACCGGTGCGGAGGGTGCGGCGAGCCGCAGTCCGACATCGGCTGCCTTGGCGTCCACCCGTACCTTGAGCAGCAGGTTGAGCCCGGAGGAGTCGCAGAAGCCGACCTGCTCCAGGTCGATCACCAGGGTGGCGGGCCCGCTCCGGAGCGCCTCACCCAGCACCTGTTCGGCGGGCGCCAGCGATTCGATGTCCAAGTCGCCCGCGAGGGTGCAGACCACCGCGTGCTCGCCGGACGGTCGCAGGTCGACCGTCAAGCCTTCGTCGTCGTGGACGGGCATCCTCGTTCCCTCCCCGGAGTGTCGTCGTGACTGTACGCACCGCGGCCCGGCCCGGCCAAACCGGCCGGACCGGACCAGCGGACGCGGGTCGCTGTCAGCGGCCCTCGAGGCCCGCGCGCAGCTGCTTCAGCGTACGGCTGAGCAGCCGGGAGACGTGCATCTGGGAGAGCCCGAGCCGCTCGCCGATCTGGGACTGCGTCATCTCCTGGGTGAACCGCATCGACAGGATCAGGCGGTCCCGCTCCGGCAGTGCCGCGACCAGCGGCTGGAGCGAGACCAGGTCCTCGACCATCCCGAGCCGCTCGTCCACCCCGCCGATCCGGGCGGCGATCGCCCCCGGGCCGTCCTCGTCCGGCCCGGCCGGGACGTCGAGGGAGTCGGTGCTGTGCGCGTTCGCCGCCGTCATGCCCTCGACCACCTCCTCCTGGGAGATGCTCAGGTACTCGGCCAGCTCGGCCACCGTGGGCGCCCGGTCCAGGCTCTGCGAGAGCGCGTCCTGGGCCTTGGCCAGCGAGAGCCGCAGCTCCTGGAGCCGGCGCGGCACGTGCACGGCCCAGGTGGTGTCCCGGAAGTGGCGGCGCAGCTCGCCGAGGATGGTCGGTATGGCGAAGGTGGTGAACTCCACCCCGCGCTCGGGGTCGAAGCGGTCGATCGCCTTGATCAGGCCGACCGCGCCGACCTGCATCAGGTCCTCGGTGTTCTCCCGGTGCGAGCCGAACCGGCGCAGGGCGAACCGCACCAGCGAGAGGTTCAGCTCGACCAGCGAGGACCGGACGTAGGAGTACTCCCGGGTGCCCTCCTCCAGGGCGGCCAGCCGTACCAGCAGGACCCGGGTGAGGTCGCGGGCGTCGGTCGGCGCGACCTCGGCGAGGTCGCCGACCTCGGCCAGTTCGGGCGCGGCGTCCCGGGGGCTGCGCGGCGGAGCCACGCGTACCCGGTCCTCCTGCTGGGCGGGCGCGGTTACCACCAACTGGTCACCGATCGCGGCCATGTCGATCCTTCCCCTCGGCTGTCGGGTCCGACGCCCGGCTACCCGGGATTCCGGAGCCCATGCGCGGATCGGATGTGAAGTTTCGGTGAAGGGGTTCGGGGGCGGGCCGGCTGCGGTCCCAGCGGAGGTGGAGCACGGCGAGGTCGTCGGTGTGGCGGCCCGCGTTCAGCTCCTGGGTGCGCGCGATCAGCCGGTCCACGTGGACGGCCGGGTCGGCCGGGGCCGAGGCGTTGATCAGGGCCAGCAGGCCGTCCACCCCGAGCCGCTCCCCGCTGCCGCCGTCGTGCCCCTCGGTGAGGCCGTCGGTGTAGAGCGTCAGGGCGCCGGTGCCGGGCAGCGGGACGACGGTGCTGGGCCAGTTCCGCAGGCCCGGCAGGATGCCGAGCGCGATGCCGTGGGCGGCGCTCACCTCGCGGGTGCCGTCCGGGGTGGTGATCAGCGGTTCGTGGTGACCGGCCAGGTGCAGGGTGGCGGTGCCCCGGTGCTGGTCGAGGGTGAGCAGGGTGCAGGTGGCGAAGTGCGAGTCGCCGTCCCGCTCGGCGACCAGCACGCGCTCCATCAGGTGCAGCAGCTCCTCGCCCCGGTGGCCGCCGAGGATCAGCGAGCGCCAGGCGATCCGGAGCAGCACGCCGAGTGCGGCGGCGTCCCGGCCGTGCCCGCTGACGTCGCCGACCACCGCGTGCAGCAGGCCGTCGTCGCCCTCGACCACGTCCAGGAAGTCGCCGCCGAGCAGGGCCATCGCGGTGCCGGGCAGGTAGCGGCTGGTGACCTGCACGGTGGAGGTGCCGAGGATCGGCGGCGGGAGCAGGCCGCGCTCCAGCCGGGCGTTCTCCTCGGCCCGCAACCGGATCGTCCGGGCCTCCATGGCGGCCCGCTCGGTCCGGCTGCGGTAGACCGCGTAGCGCAGGGTGCGGCGCAGCAGCTCGGGCTCCACCTTGCCCTTGACCAGGTAGTCCTGGGCGCCGGCGGCCATCGCCTCGGTGCCGGCCCGGGCCTCGGAGAGGCCGGTCAGGACGATCACGGCGTGCTCGGGCGCGAGCTCGCGGACGGCGGCGGTGCCGGCCGCGTCGGGCAGGTGCAGGTCGAGCAGGACGCAGTCGATCCGACGGGTCGTCAGCAGCCGCTTGGCCTCGGCCAGGGTGGTGCTGACGGTCAGTTCGAAGCGCAGGCCGGTGTCGAGCAGCAGTTCCTCGACCAGCAGGGCGTCGGCGTCGTCGTCCTCGATCAGCAGGACCCGGTAGAGCGGCTGCTCCTCGGCTGTGCCGGGCACGGTGGCGGCGGTGGTGGTCATCGGGCGGGCCGCTCCGCGACCGGGCCGTCGGCGGCGGGAGCGGGGGCGTCGGCGGAGGCGGCGGGGGCGCCGGCCGCGAGGGTGAAGGTGATCCGGGTGCCCTCGCGGTGCTCCGGGTCGACGGCGATGGTGCCGCCGTGGAACTCGACGATCTTCCGGCACATCGCCAGACCGATCCCGCTGCCGCCGTAGACGTCCTTGGTGTGCAGCCGCTGGAAGATCACGAAGACCTGCTCGGCGAACTCCGGGCCGATGCCGATGCCGTCGTCGGTGACGGCGAAGTGCCAGCGGCCGTCCGCCTGCGCGCGGGCCGAGACGTGGATCACGGGGTGGGCGCCGGGGCGGCGGAACTTGACCGCGTTGGCGATCAGGTTCTGCCAGAGCATCCCCATCTGGGTGGGGTCGGCGATCACGGTCGGCAGCGGGTCGTGGGTGATCACCGCGCCGGCCTCCTCGACGGCGACGCTCAGCGCGTCCAGGGTCCGTTCCAGGGTCTTCTCCAGGTCCACCTCCTGGTGGCTCTGGTGCACCCGGCCGACCCGGGAGAACTCCAGCAGGTCGTTGATCAGCACCTGCATCCGGTTCGCCCCGTCCACCGCGAAGCCGATGTACTGGTCGGCGCGGTCGTCGAGCTGCCCGCCGTACCGGCGCTGGAGCAGCTGGGTGAAGCTGGAGACCTTGCGCAGCGGCTCCTGGAGGTCGTGCGAGGCCACGTAGGCGAACTGCTCCAGCTCCGCGTTGGACCGCTGGAGGTCGGCCGCCTGGGCGTCCAGCCGCATCCTCGCCTCCTCGGTGAAGGACAGCTCCCGCACCAGGCTGAGCCGCATCGAGTCGATCTCCTCGCCGAGCCGCCGCAGGTCGGCCGGGCCGGCGGTGCTGACGGGGTGTCCGAAATCACCGCCGGTGACCCGCCGGGTGTCCGAGCCCAGCCGCTCCAGCGGCCTGGTCACGCCCCGGCGCAGGCCTTCGAAGGCCAGCACGGTGAGCAGCAGGATGACCACCGCGATGGCGCCGAACAGCCAGTTCCGCAGCCGCATGGTGGACAGCAGGTCGGTCCGGGCCCGGGCCCGGTCCGCGCTCAGGTGCTCCTGCTGGCGCTGGAGGCCGGCCCGGACGGCGTCGAAGCCGGCCTTGCCGGCGGTGGCCGAGGCGGCGGCCTCCGGCGAGGGGGTGCCGGGCGGGGATTCGGCGATCGGGCGGGCGGTGTCCTGCTGCCAGGCGGCGACCGCCGTGCCGAGCGCGGCCAGGTCGGCCAGCCCGGTGTCGTTGCCGCGCAGCAGCTCGGCCAGCCGGGCGGTGTACGCCCGTTCGTCGGCCAGGCCCTGCTGATAGGGCGTCAGGAAGACCGGGTTGCCGGTCAGGCCGTAGCCCCGGATGCCGGTCTCCTGGTTGAGCAGGGCCGCCTCCAGGCGGAACGAGGTGGACATCGCCGGGGAGCGCACGTCCACCAGCTCGGTGCTGAGCATCTGGGTCCGGTCCAGCACCCAGAACCCGGCACCGCCCAGCAACGCCAGTGCCGCGAGGGCGAGGGCGACGCCGCTCCGCAGCCAGCGCCGGGTGGTCCATCCGGCACCCGGCCCGCTGTGCGGAGGCCTGCGGTCGTCGGGCATGGTTTGAGCACCTCCAGTACGGGCCATCCGGGAGGGGGGCCCGCGCATACTGTAGGGCCATTGCGACAACGGTTGTTGTCGTGGCTCCGGAAACCCGCCTAGAGTGGGCGTCATGCCTGGCAAGAACTTCGTGCTCCGATCCAGCACCGAGGAGACGGCGGCGATCGCCGAGGCCGCCGTGGACCGGCTGGCCCGGCGCCTGGTCCTGCACCTGCTGGAGCCGACCGGAGCCGGGGCCGCCGCCCCGGCGCTCGGCCTGGTGCACGTCCTCGACCGGCTCCGGCTGGCCGCCGAGCACCTCCAGCGGGAGGCCGCCGTCACCGCCGCCCGCGCCGGGGCCGGCTACCCGCAGCTCGGCGCGGCCTGCGGCCTGACCCGCCAGGGCGCCCGACGGCGCTGGCCGGGCATCTACGACCATTCCGATGAAGCACCCACGGAGACCTTGATGATGACCAGCCCCGCCCGTGCCTTCGACGTCCTGCTGGTCGAGGACGACGAGGCCGACGCGATCCTCATCGAGGAGGCGCTGGCCGAGCGCGGCGCCCGCAACCTCGTCCAGGTGACCGACGGCATCGCCGCTCTGGAGCACCTGCGCGCCCCCGGCACGGTACGGCCCGACCTGATCGTGCTGGACCTCAACATGCCCCGGATGAACGGCCGCGACCTGCTGCGGGTGCTCAAGACCGACGAGGACCTGCGGTCCATCCCGGTGGTGGTGCTCACCACCTCCGCCGCCCCCGACGACGTGGCCGGCGCCTACAGCAGCCACGCCAACGCGTACGTCACCAAGCCGGTCAACCTGGCCGAGTTCGAGCGGGCGGTGCAGAGCATCGACGCCTTCTACCTCGACACCGCCACCCGCCCGCCCCGCGACTGACGGACGGTCGGCACCGCATGGCACCACCGGTCGCGGGTAGGCGGGGCTCCGGCCACCGCCCCGGCGAGCCGCGACCGGAGCACGACACCGGCCCGACGGGCCGTCAAGGACACGAGGACGAGCGCATGGCGTGGAGCGACCACCTGCACCGGCTGTGGCGCGTGGCCACCTCGGCGCCGGACGTGACCGCGCTGACCGCCGAGCTGTTCGGCGCGCTGGGCGGGGAGCCCGGCGTCCTGGTGGTGGCGGGCGCCCGGTGGGGTGCGGACCGCCGGGTGCGGTACCTGAGGATCAGTCACCCCGGTGACGCCGAGCCGCGCTGGGAGTACCCGGACGGCGCACTGCACGCACCGCTGCCCGCCCCGGTCACCGACGGCCCGCCGGTCCACCGCTCGGACCCGGGCGCGCTGGCGGCGGCCGGCCGCCCGGAGGCGGCCGAACTGGCGGCGAGCGGCGCGGCACTGGCCGTCCAGGCGGTCTTCCCGCTGAGCGACGGCGGCTGGGGCACCATCCTGCTGGGCGTCGCCGACGAGTCCGCGGCCGACGCCGCCGCGGACTGCCTGGCCCAGGCCGCGGACGTGGTCGCCTGCTGCGAGCAGCGGCTCTCCGACCAGCACGGGCGCGAGGAACTGCTGGCCCGGGACGCCATCCTGGCCGAGGCCTCGCTCCAGATGGGGTCCTCGCTGGACATCGGCGAGACCCTGCAGCGCGTGGCCCGGATCGCCGTCCCGGCGGTGGCCGACGGCTGCCTGGTCCACCTGTACCGGGACGGCGCTCCGGCCGCGGTCGCCCAGGTGCACGTCAGCGCGCGGCGGCAGGCCCGACTGGTGGCCATCGACCCGGCCGACCCGTGGCTGGCCGCGCTGCTGGCCCGGGCCTCCCGCAGCCCCGGCGGGCTGCTGCTGGGCGAGGCCGAGCTGGCCGGCGGCCCGTTCGGTCCGGGCTCGGAGGCGGGGCCGATCCGGGCGCTGACGGTCGATCCGCTCCGGGCCCACGGCCGCGCGCTCGGCACCCTGACCTTCCTCTACGACCGGGACCGCGTCCCGCAGCCCGCCTTCCGCGCCGACCTGGCCACCCGGGCCGCGCTGGCGATCGACAACGCCGCCAGCTACGAGCAGCGCCGGCAGGACGTGCTCTCGCTCCAGCGGCACCTGCTCCCCGCCCGGCTGCCGGAGCTGCCCGGCCTGGAGCTGGCCGCCGCCTACCGGGTCGCGGACGCGATGCTGGAGGTCGGCGGCGACTTCTACGACGTGGTGGCCGCGCCCGAGGGTCGGACCGCGCTGCTGATCGGCGACGTCTGCGGGCGTGGTGCGCCGGCCGCCGCGCTGACCGGCCTGGCCCGGCACACCCTGCGCACCGTGCTGGAGGACGGCACCGGTGCGGGCCCGGCGCTGACCCGGCTGAACCGCACGCTGCACTCCGCCGCCACCTCACGGTTCGTCACCGCGCTGGCCTGCGTGCTGGAGCCGGTGGACGGCGGGCTGCTGGTGCACGCCGCCAACGCCGGGCACCCGCCGCCGCTGGTGCTGCGCACGGACGGCACGGTGGACGAGGTGCCGGCCCGGGGCCTGCTGCTCGGGGTGCTGGAGCGCTCCGCGTACGAGGAGAGCACCGTCCGGCTGGCGCCGGGCGACCGGCTGGTGATGTTCACCGATGGCCTGACCGAGTCCCGGGACGCCGGCGGGGTCTTCTTCGAGCAGCACCTGAAGGCCCGGCTGGCGAAGCTGCGCGACCTCCCGGCGGCCGAGCTGGCCGAGCGGCTCGCCTACGAGGCGACCGAGTTCACCGCCTCCGGGACCGACGACATAGCGGTCCTGGTGGCCGGCCTCACCCCACCCCCGTCCGCCCCCGCACTCACGCCCGCTGCCGGAGCAGCACCGGGAGGAACCACCCGATGATGAAGGACCCCGCCCTGATGCTGGTGGTGGAGGACTCCGAGGAGGACTCCGAGGCGATCCTGCGCGCCCTCACCCGCTCGCACCCGCTGCTCCGCCTGGAGTTCCTGGCCCGCAGCGAGGCGGCCCTCCCCCGGCTGCTCGACACCACCCGGCCGGCCCCGCTGCTGGTGCTGCTCGACCTCAACATGCCCGGCCGGGGCGGGCACGGCGTGCTGGCCGACATCCGGGCCCGGCCCGAGCTGGCGGAGGTGAAGGTGGTGGTGTTCACCTCCTCCACCGCCCCGGCCGAGGTGGACGCCTGCTACGCGGCCGGCGCCGACAGCTACGTCTACAAACCCGTCAACTTCGAGCTGTTCCAGACCGTACTGCGCGGCGCAGTGGACTACTGGCTCGGCGCGGGCGCCGCCTGACAGCCGGGGCGGGCACGGCGTGCCGGCCGACATCCGGGGCCGGCCCGCTGCCGGGCCCGGAAGGTGCTCCCGCAGCGCCCGGACGGCACCACCGGCGAGGCGGCCCCGGCACCCTGACGGTCCGTCGGCTCAGCCGCCGAGGGTGAACCAGACCTCGGTGCCCCGGCCCGGCTCGCTGTCCAGCCAGAGCAGGCCGCCGTGCCGCTCGACGATCCGCTTCACCACCGCCAGGCCGACCCCGGAGCCGCCGCCGCGCTCCTCCCGGTGGTGCAGCCGCCGGAACAGCTCGAACACCTCCTGCTGCTGGTCGGCCGGGATGCCGATCCCGTTGTCCCGGACCACCACCGCCCGCACCGGTGCGGTACCGCCCGGCGGCACCCGCTCCGCCACCGCCAGCTCGACCGTCCGGGGCCCTCCGTCGGCCGCGTACTTGGCCGCGTTCACCAGCAGGTTGACCAGCACCTCGTGCAGTCGGTCCCGGTCGGCCGTCAGCTCCGGCAGCGCGGGCGGGCGGACCACCGTGACCCGCTGCTCGGCCAGCCGGGGGCCGGCCACCTCCAGCGCCTCGTCCAGCGCCTCGTCCAGCGCGACCGGCACCGGCCGCAGCCCGGCCCGGCCGAGCCGGGCGAAGTGGAGCAGGGAGTTGAGCAGGTCGTCCATCCGGGTGGCCAGCCGCTGGACGGTGGCCAGCCGGCGCCGGGAGGTGCCGTCCAGCCGGTCGCCGGCGTCCTCGGCCATGAAGGCCGCCGCGTTGGCGATGCCGCGCAGCGGCTCCTTGAGGTCGTGCGCGGCGGCGTGCGCGAAGGAGTCCAGGTCCTCGTTGAAACGGGCCAGTTCGGCGTTCAGCCGGGTGAGTTCGGCGGTGTGCGCGAGCAGCCGGCCGGCCACCGTGCGGCCGAGCTCGCGGGCGGCCACCAGGTCGGCGGTGCGCCAGGGCTCGCTCCGGCCGCGCACGGTGGCCTCGAAGACCGCCGAGGAGCCGCGCGGGGTCAGCCGCTCGCCGCGGCTGCCGACGTTCACCGGGCGCTGCGGGTCGGCGGCCCAGCGGCGGGTGACGGCCCGTTCGCCCCGGTACCAGAGCAGGTAGTCGCCGGTGCCGCCGAGCGGGGCGAGCATCACCCCGCTCGGCGGGACCGGACCGGCCGGGTCCGGGGCGCCGTCGGCGCCGTACAGGTCCTCCAACAGCCGGTCGGTGGACCAGACTTCGGCCGACCCGGCGGCGGCGGCCCGCTCGGCCAGGGTGGCCAGCAGGGTGCCGGGGAGGGCGTCCAGGTCGCCGGTCGCCACCCCGTCCCGGTACAGCACCACCCCCTGGGCCGCCACCAGCTCGCGGAGCGCGTCGCCCTCGTCGTGGACGAAGGCGGCCAGGTCGGTGGAGAGCCGCTCGCAGGTGTGGTCGACCGCCGCGCGGGCGGCGTCGGAGGCGGCGGACCGCTCCCGCTCGGCGATCGCGGCCAGCTGCATCGAGAAGGCGATGCCGAAGAACTCGCAGGCGGCCCGCAGTTCGGGCGACAGCCGGTTCGGCCGGTCCCCGTGACAGGCGATCAGACCCCAGAGCCGGTCCTCGAAGAGGATGGAGACGGACATCGAGGAGCGCACGCCGATGTTCCGCAGATACTCCAGGTGGAAGCCCGAGACGGTCCGCAGCACCGAGCCGGAGAGGTCCAGCGGCCGTCCGGTGGCCGGGCGGGTGGGCGGCTCCAGCCCGACGGTCGGGTCGTCGACGTCGCCGATCACCCTGATCCAGTTCTCCCGGTAGAGCCGGCGGGCCTGCGGCGGGATGTCGGTGGCCGGGAACCAGAGGCCGAGCCAGGGCTCGCGGCCCGGCGCCGCGTCCTCCGCCAGCACCTCGCCCGGACCGTCCTCGCCGTCGAAGCGGTAGGCCACCACCCGGTCGAAGCCGGTCAGTTCGCGCATCTCGTGCACCGCCGCCGCGCAGGCCTCCAGCACGGTCCGGGACTTCCGCAGGCGGTTGAGCGCCTGCCGCACGCCCCGGTAGAACCCGTCGAGGCGGAACGGCGGCTCGGCGCGCGGTTCGAACTCCAGCACCAGCAGCCCACCCGTGCGGTGCACCGTCACGTCCACCGGCCACGGCTCGCCGCCCGCCGTCAGCACCATCGGCAGCACCCCGGCCGCCCCGCCCTCGTCCTCGGCCACCGCGCGGGCCTCGGCGTACTGCTCCGCGCCGAGCAGCTCCTCGGCCGGCACGCCCGGCAGGCTGCGGCCCGGGTGGCCCAGCAGCCCGGCCGCGTTGGCGGCGGCGGTGTCCACCAGGCCGGTGGCCGGATCGACCGCGAGCAGCGTCCCGTACGACTGGACACCGCCCAGCAGGTGGATCTCCTCGCGCACGCAGGCGGACAGGTCGAAGGCGCCCTCGACCACCTGCTCGGCCGCCACCTCGCGCTGCGACAGCCAGCCGTCGGTCTCCACCACCACGCACCTCACCGCTTCCGGCCGGACGGGTACCGGCACCTGACGCATCCTCGCACCGCCGGGCCTCGGCGGACGTCCGGCCCTCCGCACGTGGCGGAGGGTCAGTCCGTCCCGGGCGGGGTGAAGGTGGCGGTGACGGTCTTGCCGTCGGACTGCGGGTGGGTGCGCCAGTCGTCCGCGAGGGCGGCCACGATGCCGATGCCGCGACCACCGGTGGCCGTGGCGTCCGGGGCGCGGACCACCGGGAGGACCGGGGAGGAGTCGTGGACGCTGACCTCCAGGGAGCGGCCGTCCCAGGTGAGCACCAGGCTGGCGTCGCTGCCCGCGTGGCGGTGCGCGTTGGTGATCAGCTCGGAGACCGCGAGCAGCACCGAATCCGCCGTGTCGGGCGCGTGCTCCGTCCAGCCCAGCGCGCGCAGGTGCTCGCCGGTCCACCGCCGCCCCGCGCGCACCCCTCCGCTGACCGGGAACGACCTGGCCCACCCGGTCGCCCGCATCGACTGATCACCCATCACTCCGCCCTCCGCTCCAGCTCACTGACCCTCCCTCGCCTACCCCGGACCGCCACCCGGACGCACGGGGAGTGGACCGGCCACGGCCGGGTAGGCGGCCCGGAGCCCACCCTTCCCGGCGCCGGGGCGCGGTGGAACCTCCGGAGCGGAGACGTCGATGGCCACCCCCTGTGCCCTGCCCGTGGCGACAGAGCTGTTCGCCGATCGCTACCACGTCCGGGAGCGGCTCGGCAGCGGCGGGGCCGCCGACGTCCTCCGGGCCCACGACCACCACTCCCGGCAGGACGTGGCCCTGAAGGTGCTCCGGCCGACGGCCGAGGAGGGCGCCGCCGAGCGCTTCGTGCTGGAGGGCCGCGCACTGGCCGGGCTCGACCACCCGGGCCTGGTCACGGTGCACGACGGCGGCAGCTGGGGCGGCCTGCACTACCTGGCGCTGGAGCTGGTCGAGGGCCCGACCCTGCGGCAGCTGCTGGCCCGTGACGCCCTGTCACCCGCCTCGGTCGCCGGCCTCGGCGCCGCCCTGGCCCGGACCCTGGCCTTCGTCCACGGCCACGGCATCGTCCACCGGGACGTCAAGCCGTCCAACGTCCTGCTCGACCGCCACGGCACCCCCCGGCTCGCGGACTTCGGCATCGCCCGGCTCCCCGGGGACGCCGAGCTGACCAGGACCGGGCTGGTGGTCGGCACACCCGCCTACCTCTCCCCCGAGCAGATCCGGGGGCGGCGGGCCCGGCCCGCCTCGGACGTCTACGCGCTGGGGCTGGTGCTGCTGGAGTGCCTGACGGGGCGTCGGGAGTACGGTGGCGCCCCGCTGGAGGCCGCAGCCGCCCGGCTCCACCGGCCGCCCCGGATACCGGGCCGACTGCCGCACTCGCTGGCCCGGCTGCTGCGCCGGATGACCGCCACCGAGCCGGACCGGCGGCCCTCGGCCGACGAGTGCGCACGGACCCTGGCCGAGCTGGCGGCCGTCCCGGCCCCGCCGCAGCGCCACCGCCACGCCCGTCGGCCCGAGCGCCGGCCGGTCGCGGTGCTGACCGCCGCCGCGACCACCCTGCTGTCGCTCACCGGGCTGACGGACCTGGCCGGGGCGGCGGCCCACGGTGCGGCACCGGCCGAGGCGGTGGGCGCCCGCCGGTGACGGTCCGTCCGCTCCCAGCCGGGTGGGTGCTGCGGGACGGGCGGACGGGTGCGCACGGACGGCGGGCCGAGCCGAGCCGCCGTCAGGACCAGGCACGGCGGTAAGCCGACCGAGGGGCAGGGCCGGCACCGGGGCACCCGACAGCCGGACGCACGGACGGGCACGGCCGACGGCTCGGTGGAGCGCGCTCGGTCCGGCCGAGCCGTCGTCAGGACCGGGCGGCCACCGCCTGCTCCACGTCCGGGTACAGGCCGAAGACCCCGTCGACGCCGGTGATCCGGAGCATCCGGGTGAGGTCGCGGTCGGCCCCGGCCAGGGCGAACGGCGCCCCGGCGTTCACCGCCACCCGGTAGGCGGCGACCAGGGCCGAGAGCCCGGCCGAGTCGCAGAACGACAGGCCGGAGAGGTCCAGCACCAGGGGGAGGCCGGCGGTCGGCTCCAGGGTGGTCAGGGTCCGGATCAGCCGGGGCGCCGTGTGGTGGTCCAGCTCTCCGTCCGCGACCACCACCACCGCCCCGCTCGGATGGGTGTGGACGGACGTGGCGAGGGTGTAGTCGGGCACCGGAACTCCTGACAGGGCCCGTACCGACGGGCGGGCGGATGGGTGGGCGATCGGGGTCTCCGAGGTTCGGAGCAGAGGCTCCGTGCAGAGGCTCGGTGCGGGGGCTGAGTACGGGGGCTGAGTACGGGGGCTCAGTGCAGCCTCGCCGCCAGCAGCGCGATGTCGTCGGTCTTCGCCTTGCCGAAGTCGGCGAGCAGCCCGTCGCACAGCTCGTCCAGCTCCTGCGAGGAGGCTGACACGGCGTCAGCGAGCTCCCGCAGGCCCTCGTCCAGGTCCTCCCCGGCCACCTCCACCAGACCGTCGGTCAGCAGCAGCAGGGTGGAGCCGGGCGGCACCTCGTGGGTGACGGGCGCGGGGTGCGGCAGGTTGAGCCCCAGCAGGATGCCGTGCTCGGTGAGGTAGCGGGTGGAGCCGTCGGGGTAGCGCAGCAGTGGGGGCAGGTGCCCGGCGTTGGCGATCCGCACGCGCCGGCCGCCCGGCTCCACCAGGACCAGGCAGACGGTCGCGGTCATCGCGGGCCGCAGCCGCACCAGCAGGGCGTCCAGCCGGTCCAGCAGGGTCTGCGGGTCGTGGCCCTCGATGGCGTAGGCGCGCAGCGCGTGCCGGAGTTCGCCCATCACCATGGCGGCGTGCAGCGAGTGGCCGGCCACGTCGCCGATGGCCAGCAGCAGGCCGGCCGGGGTCTCGATGGCCTCGTAGAAGTCGCCGCCGATCTCGGTGTGGGCGGCGGCCGGCTCGTAGCGGACGGCGAGGTCCACGCCCTCGACCTCGGGCAGCCGGTCGGGCAGGAAGGTGCGCTGGAGGGTCAGCACCAGTGCGTGCTCCTCGCTGCGCACCCGCACCGCCTCCAGGGCGAGTCCGCAGGTGTGGCCGAGCTGGGCGAACAGGCCCCGGTCGTCCGGGTTGGCCAGGGCGTCGGCGTCCACCAGCAGGGCGACCGGCGGGCGGCCCTGCTTGGTGCGGGCGAGCAGCACGGCGACGTCGCCGGGCAGCAGGTCGGCCACCGGGCCGTCGAGCCGGGCGGCCAGCTGCTGCCAGTCGGCGCGGGGCAGCACGGCCGTCTCGGCTCCGGTCGCGTCGCCGAGCACCCGGTCGGCCAGTTGGTCGAGCAGGCCGACCGGTGCCCGGGAGAGCCGGGGCGGGGCGTCGCCCTCGCGGCCCGGGCGGTCGGCCGCCGCCAGGTGCAGGGTGCCACCGTGCGGGCTGAGGGCGAGCGCGAGGGCCGGGGAGTCCATCAGGGTGGCGGTGCCGGCCGCCGCCCGGGCGGCGAACGCCTCGGCGCCGGTCACCTCGTAGACCGCGAGCGTGGTGCGGTTGAGGGTGGTGACCCGGGTGGCCAGCCGTTCGGCCCGGCGGCGGGCCCGCGCGTAGCGCAGCACGGCGGTGACGGTGGCCAGCAGCTCGGTCGGGGCGATCGGTTCGGTGAGGTAGGCGTCGGCACCCCGGTGCAGGCCCTGGGCGCGGTCCGCGACCTCGATCGCGGTGGCCGAGACGTGCACCACCGGGATCGCCGCGGTGCGCGGGTCGGCCTTGATCCGCTCGCACACCTCGAAGCCGCTCATGTCGGGCAACCGGACATCCACCACGGCGAGTTCGGGCAGCTCGCGGTCGTCGGCGGCGGCCAGCATGGCCAGCGCCTCGGTGCCGTCGCGGGCCTCCAGCACGGTGTGGCCGTGGCGGGTCAGGCGGCTGCGGATCAGGTACCGGTTGACGTCGTTGTCGTCCAGCACCAGGACGGTGGCCGCGCCGTCGGTGCTGTGGTCGGCGGTCACCGGACGGCCCGCCCGTCCAGGGCCCGGACCGGCGGCGCCGCGAAGGCGGTGGCCAGCTGCTGCGGTGCGAGGGTGCGCTTGTCGAGCACCGCGCGGGCGTGCGCCAGCCGGTCGTGCTCCAGGACGGACGGGTCGGCCGAGGTGATCACGACGACCGGGAGCTGACGGAGCGTCGGGTCCGCCGCGAGCTGGGCCAGCACCTGGTAGCCGTCCAGGTCGGGCATCTGCAGGTCGAGCAGCACGGCGTCCGGGTGCTCGCGCCGGACGGCCTCCAGGGCCCGGCCGCCCTCGGCCACCTCGATGACCCGCTCGGCCACCTGGTCCAGCAGCGGCCGGACGACCGCCCGGTACGCCTCGTCGTCGTCCACCGTGACCAGCACCGCGACCCGGCCCGGCGGGTCCTGGGCGGGCGGTTCCTGGGCGGGTGGGCCGGCCGGCAGCCGGACGGTGACGGCGGTGCCCTCGCCGGGGGTGCTGGTGAGGGTGAGGGTGCCGCCGAGCAGGCCGGCGAGGCGGCGGGCGTAGGGCAGGCCGAGGCCGGTGCCGGACCGGCCGCGCTGGTGCGGCCCGCGCACCTGGTAGAACTCCTCGAAGATCCGCTCCTGCTGGTCGGCCGGGATGCCGACGCCGGTGTCCGTGACGGTGAGCACCAGCTCCCCGTCCTGACCGGTCGTCACGTCCAGGGCCACGGTGCCGCGTTCGGTGAACTTCAGCGCGTTGGAGAGCAGGTTGCGCAGGATGCGGGTGAGCATCACCTCGTCGCTGACCAGCGGCGGTGCGGTGCTCGGGTCGGCGATGGCCAGGGTGACCTGCTCGGCCGGGCCCACCGCCCGCAGGGTGCCGCGCAGTTCGCCGAGCAGCGCCCTCAGGTCGACCCGGGACCAGGCCGGCTCCAGCCGGCCGGACTCGGCCTTGGCCACGTCCAGCAGCTCCTCGACCAGGGTCAGCAGGGTCCGGCCGGAGGCCGCGATCAGCCCGAGCTGCATCCGCTCCTCCTCCTCGAAGCGGCCCTGGTCGCCGTCCAGCAGCAGACCGGCCAGGCCGACCACCGAGTTGACGGGGGTGCGCAGTTCGTGGCTGACGTTGGCCCAGAACCTGGTCTTGGCCTCGCTCGCCTCGCGCAGCAGGCGGGACTTCTCGTCCAGCTCCGCGTAGAGCGCGACCACGCCCCGGTTGGTCTCCTCCAGCTCGGCCGAGAGCTCGGAGTAGAGCGCCAGCACTCCCCGGTTGGTCTCCTCCAACTCCTGGTTCAGCCGGTGGAGTTCCTCGCGCTGGGCGCGGGACTCCTCCAGTGCGGCGATCAGGTCCCTGGTCTGTGCCCGGGCATCCTCCGCGCCCGAGGAGCCGGCGTGCGCGCTGAGCACCTCGCGTGCCCTTCCGGTCAGGCCGGCCGCTGACGTGCCGGAGATGAGCAGGGGCTGTTCCACCGTCAGGTGTCCGGTCTCCGGACCTCCGTCCCGGCGTATCCGCACCAGGCGCGCGGCGGCGCCCAGCGCCTCCCGGCCGGGACCGGGGCCGCCCTGCCAGCGCAGGGTGACCAGCAGCACGGGCGGGGCCCCGCCGCTGACGGTGAACTCCACCGTCAGGGCGGTGGCCGCCAGCAGGTCCCGCCCCAGCTCGCTGAGGGCGGTGGCCAGCCGGATCTGGTCCTGGTGCTCCACGCCGTACAGCTCGGCCACCGACCGGCCGCAGCGGCGCAGCGCGAAGGTGTCCTGCTCGGTGGCGACCGGGACGGTCATCAGGTGCACGGCGGCGGTGTCGTCCTCGGTCACCACGGCCCCTTCGCCACCAGTACGCCCGCGTCGTCCCGGCGCACGGCGGCCTCCCGGAGCAGTTGGGCCGCCGCCACCAGCGGGGTGTGGTCGAGCAGGCCGGGCAGGTCGTCCGAGCGCCAGCGGTCGGTCAGCCCGTCGGAGTGCATCACCACCGCGCTGCCGGCCGGGAGTTCCAGCTCGACGGAGTGCAGGGGCGGGAGGTGGTGACCGACGATGCCCGGGGCGGAGACCAGGGCGCGCCGGGTGCCGGCGGCCGGGTCGAGCAGATAGGTGCTGACGTTCCCGACGCCGCAGAACAGCAGGCGGCGGGCGGCCGGCCGGATCAGGGCCACCGCCACCGCGCCGCCCCGGCCGCCCCGCAGGGCCCGGTGGACGTCGGCCAGCACGGTCTCGGGCCGGACGGCCCGGGACTCGTGGAAGGCGGCCACCGCGTCCTGGGACGCGCGGGCCGCCAGCGGGCCGTGGCCGAGGCCGTCGCAGAGCATCACCAGCAGGGCGTCCGGATCGGCCGGGCCGGTCGGCCGCGCGGTCGGCGCCGGGCGCAGCCCCGGACGGTCCGGCCCGGGGCTGCGCCCGGTCGGTCCGGACGGCCCGGTCAGCCCGGTCAGCGCGGCCCAGCTGAGGGCCGGGGCGGCGGTCGCGCGGTGGGCGGCGACGGGCTCGGCTGCCTCACCGGCCACCCCGCCGGCGGCCGGTCGGGCGGCCCAGGCGTCGCCGCAGATCTGCTCGCCGCTGATCGGCCGGGTCAGCCCGGCCACCGGGGGCCCCTGCTCGGCGCGGGCGCGCGGCCCGGCCGGGCGGGCCCAGAAGCGGGCCGCCAGCACGGTGCCCCGGCCGGGCAGCGAGTGCAGGTCGAAGGAGTCGGCCAGCCGGGAGATCGCGCCCAGACCGATCCCCAGGGTGCCGGCCGAGGAGGTCCCGTCGGTCAGGGCGTGCGGCACGTCGGCCATGCCGGGGCCGGCGTCGACCGTGACGAACTCCAGCCCGGCCTCGGACGGGGTGCGGACCACCCGCAGCAGCAGCGAGCCGTCCACCGCGTGCCGGCACAGGTTGGTGGCGGCCTCGCTGACCGCGAGCGCCACCTCGGCCGCCCGCTGGTCGCCCAGGCCGATCCGGCGGGCCAGCGCGGCGGCGGCGCCCCGGGCGGCGGCGGGCAGCGAGGGCTCGTCGCGGTACCAGGCCACGTCCTCACTGGCCGTCAGCACCGGTCTCACCGCGCCCACTTGGTCACCGACACCAGCGTGCCCCGGCCCGCCTCGGTGTCCAGCTCGAAGTCGTCCACCAGCCGGCGGGCACCGCTCAGGCCGAGGCCCAGCCCGCTGCCGGAGGTCCAGCCGTCGGTCAGGGCCAGCTCCACGTCCGGGATGCCGGGCCCGTGGTCCTCGAAGACCGCCCGCACACCGAGCCGGGCGCCCTGGCGGACCAGCCCCGCCCGCAGCGTGCCGCCGCCGCCGTAGACCAGCGTGTTGCGGGCCAGCTCGCTGGCGGCCGTGACCAGCTTGGTCTGGTCGACCAGCGAGAGCCCGCAGCGCTGGGCCAGCACCCGGACGGACTGCCGGGCCCGGACCACGTCGTCGTTGGACCGCACCGGCAGGCTCTCCTGCGCGCCCTCGGGGGCGGGCGCGAAGCCGGTCACGGGCGGACCGCGCGTCGGCCGTCGGACGGCCGGCCGAGCATCTCCAGGCCCTTCTCCAGGCTGAGCGCCGTCCGCACCCCGCCGAGCGAGAGCCCGAGCTCGACCAGGGTGATCGCGACGGCCGGGCGCATCCCGACCACCACGGTCTCGGCGTCCAGCATCCGCGAGATCGCGGCGGTGGTGGCCAGCATCCGGCCGACGAAGGAGTCGACGATCTCCACGGCGGTGATGTCGATCACCACGCCGCTCGCCCCGGTCGCCACGATCCGCTCGGCCAGGTCGTCCTGGAGGTCCAGGACGGTCTGGTCCTCCAGGTCCACCTGGATGGAGACCAGCAGCACCTCGCCGATCTTCAGTACGGGCACCCGCTCGCTCACGGCCGGCCCCCGGTCTCGGTCGGGTCGATGCCGCCGCGGCGCAGCGCGTGCTTGAGCGCGTCGGCCAGCGTCGCCTTGGTGACGATGTCGCCGAACTGGATGCCCAGCGCGACGATGGTCTGCGCGATCTGCGGGCGGATGCCGGAGATGGTGCACTCGGCGCCCATCAGCCGGGCCGCCACCACCGTCTTCAGCAGGTGCTGGGCGACCTCGGTGTCCACTGCGGGCACACCGGTGATGTCGATGATCGCCTGCTCCGAGCCGGTGTCCACCAGCGCCTGGAGCAGCTTCTCCATCACCACCTGGGTGCGGACCGAGTCCAGGGTGCCGACCAGCGGCACGGCCACCACGCCGTCCCAGAGCTTGACCACGGGGGTGGAGAGCTCCAGCAGCTGGTCGGACTGCGCGCTGATCAGCTCCTCGCGGGTCCGCGCGTACACCTCCATGGTGAACAGCGCGAGCGCGTCCATCAGCCGCGCCAGCTCCAGGTAGGCGGTGATGTCCTGGGCCGAGCTGTCGGTGGTCGGCGCCAGGATCGCCTTGAAGGCGAGCACGCTGGTGGCGGTCTCGGTGGTGCTGAAGCCCTGCCGGGCGCGGTTGCGGGAGAGCTCGGTGAGCAGCGCGCGGACCTCGGCGTACTCCTCGCCCTGCCAGTCCTGGCCGCCGCGCCGGAGCGCCTCCACCAGGGCTGTGAAGAGCTCTTGGAGCTCACGGTCCAGCTCGGCCGCGCTGATCCGGCCGCGCAGCGTCCGCGCGACCGCCTCCACCCACTCCGCGCCGAGCGCCTCGCGCCGCTCCGAGAGCAGCTCGACCAGCCGCACCGACTCCACTGCCTGTACCGTCACGCGCGCACATCCCATCGATCGGGCCCGTACCCACGGGCTCACGCCCGTCTGACCCGTCCGCGCGATCCCAAACCACCCTCCGGTGAAAAAGATCCGCCGGGGTTCCAGGAGGGCCGGTCAGACCAGCAGCCGGGCCAGGCAGCCCTCCAGGTCGAGGTGGCGGCCCTCCTCCCCCGGCGGCACCAGCGAGTGACTGTCCGCCAGGAAGTCGTCCACCTGGCCGCCCGGCATGCCGAGCACCGCCGTGCCGCCGGTGCCGCGCAGCTCGATCAGCACCGTGCCGCCCGGGCCGGGCGCCACCAGCACGTCGCCGAGGCCGGACGGCACGTGGCGTCCCCGGTCCAGCAGCTCCCGGCCGAAGGTCCAGCACACCGGCGGCTCGTCCTCCGGGTACGGGCGCACCTCCAGGACGTGCAGCTCGACCGCGTACGGAGCGGCGGCGTCGTACACCAGCCGGGCGGAGAGCGACAGGTCCGGGTGGGCGCTGTTCAGCATCCGGACGGCCAGGCGGTGGGCGACGGTCTTGGCGGTGTCCAACACTCCCCCTCGGTGACGGGTGGTCAGGCGGCGGCGTGAGGTCGGTCCCTGACGCTCCGTGGGAGCCCGGATGCCCCGGCTGCGCGGTTCCACTCCGCCCTCCCCCGCAGCTTCACTCCACCGGCCCAGTGCCCGCACACGGGTTCGCGTCGTCTGCCCCGGTCCGCCCGGAAGATTCCCCCGCATACGTTCCGCCGCCCCGGGCAGGCGAGCCGCCGACAACGACTGACCACGGAGGTCACCATGGTTCCCCTTCTGCTCGTCCTGCTGCTGGCCCTCCTGCTGTTCGGCGCCGGCTTCGCCCTGAAGGCGCTCTGGTGGGTGGCCGTGATCGTGCTGGTGTTCTGGCTGGTCGGCTTCGTGGCCCGGGGCACCGGCGCCTCCGGCAGCCGGGGCCGCTGGTACCGGTGGTGACCACCGCTCAGGCCGGGGCCCGCACGAGGACCGTGCGGGCCCGCTCCGTCCCGCCGCCCGCCACCGACTCCCCGAGGTGAGAGAGCAGTGACCCAGATCGCCCGCCTGCCCGGCGCCTTCGAGCACCACTGGAACTGGCAGCTCCGAGCCGTCTGCCGGGACCACGACACCGCCGAGTTCTTCCATCCCTCCGGCGAGCGCGGCAAGGCCCGGGACGAGCGCGCGGAGCAGGCCAAGCTGGTCTGCCAGGGCTGCCCGGTGCGCCGGGAGTGCCTCCGGCACGCCCTGCAGGTGCGCGAGCCGTACGGGGTCTGGGGCGGCCTCTCCGAGGACGAACGGGCCGTTCTGCTCGGGCCCGTGCGGCCGGTGCAGGCTGCCTGACGGCCCCTCAGCCCGACCGCGCGGCCCGGACGGGGCGGGCGGCTCCCCGGGGTACGATGCGCCGGAACGGGTGAGGGGAGGGTCACGAGTGACGGCACGACGATCACGGCACCTGGCGACCCTCGACCCGGTCGAGGTCGGGGACCACGTCTGCTGGGTGACCGGCCCGGACGAGGACTTCGCCGGCACCGCCCGCGCGTTCGCCGCCGACGGTGCGCTGTTCGGCGACAAGGTCCTGGTGATCGGCTCCCCCGAGGCCCGCTGGGCCCCCGGCGGCACCGCCCGGGGCGTCCTGGTCGACCCGGCCGCCGAGCGGCCCGGCTGGGACGCCGAGGCGATGCTCGGCCTGCTGCGCCGGGAGGCGGACACCGCCTGCCGACAGGGCTTCCGGGCACTGCGGGTGCTGGCCCGGATGGACCGGGTCTGGCCCGAGGGAGCGAGCCCGCAGGAGATCGCCCGGCACGAGCTGGGCCTGGACTCGCTGGTGGCCGGCGGCGCCGCGCTGGTGGTCTGCGCGTACCACCGGGATGCGTTCCGGCCGGGCGCGCTGGAGCAGGCCGGCGCCGTGCACCCGCAGCGCCTGGGCGGGCACCGGACGCCGCCCGCCTTCCGGCTGTTCAGCGTGGCCCCGGGCTGCTGGGGCGTCAGCGGCGTGGTGGACTCGGAGGGTGCCGAGGCGTTCCGCACCGCGCTGGGCGAGCTGTTCGCCCGATCCGCGACCGTCCGGCTGCGCTGCGAGGAGACTGAGTTCATGGATGCCGCCGGGATGAGGGCCCTCGCGGAGGCCACCCGGGCGGTCCCAGGCCGCCGGGTGCTGCTGGAGCACGCCAACGAGACGGTCCGGCGGTGCTGGACGCTGCTCGGGTACGACCATCCGCTGATCCCCGTGGAGCTGACGCCATGAGCAAGGACGGCACCACGGTGGAGGCCGGGGCGGCGGAGGGCGGTTTCCGGCACGAGTTCTACCCGTACGACGGCGATGCCGAGTTCCTGGCCGGCGCGATGTCCTTCATCGAGGACGCCCGGGCCGGCCAGGGCCTGGTGCTGATCGCCGTCGCCGAGCCCAAGGAGCGCATCCTGCGCCGCGAGCTGGAGGGCACCGGGGCAGCCGCCTCGGTCACCTTCCTGGACGCCGCCGGGCTCGGCCGCAATCCCGGCCGGCTGATCCCGGCCTGGCAGGACTGGATCAGCAAGCACACCGCCGCCGGCCACCCGGTCCGGGGCATCAGCGAGTCCTCCTGGAACGACCGCTCGCCCGCCGAGAGCAGCGAACTGCGCTACCACGAATGGCTGTTGAACCTCGCCTTCGCCCGCTCACCGGCCTGGTGGCTGCTCTGCCCGTACGACACCGCGACCCTGGAGCCCGGCATCCTGGAGGCGGCCGGCCGCTGCCACCCGCTGGTGCTGCACGGGGGCGCGCACGGCCCGAACGGCTCCTACCTGGACGAGCCCTTCGCCTTCCCCGAGCTCTCCGCGGCCTGCGACCCGACCCAGGAGCTGCCCTACCGGCACGGCGACCTGGCCGCCGTCCGGGCCAGGGTGGCCGACTGCGCGGAGGCCGTCGGGCTGGACGGCGCGCGGCTGCGCGAGCTGCTGATCGCGGTCAGCGAGGTCGCCTCCAACAGCATCAAGCACGGCGGCGGCCGGGGCGTCCTTCGGACCTGGAGCGACGGCACGAGCCTGGTCTGCGAGTTCCACGACGCCGGCCACATCCCCGACCCGCTGGCCGGCCGGTCCCGGCCGACCGTGGACCAGATCGGCGGCCGGGGCCTCTGGCTGGTGCACCAGCTCTGCGACCTGGTGGAGATCCGCTCGACCCCCGAGGCCGGCACCACCATCCGCCTGCACGTCGCCCTGCCGCGCTGACCGTCCGTCAGCCCCCGGCTGCGGCACCGGCCGTCGGAGCACCGCCGGTCGGACCGGCACCGCGTGTCGCGGCACCGCGCGTCACGGCACCCGCCCCCCACGGCACCCACGTGTCACGGCGCCGCCTGTCAGACCGGTACCGCCTCGACCACCGAGAGCACGGTGGGCGTGGGGGTGACCCGGACGAGGCGCAGGCCGGCCGCGTCGAACAGCGCGGCGAAGTCGGCGGCGGTCCGCTCCCGGCCGGTGAGCGAGGCCATCATCATCAGGTCCAGTGCCTTGGACTGGTGCGGGGCGTTGCCCTCCGGCACCACGGCGTCCAGGACCAGGACCCGCCCGCCCGGACGCAGGGCCCGGCGGCAGTGCCCGAGCAGGGCGACGCACTGCGCGTCGTCCCAGTCGTGGGTGATCCGCTTGAGCAGGTGGACGTCCCCGGGCGGGACGGCCTCGAAGAAGTCGCCCTCGGCCAGCGACCAGCGGTCCGCCGCCAGGTCGCCGAGGCCGTGACCGGCCAGCACGTGCGCGCGGTCGTAGAGGACCCCGTGCAGTCCGGGCCGGCGGCGCAGCACCTCCCGCAGCAGGCCGCCGTGACCGCCGCCCACGTCCACCACCGTGCCGGTCGCGGGCAGCTCACAGGCGCCGGCGACGGGGGCGTTCTCCGCGTCGGAGAACGCCGCCATGCCGACGTGGAAGACGGCGGCGGTGCGCTCGTCCTTGGCGAAGTGGTCGAAGAACGGCATGCCGAAGATGCCCTCGAAGGCCGAGCCGCCCTCGGTGAGGCAGCGGGCGAGCTCCCCGGCCGGCCGCCACATGGTCGGGTCGGTGAGCATCAGCACCGCCGTCCGGGCCGAGTGCGGCACGTCCCCGCGCAGCGCCCGGCCCGCCTCCGTCAGCGCGAACCGGCCGGCCTGATCCTCCGTCACCACGCCCCGGGTGGCGAGCAGTCGCAGCACCCGGTGCAGGTTGCGGGCGTCGGTCCCGGTGGCGGTGGCGAGCTCCGCCGGGCTGCGGGGGCCGTCCGCCAGGTGGTCGGCCACGCCGGTCTCGGCGGCGGCGCGCAGGGCGGCCGGGAAGAGGAAGCCGAGGGCTTCGTCGGCTAGGAAGGCGGCGGAGCGCCGGAGGGCCTCGGCTCCGTCCCGGGGCTCGGCTTCGGGCTCGACCTGGGGCTGGTCCCGGTCCTGGGGCTGGTCCTGGGGCTCGAGGCTCACGGGTGTCTCCTCGGGGGTGGTGGTGCGTGCACGTCCGTGGTCGTCAGGAGCAGTGCCCCGATCCGCCCGGGCCGAATCCCGGGGACGGCCTCCTCGCGGCGCACGGCCGAAAGATCGCCGTCCGGTGCGCTGCACCGCCCCTCCCCGGGGTAGACGGGCGCCACCAGTCGATCCACCGATGCCGCACCGGCGGCAGCACCTCCACCGGGGGTGCCGGAGAGGGAGAGCCCATCGTGTTCACCACCGTCCTGCTGACCGAACGGCAGCTGTCCGCCACGGACGTCCGCTTCGTCACCACCCTGCACGGCGCGGAGCCGGTGTCCTTCCTCGTGCTGATGCGGCCTCGCGAGGCGGAGGCCGTCCTGCTCCGCGCGATCGACGACGTGGCCCTCGGTGCGTTCGACCAGGCGGTCCACGAGCGCGGGGAGTCCGAGGGCACCGGCGCGGACGCCCACCCCGCCGAGGCGCTGGAGCGGTCGCTCGCGGCCCTGCGTGCCGCCGGGGCCGAGGCGGTCGGCCGGGTGGTCGAGGGCCACCCGCTGGAGGCGCTGGAGGCGGTCGTCGGGCAGACCGGCGCGGACGAGGTCGTGGTGCTGACCGCACCGCACCTGATCGAGGAGTTCTTCCAGGCGGACTGGGCGAGCCAGGCCCGGCGGAAGGTGCGGGTGCCGGTCCTGAAGGTCTACGCCCACCTGGACGAGGAGCCGGCCCCCGCACCGGAGACCGTGCGTGAAGGCGCGAACGCGCCTGGTCACGGCCCTGCCACCACCGCTGCGCACGGGCAGCCGTAGCCCGTTCGGTCGACATAGGCTGGGCCGGACCACCCACCCCGTGGACCGCCGGAGGGCCGATGACGGGACGCCGCCCCACCGGCCGCCGCAGCGCGGACGACCTGCTGACCGAGCTCGGCCGGCTCACGGCCTCCGCCCTGGAGCAGGCCGAGCTGCAGAAGGCCCGGGTGGAGCTGGCCATGGCCCTGCAGCGCGAGCTGCTGCCCTCGGCCCTCCCCCAGCTCCCCGGCCTCCGCACGGCGGCCCGCTACGCCCCGGCCCGGCACGGGCTGAGCGTGGGCGGCGACTGGTACGACGGCTTCCGGCTGCCGGACGGCTCGGTGGCGTTCTCGCTCGGCGACGTGCAGGGCCACGACGCGGAGGCCGCCGCGATCATGGGTCAGATCCGGATCGCCCTGCGGGCCCTGGCCACCACCGCCACCGACCCCGGCGAGGTGCTCGGCCGGGCCAACGACCTGCTGACCTCGATGGCCTTCCGACGCTTCGCCACCTGCAGCTTCCTGCGCTACGACCCGGTCTCCGGGGAGCTGTCCCACGCCCGGGCCGGCCACGTCCCGCCGATCTGGGCCGACGGCGACGGCGACGGGGGCCACTACTCCGACGAACCCGGGCCGCCGCTGGGCGTGCTGCCCGGCCAGCGGTACCCGGTCGCCCGCCACCGGCTGACCGGCAGCGGGGTGGTGGCCCTGGTCACCGACGGGGTGGTCGAGGGCCCGCAGTTCTCCATCGACACCGGGCTGGACCGGGTGGAGTCGGTCCTGCGCAAGCAGGCCGGGGCCGATCCGGACGTGCTGGCCGCCGAACTGCTGGCGGTGGCCGAACTGACCGGGCACACCGACGACGCCGCCGTCCTGGTGCTACGCCACGGCTGAGGCCGCCACCGGGCCCGGGCCCCGACGTCCCGGCGACCCGGCGACCCGGCGACCCGGCGACCCGGCGACCCGGCGACCCGGCGACCCGGCGACCCGGCGACCCGGCGACGGTGCGCGGGAACTGAGCGCCCGTCAAGGGCCATGATCCCACCGCGCCGCCGTTGGCCCCCGGCACTACACCGCGCCTGTCACCGCCCCCGCGCCGCCGCTCCCCGGAGCCCACGCAGCCCCTGGTCCCTCCCGGCCCCGAACGGGCCCATCCCGGTCCCTCCCGGCCCCGAACCGGCGGGATGCCGAAGCCGACCACCGGCCAGGGACCGCGACCGCACCGCGCCCCGCACCGACCTCGACCTCCCACCCCCACCGTGCGTGTCACCGCCCACTCCGCCGCCGGGCCGTAGTGTGATGGCTCCTGTGCCCCTTCCCACCACCACCTCCCCCCGTGACCTCCGCCGCCTCGCGCGGACCTGCGGTCTCCTGCTGGCCGTCACCGGGGTCTACCTGGCGGCCGGCCGGATCGGCCTGCTGCAACAGGTGGTGATCGGCGGGGCGCGGGTCACCCCGCTCTGGCCGCCGACCGGGATCGCCCTCGCCTGCCTGCTGTTCTTCGGCCTCCGGGTCTGGCCGGGCGTGGCGCTGGGCGCCTTCCTGGTGATCGCCTCCTCCGGCGCCCCGCGCTGGGGATCCATCGGCATCGTGGCCGGCAACACGCTGGCCCCGGTCGCCGCGTACCTGATGCTGCGTCGGGTCGGCTTCCGGACCGAGCTGGACCGGCTGCGGGACGGAATGGCGCTGGTCTTCCTCGGAGCCTGCGCCGGGATGCTGGTCAGCGCCACCTTCGGGGCCGGTGTGCTGGGGCTGAGCGGGAGCCTGCCGGACGGCGGCTTCTGGCCCACCTGGTCGGCCTGGTGGACCGGCGACGCGATGGGCGTCCTGGTGGTCACCCCGCTGCTGCTGGCGCTGCGCACGGCCCGGCTCCCCGACGACCCGGCGCCCGTCGACTGGCTGGAGCCGGCCCTGCTGCTGGCCGGCACCGCCGCCGTCACGCTGATCGCCAGCTCCACCAAGCTGAGCGTGCTGTTCCTGGTCTTCCCGCTGCTGATCTGGGCCGCGCTGCGCTTCCAACTGCTGGGCGCCGCACCCTGCGTGGCGGTGGTCTCGGTCATCACCATCATGGCGGCCACCCGGCACGCCGGCCCGTTCGCCGACCACGGGCTGGTGGCCGACATGGTGATGCTCCAGGCGCTCAACGCCTGCGCCGCGCTCACCGGCCTGCTGCTCTCCGCGATCGTCGCCGAGCAGCAGAACACCCACCAGCGCCTGGAACAGGCCTGCGTGGAACTGGCCGAGGTGGTCCGCCGCCTGGCCCCGGACCACGCCGGCCCGGCCGGCTGGCTACCGGAGGAGGACGCCGGCTGACCACCCGTGCCCTACCGCAGGGTGACGGACACTCCGGAGCTGCCCATCCGACGCCGGACGGACCGACAGCAGGGGCTCGCCGCCGTCCGGCCTGACGCACCGTCACATCGGGCGCGGCGGCATCGGCCCGAGCCCTGTCCGGGGTCCGCGCACGGCGCTACCCTCGCAGCACACAGGCCGGTGAGGCCGAGGGACCGGGGGGGTACCCGTGGAGCTGATCCTGTTCGCGATCGGGATCGTGACGTTCGTTTCGCTGCTGGTGATGGCCTCGAACAACCGCGCCCGGGAGATCGACCGGGCCTTCGACGGGGAGGTGGTCGGCCGCACCGTCCAGGAGGTCACGCTGACCACCGGGATGCGGACCGACCACACGCTGGAGGTCCGCACCGACCGCGGCGACACCGAGTTCCTCCGGGTGCCGGCGGAGGTCTACGTGCAGTTCGAGGTCGGCGACCGGATCTCCAAGCGGTTGGGCGCCCGCTGGCCGGTCCGCGCCTCGGAGTAGTCGCCGGGCGGTGCGCGGCCGGGCGGTGCGCCGTCGGCCCGTCATGCGGGCGTCTCCTCGGCAGCGGCGGGAGTTCATCCGGGGCCCTGACCATGAACGGTCATGAGCAACCTCAGTCGCCGCATCTTCATCCTTGGCGGGCTCACCACCGCGAGCGCCGCAGCGCTCCAACTCGGCGCGACGGCCCAGCCGTCGGCCGCCGCCACCACCCCCTTCCCCTTCACGCTCGGCGTCGCCTCCGGGGAGCCGGACGACAGCAGCGTGGTGCTCTGGACGCGGCTGGCGCCGTCGCCGGTCAACGCGGACGGCCAGGGCGGCATGCCCAACGCCGACGTCGCCGTGGACTGGCAGGTGTCGGCCCGTCAGGACTTCGCCTCCCTGGTCGCCTCGGGGACCGTCACCGCCCGGTACGCCCAGGCCCACGCCGTGCACGTGCTGGCCGGCGGGCTGGCGCCGGACGCGGAGTACTACTACCGCTTCCGCGCCCAGGGGTTCGTCTCCCCGGTGGGCCGGACCCGTACCGCCCCCTCCCCCACCTCGCTCGGGCGCGACTTCACCATGGCCTTCGCCTCCTGCGCGCACTACGAGTCCGGCTACTACACCGCCTACCGGCGGATCGCCGACGACCGCCCCGACCTGATCCTGCACCTGGGCGACTACATCTACGAGGGCGGTGCGGGCAGCAGCGGCGTGCGCCGCCACCTCGGCAGCGAGATCGTCTCGCTGGCCGACTACCGCCGCCGCTACGCGCTCTACCGCACCGACCCGGACCTCCAGGCGGCGCACGCCGTCGCGCCCTGGCTGGTGGTGCCGGACGACCACGAGGTGGAGAACAACTACGCCAACATGGTCCGGGCCGACAGCAGCCCGGTCCTGACGGCGGCCCAGTGGACCGCGCGCCGCACGGCCGCGTACCAGGCGTACTTCGAGAACATGCCGCTGCGGGCCGCCGCGACCCCGAACGGCAACAACATCCAGCTCTACCGCCGGGTCCGCTGGGGCACCCTGGCCACCTTCCACATGCTCGACACCCGGCAGTTCCGCGACGACCAGGCGTGCGGGGACGGGACCAAGGTCTGCGCCGACGCCGATCTGACGAACCGTTCGATCACCGGCTCGGCCCAGGAGTCCTGGCTGCTGGACGGGCTGGGCCAGCGGCTGGGCACCTGGGACCTGATCGGCCAGCAGGTCTTCTTCGCCCGCAACGTGAACGCGGCGGGCGCGATGAACATGGACGCCTGGGACGGCTACCGGGCCAGCCGGGCCCGCATCCAGCAGGGCATCGTCGACCGGGGCGTGCGCAATCCGGTGGTGCTGACCGGCGACGTGCACGCCTCCTGGGGCAACGACCTGAAGGCCGACTACGCCGACCCGTCCTCGGCGACCATCGGCTCCGAGCTGGTCTGCACCTCCATCACCAGCGGCGGCGACGGCAGCGCCACCACCGCGATCCCCAACGGCGCGTACAACCCGCACCTGCGGTACTACTCCAACCGGCGCGGGTACGTCCGCACCCGCATCACACCCTCACAACTGACCGCCGACTTCCGGTCGGTGGCGACGGTGACCGAGCACGGGGCGGCGGCCACCACCGCCCGGACCTTCGTCATCCACGACGGACAGCCGGGGTTGGCCGATGCGTAGGCGCTCCGTACTCGGCGTGGCCACGGCCGCCCTGGCCGCCGTCCTCGCGCTGGCCGCCCCGGCCTCGGCGGCCGGGCCGTCCTCCTGGACCACCGTGAACAGCGACGCCACCGGCGACCAGGACTCGGCCTCGGTCGCGGCCAACCGCCTCGGCGACGTGGCGGTGGTCTGGGAGGACGACCGCGACTCGACCGCCCCGGCCGACGACGCGCACAGCGAGGTGTGGGTGCGGCTGTACCGCAACGGCACCTCCGCCTACGAGCAGAAGCTCTCGGCCGGCGGGACGGCGGGCACGGCCTGGCGCCACCTCCAGCCCGACGTGGGCCTGGACGACCGGGGCAACGCGGTCGTGGTCTGGGCGGAGGACCCGGACGGGAACGGGCTCTACAACATCGTCTACCGGGTGCTCTCCCCGACCGGCGCGGTGCTCGGCTCCGGCCGGGCCAACGCCGACACGGCCGGCCAGCAGATCCACCCGCGCGTCGGGGTCGATCCGGACGGCGCTCCGGGTGACGCGGCAGCGGTCGCGTTCTCGGTGGTCTGGGAGGACGTCCAGGGCAGCGCGCCGGCCACCGTGCGGGCGGCCGGCTACACCGGGACCACCACCAAGGCGTACGAGGTGGCGGTCAACGCGACCGGTGGCTCCCACCACGCCCCCGACGTGGCGGTCTCCGCCTCCGGCGAGGCGGTGGTGGTCTGGGACGAGGACACCGACGGCAACGGCTACTACCAGATCGGCCTGGTCCGGCTGGCCAAGGCGAACGGGGCCGTCACCCTGACCCGCCGCAGCGCCAACTCCTTCGCCGACGGGCAGCAGCAACGCCCTTCCGTGGCAGCCGACTTCAACGGTGACTTCGCGGTGGCCTGGGAGTCCGACCACACCGGCACCCGGGGCGTCTGGGCCCGCTCCTTCTCGGCGGGCGG
The DNA here is from genome assembly GCF_044763225.1 of Kitasatospora sp. NPDC096147. Classification (NCBI taxonomy): domain Bacteria; kingdom Bacillati; phylum Actinomycetota; class Actinomycetes; order Kitasatosporales; family Streptomycetaceae; genus Kitasatospora; species Kitasatospora sp. NPDC096147. The sequence goes on along the minus strand of NZ_JBIWFX010000007.1, from coordinate 129,130 downwards.
GACGGCCGGCTCCGCCGAGGCCGAGATCGCCGCCGGGGGCACCGCCCCGAGCGTCGGCATCGACGACCAGCGCCACGTGGTGGCCGGGTGGAGCGTCGCGGGCGCCGATCCCGCGGTCTGGGCGCGCGGCGTCAACCCGGACGGCACCTTCGCCGGGCGGCTGCCGGCCCGGTCGGTCAGCCAGACCGCCACCGGCCGGCAGGAGCAACTCACGGTCGCCTCCTCGCCGTTCGGCACGCTGGCGATGGCGTACACCGACGACAACGACGGGAACTCCTTCGACCAGGTGCTGCTGGGTCTGGGCGCGGACAACTCCGACTGGTGACGACGGGGCGGGCCGCTCCGACCTCGGCTGTCGGAACGGCCCGCCCCTGCCCCCTGCCCGCTGCCCGTCGCCCCCGATCGGGCTCAGCCGGTACTGCCCAACTCCCAGGCGCTCCCGGCGAACCGCTGCTCGTGCTCGTACCGCGCCTGCCGCAGCAGCTCGGCCCAGGACGCCACCGTCGGACGGCGGCGCAGCAGCGCCCGGCGGTCCCGTTCGGTCATGCCGCCCCACACCCCGTGCTCGATCTGCCGGTCGAGTGCGTGGGCCAGGCACTCGGTGCGGACCGGACAGCCGCTGCACACCGCCTTGGCCCGGTGCTGGGCCGCCCCCTCGACGAACAGCGCGTCCGGATCGGCCGTCCGGCAGGCACCGCGCTCCGCCCAGTCCTCGACGTTCTCCCCCATGTCCTCATCCCCTCCCGATACGACTCGCACGGTCCCACCCGACCGTCGAACGAGTCCATGACACTAGGGCGGTGCGACGGCCCTCGAAAGGACCGCCTCACCCGATCGGGTGAACTTTCGCTGTCCGAGGCCGTGACGGGAAGCAGAGAGCACGCGGGAGCCGAACCAGGCGAGACCGCTCGGGGGCCGGTCGCCCCGGGCACCCGACCGAGCAGGAGGCGGCGTGACGTCCAGGACACCGAATCTGAGGCTCCGTTCCCTGCTCGACGAGACCGGCTGGACCGGACCGGAGTTCGCCCGGGCGGTGAACGAGGAGGGCCGCCGCAGCGCCGTCCCGACCCGCTACGACCGGACGGCGGTGGCCCACTGGCTGGGCGGCGCCCGGCCGAGGGAGCCGATCCGCGAGCTGATCTGCCGGGTGCTCTCCCGGCAACTGCGCCGCCCGGTCCGGCCGGTGGACATCGGGATGGGCACGCCGGCGGCGCCCGGGCCGGCCACCGCCACGCTGCCCGAGCAGCTGCACCGGCTCGCCCGCCCCGGCGCGTCCGGCCACCGGGCGCTCCGGCAGCTCCCCTACTCGCCCGAGCCCTCCCTGCCGGAGCTCGGCCGGGCCGGCCTCCCCCCGGCCGACCGGTCGGAGCGCATCGGGTCCGACCACGTCCGGGGAGCCGAACTGATGGTCACCCTGTTCGCCGAGGCCGACGAGGTCTTCGGCGGTGCGCGGGCCCGTCCGGCGCTGGCCGCCCACCTCGCCTCCGACGTCGCCGTGCGGCTGCGCTGCCCCGGTTCGGCGACGGTCAGCCGCGCCTACCGCCGGGCGAGCGCCGATCTGGCCTACCTGGCCGGGTTCATGGCCTTCGACGAGCAGCTGCACGGCGCCGCCCAGGCGTACCTGCGGATCGCCGCCCAGCTCTCCGCCGAGGCCCGCGATCCGGTCCGGTACGCCACCGCCGTCCGGCAGATGAGTGTCCAGGCCCACGGACTGGGCGACCGGCGGCTCGCCCTGCTGCTCGCCGAGGCGGCCGGCCGGGAGGTCCGGTCCCTGCCCGCCCGCCCGGCCGCCGCAGTGGTCGGCCAGTTGGCGCTGGCCCTGGCGGGCGCCGGCCGGCGGCGGTCGGCGCTGGCCACGCTCGGCCGGGCCGAGCACCTGCTGGAGCGGGCGGAGGGCAGAGGCACGGCGCTGGGCGGCTACCACCCGGCCGCGTTCGCCCACCAGCAGGCCGAGGTGCTGGCGGCGGTCGGCGACCTGACCGCCGCCTGCGCCGCGCTGACCACCTCGCTCCGACTCAGGCCCGCCCGGGAGCGCCGGGCCCGGATGCTCACCACCGCACGGCTGGCCGATCTGTACCTGACCCGTGGACGGCTCGAACTCGCCTGCACCACCTGGGACTTGTTCCTGGACGACTATCCGCTGGTCTCCTCCGGCCGGGGTGACGCGTTCTTCCGGGACCTCCGGCGGCGGCTGCGGTCCTACCGGCGCGAGCCCATCGCCCAGCGACTGCTCGTCCGGGCCGGTCAGGTGACCGGCCCGTCCGGTCCCCGCAGGGCGGGCATCCCGCACCCGCCCGGGCCCCGGGACGGCCCGCCGGCCGGTCAGCCCCAGTAGTCGGGCAGGCTGTAGCGGCGGGTGTTGGTCTGGTGCCAGCGGTGGTTGCCCGCCACCCAGGCGGCCAGACCGTCGAGGAACCGGTCGAGCAGCGGGTGCCGGCCGCGGAGCCGCTCCGCCGCGTCCTCGAAGGTGCGCATCAGGTCGTTGTGCACCTCCACCGCCGCCAGGAAGGCGGCCCGGTGGTCGCCGGCCCCCGCCGCGATCACCACCGGCAGGTTCAGATGGGGGTGCCGCATGTGCAGCTCCTTGGTGTAGGAGTAGAGGTCGTTGACCACGGTGGTGGCGTTGCAGGCGAACGCCACCGCCCGCTGGACCTCGGGCGCGGCGTACAGCCCGGCGGGCAGCTCGTAGCCGGCGACGGTGTCGGTGATGGTGAGGCAGGGCCGGAAGTTGTTGAACTGGCGCATCGTCAGGTACTCCCACACGGCGGGCATCCGGCCGTCCAGCTTCCAGGTCGCCTCGGCCAGGTAGCCCAGGTGCAGCCGGGCCATGTCGTGTCGGAACCGGTCCGCCTGGAGCGGCGAGGCGAGGGCCTCGAAGTCCCTCATCGCGGTGCGGTAGCTCCGCAACGCCTCGTCCGCCTTCACGCCCACCTCCCAGTCGGCCCGGTACCCGGCGGGCAGGTGGGCCGGGTCGAGTGCGCTCTGCGCGATCACCAGCCGGGCGCCCAGACCCTCCGGCGATCCGCCCGAGTCCTCCGCGTAGCAGTCGTCCACCACGTTCTCGGCGGCCAGCAGTTCGGCCGCCGTCACCAGGTGGTCGATGCTCGCGTGGTCCGGGTACTGCAGCACCACCGCCCGGCCGACCCCGAAGCCGGCCAGCCCCTCCTCCCACTGCGGAGGGCAGACGTCCTCGGTCCGCACCCATGCGGCGATCCGCGCGTCGACCGCCGCGACCAGCTCCGGATCGGGCTCGGACACCTCGGGGCAGTACAGGCCGGGGATCGGGTCTCCAGGACGGGGCGGGGTCACGGCGGCTCCTTCGGCGTCGACGGCACCGTGCTCCGGCGCCGGGCCCCAGTACACGCAACCGGGACCGACTCCCGGCAGGGCGTCGGTGGCGCGATCCCGTTGAACGGCAGGCTCGGTTGAACGGCCGCCCAGGTCGGACGGCAGGCTCGGTCGGACGGTCGGGTCGGGTCGGACGGCAGGGTCGGTCGGACGGTCGGGTCGGGTCGGACGGCAGGGTCGGTCGGACGGCAGGGTCGGGGGGGGGGGGGGGGGGCCGGGGGGCGGGGGGCGCCCCCCCCCCCCCCCCCCCGCCGCCCCCCCCCCCGCCCCCCCCGCGCGCGCCCGCGCGCGGCGGCCCGCC
>NZ_JBIWFX010000007.1:0-125475 GCF_044763225.1 Kitasatospora sp. NPDC096147 | reverse complement strand
GGTAGGGGGGGGGGGGGGGGGGGGGGGGGGGGGGGGGGCGGGGGGGGGGGGGGGGGGGGGGGGGGGGGGGGCGGGGGCGGGGGGCGGGGGGGGGGGCCCCCCGCGCCCCCCCACCCTTCTGCTCCGGCGCCGTATGCCGTCCTACTCGCCCTTCGGCCCGCTCCGCCCCTCGTCCTCGCACGACCCGGTGACCCGCGCGAACGTTCACAGCGGGCACCCGACTACCCTGCGGGGCATGAAGGCCGAAGAGGTGTTGTCCGTCCTGGCGGTGCTCCGACGGGCGGAGGTGGAGGTCTGGATCGGCGGCGGCTGGGGGGTCGACGCCCTGGTCGGCGAACAGACCCGGGAGCACCACGACCTGGATCTGATGCACCGTCAGGAGCAGGAGCCCGCGCTGCTGTCCGCCCTCGCGGAGGCCGGCTTCGCCGAGACGCTGGACTGGCGGCCCGTCAGGTTCGTGGTCACGGCCCCGGACGGCCGGGAGGTGGACCTCCACCCGCTGGTCTTCACCGACGACGGCTCGGCGGTGCAGGCGTCCCCCGACCCGGACGCGCCGTTCCGCTACCCGGCCGCCGCCTTCGTGACCGGCACGATCGCGGGAGGGACGGTGCCGTGCCTGTCGGCGGACCAGCAGGTCTCCTTCCACCAGGGGTACGAGCCGAGGGACCGCGACCTGCACGACATGGCTCAGCTGCGCCGGGTTTTCGGGATCGCCACCCACTTCTGAGCGCCCTCCCGGCCCGCGCCCGGCTCGGACCCGGCACCCGCCCCGCGGGCCCGGTAGCGTCCCGGCGTGGTGCCGAACTCGCGGGCGAAGGCGTGCGAGAAGGCGTACGGGGTGCCGTAGCCGACCCGCTGGGCGATGGCTGCCAGCGGGTCGGTGGTGTCCCGCAGCAGGGTGGCGGCGAAGGTGAGCCGCCACCAGGTGAGGTAGGCCATCGGCGGGCGGCCGACCAGGGCGGTGAAGCGCCGGGCCAGGGTCGGCCGGGAGACGCCCGCCACGGCGGCGAGCCGGTCGTTGGTCCAGTCGGCGGCGGGGTCGGCGTGCAGGGCGCGCAGCGCGGCGTCGGTCACCGGATCGCCCAGCACGGCGGACCAGGCACCGGCACCGTCCTCGGCCAGCCAGGCGCGGACCAGGTACACCAGCAGCAGGTCGAGCAGGCTCGGGACGGCGAGCTCGGCGCCGGGCCGCCGGCCGAGCAGCTCACCACCCAACAGCTCGATCGCGGAGCGGAGTTCGGGATGACGGCCGACCCGGTTGGGCAGGTGGACGACGGGCGGCAGCTCGGCCAGCAGCGGGTGGGTGCGGCTGCGGTCCACCCGGTACTTGCCGCAGAGCAGTTCGGCCCCGCCGGGCCCGGTCCGGGGCGGGCGGGGCACGCTGCCGTCCATCAGCCGCTCGAACGGCACGGCCGTGGCCCCGTCGGCCGGATCGCGGTCCGCGTCCATCAGCACGTGCCCGGTCCCGTGCGGGAGCAGGACCGCGTCCCCGGTGCGGAGCAGGACCGGGGCACCGTCCTCGATCAGCAGCCGGCAGGAGCCCTCCAGCACCACGTGGAACCCGGCGCCCTCGTACGGGGCCAGCCTGGTGCTCCAACTCCCGGCCACCCGGAGCCGATTGGTGGAGGGCCGGCCGACCCGCACGGCCGCTATCGCATCGCTCACCACGTCCATGGCGGCAGCCTAGCCGCCCGCTCGGCTGTGAGACGCATGCGTATTCCGTTGAGCAGATCCGCCATTGGAAGCGTCAACCGGTGCTCCTAGGCTCGTCGGCATGAGCATCGAGAGCGCACCGCGCATCCTCCTCGGCGACGTCGAGGCCATCCGCATCGTCGAGTACCGGGGCCCGTTCCGGCCCGCCGCCGAACTGGTCCCACAGGCACCGGCCGCACTCTGGCGGGAGCACGCCGACCGGCTCGCCCCCGACCACTGGGACCCGGCGACCGACATGGCCGTGATGGCGCTCCAGACCTGGGTCCTGCGCAGCGGCGGGCGGACGGTGGTGGTCGACACCGGGGTCGGCGACGGTCGGGAGCGGCCGGACGCCCCGCAGTTCCACCGGCGGCAGGGCCGGTTCCTGGAGCTGCTGGCCGAGGCCGGCATCCGCCCGGAGGAGGTGGACACGGTGGTCAACACCCATCTGCACGCCGACCACGTCGGCTGGAACACCCGGTGGGAGGACGGCAGTTGGGTGCCGACCTTCCCCAACGCGGAGTACCTCCTGCACGCCGCCGACCACACCGCCCTGGGCCCGGACAACGACTACGGCCAAGGGGCCTCCACCACCGCCCGGCTGCTCTACGAGGACAGCATCGCCCCGGTGCGCCGGGCCGGGCAGCTGGTGCTCTGGGACGGCCGTCACGCCATCGACCGCGATCTGGTGCTGGAGCCGGCGCCCGGCCACACGCCCGGCTCCGCCGTCCTGCGGCTGACCTCCGGTGGCGAACGGGCGGTGTTCGTCGGCGACCTGGTGCACAGCCCGGTGCAGATCCTGGAACCCGCGCACAACAGCTGCTTCTGCCAGGACCCGGCGGCAGCCGCCGCCAGTCGCCGCCGCATCCTCGAACGCGCCGCCGATCTGCGCGAGTTGGTCTTCCCCGCCCACCTCTCCGGCCCCGGCGCCACCGAGGTCCGCCGCCACGGCAGCGGCTTCACCCTGGCTCCGCACACGCCGTTCGAAACCACCGGCGGCACGGGCCGGCCGTGACCCCGGACGGCGCGGGTCAACCGTGACCCCGGGCCGGAGCCACGGCCGCAGGGCCCCGGACTACCCGATGGCGGTCAGGGCCTCGATCGCCCGGCTCTCACCGGTGGTGCCGACCAGCACCCGCGCACCGGCCCGCTGCCCCTGCCAGCCGTAGCCGCTCAGATGCGCGTTGAGCACCACCGAACCGCTCTGGGTCTGGACCTCGACCGCCTCGAGCGCCAGCGACTGGCCGGTGGTGCCGATTTCCAACGTGACGTTGTCCCGCACGCAGACCCACGGCTGCCAGCCGATGGTGGCCACGTGGGCCCGTGCGCAGAGGCCGCTCATGTTGAAGGGAACGAACCGCAGCGCCTCGATCGCCCGCCCCTCCTCGGTGGTCCCCACCACGGCGCCGACACAGGTCTTCTCGGCCTGCCAACCGATGCCCGCCACATGGGCCTGGACGCAGAGGTAGCGGGAGTTCAGACCCTGCCCCGCCGCCGGGGCCCGGCCGTTGCCGGGCTCGGCCCCAGCCGCGCCCGCAGCGCCCGTGGTGGCCAGCGAGCCGGCGAACAGGAGGGCGACGGTGAGCACCTGGGCGAGCGACCTGCGCATGGTGGGCAACCTCTCGGGTACGGGCGACGACCACCGATCGCCGGGGTGGCCCGGCACCGGACGGTCCGATGACCGCCACATCTTCACCACATGTCTGATGGACCGTCAAGTATGCCTCGGTGCAAGGAATTTGGAGGGTCAGTAGATGGCTCAGGGCGTGACGGAGCCACCTCGGACCCCGTCCAGGGCACCATCGGTCCTGGCCCCGTGCGGACGCCTCGACGCCACCCGACACCGACACCGGTCACTCTCCCGCCCGGCTCCGCCCTCGGCTCCGAATCGGCCGCCGGCACCTCACGGGAGCGGAGCCGTACGGCTGTCCCGGGCCGCGTCGGCGGAGCGGCGTCGGTGCCCGGGGATAGCGTGGGCGGGTCGGTCCGTGGTCGGTGGTGTGGTGAGTGGGAGGCAGAGATGGGCGTGGACGGTTCCGGGGCGGAGCGCGCGGTCCTGACGGATGATCAGGGGACGGCGGACGGTGCTCCCCGGGTGCTGGTGGCGGGAGCGAGCATCGCCGGGCCCGCCCTGGCGCACTGGCTGCGCCGCCGGGGGGCCGAGGTGACCGTGGTGGAGCGGGCACCCGGGCTGCGGCCGGGCGGGCAGGCGGTGGACGCGCGCGGGATCGCCCGGGAGGTGATCGTGCGGATGGGCCTGGACGAGGCGGTCCGCGCCGCCTGCACCGACACGGCCGGTGCGCACACCGTGGACGCGGACGGCAAGGTGCTGGAGACCTTCCGGGCGGACGACGACGGCGGCGACGGGTTCATCGCGGACATCGAGATCCTGCGCGGGGACCTCGCCCAGGTGCTGTACGACGACACCCGGGACGGGGTCGAGTACCTCTTCGGCGACCGGATCGCCGGGCTCACCCAGGACGCGGACGGGGTCGACGTGGTCTTCGCGGGCGGCGACCGGCGGCGCTTCGACCTGGTGGTCGGGGCCGACGGGCTGCACTCGGAGCTGCGGGCGATGGTCTTCGGGCCGCACGAGCGGTACGTCCGCAGCCTCGGGCACGTACTGGCCTTCTACAGCGTCCCGAACGAATTCGGCCTGGACCGCTGGCTGTTGGAGTACCAGGACAGGGAGTCGGGGCGCTCGGTGCTGCTGCGCCCGTTCCGGGACGCCACCCGGGCGATGGCGATGTTCTACTCCGCCACGGGCGACCTCACCGTCGACCACCGGGACGTCGAGGCCCAGAAGGGGCTGCTGCGCGAGCGGATGGCGGGCCTGGGCTGGCTGGCTCCGGACGTGCTCGCGCACCTGGACGACACCCCGGACTTCTACCTCGACCAGGTGGCCCAGGTGGTGATGGACCGTTGGTCGCAGGGGCGGGTGGTGCTGCTGGGTGACGCGGCGTTCTGCTCCTCGCCGATGTCCGGCCAGGGCACCGGGCTGGCCCTGGTCGGCGCCTACCTGCTGGCCGGCGAGCTGGCGGCCGCCGGGTGGGACCCGGAGGCCGCCTTCGCCCGCTACGAGGCACTGATGCGGCCGTTCGTCGAGGCCAACCAGGAGATCGGCCGGCTGAACGCCCGTACCCGCGATGTCCCCGGCCCGGACACCGAGCCGCTGCCCGACTTCACCGGCGAGTGGTTCGGCGACCTGATCGGCCGCGCGATCAACGGCATCGAACTCCCGGACTACGCGGGGGTGCAGGACACCGCACCCCCGGCCGGTCGGGCCACCGAGCGGTAGCCGAACCGGCCCCGGGCGCCCGTCGGCCGGTCGGGGCCTGGAATCGGCTTCAACGTGGCGTCGTCTCAGGTGGGCGCGGATCACGCGGGCGGTACTTCCGGGCGATGGCCTCCCACATCCGGCGGTGGTCGGCCCACCGTCGCCCAGGGACCGGACCGGCCGGCATCGACGGCACGGTCCGGCCCCGCCTCGCATCACTGATCACCCGTCGGACAGACCCATCCGATCGACAGCCCGACCCACCGAGGACACTCGCTCCGGCGAAGCGGCCGCACCTACAGCCCCGCCCTCAGCCGCCGGGGCGCTCGCGCGCGAGGAAGGCGAGCAGGCGGCGGTCCAGCTCGCCGGGGGCGGCGGTCGGGATCAACGGCACGGTCCCGCATCGCATCCCTGATCACCCGTCGGACACACCCATCCGATCGACACCCCGACCCACCGAGGAGACAAGCTCCGGCGAAGCGGCCGCACCTACAGCCCCGCCCTCAGCCGCCGGGATGCTCGCGCGCGAGGAAGACGAGCAGGCGGCGGTCCAACTCGGCGGGGGCAGCGGTCGGGATCGCGTGGTGGGTCAGGCCGGGGAGCATGTCGACCTCGGCGTGCGGGAGTCGGCGGCGGGCCCGGACGGTCAGGGCCTGCGCATCGTGGGCGCGGCTGCGTCCGGCGAACAGCACCAGGGCGGGGACGGTCAGACCGCCGGGGTCGGCCCTGCGGCCGGTGACCGGGCGGCCGCCGGGGCGGTCGATGGCGCCGAGCACGTAGAGCTCGGACCAGCCCCGGTCCGGTGTGCTGCCCTCGGTCTCCCAGGCGAGGTAGCGGCGGACCCGGGCGGCGGTCGGGCGCAGCAGCGTCGGCAGCGCCCGCAGCAGGTAGCCGGGGCGGAAGCCGCCGAAAACCTGCGTGGGATCGAGCAGGGCCAGCCGGGTCACCCGCTGCGGGGACCGCCGGGCGAAGGTGACGGCGAGCCAGGCACCGTAGGAGTGACCGCAGAGTGCGGCTGTGGGAAGGCCGAGACCGTCCAGGACCGTGCCGAGCCAGTCCGCCAGGTCGGCTGCGTCGCGGAGGGGTCGGCCCGCCCGGAGGCTGCGTCCGGCATCGCCCAGGATGTCCACGGCGTAGAGGCGGTGGCGGGCACCGAGCGCGGGGGCGTTCGCGTACCAGACGGTGCCGGTGGCGCCTCCGCCGTGCAGCAGCACCAACGGCTCGCCGTCCGGCGGGCCGTAGGCGTGCACCCTGGTCGGGCCGTAGGGAGTCGGGACGGTGAGCTCGGCCGTGCCGGCCGGCCAGCGGGCGAGCAGGGCGTCGTAGGCGGCGGAGAAGCGTTCGGACACGATGAACTCCTCGGCTGGGTCGGTGGGTTGACCAGTTCTCTCGCTCAGCGAGATACTAGGCGGACGAGAGGAGTGTGCGTCAATGCGGAGAGCGGACGAACGACCCGAGCTACTGCGCCTGGTCCATCTGCTCCGCGCCCTGACGGTCGAATTCGACCTGCTGGGCGCGGAGTTCGCCACGGCGAACAGGCTGCACCCGACCGACCTGCGGGCCCTGATCACCCTGCTCGACGCGGACCGCGCGGCCGAGCGGCTGACCCCGGGCCGTCTCGGTGAGCGCCTCCGCCTCAACTCGGCGGGCACCACCGCCCTGCTCGACCGCCTGGAGCGGCTCAGCCTGGTCCGCCGCGATCGCGACCCGGCCGACCGCCGCCGCATCCTGCTGACCGTCGAGGAGCGCGCCGTCGAGCTGGGCTGGTCCTTCTTCGGGCCCACGATTGCCGATCTGACCGGCGCGATGGACGCCTTCGACGAGGCCGAACTCGCCACCGTGGCCCACTTCCTGACCACCATGAGCACGACCCTGGCGGCCGCCCGGCCCACCTAGGGCCTGCTCCGGGAGGCCGCCTCGATGAGCCACCTCAGCAGCAGCGGGGCCACCAGGAAGCCGGCCACCAGCAGCATGACGGCGCCGCGTTGGTCAGCTCGAACAGCGGGTCGCTCCGACTGATCAGGCAGTCGTAGAAGCCCCCCCGGAAGCGTGACGGTTCCGCGAACGGCTCGCCCCGCACACCCCGTTCCACCACACTCATCACTGCGGCATTCACCTCAAGTCCGGTACCTCTTCGAGGGTCCAGGATCATGCGGAGGCCGAGTCGCTGTATGGGGAATCCTCAGATGGGTGACCTGCGGTCTCCGTTGGATCGGCTACTGCGGCGAACAAGGATCGTCCGTCGGTCGTCTCCGCTCGCCCTCGGGGGTGAAGGTCAACGATCCGCGGAACGAACCGCCGCAGAATCGGACCGCGAGGAGCAGCGGTTGCCCGTGCTCGGGCAGCCACGATTCGGCCCCTGGTTCGCTGCCGTTCCAAAGGTGGAAGACCACCATCGGCTGCTGCAGATCCGCCGTGAGGTAACCGAGCGTCTTCCCGTACAGAGGGTTGTTTCCTCCGAACAGCACGGAGGGAGGACCGAACTCCGCCGTCACGTCAGGCCAGGTGCGGTCATCCGCGGCCCAACGCCGGACTCGGCCTACGAGGGCCTGGTACTCCTCCCCGGTCAGGACCCGATCGGGCTTGAGCCAGCCGCGTCGCCGTGCGAACTCCGCGTACACCGAGGCGACCTCGCAGCAGTCGACCTGTGCCGGGAACACGGCCTGGAAGGCCCCTGCGGGGCCGATGGAGGTCCACAGCCCCTGCTCTTCCCACTCCTGCTTCAGCTCAGCCCACGCCTCGGGCCGGCGTTCCACGAACAGCAGGTGGTCGATCAGAACCCGAAGAGCCACCTCGCCCCCGAACATCCCGGGCCGGCGAAGGGCGAGGTTGATCTGGTCAACGAGATGAGCGTGGATCTCTTCAGCAGCGGCGAGCGGAGTTGGAAGCGGCACGCACACAGTCTTCCGCACGATGATCACCACGGACCACGTATTCCGATGACGATCGTTCATGGTCAGACGTCAAGCTGAGTTGGGCTGCTCGTTCCGGCGGAGCAGGGCGCCGGACCGGCCCTTCCGGACCGGCCCGGCCATCGACCGGCTCAGGCGAGCCCGACCAGCTCCTGGTGGGCCGGGCTCCAGTGGTCCTCGACCGCCTCCGGCAGCCGCAGGACCCGGTCGGGCCGCAGGGTGGCCACCGCCTCCGGGTCGTGACTGACCATCACCACCGCGCCGGGGTAGCCGTCGAGGGCGGCCAGGACCTCGGTGCGGGAGGCCGGGTCCAGGTTGTTGGTGGGCTCGTCGAGCAGCAGCACGTTGGCTCCCGAGCTCACCAGGGTGGCCAGGGCCAGGCGGGTCTTCTCGCCGCCGGAGAGCACGGAGACCGGCTTGTCGCCGTCGTCGCCGGAGAACAGGAAGGACCCCAGCAGCGCCCGGACTTCGCCGTCGTCGAGCCGGGGTGCGGCGGCGGCCAGGTTCTCCCGGACGGTGCGGGCGCCGTCCAACTGCTCGTGCTCCTGGGCGAAGTAGCCGAGCCGCAGGCCGTGCCCGTGGACCACCCGCCCCGTGTCGGGCGCCTCCTGCCCGGCCAGGATGCGGAGCAGGGTGGTCTTGCCCGCGCCGTTGCGGCCCAGCACCACCAGCCGGTGCCCGCGCTCGACCGCCAGGTCCACCCCCGCCAGGACGCGCCGGTCCCCGTACGCCTTGGCGAGCGAGACCGCGCCCAGCGGCACCCGGCCGCACGGCGCGGGCTCGGGCAGGCGGAGCCGGGCGACCCGGTCCGCCCGCCGGACGGGGGCCAGCCCGGCGAGCATCCGGTCGGCCCGGCGGTCCATGTTCCTCGCGGCCACCGCGGTGGACACCCGGGCCCGCATCCGGTCCGCCTGGAACTGCAGGGCGGCGGCCTTGCGTTCGGCGTTGGCGCGCTCCCGCGTCCGCCGCCGCTCGTCGGCGTCGCTCGTCCGGAGGTAGGCGTCCCATCCGGTGTTGTGCACGTCGACCGCCGCCCGGCCGGCGTCGAGGGCGAACACCCGGTTGACGGTGCCGGCCACCAGGGCGGTGTCGTGGCTGATCAGCACCAGGCCGCCCCGATGGCCGGCCAGGAAGGTGCGCAGCCAGCCGACTGCGTCGGCGTCCAGGTGGTTGGTGGGCTCGTCGAGCAGCAGGGTGTCGTGGCCCGCGAACAGGATGCGGGCCAGCTCCACCCGTCGGCGCTGCCCGCCGGAGAGCGTGCCCAACTCCCGTGCCAGGGCGTGCTGCGGCAGGCCGACCCCGGCGGCGACCCGCGCCGCCTCCGCTTCGGCGGCGTACCCGCCGCCCGCCTCGAAGGCGTCCGAGGCGCGGGCGTGGTCGCGCACGGCCCGCTCCAGACGGGCCTGGTCGGGGGCGACCGCCATGGCCGCCTCGGCGGCCCGGACGGCGCGCAGTGCCCGGTCCAGCCCACGGGCGGACAGGATGCGGTCGGAGGTGGTGAGCGCCGGATCGGCGGCGGCCGGGTCCTGGGGCAGGTAGCCGACGGAGCCGGTGCGGCGGACGACGCCGCCGCTCGGCTGCGCCTCGCCGGCGAGGATCCTGAGCAGGGTGGTCTTGCCGGCGCCGTTGCGGCCGATCAGGCCGATCCGGTCGCCGCGCGAGACGGTGAGGGTGACATCGGACAGCAGGAGGCGGGCGCCGACGCGAACGTCGACGCCGTGAGTGGTGATCACGAACGGGGCTCCGGACTCAGCTGGAAACGGACACACGGGTGGCGTGGACGCGTGTTCCGCAGCTAGGAGATCCGGGGGGTCGACATGGGGCGCACTCTACCCGTCGCCCCGGCCGGAGGGCACCGGATTTCCGCCGGGGTCGGCTGACGGTGCGTGAACCGGTGGGTGAGCCCGGAAGCTGAGGCGGTTCGTGGGCCCGTGAGCCCGGCCCACCGGTGCGTTGCCGGTGGGCCGGGCCGGGCGTCATCCGGCGGGTCGTCCTGAGCCGCCGTCAGCGGGGCTCGGGGGCGGGCAGGAAGCCGGTGCGGTGGAAGTAGGCGAGGTAACGGGCGATCACCTCCCCGGTGAAGACGGCCGGTCCGACGCCGAGGGCCGCGACGGTGCGGGCCGTGTGGCGGGAGTCGAACCGGCGGGCCTCGGCGGGCTGGGCGGCCGGGCCGTGGTCGCCGAGGAAGAGTTGGGCGGCGTTGCCGGGCAGCGCCGCGACGGTGGCGCGCCACTGGTCGGCGGGGAGCACGTCGAGGCGGTGGCCGAGGGTACGGGCGGTCTCGAGGACGGTGTCCAGGCCGGGCGGGTCGGGGTGGGTGTGGTGGAAGGTCTCGGTGCCGTCCGGCTCGGCGCCGAGGAGCGCGACGATCGCCGCGCTGACCTGGTCGACCGGCACCCAGCCGGTGGAGCCGGGCGGCAGGTCGGGGACGGCGCCTGCCTGGAGGCAGCCCTTGATGAGCTGCCAGAGCAGGTCGTGCTCCTGGCAGGCGCCGGTGACGGTGTCGCCGCTGATCCGGCCGGGCCGGTGGACGGTGACCGGGAGGCCGCGCTCGCGGGCCAGGCCGACCAGGCCCTCGGCGACCCACTTGCTCCGTGAGTAGCCGTCGGGCAGCGCCTCGGCCGGGCCGGTCGGGGTCGTCTCGGTGATCCGGGCCGGTTCTCCGGTGGGCGCGTGGACGCCCGTGGTGGAGACGTGGTGCAGGCCGGTGGAGCCGGAGTCGGCGAGCAGGCGCAGCAGTTCGGCGGTCCCGGCCACGTTGGCGGGGCGCAGTTCGGGGTAGCCGGCCGCGAAGTGCACGCGGGCGCCGTTGTGCAGCACCGGCCCGAGGCGGCGGACCAGGGCGGCCCGGGCGGCGGGGTCGAGGCCGAGGCCGGGGGCGGCGAGGTCGCCGGGGACGGGGCGGATCAGGGCGCGGTAGTGGTCCCGCCAGAGGCCGTAGTGGCGCAGGTTGGCCTCCAGGCGGTGCGCGCCGTCGTGCTCGTCGCGGGCCCGGACCAGGCAGTCGACGGGGGCTCCGGTGGTGTCGAGCAGGTCGCGGAGCAGGTAGGCGCCGAGGAAGCCGGAGGCTCCGGTGAGCAGGGGCCGCCCGGACGGGCGGAGGGTGCGGCCGGTGCCGGTGACGTCGTCGGCGAGGCGGACCTCGGCCGCCCAGTCGACCGGTGCGGCGGCGGGACGGTGGGCGGAGTCCGGGTCGCCGAGGAGGGCGGCGACGCCTTCGACGGTCGGGGCCTCGAAGAGCGCGCGCAGCGGCAGCCGCCGGCCGAAGCGCTGCTCGATCCGCCGGGCCAGGGTGACGGCGCTGAGCGAGTGGCCGCCGAGGGCGAAGAAGTCGTCGGTGGCGCTCACCTCCGCGAGGCCGAGGGTCCGGGCGAACTCCTCGGCCAGGGCGCGTTCGTGGGCGGTGCGCGGGCCGCGTCCGGCGGTCTGCGGCCCGGTGGGGGCGGGGAGGGCGCGGCGGTCGGTCTTGCCGTTGGGCGTGACCGGCAGGACGTCCAGGCGGACGTGGGCGGAGGGCACCATGTGGGCGGGGAGCACGGCGGCCAGCAGCGCCCGGATCTGCTCGCCGTCGGGGGCGTCCGGGGACGGGCCGCCGTCCGGGCCGGTGGCGGCCACGGTGTAGGCGACCAGGCGCGGGTCCCCGGGGTGGTCCTCGCGGACGGCGGCGCAGGCGGCGGCGATGCCGGGCAGCGCGGTCAGCGCCGCCTCGACCTCGCCGAGTTCGATCCGGAAGCCGCGCAGCTTGACCTGGTCGTCCACCCGGCCGTGGTACTCCAGCTCGCCGTACGCGGTCCACCGGGCCAGGTCGCCGGTGCGGTACATCCGCCCGCCCGCCGGGTCGGCCGGGTCGGCGACGAAGCGGGTGGCGGTGAGCCCGGGCCGGCCGAGGTAGCCCCGGGCCAGGCCCTCGCCCGAGACGTACAACTCGCCGACCACGCCCGGCGGTACGGGCGCCAGCCGGTCGTCCAGGACCTGGACCCGGGTGCCGTCGACGGGGGTGCCGATCGGCACCGTGCGGTCGGGGGCCGACGGGCCGTCAGGCTGCTGGAAGCCGCTCATGGTGGCGCAGACGGTGGTCTCGGTGGGGCCGTAGGCGTTCACCAGGTGCCGACCCCGGGCCCAGGCGCGGGCCAGTGCGGGCGGGCAGGCCTCGCCGGCCAGCACCAGGGTGGTGCCGGTGGGCAGCGAGTCGGGCGGCAGCACCGCGAGGGCGGCCGGCGGGAGGGTCAGGTGGGTGATGCCGTGCTCGCGCACCCGGTCGGCCAGGGCCGGGCCGGGCAGCAGCGCCTCCCGGGCGTCGATCTCCAGGCAGGCACCGGAGAGCAGGGCCATCGAGAGCTCCCAGAACGCGGCGTCGAAGCTGACCGAGGCCAGGTGCAGGACGCGGGCGGCCGGGGTGACCCGGAGGCGTTCGCGCTGGGTGGCGGCCATCGCGGCCACGCCCCGGTGGGTGACCACCACGCCCTTGGGGCGGCCGGTGGAGCCGGAGGTGTGGATGACGTAGGCGGGGTGCTCGGGGCGGGCGACCGGCAGCGGGGCCGAGGAGTCGTCACCCGTCCCCGGGTACAGGTGGGCCACGGTGGTGGCGGGCAGGCGGCGGTGCAGCTCGGGGGTGGTGAGCAGCAGCCGGGGTGCGGCGTCGTCGAGCATGTGGGCCAGCCGGGCGGCCGGGTAGTCCGGGTCCAGCGGGAGGTAGGCGGCGCCGGCCTTGAGGACGGCGAGCAGGGCGACGGGCAGGCCGGCGTCCCGGGGCAGGGCGACCGCGACCCGGTCCTCGGGGCCGATCCCCCGGGCGGTCAGCCGCCGGGCCAGGGCGTCGGCGCGGGCGTCGAGTTGGCGGTACGTCAGGGTGCCGTGCGGGTCGCGGACCGCCGGGGCGTCGGGGGTGCGGCGGACCCAGTGGGCGAACAGCTCGGGGACGGTGGCGGCCTCGGCCGGGCGCGGGCCGGTGCCCCAGCGGGTGAGCCGGGCCTGCTCGGCGGGGTCGAGCACCTGGTAGGCGCTCAGCGGCAGGGACGGGTCGGCGGTGACGGCGTCGAGCAGGCGGACCAGCCGGTCGGCGAGGGTGCGGACGGTCCCGGCGTCGAACAGCGCGGTGGCGTAGTCGACGCTCCCCAGCAGGGCGCCGTGCCCGTCGGCGTCGCCCGAGGTCCCCGGGGTTTCGGCAAAGGTGAAGGAGAGGTCGAACTTGCTGGCGCCGAGGTCGAGCGGCACCGGCCGGACGGCGAGGCCGGGGAGGTCCACGGGCGCGGCCGGGGTGTGGTTCTGGAGCACCAGCATGGTCTGGAAGAGCGGGTGGTGCTGGGCCCGGGCCGGGTTGAGCAGCTCGACCAGCCGCTCGAACGGGAGGTCCTGGTGGGCGTACGCGGCGAGATCGAACTCCTTGACCCGGTCGAGGAGTTCACCGAAGGTCGGGTCACCGCTGAGGTCGGTGCGCAGCACCAGGGTGTTGACGAAGAAGCCGACCAGGTCGGTGGTGGCCTGGTCGGTGCGGCCGGCCACGGCGGTGCCCAGCGGCACGTCCTCGCCCGCGCCGTGCCGGGAGAGCAGCAGGGCCAGGGCGGCCTGGAGGACCATGAAGGTGCTGCACCGGCCGGTCCGGGCCAGGGCGGCGATCCGGGCGGCGGTGTCCGGGCCGACGGTGAAGTGGTGGGTGGCGCCCCCGTGCTGGGGTGCGGCGGGCTGCGTGCGGTCCCGGGGCAGCTCCACCCGCTCCGGCAGGCCGGCCAACGCCTGCCGCCAGAAGGCGAGTTGACGGGCCGCCGGTCCGTCCGGGTCGTGTTCGTCGCCGAGCAGCTCGCGCTGCCAGAGGGTGTAGTCGGCGTAGTCGACCGGCAGCGGGTGCCAGGCGGGGGCGGCGCCGCCGAGCCGGGCCCGGTAGGCGGCGCCGAGGTCGCGGAGCAGCGGGGCGAGCGAGGAGCCGTCGGCGGCGATGTGGTGGAGCACCAGGACCAGCACGTGGCTGTGCTCGGTGAGTCGGAGCAGCACCGCGCGCAGCGGGAGTTCGTGCTCGACGTCGATCGGCTCGGCCACGGCGGCGGCGATCCGGTCGGCGCACTTGTCCTCGTCGGTGGACTCGGTCAGGAAGGGCAGCCGGAGTTCTTCGGGGGTGAGGATCTGCTGCACCGGCCCGGCCGGGCCGGCCGGGAAGACGGTGCGCAGGGCGCTGTGCCGGGCGAGCACGTCGTGCAGGGCCAGGCGCAGCGCGTCCGGGTCGAGCGCTCCGTCGAGCCGGGCGGCGAACGGGATGTGGTACGTCGCCGAGGGGCCGTCCAGCCGGTGCAGGAACCAGAGCCGCTGCTGGGCGAAGGAGAGCGGCAGCTCCTCGGGGTGCTGACGGGCGGTCAGGGCAGGGCGGGCCGGGCGGTCGGCGTCCTGGAGCGCGGTGGCGAGGGCGGCGACGGTGGGGTGCTCGAAGAGCGTGCGGATCTGCGCCTCGGTGCCGAGCGCGGCGCGGATCCGGCCGACCAGCAGGGTGGCGAGCAGCGAATTGCCGCCGAGCGCGAAGAAGTTGTCCTCGGCGCCGACCCGGGCCCGGCCGAGGGTGTCGGCGAACAGGCCGGCCAGGATCTCCTCCCGGGCCCCCTGCGGGCTCCGGGAGGCGGGCTCGGCGGCGGCCTCGGGGGCGGGCAGGGCGGCGTGGTCCAGCTTGCCGTTGGCCGTCATCGGCAGGGCCGGGAGCGGCTGCACGCTGGCCGGCACCAGGTGGGCGGGCAGCCGGGCCGCCAGGTGGGCGGTCAGCTCGGCCGGGTCGGCGGTGCGGCCGGCGGCGGGGACGACGTACGCCGCCAGTGTGCGGTCACCCGGGCGGTCCTCGCGGACCAGGACGCAGGCGGCCCGGACGGACGGGTGGGCGCGCAGGGCGGCCTCGATCTCGCCGGGCTCGATGCGGTGGCCGCGCAGCTTGACCTGGGCGTCGGCCCGGGCGACGTAGGCGAGTCGGCCGTCCGGGGTACGGCGCACCAGGTCTCCGGTGCGGTACATCCGGCTGCCGTCGGCGGCGAACGGGTCGGCGACGAAGCGGGCGGCGGTCGGGCCGGGCTGCCCGAGGTAGCCGCGGGCCACGCCGGGGCCGGCCAGGTGGAGCTCGCCCTCGGCGCCGTCGGGGACGGGGCGCAGCGCGCCGTCCAGGACCAAGGCCCGGACGCCGTCCAGCGGGCGGCCGATCGGCGGGACGCCGTCGGGGGCGCCGTCGGACGGGACGTGGTGCAGCAGGGCGAAGGTGGTCGCCTCGGTGGGGCCGTAGGCGTTGAGGACCCGGGTGCCGGGGTGGGCGGCGGCCAGCCGCTGGAGCACGCCGGGGGCGGCGGCCTCGCCGCCGGCGGCGGCCAGCCGGAGCAGGCCGAGCGCGCCGGGGTCGGTCTCGGCGAAGACGTTGAACAGCGTGGTGGTGAGGAAGGCGGCGCGGGCGCCGTGGCGGGTGACGGCCTCGCGCAGCTGCTCGGGCTGGAGCACGCCGTCGGGGGCGAGCACGATCCGGCCGCCGCGCAGCAGCGGCACCCAGAGCTCGAAGGTGGCGGCGTCGAAGGCGTAGGCGGAGTGCATCAGCACCGCGTCGCCCGCGCCGTCCTGCTCCCAGGTGCGGTCGGCGGCCAGCGCGGCGATGTCGCGGTGGGTGACGCCGACGCCCTTGGGGCGGCCGGTGGAGCCGGAGGTGAACATCACGTAGGCCAGGCGCTCGCCCCCGGCGGGGCCGGGCAGCGGGCCGGGCGCGTACGGCCCCCCGCTGGTCACCCGGCCGGTCCGGTCCAGCGTCAGGACCCGGACTCCGGGGCCGAGTTCACGGACCCAGGGGTGGTCGGCGTGGGCGGCGTCGACCAGCAGCAGGCGGGGCGCGGCCTCGGCGGTGACCCTGGCGAGCCGCTCGGCCGGCCAGCGCGGGTCCAGCGGGACGTAGGCGGCGCCGGCCCGCAGCACCCCGAGCGGGGCGGTGACCTGGGCGGGCGAGCGGCCGAGCAGCAGGCCGACCCCCTCCTCGGGGGCGACCGCCAGGCCGGTCAGCGCGCGGGCCAGCAGGTCTGCCCGGTCGGCGAGCTGGCGGTACGTCAGGCTGCCGTCCGGGCCGGTGACGGCGATCGCGTCCGGGTGCGCGGCGGCCCGGCGGGCGACGGCCTCCGCCAGGTCGGTGCGGTCCACCTCGGGCGGCAGGGCCCGGCCGGTGCCCTCGGCGAGCAGGGCCTCGGCCTCGCCGTCCAGCAGGACGGGGAGGGTGTCGGCGGGGGCGTCGAGGCCGTCGGCCAGGGTGGTGAGCAGCCTCAGCAGCCGGGTGGCGGTCCGGGCCGTCCGGTCGCCGTCCAGCAGGGAGGGGCGGTGGGCGAGGGTGAGCCGCAGGGTGGCGCCGGGGGCGACGGTGAGGGTCAGCGGGTAGTGGGCGGCGTCCTGGCCCTCGATGCCGGTGACGGCCAGGCCGGGCAGGGACCGGCCGGCGGCGGCCAGGCCCTCCTGGTCCAGCGGGTAGTTCTCGAAGACCGCGAGGGTGTCGAAGAGGGTGTCGAGCCCGGTGGTGCCCCGGATCTCGGTGAGGCCGGTGAACTGGCTGCCGAGCAGGCGGGCCTGCTCGTCCTGGAACCTGGTGAGCAGCTCGGTCAGGGTCTCGCCGGGGCGCAGGGTGAGCCGGACGGGCACGGTGTTGATGAACAGTCCGATCATCGACTCGACGCCGGGCAGCTCGGGCGGGCGGCCGGAGACGGTGGTGCCGAAGACCACGTCGGCGCGGCCGGTGAGCCGGGCCAGCAGCAGCCCCCAGGCGCCCTGGACCAGGGTGTTGAGGGTCAGCCGGTGGGCCCTGGCGGTGGCGCGCAGGCGCTCGGTGGCGGCCTGGTCCAGCTCCACCACCACGGTCTGCGGCAGCTCTCCGGCCCGGCCGTCCGAGTCCGGGCCGGAGCCGGACGGCCGGGTGGGGGCGGGCCCGGCCAGCAGGGTGGGGCCGTCCAGGCCGGCCAGCGCGGTGCGCCAGGCGTCGAGCGCGGCGGCCCGGTCCTGGCCGGCCAGCCAGGCGAGGTAGCCCCGGTACGGCGTCACGCGCGGCAGGCCGGAGTCGTCCCCGTGGTGCGCGTAGAGCTCGAACAGCTCGCGCAGCAGCAGCGGCACCGACCAGCCGTCCAGCAGCAGGTGATGGCTGGTCAGCACCAGCCGGTGCTGCTCCGGGCCGGTGCGCAGCAGGGCGAAGCGCATCAGCGGCGGGTCGTCCAGGTCGAAGCGCCGCACCCGGTCGGCGGCCAGGAAGGCGCGCAGCCGCCCGGCGGCGCCCTCCGCGCCGCCCTCGCCGGCCGTCAGGTCCTCGGTGTGCAGCGGCGCGGCCACCCGGGCGGCCACCGCCTGCACCGGCTGGTCCAGGTCCTCGTGCAGGAAGCCGACCCGGAGGTTGGCGTGCCGGTGCAGCAGCGCGGCGACGGCGGCCCGCAGGGCGGCCGGGTCGACGGTGCCCTCCAGGGTGAGGACGAACTGCGCGGTGTAGACGTCCACGGCGGCGCGGTCGTACAGCGCGTGGAAGAGCATGCCCTCCTGAAGGGGCGTCAGAGGAAGGACGTCCTCGAGTTCGAAGCCGGTCATGCGCGTCCACCCCACTTGGTCTTCAGTCGGTCGAGTTGGGCCTGGTCGAGGCTGACCAGGGGGAGGTCGGACGGCGTCAGGCCGCCCGCGCCGGGCTGCCGCGCGTGGTCGGCCATCGCGCGCAGGGTCCGGTCGAAGGTCTCCGCCAGGGCGGTGACCTCCGCCTCGTCGAGCAGGTCGGGTGCCCAGGTCCAGCGCACCACCAGCCGGGGGCCGGCCGGGCCGTCCTCGGTGTGGGCGTTGATGTCCAGCACGTGGTGCAGCGCCATCTCCGGGTCCTGCGGGGCCGGGGCACCGCCGTCCGGGAGCACCGCCCAGTCGGCGCCGTCGTCCGCCCCGGCGGCGTACCGGCCCAGGTAGTTGAAGCCCACCCGGGGCTCGGGCGCACCGGCCAGCCGGGCCCCGGCCACCGGGTCGAGGTGGCGCAGCACGCCGTACCCGACGCCGTGGTCGGGGACGGCCCGCAACTGCTCCTTGACCCGCTTGACGGCGCGGTCCAGCACGGCGGCGTCCAGGCCGTCCGGGTGGCGCGGGTCCGCCGGGCCCGGGTCGAGCAGCACGGGGTGGAGGCTGGTGAACCAGCCGACCGTGCGGGAGAGGTCGAGGTCGGCGGTGAGCTGCTCCCGGCCGTGGCTCTCCAGGTCGATCAGCACGCCGTCGCCGTGCTCCCCGAGCAGGGCCCGGCGCAGGGCCAGGGTCAGGGCGGCGAGCAGCACGTCGTCCACCCCGGCGTGGAAGGCGGTGGGGACGGCGCCGAGCAGGGCCTCGGTGGCGGCTCCGGCCGGACGGGTCGTCAGGGTCCGGGCCCGGGCCGCGGTGTCGCGGGCCGGGTCCAGCGGACCACGGCCGAGCGGCGGGGCCACGGCGCGCGCCTGGGCCTCCCAGCGGGGCAGCTCGGCGGCCCGGGTGCCCTGCTCGGCGGCGTCGGCCAGCAGGCGGGCCCAGGCCCGGTAGGAGGTGGTGACGGGCGGCAGCGCGCCGCCGCGCCAGGCGGTGGCGAGGTCCTCCACCAGGACCCGCCAGGACACCGCGTCCACCGCCAGGTGGTGGACGAGCAGCAGCAGCCGACCGGGCACCCCGGGGCCGGCGTCGGCCCAGACCGCCTCCACCACCTCGCCGTGCGCGGGCCGCAGGCGGTCCCGGGCCCGCTCGCCCGCCTCGGTGAGGACGGTGCGGACCTTCTCCTCGTCGTAGCCGGCGGTGTCGATCCGGGTGAGCCGGGCCGCGATCCGCACGGTGCCCCGGGGCAGGGTCTCCAGGACGGGCGCCCGCCCGGCGGTGCGGACCACCCGCAGCCGGAGCGCGTCGTGGTGGTCGACCAGGGTCTGCAGCGCGGCGGTCAGCCGGGCCTGGTCGGCGTCGGCGGGGGTGCGCAGCACGGCGGACTGGTGGTAGCCGTCGGTGGGGCCGGGGCGGTCCAGGAACCAGGCCGCGATGGGGGTGGGCGGCATGCTGCCCACCCCGTCGTCGGCCGTGGCGGCGGCGGGTGCGGAAGCCTCCTCGGCCACTGCGGCGAGCGCCTCGGGCGTACGGTCCCGGAAGACTTCCCGGGGAGTGATCCGCAGCCCGGACTCCCGGACCCGGCTGACCAGTTGGATGGAGAGGATGCTGTCGCCGCCGAGCGCGAAGAAGTCGTCGTCGGTGCGCACCGCGGGCAGCCGCAGCACCGAGGCGAAGGCCGCGCACAGGACCCGCTCGCGCTCCGTCCTGGGCAGGCCGCCGGGGCGGTCGGCGGGGGCGGCGGGCTGGGCCGGGGCGGGCAGTGCCCGCCGGTCGGTCTTGCCGTTGGGCAGCAGCGGCAGGGCGTCCAGCCGGACGAAGACGGCGGGCACCATGGTGGGCGGCAGCGCGGCGGCCAGCCGGGCGCGCAGCTCGGCGTCCCCGGGGACGGCGGTGCTACCGGAGGCGGGCACGGTGTAGGCGACCAGGCGGTGCTCCCCCGGCCGGTCCTCGCGGACCAGCACGCAGGCGGCGCCGATGCCCTCGACCGAGGTCAGCGCGGCCTCGATCTCGCCGGGCTCCATCCGCACGCCGTGCAGCTTCACCTGGTCGTCGGCCCGGCCCAGATAGCCGAGCCGGCCGTCCGCAGCGCGCCGCACCAGGTCGCCGGTGCGGTACATCCGGCTGCCGTCGGCGGCGAACGGGTCGGCGACGAACCGCCCCGCGGTCAGGCCGGGCCGGCCGAGGTAGCCGCGCGCCAGGCCGTCCCCGGCGAGGTACAACTCGCCCGCCACACCGGCGGGTACGGGGTGCAGGGCGCCGTCCAGGACGTACGCCCGGGTGTTGTCGACGGGCCGGCCCAGCGGCACCGTGCCCGACCCGGCCGGGTCGTCGGCGCGGTAGCGGTGGGCGGTGGCGTCGATGGTGGCCTCGGTCGGCCCGTAGAGGTTGTGCACCTCGACGTTCCAGGCCCGGGCGGTGCGCTCGGCCAGCGCCACCGGCAGCGGCTCGCCGCCGCACAGCACGGCCCGCAGCGCGGCCGGCGGCTGCTGCCGCTCGGTCTCGCCGAGCACCAGGGCCAGCAGCGAAGGCACGAACTGGGCCACCGTCACCTCCTCGGCCCGCATCCGGGCCAGCAGGGCGGCCGGGTCCTGGGTGAGCTCCGGCGGCACCGGGCAGGTGGCGCCGCCGTGCAGCAGCGGCAGCCAGGTCTCCCAGACCGAGGCGTCGAAGCTCGGCGAGGTCCGGGCCAACACCCGGTCCTGCTCGCCGAGTTCCAGGTGGTCGGCGATCCAGGCCATGTGGTTGACGAGCGCGGCGTGGGTGACCAGCACGCCCTTGGGGCGGCCGGTGGAGCCGGAGGTGTGGATGACGTACGCGGCGTCCAGCGGGCCGGGGCGGTCGGCGGCGGTCGGCTCCAGCGGCGGGGCCGGGTGGGTGCCGTCCACGGTGAGCACCGGGAGCGGCATGGCGGGCAGCCCCGCCAGCCCCCGGACGGTGGTGACCAGCAGGACCGGCCGGGCGTCCTCGACCACCGACCGGAGCCGGGCCTCGGGGTGCTCGGGGTCCAGCGGCAGCCAGGCCGCACCGGCCTTGGCCACCGCCAGCATCGCCACCACCTGGTGGGCGGTGCCGGGCAGGGCGAGTGCCACCACGTCCCCGCGCCGGACCCCCCGGCCGTGCAGCAGCCGCGCCAAGTCGTCGGAGCGGGCGTCGAGTTCGGCGAAGGTCAGGCTGCGCTCGCCGTCCCGGACCGCGAGCGCGTCGGGCGTGCGGTCGCGCTGGGCCCGGAAGGCCTCCGGCACGGTGCGCTCCGGCACCGGGCGGATCCGGCCCCGGCCGTCCGCCAGCACGGCGGCCCGCTCCTCGGGCCCGAGCACGGTGGCCTCGGCGACCCGTCGGCCCGGGTCGGCGCAGAGCTCGCCGAGCAGCCGGACCAGCCGGGCGGCCAGCGCGCGGGCGGTGGCGGGCTCGAACAGGTCGGTGGCGTACTCCAGCGTGCCGTCCAGCCCGGCGGGCCGCCCGTGGTCGTCGCGGCGCTCGGTGAAGGTGAAGGTGAGGTCGAACTTGCTGATGCCGGTGCGCACCTGCTGCTCCGTCACCGTCAGGCCGGGCAGCTCGACCGCCGCGCCCGCCTGGTTCTGCAGCACCAGCATGGTCTGGAAGAGCGGGTGCCGGCTCTCGGTGCGCTCCGGCTCCAGGGCGTCCACCAGCCGCTCGAACGGCACGTCCTGGTGGGCGTACGCGGCGAGGTCGAACTCCCGCACCCGCTCCAGGACTTCGTCGAAGGTCGGGTCACCGCTCAGGTCGGTGCGGAGCACCAGGGTGTTGACGAAGAAGCCGACCAGGTCGTCCAGCGCCTCGTCGGTGCGTCCGGCGACCGGCGTGCCGAGCGGCACGTCCTCGCCCGCGCCGTGCGCCCGGAGCAGCACGGCCAGCGCCGCCTGGAGCACCATGAAGACGCTGCTGCCGCGCGAGCGGGCCAGCTCGGCCAGCAGGCCGTGCACCCGCGCGTCAACCGGGAAGGCGAACGCCTCGCCCCGGTGGGAGGCGACGGCCGGGCGCGGGTGGTCCAGCGGCAGGTCGGTCAGGTCCGGCAGACCGGCCAGCGCCTCGCGCCAGAAGGCGAGTTGGCGGGCGGCCGGGGCCGCCGGGTCGTCCTCCTCGCCGAGCAGGGCCTGCTGCCAGAGGGTGTAGTCGGCGTACTGGACGGGCAGCTCGGGCCAGTCGGGGGCCGCTCCCCCGGTGCGGGCCCGGTAGGCGGTGCCCAGGTCGCGGGCGAGCGGCTCCAGGGACCAGCCGTCCCCGGCGATGTGGTGCAGCAGCAGCACCAGCACGTGCGCGTCGGGGCTCAGGCGCAGCAGCCGGGCCCGGACGGGGCGCTCGACGCTCACGTCGAAGGCGTGGGCGGTCTCGGCGGTGAGCGCGGCGGCCAGGCCGGCCGGATCGACCGGACGGGGCGTCAGGTCGAGGTCGGCGCCCGCCGCGTCCAGCACCCGCTGGCTCGGCACTCCCCCGGTGTCCGGGAAGACGGTGCGCAGGCTCTCGTGCCGGCCGACCACGTCGGTGAGCGCCGAGGCGAGGGCGTCGGCGTCCAGCGGGCCGTCCAGCCGGAGCACCAGCGGCACGTTGTAGGTGGCGCTCGGGCCCTGGAAGCGGTGCAGGAACCACAGGCGCCGCTGGGCGGCCGAGAGCGGCATCGGGTCCGGCCGGTGGGCGGCCCGCGTCAGGCGGGCCCGGGCCGTCCCGGCGGCGTCCAGCGCGGCGGCCAGCCGGGCCGGGGTGGGGTGCTCGAAGACGGTGCGCACCTCGGTCTCCACGTCCAGCACCGCGCGCAGCCGGGCGGCCAGCCGGGTGGCCAGCAGGGAGTGGCCGCCGAGGGCGAAGAAGTCGTCGTCGGCGCCGACCGCCTGACGGCCCAGCAGATCGGCGAAGACCGCGCAGACCACCTCCTCGCGGACGGTGCGCGGCGCCCGGCCGGTGGCGGCCTGCGCGGGGGCGGGCAGGGCCGCCCGGTCCACCTTCCCGTTCGGGGTGAGCGGGAGCGCGGCCAGCGGCACGATCGCGGACGGCACCTGGTAGCCGGGCAGCACCCGGGCGAGCTCCCCGGCCAGCGCGGCCGGGTCGGGGGCGGCTCCGGCCACGGGCACCACGTAGGCGACCAGCCGGCGGTCGCCGGGCAGGTCCTCGCGGACCAGGGCGAAGGCGTCGGCCACCTCGGGGTGGGCCGACAGCGCCCCCTCGACCTCGCCCAACTCGATCCGGTAGCCGCGGAGTTTGACCTGGCCGTCGGCCCGGGCCTGGTAGGCGATCTGCCCGTCCGGGGTCCAGCGGACCAGGTCGCCGGTGCGGTACATCCGGCTGCCGTCGGCGGCGAACGGGTCGGCGACGAAACGGGTGCCGGTCAGGCCGGGCCGGCCGAGGTAGCCACGGGCGACGCCCCGGCCGGCGAGGTACAGCTCACCGACCACGCCGGGCGGCACCGGGGCCAGCGCGGCGTCCAGCACGTGCAGCCGCATGCCGTCCAGCGGGCGGCCGATCGGCGGCGGCCCGGCCGGCAGCCCGGCGGTGACGGTGTACCGGGTGGCGAAGGTGGTGGTCTCGGTGGGGCCGTAGACGTGCAGCACCCGGGTGTCGGGGGCGGTGGCGGCGACCCGCTGCATGGCGTCCGGGGAGGCCAGCTCGCCGCCCGCGCAGACCACCCGCAGACCGGCGAAGGCGCCCGGGTCGGTCTCCGCGATCACGTTGAACAGGGCGGTGGTCAGGAAGATCGCCGTCACCCCGTGGTCGTGCACGGCGGCGTCCAGGGTGCGGGCCTCCAGCGGCCCGTCCGGGGCGACCACCACCCGGCCGCCGTTCAGCAGCGGCGCCCAGATCTCGAAGGTGGAGGCGTCGAAGACGTACGCGGAGTGCATCAGCACCGCGTCGGCGGCGCCGTCCGCCCAGGCCGTGTCGGCGGCCAGCGCGGCCACGTCGGCGTGCGAGACGCCGACGCCCTTGGGCAGGCCGGTGGAGCCGGAGGTGAACATCACGTACGCCAGCGCCTCCGGGCCGGGAAGGGCCGCCGGGCGGCCACGCCGCGCGGGCCCGCCGCGCAGCACCCGGCCGAGCCGGTCCAGCACCACCACCGGCAGGGTGGCGGCCTGCGCGGCCACCCACGGGGCGGTGGCGCTCTCCTCGTCGACCAGCAGCAGCCGGGGCCGGGCCACCGCGGCGACCCGGTCCAGCCGCTCGACGGGCCAGCGGGCGTCCAGCGGGACGTACGCGGCGGCGGCCCGGACGGTGCCGAGCGAGGCCGTCACCACGGCGCCCGAGCGGCCGAGCAGCACGCCGACGGCGTCCTCCGGGCCGATCCCGTGGGCGGCCAGGACCATGGCCAACTCGGCGGACAGCAGGCCGAGTTCGGCATACGTGAGGGTGAGTGCTCCGTCGGTGACGGCGGTCGCGCCGGGGGTGCGGTGGGCCTGCCGGGTGAACAGTGCGGGCAGGGTGCGGTCGGCCACCGGCAGTGGGTGCGCGGCGCTCCAGTGCGCGACCCGGCGGCGCTCCTCGGCGGTGAGCAGGTCGTAGCCGGAGACCCGGTCGTCCGGTGCGGCCACCGCCTGCTCCAGCAGCCGGACCAGCCGGGCGGCCAGCGCCTCGGCGGTGGCGCGGTCGAACAGCGCCGTGGCGTACTCGATGCCCCCGGCGAGCACACCGCCGGAGTCCGGATCCTCGCCGAACGAGAAGGTGAGGTCGAACTTGCTCAGGCCGTTGTGCACCAGGCGCTGTTCGACGGTGAGGCCGGGCAGTTCGGGACGGGCCGTCCCCTGGTTCTGCAGCACCACCATGGTCTGGAACAGCGGGTGGTGGTCGGTGGCCCGGGCCGGATTCAGCGCCTCCACCAGCCGCTCGAACGGCACGTCCTGGTGGGCGAACGCGGCGAGGTCGAACTCCCGTACTCGGCACAGGAGTTCGCGGAAGGTCGGGTCTCCGCCGAGGTCGGTGCGGAGCACCAGCGTGTTGACGAAGAAGCCGACCAGGTCCTCGACCGCCTCCTCGGTGCGCCCGGCCACCGGCGTGCCGAGCGGCACGTCCTCGCCCGCGCCGTGCCGGTGCAGCAGCGCGGCCACCGCTGCCTGGAGCACCATGAACAGGGTGCTGCCGGCCGTCCGCGCGAGGTCGAGCAGCGCGGTGTGCAGGGCGGGCGGCAGCTCGAACTCCACCACCGCGCCGCGCGGGTCCGCGACGGCCGGGCGGGGGTGGTCGAGCGGCAGGTCGAGCAGGGCCGGCAGGCCGGCCAGCGCGGTGCGCCAGTGGTCCAGCTGACGGGGCAGCAGCTCGCCGTCCTCGCGCAGCAGTTCGCGCTGCCAGAGGGTGTAGTCGGCGTACTGGAGCGGCAGCGCCGGGAGCGGTGCCGGGGCGTCCGGACCGGCCAGCCGGGCCCGGTAGGCGGCGGCCAGGTCCCGGGTCAGCGGGCCGAGCGACCAGCCGTCGCCCGCGATGTGGTGCAGCACCAGCACCAGCACGTGGTGCTCGGGCGCGGCGCGCAGCAGCCGGGCCCGCAGCGGCGGGTCGGTGAGCACGTCGAAGGGCTCGGCGACGGTGGCCAGCACGGTCGCGTCCAGGTCCTTGGGGGCGGTGCTCTCCACCGGCGGCCGGGGCGCGGCGGTCTCGGCGGGCAGCACCAGCTGGCACGGGGCGCCGCCCTGTTCGGGGAAGACCGTGCGCAGGGCCTCGTGCCGCTCGACCACGTCGCGCAGTGCCGCGCGCAGCGCGTCCGGGTCGAGGGTGCCGCGCAGTTCGAGCACCAGCGGGAGGTTGTAGGTCGAGCCGGGGCCCTCCATCCGGTTGAGGAACCAGAGCCGGCCCTGCGCGGCCGAGAGCGGCAGCGGATCGGGGCGGGCCGCCCGGGCGAGGGCGGGCCGGGCGGGCGCCGCCGGGGCCAGCACCCGGGCCAGCTCGGCGGCGGTCGGGTGCTCGAACAGGGTGCGGACGGCGAGGTCCGCGCCGAGCACGGCGCGGATCCGGCTGACCACTCGCATCGCCAGCAGCGAGTGCCCGCCGAGGTCGAAGAAGCTCTCCTCGGCGCCCACCGAGGGGCGCTCCAGTACCTCGGCGAAGATCCCGGCGAGCAGGTCCTCCCGCAGGGTGTGCGGGCGCCGCCCGGCGGGCGGCGCCGGGGTGTCGTCCGGTGCGGGCAGGGCGCGGCGGTCCACCTTGCCGTTGGGCAGCAGCGGCAGCCCGGCCAGCAGGACCACGGTGTCGGGCACCAGGTGGTGGGGCAGCACGGCGGCGAGCGCGTCCCGCAGGGCGGTGGCGGTCGGGGCGGGTGCGGTGGTCGGGGCGGCCGTGGTGGGCGGCGCGGGCTCGGCCGGCACGGCGTAGGCGACCAGGCGGGGCCGGCCGGGGTGGTCCTCGCGGACCACGGCGCAGGCGGCTGCCACCCCGGGCAGCTCCAGCAGGGCCGCCGCCACCTCGCCGGGCTCGATCCG
The DNA here is from genome assembly GCF_044763225.1 of Kitasatospora sp. NPDC096147. Classification (NCBI taxonomy): domain Bacteria; kingdom Bacillati; phylum Actinomycetota; class Actinomycetes; order Kitasatosporales; family Streptomycetaceae; genus Kitasatospora; species Kitasatospora sp. NPDC096147. The sequence goes on along the minus strand of NZ_JBIWFX010000007.1, from coordinate 99,628 downwards.
GAAGCCGCGCAGCTTGACCTGGTCGTCGGCCCGGGCCACGTGGTGGAGCAGGCCGTCGGCGTCGAACCGCGCCAGGTCACCGGTGCGGTACATCCGGGTGCCGGGCGCCTCGAAGGGGTCCGCGACGAAGCGGGCGGCGGTGAGGCCCGGGCGGTCGAGGTAGCCGAGCGCGAGGTTGGGGCCGGAGAGGTACAACTCGCCGGTGACGCCCGGCGGTACGGGGCGCAGCCGAGCGTCCAGCACGTAGGCGCGCATGGTGTCGACCGGGCGTCCGATCGGCACCGAGCCGCCGGACGCGCCCGGGGTGCCGGGGTGGTCGAGGCGGTGGGCGGTGGCGTCGATGGTCGCCTCGGTCGGCCCGTACAGGTTGTGCACCTGCGCGTCCCAGCGGTCGGCGACGGCCTCCGCGAGGGCACGCGGCAGGGCCTCGCCGCCGCACAGCACGGCCCGCAGTCCCGGTGCCGGTGCGGCGTCCACCGGGGCGTCGGCCAGCAGCAGGGCCAGGTGGGAGGGCACGAACTGAGCCACCGTCACGTCGAAGCGGCGCATCCAGGCGAGCAGCTCGCGCGGCTCGCGGTTGGCCCCGGCCGGGGTCACGCACACCTCGGCGCCCCGGGTGAGCGGCAGCCACAGCTCCCAGACCGAGGCGTCGAAGCTGGTCGAGGTCCGGGCCAGCACCCGGTCGGCGGAGGTGAGTTCGAGGTGGTCGGCGAGCCAGGCCATGTGGTTGGCCAGCGCCAGGTGCGGGATCACCACGCCCTTGGGGCGGCCGGTCGAGCCGGAGGTGTAGATGACGTAGGCCGGGTCCCCGGGCTCCGGGCGGACCGGTCGGCCCTCGGTGGTCCCGGTGGCCGCGTCGAAGGCCTCGGTGGTCCCGGTGGCCGCCTCGAAGGCCTCGGTGGTCCCGGTGGCCGCCTCGAAGGCCTCGGTGGTCCCGGTGGCCGCCTCGAAGGCCTCGGTGAGGGAGAGCCGGGGGGTGCCGTGCGCCGGGACGGCCTCCGCTCCGGCCCCGGTGAGCAGCAGCACCGGCCGGGCGTCCGCCAGCATCTGCCGCACCCGGGCGGGCGGGTAGTCGGGGTCGACGGGGACGTACGCGGCGCCGGTGCGCAGCACGGCCAGCATGGCGACCACCGTGTCCACGGACGGCGGGACGGCGAGCGCGACCAGCGTGCCCGGCCCGGCGCCGCGCCCGCGCAGCACCCGGGCCAGCGCATCGGCCCGGGTGTCCAACTCGCCGTAGCCGAGCCGCCGTTCGGCGTCCCGGACGGCGGGTGCGTCCGGCGTGCGGGCCGCCCGGTCCGCGATCAGCTCGGGCACCGTCCGGGTGGGCAGCGGGCGGTCCTGGCCCCGGCCGGCCGCCAGCACCCGGGCCCGGTCCTGCGGGGTGAGCGGGTCGAGCGCGCCGACCGTCCGGTCCGGATCGGCCACCGCCTCGGCCAGCACCTGCACGAAGCCGTCCGCCAAGGCGCGGGCGGTGCGGCGGTCGAACAGGTCGGTGGCGTACTCCAGGTACCCGCCGAGGCCCGCGCCGGCCGTCTCGGTCAGCGAGAAGGTCAGGTCGAACTTGCTGGTCCCGGGGTGCCGGGTCAGGTCCCGGACCGTGACGCCCGGCAGGTCGAGCCCGGCCTGCTGCTGGTTCTGCAGCACCAGCATGGTCTGGAACAGCGGGTGGTGCCCGGCCGAGCGCTCCGGGTTGAGGTGCTCGACCAGGCGCTCGAACGGCAGGTCGGCATGGTCGAAGGCCGCCAGGTCGAACGCGGCCACCCGGCCCAGGAGCTGACGGAAGCTCGGATCGCCGCCCAGGTCGGTGCGGAGCACCACGGTGTTGACGAAGAAGCCCACCAGCTCCTCCAGTGCCTGGTCCGTGCGTCCGGCCAGCGCGGTGCCGATCGGCACGTCCGTCCCGGCGCCGTGCGCGTGCAGGGTGACGGCGAGCGCGGCCTGGAGCACCATGAACGGCGTGCAGCCGGACTCCCGGGCCACCCGGAGCAGGCCCGCGTGGGTCTCGGCGGGCAGTTCGAACGGGACCGTCCCGCCCCGGTGGCCGGCCTGGGCCGGGCGCGGCCGGTCCAGCGGCAGCGGCAGCAGCTCCGGCGCACCGGCCAGGGCGCCCTGCCAGAAGGCGAGCTGGCGCGACGTCAGGCTCTGCGGGTCGTCCGCGCCGCCGAGCAGCTCCCGCTGCCAGAGGGCGTAGTCGGCGTACTGCACCCGCAGGGCCGGCCGGTCCGGGGCGGTGCCCGTGGTCCGGGCCCGGTGGGCGGCGGCCAGGTCGCGGCAGAGCGGGGCCAGTGACCAGCCGTCCGCGCTGACGTGGTGCAGCACCAGGACCAGCACGTGCCGGTCCGGCCCGGTCCGCAGCAGCCGGGCCCGCACCGGGAGGTCGGTGGTGAGGTCGAACGGCGCGGCGGCCAGCCGGGCGGCCTCGGCCTCGGCCCAGGCCTCGGCCGGCTCGCCGGGCGGGGGCGTCTCGACGGTGAGCGGGAGGAGCACCGCGGCGGCCCGCGCGTCGAGCACCGACTGCCGTGGGGTGCCGTCCCGTTCGGGCAGCAGGGTGCGCAGGCTCTCGTGCCGGGCGAGCAGGTCGGCGAACGCACCGCGCAGTGCCTCGGTGTCCAGCGGCCCGTCCAGGGCGAGCACCAGCGGGAGGTTGTAGGTGGCGTCCGCGCCCTCCGCCTGGTTGAGGAACCACAGCCGGCGCTGGGCGGAGGAGAGCGGCACCGGATCGGGCCGGGGGCCGGCGGTGACGGCCGGGCGGACCGGGCCCGCCGTCTCCAGTGCGGCGGCCAGGCCGGCCACCGTGCGGTGCTCGAAGACCTCGCGCAGGGCGGTCTCGGCGCCCGTGGCGGTACGGATCCGGGCGACCAGGCGGGTGGCCAGCAGCGAGTGGCCGCCGAGCGCGAAGAAGTCGTCATCGACGCCCACCGAGGGCAGGCCGAGCACCTCGGCGAACAGGCCGGCGAGCACCTCCTCCCGCGCGGTGCGCGGCCGAGAGGACCCGGCGGCGGGGGTCTGCGGCGCGGGCAGCGCCTGCCGGTCGAGCTTGCCGTTCGCGTTCAGCGGCAGGGCGTCCAGCAGCACGTAGGCGGCGGGCACCAGGTAGGCGGGCAGCACCCGGGCGAGCGAGCGCCCGAGTCCGGCGGCGTCCGGGTGGGCGCCGGGGGCCGGCACCACGTAGCCGACGAGCCGGGGGTTGCCCGGGACGTCCTCGCGGACCAGCACCCGGGCGTCCCGGACGCCGGGGAGGGCGAGCAGCGCGTTCTCGATCTCGGCAGGCTCGATCCGGAAGCCGCGCAGCTTGACCTGGCCGTCGCCCCGGCCGACGTACTCGACGGCGCCCTCCCCGGTCCACCGGACCAGGTCGCCGGTGCGGTACATCCGGGCGCCGTCGGGCGCGTACGGGTCGGCCAGGAAGCGGGTGGCGGTCAGGCCGGGCCGGGCCAGGTAGCCCCGGGCCACGCCGGTGCCGCCGACGTAGAGCTCGCCGACCACCCCGGCGGGCACCGGGCGGAGCGCGTCGTCCAGCACGTACAGGCGCACGCCGTCCAGGGCCCCGCCGATCGGCGGCACCCCGGCGGCGTCCGGGTGGACGGGGTGGCGGCTGGCGAAGGTGGTGGTCTCGGTGGGGCCGTAGACGTGCAGCACCCGGGTGTCGGGGGCGGCTGCGGCGGTGCGCTGCATCAGCTCCGGCGAGGCGGCCTCGCCGCCCGCCGCGACCACCCGCAGGCCGGCGAAGGCGGCCGGGTCGGTCCGGGCTATCTCGTTGAACAGGGCCGTGGTCAGGAAGACCGCGCTCACGCCGTCCCGGGCGACCGCCCCGGCCAGCGCCCGGGCGTCCGGCACTCCGGGCGGGGCGACCACCACCCGGCCGCCGGTCAGCAGCGGGGCCCAGATCTCGAAGGTGGAGGCGTCGAAGACGTAGGCCGAGTGCATCAGCACGGCCGCGCAGGCGCCGTCCGTCCAGGCGGCGTCGGCGGCCAGTGCGAGCACGTCGGCGTGCGTGACGCCGACGCCCTTGGGCAGGCCGGTGGAGCCGGAGGTGAAGACGGTGTAGGCCAGCCGGGCGGGGTGGATCGGGCCGGGCAGCGGGCCCGGGCGGTCGGGGGCGCCGCGCAGCACCGTGCCGAGCCGGTTGACCACCAGTACCGGCAGCCGCTCGGCCGCGCCCTTGACCCAGTCGCTGCCGGCCGTCTCCTCGTCCACCACCAGCGCGCGGACCCGGCCGATCCCGGTGACTCGGTCCAGCCGGTCCGCCGGCCAGGCGGCGTCCATCGGCACGTAGGCGGCCCCGGCGGTGACCGCCCCGAGCGAGGCGGTCACCACGGCGGCCGAGCGGCCGAGCAGCACGCCGACGCCGTCCTCCGGGCCCACGCCCGCGCCGGTCAGCCGGCCGGCCAGGTCGGCGGCGGCCAGCTCCAGTTGACGGTACGTCAGGGTCAGCGGGCCGTCGGCCACGGCCGGCGCCTCGGGCGCGCTGCGCACCCGCGCCGCGAACGCCTCCGGCAGGCTGCCAGCCGTCGCGGTGGCGGGCAGCGCGGTGCCCCGGCCGAGGTCGAGCAGGGCCGCCGCGGACGCGGCGTCGGCCGGCGGGAGGTCGTCGACCGGGGTGTCGGCGTCGGCGGCGGCGAAGGCGGTCAGGAAGCCGATCACGGCCTGCTGGTGCAGCCGGACGTCCTCGGGGTGGTAGCGCTCGGGATCGGTGTCGAAGCCGATCAGCGGCCCGGTGCCCTCGGCCCGCTCGGCGAGGAACAGCGAGACGTCGTCCACCGGCCCGATCGAGAGCACCCGGGAGGTGGCCGGGCTGCCCGCGAAGTCGAGGCCGTACTCGTACCCCATGACGTTCACCACGAGGTCGGTCAACTGCGCCGCGCCGTCGCCCCGGTGCAGTTCACGGGCCACCTGCTCGCGCGAGAAGCGGCGGTGCCGCAGGGCCCCGCGCATCTCGGCGGCGACGGCGCGCACCAGGCCCTCGACGGTCTGCCCGGGGGTGAGCACCAGCGGCACCGGGAGCACGGTGGCGGTCATGCCGATCGCCTCCCGCAGCCCGGCGGCCCGCCCGTGCGAGGCCAGGCCCACGCACACCTCGCGCCGGCCGGTGACCCGCCCGGTGTACGCGGCGAGCGCCGCGACCAGCACGGCGCTCCAGGTGGTGCGGCCCGCCGTGGCCAGCCGCCGCAGGCCGTCGAAGACCGGCAGCGGCAGCGTCTCGCCGGTGTGCAGAGCCTGGCCGGGCGGACGGGTGCCCCCGGCGGGCAGGTCGGTCCGCCGGCGCAGCAGCGGGAAGCCGCCGTCCTCCGGGTCCGCCGCCTCCCGGCCGGGGGCACCCGTCCGCCCGGCCAGCCGCTCCGTCCAGAACGCCCGGTCGGCCTGGTAGCGGGCCGAGGCGCGGTACTCCGCCTCCTCCGCCACCAGCGCCCGCAGCGACCCGTCGGGCAGCGCGATCGCATCGAGGTCCTCGCCGGCCGCCACCCGGGTGTACACCTCGGCCACCGTCCGGGCCACCCGCGCACCGCTCATGCCGTCCATGCCGAGGTGGTGGTAGCGGGTGTACCAGTGGTGAAGCTCCGGCCCGAGCCGGAGCAGGGCGAAGTGGTGCACGGGCGCCGTCAGGTCGTCGACGGAGGCCAGGTCCTCGGCCATGTACCGCTCGGCCGCCGCGAGCGGGTCCGGCCGGTCGGTGAGGTCGACCAGGCGCAGCCGGTCGGCCACCTCGGCCGGGCGGGCCACCCGCTGGTAGGGGCGCCCGTCCTCGCTCCCGTACACGGCGTTGAGGCTGTCGCAGTGGTGGACCACGCGGTTCAGCACCGCCGCGAAGAGTCTCCCGTCGAGCTTTCCTCTGATCTCCAGGCGCTCCGCGATGTTGTACTTCGGACTGCCGGGGTCGACGGATTGGCCGTACCACACACCTTCTTGAGCGGCGGTCAGGGCGAAGCGGTCCGCAGCGGTTCCGGCCGGGCGGGCAGGGCTGTTTTCGGGCATGCCGACGACACCTCCGATGAGGTTTTCGAATGGGTGAATGGAGAATGGCCGCGAGGCACCGGTCAGCCGCACACGGCTGACCGGTCACCACCCCGGACCGGCGAATAGCACGACGGGCGAAAATGCGTTCGAGGCCGCCGATTCCACCGGCCCCGACCCCGGACGCCCGTCCGGACCCGACGGGGCGTCAGCCCGTCCCGGCCTCCATCGCCGCCACCAGGCTCGCCGGACGCATGTCCGTCCAGGCTGCCTCGATCCGGTCCAGGCACTCCTGCCGCGACCCCTCGGGGCCGACTCGGTCCCACCCTCCGGGGAGGTCGAGGCGCGCGGGCCACAGCGAGTACTGGGCCTCGGAATTCACCAGCACGAAGAAGCGCCCGGATTCGTCGTCGAACGGATTGCTCATGGTCCCCACCCTCTGTCCATGGTCAGGTCGCCGGCCCTCGCCGGGCGGCGTCCTCGAGTGAGCCGGTGCACACATCCCCCGAAACGCATGTGCACCACGGCGCGCGGGCCTTCCGGCACACCGCGACGGCGTACAGCTTCCCTCGAAAAACATACCTACGCCTGTCACTTATGAAGATTAATACCGAGCACCATCCACCCTTCGACAACTACCGAGAGGTAATCACTCATACATGCGAATAAAGACGTACCTTCGTCATATGCCGTTGGCGCATATCGCTTGCGGATGGATCACCCGGCGATCGGTTCACCCCTCTCTGTCCGGTTTTGACCAGACCGCGCCAAGCTCATCGGGGCCGCACGACGTCCGCCCGCCCGAGCCCCCTTCACCACCACGGCACCTCCGTGCGCCCCCCTTGCGCCCCTCCGACGCCCCTGCGTTGCTCCGCGATCAGCGCCCGCACGGGCGGCCGGATCGGGGTGGACGCCTCAGCAGGCCCCCCGGACCAGCGCGGCCAGCTCGTCGTCCCAGGCGATCAGCCGCCCCTCCGAGCCGGTCGGCACCACCCGCTCGCTCGCGTCCAGGAACGCCTCCAACTCCCGGGTGCGCAGCACCAGGAGGGCGTAGCCGTCGGGAGTGCGGAGCTCGACCGCCGTACGGGCCGCGCCGTGCGGCCGGACCCCCACGTCGCCGTCGCCCACCGGCAGGGAGAGCCCGTCGGCGAGCAGCCGACGGGCGAAGGTCCAGACGATCGGGGCGCCGTCCAAGGTGTGCTCGGGACCGAAGTGCAGGCGTACCGCGAACGGGTCGTCACGCCGGTACTCGATCCGTGCGGTGAACGGGACCGGTTCCAGCGGCACGACCAGCAGCCCGGAGAGCGGGTGGACGACCGAATCGTGCGGCATGGGGGCACTCCTGGGAACTGGCGGCGCGGGTGGCCGAGGTGAGCTGCGTGTTCCCCCCGCCCGGGCAGGCATGCTCCGCCGTCGGGATGAACCCGCTCACGTCGTCGGCGCGGGCCGCGGCGGCGCAGCGCATCCGCGCGGCCACCCCCGGCCGTGACGCCACGTCACCCTGCGGCCCGTTCCCGGCCCGCCTCCCGCCTCCCGCTTCCCGTCGAGCCCAGGAGCGGGCTCGGGACTGCGCCTCACGAGCGGTGGAGGTCGATCTCCGCCCACACGGTCTTCCCCCACGGCTGCCGGGTGCCGCCCCAGCGGTCGCAGGTGCGGTCGACCACGTGCAGCCCGTGCCCGCCGGGCAGGCTCGGGCTGTGCGGACGGCTCGGTGCGGGCAGCACCGCCGAGCCGTCGGCGATCTCGATCCGGAGCCGGTCGGGGGTGGCGTCGAGGGTGAGGTGCACGGCACCACCCGCGTGCAGCACCGCGTTCGCGACCAGCTCGGCCACCACGAGCACCACGTCGTCCCGCTCCGGCCACGCCCAGTCCTCCAGGGCGGCCACGGTGAAGCGGCGCGCGGCCGAGACCGGCTTCCGCTGCTCCGCCAGCCCGAGGCGGCGCAGCTGACCGCCCGGCGGCAGGACCGGACCCGGCAGGGGCGGCCGGTCGTTCAGAATCCCCCGGGGCGCACCCATTCGATCAACCCTCCGTTTCGACGTCGTCACACGCCTCCCGGCTTCCCCCTCCGGCGCGGATGACACGGGACGACCGGTGATCGTCACCCTTCCGGCACCGCCCGCCGGGACGCCCGGGCCCTCACCGGCCCTTCCTGCGCGCTCCTGACTCCTCGTCACCAGCCGGAGGTCCCCGGCGCGCCCTTGAACGGGCCGGCGATCCCGTCGGTGATCCAGCCGCCGTAGAAGCCGCCCTCCTGCGGCCGCACCGTCTCCCCGTCCACCGTGCAGCGGTCCACCCGGCCCGGGTAGAACGCGTAGGCGTCGCGCAGCGCGCGGTAGCCGGGCAGCGGGGCCGGGTAGCTCCAGGCCGCCTGCGCCGCCCGGCGATGACCCACCGTCAGGTCCCAGTAGCGGGCGAGCCCCTTCCACTCGCAGACGCTCACCCCCTCGGCCGGTGCCAGCAGGTCCTCCAGGACATCGGCCGCCGGCAGGTAGTAGACCGGTGGATGGCTCGTCTCCAGCACCCGCAGCGCGGACCGGGAGGAGGCGATCATCGCTCCGCCGAACCAGACCTCGACCAGCCGGCCGGGCACCGCCTCGACGGCCGGCGGGCGCGGGTAGTCCCACACCGACTCGGGGACGCCACCCGGATCCGCCATGACACTCCTCCCGCCGCCCCGCCGTGGACCTCCGAGCCTGCACCACCGCGCCGCGCAGCTGTACCCGGAGCGTCCGTGCATCGAATCCGCTCCCCCGGTGGGCCAATCCGGGCCCGCCCTCCGGTCCGAAGCCAGGGCAGGTCGGCAGACGAGGGACGGGAAAACCGCATGATCGGCGTGGAACGCACGATGGTGACCGACAGGCCGGCGGAGGAGGTGCTGCGCTACCTCGCGGACTTCGGGAACACCCGGGAGTGGGACCCGGGGACCGTCCGCTGCGAACGTCTCGACGACGGCCCGGTCGCCGAGGGATCGACCTGGCGCAACGTCTCCCGCTTCCGGGGCCGGGAGAGCGAGCTGGTCTACCGGCTGGAGCGGCTCAGCCCCGACCGGCTGGTCTTCGTCGGCCGCAACCGCACCGTCACGGCCACGGACGACATCACCGTCCGGCCCACCGGCAGCGGCTCGACCCTCACGTACCACGCCGAGCTGCGCTTCCACGGGCTCGCCCGACTCGCCGCTCCCCTGCTCCGGGGCGAGTTCGAACGCCTCGCCGACGCGGTGGCGGACCGCCTGCCGGAGGTCCTCGCCACCGGCCCCGGTCGTACATGACGGAATGTCAGTTTCCCGATCCGGCAAAGGATTCGTAAGGAAACCCGCGCGCGGGGCACCGTACGGACACGCAGGGGTACAGTCACTCTTCGAAATGACGGCACCACGGAGAGTCGCAGCCATGCAGTCCGGTACCCCCCGGCCCCCGGTGGACCAGGTCCCGTTCCTCGGGGACCTCACCCAGCAGGCCACCGTCGTCAAGTGCATGGGCCGGACGTACACCGCCGCCACCTGCGGCGACGCGGTCCAGCTCAACGACGTCACCGACCCCACCCACCCCCTGCCGCTCGGCACGGCGCACCCCGCGCCCGGCGCCTGGGAGGTGCACGACCGGAGCGGGAAGCACGTCACCAACACCGGTGACCTGCTGGACGCCCTCGCGCTCCTGCGCGAGCACCAGTGGGCGGTCACCGTCGGGGTCGGCCCCGGGCGGCGCTGACCGCGTCCCGTTCACCCCGGCGCGCGGGTTTGCCGGCGCCCGGGGCGGGCAGACGGGCGGGACGTCCGGTCGGACGCCGTCGGTCTCGTGGTCAGGTGGGGGTGTGCGGTGGCTCGGTCCTCGGGTGGCGACCGTCGGTGGTGGCGGGCCCTGCGGCGCACGCCGCTGACGATGTGGGACGAGGACGTCACCGACGTCGCCGCCGCCCTGACCTACTACGCGGTCCTGGCGGTCCTCCCGGCACTGCTGGCCACCGTGGTCGGCTTCGCACTGATCAGCCCGACGGCGGCCCGTGAGGCGGCCGCACACCTGGCCGGGCTGGTGCCGGGCCAGGCCGGGGCCGAGGTCGGCGGGGTGCTGACCAAGGCGCTGAGCGACGGTTCGACCGGCTGGACACTGCTGGCGGCCGGGGCCGGCAGCGCGCTCTGGTCGTGCTGCAGCTACCTGGCGGTGTTCCGCCGGGCGCTGCACCGGATGCACGGCACCACCGACCGGCGCTCCCCGCTGCGCAAGGTCCCGAGGATCGTGGCCACGGCGGCGGCGCTACTGGTGCTGCTGGCGGTGAGCGCCCTCGCGCTGATCCTGAGCGGCCCGGCCGCCGAGGCCACCGGCCGCGCGCTGCACCTGAGCAGCACGGTGGCGCTGGTCTGGTCGCTGGTCCGCTGGCCCGTCCTGCTGCTGGTGGTGGTGGCCCTGGTGCTGATCGTCTTCCGGACCGGCCCCGAAGCGGCCTGGCGGCGCTCCGCCGGCCTGCCCGGCGGCGCCCTCGCGGCGGCGCTCTGGCTGGCCTTCTCGGCCGGCTTCGCGCTGTACACCAGCGCCCTGGGCACCTACAGCCGCCTCTACGGGCCGCTCGCCGGGACGGTGGTGTTCCTGATCTGGCTCTGGCTCTCCAACCTGGCCCTGCTGGCGGGTGCGCAGTACGCGGCGGAGCTGCGCCGTGCCGCAGCCCCGGCGGGCGCCCCGGCCGCACCCGCCACCGCACGGCCCGCCGACGACCCCCGGCCGGCCGAGGGCTGACGCAGCGTCAGCGGGCTCCCGGCGGCGGTGACTGGGACGGCTCCGTCCGGGCAGACGGGGGAGTCCCGGGGTAGCCGGCTGCGATCGGAGGAGGACCGTGATGACGACGGACACGTGCGACCAGGACGGCGGCGGCCACCAGGTCGTCGGTGTCGATCCGACGGGCTTCCGGGGGGAGGCGCTGGACGCCCGGCCGGGCCGGGTGGAGCGGCACATCGAGGACGGGGCCTGGGCGCACCTGCCGGTGGCAGCCGGTGCGCCGGTCTCGGGCGACCACCTGCCGCTCCCGCCCTCCGTGGTGGCCCGGATCGACGTCGAGGACGAGTCGGTCCGGCTGAACCGCACCCTGGCCGTGGTGGAGGGCTCGCCGGAGGTCGCACCGCGCCGGGCCCACGATCCGCTGCTCCGGCACGAGGCCGACGCCTACTACTGCTGACGGCCGGGTCCGGCGCCGGACGGCGGAACGCCCGGCCCTCGCGGGCCGGGCGTTCCTGACGTCACGTCAGCGGCGGTGCCGTGCCGCACCGCGCCGCTCGCTCTCGACGGGCACCGGCCGGTGGACCCCTCGGTGGCGGCCCTCCGGGGCGTTCGCCACCTCGAAGCCGGCCGCCGCGATCAGGACCACCAACAGCAGGAGCAACATGGGCAGGCCCTCCAGGTCAACGGATCGATCCGGTACCGCCCGTCTGCCCCCGACGCCCGGGAACCACACCACCGTTCACCCGATCCGGTACCGCCCGCCCGGCCCGGGTTTCACCCCGGTCTCAGACCGCGACGAGCTCCCGCTCGCGCTCCACCGGGCCCGCCCCGGCCCCGGTCCGCCGGTTCGGCAGCGAGAGCCGGACCACCTTGCGCCAGGCGGAGAACACCTGCTTCGGCAGCGGGCCGGTGACGTACTCCAGCTCGTACTTCTCGAACAGCGCGCGCACCTTCACCGCGACCTCGGCGTAGCGGTTGCTCGGCAGGTCCGGGAAGAGGTGGTGCTCGATCTGGTGCGACAGGTTGCCGGTCATGAAGTGCATGGCCTTGCTGCCGCTGATGTTCGCCGAGCCCATCATCTGGCGCAGGTACCACTGGCCGCGGGTCTCGCCCTCGATCGAGCGGCGCTCGAAGACCTTGACGCCCTCGGGGAAGTGCCCGCACATGATCACCGAGTGGGTCCACAGGTTGCGGACCAGGTTCGCGGTGAAGGTGGCGGCCAGGGTGGGGAGGAACGACGGGCCGGAGAGCAGCGGGTGGACCACGTAGTCCTTGACCACCTGGCGGCGGATCTTGCGGCCGACCGCCCGGGCCCGGGCGCGGAACTCCGGGTCCTTGCGGCGGCGCTTCTGGAGGTTCTTGCCGAGCTCCAGGTCGTACGCGGCGATGCCGTACTCGAAGAAGCAGGCGTTCACCAGGTTCCACACCGGCTGGCCGAGGTGGAAGGGGTGCCACTTCTGGTCCTCGTCGACCCGCATGATGCCGTAGCCGAGGTCGTTGTCCTTGCCGATCACGTTGGTGTAGGTGTGGTGCAGCTCGTTGTGCGAGTGCTTCCACTGGTCGGCCGGCGAGACGTGGTCCCACTCCCAGGTGGTGGAGTGGATCTTCGGATCCCGCATCCAGTCCCACTGGCCGTGCAGGACGTTGTGGCCGATCTCCATGTTCTCCATGATCTTCGCCACCGACAGTCCGGCGGTGCCGACCACCCAGGCGGGCGGGAAGAGCGAGAAGAGCAGCACGCCCCGGCTGGCCAGCTCCAGCTTGCGCTGGGCCGAGATGACCTTGCGAATGTACGCGGCGTCCCGCTCGCCGCGCGCGGCGATCACCTCGTCGCGGATCGCGTCCAACTCGCGGCCGAGCTCCTCGATCTGATTGGCGGTCAGATGGGCGGCGGGGTCGATGGCGGTCACGGTGCTCCTACCGTTCGATGTCGCAGGGGCCCGCCGCGGCGGACACGCAGGTCTGGATGAGGACGCCCGGCTCGGCCTCGGTGATCTCGCCGGTGCGCAGGTCGCGGACGGCGCCCGACCGCAGCGGGGTGACGCAGCCGAAGCAGATGCCCATCCGGCAGCCGGAGGGCATCAGCACGCCCGCCTCCTCGCCGACCTCCAGCAGCGGCGTGGCGCCGTCCGCCTGGACCGTCCGGCCGGTGACGCCGAAGGTGACCGCACCGCCGTCGCCGACCACGGCGACGGCCGGGCGGAAGCGTTCGGTGCGCAGCCGCCCGCCGAGGCCGTGCCCGGCCCAGTGCGCCTCGACGGCGTCGAGCAGGCCGCCGGGGCCGCAGGCCCAGGTGTCACGCTCGGCCCAGTCGGGCACCAACTCGTCGAGCCGGGCCAGGTCGAGCCGGCCGTCCGCCTCGGTGTGCACCTCGACCAGGCGCAGCCGGCGGTCCGCCGCCAGGGCGTGCAGCTCCTCGCGGAAGATCACGTCCTGCGGCCGGGGCGCGGAGTGCAGCACCACCACGTCGGCCGCCCCGCCGTCCCGGAGCATGCCCATCACCGGCGTGATGCCGCTGCCGGCCGTCAGGTAGAGCACCTTGGCCGGCCGGGGGCGCGGCAGCACGAACTCACCGGCGGGCTGGTCGAGGTGGACCAGCGTGCCCACCGCCGCCCGGCGGACCAGGTGACTGCTGACCTTGCCGTCCGGGACGGCCTTGACGGTGATCGTCACGCGGCCGTCCCGGCGGCCGGCCGGCGAGGTGATCGAGTACGAGCGCCACAGCCGGACGCCGTCGACGTCCACGCCGATCCGCAGGTACTGCCCAGCCGTGTGGCCGCGCCAGCCCCGGCCCGGCCGGATCACCACCGTCGCGGCGTCCGCCGTCTCGGGGTGCACGGCCTCGATCCGGCCGCGCAGGGCGGCTCCGGCCCGGAGCGGGCTGACCAGGTCGAGGTAGTCCGACGGCAGCAGCGGCGTCGTGACCAGCTCCAGGAGCTTCCAGGCTCTGCCACGGAGGGCTGTGCTCGTCATGGCCCCAGCTTGCTGCGCGTATGGGCGTAATGTCCTGACCGTAGGACGTGAATCTGACCAGTCGAATTGTTCGCAGGGAACAAGCACATGAGCCACGCAGTCCGCAGGACCGCCGAACCGGTCCTGGACGAGACCACCGTCGCCGCCCTCCGGGCCGAGCTGACCACCACCGCCGAGGAGGTGGTCCGGGCGATCATCGACGAGGTCCCCTCCTACGCCAACGCCCTCTCCGGCCGGATGGGCGGCACCATCCGGCGGGCCGTCCGCACCGCCCTGGGGCACTACCTCGACCTGGCGAGCGGGCACACCACGGGCGGCGACGCGGGCGACGCGGCCTACGAGCTGGGCCGGGGCGAGGTGCGCGACGGGCGCTCGATGGACGCCCTGCTGAGCGCCTACCGGGTCGGTGCCCGGGTGGCCTGGCGCTACCTGGCGGCGGGCGCCGTCCCGGCCGGCCTGCCAGCCGCCGAGGTGGCCCGGTTCGCCGAGCTGACCTTCGCCTACATCGACGAACTCTCCGCCGCGAGCGCCGCCGGCCACGCCGACGAACTCGCCGCCCGGGGCCGGGCCCACGAACGCCACCTGGAGCAGCTGGCCCGCGACCTGCTCGCCGACGCCACCCCCGAGGAGCTCCAGGCCTCCGTACAGCGGGCCGGCTGGCAGCCGCCGGACTCGCTCACCGCCGTCCTGCTGCCGGCCGCCCAGGCCCGGGCCGCGTACCGCTCGCTCGACCCGGCGACCCTGGTCCTCGACGACCTCCCGGACGCAACCGGCCTGCTGCTCGTCCCCGACGCCGACCGGCCCCAGCTGCTGCGCCGACTCGCCGACCGCGCCGCCGTGGTCGGCCCGGCCCGGCCGTGGCCCCGGGCGTCCGCCTCGTACGCCCGGGCGCTGCGGGCGCGGGCCCTCTCCCCCGGCATCCGGGACACCGAGGACCACCTGCCCGAGCTGGTCCTGACCGCCGACGCCGACGCCTTCGCGGACCTGCGGGCCCGGGCGCTCGCCCCGCTGCGCGCCCTGCCGGCCACCACCGCACGGCGGTTGGAGGAGACCCTGCGGGCCTGGCTGCTGCACCAGGGGCGGCGGGAGGAGGTCGCGGCGGCGCTGTTCGTCCACCCGCAGACCGTGCGCTACCGGATGTCCCAACTCCGGGATCTCTTCCCGGACTTGACCTCACCGGGTCGCGTCCTCGAACTCACCCTGGCCCTGGGGCCCCGGGCCTGCTGACGGCTCGGGGACGGCTGCTCGGGCCGGGGGCGGTCGCTCGGGCCGGGGCCCGGCCGGGGCTCAGGCCCGGCGGACGGCGCGTGGGCCGGTCACCTCGGCGCCCAGCGCGGTCACCCTCGCGCGGAGCCCGCGATCCGCGGTGACCACCAGGCAGGCCCGCTCCGGGTCGGCGGTCAGGGCCGCGCCGACCACCTCGACGATCCGGTCGTCGCCGCTCCCCGGGGCCTCGACCACCGTCACCTCCGGCACTCCCGGCACTCCCCGGGCCGCCCCCTCCACCACCAGGACCACCTCCAGCGGGCCGCCGTGCCACGGCCCGCTCGTCTCCAGCCCGTGCTCCGCGACCGCAGCCAACGCGTCGCGCAGCCGCTCCGCCGCAGCCCGGCGGTCCCGCCACCAGCCGTCCGGGACCGATCCCACCACGTTCGCGGCGTCCACCACCAGCAGCGGCAGCCCGGGTCCGCCGTAGTCCTCTTCCATGACCGACAAGCCTGCCACGGACCGCAGCTGCCACTGCCCGGTACAGCAGGGTCCGTCCGCTTGGTACGGTTCTGATCAACGTGCTGGCCCTGAACAGCGACGACTCCCCTTCGAGTGAGGAAGCACTGCCGTGCCCCTGGTTTCCGTGGTCATGCCGGTCCACAACTCGGCGACCACCCTCGGAGCGTCGGTGCGCTCCGTCCTCGCCCAGACCCACGCCGACGTCGAACTCCTGATCACCGACGACGCCTCGGCCGACGGCTCCATGGACCTGCTGCAGGACCTGGCCCGCCAGGACGAGCGGGTGCTCGTGGAGGCCGCGCCCGAGCAGGGCGGCGCCGCCCGGGCCCGTAACCTCGCGCTGGCCCGGGCCCGTGGCGAGTACGTGGCCTTCCTGGACAGCGACGACATGTGGCTGTCCGAGAAGCTGGAGCGGCAGCTCGCCTTCGCCGCCGCCGGCGACGCACCGCTGACCTTCACCTCGTACTACAAGGTCGACGGCGACCACGAGGGCGAGGCCCGTGACTTCGTCCCGAACGGCCGGGTGGTCGAGGCCCGGCAGCGGGTGACGTACCGGGACATGCTGACGCAGGATCACATCGGCGCGCTGACCGCCATGTACGACCGCTCGGCGCTCGGCACCCGGCTGATGCCGGACATGCCGAAGCGGCAGGACTACGCGCTCTGGCTGGACATCATGCGGGACGGCCACCCCGCCCGTGGCCTCCAGGAGCCGCTGGCCGTCTACCGGGCCGGACGGGCGGGGTCGCTGTCCTCGAACAAGCTCAACCTGGTCGGCCACAACTGGCGGCTCTACCGCGAGCACGAGCACCTGTCCCTGGTGCGCTCGACCCGCGCGCTGGCCGGTGCGGCGTGGCACTCGGTCCGCAAGGGCAAGATCTAGGCTCCCGCCGCCCGCCGGGTCCCAGGCACCGGGGCCCCGGCGGGCGGTGACGATCCGTCACCACCGCCTCCGGGCCTTGGCGGTGGACGCGGCGCGCACTCCCGCCCCCGTCCGCCGCCGTCCGCCGCAGCCCCGGTCCCCCGGTCACTCGCCGGCCGCGAGGTCCAGCGTCCACAGCGGGCCGTCAGGCGTCTGCGCGATGCCGACGCCGGCGTCGGTGAACCGGCAGTCCATGACGTTCTGCAGGGAGCTGGGGCCGCCGAGCCAGTCGTTCAGCACCTCGGCTGCGGTCTTCCGGTGCTGGTTCAGGTTCTCCCCCAGCCTCGTCCACCGGTAGCCGGCGGCGGTGATGCGGTCCCCGGTGTCCGCCCCGGCGGGGTCGCGGTGGCCGAAGTAGTGCTGGGCGGCCATGTCGGCGGCGTGCCGGCGGGCCGCCGTCCGCAGCCGTGGATCGACCCGGACGGGGCGGCAACCCTGCTTGGCCCGGGCGGAGTTGACCAGGTCGACGAGTTGCTGCTCGGAGGCCGGCGGCGGCGAGCTGATCACGCTCCGGGTCGGGGTCGGCCGTGCCGTCGGGACGGTCGGAGGTGCGGCCTGCGTGCTCAACACCGGCACGGGCGGCGGTGCCGACGGCTCGCCGCTCGACGGGCGGGCCGGCGGCGCGCTCGTCGGGCCGGACTCCGGCCGGGCCGGCGCGGCGCCGGGGGTGCTGCCGGGGTTGGTGGACACGTACGGGATCAGCACCATCAGCCCGGCCGCCACGACGACGGCCGTACCGGCGACGGCGGACTTCGCCCCGAGCAGCGTCCCGCCCCCGTCACTCCCGCCCGCGCCGCCGCCCGGGTGCGGCGGAGTCACGGCCTGGGCGTCGGCCGTCCGGTGCGCCCAGGAGACGGCCGCGCCGAGCAGGTCGTGCGGCACCAGCCCGTGCGGCGGCACGACCAGCCCCAGCCCGGCCAGCAGCCCCTGGACGGGGACCAGGTCACCCGCGTCCGCCCCGCAGCGTGCACAGGACCGGCCGTGCCGGACGATCCGCTTGCGCCACAGGGCGCTCGGCCGGCCGTCCCAGCCGACGGTGAGCGCGGCCAGCTCCGGGCAGGCCGGGGTGGCGGCGAGTGCCCGGACCACCAGGCGGCCGGCCTCCAGCTGCTCCTTCATCCGCTGGACCCGCACCGCCGCGTACGCGGGCGAGAGGTCCAGCGCGGCGGCGAGCTCCGCCCGGGTGAGCCGGCCGGCCACCTCCTGCCACCACAGGGCCAGCAGGTCCGCGTCCCGCTCGTCCAGCCACCGGGTGGCCTCGGCGACCTCCCGGCGCTGACCGGAGAGCCCGAGCTGAAGGACCGTCAGGCCGACGAAGTCCCCGGCCGGGTCCACCACCTGCTCCAGCGAGTGGTCGGGCGAGACGGTGGGACGCGCACGGCGGGCGGCCCAGGCGCGCCGTACCTCGTTCATCGCGATGGCGACCAGCCAGGACCGGAACGCGGCGGGGTCACGCAGGTCGGCCAGGCCGCCGACCACCCGGATCATGGTCTCCTGGACCACGTCGTCCACCTCCGGGTCACCGTTCATCGCCCGGCCGACCACGTTGTAGACCAGCGGCAGGTGCTCGGCGACCAGCCGCTCCCGCGCCGCGTCGCTCCCCGCCCGGGCCGCGCTCACCACCTCCGGATCGACGGTGTGCTCTGCCTGCATCGCTGCGCCTCCTGGGATTGCCCGACCCGTCCGGTTCGGAGACCCGTGGCGCGCACCCGGATATCAGGAATTCCACCGGGAATCCGGGTGAGCGGGGTGAGCGGCACCAGGTGCGGGGGCCACCGGCCCGGGCAGGCCTCTTCTCCGCAGCTCTCAGCCGCTCCCGGTCCCGGTCCCGGTCCCGGTCCCGGCCGAGCAGGAGCGCACCGTCTCCAGGACGCCCCGGTCGGTCAGCGCGACGACCTCCCGGTCCGTGACGGTGTAGGCGTCGATGACGCCCCGGCGGACGACCTCGGTGCGGCCCCCCTGGTACGCGACGAGGTTGCCCCCACTGGCTGGCCGCCGGACCGCACCCCATGCGGACGGCCATCGCGTGCAGGGATTCCTCAGATCAGGGCGCTCCGACGGCCTCGCACCGCACCGACGTCGGTCAGGTCGGACAGCGCGCTCCGACGCGTCGTACTTCTCCCCGGAGAACGCCGCCGCTACGGACCCGCAGTGGCGGTGATGACCAGCACGGCCTGGTCGTCGTCGATGACGGCACCGCCAGTGTGGGCGTGCACGGCCCGGACGACCGCGTCAATGACGCCCCGCGCGGTCCGCGTGCCCGACGCCGTCGCCACTGCGGCGGCGAGGCGGCGCTCCCCGAACTGGTCACCGCTCGCGTCCCGGGCCTCGGTGATGCCGTCCGTGTAGAGGACCAGCGACTCGTCCGGGCGGAGGTGGAGCCGGTGGGTGGTGAGGACCGGGTCGTCGGTGACGCCGAGCAGGAGGCCGGGCGGGGCGATCGGGTGGACGGCGCCGTCGGCGGCGAGGTGCAGCGCCGGGGTGTGGCCGGCCCGGACGAGTGCGACCTCCAGCCCCTCCTGAGTGGGTGTCAGGTGGCCGTGGACCAGGGTCACGAAGCCGGTGCCGTGGCTGGCGGGACGGTTGTTCAGGGCCCGGTTGACGGCTCCGGCCACCTCCTCGGGGCCGGGGAGCAGGGGGGCGACGGCCCGGGCGGTGTGCCGCACCAGCGCGGTGGTGGTGGCGGCGTGGGCACCTCGGCCGCAGACGTCGCCGAGCAGGAACGCCCAGCGGCCGTCGTCGAGCGGGAAGACGTCGTAGAAGTCGCCGCCGACGTCGAGGCCCTCACCGGCCGGGTGGTAGTGGGTGGCGATGTCGGCCCCGGGCAGCTGCGGGAGGTCGGGCAGCAGCAGGCCGGCCTGGAGGTCGCGGGCGAGGGTGTGGCGGTAGGTGTACTGCAGGGCGTTGTGGGCGGTGGAGGCGGCGCGGCGGGCGAGCTCCTCGGCGAGGGCGACGGTGTGGCCGTCGAAGGCGTGCTCGCCGGTGGAGTACAGGGTGAGGGTGCCGAAGGCCCGCCCCCGGTCGAGGAGCGGGACGCAGAGGTAGCCGGTGACGCCGAGCTCCTGCCACCGGCCGGGGCCGGCGGGGGTGCGGCGGGCGACCTCGCTGGTGCCGGTGGCCAGGACCCGGGCCACCGCGTCGATGCCGGCATCGGTGCGGGCGGCGCCGTGGGGTGGGAAGTGGGCGGCGAGCAGGACCCGCTGGTCCTCGGTGGGGGCGCTGGTGGCGATGCGGCGCACCCGCCCGTTCTCGACGACGTCGACCGCGCACAACGGGGCGAGCTTGGGGGTGCAGGACTCGGCCAGGCGTTGCAGCGTCTGGTCGGCGTCCAGCCCTGCGGTCAGCGCGGTGCTCGCCGCGAGCAGGAAGGCGAGGTCGTCGCGGGCGGCCTGTTCGCGGGCCTCGGCGGCCTGACGGGCCAGGTCGGCCTGGTGGCGTTCGATGGCGAGGGCGGCGGTGCCGGCGAAGATCTGGGCGAGCGCGAGGTCGGCGTCCTGCGGGGCGCGCGGGGTGCGGTGGTACATCGCGAAGGTGCCCAGCAGCGCACCGTCCCGGGCCAGGATCGGGGTGGACCAGCAGGCCGCCAGGCGTGCCTCGTCGGCGAGTGCGCGGAAGTCGTCCCAGAACGGGTCGGTGCCGATGTCGGTGACGATCACGCTCTGCCGGCGGTGGGCGGCGGTGCCGCAGGAGCCGACGCCCTCGCCCGTGGCGATGCCGTCGATGGCCCGGTTGTAGAACTCCGGAAGGCTGGGCGCGGCGCCGTGGCGCAGGTGCCGGCCGTCCGGATCGGCCAGCAGGACGGAGACCAGCACCTCCTCGGGCGCCAACTGCTCGATCGCGCGGGCCATGCCCTCCAGCACGTCCGCCAGCGGCGCCTGACGGGCGATCTGCTCCAGCAGCGCCCGGTGCTCGGCGGTCAGCCGTTGGGCCTGCTTGACCTGGGTGGTCTCGACGCCGATCACCCGTACGCCCGTGGTGTTGCCGCCCGCGTCGTGCCGGGGTTCGAGGGTGAGGTCGAAGTACGCCTCGCGCGAGCGGGCGCCCTCCCCGAGGACGATCCGGGTGTCGCGGCCGGTGTACGGGACGCCGGTGCGGTAGACCCGGTCCAGCAGGGCGACGAGACCCTGCTCGACGAGCTCGGGCACGATCCGGGCGATCGGCAGGCCGGTCCGGGCCCGGTCGCCGCCGATCGCCCGGAGGAACGCGTCGTTGGCGGCCTGGAGCATGTGGGCCGGGCCCGCCAGGGAGGCGAACACCGCCGTGGACTGCCCGAACAGCATCCGGAGGTCGTGCTCCTCCCCCGCGCCGGCCGTGCCGCGCGGTCCCGCCGTCAAGGCGGGCTGCGGGGCTTGCCACCCCGGTACGCGCGTCATCTGCTCAGCCTCTCCGGGTCCGTGCGGGACCGTTGATCTCGACCCCCACGATGTCATGCCGCCCGAGCCCGCCGCCAAGACCCGCTCCCCGTTGGGGTGAACGGTGATCATTCGAGCCGGCCCCGCGCCACCCGACGGCTGTCACGCGCCTCCCGTCTGCCCCGCGCGACCGCTCCGCAATCCCCTGCGCGCCCCACCCGTCCCCCTCGGGTGGATCACTCGCTCTCGGAGACCCACTGCGTCCGGTTCCGGTACGCCGTCACCTCCGCGTCCGGGCAGGCCCGGCGCAGCGCCTCCGCCAGCAGCTCGGGGTCGTTCGGCGGCGGGTTGAACGTGGCCCGGGTGCGGTAGGTCCGGCGCCCGGCCCGGAGTTCGAGCACCCGGTTGCCCCCGTCGGGGTTGTCGGCGGACCGGTAGCCGACCCGGAACAGGCCCAGCCGGCTCACCGAGTCGAGGGGCAGGTGGGTCTCCGCCCCGTTCGCCCGGGCCAGCACCAGCACCCCCGGCGGGCCCGGCCGGATCTCCGCCCACTCCACGGCTGCGCGTTCGCGCAGCCGTGGCGGGATCAGCAGTGCTCCCCAGAACAGCCCGAGGGCCCCGCCGATCACCAGCCCCGCCCACGGCTCGGCGAGCAGCACCGGCCCGATCAGCAGCACGTGTGCCAGGACCACCACCGTGGTCGTGCTCCGGTCGGATGCCGTCTTCGTCCCGCTCCGGTACGTCTCCCAGCGGAAGACGTCCGCCCCCTCGCGTCCGCTCATGCGTCCCAGGATGACCACAGCGGCGGGCAGACGGAACGGCGGTCCCGAATCCGGCGCACCCTGGCGGTGGCAGGCGCAGTGTGACGCCCGATCAGGCCCGGGTGGGCGGGTGCCGCGCTTCCACCGGAGGGCCCGCGTCCTCCACCGGACCGCCGACACTGCGCCGCTCCGGTTCCGGGAGTAGATCAAGTATCCCCGGACCCGGACGGGCCTGTCACCGTCCTGCGGGAGGAGATTCCGTGGTGCTCTGCACGCCTAGGGTTTCGGATGAACGGCGAGAAGCCCGATCTGATTTGGAGTCAACATGCCATCCGACCTGACCGCAGTGGCAGCCGAGCTCAACGCGATGGCCGCGGCCGATCACCGGGGCACGCGCGGTGCGAACAGTGACGACCCGGCCGAGCAGCTGGCCTGGCGGCGCCTGACCGCACAGCACGCGGACCGCCTCGGCGAGATCATGGACGCACACGGATGGCCGACCGCGGAACTGGTCGGCGAGGACGCGGCCCGGGCCGCGTGGCTGATCGCCCAGCACGCCGACCGGCAGCTCGACGTCCAGCGGCGCGCGCTGCGACTGATGGGGCAGACGGTGGCCGACGGCACCGCCAACCCGCGGGATCTCGCCTTCCTGCGGGACCGCACCCTCGTGAACGAGGGACGGGAGCAGGTCTACGGCACGCAGATCGCCGGCGTGAAGGACGGCGCCCCGGTCCCGTGGCCCTGCGCGGAACCCGAGCGCATGGACGAGCTCCGCGCCGAGGTGGGGATCCCGCCCTTCGCCGAGTACGTCGCCCGGTTCGCCATCGCCTGACGCCCCGAGACGCGGCGGACACCGCCCACCGGAAGCCACCGCCGCCGCGCCGTCCTCTCATCAAGGTTGCGATGAGATGTCGGAGGAGGTCCAGGGTCTGATGAAAGGTCAGATCCTGGACGGGGCTCTTGGGTGGGTGCGCTGTTCGGCGAGGAAGAGACGAGTAGCACTGACGAGGGTGACGTGGCGGTGCCACTGCGCGATCAGCCAGGACAGGGAGCCGGTACCGTCGGAGACCTGGGACGCCGCCTGGCCAAGCGCACTTTCAGCAGGACGAAGTGCGAGCTCATCGCCCCTTTCGAGCCCTTGCGCCAAGTGATACTCCGCCCCACCTGGCGGCCGGCACGTGCTCGCACAGGAGCAGCGGCCAGGCGCGGGGCAGCGGGCGTCGGCCTAAGCCGCCGTGGGCGAGCTGGTGGGGTTCCTCGTCCTGGCAGCGGGCGGTCATCTCGGCTCTGGCCTTCAGCTCATAGGCCAACGAGCGGTCCTCAAGGCCGCAGCGGAAGTCGGAGTTCGCGCCGTAGGCGGCACCGGCTACGACTACCGCAGACCGTAGACCCGTGTCGGCGGGCTCGTCGAGCGTGTCCAGGGCCAGGTGCCGTTTTGTCTGGTGGTGGACGTCATCGGGGATACGGCAGGCCGCCCGCCGACTCACGGCCTGGGCCCCTCCCAGGCCTCGGGCGGGAACAGGCGCCAGGCCATCGGGCAGAAGGCTGTGTCGGAGACGGCATGGACGCTGAGACCGATCTGGTACTGCCGATCCCGCCCAACGTACTGGAGTACTGCCGGGACCACCCCCGGCGAGGCGGCGCCGTCTTTGGCGAAGCCGGTGTCGTCCATCGCCCACATCTGGGGCCGCGCCGCCCGAACCGCCCGCCCTGCCAACCGCAGCCCCGCCTCCCCGTCGGGCCAGGTCGAGGATGTCATGAACTGCTGCAAGCGCTGGTAATCCACCCCCAGGCGCTCGGCCATCGACCTGCGCCGGTCCTCCAGTAACAGCCCCCACCGGTACAACACGCCCTTGAGCCGCTCATCAGACCTGGCCAAAGACGCGAACACCCCAGCAGCGAACTCCTCCAACCAACCCCGCCACACCGCAAGCTCCCCAGCTCTCGTACCAGCAGAGTCGGTGACTGCTGTACAGGCGGCCCGAGCGGTAGGTGGGTGCGGCGCTCCGGTGGCCTCAACGGCCCGCAACGTACAAGAACCGCGCCCAGCACCCTAAACCCTAGATGTTGTGGAATCGCCCAACCTGCGTAGCGTGGGAAAGGGAGCATGCCTCATTCTGGGAGCTCGGATGCCCACCCCGAATACGCCCTTCGTCTACCTGCCGGATCTCTTGTGTGAGATCGAGGACGGGAGGATCGATGTCGCGGACTTCGGTCGCATGTGGGTCCCGAAACTCCTCTGGATCGCCGAGCTTTGGCAGTCCCTGCTCCTCGTCCCCCAGCGGCCGATCGGTTCGGTGGTTCTGTGGCTGCTGGACTCTGAGGGACGGGGACGTCCTGGCCGGTACGGTCTGGCCGCTGTGTCGGTGCGGATCTTGGACGGCCAACATCGGTGCCTCGGCTTGGCAGTCGGGGCCGGGGTCAGGCCGGCGTGGTTCACCGAGCAGCAGTGGGATCAGCTCAAGGGCGACGAGCTCCTGGTTTCCGTCGCGCTGGAGCCGGGTCAGCGGCCTCGAATCACGGCGCACCAGCACGGCCGATACCCGCAGATCACTCTGCGGGAGCTACTGACGTCGGACCCGGCCGCGCTGGAGCAGTTGGCCGTGGACCGCGGAGTCGGCACTGGCGAGCTGGCTACCTGCGTCGGCTCTCTGGTAGGGATCCAAGAGCGGCTCGCGCGCACGCCGATTCTGCTCGAGTGGCTGTCCGGGACGACGGAGCAGGCGGCGGAGGTGTACTGCATCCGCGGCCGGCGCGGCGCGACCACCGTGATGACCGCAGGCGAGATCGAGACGACCATGGTGGCCCAGGTCAGCCCCGGTGTGAGAAGTGAGATCCTCGACCCTGCCATCGAGGACGCCGCTGCAAAGGGCTTCTCCTCGGCAGTGACCGCCACGGCGTTCAACGAAGTCGTGCAGGCCGAACTTCCGGAGACGTTCCGGCACAGGAATGTGGTCAACGCCGACCCGGCCATCGTGCGTGCAGCGTGCAAGCGCACCGGGCAGGCCTGCGAGGACACCCTCGCCTACCTCGTGCGGCACGGGATATCCGGCTCCGACTTCGTCTGCATGCCCTCAACGGTGCGCGTCCTCATGAAGCTCTTCGCTCGCTTCCCTCACGCCGTCCAGGACGACTTCGCCTGGCGCTGGCTCGCCCGCGCCCTGGCGTCTCAGCGCTATCGAGACGCCCCTAAGCTGGCCCGCGCCGACAGTGCCCTCATAGCCGCCAGTGGCACCTACGAGCAGGCCACCAGTCTGCTCGCCGAGGCGCTGAACGGAAGCGGCCTGAAAGTGGGGCCCAATGACCTGCACCGCCAGGGGGCCAGCACTTTCGGCCCAGGCGCGGCCCTGATGGCCATGGCCCTGTCCGGGCCCGGCCATCGCCCGGTCCACGACCTCGCCCAGCCCGACCTTCGCGCGCCGCACCCCGCCATGCGGCTCGTGCGACTGTGGGACCCGAACCCTCCAGCGGAAAGACTCGGCAACTACATCCTCGCCACCGAAGCCACCCACAGGGTTCTGCGAGCCAACAAGGGATGGACGCCCGCCGCAGCCGAAGAGCTCCAGTGCCCGCGCGCCGTGTTGGACGCGCAGTCCATCCCTCAGCCCCTCGGCGAACAGGAGCGCGCGCCCACCCAGATGTGGATCAAGGAACGCGACCGGAAACTCCTGTCACTCATCAACGCCTTCCTCGAGGGGGCGGCATGACGACGAACAAGAAGGAAACCGCCGACGGAGGCACCCCGCAGATCTGGGCAAACACCGCCGGATGGAGCGTCGCACGTAGCCTCGCCACATGGTGCGCCCAGCACTCCGACAGCAACGTGACACTGGTGAGCGGTTATGTGAGTCTGCGGGGCCTGCTGTCGATCGTTCCGGCCCTGAGGCAACGGGCCGCCCACCTTCGTCCCCTGCACCTGCTCATCGGCGTTGCCCCGCACGACGAGGCGATGGTGCTCCTGCCCATGAGCGAGGAGCCCGCGCCGACACTCGCCGGCATCACCGCTGCACCGGATGCGATCCCGAACAAGGACACCGTGCGACAACTCTGTCGGCGAGGCGACCGCGCGCTGTACGCGGAGCTGAACACGATTCCCGCCACCCGCCGCACCGGGCTGCTCCTGGAGGACCTCGCGCGCCTGCTCGACAATCACGTCCTGGAGTGCCGTCGCCTGGAGGATGGTTTCCTGCACTCCAAGGCAGCCGTGGCAGACGGTCCCGAGCCGCAGGTCATCGTCGGCTCCGCGAACCTCACCTACACCGGGCTGCACCTCAACCAGGAGCTGAGCGTCCCTGCGGACGCGTCAGCCGTGGGACAGGCCATCGAGCTGGT
Source organism: Kitasatospora sp. NPDC096147 (assembly GCF_044763225.1). Taxonomy (NCBI): domain Bacteria; kingdom Bacillati; phylum Actinomycetota; class Actinomycetes; order Kitasatosporales; family Streptomycetaceae; genus Kitasatospora; species Kitasatospora sp. NPDC096147. Next base: position 73,896 of record NZ_JBIWFX010000007.1, on the reverse strand, counting down.
CGAGCGCTGGTGGCAGCGGGCTCTCCCCTACGATCTAGGGGCATGCGTCCGGGCCCGGCGCGCACAGTATCCCGCCGAACTCATCCTCCTGCGCATGCTGAAGGAGGCGTACGGGGGCGAGGTCGACGCCTCACCGTCCGACATCGGCCTGGTGGGATTCCAACGCGACGGGGTCGCACAACTGCTCGCCATGATCGACCGGTACGGCGGAGCGCTCGACGCGGATGCCGTCGGACTGGGCAAGACCCTCGCCGGCGGTGACATCGCCCGGGTCTTCCTCGAGCGCGGCCAGGGTCCCGTTGTGATCGTCTGCCTCGCATCCCTGGTCCCCATGTGGAAGCGCTACCTGACCGATTGGCGCCTGCGCTGCGACATCATCAGTTACGAACAAATCTCCAACCACTACAAGGACGTCGTCGACCATGGACACACCTGGCCCAGGTACGGACTGATCATCTGCGACGAAGCCCACCAACTGCGTAATCCCCTCACCTTGCGCATGCTCGCCATCCGCTCACTGATCGACGCCCACACGCCGCGCCCCAAGGTTCTGCTCCTGACCGCGACCCCCGTCAACAACGGTGCCGGCGACCTGCTGGAGCTCCTGCTCTTGATCGACCCCAGCCTGGAAGAGCAGTGGCAGCGCGGCGGCACCTTCAGCCGCACCCGCCTGAGCAAACGCTCCGCCACCGGCCAACGGCTCACCTCTTACCTGGCCGACCCGATCACCCTGTGCGCTGTGGAAAAGGCGCGGATGTCGCGCTGCCTGCGCGAGCGGATGCTGCGGCGCGACCACACCTTCCTCGCCACCCACTACCCACCCAGCCCCTATCCCGGCCGCTTCCCCACTCCCGAGCACAAGCGCGTCACCTACCAGCTCTCCCCAGCCATGCGTCGCCTGTTCGCCGACGTCATCCACGCCGTCGGCTACACCACCCACCTGCCACCCGACCTGGCAGGTGAACTCCACAACCTGGTCGGGGAGAGCAGGCCGCCCTCGCCGCTGACCCTTGCCGTCTACCAGCGCGAGCGCTACCAAGTCGCCGAACACAGCCAGTCACGCAACCCCGCCCTGTTGGCCCTCATCCGCATTCTGCTGCTCAAGCGCCTCGAATCGTCCCCAGCGGCCTGTCTCAGCACCCTGCGACGCATTCGAGAGGTCGTCGTCCAGGCCCTGGCCGACCTCGACCGTGGCATCGTCCGTTTGCCCCGCCACCACCTCAACCTCTCCCTGAAACAGAGCCTGGCACGCGATAGCGGTACCGACCTCGAACCCGAGGATGTCGACGCCCTCCTCGCGGCCTACGCAACCATCCCCGAAACCATCGAACTGCCGGCCAGCCGGTTCGACAGCGAACGCCTACGCGCGGACTTGGACCACGACCTGGAAGGAATGACCCGGCTGATAGCCGACGCCGAGCAGGCCGTCACGGACGACTCCAAGAAAGCTGTCCTGCGCGACATCCTGTTCGACCTCGTGAACGACCCCCGCAGCCGCAAGATCATCATCTTCTCCAGCGCCCGCACCACGACCGCCGACCTCGGCCCCTGGCTCGAGCACACGATCAACACCGACCCGCGCTTGGCCTCTCTGCGCGGCCGCATCGCCAACCTCGGCTCCGCCGTGGCGCCCGACAGTAGGCAGACCCAGGACATCGTCGCCCGCTTCGACCCTCACCACAACAGGCCCCCGCACCAGGGGCTGACCACCCCTCCCCCACGCGATGACTTCGATGTCCTCATCGCCACCGACATCATGGCCCTGGGCGGCAACATGCAGGATGCCGCCTGCTGCGTGCACTACGACCTCACCTGGAACCCGCAGATCCTCGGCCAACGGTTCGGGCGCATCGACCGCCTCGGCAGCCACCACGAGATAGTCACCTGCTGGACGGTCCAGCCGGACGCGGGCCTGGACGTCGCCCTGCACCTCATGGAGATCATCGCCCGTAAGGCCCAGATCGCCGCCGCCACAGTCGGCCTGCCCACTCCTCTGTACGCGGGCTCGCCTACACGCGCAGTACCGGACCCCACCAGTACCGAACCGGCCCAGCTCCTCCCCGATCCCGATATGGGCGACCGCCAGCACGCCTGGCTGGGCACGGCACTTCGCACTCCGGCGCTCCGACAGGCCCTCGACGATCTCCCCTCCGCGGCAGGCGGAACCTGTACCGGCGACGTCGCAACTCCCAGCGTCCTGTTCTGCTTTCGTCTCGTCCACCCCGGGGCGAGCCGTGCCAAGACCGCCTTTGTCCGTGTCAGCACCGCCGACCGCGATGGTGCCTACTCCCTGGATCCTCAGCGATGCCTGACGGAGCCGCACCTCGACCCGAGCGACTGGATCCGCAATGCTGGCCGCCCCAACTTGCCCTCCCCCAGTGCGACTCGCACCCCCATGCCCTCCTCCTGCCTCAAGACCTTTCACAGCCTCATCGACAGTGCCCGCGCACTGGTCGCACAGCACAACGGCATCAGCAAATCCGACACCGTTCGGCAGGTCGAACTCGTTGCCTGGCTTCACGAAACCCCTCACCGAAAAGGATCCTGAACTATCCTCCCGGTAGTGGTCCACCGTTGGCATCGCATCGCAGGGTTCCCGCCCAACGATCCCGACCAACGGCGGCAGGCCCTCGCCGTCGCCGTCGCGCACGCCGCGCGCCGCACGGTCAGGAGTGGTCGGGGACCAGCCCGGTGCGATGGGCCAGGACGACGGCCTGGACCCGGTCGCGCAGGTCGAGCTTGGTCAGGATGCGCGAGACGTAGGTCTTGACGGTCTCCGGGGTGATGAACAGCGCCACGGCGATCTCGGCGTTGGAGAGTCCCAGGGCGAGGTGCCCGAACACCTCCAGCTCACGCGGAGTCAGCATCCCGGTGATCGTGGTGCGTTCGGCGCCGGCGGGCCGGAGGCGTTCGGCGAAGTGGCCGATCAGGTGGCGGGTGACGCTGGGGGCGAGCAGGGCCTCGCCGCGGGCCACCGTCCTGATCCCGTGGACGAGTTCGGCCGGCGGGGCGTCCTTGAGGAGGAATCCGCTGGCACCGGCCCGGAACGCCTCGTACACGTAGGAGTCGACGTTGAAGGTGGTGACGACCAGCACCTTCGGGGGGTCCTGCGCCTCGGGGCCGGCCAGCTTCCGGGTGGCCTGGATGCCGTCCAGCAGGGGCATCCGGATGTCCATCACGACCACGTCCGGGCGCTGCTCACGGGCGATCAGGACGGCCTCGTGGCCGTTCTCGGCCTCGCCGACGATCTCCAGGTCGGGCTGGGCCGAGAAGATGGTGACGTAGCCGGTCCGGACCAGGGCCTGGTCGTCGCAGACCAGGACGCGGATCGGCTGGGGCGGGTGGGTCACGGTCGCTCCTGACGGGGTCGCAGCGGGATGGTGGCGCGGACCCGGAAGCCGCCACCGGGCCGGGGGCCAGCCTCCAGGCGGCCGTCGAGCACGGCGATCCGGGCGCGCAGGCCGTCGAGGCCCCGCCCGCCCGAGCCCACCGCCGGACCGGTGCCGCCCGCGCCGGTGGTCACCTCGATCTCGGTGTGCTCCTCGCCGTGCCGCAGCAGCACCCGGGTCGGCTGCCCGGCGGCGTACTTGAGCGCGTTGGTGAGGGCCTCCTGCACCACCCGGTAGACGGCCAGCTCGGCCTCCGCGCCCGCCGACCGGAGCGCCCCGTCCTCGGTGAACTCCACGGGCTGGCCGACCCGGCGGGTCTGCTCCACCAGATCGGCGACCCGCCCGTGCACGGGTGCCCGGTCGGCCGGTGCCGGGTCAGCGGGGCTGCGCTCGCCGGTCGCCTCCAGGACACCGAGCAGCTGACGCAGGTCGGTCAGGGCCCGGCGGCCGGTGTCGCTGACGGCCGTGAGGGCCTCGCCGAGGCGCTCGGGGGCGGCAGCGGGCAGGTACTGCGCGGCGTCGGCCTGGATCACCATGGCCGTGACGTGGTGGGTGACCACGTCGTGCAACTCCCGGGCGATCCGGGCCCGTTCGGCGGTGATGGCCAACTCGGCGGCCAGCAGCCGCCGTTCGGCTTCGTGTTCACGTCGTCTGCGCACGGCACTCCCCACCAGCCAGAACGCGGCCAGCACGAGGTAGAAGGAGAGGTAGTCCAGGAGGCGCTGCGGTGAGCCGAGCCGGTGGAGCCCGGCGGCGAGCAGGACGTAGGCGGTGCTCGTCACGGCGGCCAGCAGCGGGCGGGCCACGGGCCGGGCCGCCGGAGCGGGCCGGGAGCGGGGCTGGTGGGCGCCGGCCGAGTAGAGCGCGAGATAGAGGCCCAAGCTGGCGAAGGTGGTGGCGTAGCCCAGGAGTTGGTGCGCGGCGAAGGCGCTCGCGACGACGACCAGGGTGGCGGCGGGCCACCGCCGCCGGGCCACCAGCGGGGCCGCCTGGGCCGTGATCAGGACCGAGGCGAGTGCGTCCCCCGGCCGCAGCGGCAGGTCGCCGATCTGTGCCCCGATCTGGGACAGGTTCGGCGCGAAGGCCGGCAGGGTCAGCGTCAGGGCGAGGAACCCGTCCTTGGCGAGTGCGTCGCGCTCCCGCCACCACTGCCGGACGGCCGGCCACGAGACCGGTTTCCAGGGTCGTCGACGTGCTGTCACTTCCGGTGCCTCCCCCACGGGTCGGTCGCTCGGTTGCCGGCTCGCGCCCGGGGCCTGACGCCGCCCGCACGGTGGGCGCGGCGGAGCATCGGGACGGCGATGGCCGTGCCGAGCAGGACGGGCAGGATCGACGCCTCCAGGCCGAAACCGCCGCCGGTGAGCAGGGCCGGGCCGTGGACGTCGAGCGTGAACAGGCCCTCGGGCGTGTGGCCGGAGACCGGGATGCCGAGCAGCTGTTCGGCTGCGTTCCAGGTGAAGTGCAGCCCGGCGGCGAACCAGATGCTACGACGCCACAGGAACGCGGCGCCCAGCAGGACCCCCGCTTCCACGGCGACCGCCACCGCGCTCCAGAGGGTGGCCTCCGCTGCGCCGAGGTGCGCGACGCCGAAGAACAGCGCGGTGACCGCGACGGCGGCCCGGCTCCCCCAGAGCTGTTCGAGGGCCTGCAGGGCGACGCCCCGGAAGAGCAGCTCCTCGGTCACCGCACCGGCCAGCTGCACCACCACCGTCGTCCACAGCACCGGCAGAAGTCCACGGCCCGCCCACGAGAGCGAGTAGCCGCCGAAGAGCAGGAGGAGCAGGACCGGGACGAGGATGAACCCCAGGCCGATCCCGCCGCCGACCAGCAGTTCGCGGCCGGCCCCGCGCCGGGCGATCTCCGGTACCGGGCGGCCCGCCTGACGTCGCATCACCCACCGGTACACCAGCACCGCCCCCGCCGCGCCCACCAGTGGCAGCGGACCAGGGCCGGCCGCCGTGAGGCCCGAGACCAGGCCGACGCCGAGCAGGCCGGTCACCATCCAGCCGAGCGGCGAGCGGGCGGCACGCTCGAACCGTCCGGCGCCCCCGGGGCGGTCGGCCGTTCCGTCGGGCGTCTCCTCGGGCGTCCTGTCGGCCGTCCGATCGGCTCCTACGGCGTCCGGAGCGGCGTCGGTGCGGTATCGGGCGGCAGGCTTGGCGTCCATCGTGGTCTCCCTTCGCGGCCACGGCGATCGGTGACCTCGGCGACCACGGTAGGAATACGGGTCGCGCGGCGAATCCCCCGTCCTCGGACACCTCGGGTAGCTCGCACGGGGGATGCCCCGCCCCGGGCGGGCCTTCCAGACTGGACGGGCCGGTCCCGGCGAGAAGGGAGAATCTCAGAATGTGACATGACTGCCCTCGGGGGACAGGAATCTTTCCTGACAATCACCCGGACCGGATCGATTCCGCGGAACGCCTACTTCCGGGAATTGCTCCCTATGCGGCCGATGGCCATTCTCCTGCGGCGTCACCCTCAGGCGGGCACGGCGCGTGACACCCCGTCGGCTGCCGGGAGGCGCGGGGATCGGCGACGGCAGGAGCCGCCCCAGCCAGCGGATCAGTGTCAATCTCCCTCAATTGGTCTGAACCTATTGACGGACTGGTCCAGACCTTTCTAGCCTCCCCGAGGTGGCTGCAGCGGCGGGATTGAGAGCGCTCCCGGCGCAACGGAGGTGCAGCCCTCACCCCCACTTCGGCGACCGTCCCACCGGCCGCCGTAAAACTACGGAGGAGTGACCGATGAGTTCTTCCCCCCCGCAATTCCGCAGCAGCAGAAGAAGAACCCGCGTGGCGGCCGTGGTCGCCGCGCTCGCCCTTCCCTTCACCGGACTGGTGGCCATCGCGGCACCGGCCCAGGCCGCGGAGTCCGCGACCGCCACCTTCACCAAGGGCTCGGACTGGGGCTCCGGCTTCGAGGGCAAGTGGACGGTGAAGAACACCGGCACCACCACCCTCAGCAGCTGGACCGTGGAGTGGGACTACCCGGCCGGCACCGCCGTGACCTCCGCCTGGGACGCCGACGTGACCAGCTCGGGCACCCACTGGACCGGCAAGAACAAGGGCTGGAACGGCACGCTCGCCCCCGGTGCCAGCATCAGCTTCGGCTTCAACGGCACCGGCTCCGGCGCCCCGAGCGGCTGCAAGCTCAACGGCGGCAGCTGTGACGGCACCACCAACCCGACGGACCTCCCGCCGTCCGCGCCGGGCACCCCGGTCGCGAGCAACGTCAACGACACGTCGCTGACCCTGAGTTGGTCGGCGGCGACGGACGACAAGGGCGTCAAGAACTACGACGTCTACCGGGGCGGCGCGAAGGTCGCCACCGTCACCGGCACCTCGTACACCGACACCGGCCTGACCAAGAACACCGCCTACGCCTACACCGTGGTGGCGCGCGACACCGCCGACCAGACCGGCCCGACCTCCGGCGCCGTGACGGTCACCACCACCAACGGCAGCACCGATCCGACCGACAACCCGCCCGGCGCCGCCGGCACCCCGATCGCCGGCAGCGTCAACGACACGTCCGTGGGCCTGACTTGGGCCGCCGCGGCGGACGACAAGGGCGTGAAGAACTACGACGTGCTGCGCGGTGGCGTGAAGGTCGCCACCGTCACCGGCACCTCGTACACCGACACCGGCCTGACCAAGGGCACCACCTACAGCTACACGGTCGTGGCCCGCGACACCGCCGACCAGACCGGCCCGGCCTCCGGCGCCGTGACGGTCACCACCACCGGTGGCACGGTCGACCCGGGCGGCCCGGTCAAGCTCGGCTACTTCACCGACTGGGGCACCTACGGGCGCAACTACCAGGTGAAGAACCTGGTGACCTCCGGCACCGCCGCGAAGATCACCCACATCAACTACGCCTTCGGCAACGTCACCAACGGCCAGTGCACCATCGGCGACGCCTACGCCGACTACGACCGCGCCTTCACCGCCGACCAGAGCGTCGACGGCGTGGCCGACACCTGGGACACCGGCGCCCTGCGCGGCAGCTTCAACCAGCTGCGCAAGCTGAAGAAGCAGTACCCGAACATCAAGGTCCTCTGGTCCTTCGGTGGTTGGACCTGGTCCGGCGGCTTCGGCCAGGCCGCGGCCAACCCGACCGCGTTCGCCAACTCCTGCTACAACCTGGTCGAGGACCCGCGCTGGGCCGACGTCTTCGACGGCATCGACATCGACTGGGAGTACCCCAACGCCTGCGGCCTGTCCTGCGACACCAGCGGGGCGGCGGCGTACAAGAACCTGATGCAGGCACTGCGCGCCCGCTTCGGCTCCTCCAACCTGGTCACCGCCGCGATCTCCGCCGACGGCAACAACGGCGGCAAGCTCGACCAGGCGGACTACGCCGGGGCCGCCCAGTACATCGACTTCTACAACGTCATGACGTACGACTTCTTCGGCACCTGGGACGCCAAGGGCCCGACCGCCCCGCACTCCCCGCTCACCTCCTTCCCCGGCATCTCCAACCCCGGGTTCACCTCCGAGGCGGCGATCACCAAGCTCAAGGGCAAGGGCATCCCCGGCTCCAAGCTCAACCTCGGCATCGGCTTCTACGGCCGCGGCTGGACCGGCGTCACCCAGGACGCCCCCGGCGGCACCGCCACCGGCCCGGCCCCGGGCACCTACGAGGCCGGCAACGAGGACTACAAGGTCCTGAAGAACACCTGCCCCGCCACCGGCACCGTGGCCGGCACCGCCTACGCCCACTGCGGCAGCAACTGGTGGAGCTACGACACCCCGGCCACCATCGTCACCAAGATGGGCTGGGCCAAGCAGCAGGGCCTGCGCGGCGCCTTCTACTGGGAGTTCAGCGGCGACACCGCCAACGGTGAGCTCGCGAACGCGGTCCACACCGGCCTCCAGTAGCACCGACCGGAGCCGGGGGCGGGCCAGGCCCCCTCCCCCGGCTCCACCCGGGACCGGGCGACTCCCTGCCCGGGGCCCCGGGACGGCCACCGCCCCCCGGCGGCCGTCCCGGGGCCACCCGACGTGTACGACCGCCCCGAGGAAGAGGACCGATGACCGTGTGGGAGCCCCTGGCCGCCGCCGTGGAAGCCCGACTGATCGCCGCCTCCTCGGGCGAGCGCGCGGTGTTCGCCGCCGGTGTCGCCGAGCGGCTGCTCGCCAGCCACGAGGCCCTGCCCGCACACGAGCACGACCCCTTCACCCTCAGCCTGCGCCCCCTCCTGGAGCACGTCTGGGCCGGCGCGTTGGGCGACGCCACCGCCTCCCGGGCCGTCCGGCGGGGCGTCGCCGAGATCATGCTCGGCGACCACGGCCACCACGACGGCCCGTACGGCCCGTACGGGCCGCGCGACGAGCACGAACCCGCTGCGGCGGCGGTCCTGGACGCCGCGCACGCCCACCTCTTCGGCTGCCGGGACTTCGCCTCCTGGGTCAGCGGCCACGCGGTCGCGGCCCTCGACCACGACCCCGACGGAGCCGAGTGGCCCGATCACGAGATCCCCGGGATCGACGAAGCCATCGCCACCGAACTCCGGCGCCAGGTCCGCGATCTCGACCTCATCGCGACCTGCTCCACCCAGCTGCACGTCGCCGGCCTCGGCCTGTTCCCCAGCACGGCCGCCCGGCTCGGCGACGCCCTGCGCACCCCGCTGTCCCGGCCCGCCTGACGCCCCCTCACCGACCTGACCCAGCCCGCACCCGCCGGCCACCGGCCCGGTGCGCGCCGGTCCTCGAACTCGTCCGCAGTCCTCGCCGGTCGTGGGTCGGTGTGCGGACGCAGGCCGCCGCCGGGCGCCTCCTGGGGGGAGGTGCCCGGCGGCGGACGACCCGACCACCTCGCCCTCGGTCGGCGCATCCCCCGTGCGAGCTACCGCAGTTGTCGCGCGACGGGTGATCCGCCGCTGCGGCCCGCTGCCTAACGTGGCGTCAGGCCGCAGCACCGCGACCGCCTCCGACCCGAAGGACCCCCCATGAGCCCGACCTCCCCGCCCACCACCGGCGCCCAGGCCGCCCCGGACCACTCACCGGCCGGAGCACCCGGCCGGTTCGGGCGCGCCGTACGCGCCCCGCTCGGCCGGACCGTGTGCGGGCTCGTGGGCGTCTCGGCCGTCGCGGCACTGACCGCCACGGGGCCGGGCCCGGTCCCGGTCCTGGGCGCCGTCGCCGCCGTCGCGGTGTACGCCGCGGTGATGCGCCGTCTGGCGCGGCGCGCCACCCCGGAGATCGCCCGGGACGGTGCCGTGCGCGAGGCCCTGCTCGGGGGCGGGATCGGCCTGGCCTTCATCCTGGTCACGCTGGCGCTGATCACGCTCTTCGGCGGCTACACCTACTCCTGGGCGGGCCACGGCTTCCTGCCGGTGCTGTGGTCGGCCGTGGCGATGCAGCTCAACGCCTCGGTCACCGAGGAGTTGATGTTCCGTGGGCTGGCCCTCCAGGCCCTCGAACAGCGCTGGGGCAGCACCGCCGCGATCGCGGTGACCGCGCTCTTCTTCGGCGCGGCCCACTTGGGCGGACCGGGCGCGACCCTCTGGGGCGCACTGGCACTCGCCGTACAGGCGGGCGTGCTGCTCGGTGCGGCCTTCCTCTGGCGGCGCAGCCTCTGGTTCGTCATCGCCCTGCACTTCACCTGGAACACCGTGCAGCACCTGGCCGGGGTCCCGCTGTCCGGGCACACCCCCGACGGCCTGTTCACCGTCACCACCCACGGCTCCACCCTGCTCACCGGTGGCGCCTTCGGTCTGGAGGCGTCGGTCGTACCGGTCGTCCTCAGCGCTCTGCTCAGTGTCCCGATGCTCGTCCTGGCCCGGCGTCGGGGAGGCCTACGGCCTCGCCCGAAGCCGGCCACGGCCACGGGTTCGGGCCCGGGTTCCGAAACAACCGGCCGGCCGGTCGACCCGCAGCGCTGACGTGGGCCGGAGTCCCTGCCCTGCCGGAGGACGTGCACGACAGCGTGCCGTGCCGCCACTCAGTGCCCGCGCGGACTGCCGGTGCGGGCGGGCGGCAGGGCCGTGCCGACGGTGAGTTCGCGTCGGAGGCGCACGAGGGCGTCCCGGACGCGGGTCTTGGCGGTACCCACGGGAATCCCGAGGCGTGCGGCGACCTGCGGGTAGGAGAGGCCGTCGTGGAAGGCCAGGTGGACCGCCTCGAACTGAAGGGCCGTCAGGGTGCCGAGTGCCCGCGCGACGGCGTCGTGGTCACGCTGATCCGCACCCAGGGCCGCGGCGGCCTCCTGCCGTTCGAGGCGCTGCTTCTCGGCCGCCCACTGCTGCTCGGACTGACGCTGCACGCCGAGCCGACGGACCCGGTCGATGGCGCGGCGGCGGGCGATGGTGGCCACCCAGGGGCGCACGCCACCCACGGCGGCACGGTAGCGGCCGGCGTGCAGCCACAGCTCGATCATCACCTCCTGGCTGACCTCCTCGGCCTGCGCCCGGTCGCGCAGCACACCGACCACCACCGCCTCGACGTAGGGCAGGAGCTCGCCGTACAGGAGGCGGAACGCTTCCCCGTCACCCTCCGCAGCAGCCGCCAGCCGTACGTCCAGGGTCTCGGCCCGGGTCGGCTGCGGCCGGGCGTTTCGCGGCGGGCGTGTCATCTCTCCCCTTGCGGGCCGTCCCGTCCCCTTCGATCGGCAGGCAGTACCGGAGCGCGGCGGTCACGGTGACCCGGGCACCGCCGGCGGCGGGCACGGCCCGGGAGGGCAGACGGCGGGTCTGCGGTGCATCCGGAGGCCGGGCAGGAGTCGGAGGGCGGCCGGGGCACGGGGCCGGTGCCGGTACGGGTGCGCGGTGGGCCACCGAGGCTGCTTCGGCGGCGTGGACGGCTACTTGACGGTGAGGGTGCCGGCCATGAAGGGGTGGACGTCGCAGATGTAGGGGTAGCTGCCCGGCTTGCTGGGGGCGGTGAAGGTGGCGGACCTGCCGCCTTCGATCCGGCCGGTGTCGAAGGCCTTGTCGGTGGCCGTGACGGTGTGCGGGGCACTGTCCTGGTTGGCGACGGTGATCCGGGTGCCCGGGGCGACGGTGAGGTCGCCGGGGGCGAACACGAAGTCCTTGATCGTGAGGTTCACGGCCGCGGCGGACGTGTCCGTGCCGGACCCGGCCGGGCCGGAGGCGGACGGTGCGGCGGCGGTGGACGACGGGTTCGCGGGCCCGGTGGAGCCCGAGCACCCCACCGCGAGCATCAGCAGGGCGGTGACCGTCGCGGCGATCAGGGCGCGGGAGGGGGACAGGTGCACGGGCGGTGTTCTCCAGGTCCGGAAGCATCGGGCGCGAGGGTCCCGGGGGCCGGAGCGGGATTCCCCTCCGCCTCGGCCCCCGGGGTCTGTCAGACCGTCAGGAGGCTCGGCTTGGCGGCCTTGTCGACGGGCAGGAAGTCGTCCGGCACCGGGTACTGGCCCAGGACGTAGTGGAGGATGGCGGCGTGCATCGCCTCGACGGGGGCGATGGTGGCGGCCGTGGTGATGCCCGCCGGGCTGGTGACGTTGTAGGTCGCGAAGAGGTAGGTCTGTGCGGCCTGGTCCTCCAACTGCAGGGCCAGCTTGGCGACGTCGCCCACCGTGGCGGCCTTGCCCAGCGCCTCCAGCGTGGCCGGCTGGTTCGACAGCGGCACGTCGGTGATGGCCGGCTTGCCCGCCCCGGTCAGCACCGAGTTCCACGCCTTCGCGTGGTCGGCGTGCTGGGCCATCGCCGTGGTCACGAAGGTCGCCACCGCCGCAGGCACGGTCCCGAGCTTGCCCGCCGTCGCCGCGTCGAGAGCGGCCTGGTAGGCCCCGACCGCCTGGTTCTCCAACGCCGTGGCCAGCGCCACCACCTGGAGGTCACCGGTGTACTGCCCGGACGCGGACGGCTTCGGCGAGCCGGAGCCGCTCATCCCGGCACTCCCGGACGGCGTGCTCATCGCGTTGCCGGTCTTCGGATCACTGGAGCATGCGGCCAGCACCAGCGCAGCGCCGATCCCGCCCGCGCCGAGCAGGAACCGCCGGCGCCCCGCATCAGCCCGGTCGCTGCCGTCCTCGGCGCGGCGGGTGCGGATCTCCTCCGCCAGGTCGACCGCGCTCGCCCGCATCGCGGGCAGGGTGTCGCGGTGCGCCTGCTCCATGTCCCGGGTGAGACGCGCGAGTTGACCCTCGCTGATCGGCAGCTCCCAGCTGCCCTTCGTGCTGCCGCTCACTTGACGGCTCCTTCGCTGATCGGGGAGGCGTCCTTGGTCGGGTAGAACGCGTCGGGGAAGCCGACGCTGCCGGCCGCCGCCGGGAGCTTCGCCGGGTCCACGGGGATGGCGATCAGGTCGGCGGCGTTGCCCGCCAACAGCGCCTGAACTGCCAGCAGGGTGGCCCGGTGCTGCGCCTCCACCGGCGCGACCGAGGCGAACAGCTTGCGCAGGTCCGCGTTGGAGACCTGCCCGACGTTCTTGGTGTACGTCTGCGCCGCCACGTCCTCCAACGTGATGGCCAGCTTCACCACGTCCGCCGGCCCCTTGATGGTCGGCAGCGCCTGGTCCACCACCGCCTTGTACTTCGGGTCCGGCCCGGTCTGCGCCTTGCCACCCGCCTGCGTGGCGGCCGAGTTGAACGCCTTCGCGTGCGCCTGGTGCTGCTCGGTGGTCTTCGCGATGAACGCGGCCACCGTCTTGTTGCCGTCCTTGATGAACGGCAGCGTGGCGGCCGTCTGATAGACGCTCACCGCCAGGTTCTCCAGCGACGCCGCCGTCTGCAACGCCATGATGTCGTCCGCCGTCGCGGTCGCCGCGAACGCCCGGGACGAGCCGAACAGCGCGACCGCCCCGGCCGCACCCGCCAGCAGGCCTCCGCGCTGCCACCACCGCCGGCCCACCGGGTCGGCCGCCTGCCCGAAGTCGGTCAGCGCACTGCGGGTGATCCGCAGTGCGTCACTGTTCAGATCCTGCGACTGCTCGGTCAACTCGTCCAACAAGCGGGTGTCGATGCGCTGATCCTCAGCCATCACGCCCCCATCTCCTCCGGCACCCGCCCAACGCGGACACGTCAGCCAGCCTTCGGGCCACCACACCGCCCGGCTTGGTCCCGACCTCCCAACGGCCGCAGAGTTCACCCGAGCGGGTGGGCGAACGGTCGTGCTGTTGACGGGAGTTACGGCCCGGGGCAACCGTCGGCCCGCAGGGTTGGGTCCGACCTGTCCACCACTCCGGCACGGCTAGGAGCGCCCGGCGCCAGCCGGACGGGTGGCCACCAAGGCGGTCACCCCATGGTGCGAGGACACAGCGGTCGACTGCGGCCTCAGACGGCCGGTGCACCGCACGTGATCGAGCCGCACCGCCTGAAGCTGGTGGAAGGCCGACATCCTCGCCGGCTCCGCGTAGGGCAGGAGGTCGGATGCCCGCCAGGTCGGCACGAACACCACGACCGCGCCCGGGCGCAGCAGCACGTCCAGATCCAGGAGCAGTTGGGGGGCCTCGGCGGGCGGATGGTTGCTGACGAAGGCGAGGGAGAGGGCGGGCAGGCCGAGGGTCGGCAGCAGCAGCGGGTCGCCCGCGAGGGTGGTGGTGTGCTGCGCCTGGCCGGACCGGTCGGTATCGGAATCGGTATCGGTGGCGGCGAGCAGCAGGGCAGGGCTGTGGCGCTCGGCGAGCAGGCGGGCGAGGCCGGCGGCGCGGGCGCCGACGGCGAGGACCGGCCCGGTCGCCGTCCAACCGGTGCCCTCGATGACGGAGCGGCGCAGCAGGAGTGCGCACTGCTGCCGGTGGGGGTTGCCACAGGTGCTGGGGGCGGTCGTCACGCTAGGGACTCCTCGGCGGGGTGCCGCACCGCGCTAGGAGGTGGGGGTGCTCGCGGGAGCCTTCGGTATGGGACCGCGGCCGGCTTGGTCCGGAGTCGAGGGCTTGACCGTGGTGGTGGGCGTGGCCGGTCCGCGTAGGTCCGTCCGGGGGAGGTGGCCAGTCCGGACCGTGGCGATCGCCGAAGTGATGGTGTGCGCGCCGTTCGGTTCAGGTGGGACGGCGGGCATGGGTGGGGCCCGGAGGAGGTGCCGGGTCCCACCACCCGGCTCAGGCTGCCGGGCGGGAGGTTCGCGGGGTGCTCGGTGCTGTCGGAGGACGATCAGCCCGAGGCCCAGCAGGCCGTGTCCATCGTGCCCGTGGCTGTTGTGGCCGTGGCTCCACGGGCCCTGCTCGCCCCGGGAGTCCTCCGACCAGCCGCCGTTCCAGTCGGTTCCGGAGCAGGAGGTGGCGCTCTCGCCGTGGTGCACGTTGCTGGCGGACGCCTCCACCTGGTGGCCGTAGAACTGCTCCGAGCGCCGGGCGGACGCGAAGGCTGAGCCGGCGGCCGGGACGGCGACGATCCCAGCCGCCAGAGCGGTCGCGGCCACGGAGCGGGACATGCACTTGTTCATGGGGAGTCACTTCCGTTGCGGGAGCGGCGAGTTCCGCACCCGCCCCCGACGCTGGGCACGACCGCCCGCCACCGCCCGCCCGCCTCGTCCTTCAAGGTGAGGATGCCCGCTCAGGCACAGGGCCGCCGTGACGGCGAGCGGGAGCAGGGCGAGCAGCAGGGCGGTGCCGCAGACTTCCCCGCGCGACATCATCGACAGTTTTTCTTGTCGCCAACGATGTCGACAGGTAGCCTTGTCGCATGGACGACGTGATCCCTACCCCCGACAGGAACGACGAGAACTTCTGGGCCACCGTGATGACCCTGGTGGAGCCCGCCTGGCGTGAGCCCAGCACGGACGACTCGTTCGCCATGGACGACAAGGTGTTGGAGGCGGTCCGGGTACTGGCCGAGGAGATCTCGACCCGTGCTCGCGCCTACCGCGCCGCCGACAAGCCCTTCGACACCGCGCTCGTGGCCGCTCCCGATGTGCAGCTGGCCATGCTGCGGTCCCTCTACGAAGCCAAGCTGTCCGTCGACCGCCTGGCCGAGAGCGCCGCCACCGTCGCCGGCCGCAGCGGAGCCAACTACGCGCAGCTGGGCGCGGCCTGGGGCGGCATCAAGCGCCAGTCGGCCCGCCTCAAGTGGCCGCACGCCGTGACCAGGAAGGCGGCCGGCGAGTCCGTCCCGCTCCAGTACGCCGGCGGCGCCGCCGTCATCCACCACGACCCGGACGCCGACGCCTGGTGGTTCACTGCCACCGCCGCGGACCGGCAGGAGAAGGAGTCCGAGGCCGTCCACGCCACCTCCGCCGAGGCCATCGCAGGAGCGACCGAGTTCCTCCTGTCGCACACCCTTCCCACCCGGCAGAAGCAGGCCTGACCCCGCTGCCACTCCTGCTACCAGGACCGCCCGGAAGAATGTGGTCCGGACAGAACTCTGCGATCACGATCGGCCTCGCTCACCTCCCGCGCCCGTCCGGTGGCCAGGACCCTCGGTCCGGTCGGTTCAGGCTCGGGCGTGGCGGTCGCCGTCGGGGTGAAGAGACGGTCGGTCCGCGCCTGCCCGGATGTCCAGGGCGCACACCCGCCGGCCACCCCTGCGGACCGGCGGGTTCGGAGGACGCCTCTCAGGCCGGATGGCCGGGGTCGAGGGTGGCGACGTCGCGGTAGGAGAGCGGCCGGGCCGTGCCGTCGCGGACCAGGGTGGTGAGGGGCTCCAGGATGTGGCCGGTGTGGTCGCCCCCGTCGGTGCGGGCGACCACCCGGGCGGCGAAGCGGGCGGGGACGCCGGTGAGCAGCGGGACGCCGGCCGGGCCCGGCTCCCAGGGGACGGCGGCGAACTTGTCCACCTCGTCGCCCGTGCGTCCGCCGAACAGCTCGGCCAGGGCCCGCCCGCCGGGCCGGCCGGAGTCGAGCAGGTGGACGCCGAGCACCGGTGCGCGCAGGGCGATCCGGTGGGTGTGGTTGGCGCGGGAGATCCAGACGGTGAAGCGGGCCGGGTCGATCGAGGTCTGGCCGGCGAAGCCGACCAGACAGCCCGCCCGTTCGCCGTCGGCGGCTGCGGTGACCACGTACACGGGGTAGTCCAGCAGGTCCAGGAAGTCCTCGAAGCGGTCCATCCTGCGTCAACTCCTCAAGGGCGGCGGCGGTCCGGGGTCAGCCGCCGAGCAGGCGGCGCAGGCGGTGGGGTGCGGTGAGTCTGCTGCGGCGGGCGGCGCTCTCCCGGTCGAGCTCCTCCATCAGGCGGCGGGAGCGGTGTTCGAGGTCGAGTTCGTCCAGCACCCGGTCGAGTTCCGCGAGCAGCGCGCCGTGCAACTGCCAGGCGTGCGGCTGGAGTCGGACGCGCGCCAGCAGGAGCGCGGCGACTCGGTCACGGACCGCGTGCGCTGCGGTCAGCTCGCCGGTCAGGCGCAGCTCGGCGGCCTCGGCGTTGCGGCTGACCGGGGTGGTGACCAGGACCGAGAAGCTGACCAGGGCGTCCCCGACGTGGCCCAGCAGTTCGCCGAGGGCGAGTGCCTCGTCGGGCCGGAAGAGTGCTTCGTCCCGGCCGCGGTGCTTGGCGAGGTCGGTGAGTGAGCGGGCCAGGACCCGGATGACGACGACGCAGATCTCCAGCGTGTCCAGGCCGGTGCGGAGCACCAGCCTGGACAGCACGCCCTCGGAGATGCGCGGGTTGAGCCGCAGGCTGTCCTCGGCCTGGCGGAGGGCGGCATCCACCTCGGCGATGGCCTGGTCCAGGGCCCTGGCCTCGTGGAGCCGGGCCGCCGCGGTGGCGACCGGGGTCGGACCGGACAGCTGTTCGCCGATGCCGAGCAGCAGGTGCCGGGCGCGCCGGGCCAGGTCCTCGATCGATGCGCCGGCGGTGTCGACCCAGACCGGCGGCGCGAACAGCAGGTTGAACGCCAGCCCGACCGCCGCGCCGATCAGGGTCTCCAGCACCCGGTCCCAGGCCTGGGCCGCCAGTTGGCTCACCCCGAGCACCAGCATCGCGCTGATCGCGACCTCGTTCACGAACTCTCCGACCCGGACGAACTGACCGACGGTCAGCGAGGTCAGGATCACCAGCCCGAGGCTCCACCAGCTCAGCCCGGTGACGGCGCTGAACGCGATCGCGATCAGCACGCCGACCACGACCGAGTTCACCCGGCGGACACTGGTGGTCAGCGTGGTGTAGACCGTCACCTGGACCACCAGCAGGGCGGTCAGCGGCGCGGTGAGCGGTGCGGGCGAGGTGTGCAGCGCGACGGCTGCGGCGTAGGAGAGGGTCGCCGCCAGGGTGGCGCGCACGGTGAGGTGGACCACCGGGTCGCGGAGGCATCGGCGCAGGTTGGAAGTCACGGTCGCTCGTACATCGGCCATTCTCCGCGTCTGTCCCGTCGGAGCCCGGCTCATCCCTTCGGCGGGTCGCCGGCTGTGGCCCCTGTCATCCAGCCGGCAGAGCCCGGCGGACCGGCGTCGACGCGGCGGCCGGCCAACGGGCCCGGCAGTCCCACCCCGGCTCGCTCGCAGCAGCTCGGCAGCAGGACGTGCGCGGTGCCGGGCCCACCCGTGGCGGTTCCGCCTGCCCAGCTTCCTCGCTCGCATGGCACAGGCCCGGCTGAAGCGCAGTCACCTCAGTGGCCAGGACTGTCGAACCATCAGCGAGTCCCGGACGTACGGGTGGTCGGCTCACCACTGCGCGATCACTGGCGGCTGCGTCGGCCAAGTCGCATGCCTCCGAGGACCAGGGCAAGGACCAGCAGCACCGCTCCGATCACCAGCAGCCAGATCATGCCTTTCACCAGAGCTCCGACGAAGCCGAAGATCACGGCGAGCAGAACGATGAACAGGAACAGGGCCATGTCCAGCCTCCAAGGGGTGGGTGCGACGTCAGAGCGGGCATCAGGTAACCCGTCAGACGCTGCCACCCACCCCGGCATCCCGCCATCGGTGCCGCCATCCGGCCGTCAAGCATCCGGTTCGGGCGAGAGGCGTCGGAGGGGGCTGGTCAGGCCGGCCAGGTGCCCGTCACGCGCCGGACGGCGGTGGCACCCGAGCGTTCGACGGCGGCCTTCACCAGGGCGAAGATCGCGCCTTGGAGGGCGGCGGCGAGGAGGATCTCCCGCCAGGTCCGGTCCTCGTCGGTGGCGTCGGGCGCGTCGTCGTCGTGCCCGATCACCTTCCACGCCTGCTTGAACGCCACGCCGGCCGCCATGCCGCTGATCACGCCCAGGGCCAGACCGACCGGCTTGTAGGCGATCCTGGACTTGTTCATCGCTGCCTCCTGCCCCTGAGCACGGCGAGCAGGACCACGACGGCGACGGCCCCGGCGAGCATCGGAAGGCGCCGGGCGCGCGCGGGGTCCGCCACCGGGCCGCCGTCCTCCCACGCGACGTCGGGAGTAGGGTCCGCACCGCGAGCGGCTCGGACCGTCCTGTCGCGCAGGCGCAGCGCGGCGCGGGCGGTCCGGTCGAGGACCGGGTCGGGGGTGCGGTCCTTGAGGAGCTGGACCCCGTGCCCGGCCGCCTCCTGGATCCGGTCGGTGATCTGCGCGGTCTTGGCGGTGGCCCGTTCCTTCACGGTGGCGGCCTGCTCGTGCAGTCTCGCCTTCACGTCGGCCTTGCCGGCCAGGGCCTCGATGGTGTGGCCGAGTTCGTCACGGGTGTGCTCGATCTGCTCGCGCAGGCGCTCGGGGGTGGGTGCGCTCTCGTGGTCGGGGTGCTGGGTGCTCATCGGTGTGCGTGCTCCTTGATCTCGGCCACGTCGGCCTTGACGCTGTCGATGGTCTGCTCCGGCGCGGGCGCACCCGCCTTGGCGATCTGCTTCTTCCCCGCCAGCGCCGCCATGGCTGCTGCCCCGGCCAGGACAGCGGCCACGACCAGCGCCGCCGCCCACACGGGCAGCAGCCCGGCCAGCGCCGCGATCCCCGCGCAGACGAGGGCCTGCGCCGCCAGGAAACCGAGCAGGCCGGCCCCGCCGAACAGGCCACCGCCCGCTCCGTACCGCCTGCCCTTCTCGGTCATCTCCGCCCGTGCCAGCTGCATCTCCTCGCGCACCAGCTCCGACATCTGCTGCGATGCCCGGGACACCAGCGCGCCCACCGACTCGTCGGCGGCCTCATGACCCCACCGATCCGTGCTGCTCACGCGTCCTCACCTTGCCTTCCTCATCCCGCTCGTCACCGGTCGGCCAGGACGGCCGACCCGCGATGGCTACCGGGCCGAACCTGCTGTCAGCCGCGCCTACCCGGCCCGTGCCCGCGCATCCACGGGCCGTGCGGCTTGATTCCGCAGAGGGGCCGGCCTGCCCGGGCCGCCGGGCGGGCGTGGGGTGCGGCGCGCTCGTCACAGGTGGGTGAGCAGCATCCAGGCGGCGGCGCCGATGAACGCCACTCCGACGACGCGCTGGAGCGCGTAGCCCTTGGCGGTGGGCTCGGCCGCGTCGGGGTCCTTGACCCATCCCTTCTGTAGCCGCCGGTTCATCCCCCACAGGAGCTGAGGGCGGATCACCTGGATCAGCCCGATCACGAACACCACGACCGCTATGGCGATCAACGTCCATTCCCCCTCGTACGCCGGTGCGGACGACCTCTCCTGACGTCGCCTCAGCTCGCGGCTGCCCCCGCGAGCGTTCCGGAAACGGCCGGGCCCAGGGGCGGGTCGGGCGGTGTTTCTGCCGAGGTCCGCAGGTGCCGATCACGTCGGTGCCGTCCGCGGGCGGTGCGTAGTCCACGGCGCGCCGGGCAGGCGATCACCGCAGAGACGACGTGACTCGTGAGGATGCACCATGACCGACCCCGGCCAGACGCCCATGACCCCCGACCTGCCGCCCCCGGACGGGGTGAAGGCCCCCGACATCGTGCCGCCATCGGCTGACGACCGCCGCGACCCGGACGCCCCGGACAGCGATCGCGAACGAGCCCCGGCCAAGACGACCGAGGCGACCACCGAAGAGGAGCCACCGGACTGATCGGCGCAGGACGTGCCTTTCGGGCCGTACGTCCCGGCCCGGACCCCGCCGCCCCAGAGGACGCGACAGCTGAGGGCCCACCCGCAGGAGCGGGTGGGCCCTCAGCCGGTGGGTGGCGCGACCGTCGGTTCAGCGGCCGGGGTCGTCGGTGTCGGGGAGGTCGAGCTCGACCTTCTCCTTGCGGACCTGCCCGGTGACGGTCTGCTCCTCGACGACCTCTTCGGTGGTCAGGCGCACGCGCTCCACCGGAACGGCCTCGACGTCGACCACGGCGTGCTCGGCGTGCAGGACCACCTCGTGCTCGGCCTCGGTGATCGGCTGCCCGGTCATCGCCGCGTCCCGGTTGGCCTCGGTGATCGGCTCCCGCTCGATCCGGACCTCTTCGTGGCGCAGGGGAACGGTCTGCTGCTGCTCCTCGGTCACCACGTACTTGCGCAGCCGGGCGCGGCCGGCCTCCTGGCGCTCGACGCCGACACTCATCCGCTCCTCGGAGCGGGTCATCGCGTCCTGCCCGGCGACGCGGTCGGGGTCCGCCGCCGCGACCTGGCGGTCCGAGGCGGCCCAGGCCGCCTCGCCGCCTGCGCCACCCGCGCCGCCGGCCACAGCGGCTTCGCCGGCCTGGTTGTCGGGATGGGCCTGGGCCCATCCGCCCTCACCGCTCTCGTTGGCCTGCCGCCAGGACTCCTCCCAGGCGATGCCGTAGTGGTCGTAGAGGCGGTGCTCCTCGCTCTCGGAGAGGTGGCCGCCGGAGTCGACGTCGACGTTCGGGGCGTCCTTGACCTTGTCCTTGGTCCAGGGCACTTCGAGGTGGTCCTCCACCAGGTGGGCGCCGGTGATGGGCACGAAGGACTCGCTCGTGCCGAACAGGCCGGTCTTGATGCTCACCCACTCGGGGCGGCCGGTGGCGTCGTCGTAGAAGACGTGGTCCGCCTTGCCGATCTTCTTGCCGTCGGAGTCGAGGACGGGGTGGTCCAGCACGCTCGACAGCTGCGCTTCGTTGAACATCGGGTGCTCTCCTTCCGTTGGGACAACGCCCTGCGGATTTCCGATCGCACTCGAACGAAACAGGCCCGCACTGGTTCGCCAGGTAATTCCGCCTACCACGCGGGGCCGCTCCGGGCACCTTGGCCGCAGCGCGGAAGGCCATGCCCACGCCCTGGACGGCGGTGGCGGATCCGACGGTAGGCGCACTGGTTGGCCCGGCCGCGATCGGGCATGCGCGGCTCGACGCCAACCGATGGGAGAGGACGCCATGGTTCTCCTCGGACTGCTCCTGCTGGGCGCGGTCGCCGCCTTCACCGGGCTGGTGATCGCCGACAACCTCGACGGCGGCCCGTCGTACACGGTCACCGTCCTCGGCAACGACATCGCCACCATGAACAGCCTGTCGATCTTCCTCGCGGGCATCGCCCTCACCCTGCTGTTCGGCATCGCGCTCCTGCTGCTGCTCACCGGCGGCATGCGGGCCCGCCGCCGCTCGCGCGAGCGCGCGGCCCTTGCCGCTGCGGCCTCCCGGGCCGCCGCAGAGACGCCGCCGATCGCCGAGCCGTCGGCGCAGGAGGGCGCGCTGCCGATCACCGGAACGGACGCGACCCGTCGCAAGCACCGCCTGCACTTCGGCCACTGACCCGTCCGGCTTCGGATGGGCCGCCCCCGCGTGCGTGCGGGCAGGGAGCGGGGCCGCCACAACCAGCGGACTCGCCCCGGTGCCGCCGGTCGCGGTCAGAGGTGGGGTTCGCTCGCGAACCCACCGGCCTGGTAGTCGTCGTGCTCGCGGTGGTCGGCGTGGTGGTCCTCGTCGAACCCGGTGGCGTTCTTGACCTGCTCCTTGCTGTGGTCGAGCCCCACCGTCTCCTCCTCGGCATCCACCCGGGTGATGGCGGTGACGAGCAGGAGGAACTCGCGGCCGAAGATCCACGGGCGTGTCCACCACGATGTGCCTGCCCGCCCCGGCGGCCATGCCTGACGGCTGTCCGATGGTTCGTCAGACACGTTGGGCACGTCCGGGGTACCGACAGCTCGGCACGGCCGGCCCTCCACCGCGACCGCCACCGCCCGTACCTCGAGCATGGAAATTCTGGTGGGCCATGGTCACAGCCTCCGTATGATGCCCCGCATGTCCTGGATACGCCGCCGCCCGCGTGCCGCTGAACCGCCCACCGAGCCCACCACGCCCGACGGGCCCGGCGAAGGTCGGCTGCCCGACCGCGACTTCCTCGCCCTGCTCCGCGACGCCCTGGAAGAGGTCGCCCCCGGCTCTACGGCGGGTGTCAGGTTCAACGGCAATTCACTGCTCAGCCCTCGGGGTTGGGCCATCGCCTTCGCCCCTGATGGGCACGGGGGCGGCGACCGGCACTACGACCTCATCGCCTTTCCGGATGTGAGCATCCAGCCCGAGGTTCCGTGCTTCGTGGACTGCGTCACCGTGGTCACCACCCCGCGCGACGCAGCCCTGCTGTGGGCCCGCTCCGCCGGATCCTGCCTGCTCGAACTGGTCGACGGGCACGGGCGGATCGCCGAGCGCTGGGGCCCCTCCGAGGAGCACGGCGTGCCGGGGTGGCGCTCCATCACTGCGGGTGTGCTCGCCTACGGGCCCTCCGACCAGGAGAACCTCCGACTCCAGGACGCCCTGCTGGAGGTGGACGTGCTCCGCGAGATCGCCGACACCTTCACCGCCGACCTGGAGTCACCCTGGTTCAACGGTGTCCGGGTCTTCTACGGCGGTGTCCCGGGCGCGGTGGAGGCCGAGGTCCGGGTCAACGGCGAGCGGCACGAGGCCGCCTCCGCCGCGCTGGCCGCACTCGGCCTGCCTGAGCCGACGGTCTTCACCGTCGCCCGGTCCTTCACCTTGGTACTGCCCGTCGACTCCGGCCAGCAGCAGCACGAGCACGCGGCCGGCGGGTGCGGATGCGACTGCGGCGGCACCCTGGACCCGGACCATCCCGGCTTCGCCCACCCCCTCCCCCACCTGATCGCCGAACTCTCCCCGGCCGAACGGGCGGAGCGGGTCACCACTGACACCGGCGCGGTGATGGTCGCCCGGGGTGTCGGCAACTTCCTCAAGGTCCGGCTGCCGATCCGCCTCGACGACGGCCGCACCGTCATCCACCTGGCCTGGGTGTACCTGCCCGCCGATGTGATCGAGGACTACACCCGCCGGGTGCACGACGGCACCCTGGCCGATCACCGCTTCGAGGGCCTGTTCTGCAACGCCATCGAACCGTGGGGCGACGAACTGCTCCAGGCCCGCGTCCTGCTCGGCGGACAGCGGATCGAGGCGGACGGCTCGATCCGGCTCAGCGACGTGCTCGACTCCGAACACCCACTGCTGGCCCGGGTCCTGCGCGAGAGCTGGCCGGCTGCGCTCGTACTCGGCGACCACGCCCCTGGGCCATCCCGCCCCTGACCATCCACCAAGTCCCCTTTCAGTGCGCCGTGGTGACGTCCGAACCCGGCGATGAGCGGGAAGGCGGTAACGGTGCGATGGGCGTGGGTACGGAGCAGTGCGGCGAGCCAGGGGCACCGCTCGGACCGGAGGTGCGACAGTCGGCCCGAGGCAAGCCAGGGGCACTGGCCGGTACTACGAGCCGAGCGGCTCCGCCGTGTCCGCGAGCACGGCTCCGAGTCCGCCGACCAGCCGGGACAGATGCTCGACGAAGACCCGGAGCGGGAGAGCCGAACGCAGGTCCGGGAAGCGTTCCGGTCGGAACGCTTCCCGGCCTTGCCCTACCTGCCTCACCGTCAGGTAACCGGCTGACCTGGCAAGTTGGCCGGGAACCCCGGATGGCAGGTCGGTCAGCCGGTACTGGTCCTCGGTGTCCAGCTCACCGCCCCCGGCCGGGTCGATCCGGGGCACCACCGCCACGACGGTGCCCGCCAGTACGGCCGGGTCGTCGGCTTCGCCGGGCACCGGTCGGCGAGGGTTTCGGGTCCGGGCACCCGCCCGCTTCCCTGCCGCTGCGGCCTCCTCCGGCGCCGCTTCCTCGGCAGTGTTCAGCGAGCGTGGCGGGCCGGGTGGTGGCCGGTCTCGG
This sequence comes from Kitasatospora sp. NPDC096147, assembly GCF_044763225.1. NCBI lineage: Bacteria > Bacillati > Actinomycetota > Actinomycetes > Kitasatosporales > Streptomycetaceae > Kitasatospora > Kitasatospora sp. NPDC096147. The sequence continues at coordinate 49,701 of NZ_JBIWFX010000007.1, read as the reverse complement.
GAGCCGTGAGCCGGCGGGCGCCGCGGTGGCGCCCGCCGGAGCTCCTGGCGGCTTCGACGGTGGCCACCACGACCAGCGCGAGCACGGCGAGCATCAGCAGAAGCATCATGGGCGGTTCCTCCAGCTCAGAGATCGTCGCGGAGCCGATCGCCTGCCCCGGATTCCCGCGCCAACACCCCACCGGTCGCGGACAGTTGCTGAGCCGGTGCTTGGTGACCGGGGAGCCATGAGCTGCGGAATTTCGCACGAATGCACCTCGGACACCCGGGGTAGCCGACGGACCGTCAGAGCATCGACGAACCACCGAGGAGGCAGTTGTGAGCAGCGGACTGTGGGGCTACGAGGGCGCCGAGGGCTACGTGGAGGGCGCCGACCTGACCGGCTACCGGGTCGAGGCCACCGACGGCCACATCGGCAAGGTCGACAAGCACACCGTGGACGTCGACTCCGCGCACATCGTGGTGGACACCGGCCCGTGGATCTTCGGCAAGGAGGTCCTCCTCCCGGCCGGCACCATCACCCGGGTCGACGTGAACGAGGAGACGGTGTGGGTGAACCGCACCAAGGACGAGATCAAGAACTCCCCCGAGTACGTCAAGGACCAGCACACCGACGACCTCGACTACCGCAACCGCCTCGCCGGCTACTACGGCACCGGAACCGGGCTCTGAGCACCCCGCATGACCGCGGCCTCCACCCTCTCCGAGAGGGTGGAGGCCGCAGCCGTTCTCGGGCCTGGAGCCGCGCCTCGCGCGGCGGCGGGATGGCATGAACCGTGCCTCAACCGAGGCGTCTCGAAGCCGGTCGAGAATCTACGGGTACCTGATTGCGAAGCCCCTGACGGCGTTGGCCTGAGGTCAGAGATCGAGCACGGCCGAGATCAGAGCTTGCGGGCAAGCCTCTCGACCACCGCTGTCCTCGCTCTGGCAGGATCACTACAGGACGCAGGCGCGCCACAAAACCAGGGGGACAGGTTGTACGTTCGGTTCCAGGCAAGGGATGCCAATCAGCGCGGCACATTCCCCGGAGTCTTCGCCCTGGTGAACGGCCTGGCAGCCGCAGGAAAGCTCACCCCCGCACAAGAGTCCTTCCGCCGCTCCAGTTACGACTGGTACGACGCGAACCTCGCAAACCCCTCCGACATCGACCCCACGGTCTACGACCGTGACCTCAACCACGGAGCGGAAGCCTGGTTCAAGGAGTCGGCGGCCGACCACATTGCACACGTCGCCGGCCACCTGGACATCCTCGCTCTGCACGGGGTGGGATGCGACATCCTCCGCTCCACCGATCCGGGAGCAGTCGTCTACGAGGATGACCACCAGATCGTCGTCGTGCCGTACCAACCCAGCACGCAGCACTGAGCTTTCGATCCATCCGACTCCGCCCGATCGACGCGGTGGTGACGGCGGCGGTGCCGGAGCACCCTGGCGCGATCGGCTGGATGGGCGCTCGGTGGCCGCGGGAGTGCGGGCCAAGCCGGTTGCCCTCGGGGGGCCTGTTGGTGACGGCGAGTCAGTCTCGTTGGGCTTCGCGGGAGACCGGCCGGACCGCCGGGACTGCCGCTGGGTGATGCGCCTGGTCATCAGCGTGATCGCGGCCCGGGTGATCAGCCCGGGTCCGGGCGCAGCTGGCCGCTGAGGGCAGAGGCGGCGTGGAGGTCGGTCGGGTGCACGCCCACCCCGATTCCCTCGGCGAGACGGCAGAGGAGTCCGCGCGTTCCTGGGGGGCCTGTCTCTCCGGTGTCCGGCGGGCCCAGCGCCAGTAGCTCGGCGTCGAAGCGGTGCGGATCGCTGCCTCTGCGGCGTTGCCTCCACCCAGCCCCGGACCCACCGCTGTCGGCGCGGCCATCGATGTTCTCAACCGCTCCGACACCGCCCGCCGTACGCGCCCCTCGGTCGCTGAGCAGCCCCGACCCGGGACCGGCGGACCACCTGTTGAAGACCGGAGGGGTGTCGGAAGAGGGAGTGGGAGGGGTAGGCCCCGATCGACCGCCCCGGTCCGAGGCCGGGCGCTTGCCGCCCTTGACTGGTTCCTGCGCACCACCGAGCGCGAGCCGCGGCCGCTCGTGCTGCCCCACCAACGCTGTGACCGCTCGGTCGGCGACACCCTGATCGACCTAGCCGACGCCGGGTGGGCCCGCGCCGAACTGCAGCTGCCGGACGGGCGCAAGCTCCGGTTCCTGACCCCGGATGGCTGCTGCGAGGCCGCTGACCTCCTCCCGGCCAAGACGAAGCCCGGCGCGGCCCGATCGGTGCGGGAGGAGCGCACGTCCTGGTACTCCGAGCACGCCCACGTCATCACCTCGACGGGACGGTGCGCAGGAGCAGCAGAGCGATGCCGGCTGTGGCGAGGGTGCGTGCGGAGGTGGCTGTCAGGGTGACCAGGAAGCCGGTGGTGGCGGCGTGCGCGGCTTCGGCGGGCAGCGGTGGAGACAGGGTGAGGGCGGCTGGGAGGGAGTCGAGGGCGGCGGTGCGCTCGGCGGAGGGCGGGCCGGCTGCCACGAGGTTGATGCGGTGGACCGAGGTGCTGGTGGTGGCGAAGGCGGCGATGCCGAGGACGGCGCCGAGTTCGCGGGCGAGGTCGTTGGAGGCCGAGGCGACGCCGTGCAGCGCGGGTGGGAGGCTCTCGAGGATCGCGGTGGTCGCGGGCGGCATGGCCAGGCCCAGGCCGACGCCCAGGGCGGCGAGGCCCGCGTGCTGGGCGATGGTCGCGCGGTGGACGTCGAGCGGGGCGAGGACCAGGAACCCGACCGTCGTCGTCAGCATCCCGGCGGTGATCAGGGCCCGGGCGCCGTACCTGCGGGTGAGCCGGGGCCGCGAGGGCGGCCGGCAGCAGCGTGCCGATCGGGATGAGCGACAGCGCCGCGGACAGCGCGCCCATGGCCCGGACAGTACGTGCATGGCTTTCCCTCCTATAGTGATCGCCATGCAGTTGGACTTGAACCTGCTCACGGCCTTGGACGCGCTGCTGGAGGAGGGGAGTGTGGCCGGAGCAGCAGAGCGGCTCCACGTCACCGCGCCGGCGATGAGCCGGTCGCTGGGCCGGATCCGCAAAGCCACCGGTGACCAGATCCTGGTCCGCACCGGACGCACCATGACGCCCACTCCCCACGCACTCGCCCTGCGCACGGAGGTCCACGCCCTGGTGCAGCAGGCCCACCGGTTGCTGTCCTCCCGTCCGGGCCTCGACCTGGCGGGGCTGGAGCGGGTGTTCACGGTCCGCCTGCACGACGCCCTCACCACCGCCTGCGGGAGTGCGCTCGTCGCCGCGGTGCGCCGCCAAGCCCCGAAGGTGCGGATACGCCTCACGGTCGAACCGGGCCACGACACGCCCGAGTTGCGTCGTGGTGAGGTCGATCTGGCCTCCAGCTCGGGACCGCCGCCCCAGCCGGACATCCGTCACCGCCTCATCGGTCAGGACAGGATCGTCCTTGCTCTCCGCGCGGGGCATCCGCTCACCGAGGGGCCGCTGACCGTCGAGAGGTACGCGGCCTCCGAGCACGTGACCGTGTCCCGGCGCGGTGAGCTGCGTGACCGGGTCGACGAGGTCGTCGCCGCGCTCGGCCACGAGCGCCGTGTCATCGTCGCCGCCCCCGCGACGGACACCGCGCTGCAGCTCGCCCGCGACACCGACGTCGTGGTCACCCTGCCCGAGGCGGTCACCCGCTCCGCCCGTGAGCAACTGGGCCTGACCATGCTGCCGTTGCCATTCGAGCTGCCGCCCGTTCCCCTCTACCTGCTCTGGCACCAGCGTTACGAGGACGACCCCGCCCACGCCTGGCTGCTCGACCTGGCGACCCGGACCCTCCAGGAGCTGTTCACGACGCCGGGCGCCGAGGACCGACCGCACGACGGGCGCGGGACGCAACCGCGATGAGGTGAGGGGCCGTCAGGGCGGCGGGGCCGTGGTCGACCCCGGTCGGCCGTATTCAGCCTGCCGGCGCGCGAACTCGACGGTTCTGTAAGCCCGTTCAGCGACAGCGCGCCCACCGGTCCGGGCACCATCCGGCCACGTACGACGCCAGGCACAGGACGCCCGCTAACGACGCTCCGACGGAAGTCTTGCGTCGTGCCTAGGCCACCTCTTCGGCCGGCTCGCGCAGTCCATCCCCACGTCACCCGCAAGTCGCTGACCGCGACACTTCGGCGGCTCAAGCGCAACGGGGTCATCGAGCACGGGACCGACTCCGCTCGGCCCGCACCGGGCCGACCCTCCCGACCAGGCGCCTCAGGCACCTCGGCGTCGCACTCCTGGGCTGGGCCTCACGGCACATGCCCCCATCGAGCATGCGCGCGATGCCTTCGACAACTCGCCGGACGGGCAGGGGCCGTGCTGGCGACCGATCCGGGCACCTGGCTCGTCCCGCGAGACCGTCATCCGCGATCCGCGATCCGTAAGGAGCCGACCGGGGCCACCCGAAGGCAGCACGCCCGATTGCACGAGAGTCATCCCAGCAGTGAATGACATGCACTTGAGGTTAACGATCGCCACCTCTACCTTCGACACCAGAGAGCCGGTCGGAGCGTACGGCCCGACTGAGTCATCCTCATCACCCCTCAAACACAAGGGAGTTCGCCATGTCCGCCACCCTCCAGGACACCGACACCGCGCTGCTCGCAGGCACGGAAGCCGCCGTGCGCGCGGCAGGCGCCGTCCTGCGCGAGCGCTTCGGCCAGGTGGTCCACCACGAGGGCCGCGAGGACCTGATGCGCGCCCTCGCCGCCAATGACGATGCCGCCCTCGACATCCTGCGGCCCGCCCTCACCCGACTCCGTCCGCAGGCCCGCTGGGTGGAGGACGAGCTCGACGGCGGAGCGCTGCCGCCCGGCGAGTGGTGGGTGGTGGACCCGGCCGAGGGCAACGTCAACCACCTGCACGGTCTGCCGGAGTGGGCGGTCACCGCCACCCTGGTGCGGGAGAACCGGCCCGTGCTCACCGTGGTGCACCTGCCGCTGACCGACCAGACCTACACCGCGCTCACCGGCGCCGGAGCCCGCCTCGACGGCCGCCCGCTGCGCGTCGCCCCGACCGCGGACCTCGGCCTGGCCCTCGTCGCCACCAGCCAGGCCCGCCCCGACGAGGACGAGAGCGTCGTGCGCCGCGTCGGCGCTTCGATCACCGCGATGCTGCTCGACGCGCTCGTGGTGCGCACCGCGGTCCCGGCGACCCTGCACCTGGCGAACGTGGCCGCCGGCCGGATCGATGCCTTCTGGCAGTTCGCCGGCGCCCGCGCCGACCTGCTCCCCGGCGCCCTGCTCGTCACCGAGGCCGGCGGACGCGTCACCGACGCCCAGGGCCGCCCCTGGACCCCGCAGAGCGACAGCTTCCTGGCCGCCGCCCCGGGCGTCCACACCGCCGCCGTGACCACGCTCTCCCGCTGACCCCGCACCCTCACCCCATCCACGGAAGGACCACTCCACCATGACCACGATCGCAGTTCTCGGAAACGGCCGCGTCGGCGGCAACCTCGCCCGGGCCCTCCTCCGAGCAGGCCACCAGGTGACCGCTGTGGACCGTGAACCGGGCGCCGCCGCCGACGCCGCTCGCGCGGCCGATGTCGTCATCAACGCCACCCCCGGCGCCGGCTCGCTGGAGCGGCTGACCGACCTGCGCGAGGAACTGCGCGGCAAGATCCTCGTCGACGTCTCCAACGCCACCACCGACGGCCCCGACGGTCTGCCCGCCGACCTGATCCACCCCGGCTCCAGCCTGGCCGAGCTGCTCCAGGAAGCGCTCCCCGACACGTCCGTCGTCAAGACGCTCAACACGATGCTCTTCCCGGTGATGACCGCACCCGCCTCGCTCGCCCAGGCCCCGACCGTCTTCCTCTCCGGCGAGGACCAGCAGGCGAAGCGGACCGTCCACGCCCTGCTCACCGACCTCGGCTGGCAGCCGGAGTGGATCACCGACCTCGGGGGCATCCGGACCGCCCGTGCCACCGAGGCCGCGATCCTGTTCGTCCCCCACGTCATCCGCTCCAGCGGATTCGCGCCCTTCGCCATCTCGATCAGCCGCTGAGCTCGCGCAGCGACTCCAGCAACCGACCCGGGGGAAGCACGCGGTGAACCAACAGGGGCCGACGCACCGCCTGGTGCGAGCGCGTCCACCGCCCGTGGCACGAACACCCCTCCTCGGCGAGGGCCCAGCACCCCGAGCCGACCCGGCACCTCCCTCATCCGCCGTCCACGACGAGCGGTGTGACGGACCATCGGTTCGGCCGGCCGGGCGGCGCCGCGAGAGCAGGAGGGGGTTCGGTCGTGGTGAGGTGCCGCGTGCGGCGCCGGCCGACCTGGGCACTCGCAGCCGTGGCGGCGGTGCTGTCGGGGGCAACGGCGCTCCGCACGACCCCGGCGGGCACGGCGACGGATCCGCCGGACAGTCCGGCAGCGCAGTCCCTGTCCAAGACCGCCGCGCCGGCCGATGCCGCGTCGTTCGCCGCAGGACGGACCGTCACCGGGTGTGCGGGGTGGGCCGCCACCGGTGCCCGGCCTGCACACCCGGCCGGTTGCCGACCGGTCACGATCACCTCCTGTGGCACGGCTCTGTTCGAGGCAGGTGGAGAGATCACCAGCTCACGCCTGCGGTTGCGGCCTCCCCCAGTGGTGGGCGGGTGAGTCGAGGCGAACGTCCGCGCTCCGTGGTCGAGTTCAACGCGAAGCGGGGGCAGGGGGTCGGGCCACGGGTGCGATGAGCGACACCGCCCGGAAACCCGCTGTGGCCGGTGACGATCCCTTGACTCGCGCCCGAGGGGCGCTGCTGCCGGGCAGGGCGATGGCCCGATGCCGCACCGCCGCCCACTGCCTGTCTGCCGTGGCGGTAGCCATCGGCGATAGGTTGGCGTGATGGGGACTACGTGGGAGGTCCGTCCGTTCGAGCCGGCGGATGCGCCCGAGGTGACCGGATTGCTGCACCGCGCCTACCGTGAACTCGGCGTTGCGGGGCTGAATTTCACGGCGGTGGACCAGAGCGAGGCGGTGACGCTGCGCAGGTCGTCGGCCGGGGCGTCGTGGGTGCTGGTGCATCAGGGGCGGATCGTGGCGACCAGCACGGTGTCGCTGCCGCCGGAGGACGGCCTGCGGGGTCTGACGGCGGAGGCGCGCGCACCGGATCGCGCCTGGCTCAACCAGCTCGCGGTCGACCCCGACCGGCGCGGCGAGGGACTGGCGAGGCTGCTGCGCGACACCGGGTTCGACTGGGCCCGCCGAGCGGGGGCGACCTCGGTCGGGCTGGACACCGCGCGACCGGCCGAGCGCTTGGTCCGGCTGTACACCGCCTGGGGGTTCACGGTGGCCGACGAGGTCCAGTGGCCGGGTAAGACGTATCGGAGCGTGGTGATGACCCGCCCACTGTGAACGTCGCGGTTCGGTCGGGTCAGGTCGGCGGGGGATGCGGCGGCGCCGCTCCGAGGCGGATGTGCGTCGGAGCGGCGCCGGGGAGCCGATCGGCCGTAGCCGGGTCAGAGCGAGAGGGAGATCTCGGTCGACTTGATCAGGGCGACGACCGGGGTGCCGGCCGCCAGGCCGAGGGCCTCGACGGCGTCCTTGGTGATGGCGGCGGTGAGCTCGCCGCCCTGGACGTCGACCTTGACCGAGCCCATGGCGCCGCCGGTGGCGACGTCGGTGACGGTGCCGGCGATCTGGTTGCGGATCGAGATGCCCTCGACGGCGGCGGTGGCGAGGGAGACCTCGGTCGACTTCACCAGCGCCTTCACGGCCGTGCCCTCGGCGATGCCGAGGTCCTTCACCGCATCGGTGGTGATCGCGGCGGTGATGTCCTGACCGCCCGTCAGCCGGACCCTCACCGTGGACATCGCCTCACCCGAGGTGACGGAAGTGACGGTACCGGGGATCTGGTTACGGATGCTCAGGCTCATGGGGGGTCACGCCTCACTCGGGTCGGTCGGAATTCGCGGCTGTCGGGCCGCCACCAGTCACGCTAACCGCGCGCACCGGCCGCCGCAGACAGCCCCTCGCATGCGCCAGGGCGGAGGGGCCGGATGCGTCGCATTTTCGTCCCGGCCGAATGTCACAAGAATGGGGGACTTCAGGCCTTCCATTTCAGGGCTTCCGACAACCCGGGCAAGATCCTCATCTGATATGTAGACGTGCGGCAGAATTGCAAATGCCCGCTTTTCATCCCTAATGTGCCGCACATGCAGCACTACACCGTGGGCCAGGCCGCACGCGTGCTCGGGGTCAGCCCCGACACGGCCCGACGCTGGGCGGATGCCGGTCGCCTCGCCACCCAGCGCGAAGGGCCCGAGGGAGCCGGGCGCCGTCTCATCGACGGCCGGGACCTGGCGGCCTTCGCCGCCGACCTCGCACAGCGCATCCCGGCGGAGGATCCACCGGTCCACAGTTCGGTCCGCAATTCCTTTCCCGGGATCATCACGGCCGTGAAACTCGGCGACGTCGCGGCCCAGGTCGAAATCCAGGCCGGCCCCCACCGCCTGGTCTCCCTGCTCACCCGCGAGGCCGCTGAGGAACTCGGACTGGAAGTCGGAATGCAGGCGACCGCCCGGGTGAAATCCACCAGCGTCCACATCGACTGCCCCTGACCCCCGCTCCGCACACGGTCAGTCCACCCCCGCGCGCACCTCTGCCCCCACCCCTTCAGGAGATCTCCGCCATGCCCACCGTCCTCACCCCCCGTCGTACCGCCGCCGGACTGCTCGCCGGTGGCCTGGTGATCACCGCGATCACCGGATGCTCCAGCGACAGCAGCTCCGGCACCACCTCCGCCTCCGCGTCGTCCTCGTCGGTGCCGTCGGCGAACCTGACGGTCCTGGCCGCCGCGTCGCTGACCGACGTGTTCAAGACCGCGGGCGCCGCGTACGAGAAGGACCACCCGGGCACCAAGGTGAACTTCTCCTTCGCCGGCTCCCAGGAGCTCGCCGCCCAGGTCAAGCAGGGCGCGCCCGCCGACGTCCTGGTCACGGCCGACACCAAGACCATGGACGGCCTCAAGGCGGAGACCGGCGACCCGAGGATCATCGCGAAGAACCGCCTGGTGATGGTGGCGGGCAAGGACAACCCGTTCAAGATCGCTTCGTTGAAGGACCTGGCGGACTCCAAGATCAAGGTGGTGCTCGCCGCTCCCGAGGTGCCCGTCGGCCGCTACAGCCAGCAGGTCCTGGCCGCCCAGAACGTCACCGTCAAGCCGGTCTCCCAGGAACCCAACGTGCGCGCGGTGCTCTCCAAGGTCGAGCTCGGTGAGGCGGACGCCGGCATCGTCTACGCCACCGACGCGGCCACCGCGAAGGACAAGGTCTCCACCATCGACATCCCGGACGACCAGAACGCGGTCGCCTCCTACCCCGCGGCCAGCCTGAAGGCGTCGAAGAACGCGGCAGCGGCAGACGCGTTCGTGGCCTGGCTCGCCACCCCCGAAGCGCAGAAGTTCCTGCGCGACGCGGGCTTCCAGCAGCCCTAGCCGCACCGCGCCGGTGCGCTCTCCCCCGTGCGGAGTGCACCGGCCGCCCCGCGCCGTACGCGGCTGCCGCGCTGCCGCTACCGACACCGCTCCCGCTCCGATGTCTGCCGAGGACCCCGTCGTGAAGCTGCCTGGCCGCCGGGTCTCCGGCGCGCGCCCCTCCCTCGTGCTGGCCGTCCCGGCCCTGCTGGCGGTGGCGTTCCTGCTGGTTCCGCTGGCCGGGATCCTGGCCCGCACCCAGTGGAGTGCACTCGGCGAGCACCTCACCAGTCCGCCCGTGGTGGAGGCCCTGAAGCTCTCCCTCCTGGTCTCCTTCTCCGCGCTCGGACTCTCGCTACTGCTCGGTGTGCCGCTGGCGTGGCTGCTCGCCCGGGTCGACTTCCCCGGCAAGACCCTGGTCCGCTCCCTGGTCCTGCTGCCGATGGTGCTGCCACCCACCGTCGGCGGTGTCGCCCTGCTGCTCGGCTTCGGCCGTCGCGGCCTGCTCGGCCCCTGGCTGGAGTCCACCTTCGGCATCGTGCTGCCCTTCCACACCTCCGGTGCGATCCTGGCCGCCACCTTCGTCGCGATGCCGTTCCTGGTGATCAGCCTCGAAGGCACCCTGGCCGGCCTCAAGCCCGCCTACGAGGAGACCGCCTCCTCGCTCGGCGCCTCCCCGGCCCGGGTGTTCTTCACCGTCACGCTGCCGATGGTCGCCCCCGGGGTGGCGGCGGGTGCCGCGCTCTCCTGGGCCCGCGCGCTCGGCGAGTTCGGCGCCACCATCACCTTCGCCGGCAACCTGCCCGGCGCGACCCAGACCCTCCCGCTCCAGGTCTACCTCCTGCTCCAGGACTCCCCCGAGGCCGCCACCTCCGTCTCGCTGCTCCTGCTGGCCATCGCGATGGCCGTCCTCATCGGCCTGCGCGGGCGCTGGACCGGCTCCACCAGCCGCCCCCGCCACACCAGCCGGCCCGAACCGGCTGCCGCGACTCTCACCACCGCCGAGCCTCCGGTCGTCCTCGACAAGGGCCGGCCGTGGCCGATGCACGCCGAGGTCACCGGCTTCAACCGGCTCACGCTGGACGCCGAACCGGGGACGACCATCGCGGTGGTCGGCGAGAACGGCGCCGGCAAGACCACCCTGCTGCGCGCCCTGCTCGGCCTCACCCCCCGCGCCCACGCCGAACTCCGGCTCGGCGACCTCGACGTCACCGCCCTCCCCCCGCACAAGCGCCACGTCGCCTGGGTCCCCCAGGCCGGCGCGCTCTTCCCCCACCTGAGCGCCCTGGCCAACACGGCCTACGGTCTGCGCGCCCACGGCACCCCCAAGGCCCGCGCCCGGCAGGAGGCCCAGCACTGGCTGGAGCGCCTCGGCGTCGGCCACCTCGCCCACCGCAAGCCGCACCAGCTCTCCGGGGGCCAGGCCCAACGCGTCGCCCTGGCAAGGGCCTTGGCCGCCCGCCCCCGTCTGCTCCTGCTGGACGAGCCGCTCGCCGCCCTCGACCAGACCACCCGGGCCCACGTCCGCCACACCCTGCGCCGCCACCTCGCCGGCTTCGGCGGCGTCTGCCTGATCGTCACCCACGACCCCGTCGAAGCCGTGTCGCTCGCCGACCGGGTGCTGGTCCTGGACGGCGGCCGTGCCCTCCAGGACGCCGCGCCCGCCGAGGTCACCCGCCACCCGCGGTCCGCCTGGGTGGCCCGGATGCTGGGCCGCAACGCCTGGCCCTGCACCGCCACCCGGGACGGCCTCCGGCTGGACGGCGGCGGCACGCTGATCGCCGCCGACCCGCTGCCCGCAGGGGCCTCGGCGCTGGCGATCATCACCCCGGAGTCCGTCTCCCTGCACACCGAGCGGCCCACCGGCAGCCCCCGCAACGTCTGGCCGGCCACCGTCCGCGAGATCACCGTGGTCGGCAGCCGCCTGCGCGTCCTGCTGACCTCCGGTCAGATCCCGGACCTGGTCGCGGAGATCACCCCGCAGGCCGCCGCCGATCTCGCTCTCGGCGACGGCAGCGAGGTCTTCGCCAGCCTGAAGGCGACCGAGGTCACCCTGGTCGAGCTCTGAGCGGCAGATCGGGCCGGATACGATCCGATCATGATCAACCTTCGTGCCCGCACCCTGGTCCTCGACATCGACGGCACCCTCTGCTTCGACGGCCGCACCATCGACGCACGCATCCTGACGGCCCTTCAGGACTGCGAACGCGCCGGCCACGCGCTGGTGTTCGCCTCGGCCCGGCCCGTGCGCGACCTGCTGCCCGTCCTCGGCGGCGCCTTCCCCGACGCGACCCTGATCGGCGGCAACGGCAGCCTCGTCTCGGTCGACGGCCAGGTGCGGGCCCGGGCCGCCTTCGACCCCGACGCGCTCGCCCGGCTGACCGACGTGGTGGCCCGCTTCGAGGGCACCTACCTGGCCGACGGCCCCTGGGACTACGCCTACACCGGCCCGGCCGGCCATCCGATCCTCGGCCGCGTCGACCAGGGAGTTCTCGCCGCCCGGGTCGGGCTCGCCGAACTGCCGCAGGTGGTCAAGTTCCTCGTCGTCGGCGCCACCGACCTCGCCGCCCTCGCCGACGCCGCCCGCACGCTCGGCTTCACGCCGAACCACCACCTCGACGAGGCCATCCTCGACTTCGCCCCCGGCACCACCACCAAGTGGAGCGCCCTGCGGGACCTCGGCATCACCGAGTACGCCGCCTTCGGCAACGACATCAACGACCTCGACCTGCTGCGCAACGCGCGCCACGCGGTCCGCGTCGGTGCCCACCCCGGCCTGGACGGCATCGCCCACGTCACCGTCCCCGCCGAGCCGGCGGAGGTCGCTGCCGAGATCGCCCGGCTCGCGGTGGCCACCACCGTGTGACCGTCCGGGCGGTGTGCCCGGCCGGCCGGTCCCCGGGCGGTGTCCCCGGCCGGCCGGTCCCTCGGGTGGTGTCCCCAACCGTTCGGTCCTCCCGCGGGTCCGCCCTCTCGATCGGTCAGCCGAGGTCGAGCAACTGCTCGTGGAAGCCGCCGAAGCCGCGCTCGGCGTCCACCAGGTGCACCTCCAGGATCCAGTGGCAGCGGCGGCCGGCCCGGTCGGTGCGGTGCATCGCGGTGGTGTTGCCCGGCGCGATGTAGGACTCGATCTCGGCGGCGTCGATCCGCTCGTGCGGGAACTCGCCGACCAGGTGCCCGGCGTGGCCGGAGCCGCCGAGCGTCCAACCCGCCGCGTGCGCCAGGCGGGTGATCTCGGCGTGCAGTTGGGCACCGGTGATGTCGGGGCGGTCGGCGAAGTAGCGGCGGCCGGCCTCGAAGACCACGGGCAGGTCCGCCGCCAGGCGCAGCTTGCCGGGGTCGGTGCCGAGGACGAAGGTGCGGCCGAGGTCGGCCTCGAACTCCTCGAAGATCGGGCCGAAGTCGGCGAAGGCGATGTCGTCCGCCTCCAGGATCCGGTCCGGCGGGTTCTCGGTGTAGGGGAAGAGGGTGTGCGGGCCGGAGCGGACGATCCGCTTGTGCCAGTGCCAGGTGGTGCCGAACAGTTCGTTCGCCAGGTCGCGGATGGCGTTGCTAACGGTCTGTTCGCTCACCCCGGCCGCCACGATCCCGCGCGCGGTGACCTCCTCGAACAGGATCTCGGCCTTCTCCTGGGCCTCGATCAGACGCCGGGCCCGGAAGTCCTCCGCCGTCGCGGTGTCGATGTAGACCCACGCCCGCTTCCCCGAGCGCAGCTCGGCCTTGATGCGCAGGTAGTCCTCGACCTCGTACCGGTCGGCGGCCTCCAACTCGGCGGCGGTGAGGGTCAGGACGGTGCCCTCGATCGCGTCGGCGGGATCGTCCGAGCGCACGGCCAGCGGGTGGCGGTCGGTGCCGCTGTCGGCGATCACCGCCGGGTCGGTGATCAGCACCTCATCCAGCCGGAAGCCCGTCAGGGCGTCCGCGTGCCCGGCGAGTTCACGGCCGAACCGGGCGAGCTGCACCTGCGGCAGCCTGAGCGTGCCGTACGAGAACAACAACTGGTCGGCCATGCGATCCCCCACTGGGTGCGGTACGAACGCAAGGGGTTGTTCCTCCTTGCATATACAAGGATAATGGTTGACTCCTTCTCTCATATCCGACACCTGGCCGCAGGCGGCACAGGTCGTCCCGGGGTCCTCACAGCCGCCCGGACGCGCAGTGCGGGCGGTGTAACCGGGGCGACGTGATCTTCGCAGCCGTGCGCAACACGCCCTTCCTAGCGTGAGGGCCCGACGGCGTGCCGATCGGTGCGAGGAGCGGGGTGCGGGCCCCGCCGGGTGGAGGGGTGGCGCGTGGGCGCAAGCGGCAACGACACGGCCAGGACGGTCTGTTCGTACTGCGGGGTCGGGTGCGGAATCGTCCTCGACCTCAGGACCGGTGCCGACGGACGTCGGACGGTGGCCAAGGTCTCCGGCGACAAGGAGCACCCGGCCAACGGCGGTCGCCTGTGCACCAAGGGCGCCACCCACGCGGACCTGCTCGCCGCCCCCGGCCGCCTGGAGAGCGCCCTGGCGCGCGCGAGCCGGGGCGAGCCCGCGGTGCCGGTGGACGTGGACGAGGCGGTGGCCACCGCCGGCGCCCGGCTGCGGGCGGTGCTGGACGAGCACGGGCCGGACGCGCTCTCGCTCTACGTCTCGGGGCAGATGTCGATCGAGGCCCAGTACCTGGCCAACAAGCTCGCCAAGGGCTTCTGGCGGACCAACAACATCGAGTCCAACTCGCGCCTGTGCATGGCCAGCGCGGGCACCGGCTACAAGCTCTCGCTCGGCGCGGACGGCCCGCCCGGCTCCTACGAGGACTTCGAACGCGCCGACGTGTTCTTCGTGATCGGCGCCAACATGGCCGACTGCCACCCGATCCTGTTCCTGCGGATGACGGACCGGATCAAGAACGCCGGTGCCAAGCTCATCGTCGTCGACCCCCGCCGCAACGCGACCGCCGACAAGGCGGACCTGTTCCTGCAGATCCGGCCCGGCACCGACCTGGCCTTGCTGAACGGCCTGCTCCACCTGCTGGTCGAGAACGGCCACACCGACCCCGGCTTCATCGCCGAGTACACCGACGGCTGGGGCGAGATGCCCGCCTTCCTCGCCGACTACCCGCCTGCCACCGTCGCGGAGATCACCGGCATCCCCGAAGCCGACATCCGCCGGGCCGCGCGGTGGATCGGCGAGGCGGGCGAGTGGATGAGCTGCTGGACCATGGGCCTCAACCAGTCCACCCACGGCACCTGGAACACCAACGCCCTGGTCAACCTGCACCTGGCCACCGGCGCGATCTGCCGCCCCGGCTCCGGGCCGCTGTCGCTGACCGGGCAGCCGAACGCGATGGGCGGCCGGGAGATGGGCTACATGGGCCCCGGCCTGCCCGGTCAGCGCTCGGTGCTGGTCGACGCGGACCGGGCCTTCGTCGAGGAGCTCTGGGGCATCGAGCAGGGCTCGCTGCGCACCGACGTCGGCCGCGGCACGGTCGAGATGTTCGAGCAGATGGCCGCCGGGGCCATCAAGGCGTGCTGGATCATCTGCACCAACCCCGTCGCCTCCGTCGGCAACCGCGCGACGGTCATCCAGGGCCTGGAGGCCGCCGAACTCGTCATCACCCAGGACGTGTTCACCGAGACCGAGACCAACGCGTACGCGGACCTGGTCCTGCCGGGGACGCTGTGGGCCGAGTCCGACGGCGTGATGATCAACTCCGAGCGGAACCTCACCCTGGTGCCCGGTGTCGTCACCCCGCCCGGACAGGCCACCCCCGACTGGCAGTTGATCGCCCGCGTCGCCTGCGCGATGGGCTACACCGACGCCTTCACCTACGCCAGCGCCGAGGAGGTGTTCGACGAGCTGCGCCGGGCCTGGAACCCCAGCACCGGCTGGGACCTGCGCGGAGCCGGCTACCCGCAGCTGCGCGAGGGTCCGGTCCAGTGGCCCGCCGCCCCGGGAGCAGCCGCGCGCAACCCCATCCGCTACCTCAACGACGGAGTGAGCCAGACCCTGGTCGAGCGCCCCGACGGCACCCGACCCCGGCTGGTCTTCCCCACCGCGAACGGCCGGGCGCGGTTCTTCGCACGCCCCCACCTGCCGGCCGCCGAACTCCCCGACGACGACTACCCGTTCGTCCTGAACACCGGCCGTCTCCAGCACCAGTGGCACACCCTCACCAAAACCGGCAAGGTCGCCAAGCTCAACAGGCTCAACCCCGGCCCGTTCGTCGAGATCCACCCCGAGGACGCCCAGCGCCTGGGCGTCGCCGGCGAGGACCACCTCGAAATCGCCTCCCGCCGGGGCCGCGCCGTACTGCCCGCCGTGGTCACCGACCGGGTCCAGCCCGGCAGTTGCTTCGCCCCGTTCCACTGGAACGACCTGTTCGGCGAGTACCTGTCCATCAACGCCGTCACCAACGACGCGGTCGATCCCCTGTCCCACCAACCCGAGTTGAAGGTCTGCGCGGTCGCCCTGCGCGTGGTGCCGGCCCCGGCTCCGACCCCGGCCCCGAAGGAAGGCACCCTCGTGCCGGGCAGCGCCCACCCCGAAGCTCCCGGCCACCCGCAGTCCCCGGCCGTTCCCGTCCCGCACCGGGCCGCGGCCCTTCCCGTCGGCGACGACACCGTCACTGCCCTCGCCGCCCTGTTCGGCATCCCCGACCTCACCCCGCCCGCCCTCGCCGACACCGAGCGCCGCTACCTCGCCGGGTACCTCTCCGGGATGGCCGCCGCCCCGGCCGGCGGAGTCCCGCTGCTGCCCGCCGACGCCCCGTTCGCCCCGGCCACCTCCCTGTGGGTCGACGGCGTGCTGGCCGGCGCGTTCTCCCGTACCACCGTGTCCGCCGCGCCAGGGCGGCCCGCGCTCACGGACCCGGCAGCCGCACCGACGAACGGCCCCGCTGCCACGCCCTCCCGGCAGTTGCTCGTCGCCTGGGCCTCCCAGACCGGCAACGCCGAGGACTACGCCACCACGGCAGCGGCCCGCCTCACCACCGCCGGCCGTACCGCCACCCTGCTCCCCATGGCCGACACCTCTCCGGAACGGCTCACCGCCGACACCGACCTGCTCCTCATCACCAGCACCTTCGGCGACGGCGAAGCACCCGACAACGGCACCGACTTCTGGCGCGCGCTGACCGCCGACGGCGCACCCCGGCTGGACGGCGTGCGGTACTCGGTACTGGCATTCGGCGACTCCGCCTACGACGACTTCTGCGGCCACGGCCGCCGCCTCGACGAACGGCTCGCCGCACTCGGCGCCACCCGCCTGTGCCCGCGCACGGACTGCGAACCCGACTTCGACGACAGCGCGGCCCACTGGCTCGACCAGGTCACCGCAGCCCTCACCACACCCGCCGAGCACGAGGCCGTCCCCGCCCTGGCCTCCGTCTCCTCCCACGCGGGCCCCGCCGCCACCGCCCCGGCCGCCCGCACCACCGCGACGGTCGTCCGGCCCACCGCACCCACCGGGCCCACCGGGCCCACCGGGCCCACCGGGCCCACCAAGGCGTCCCCCTTCACCACGCTCCTGATCGGCAACCGGGTACTCAGCCTCCCCGGATCGGAGAAGGAGGTGCGGCAGTTCTCGTTCGACACCCGCGACGGCGAGCTCGCCTACGAGGCGGGCGACGCCCTCGGCGTCTGGCCCGTCAACGGGGGCGAACTCGTCACCGAATGGCTCACCCTGACCGGCGCCGACCCCGGGGACATCGTCAGCCTGCCCGGCGACGGGGACCTCCCCTTCGCCGAGGCACTGCGCACCCGCCTCGACATCGCCCGCATCACCCCCGACCTGCTCCGATTCGTCGCCGAACGCACCGACCACCGCGACCTCAAGCGACTCCTGCGCCCCGACAACAAGGACGAACTGGCCAAGTGGAGTTGGGGCCGCCAGGCCGCCGACCTGCTCGGCACCTTCCCCGTCCGCGCCTCCGCCACCGAGTGGGCCGGCGTCCTGAAGCGGCTCCAGCCCCGCCTCTACTCGATCTCCTCCAGCCCGCTCGCCCACCCGAGCGAGGTGCGCCTGACCGTGTCGGTGGTCCGCTACACCAACGACCGCGGCCGGGACCGCAGGGGCGTCTGCTCCACCTACCTCGCCGACTGCGCCGACGACGGCCCGGTGCAGGTCTTCGTCCAACGCTCCCCGCACTTCAAGCCCCCCGCCGACCCCACCACCCCCATGATCATGGTCGGCCCCGGCACCGGTGTCGCGCCGTTCATCGGCTTCCTCGAAGACCGCACCGCCCGCGGACACACCGGCCCCAACTGGCTGTTCTTCGGCGAGCAGCACCAGGCCACCGACTTCTACTACCGCCAGGAACTCCAGGAGTACCAGGCCGCCGACTACCTCGACCGCCTCGACCTCGCCTTCTCCCGCGACCAGCGCAACAAGGTCTACGTGCAGGACCGCATGCGCGAACACGGCTCGCAGCTCTGGCGCTGGCTCCAGGACGGAGCCCATTTCTACGTCTGCGGCGACGCCGGCCGCATGGCCAAGGACGTCGACCGGGCCCTGCGCGACATCGCCACCACCCACGGCGGCCTCGCCCCGGACGCCGCCACCGCCTACGTCCGCCAACTGGCCGCGGACAAGCGCTACGTACGCGACGTCTACTGAGCAGCGCGCGGCTCCGGCCGAAGGTGACGGCCTGGAGCCCGGGAATGAGGCGGAGTTCGAGCTGTGCCTGACGGGCGGTGGCGCGGTCGGTGAGCCGGTAGAGGGTCGGGGGTCCGCCCGGGGCCGCAGCTCGTCGCGACCGCCGCCCTCCCCCACGTGCTCGTGCTCCCGCCTGACGCTCCCTCAACGGCCCTTCCTGCCCAGCACGGTGAGCCGCCGCCGACGCCCCGTCCAGGCTGAAACACCGTGACCCGGCCCAACCCGGAACCGGCGAGGGGAGGACATGACGGCGACCGTGCGCAGCGCGATCCGGCGGGCGTTGATCTACATCCGGGTCAGCACCACCATCGACAGCCGCCGGCTCCCCCGCTACTCCGTGAGCGGCTACACGGCAATGCCCCTACTGTCGCGGCGCGATGCAGCCCCTCCTGCGTGCCAGGAAGAGACGCCGCCCACCCGTCAACAGCCGACCCTGCCCCTTCGACGTCACGTGGCGCTGCCGCACCCGAGCCGAACTCGGCCACTGCCCCAGTCCGGCTACGGCAACCTCCCACACGTTGAAGAAAACCGCCTCAACCGGCCGACCCAGCAAGCCGACGCACCCGCGCCCGGCCCGGACCATGCTGGTCCCACGTCCCGATCCGCGACAGGTGCGTCCTGGACCACGCCCCGCACCGGTTCCCCGACGGAACGACCCGGGGAGAGACCGACCCGAAGATCGTCGGAGGGACATACGATGCGCGAGGACCAACCACCAGGACGGGGGCACGACATGAGCCGCGACCCGGCGCCGAACCCCGCGAGGGCCCTGCTCGCGATCAGCCCCGACGGGAACCTGGTCGCCGAGGTCGCAGATGGCGCCTGCCAGGTGTGGCTCCGCCCGACCGGGAGGACGGTCGCATCCCCCGCAACGGGTGCGGAACCGACCGCCCTGGCGTTCTCCGAGGACAGCGCAGTACCCGTCCTCGCGCTGGGCGACGCTGCGGGCGGGGTTCACACCTGGTCGCCGGGGGACGGCCTCGTGCACCAGCACACCGGCCACAGCGCACGGGTCACCGCCCTCGCGTTCGGGGGTGGGGGGCTGTTGCTCTCGGGCGACGCGGACGGCTCCGTGACGGTGTGGAACACCCGAACGCGCCTGGCCGAACACCGGATCGACCTCGACCTCCGTGAGCCGTTCGGGACGCAGGTCTCAGCGCTCGCGGTACGGGCGGACGGCAGGTTCGCCGCCGTCACGGCGGGCGGCCGGTTGTTCCTCGGCCCCGACCGGACGCCGACCGCCGTGCACCAGGCTGCCGAAGTCCCGGCGAAGGCGGTGTCCGTCTCCTTCGCCGCACGAGCCGACGTCCTGCTGACGGTCGGCGGGGGCACGGCGCAGCTGCGCGACCCCGCAGACGGCCGCGACCGGGCGCTGCTCGCCGGCCACCCTCAGCTGGTGCTCGCCGGCGCGGTCGCTCCGGACGGGGCCCGGGCCGTGACCGGCGGGCTCGATCGGTTGGTATGGGTGTGGGAGACCGCCACCGCCAAGGTCCTGCACGCGCTGGACGACCTCAACGGCTGGGTCCTCGCGCTGCGTTTCGTCGCCGACGGCGCCCAACTCGTCGCCGGGGACGGCGACGGCGAGGTCTGCCTCTGGGACGTGCGGACGGGTGCGCTGCTGGCCCGCTCGCACCGCCTGGGATCACGCGCGGCGCCCAGGCACCTCGCGACCCCGCCCCGGGAGGGGTGGGAGCAGGAGGCCGCGCGCCACGCGTGGTCACGCATCGCCTGCTGCTGCCCCCGCGGGGCCCGTCACGTGCCGGACGACTTCGCCCGGCTGGTGGCGGCCCGCACGCCCGAGGAGGCGTCGGGCCGCGGCCTCGCGAACGACGTCGAGTCCCGGGGGTTCCTGTCGGAGGCGGCGCTGCCGTTGGCCTCGCTGCTCCTCCTCGCGCTGGAGCGGGAGCCCCTGTCGGCCCCTGCCCGGTTCCAGGTCCTCGACCTGCTGATGGCGTGCGTCGAGGGTGAGGCAGACTTCAGCGCCTCGGCGAGCGGGCACCCCGACATCGACGAGGAGTGCTGCGACGCCGTCCGGCGCGGGATCCCGCTCTTCTACCGGGAGCTGATGGCCGAGAGCACGCCGGGCGGCTCCGAACGCGCCTTCTACATCCTTCGGGCACTGGGCGAGGACACTGAGCACCTGGAGAACGTCCGGAAGCGCTCCGGGAGTTGAGGAACCGCCCCGGATCAGCACCCGGGTCTGGCGGGTGGACGCGCGTGCGTCCGCCGCCAGGCCCGGTCCGTCCCGGCGCATCCGCGAGGTCGTGCAGGCGTCGCTCGTACTCGGCCTGGCGCTCGCGGTCGGTGGCGTCGGGCATCTCGCCCAGGACCTGGCCGGCCACCGCGCCTCGAGTCGACCGGCGGTCCTCCGGACGCGACTCACGGGTCACAGTCCCGGCCGGAGCCCCGGCGGATCCCGTCGTCGCACGCCCCGTGGCCGCAGCACCGGGCCGGTTCTGACCACACCGTTGGAGCCGGTGGTTCAGCGCGGCGGGGTGGGGGTGTCGATCTCGGCCCAGACCGTCTTGCCCCAGGGCTGGGGGGTGGCACCCCAGCGGTCGCAGGTGCGGGCGACGACGATGAGGCCGTGGCCTCCGGGGTGGGCGGGCTGGTGGGGTTCGCGCGGGGCGGGCAGGAACACCGAGGCGTCGTTGACCTCGATGCGCAGCCGGTGCTCGTCGGCGTGGAGGAGGAGGTCGAGGGGGCCGCCGCCGTGGAGTGTCGCGTTGGCGATGAGTTCGGCGACCAGCAGCTGGACGTCGTCCGGCTCGGGCCATGCCCAGTCGGTGAGGGCGGTGCGGGTGTATTCGCGGGCGAGGGCGACGGGGCGGTGGCGGCCGGAGAGTGGGAGGCGGCGGCGCTGGCCGCCAGGTGGCAGGGTGGGCAGCGGGCGTGGGGGCTGGTGGCCGTTCAGGGCTTGGCGGGGGGTGCTCATGCGGTCAGCCCTTCGTGGCAGAGGTGGTCGCAGGTTGTGCGCCTGCCCGCTGTGGTGCGGCTGATACGCGCGGGCACCCTGTTGGTCCTGTCACCAAACCGCACGTGGTGGAGGTCGGGGTCACGGGGTGTGGGCGAGGGCGGCCCGCACGGTGGGGTGGACGTCGAAGGCGGCGTCGGCGCCGGTGATCTCCAGCAGTCGGCGCACGGGCCGGGAGATCGCGGCCAGGCGCAGTTGGGCGCCGGCGGCGAGGGCGTCGGCGCGGACCTTGAGGAGGAGGTTGAGGCCGGAGGAGTCGCAGAAGGTGACGTGTTCGAGGTCGGCGACGACGACCTGGTTGTCCCAGAAGGCGCGCTCCAGTGCGGCCTTGGCGGGGGCGAGGGTTTCGACGTCGAGGTCGCCGGTAATGGTGACCACGGTGTGGTCGGCTGCGGGGATCACGTCGACGTGCAGGTCCGGGTCGCCGTACGGGCCGGCCGGGCTCGTGGTGGCGGGTGTGGTCGTGTCGTCGTGCGCGGTCATCGTCATCCCCTCCTGAAGCTCGGGTCGGTGCGGTGAGCACACTCGCGGGGCTGGGGCCCGGCGATCTCGCCGGGCCCCAGCCCCGCAGGCATGCTGGTCAGGCTGCTTCCAGACCCTCGCGGAGCCGGGTGAGGGTGCGGGACAGCAGGCGGGAGACGTGCATCTGGGAGAGGCCGAGGCGTTCGCCGATCTGGGACTGCGTCATCTCCTGGGTGAAGCGCATGGAGAGGATGAGGCGCTCGCGCTCCGGGAGGGCGGCGATCAGCGGCCGCAGCGAGACCAGGTTCTCCACCAGGTCGAAGCGGTCGTCGGTGTCGCCGAGGCCGGCGGCGAGCGCGCCCGGGCCCTCCTCGTCATCCCCGGTCGGCGGGTCCAGGGAGTCGGTGGTGTGGGCGTTGGCGGCGTTCAGCCCCTCAATGACCTCTTCCTGGGAGAGATCGACGTGGGCGGCGAGTTCGGCGACCGTCGCCGAGCGGTCGAGCTTCTGGGAGAGCTCGTCCTGGGCCTTGGCCAGGGTCAGGCGCAGTTCCTGCAGGCGACGGGGGACGTGGACGGCCCAGGTGGTGTCGCGGAAGTGGCGGCGGATCTCGCCGAGGATGGTGGGGACGGCGAAGGTGGTGAACTCCACGCCACGCTCGGGGTCGAAGCGGTCGATGGCCTTGATCAGGCCGACCGAGCCGACCTGCATCAGGTCCTCGGTGTTCTCGCGGTGGGAGCCGAAGCGGCGCAGGACGAAGCGCACCAGGGAGAGGTTGAGCTCCACCAGGGAGGCGCGGACGTAGGAGTACTCGCGGGTGCCCTCCTCCAGCGCGGCGAGCCGCACGAGCAGCACTCGGGTCATGTCGCGGGCGTCGGTGGGGGCGACCTGCCGCAGTTTGTCGATCCCCTCCAGCTCCGGCGCCACGTCGAAGGACCGGGCAGGCAGGGCAGCCACCTCCGCCTCGGCGGCGGTGCAGGCATCCTGGCGGAGTTCGTCACTGGCCACAGCCATGTCGGTCCCTTTCTACGAGCTGCAACGGTCCGTACTCGGCTACCCCCCTTTCCGGATCGTACGCACTCTTTTGCCAGTGCGTGCTCGGAGAGATGGGCGCCGTCTGCCTGTGCCCGCCGGGAGGCGCGCTTCTGCGTGCTGTCGCGCTGGTCCGCTCGCCGTCCCCGTCGCCGAAGCCGTCCAGCTCCCAGGTGCTTGCAGAACGGACGATGGGCGCGTCGTAGGTCCAACCGGTCCCCCACCCGCACGGCCCCCTGCGGGCAGACGGCAAGGCCTTGGAGCTGTGCGGCGAGCCGGCCTGTGACGTCCATCCCGACTCCTGCCGTCGAGGCCGCGTGCTGCCCTTCTGGCTGCCGCCCATGCCGCGGACCTCGATGCGACGAGTCCGGCCGATCACCAGCTGGAGGACGGTCCCTCTGGCCTCCGAAGCGAGGGGAACGAGGTGTGCTGCGGGGGTCACGCGCGGTCGGTGCGAGGGAAGACGTACTCGTCGAGGACGAGGCCGAGTGCCACCGCGGCGGGGACCGCGACCAAGGCTCCCACCAGGCCGAGGAGCGCCCCGCCGACCAACACGGCCACCACGGTGACGATCGGGTGCACGTCCACCACGAACTTCATCGCCCTGGGCATGATCAGGTAGTCCTCGAGGAGTCGGAACGCGATGTAGAAGCCGGCGGTCGCCAGCGCGACGGGCACGGAGACGGTCAGCGCGACCAGGCTGACCACGATGCCGCCGATGGTGGAGCCGACCATCGGGACCATGTCCATCACCGCCACGAAGACTCCGAGGGCGCCGGCGTAGGGGACGCCGGTGGCCGCGCACCAGACGAAGGTCGCCACTCCCGCGAGGGCCGAGGTCACCAGGTTGCCGAGCATGTAGCGGCCGGTTCGGCCGAGGATCTCCTCGGTGATCCGCTCCACCTCCGGGCGTCGACTGTTGGGGACGAACCGGTAGCAGAACGTCTTGATGGCAGGCAGGGCCGCCATCACGTACAGGGTCACGCTGATCACGATCACGGCGGCTGTCACGGTGCTCACCAGGAGGCGTCCCGCTCCGAGGACTCCCCCGAACACTCCCGAGGTCGAACCGGCGTCGCTCAACTGCGATTTGGCCCGTTCGACCAGGTGGTAGTGGTCCTCGATCCGGCCCAGCGTCGACTGGTGGTCGTGCACCTGCTGGAGCCAGCCCGGGACGGCCGCGACGAAGGCGCTCACCTCCTCGCTGACCGGAGGGATGACCACCGCCAGCACCCCGGCCAGCACCCCGGTCAGACCGATGGCGACGACCGTCACCGACCAGGCGCGGCGCAGTCCGCAGCGTTCCAGCCAGGCGACCAGCGGCTCCAGGCTCACAGCGATGAACACGGACAGGAGCAACAGCGTGAGCAGCGAGCTGAGTTGGAGGACCGCGTCGACCAGGTGCCAGGCGAGCAGCGCGCCGAGGGCGACCGCGAAGCCGAGGCCGAACCACGACTTTGCTCTGAGTATCCGGCGGCCCGTGGCCGGTGGCCGCGTGCGGGGACCGGCGGCGCGTCGTGTGGGAGTCAGGACGGGGACGGGAGCGTCCTCGGGCGCTGCGGGCTCCAAAGTTCCTCCTTCGGGCTGCTTGTGTGCGGGGAGACACTCGTGTGCTGCCTACACGCGAGTGGACAGTCACGTGAGACAGGGCGGCGGACCGGGAGAGGCCGATGACGGCGTTCGGATACCCCCACGACGCGGGGTGATGCCCGGCGGCACCGGCGCCGGACCGAGCCCGGTGGCCCCGTGAGCCGGGACCTCGCCGTCAGCCCTGGCGGGCCCTGTCGGACGCGGAACAGGACCGCCCGGTCACGCGCCCCCGGCGTTGGCCGGCGGGTGTCCGCAGCCGCGTGGGGTGAGGGTGGAGTCCTGGGGTAGCCGGGACGTCAAGGACACCACGACCGGAAATCCCGCCGACGACGGCGGACGGTCAGGGCCCGGCCGTCGGGCCGGCCGCGTCCCGCCGCGAGCACCGCCCGCACTTCGGGCACTGACCGGCCGGGCGCCGAGCGGACCGGTGACGACGCAGAGCCGCGCCCCGGGCGCGGACACGACCGAAAGGGTAGGAGCATGAGCGACACGGGCATGGGAGACGACGTCTACCAGCCGACCGACGGCATGGAGGAGCAGGCCGATGCCGCTCCGCTGGACCTCGACGACGCGGTGGACGAGCCGGACCAGGACGACCTGCTCGACCAGGGCTACTCGCCGCCCGAGCGCCCGCTGGGCCTGGGCAAGCCGGGGCTGACGCCCGCCGAACAGCAGGCCGGCGAGACACTGGACCAGCGCCTCGCCCAAGAGGTCCCGGACGTCGGGGCCGACCCCGGCGACGGCATCGGCGATCTGCCGGGCGGGGACGGCGAACCGATCGACCCGTCGGCCGCAGGAGGCCGCAGGGCAGGCCGCCTGGTCGCCCCCGACGAGGGCGTGCGTGCCGACACCGAGAAGGACATGGTGGCCGCCGATGTCGGCATCGACGGGGGCGCCGCAGGAGCCGAGGAGGCCGCCGTCCACCTGATCCCCGACGACCCCGATGAACGCTGACCACGCCCCGCCGGCACCGGCGGCTGCCGAGGGCCGCAGTGACCCTCGGCAGCCCGTGTACCGCCACCGCAGGAGGACGCCCCGTCCACCGACGACAGCACTGACGTTCGCGGAAAGAGCTGGCCTCCGGAGAAGTAGACCGCCCGCGACGGTGCCTCACGCCGATCCGGCTGGGATCGAGGCGGGCGCGGGCCGTGGTCGGCTACCAGCGGAAGATCCGCCCGATCAAGAAGCCGAGCACGCACTGCACCATCAGGGCCACCAGCACGAGTGGCCATGCTCCCCACGCTGTCCGGACTTCCGGCGGCTCGGGGATGGAGATCCCGGCGGTCGTGCTGCTCTCGCCGTCCGGAGTCTCCTCTGGCGGGACCGCGGCAGGGGCAGGCTCGTCGATCACGCTCAGAACCTGCTCACGCTCCTGTTCCAGCTCGCCGCTACCGGGTCCGCTCTCGTCGCGGGCGTAGCGGAACGCGCCATCGTGGGTGAAGAACCGACACGGTACGGCCTGCTCTGGAGAGCTGCATCAGCCCCGCGCCACTGTCGACCGCGGACTCGGCCCGCCAGATCACCTGCCAGCCCGCGGCCGCGTCCCGCCCTCCGACCAGTACCTGCTCGGCGCTCCAGCGGACCGGCTGCCCCGTGTCCTCGTTCGCAGATTCGGCCTCCTGCGGCGGGGCGGGTCGTTGTGCTCGGACATCGCGGCCTCTTCGTTGTCCCTCTCGGAGCTGGAGGTGTGGTGTCCGGCGCCGAGGGCTGGTGCGGCGTCTACTACCCTCCAGATCCGAGCATGCCCTCGAAGGGCGCCGGAACTGTCGTGTCCCCGGCTCCGCTCTGGGTCGCAGCATTTGTGGCGACCGGGTTTCGGCCCTCCCTGGCGCGGATCAGCCGGACGGAGGACGGCCGATGGCGATCCGCCCGGGCAGGTGGCAGCGTCGAGGACGGTCCCGCCGCCGGCCGAGCTGACGCGGCAGAGGCGGCGGGCCCTCCACCCGCATCCCGGCGGCGCGCAGCGGTGCCCCTGTCACCTGGAGGCCGGCATGGTTCTGTTCTTGTTCGCCGTCCTGCTCGCCGTGGTCTTCGGCTTCGTCGGCGCGCTGGTGAAGGGCATGATCTGGCTGCTGGTGATCGGCGCGGTGCTCTTCGTCCTGGCCTTGGTCTTCGGTGGCATGAAGCTCGGCCGGCGGAGCCGCAGCTGACGACCGGACAACCGCCCCCGCGCGTGACGGGCCCAGGGCGGATGGCCGCCGGACGGGCTCGGACAGGGCGGGACGCACCACTGTGGCCGTTTCGTGGTCGAACGTACGGGCAGGCGCAGCGCACGGCCCGCCCCTGCGGCCGCCCCTCGGAAGGTGCCCGCTTCAGTGTGAGCGCTCCTTCGAGCGGGTGGTCCCTCAGGCAGGTGTGGCCGTGCGGCAGCTCCGGCGGGTGACCGGCAGCTGCTCACCAGGCGACGAGGGGCTGAGGACATGAAGGCCGTTGTGTGGCGCGCGATAGGGGACATCGGGCTGGAGGACGTGCCCGAGCCGAAGATCTCGGACCGCTTCGACGCGATCGTGCGGATCACCGCGTCGGCGATCTGCGGTACGGATCTGCACTTCGTGCGCGGCACCATGCCCGGGATGCGGGAAGGCAGGGTGCTGGGCCACGAAGCCGTGGGCATCGTCGAGGAGGTCGGCCCCGGAGTGCGCAACCTGCGCCCGGGCGACCGGGTCGTGGTGCCCTCCACGGTGGCCTGCGGTGCCTGCAGCTACTGCCGGGCCGGGTACCACGCGCAGTGCGACCGGGCCAACCCCGGCGGCCCGCTGGCCGGCACGACGTTCTTCGGCGGCCCCGAGGCGGCCGGCGGCCTGGACGGCCTGCAGGCCGAGTACGCGCGGGTGCCGTACGCGCACGTCGGCCTGGTTCCGCTGCCCGACACCGTCGACGACGCGCAGGCGATCCTGCTGTCCGACATCTACCCCACCGCCTGGTTCGGGGCCGAGCTCGCCGAGGTCCGCCTCGGCGACACCGTGGCGATCTTCGGCGCGGGCCCGGTCGGCCAGGCCGCGATCGCCTGCGCCCGCCTCCAAGGGGCCGGGCGCGTCCTGGTGGTGGACGGTGTCGCCGACCGGCTGGAGCTGGCCCGCCGCCAGCACGCGGAGACGATCGACTTCAACGCGGAGGACCCGGTGGAGGCGATCCGCGAGCTGACCGGCGGCATCGGCGTCGACCGGGTGATCGACGCGGTGGGTGTGGACGCCGAACGGCCCGACCGCGGCCCCGCCGCCCCCGGCGACGACGAGCGCGAGCGGTTCGAGCGGGAGCGGGAGGAGGCCGCTCCCGACCGTGCCCCGCGGGGCCGCACCTGGATACCCGGCAACGCGCCCACCCAGGCCGCCCGTTGGGCCGTCCGGGCCGTCGCCAAGGCGGGGACGGTCGGCATGGTCGGTGTCTATCCGCCGCAGGTGGAGCACTACCCCATCGGCGAGGCGTTCATGAAGAACCTCACGCTGAAGACCGGCAACTGCCACCACCGCCGCTACCTCCCGCACCTGGTGTCCCTGGTGGCCACCGGCGCCCTGGACCCCACACCGCTGACCACCCGCTGGTCGGCCGTCCAGGACGCTGTCGCGGCGTACGAGTCCTTCGACCGCCGCGAGAGCGGCTGGACCAAGGTCGCCCTCGGGCTCGGGGGCCCCGGATCGGTGCCCCCAGGCCTCGGGGAGAACGCGGGGACCGGGACCGCCACCACCGCCGGCACCGACGGTGGCGGCCGGCAGCAGTGATCCGGGCGGCCTCGCATGCGTCGGCTCCCGCGAACCGGACAGACGCCTGGACACGGACGCGGCCCCGGGCAGACCCGCCGCTCCGCTGCGGAACGCCAGGAGGACCGACCATGCAAGAAGCGTCCGGCGGTGCCCGTACCCGCCGCTACCTCATGTGCCCGCCGTCCTACTTCGACGTCGCGTACTCCATCAACCCGTGGATGGACACCGCCCGGCGCCCTGACCGCGCCCGGGCGATCCAGCAGTGGCAGAGCCTGCGGGACACCCTGAGCGCGGTGGGCCACCGCGTCGAGGTCGCCGCTCCGGCACCCTCGCTGCCGGACATGGTGTTCGCCGCGAACGCCGCCGTGGTGCTCGACGGGAAGGTGCTGGTGGCCACCTTCCGCCACCCGCAGCGCGCGGGGGAATCCGCACGCTTCGAGGCCTGGTTCCGCGACCGGGGCTTTCGGCGGGTGCGCCGCGCTGCCAGCGTCAACGAGGGCGAAGGCGACCACCTGCTCGCGAGCGGCGTGCTCCTGGCCGGCAACGGCCCGCGCACCGCTCCGTCCGCCAACGCCGAGACGCAGGAGTACCTCGGGCACCCGGTGCTCGGCCTCACCCTGGTCGACCCGCGCTTCTACCACCTGGACACCGCTCTCGCGGTCCTGGACACGGACGACGTCATGTACTGGCCCGGAGCGTTCTCCCCGAGCAGCCTCCGGCGCCTGCACCGGCTCTTCCCCGACGCCCTCGAGGCGAGCGAGGACGACGCGGCGGTCTTCGGGATGAACGCCATCAGCGACGGCCGCAACGTCATCCTCCCGGCCGCCGCCCACGCACTGGCCGGCAAGCTCGCGGCCCGCGGCTACCTGCCCCGCCCGGTGGACGTCACGGAACTGGGCAAGGCCGGCGGCGGCCCGAAGTGCTGCGTTCTGGAGCTGCGCGGCGCCCCGGCCCCGCCTGACGGTCCCACTGACCGCCCGACCCCGACCGCCCGGCTTCGGCCGGAAGGGGCCGGGTAGGCGAAGACCGCCGGATGGACCACGACGTGGAAGGGAGCACCGCCGATGGGTGTCAGCGCAGCAGGATCCCCACCCTCTCTGCCCAAGCCCCGGGGGCCGCTCTCGAGGGCGGTGATCGACCTCGTGCGAGAACGCTCGCCACTGTCCGGGGTACCGGTGCCCACCGATCTCGGGGCGGCGACCGGATGGGACGAGGACCTCCACCTCACCCTTTACCTCTGCTACGAGCTCCACTACCGGGGCTTCGCGAACGTCGCCGCAGCGTGGGAGTGGGACCCCGGCCTGCTGACGGTGCGTCACCGCCTGGAGGACCGATTCCTGAGCGCCGTACGCGCCGAGCTGGGTCCCGTGCCACCGCTCGCCGAGCAGCTCGACGCGCTTCTGGTGGAACCTGCGGACGGTGACGGAGTCTCCCACTTCCTCCTGAAGGAAGGCCGGTACTGGCAGGCGAGGGAGTACCTCGTCCACCGCTCGCTCTACCACCTCAAGGAGGCCGACCCCCAGGCCTGGGTGATCCCCCGCCTGCACGGCGCAGCCCAGGCGGCACTGGTGGCCATCGAGCACGACGAGTACGGAGCCGGCCGTCCCGAGCGCGTGCACTCCGCTCTGTACGCCGCGATGATGGTGGACTTCGGCCTGGAGAGCGGCTACGGGCACTACCTCGACGCCGTACCCGCACCCGCGCTGGCGGTGGTGAACCTGATGTCGCTCTTCGCCCTGCACCGCGCTCACCGGGGCGCCTTGGTGGGCCAGTTCGCGGGTGTCGAGATCACCTCCTCCCCCGGATCCGCCCGCCTGGTCGAGGCGTTCGAGCGGCTCGGAGCAGGCCCGGACGGCACGGCCTTCTACCGCGAGCGCGTCGAAGCGGACGCCGTCCACGAACAGCTGGTCCGCCACGGGGTGATCGAGGCCCTGGTGCGCGACGAGCCCGCCCTGGAAGCGGACATTGCGTTCGGTCTCGCGGCGTCGTCCCTGCTGGAGGAACGCCTCGCCCGGCACCTCGTCAGCAGCTGGCAGGCGCAGCACAGTTCGCTGCTCTCCCCGTTGCCGGACGCGCCCGGCCGGGCCGCCTGATCCGTCCGGCGGCCCGGGCGGGGCTCACCTCTTCAGGAGCCTTCGCCCGGTGTCGGGGGCCTGGCCGACGGCTGGGATCGGCGTCGGTGGCTGGTGTCGCAGAAGGGGTACCGGCGGCTGCGCCGGCACATGCACAGGGCCACCACCGGACGCTCGCTCACCACCAGAGTGCCGTCCGGTAGTTGGACCTCGACCGGCCCCTCCACGAGGAGGGGACCGATCTCGCCCGGCATGGTGACCCGGACCGCAGGACGCTCAGCTTCACCGGACACCGCGGATCACCACCAGTTCCTCCATCCGCTCACCGGGAGCGATCAGGCCTTGGTCCTCCAGCCAGGCGGCCCGCCCGGTCAGCACCGGACCGAACGGGATCCGATGCCGGGCCACCACCTCGGCGCCCAGGCCGGCCTGCTCCAGCAGGTCCAGGCTCCGTTCGACCCCGCACAGTGCGGAGTGCACCATCAGCAGCACTCCGCCCGGGCCAAGCACACCCGGCGCCTGACGGCAGATCCGGTCCACCAGCGCGCGCCCGTCGTGACCGGCATCCCAGGCCCGGGCGAGCCCCCGCACCGGCACCACCGCCTCAGCGGCCGGCACGTAGAGCGGATTGGAGACCACCAGGTCGAAGCGGCATCCCCGAACCGGCTCCAGCAGATCACCGTGCCGCAGCCGGATCCACCGCCCGTTCAGCACACTGTTGAGCCGCGCGGCAGCCAGCGCCCGCCGCGAGACGTCGACAGCGGTCACCCGGGCCCCCGTGCCGGCCGCAGCCAGCGCCACCGCACCGCTACCCGTTCCCAGATCGAGCACCGCGGTGCCCGAGCCGATCCTCTCGCGGCCAAGACACCCGACCAGCAGGTCCGTGTCGTCCTGCGCCCGGTAGACACCGGGAGTGTTCAGCAGCCTCATGACCGGGCGTCTGCCCCTGCGCCATCGCCTGACACGCCAACCTCGGCGAACGCCCCTCAGAACGGCCGCCACTGTGCGATATGACCACGGTTCGGATCAGAACGGCAGCCGCGATGCGCCGCTGCAACGACACCGACGTCAACGTCATGCCGACCGGCGCCGCGAACAGGGCCGTGGTCCTCAGCCTCGGCGGAGCGGTCGGATCCGCCGGCCTCAACGACGTCGGCTTCACCCTTGCCCCCAACACCGCCCACCTCGCCCGCCGCCTCAAGAGCACCCCCGACCCGCCCACCAGCTGACCGGCGGCAGGGCGGCGCGGCCCGCCACCACAGTCGATCGACGAGCGGCATGGGTACCAGGCCGCTCCTGGTGCCCACGCCGCAACCATCGAGGGCGGCCGACTTCTCTGGGGCCGGCCCACTGAAGGTGGAGGCCGGCGAGGTCGTCGACCGACAGGGCCCCACACCGTGGTGTGGCGGTCGTGCTGCCCGGACCCGCCCGGCCTGCCCACCAGCAGCGGGCTGCTCCGGACCGCCGTCGATCCGCTCTGCGCGCACCGATGTGCCCGGGGCCTGGTCAGCGCGCGGTCGAGCGACCCAGGTACGTCAGCGGTCCTGGGTCGGCTACGGGGATGACGTGGAAGCCGGTGCGGTCGTAGAAGGCGCGGGCGCCGGTGTTGGCGCTCACCATTCCGAGGTGCACCTGCCCCGCGCCGGCCTCGCGCAGGGCGTCGAGCAGGCACTCGATCAGCCGGCGTCCGAAGCCGAGGCCCTGGAACGGCGGGAGCAGGTCGATGTGCAGGTGGGCGGGGTAGTCGGCCAGTTCGGGCAGGATCATCCGCTCGGGGGTGTGCAGCAGCATGGCCATCAGCTCGTCGCCGTCGGCCGGATCCCCTACCGGCGGCGGGTAGAGATGACCGACCCGGGGCAGCCAGCGCTCGCGCAGCTCGGCGGCGAAGCGGGTGGTGTCGGAGGTCCCCAGCACGTACCCGACCGCAGTGCCCCGTCCGTCGTCCAGGACGTACGCGAGGCCGGGTTCGAGCTCGAGGTAGGGCCCGGCGAAGTTGTCGGGAAGCACCTGCTCGTTCTTGTACAGGCCGGTGGCGTCGCCCCCGGCCTCGGCGGTACGGACGCAGATCTCGTACACCGCCTCGCGGTCGGCGGGGCGGTACGGGCGGATCGTCGGACGGGGGTTATCCACCGGGGGTCCTCTCCTTCGTTGGGGCGGGGCGCCCAGGCGGGGCACCCGCCCCGGACTTCGTGCGCTGGGCGGGTGCCGTGGGGACGGACCTGTCAGCGGAGCGCCGCAGGTGCCGGGCGGTCGAACGGCAGAACGGCCGGACGGTGCCGGGCGGTCGAACGGCAGAACGGCCGGACGGTGCCTGCCGTGCCCGACGGAGACCGGGAGGTTGCCGGGGCGGCCGCCGATCTGCTGCCTCAGTCGCCGCTCCTGGCCGGCCCGACCGGGCCCCGAAGTGGGCGGCGCCCACCGGTGCGGCGGCCAGAAGTTCGAAGATGTGCCTGCTCGGCGGCCGGCAGCGTGTCCTCCATTGCCGCGTGGACTGCGGTGGCAGGCGTGCCAGTCTGGACGATCGGTAGGCCCGCCGGGCGGCCGAGCGTGCGCGGGTCTTCGAGGTGCGCAGCTTTCGCTGCCCGGCGGCTTGGTCGAGTCCGGCGAAGACCCGGTGACCGCGCTACGCCGCGAGTTGCTGGAGGAGCTCGACTCGGACCTGGACGGCCTGGACGAGTCGCCTCGGCTGCGCTCCGTCCAGGAGAAGCGGTTGCGGCAGCCGGGCGGGGCCGGGGCCCTCCGTCGGCGGCACCCGGTCTTCAGCGCCCACCTGCCCGACACCATCTCCAGGCGGCGGTCGCAGTCGGCACGGTCGGAGCGAGGCCATGACGGGGCCGCTCCTGCCCGATGGGTCCGGCCGGCGGTTCAGCCGCCGAAGGCGGTTGCTGCTGCGGCGAGGAGGGCGAGGGCGGGTTGGGCGATGTCGGCGGCGGAGGCGAGGATCGCCCGGAGGCGCTCCATCCGGGTGGGTCCGGCCGGCTCGGCGGCAGCCGGGTCGCGGGCGATCTCGTGGACGAGCTGCGCCGCGGTCTCCCGGTCGGTGTCGGACAGGTCGCGGCTGGTGAGCAGCAGGGTGAGCAGGCGGCCGAGTTCCGGGGTGCCGGAGGCGCCGGCGTACGTGTGCTGGAAGTCCCGGACGACGGTATCCGTCGGGCGGTTGATGAAGGTGGTGTTGGTGCCCTGGAAGTAGAAGTTCTCGGTCACGGAGGCTCCTGAGGTGAGGACGACACGGCAGTCGGTGAAGTGCAGGTGCGGCGGGCCGGGCCGTGAGGTGGCGGCCGGGTGGGCGGGTCGTAGCCGTGCCCGGATGGCGGCTTCGGCGGCGAGTACGCGGGCGAACGCGTCCGGTGCGGCTTCCGGGCGCGGGGTGGTCACGGCGTGCAGGGCCCGCGCAACGGTGCTCGCCCGGGTGACCGCCGGGAGGCGTCGCTGGTGTTCCGCGTAGGTGTCGAGCGGCCCGGGGGAGCGCGGGTCTGGTGGATTCGGCCCGAGTGCCTCGGCGATCCCGCCGAAGAGGTTTCGGAAGTACCGAGGTGTCGCCTCCTCGACCGGGAAGATGATCCGCCGGTCGGACCGCTCGCCCGGCCCGGTGGTGGGCAGGAGCACCAGGCAGGGCAGCAGGGCCGGGTCCACCCGTAACCGGGCGGCGATCTGGTAGGCACCGGCCGGGTCGTACGGTTGCCAGCGCAGCCACTGCATGGCCGCGAACCGGCGGAAGAGCCTGGGCTCCAGCCGGCGTCTCCAGTACCGCCGCGCCTCGGTCCAGGGCGGGTACCGCTCGATGACGAACACCCGGGTGGCCGGCCCGGAGAGGGCGTGCAGGTCGTGGAAGTGGGTCCGGACGTAGGTGGCCAGCTCCGGGTCGGCGTCGGTGTAGAGCAGGACGCCCCACAGCCGGGGCTCGCCCTCGAGGTCCGGAAGGTTCATCGCCAGCTGGAGGGTCTCCAGCAGCGCCGCCGGGTTACGGGCCGCGCCCATGCTGTACGCGGCGCGAGCGGGTTGTTCGATGCACAGGAACAGCAGGTCGCCGTCCTCCACGCCGAGTTCGTCCAGCCGCCGGTGATCGGGGAGCCGGGTGTTGGTCGCCGGGTCGTCCAGCCAGACTCGGAGCGGCGGGACGGCCGGATCGAGCGGCTCGGCGAGTCCACGGTTGCGGGCTTCGGCGGTGGCGGCGTCGATCAGCTCACGGACGGGCGTGGCGTCGGGTACCGAGAGTTCGAGGACGTTCCGCTCGGGCTCCGCGCCCAGGGCCGGCCAGCCGCCGTTCCACGGGGTCAGCCCCCGGGTGAACTCCGTGCCCATCGGTTGGTGGAACCCCGACCAGTCGTCCTCGTGGACCTTGATCCACAGTCGCACGGGTAGCTCCACCGCCGTCTCGCGCCCTGGTTGCCTCGGACAGTGCGATGCTACCGGCGCAATGACGTTGCGTCAGGTGATCGAGTCCCTTCCGGCGCGCGGGGTGCTGTCGTGTGCCGTGACCTGCTCGGGGTTGCCTGCCTTCCCGGTGTGTGGTCCGGGTAAGGTGTCGGACCTGGCGCGCGATGCCTGGGGCGGTGGCATCACCGTTCCGTCCGCACCCAATCCGCCGATCCATTTCACTCCGCCCTCGCCCATCCCCGAGCTGCGCGACGCCAACGCCGTGATGGAGGAGCTGTTCCACGGCCTGGTCGGCGAGCGGACCTTGAACGGGGAGCTCACCGGCCTCGTCCTCTACGCGGTGCGGTGGCTGGTCACCGAACCCGGCTACACCGAGGCACTGACCGCGTTCACTCGCGACCGGGAGCGCGAACTGCGCCGCCTGTACGCCTACTTCGGACCCGGCTCCGCCCACGACACTGGCCCGCACGGCCCGGCCGGGCCCCGTTACGTCCTGATCCGCCAGTCCGAGAGCCTCATCCTCGCCCACCTGCTCACCTACAAGCGCGTGACCCTCGCCGGAGCCTGCGAGGGACTCCGGCCCGGCGCCCTGCTGGGCGACATGGTCCGGGCCTCGCCGCACGGCAACTGACCGCCCGTCAAGCCGCCCCTTGCTTGTTCCGGCTCCTCGCGGGCGGGACGGTGCTCGCGGTCCGGCCGTGAGGGGGTCAGGGGGCGTGAGCGGTCGCTCGCAGTCTTGACGCGAACATGCGGGCCGGAGGGGCGCATGTTCGGGCCGATTGCGGTTACCCGTGAGTAGTGACTGTGCTTGGGGAAGCCGTGACGGCTCGGGGAATCAGTGTGCACGGCCCGCGCGGGCCGGTGTTCGAGAACGTGGACGTGAACGTCCCGGCCGGCGGCCTGCTCGTCGTGCACGGGCCCGCCGGATCGGGGCGCACCAGTGCACTGCTGGCGCTGTCCGGACGGATGCGGCTGCACACGGGCACGGTGCGGGTCGGACGGCACCGGGCTTCGGGGGCAGCCGCCGGGCGGGTGCGACAGTTGGTCGCGGTCGCCCGGGCGGACGGCGCCGTCGCCGCCGAAGGCCGTTTGCGGGTCAGGGAGTTGATAGCCGAACGCTGCTGGCTGGAACCGGGCGTCACCCGGCGCGCGGTCGTCGAGGCCGCCCGCCCACTCGGCCTGCACCTGCGCGCGGCAACGCTGATCGAGGACCTCCCACCACTCGACGCCCTGCTGCTCGACCTGGCCCTTGCGCTCGCGGCCGGTCCGCCGGTGCTCGCCGTCGACGCGGTCGACCGGGACTTCACCGGCCATGACCGCGACCAGGCCTGGCAGGCACTGGCCGCGGTGACGGCCACCGGCCGCACCGTCCTGAGCACCGCCGCCCAGCCCCCCGTGCCTCTGCCCGAAGGCGCCGTCCTGCTCGCCCTGCCGCACCGCTCGACCGGGCTGCCCGTCGGCCGCGCGGCCCACGCCACCCCCGCCCGCGAGGTGACCGCGTGACCGCCCTCCGGCTCGCCCTGCTCGAACTGCGCCGCTTCCGCGGCCCGCTGCGGCGGCTGGTGCCGCTCCTGCTGTGCCTGATCCCCCTGCTCTACGGCGCCATGTACCTGTGGGCCAACTGGGACCCGTACGGCAAGACCGCCCGGATCCCGGTCGCCGTGGTGAACCTCGACCAGCCCGCCGTGGCCGCCGAGGGCCGGCCAGTGGACGCCGGCGCGCAGTTGGTGGAGCAGCTCAAGGCGTCGGGCACCTTCGGCTGGCAGTTCGTCGACCCCGCCACGGCCGACGCCGGGCTGCGCAGCGGCCGGTACGCGTTCACGGTCGAGATCCCGCCGGACTTCAGCGGCAGGCTGGCCACCGCGACCGACACCCACCCGCAGCAGAGCGGCGTCCTGCTGCGGCTCGACGATGCGAACAACTACATCGCCGGCATGATGACGGAGGTGGTCCAGTCGAAGCTGCAGTCCCAGGTCGATTCGGCGGTGCATGAGGCGTACGTGCGCGCCATCTACGGCGAACTCGCCGACTTCCGGCAGGAGTTGAAGGCGGCGTCGGAGGGCGCGCACCAGCTGGTCGGTGCCACCACCACCGCACGCCAGGGCGCTGCGGCGCTCGCCGACGCCGCGAGCGGGGCGCACGACGGCAGCGCGCGGATCGCGGCCGGGGCGGAGCAGATCAGCCAAGCCGTCGGACAGGTCGACCGGGCCGCCGAGACCCTCAACCGCGCGGCGGCCGACCGACTGCCGCAGGCCGCCGCCCAGCTGGTGACCGCCGCCTCGGTGGCCGCCGAAGGCGTCAGCGCCGTGCACACCGGCACCTCGCAGGTCCGCCAGGGCACGGCCGCCACCCTCGCCGACCTGCGCCAACTTGTCTCCTCCCACTCCGAGTTGAATCAGGACCCGCTGTTCGCGCGAGCCCTGCGGGACGCCGAGCAGGTGGATGCCACTACTGCCGGGATCGACGAGCGCGCGGGGGCCGCCGACACCGCTGCCCAGCGCCAGCTGGCCTCGGCCCGGGAGCTGGAGCGCACCGCCGAGGCGGTGCGCCGCGACGCCTCAGCGCTGAACGCACCGCTGCGGCTCCTGGACTCGGGGACATCCGATGTGGCGGCAGGCACCGCGACCGTGGCCGGCGGCCTGGACTCGCTCCGCTCGGCGACCGGTACAGCAGCCTCCGCCGCCGACCAGGCACACGACGGTGCCACCCGGCTCGCCGACACCGTCGACAACGGGCTGCACCGCATCCCCGACCTGACGGACCAGCAGACCGCCGACGCCGCCCGGGTGCTGGGCACCCCGGCCCGCATCGACCGCACCAACCTGCACCCCGCCGGCGTGTACGGACGCGGGATGGCACCGTTCTTCTTCGGCATCGCGCTGTGGGTGTTCGGGCTGTTCGCCTACCTGCTGCTGCGGCCGGTCAACCTGCGGGCGCTGGCCGGCCGGGCCCGCTCGTGGAACATCGCCGCCGCAGGCTGGCTCCCGGCCGCCCTGCTCGGCGCGGTGGCCGCCACCGTCCTCTACGCGGTGGTGGACCTGGCCCTCGGCCTGCACGCGGCGCATCCATGGGCCACCGTCGGCCTCCTGGTCCTGGGCGCCGCCTCCTTCGTCGCCGTCGACCACTTCCTGCGGACCTGGCTCGGAGTGGCCGGCGACGTCCTCTCCCTGGTGCTGCTGATCCTCCAGCTCACCGCAGCCGGCGGCCTCTACCCGGTGTCCACCGCCCCGGCGTTCTTCAAGGCGATCCATCCGCTGCTCCCGATGACGTATCTGATCGACGGCCTACGGGTCACCGTCTCCGGCGGACAGTCGGCCCACCTGCTGCGCGACGGCGTGGTGCTGCTCGCCTTCGGAGTCGCGTTCCTGGCACTGACCACCGTGGCTGTCCACCGCCGGCGGGTGTGGACCGTCGCACGACTGCACCCGGACATCGCGCTCTGACCCGCACAGGCTGGTCGCGCACCCGCGACCAGCCTGTGCGGGACATTCCCGGCGCCGAAAGACACGCCAGGCCGCGTCGGCGTCCGAAGCCGCGTCTACGCCGGCGAACCCGGATGCGATGCCCCTCTCCCGGCTCTGCCCGCCTTCGCACCGGAGACCTCGGCCAAGGCCGAGCATGACCGGCTGGCGGCCTACGGCTGGGACATACGCCCGGCGACGGGCTCGGGAGGCCACCGGGAGGTCCTTGCCATCCGTCCCGGCGTGATCCGCGCCGATCTGATCCTCCACATCTACCTGCCGCTCGCCAAGACCGACCCGCAGGAGGGCTTCCGCCACCTTGAGGCCGGTCTGATGCAGAGCCCGGCGCCCGACTGCATGCCCACCCAGTCCACTACCTGGCCCCCGTCGGAACCGGATCCGTCCCGAGCCCGACGCCGAAGGAGTGAGCACCCGGGTCCACTGAGCTGACGGTACTTGGGCAGGCGGACGCGGCCAATGCCCGTCCGGAGCCCCTTCGTTCGCGCACCGGTGAGCGCCCGGCGCTGACCGGAGGCGGACGGCAGGGGTGGCGTCCAGCAGGAGCAACGGTTCGCCGAGGCCCTCTGGTCATGTCTGCCACAACGAGCCGTTCGGTCCGGTGGTCACCCCTGTGGGGCGGCGGGCAGCTCCTGGCGGGTGAATCGCCGTGGCCGGGCACTTTCAGATCGCCCGTACGTGCGCTCTTCGGGATGCCGCATCGACGTGATGTCACTCGGCCCCATGTCGTCTCATCGCATCACTTCACTCGCCCGGGTGAAGATCCTCCGGAACGCGCCGATCCTGCCGCAGGGGCCACGAGGGTGGGAAGCCGGTCCGGGCCGCGTGGAGCGCCCGGACCGTGGCCGGTCCGGGGACTTCCCGGCCGGAGGCAGATAGCTCAGGGAAGGACGGAGCGGTGGGAGACGAGGCGATCCAGCGCGCGGCGCTGGTGTTCAAGGTGTTCGACGTCAATGGGAACGGGGTGCTGGACGTCCAGGACTTCGACCTGATGACACGGCGGGTGTCGGCGGTGGCCGGTGACTCTGCCGATGAGGAGCGGCAGGCGCTGGCCGACAGCCTGAGCGCTTACTGGCAGGTCCTGGCAGATGCGCTGGACACCGATGGCGACGGGGTGATCAGCCCTGCGGAGTTCGAAGGCTTCGTCCTGGACGCGGAGCGTTTCGCCCCGACGGCCTCGGCGTTCGCCGACGCCCTCGCCACGCTCGGCGATCCGGACGGCGACGGCCTGATCGAGCGGCCCCGCTTCCTCGCGCTGATGACCGCGATCGGCTTCGATCCGGCGAACACCGACGCGCTCTTCGACGCCTTGGCGCAGGGCGGGGCCGACCGGATCCCGGTCACCACCTGGGCCGACGCCATCCGCGACTACTACGCGCCCGACAAGACCGGCATCCCCGGCGACCGACTGGTCACCCTCCAGGCCTGACCGCCACCGGGCCGGCCCACTGCCTGGGCCGGCCCCGCCGGCCCTATCCGAAGGACACCCCGCATGGACACAGCCCGTATCGCCCTGGCCGTCGGCCGGGGCACCGGCGCCGAACTCGCCACCGTCTTCGAGCGCGTCTTACACCGGATCGCACGACAGCACGGCGTCCACGTCGACATCCTGCGCTCCCCCCGGACCTACCACTCCTACGCCTCGCTGCGCGCCGAGACCGACGACACCGAACGGGCCGCCCGCCTGACCCAGCAGGACGCCGCCCACTACGAGACGTTCTGCCGTGAGCAGGCCGCCGCCGGCACCCAGGCCGTCTTCCGCACCGCCGTGAACGCCCAGTCGCTCTACCTGGTCCGCGAGCACCTGGCCGCCGTCAAGGTCGAGGAACTGCACGCGGACGGAGCCAGGCTGCTGCTCGTCCGCGACCAGGCACAGGGCTTCTACACCGGAGCCAACCTGCACACCCTGGACCGGGTGGTGCGCACCACCGAGTTCAGCCGTGCCGTCACCCGGCAGGTCGTCCGGCACGCGGTCCTGCGAGCCCGCCGGGCATGGCCCGACAGCGGCCCGGCGACGGTGGTGATGGCCTACAAGCACCACCTGCTGGACGGCGCGCTCGACAACTGGACGGCCGGCCTCGCGGACGAGCTCGGCGTCGAGATCACGCTCTACCAGCCCGACACGGTCAACCGGAACCTGATCGCCCACGGACTGCGGGACCGCACCGTGCTGGTGGCGGGCAACGAGTGGGCCGACATCATGCACGTGGTGCTGCTCGACCGCTTCGGCTTCGAGCAACAGGAGCGCCGTTTCACCGAGAACACCTACCTCCACCCGGACCTGCACGGCCTGACGGAGTACCAGACCGTGCACGGCTCCGCCGACGACCTCGCCGGTCGCGATCTGGTCAACCCCGTCGCCACCATCCGTGCCGCCGCCCGGATCGCCGAGCAGCACGCGCGGTGCCCGGGAGCGAGCACCGTCGTCGAAACCGCGCTCGCCGCCGTCCACGCCCGCGGGGTCCGCACCCCGGACTTCGGCGGCACGGCCTCCACCACCCAGGTGCTGGACACACTGCTGTCCGAACTCGACCGCCCCCCGGGGCCGGCCGTGCCCGCTCCCGCCGGCCCGGCGCCGGTCGCCACCGCGCTGCCGAGGTGAGCGCGATGAGCCCGCACTCCGGACCGCACCAGACCGCCGACGCCCGGGAACAGCCGGACCGCACGGCACTGGTCGTCATCGACCTCCAGAACGACTTCTGTGCCGGACCGGTGGCAGCGGCCCGCTACCCCGGCGACCCGGCCCGCCTCGCTACGACCGCCGAACGCTGCGCCCGCGCAGTGGACGCCGCCCGCCGCGCCGGCACCGAGGTCACCTTCGTCCGCTTCCTCGGCGACCCGGCCCACCAAGGGCCGGCCTGGCGCCGTCGGGACGCCGCACTCGGCAAGCAGCCCAAGTGCGTCGAGGGCACCCCCGGGGCGGACTTCCACGCGGTACGCCCCCTGCCCGGCGAAGCGGTCTTCACCAAGCTCGCCTGCTTCGACGCCTTCCTCGACCCGGAGTTCGAGCCCCACCTGCGCCGCCGGGGCATCGAGCACCTCGTCCTGGCCGGGCTCTTCACCGACGTCTGCGTGGACTCCACCGCCCGTACCGCCTTCCAGCGCGGCTTCCACCTCACCGTGCTGCGGGACTGCACGGCGGCCCTGCACCTGAGCGACGACGACATCCTGGGCTTCATGGCCCGGGTCTACGGCGCCCGCGTCACCGACCTCGACCAACTCGACTTCACCGCAGCCCAGTTGACGCCTATCGCGGCCGGAGGCGGCAGGTGAGCACCCAGGCCGCCCACTCTCCGGGAGTCACCACCGCGATCGGCCGCACCGCACTGCTGACCGCCGCCGCCCGCGCCATCGAGACCCACCGCCCCGACGCCCTCGCCCGCGACCCCTACGCCGAACACTTCGTCCAGGCCGAACCGGGGTGCGCCGACTGGCCGGCGCACCCCGCCCGGGTGGACCCCGACGACCCGCTCTGGGGCCGCCTGGCCGGCTACTTCGCCCTGCGCACCCGGATCCTGGACGAGCACCTCCTGGCCGCGCCCCGGTCCGGCATCCGCCAGGTGGTGCTCCTCGGAGCGGGGCTGGACTCCCGCGCCCACCGGCTGGAGTGGCCCGCCGGGACGACGGTGTGGGAACTGGACCGCCCCGAGGTGCTCGCCTTCAAACAACGGGTCCTGGACGGCCTCGGCGCCGAACCGGCCGCGCGCCGGCGCACCGTCGCCACCGACCTCCGGGAGGACTGGCCCGCCGCCCTGAGCGCGGCCGGCCACGACCGGGCCCAGCCCACCGCCTGGCTCGCCGAGGGACTGCTGCTGTACCTGCCGGGCGCCGCCGAGCAACGGCTGATCGCAGCCGTCGACACCCTGAGCGCCCCCGGCAGCACCCTCGCCTACGAGGTCAAACTCGCCATCGAGAGCACCGCCGTCCGCTCCGGCACGACCTACCGCGCGGCCCGCGAGCGGATCGGCATCGACCTCCTCACCCTCTTCGCCCCCGGGCCCAGACCCGACACCGCGACCGACCTGGAGCAGCGCCGCTGGCACGTCACGGTGACCACCCCGTTCGACCACCTGCCCGACCACCCGCGCGCGCCCCGCCCGGTCCACGACGACCCGCTGGCCGCCAACCGCTGGACCTTCGCCACCAAACGGCCCTCCCGGTGACCCAGTAGCCCCCCGCGTGGCCGCACGCTCTGCCGTTGGTGCTCGATCTCCTCGGCCGGATCGCCCTGCCCCGGCTCCACAAGTCCTCGACCGACGACCGGATCCACACCACCAGAACGGCCGAGGTTCTCCAGCGCCAGCCCCAGGGCGATGTCAGCGAAGGCATCACCGGGTGGGTCAACACCGCGCCCTGCCCCACCCACTCGCCGCGGCCTGTCGTGCCGTGGTCGCCACCGGTCCCGGCGTGACGGGCCGCGATGTGGCACCTGCTCTCGGGCGAAGGCAGGCTACCGGTCGACTGGACGGGGCTGTAGTGGGCCGTGCCCGGCACTCCCGCCCCAGGTGGCCCAGCCCACGGCCGCCGGGGGTGAAGCGGCGTGGGCTGGGCAACCTGGCACAGCGGCCGTCGCCACCGGGCAAGTCGCCTGGTTACGTCGTCGTCATGAACAAGATCACCGCGCTGTGCGCGCTCACCGCCGCCGCCCTCACCCTCGCCGTCGCCCCGGCCCGGCCCCGGCTCGTAGACGTGGGCCATGGTGGAGTTCGGGAAGGCGGCCAGCGCTGCGGCGGCCGGCAGGTCGAGCATCCGCTCGCGCACCAGCAGCTCCTCCAACGCGCTGTCCTGCGCGGCGAGCTGACGGTAGGCCAGCTCCACCGTCTCGTGCCACAGCCGGAACCGGAACGCCGACACCGGCGCCCACCCGGTGAACCGCAGCGGCCCACCGTCGCCGTCGAGCGTGGCCGCTGCCCGCACCAGCACTTCCGGAGGCAGCGCCACCACCCGCACGTCCGGGCAGTCCATGTCGAAGTCCAGTGGATCACCCGGCCGGTAGCTCCCCCAGCCGCCCGGAAGCCACCGGTGCTCCTCCCGGCCCGCCGCCGCCTTCAGCCGCCCCGTGCGCAGGTAGACGAACGGAATCAGCGCGAACTGGGCGGTGTCCATCTCCACCCGGATCGGATAGTGGATGTCGTTGATCGAGAACGCCCCGCTGGCGAGGCTGCGCACCGACATCCGGTACTGCCCTGCCGGGCGCCGGCAGCACGTACACGGAGATCGACGTAGGTGCTGCGGATGAACTCGTACGCGGCCTCGGGATCGGTCATCGTCAGCTCCGAACGCACCACCAGCACCTGCTGCACCACAGAAACCACCTCCGCCCGAACCTCGCACGATCCGGC
Source organism: Kitasatospora sp. NPDC096147 (assembly GCF_044763225.1). Taxonomy (NCBI): domain Bacteria; kingdom Bacillati; phylum Actinomycetota; class Actinomycetes; order Kitasatosporales; family Streptomycetaceae; genus Kitasatospora; species Kitasatospora sp. NPDC096147. Next base: position 6,624 of record NZ_JBIWFX010000007.1, on the reverse strand, counting down.
CGAAGCGGTGGGCCGCTCACCGAACCGCATCCTTCGACGCTACGCACGGACCGACGCGCCACGCGAAGCCCGACCCACAGCACCGGCCCCGGACAGCAGACACGGCCCCGCCCTGCTGCGCCGGCCAGGGAGGCGTGGTCTGCCCGTGATCTCCTTGATCTCCGCCAGGGCCGGGCCTCGGTGACCGAGGGCGTCGAGAACTGCGACGATGACGGTCTGGGCGGCAGCCCCGGCTCCGCATCGGGTCGGGTCGGGTTCGGTCGGGCGCCCGGGCTCGGCCGAGCCGGGGCAGGGCGGCGTTGCCGTCCCTGGCGGCGACGAGCCCGCACTCGTAGACCAGCCCTGCCCGTCCCGCAGCGGCGAGTGGCCTGGGCACACTCTCCGCCTTACGGCAGACTCCACTGGAGGTGGAGGACGGCGAGGTCGTCGGTGTGCCGCCCGGCGTTCAGGGCCTGGGTCTGCTTGATGAGCAGGTCGACGTGGGTGGCCGCGTCGGCCGGGGCGGCGGTGTTGATCAGGTTGAGCAGTCCTTCGACGCCGAGGCGCTCGCCGGTGGTGCCGTTGTGGCCTTCGGTGAGGCCGTCGGTGTAGAGGGTCAGTGCGCCGGCCGCCGGGAGCGGGACGGTGGTGCTCGGCCAGTTCCGCAGGCCCGGCAGGATGCCGAGCGCGATGCCGTGGGCGGCGCGCACCTCAGTGGTGCCGCCCTGGCTGGTGAGCAGAGGCTCGTGGTGGCCTGCCAGGAACACGGTGGCGGTGCCCTTGTCCTGGTCGAGGGTGAGCAGGGTGACGGTGGCGAAGTGGGAGTCGCTGCCGCGTTCGGCGACCAGCACCCGCTCCATCAGGTGCAGCAGGTCCTCCCCGTGGTGTCCGCCGAGAACCAGCGCGCGCCAGGATGCCCGCAGCAGGACGCCGAGGGCGGCGGCGTCGCGGCCGTGGCCGCTGACGTCGCCGACGACCGCGTGCAGCAGGCCGTCGTCACCGACGACGACGTCGAGGAAGTCGCCGCCGAGCAGGGCCATCGCGACACCGGGCAGGTACCGGCTGGTGACCTGCACGGTCGAGGTTCCGAGGATCGGCGGCGGCAGCAGGCCGCGCTCCAGCCGGGCGTTCTCCTCCGCCCGCAGCCGGACCGACTGCGCCTCCATCGCGAGCCGTTCGGTGCGGCTGCGGTACACCGCGTAGCGCAGGGTACGGCGCAGCAGGTCGGGCTCCACCTTGCCCTTGACCAGGTAGTCCTGGGCGCCGGCGGCCATCGCCTCGGTGCCGGCCCGGGCCTCGGCGAGGCCGGTCAGCACGATCACCGCGTGGCCGGGCGCGAGTTCACGCACTGCGGTGACGGCAGCGGTGCCTGCCGCATCCGGCAGGTGCAGGTCCAGCAGCACGCAGTCGATCGGCTGGACGGCCAGGGTGGTGCGGGCCTGGGCCATGGTGGTGGCGACGGTGAGCTCGAAGCGCAGGCCGGTGTCGAGCAGCAGCTCCTCCACCAGCATGGCGTCGGCGTCGTCGTCCTCGATCAGCAGGACCCGGTACAGCTCGTCCGCCGGGGCGGGGCCGGGCGCGGTGATGCCGTTCATGGCGTTTGCTGCTCCGCTTCGGATCCGGCGCGGACGGCCTCGGGCAGGGCGGCAGCGCCGGGGGTGTGCTGCGGTTCGGCGACGAGGGTGAAGACGATGCGGGTGCCGTCACGGTACTCGGGGTCGACGGTGATGGTGCCGCCGTGGAATTCGACGATCTTGCGGCACATGGCCAGGCCGATGCCGCTGCCGCTGAACGCGTCCTTGGTGTGCAGGCGCTGGAAGATGACGAAGACCTTGTCGGCGAACTCGGGGGCGATGCCGATGCCGTCGTCGGTGACGGTGAAGCGCCACAGCACACCTTCGCGTTCGGCGGTGATGTGGATGTGGGGCTGCTGGCCAGGGCGGTGGAACTTCACCGCGTTGCCGATCAGGTTCTGGAACAGCATGCCCATCTGGGTGGAGTCCGCGACCAGGGCCGGCAGCGGGTCGTGGGTGATGTCGGCGCCCGCCTCCTGGACGCTGACGCTGAGCGCGTCCAGGGTCTGCTCCAGGGTCTCCTCCAGGTCGACCTCGTCGGTGGTGTGCAGGACCCGGCCGACCCGGGAGAAGTCCAGCAGGTCGTTGATCAGCGTCTGCATCCGGTTGGCGCCGTCCACGGCGAAGTCGATGTACTGGTCGGCCCGGGCGTCCAGGTGCCCGCCGTAGCGGCGCTGGAGCAGCTGGGTGAAGCTGGAGACCTTGCGCAGCGGCTCCTGGAGGTCGTGCGAGGCGACGTAGGCGAACTGCTCCAGCTCGGTGTTGGAGCGTTGGAGGTCGGCGGCCTGGGCGTCCAGGCGCATCCTCGCCTCCTCGGTGAAGGCGAGCTCGCGCACCAGGCGCCGCCGCATCGAGTCGACGTCGGCGCTCAGGTGTCGCAGGTCGGCCGGCCCGGTCTGGGCGATGGGGTGCTCGAAGTCGCCCCTGGTGATCCGGCGCGCATCCGAACCCAGCTGCTCCAGGGGCTGGTTGATGCCCCGGCGCAGCCCCTCGAAGACGAGAACGGTGAGCAGGGCGATGACGGCGGCGATGGCGGTGAAGATCCAGTTGCGCAGGTCGAAGGTGGAGGTCAGGGCGTCCCGGGAGGCGGTGCGGTCGGTGCGCAGGCGGTCCTGCTGGGCGGTCATCGCGGCGCGCAGCGCGTCGAAGGAGGTCTTGCCGTCGGCCGACAGACTGGTGGCCAGCGGGCTGGGGGCGCCGGGGGGTTCGGCGGCGATCGGGCGGGCGACCTTCTCCTGCCAGGCGGCGATGGCCGACTTGACGCGGTCCAGGTCGCCGAGGGCGTCCTGGTCGTCGGGAAGCAGTTCGGTGAGCCGGTTGACGTAGGTGGCCTGGTCGGCCGTCCCCTGCCGGTAGGGCTGCAGGAAGTCGGGGTTGCCGGTCAGCCCGTAGCCACGGATGCCGGTCTCCTGGTTGAGCATCGCCGCTTCCAGGCGGAACGAGGACGTCAGCGCGGGTGAGCGGGTGTCCACCAGCTCGACGCTGATGTCCTCGGTCCGCTGGAGCACCCACGCCCCGGTGAGGCCGAGCGCGGCCAGGACGGTCAGGGCCAGGGCGACGCCGACGCGCAGCCAGCGCCTGGTCGTCCAGGTGGACAGGGACCGCGTACGCGGCGGCCTGCGGTCGTCGTGCATCGTGTGCCTCTCCAGGTGGCGGCCGTCCCGGCGGGGAGGCCAGCGCATACTGTAGAGCCATCGCGACAAGCGGTGTTGTCGAGGGTCGGATCGCGGCCTAAGGTACCGGTCATGCCCGGTAAGAACTTCGTGCTCCGCTCCACTCCGGAGGAGACGGCCGCCGTCGCGGAAGCGGCGGTGGCCCGCCTCGCGCAGCGCCTCGTGCTGCAACTCCTGGAGGAGCCCGCGTCCCTTGGCGCTGGCGGCATGGCGCCGGCGCTGAGCGCGCTTCACATGCTGGACCAGGTCCAGCGGGCCGCCGAGCGCCTCCAGCGCCAGGCCGCGGTCACCGCCGCGCGCGCCGGGGCCGGCTATCCGCAGCTCGGCTCGGCCTGCGGGCTCACCCGCCAGGGCGCCCGGCTGCGCTGGCCGGGCATCTTCGACCATTCCGATGAAGCACCCACGGAGACCTTGACCATGACCAGCCCCGACCGCGCCTTCGACGTCCTGCTCGTCGAGGACGACGCGGCCGACGCCATCCTCATCGAGGAGGCCCTCACCGAGCGCGGCGCCCGCAACCTCGTCCAGGTCACCGACGGCCTCGCCGCCCTCGAGCACCTGCGCACCCCCGGCACGGTCCGCCCCGACCTGATCGTCCTTGACCTCAACATGCCCCGGATGAACGGCCGCGACCTGCTGCGGGTCCTCAAGACCGACGAAGACCTGCGCACCATCCCCGTGGTCGTCCTCACCACCTCCGCCGCCCCCGACGACGTCAACGGCGCCTACAGCAGCCACGCCAACGCCTACGTCACCAAGCCGGTCAACCTCGCCGAGTTCGAGCAGGCGGTGCAGAGCATCGACGCCTTCTACCTCGACACCGCCACCCGCCCGCCCCGCGACTGATACCGGGCGGCCGGAGCCGCAGTTCCGGGCCTGCTCGCCGCCGGGCCCGTCCAGTGCCGGCTTCGCGCTCAGCTGAGGCGCCGCACCAGCAACCCCGGCGGAGATGTCACGCGCGCACTCGGTCGGTCAACGGCCGGTGAGACCTATTGTCCTGGTGGGTGCGGTCCTTCGGACGCGGGCCCGGCGCAGCCCGGCGGGGGCAGGGCAGTGGCAGGCTGTGTCAGGGCTTTTCCGGGTCCTGGGGCAGCCGGCTGTCCGTGCCGGCGTCGGTGGGCTCGTGTTCGGGCGGGCTCTCGCCGCGCACGTCGGGCGCCCAGGCCTCGCGTCCGGCCGGGCGCTCGTCCGCGAAATCCTCCGACCCGCCCTCGGGCTGCCCCTCGCGGGTCCGTTCGCCGCCGGGTTGCTCGGCCAGGGGGGCCAGGCGGGCGGCGAGCAGGCGCTTGCCGGTCTCCGCGCCCCGGCGGCTCGCGTGCTGAGCCTTACGGAACAGCTCCGCCGCGTCGGTGTCGCCGGAGTCCTCGGCGTTCCTGACGCAGGAGGCCAGGCGCAGGACGTTGTCCAGGCACGAGCTGGTGAACCAGAGCAGGTCCACCTCTGTATCGGCGGTTCCGGTGATGTGGTCGGTCGACACTCCCATGACTCCGCTCCTCTCCCGTCCCCCGAGGTGTCGCCCCGGGCCGTGGTGGGCAGCCGCGGGCCGTGGACGCCCACCACGCCCCTACCCGAGGCGCCGAAGCTTCACCGGCGCCACCGCGACCGGACACCGGGCCGAACCGGGCCGGCGCTGCGTGTCCCAGGCTGCCCGGTACTCGTGGTCGGCGGCGGCGATGATCTCAGGTCTCCTTCGGACCTTCACCCGACAGTCGGCCTGACCACCGCAGTACGGTCTGAAGGCGCACGCACCGGCACATGGGCGCCTTGGCCCCACCGGCCAGAAGCAGATCACCGTCCAACCGTCCGAGCGCCGAAGAAGTGTCAGGGCCGCGCCGGGAACGGCCGGGGGATGCGGGCGTGCATCCCCTTCAACGACGCCGTCGCTTGCGGATCACGCCCGCATCCCCTGGCCGGCACACCGCGAACGGTTCAGCGGGTCAGGTCGAACACCGTCTCGCTCTGCCCGGTGGCGCCCTTCACCCGCAGGTAGGTGTTGTAGGTCGCGAAGGAGCTCAGATCCGACGGGATCAGAACCTCCACCGAGAAGGCGCCGTCGCTGCCCGACATCGTGTCGCGGAGATCGCGGATTTCAAGATCCCCGATCGTCGAGTCCTTCACCACGAACGACACCCGCACCGCGTCACCCGGTGGGAAGCCGGTGCCGGCCACGAGGACCTTGGTACCGCCCTTGCCCGCATCCGGCGACGCCGACAGAAGCGGGCGGCCAGTGGCCGAAGGGCTCGGCGCGGCACCGGACGGCAGGGCCTTCACCGACGCCCCGGAGGCCGGGGCCGTAGCAGCAGTGGCAGCGGCCGGAGAGGCCGGAGTGGTCACGGTGACCGTGGGGCCGGGCACGGTCACCGTGACGGTGGGCTGCGGCCTGGCCTCGCCGACCTGCGACTGCGTGAAGAACCCGCCGGCGAATCCCGCGCCAGCTGTCACCAGCCCCACCACGGCGGTGATCATCGTCCCCCAGCCCTGGAGGTCCAGCTGGCGCCGGGACGGCGGGTGGGGGCCAGCCGAGGGCGGGGTTGCGGGCTGTGGCGGAATGCGGTTCGGCGCGGGCGGTGGCCCCGGCGGTTGTGCGGTCACGGATCGTCCCCCTGTCCAGCCCCGAAGCCGGGGCGCGATCATGCGGACACCTGGATACCACACGGCCCGCACCGGGCCGAAGCGAGCCGCCCGGCCCAGTCAGGCCGCCATGTGATGATGGCGGGCGTTCGAGCAACCGGAAGAAGCGGGACGGTGACGGTCAACGGCACCGAGTACCGGGCGTCTCCCGGCGCCGAGTTCGGAGAGCCTGCGAGCACGCACCGGGCTCGCGGTGGAACGCTGAGCCGGGACGTCCGCTCGCTCGGGCGCACCCTTGCCGCCATCCGCCGCCACGAGGGCCTGGACTGGGGGTGGTCTGGTGCGCCACCGCCTGCCCCCGCTCGCGCCGCCAACACCCGCGGCCACCCTCATGGTTGACGCACCGGCCCCCGCTGGCCGGAGGACAACGGGAACGCGCAAAGAGGACGAATGCGCTCCGGCGGTCCGGGTAGCCGACCCAGCGTCAGCGAGAACGCAACACCGAGGAGGCAGCGATGACCAGCGGACTGTGGGGCTACGAGGGGGCCGGCGGCTACGTGGCGGGCACCGACCTGACCGGGTACCGGGTCGAGGCCACGGACGGTCACATCGGCAAGATCGACAAGCACACCGAGGACGTCGACTCCTCCTACATCGTGGTGGACACCGGCCCGTGGATCTTCGGCAAGGAGGTCCTCCTCCCCGCCGGCACCATCACCCGGGTCGACGCCACCGAGGAGACCGTCTGGATCGGTCGCACCAAGGACCAGATCAAGGGCTCCCCCGAGTTCGACAAGGACAAGCACACCGAGGACCCGGAGTACCGC